>CAWELL010000006.1:0-145016 GCA_963809865.1 uncultured Acidobacteriaceae bacterium | reverse complement strand
TGCGTGACCGCTTCAAGTTCGAGCAGGACGCCGCCATCGAATTTCTGAACTCCAATATTCGCCCCAACTGATAAGGCTTTTGTGGTGGGGTTCGACGCGACTCCCGGAAGTGACGCAGGACTTCACCGACAGCACCGAGGCATTTGTCGGCGGGTGTGCGCATGTGCGCGCCGGCGGCGGCACCGCCATGTACGACGCGCTTTACTTCGCCTGCCGCGACAAGCTGCATGGCTTATGACAGAAGCAGACCGGCCGCGCGCCGCGCCATCATTCTGCTGAGCGACGGCGAAGACAACCTCAGCCGCGTCTCCCGCGAAGAAGCCATGGAGATGGCGCAGCCGCGCCGAAGTCATCATCTACACCATCTGCACCAACATCAGCGGCATGAAACGGAGCGGCGACAAAGTAATCGGAGCATTGCCGACGCGACCGGCGGTCGGGCGTTCTTCCCCTTCCAGATTCAGGAAATGACGGACGCCTTCTCGCAGATTCAGGAAGAGTTGCGCAGCCAATACGCGGTCGCCTACAAGCCGGCGGATTTCCAGTTCAACGGCAAGTACCACAAGATCGACATTCTGGCCGACAACAAGAAGTACAAGGTGCGCGCGCGCAGAGGCGCTTTTCTGCGCGCCTACGCAGTAAATGATACGTTCTCGCCGCGGACAGGAGAACACGCCGAGATTCAAAAATCTCCATGCCTCGGGACTCTGCAGGTTATCGCTTGCATGTGAGTGACAAGATTTTGAATAAGTCAAATTTCCCGATTCACCTATTCGCGAGATAAACGTCGACCAAGCCCACTTTGCGGCGTTACAGTGTTCCTGCTCGTGAAAGAGAAGCCCATGAAAAAAATTATCAGCAGTTTGTTTGCACTGCTCTTGCTTGGAGCTTTCGTCCAATTTGCCGCAGCGCAGAGCTGGACGTCGAATGGACCTCGGCCACGATATGGTCACTCCGCTGTGTTCGACCCATCCACGAGGCAGATGATCATTTCGGGGGTTCAGGCGGCGCCATCGGGCAGAACCTTGATGTGGATGTTTGGCGGCTGCTGCCGTCGGCGTCTCTCTCTGGTGTCCAGAACTGGGTTTCGCTTCCCACGATTGGTACATTGCCTCCCGCGAGGGGCTCGCATGTCGCAGGATCGATCCTGCAAGCAACAGAATGGTGATCTTCGGAGGCCAAACCGCAAGTGGCTGCGTAAATGATTCCTGGATTCTTACAAATGCCAATGGACACGGCGGACCCGCCACTTGGTCTCAGCTAACCGCTCTTGGCGGACCGCCGGAGTCCAGGGAGAATTTTGGCGGCGTCTACGATCCCAGTGCTCGAACACCCTGATGGTGTATGGCGGTTATGACTGCCAGACTTCGACGCCGCTCGACGACTATTGGATTCTTTCCAACGCTAACGGTCTGGGCGGAACGCCGACGTGGACTGAACTGCCCACGGGACTAGGCGGGCCGGGCCCGCGGTACGGCCAAACGGCGGTTTATGATCCGAACACGAACGAGCTAATTTTGTTCGCTGGCTTTAGCGGTCAGCGTTTTGGCATTTACAACGATGTTTGGGTTATCACAAACGCAAATGGGATCGGTGGGCCTCCTGCGTGGGAGGAACTTTTCTGCAATTGGTCAAATTCCGGACGTAAGATTTTACAGTAGCGCAATATATGACGTTACGAACAACGTGATGACAATCTTTGGTGGGGATATAGTAGGGCGGTACCGGGTTGTGCACATGGTTTTGTGTTCTCACATACGCGAATGGCGTTGGAGGAGTCCCCACTTGGTCCGGGAACGATCAGGGTCCCCTTGATGGTCCAGGCAATGACGCTCAACACACAGCAGTCTACGATGCTTCAAGAAACGTGATGATCGTTTTTGGAGGCTCTGGTCCAAACAATAATGTTTTCTCCACCGGTGTCAACTAGGCAAAACTCTGCGAAGTCCGTTACAGAATAGCTCCGTCAAGTCGTTTTATTGGGTGCCATCAAGGGAGGTCCTGTGAAAAGAAAAAGCACCAGATGGTCTTTACTACTGCTTGTAGCAGCCGTCGTGCAGGTTGCGGCAGCACAGGACTGGGTTTCGAATGGACCGTTGCCGCGTAAAGGGCACTCCGCTGTATTCGACCCCTCAAGCAGGCAAATGATTATCTTTGGGGGAACGAGCTTTAATTCATTCTCACAGCGGTTCGCGAACAACGATGTATGGCGGCTTCTTCCGTCGGCCTCTCTTTCGGGCGTCCAGAGTTGGGTGGCCTCTAACCCCATGGGGACACCGCCGGTAGAGAGATGGGCCGATTTGCCGGCTATGACCCGACAAGCAATCGAATGATCGTGTTTGGAGGAGAAACCCTCAACTTAGACAACTACATATATCTAAATGAACATTTGGGTACTTACCAATGCCAACGGAAACGGAGGACCTTCGGCATGGATTGGCGGGGTTCGGAGGGGGGACCAGACCTGGAATGAGAGGTTTACACGGCCGGCGCTTATGATCCGATCTCAAATACGTCTGATGATATATGGTGGGGAACCCCTCCGGTCAGGTTGGCTTGCGGATTACTGGGTTTTTGTCTCATGCAAATGGGCTGGGCGGGGCGTCAGACCTGGACCTAATTTCTCTCCTTCTAGGCGGGGGACCCGGGCCCGCGCGACAGGCCAAACCAGCAGTCTACGATTCGGCGAGCAACGAACTGATTCTCTTTGGTGGAACTAACGGCTGAGGAGACAGAGTTTAATGACGTTTGGGTTCTCAAGAACGCGAATGGGAGGGGCTGGAACTTCCTGTGTGGCAGCAACTTTTTCCTGTGGGTGGACCACCACAAAGGAAGAATCGTTCAGCAGCGCCATATACGATCCCGCCAAGCAATGAGATGACGATCTTTGGCGGGGTGGCCTGTGGTGATGGCGGCGGGCTACATAACGAACGATACGTGGTTTCTCGCCGATGCAAATGGTACCGGTGAGGACTTCCGTGTGGAGCACCTTTCTACCGATTCTCCTGAGAGCGACCCGTCTTTATCGGGATTCTCACACTGCGGTCTACGATGCTTCCAGAAACCTAATGATCATCTACGGTGGTGAACCGCTGAATGATGATTGGAATGAGCTAGGCGACGTTTTCTTCTTGAGTCACGCGAACGGGCATTGAAGAGCGCTTAGGGCGGTTAAACGCCAATCGCGGATCACGCGACACTTCATAGCGAACAACTAGATCTCGTTTGAGCAGTTGCTCAGATGGGCAATCGAAAATGTGTGCCACTTCGGAGCGCGAATCGTGTCATGCCAGGCTCCGCCCTCTGGAATGAGCGGGGCTTATAATCCCGCCAGTGGCTTCGCTCTCCAGCCATCGCCGGACCAAATCCTTCGCATTCACTGCGTTAAGGTCTTCGTCCGCGATCAGGAGCAGAGCCTGCGGTTCTACGTGGACCAACTCGGCTTTCGCCTGGTCGCGGATACCGTGCTTCAGTCCGGCGAACGGTGGGTGGCCGTCGCTCCCCCGGATGGGGACACCGTGCTCGCGCTCGTCGCTCCCAAGGCCGACTCTAAGCTGTATCAGTTGATTGGACGACCCACCGACGTAGTTTTCGTAACTGACGATGTCCTTGCCCGCTACCGGGAATGGTCGCAGCGCGGGGTTAAGTTCCTGTCCATGCCGAAACTGAGGCGTGTCAAGTCGACCCAGACGGCGACTTCAACTGCCAGCGAGGCGCCAGTGTGGGGTGGAGTATTCACTCATTTCAAAGATCTCGACGGCAATTCATTCTCTCTGGTGAGCTTCGACGAAGTGACCCATGCCATCGAGGCCGAGCGGCGCGCCTCAGCAGAGCGAGCCGAAGCGGAACGGCGCGTTGCCCAGGAACTCGAGATCGCAAAGCAAGTGCAGGCTCGACTGTTTCCTCAAGACCTGCCGCCGCTCAGGACTCTGGACTATGCCGGAACCTGTCATCAGGCTCGGCAAGTCGGCGGCGACTACTACGATTTTCTTGCCATAGCTCGAGAACGACTTTGCCTGGTGATCGGCGATGTCGCCGGCAAAGGAATCGCCGCAGCTCTTCTCATGGCGAATCTTCAGGCAAATCTTCGCAGCCAGTGCGCCATCGCGCTCGACGAACCTGCACAGCTCATGCAATCGGTCAATCGCCTGTTCTGCGAAAACACGCCCGAGAACGCCTACGCGACCTTCTTCTTTTCGGAATACAACGATCAGACTGGCCGCTTGCGCTATGCCAACTGCGGACATCTGCCGGCGCTTCTGGTCCGTGCAGGTGGCAACGTCGAGCGACTCGAATCCACGGCCACTGTGCTGGGACGTTTTACGCGATGGGAATGCTCAATCGGCGAAACCAGTCTGTTCGCCGGAGACACGCTGGCGCTTTACACCGATGGGGTAACGGAGGCGGGCTGTCTGGAGGGCGACGAGTTCGGTGAGGAACGCCTGCTGGATTGTCTCGGACTGCACCGGGAGCTTCCCTCTCACCTGATGGTCTCGGCAGTGATCGATGAAGTGCGTCGTTACAGTCCGCACGAACAGTACGACGACATCACGCTCATCGTCGCTAAATGTCGCGCCGACCAGAGCATCAACCAGATAGTCCTGCCCTACGACGGAGCTGCGTGAGCGCGCGTCGAAGGTCAACGTCTGTCGATCCCACTCATTCCAACCGAAGGAATGAGTGGGCACCCGCCGGCTGAAAACTGGAGGTATGGATTAGGCTGCGTGGCGCAGCGGGTACACGACGAATGGATCGCTGATTGCCGGACTGAGTTCGTGGAATTGAAGAGCGATCTGCCGGTGCGTGTCCACCTTAGCCCCCAGGAGACGCGCAATCAGGTTCCTCGGTTTGCGTGGCATCAGGTGGGTGATTATGCCAGCGGCCTCCTCGGTGAACGCAACCTTCTTTTCTTCTGTTAGATCATGGCCTATAACTTCGAGCGTTATATCAGCATCCTTCGGATCGCTGTCGCATGCCGGCGTTTGCGAGATGAACTGAATCGTTATCTGACTGCGTTCGTCAGCTCGAAGATGAAAGGCATCGAGGGTAATTTCAATCAGCTTCTGGGCTATGACACGTTTCTGGTCGATCGGGAGAGGTTGCGAATGGACACGTAGATAGGGCATCTGACGGCCTCGCGTTCATTAGAAGCATTCCATATGCCAGGAGTTGGCCAGATCGACGCGCTCAAAGCAAAAGACATATCGGAGGCCTCTGAACCAATCGACCACTCAAACGCGCAATATTTTCCAGGGATGGTAGATTGTGCTCTTGCTGTGGCTCGTATTCCTTAGTGTTGGGAAGTGTTTGGACAACGCCGCGTGCCCGATTTCATTCCTCGCCCTGGGGGTCCGAAGTTCGACGATCCCACTCATCCGAACTGGACAGATGAGGTGGGGCTCCCCGGCGCAAGGCCACTGCGCGTCTACGCAGTGGTTGGCCTCGGTAATTTTGCGAGAGCAGTTATTTCTCCAGCCCTACCGCAAGCTTGAAAACGGTACCTTGGTCCAGCGCCACCGGAATAGGTTGTGCCATATAGGTTCCCATCGCTGGCCCGGACCAGTCCCGCGATGGGGTTAGCTCCGTCGGGACAATTGCTTTGCGAGCAGAAGCTGTAGAGTGTGGTCACTGTACCAGCGGAGGTCATTTTGAAGATGGTTCCTTGGGAGTAAGCTCCACCCCCGGAGGTGGTCCCGTAGAAGTACCCATCGCTGGCCTGAAGTAGTGCGCCTGATGATCCGGCGCCATCGCTTCCGTCGAACACGTGCAGCAAAGTGAATGTGCCGCTCTGGCTGATCTTGAAGGCAGTGCCGGCATTGTAGCCCTGATGCGCTCCACCGGCCGAGGTTGTTCCGTACAAATATCCATCCATTCCCTGGACCAGCGTTGCCTCCGGGTAGCAACCGTCACCTTCCCCAAAGGTGTGCAGCAAGGTGAACGCACCGCTTGGAGTAATTTCGAACAATGTGCCACAGCTATAGAACCCACCCGTTGACGCCGTGCCGTAGAAGTTTCCGTTGCTCGCCGGTACCAAGCCAGCGACCGGCGCTGAGCCGTTGACGCCGAAGTCGTACAGAGCAGTTAGCTGACCGGACGAACTGCTTCGAAAAACGTACCGTCGCCTCCCCCGCCGTTGGGAGCTGTTCCGTAAAAGGTTCCGTTCGCCGCCTGAACCAGCCCCGCGTAGGGAAGTGCACCGTCGGGCGAATAGTTCAGATTATGCAGGGTCGTCGGCACGCCGCCGCTGATGGAAATTCTGAAGACAGTACCTGCGTTGTGGGAGCCGCCACGGGTCGTGGTTCCGTACAAGTCCCCGTCTGCGGCCCGCAGGAGCAGACCACGGGGCTGGGAGCCATCGACAATGCCCACATGATTAAAGTTGAACATCGTTGTCAGGGTGCCCCCGGTGGTGATTTTGAAGACGGTGCCATCGCCGTGGGCGCCGCCAGCGGAGGTTGTTCCGTATAGAGAAGGCGTCAGTTGACCATTACTGACCTGCACCAACCCTGCATACGGGCTGCTGCCGTCTGCTCCGTTAAAGCTGTGCAACGTGGTGAGCGTCTGAGCCGATAAAGCTACGGCCCCGACTACCAGATACAGAAACGCACCGAAAATCTTTGAGCACTGGCTAGATTGGTTCATATTTCCTCCTCGCCAAGGGCGGCTGTGGGGTGGTGATGCAACGGGTCGGGCAGCGGCCTCACGAGCCGAGGGCAGACGAACCATATCAATTCATCCTCAGCGAGTTGTCTCGGGCAGGTCAACAAGTTGTCAGAAGTCCGGTGAGCTGGCCCAGCGAGAAGGGGCGCATCGTGCCGGTGGGCCCGGGCACGCGGCGTAATTCAGGTCCTTCGACTGCGTTCCCCATCCCACAGTGTGGGATGGGGACACTCCGCTCAGGATGACAAATTAATAGGAAGATGCAACGCGGGCCCGAAGGGCACCCCCTGAGCGTCGCAATCTATCCCACACATTCGAAAATGGCGAATGTGCGGGGCTCCCCGTTACCCGACAATCCCCATCCTTTTGCCCACGCGCTTCAACGTTTCCAGCGCTTGGTCGAGCATCTCCTGGGTGTGCGTAGCGGTCATGATGGTGCGGATGCGCGCTTTGCCTTCAGGAACGGTTGGGAAGGCGATGCCCGTACCGAAGACGCCTTCTTTGAATAGCTCCTTCGAGAAGTCCATGGTGAGCTTGCCGTCGCCTATGATGATGGGCGTGATCGGCGTTTCGCTGGCAGGAGTGTTGACGCCGCCGATGTTGAAACCCAACCCGCCGAGTTCTTTCTTCCAGTAGCGGGTGTTCTCCCACAGCTTCTCCATGCGCTCCGGCTCCTGCTCGAGCACATCGAAGGCTGCGATGCAAGTAGCCGCGACTGACGGCGGATGCGAGGTGGAGAACAGGAACGGACGGCCGCGATGGTAAAGAAAGTCAATGAGGTCGCGGGTGCCACAGATATACCCACCCAAAGAGCCGATGGCTTTCGATAAGGTGCCGACCTGGACGTCAACCCTGCCGTGAACTCCGAAGTGGTCGATGGTGCCGCGGCCATTGCGTCCCAGCACGCCGGAAGCGTGAGCATCATCGACCATCATGATGGCGCCGTACTTCTCGGCTACATCGCACAATGCGGGTAGCGGGCCGATGTCGCCGTCCATGGAGAACACGCCATCGGTGATGAGCAGCTTGTGGCCGGGCTCGTCCTTGATTTCGTGCAGCAGCTCTTCGGCGTGGGCGGCGTCTTTGTGGCGGAACACCTTGATTTTCGCGCGTGATAAGCGGGCTCCGTCGATGATGCTGGCATGGTTCAGCTCATCGGAAACAATGAAATCTTCTTTGCCCAGGATGGCCGACACGGTTCCGGCATTGGCAGTGAAGCCCGACTGGAAGACCACGCAGGCTTCGACATTCTTGAAGCGCGCGATCTTCTCTTCCAGCTCCATATGCAGCGTCATGGTGCCGGCGATGGTGCGCACCGCGCCGGAGCCGACGCCGTACTTGCGAGTAGCTTCGAGCGCCGCTTCGCGCAGCTTGGGATGGGTGGTCAAGCCGAGATAATTATTGGAAGCGAGATTGATGACTCGCTTGCCGTCGAAGGTACACACCGGCGCCTGCTCATCTTGCAGCACGCGCAGATGAAAGAACGTACCCTTCTGCTTGATTTCGTTGAGTTGATCGGTCAGGAATGAGAGCGGATTGGTGCGTGTGGCAGTCGGCATATGATTTGAGATTGCTTTCGTAATCGAATTCGCAGCTCAGACGCGGTGATGGGGCGCCGAGCCGACCTCGTATTGTATCGCTAACTCCGCTGTGCGGTCGGCGGTGGCCGGGTCAGCACCGATTGGGGATTGCCCCACGATGGGGCTGAACCATTGCGATAGTTGCTGTTCACCTTGACCTTAGCAGTGCCGGCGCAGGCTCCGCAGTCTTCCCGCAGCCCGAGTAGCTGGTCGGGCGAGTAGCTGAAAAAGCAACTGAAACCGGGGCAAGCAGCGTCAGAGAAACATGTTCTTACGCAGGCTGGGCCCTCTTTCTTTGCGTACTCGGAGACTCCGCTGGGACGTCCGAATACTACTCGCAAGCTTCCTGGCGGCAATTTGCTTTTCGAGCGCGGCCCTCGCACAAGCTACAAAACCAGCTCCCGCCACGCCGATCGATGTGAAGAAAGCAGAGCTGGGCGGAACACCGTGGAATCCGGAGTGGGACGTAGTGATCGAGAAGAACATTCCGCCGGAGATGCTTTCCATGCAGGTGCCGCACGATGTTCGCCGCTTCTGTCCCCGCTTCTACGAGATGAGCGAGGTAGACAAGCGGGCCTTCTGGGCCTACTTCTTCCAGGCGCTGGCGGGAGCGGAAGCCTGCCTCGAGCCGACGAGTCGCGTGCGTCATGCCGAGCGCGTGGTGGCGAGAATCGATCCGGTAACCCACAAGATCGTGCGCAGCGAGGGTCTGTTGCAGCTCAGCTATTGGGATGAGAAACGCTATGGGTGCGACTTCGATTGGCAAAAAGACAAGAACCTGAAGCCGGACGACCCTGACAAAACTATTCTGCAGCCCAAGAACAATCTGGATTGCGGGATCAAGATCATGCAAAACCAGATCCTCGAACAACATCTGCCCCTCATCACCAGGAGAAGCTACTGGGCGCCTTTGCAACCGGACTCGTATTCGTACCACAATTTTTTAAAGGAAATGACAAATCCACCGGCGGCGTGCGGGGTGAAGAGCCGGTCGAAGATTGCGAAGGACAAAACTACCAAGACGGTGCAGCAGGTGGCAGAAGAAAAACAGGTCGCCAAAGCAGAACACTAAAGTAATTCAGAGTTCCTCACCTGTAATTATCGATAGTTAGGGCTACTCTCGCCGAACTTCCAGTGGAAATCCGATTGCCAACCTAAGTACCAGCTTGCCATTTCTTGGCACGAACTCTAAAGCTGGGTGTCGTCTCACCAGCAGCAGTCTCTCTGGATTCCTGGCTAGTTTGAATTGGCCTTAACCTTGCCTACTGGTGAGGCGTTCGCTGCTCTTTGGAGAAGACTGTATGACACGCTCCCTTGCTTCTGCGGCAATTCTCTTCCTGAGTTGCTGCTTCGCCGTCACAGCTTATGCCACTTGCGCCCCACCCTCGAATCCCGGGGCGGTACTCTGTTTTCCCGAGTGCTAACTCAAGCCCGACAAACCCGGTTTATTTTGAGGGCGCAGCCAAGGGAGAGGATGATCTCCCCATCATCAAGATGATTCTTTATGCCGACAACGTAAAGGAACATGAGGTAGACAACTATGACACATTTACCTGGACCTGGTCCTGGCCCGGTTACAGCGATCCGCTAGAGTACAGTGGTATGCACCACATCGTCTTGAATGCGTGGGACCAGAACGGACACCTGTTCCAGTATTCCGAGTACATCAACGAGGTCGGCGGGTCGGTTCCACAGTGTGCCCAGCCGAAGTCCGGCTTCAACCTTTGTAGTCCCACCGGCAATGGGGAGTACTTCCCCGTGTCCGGCATAGCCATAGTAGCTACTGGGGCCCCAAATATCGTCAGCTATAGCCTCTATATCAACGGGCTATTCTCGGGTAGTTCCTCGGGACCGAATCTCTATGCCATAAGTGGTACCGGTACCGCTGAAGGCAACAAGCCAGTGGTGGTGAAGGTTGTTGCCACCGACAGCAACAAGAAAACCTACTCGCAGAGCATCACTGTGTATGAGTACTGGGCCTCCGACGTCTGCGGCAGGAACGGCTGCGAACCTGGCATTTTCGACATTGTGCCTGCGGAAAATGCGGTGGTAGCGACTACTTTCACCGCGAGTGCTGATGTCCAGTACAACACTGCGACCATCACCGCGATGAAGGTCTATCTGGACAACAAGGTAGTGCTGACTTCAACTGGACCGAGCATCCGCGGCAGCGTTACGGGAGCGCCCGGAACCCACCTACTGACCTTCCAGGCGTGGGATACCACGGGCGCACTGTACAAGTACCAGGAGACGGTCAACCTGCAGTGAATGGAAGAAGTATCTTGATGGTAAGCACGGGGTTCCACCTGGAACTCCGTGCTGTTCTCGCAAACGCTATCACTGCGAAACGGTAGTCTTCGGCGCCGCTGCCGGCTTTATGACAATCACTTTCTTGATCGCGTCGCCCAAGGGAATCTCGTTACCGGCTTGGTCGACGTAGTGAATGTCGAAAGCTCCGTCAGGCACATCGAACATCAGCACTGGACTTGTAGCTACGAACTGGTGAACCATTTTCCCTGGCAGATATACATAGTCACCCTTCTGCATCGCGGCCGGCTGCCCATCCTTCATTTCTGCCTTTCCGGTGCCGCTGACGATCATGAGGCCTTCACCAACTGTGTGCCAGTGCCAGGGGACTGTGCAGCCAGCCTGCAACTTAAGCAGAAGAACTGACGGGCCTTTCGACGGGTCGCCACGCTGAATCGCGACCGTCATGCAGCTTGGCAGGTTTGGCAAGTTAATAAACTTGCTCTTGGAGGCGGCAGCGAATGCCATCCCGTTGTCATTCTGCGCCGCGGCTGAAGTCACGAGCAAAGCTACCAGCAGAGCAAATCCAAACCATCTCGTAGACATAGATCACCTCGCCCCGATCCTTCGAAAATGGCGGCAAGCATATCCGAAAACTAACGCTGGGTAAAGCAGGATCGCGCCATTCAGGGGAAGCCGATTACAGCGATGCACCACCCTCGAAGACCTTCTCCATGTTGTAGGGGAACACCCGGTACAAGCCATAGTTAATGCCGGCATCGGAGTACTGGCGGAAGAGCAGATCGCCGCGCCCGTTGGCATCGGCGTCGAGGGCGTCGATCAGTTCCAGGCGGGGAAACACATCAAGGTGCGTGGTGTCGGTTACCGAGCTGAAGACCTTTACCGGTTCGCCGTTGACGTCGAGATGGGCGACGAAGGTTGCGTAATAAACGAACGGCCGCGATCCGGCGGTCGGAATGGGCAGCTTCGCGGTCAGCACCAGGGTAGCGGAGTTGCTGAAGTCGAGATCGAAGAAGCGCAGATCGTAATCCTTGATGGCGACGTTCCTGGGGAGCTGAGGACTCGTGGGGTGCTTGGCGGCGTAGGCACGAATGTCCGCCAGAGCCATTGCTTTCAGCGATGCTGCCAACTCCTGCTGGCGCTCGGGCGTCGTGGTATACACCAAGGGGCGGGTCTCGAACTTGCTCGGCGTCAGAGATGGCGGCGAGAGAATGGGTGGAAGCGTCCTTCGCGCTCGACTTCGATCCCGATGCGCAGCGTTCCCTTTACCGGGACGCTGGCCTTTGCCTGGCGTTGCCGCCGGCTGGTTGCCGCGGGTTAGCACTGGGCGGTCAGGGTCGTTGTTATCCGATTGAGGAGTGCTTGTCGGCTGCTTCGCGGCTGAATCCGCAGGGGTCGGCGAGCTGGGCTTACGCAGCACCGGGCGGTCGGGATCAGTGTCGTCCACGGATTGCGGCTGGTTGCTCACCGGTTGCAAAGTTGGGGGCGGAGCAGAGTCGGGCTCATCGCCGGGCCGGCGCAGGGTCGGACGGCCGGAAGACGAGTCTGACGTTGTGGTAGACGCGGTTGTCGAAGGTTGCGAAGAGGCAGGGGCCGCAGGAGGTGCTTGAGTCGGCGCCGGTGTCTGCGTCTGCTCGGGAGCCTTGGCCTGAGTTGAACTCTGATCTGAGCCGGGGCGGCGCAAAACCGGAGGGCCGTTGTCGGCATCGCCGGTGAAAATGGCTTTGCTCCCTTTGGCCGTAGGTTTGGGGTGCTTGGCCGCTTCGGCAGCAAGCTGATCGTCCAGCGCGCGATGGGGAGTCCAGCGGCCATCGCCGATCCATCCGGAGTTGGACAGCTTGGGCATGTTTATCACGAACGTCCCGGCGGGCTCTCCATCGTTCAGCGCCTGGTACACCGTCCCCGGCTGCACCGCGAGGGGTTCGGGATTGGCTTCGTACAGACTCGCATCGTAATACTTGCCTTCGTACCACAGCGCCACCGGCACCAGGCGAATTCCGCCGCCGGCCATGAACTCTACGACACCTATGGCGCGAGCTCCGCGCTTTGATTTCTTGGTCGAAGTCGTATCGGGCGGGGTGCTCTGCTGCTCTTGCGGGCGTCGCAGCTCTGGACGCTGCGCTTGGGCGGGAAAGCTGAACCACAAGGAAATGCCGACCAGCAGTGCCATAGCAAAGAGCGGCGATTTACGGTATAGATGAGTCACTATGCCCAACAAAAAAGCTCCCGATTTCACTCTGCCCGACGAAAACGGTAACCCGGTTTCATTACAACAGTTCCGGGGCAAGACGGTGGTGCTGTTCTTCTACCCGAAAGCCAACACGCCGGGCTGAACCATTGAGGCTCGCGGGTTCCGCGATGCATACGCAAAGCTGCAAAAGGCCGGGTTGGTAGTTCTCGGCATCTCTCCCGACAAACCTTCCGCTCAGAAGAAGTTTAAAGAAAAAGAAGAGCTGCCGTACACGCTTCTGGCCGATGCCGACAAAGAAGTGGCGCATAAGTTTGACGTGGTCAAAGAGAAAAACATGTACGGCAAGAAGGTGATGGGGATTGCGAGGACGACATTTCTTATCGGCCCGGACGGCAACATCGAGCACGTCTTTGAGAGCGTGAAGCCCGACGGCCACGCCGAGGAGGTGCTGGCAAAGGTGAAGGAGATGGCAAAAGCGGCTGGGAAGTAGAAGGCGGCGGCGTGCGTGGCCGTGCTTCGGGGAGGCGCTGTTTGTTATACTTACGGTGCCTCTACGTTTCTGGCTGATCCTCGCTCGTCAAGGGTGGGGGACTCGCGTGCGGACGTGGTGAAATTGGCAGACACACCATCTTGAGGGGGTGGCGCCGAGAGGCATGTGAGTTCAAGTCTCACCGTCCGCACCATACCTCGCTGTCAGTAACGTATAGAGATTAAGTTATAGGTGAAGGCGCGCGCTGCGTGCCCTGGGACGAAAGCTGAGTTCATGACTATTCTGATTACCGTTTTACACATCCTGGTTTGCATCTTCCTGATCGCCGTAGTGCTTTTGCAGAGCGGCAAGAGTGCCGATATCGCTGCCGCTTTCGGCGGCATGGGCAGCCAGACCGCTTTCGGCACCCGTACCGCAGCCACCGTGCTCAGCAAGGCCACCACCTGGGCGGCGGTGATCTTCATGCTGACGTCCATCACCCTGTCGGTCTTCGCCAGCCGCCGCAGCACCAGCAGCGGATCGGTGCTGTCAGGAACGACGACCTCGGCACCAGCGAAGAGCGCGCCTGCGCCAGTGCAGAAGCCTGCACCCGAGCCGCAGCCGATGACCCCGAACCGGTAGGTCACGTTAGCCCGAAATCAATAAGCCTCCGCAGGGTGCGGAGGCTTTTCACGTTTTCAGCAGGTTCGCGAGAGGGGCGGGCTAACCCTCAGTTAATGGGGTGTTGGTCGCGGATCGAGGTGCGACTTCGACTTCCGCAACCGGCGCGGCCTCGCCATTGGCTTTCGTGGCGGGCGGTGACGGCGCTTTGGTTACGCCTCCCTTGGCCGGACGCCAGCTCTTCTCATACTGCCCAATGTGCCAGATGTCGCGCGCATATTCCTGCACGGTACGGTCGCTGGAAAACTTCCCAATGCGCGCCACGTTGAGCACCGCCTTTTGCCACCAAACTTCTTCGGCCAGGTACTCCTGCTCAATGAGACGGTGGGTCTCGATGTAGCTGAGGAAATCGGCGAGGTGGAAATATTTGTCGCCGCGATGCACCAGTTCGTCGAAGATCCAGCCGAACAGGCCGTGCTCGCTCTCGCAGAAGCGGTCGGAATTGATGGCGTCGAGCACCTCTTTGATCGGCGGATGCTCGTCATAAAGATCGCGCGGGATGTAGGTTCCCTTCTCCTTCATCTCCGCAATCTGTTCGGCACGCAAGCCGAAGATGTAGATGTTCTCCTCACCGACTTCCTGGGCAATCTCAATGTTGGCGCCGTCCCAGGTGCCGATGGTCAAAGCGCCGTTCATGGAAAGTTTCATGTTGCCGGTGCCCGAAGCCTCGGTGCCGGCGGTGGAAATCTGTTCGCTCAGGTCTGCCGCCGGCATGATGAGCTCGGCCAGCGAAACGCGATAGTCGGGCAGGAAGGTTACCTTGATCCACTCCTTCGCCTTGGAGTCGTTATTCACCACGTCAGCAACGTTATGGATGAGCTTGATAATCTGCTTGGCCGCCCAGTATCCGGGAGCAGCCTTGCCGGCAAAGATGTAGGTGTGCGGGACGGCCGGTAGCTCGCCATGCTCCACGATGCGCAGGTAATCGCTGATGATGTGCATCACGTTCAGCAGCTGGCGCTTGTACTCGTGAATGCGCTTGATGTGCACGTCGAAGATCGAATCGGGATCGACGACCACGCCAGTTTCTTTCTGGATGACCGATTGCAGCTTCAGCTTGTTGCGGCGCTTGACTTCTTTGAAGGCGGCAAGAAAATCCGGATCTTTGGCCCAACGCTCAAGCTCGCGCAACTTATCCAGGCTGGTGATCCACTTATTTTCATCGAGCGTCTGACTGATAAGCTCGGTCAGCTCGGGGTTGGCTTCCATCAGCCAGCGCCGCGGGGCGACACCGTTGGTCTTGTTATTGAACTTCTCCGGCCACACCGCATAAAACTCGGGAACCAGCGACGTCTTGATCAGGTCGGTGTGCAAGGCAGAGACGCCATTCACCGAGTGACTGCCTATGATGCACAGGTTGGCCATGCGCACCTGCTTCTCGTAGCCCTCCTCGATGATGGACATGCGTTGCAGTTTGTCGGCGTCGAGGAACGAGTACAGCTGCATGTCGCGCATGAAGCGGTGATTGATGTTGAAGATGATCTGCATGTGCCGCGGCAGGACCTTTTCCAGCAGCGGTACCGACCACTTCTCCAGCGCTTCAGGCAGCAGTGTGTGGTTGGTGTAGGCCAGTGTTTGCTGCGTGATCTCCCACGCCTGCTCGTAGGCGAGGCCATGGTCATCCATCAGGCTGCGCATCAACTCAGCAACCGACAAACTGGGATGGGTGTCATTCATCTGGATGGCGACCTTGGACGGGAACAGCTCGAACTTGTCGCCATGCTGCTTGCGGAAGTGACGCATGATGTCGCCAATGGCGCAGGCGACCAGGAAGTACTCCTGCACCAGGCGCAGCTCTTTGCCGTTGACCACGGAGTCGGAAGGGTACAGTACGCGCGAGATGTTCTCTGACTGGATCTTCTGCTCGATGGCACGCACATAGTCGCCGCGATTGAAGATCTCGATGTCGAAATCCTCCGAAGCGCCGGC
Source organism: uncultured Acidobacteriaceae bacterium (assembly GCA_963809865.1). Lineage (GTDB taxonomy): Bacteria > Acidobacteriota > Terriglobia > Terriglobales > Acidobacteriaceae > CAVVDY01. The sequence goes on along the minus strand of CAWELL010000006.1, from coordinate 129,238 downwards.
GGTGAACAAGCGCAGCCAGTTCACGGTTTGTCCCAGATAGCCGACGATCGGCATGTCGGCAGGAACCCCGATCATGGTCTTGTAGCCGGACCAGGTCTGCTGCAGATTGTCTTCGTCGTCGCGCTGGCTTTCCACCTTGCCGTAGAGATTGATAGCGACCGCTTCGTTCGCGTGCTCGATCTGGAACGGAGTGCCGTTGGCCTTCCAACGGTCGGGCTTCTCACGCTGGAAGCCATTGAAAATTTCCTGGCGGAAGAGGCCGTATTCGTAATCAATGCCATAACCGAAGCCCGGCATGCCGAGCGTCGCCATGGATTCGAGCATGCAGGCGGCGAGACGTCCCAGGCCGCCGTTTCCCAGGCCGGCATCAGCCTCGCTGTCCAAGACGTCTTCCAGGCTGACACCGAAGCCCGAGAGCACCTCGCGACAGAGTTCTTCGGCCCGCAGGTTCGAAAGATTGTCGGCCAGCGAGCGCCCCATCAGGAATTCCATCGACAGGTAGTAGAGACGCTTCTGGTCTTTGTGACGATACCGCCGCTCGGTGTCGATCAAACGATCGACGATGCGGTCGCGGACTGCCAGGGATACCGGGGTCAGGTAGTCGGCGGGAGTCAACTCCGACGTGGGGCGGACCAGGGTATATCGAATGTGCCGAAGTATCGCTTCCCGCAATACTTCTGCAGGACGCCCCTGGGTAAGAAACTCGTCAGTGGACATATTATGAGGGCGCTTTTGACCTATTTACGCCGGAAGAAAACCCGCCACTCTGCTTCGACTCGCTCCGGCAGAGCCGCGGTTGTATCCCGGCGCATCCTCGTTGCCGGGCCGGCGCCTTCCGTGCCAACGCGAATTGTGAATACAGTGATTTCACATTCTAACGCAAGCTGGAGGCCGAAAACGGGAAAGCTTGAGGTGTAACGCGGCCCAAGAGGCCGTTCCGCGGCTCGAAGGAGGGCGTGTCGCCTCAGAACAGGTAGATGAGGTTGATCGCGACCGTGTTTTGGTGCGGCACGAGGACCTGGGGTTTGTCGGTCAGGAACACGTCCTGGTTCGATCGATCGAAGCGGATGTCGCCACGAATCACGAACTTACCATCCAGCTTCTTCAACCATGAGGCCACGTCAGAGAGCTTCGCCACCATGTCATATTCCGGCGTGAAGGTGTATCCCTGTAGCGTCTGGTCGACGCCGGTGCGGGTGCCCCCGCCATCGTTGAAGACCTCGCCGCGAAACGCCAGCGAGAATTTCTGCGTGAAGCCGTACTTGACGTATCCGGCCAGGCCCTTCCAGATGGCGTCGTGCCCGAGGCAGACGCCATTCTCCTCGTGGCCATACAGCGCGTCGAAGCCAAGATTCAGCCGCGGAGTCGTCTTCCAGCTTCCGACGATTTCGCCCACGCTACGCTGGTCGCGAGTATCCTTTGGACGCTCGGGCCATGAATGAAGTTGAAGTAGAGGGTCGTGGTTTTGGTGGGAGTCACCGTAATCTGGCTGCCCCAGGAATAGCCGTGGTTGTAGCGCTGGAACTCATCCCATCCGTTGACCACCACGACCATGCCGGTGATCTTGCTGGTGAAGGCATAGGTAGCCTTCACGCCGGTGTAGGTAAACGGCACGCCAAAGCCGAAGATGAATCCGCGGCTGAACTCGTCGTTGTAGCCGTCATAACCGCCGATGATCTCCGAGCCGAGATGGCTGGCCATCTTGCCGGCATCGAAGCGCAGTCCTTTGCCCAGCGGCGCAATGTAGCTGACGTACATCTCAGGGATATCGAAATGATGAGCGACGCCGGTCTCCATGTTGCGGAACATTCCGTAAGCGGCGGTGACCTCCGGGACGCCGGAGCCGGCAATCATGTTGAGGCGGAAACCGAACTGGTTGGGCTTCTCGATGGCGCGCTGGATCACGATTTGCGCCATGTCCAACTGGGGCTCGTTGTCGTTGAAGTCGAAGATGCGAAACTGGTTCAGGCGGTCATACAGGCTGGTTGGTGTTGTAGCCGTACGAAAGCGAAGCGAAGCCGTTGGCCGTGATGCCTTGCCACCAGGTTTGGTCTCGTTCACGGCCTGCATCGGACATTAACGCGACTGCGGTGGTTGCGATGAGGCTGCTGGGCGTGCGTCGTCGCAGGGATAGACTGGCCACAGAGCGGCAGGGACGAGCCATCATCGTCCCTGCCAGTACACTCATCTCAGAAACGGATGAAGACCTCAAGCGTCCCGGGCATAGCTACTTCCTGGGGCCGACCAGTTCGTGCTTCTTCGATGTGCCCGTTCAACCTTGCGACGATCGCCGTTGAACAGGTCCTCCACTTCGAGGGTTTCGTAAGCGTGTTCGCCGTGGAGCGATTCATCCAGGCCAATCTCCTCGCTCATCTCCGTCACTTTCACCGGGGTGAAGATGTCGATGATCCGCAGCATGGCATAGGTGAAGCCGAACGCCCAGACAGACGAGAACAATACCGCGACCACTTGCTTCACGAAGAAGCTGGGATTGCCGTACAGCAATCCGTTGGTGCCGGCAGGATTGAATGCGCTGTTGGCGAAACAGTCCCAGCATCAGGATGCCGAGGAAGCCACCCACTCCGTGGACGCCCCACACATCCAGCGCGTCGTCCCAGTGCAGTTTGTTCTTCATCTCAACCGCGAAGTAGCAAACCACGCCGGAGACCACGCCGATGATGACGGCTGTCGTAGGCGAGACATATCCGGCGGCAGGAGTGATGGTCGCCAGTCCGGCAACCGCGCCGGTCAGCAGGCCGAGGAACTTGGGCTTCGTTCTCGAATCCAGGCCACAATCAGCCAGGCCACCGCCGCAAACGAGGCGGCAATGTCGGTGTTCAGGAACGCCGTTCCGGTCACCGAATCCACGCGCATCTCGCTGCCGGCGTTGAATCCGTACCATCCGAACCACAGCAGCCCGGTTCCCAACGCCACCAGCGGAATGCTGTGCGGGCCGCGATCCAGCACGCGCCGCTTGCCCGACGTAAAGAACGGAGGCCAGCGCCGCCATTCCGGCGATGTTGTGCACCACGATGCCGCCGGCGAAGTCCTCCACGCCCCACGCTGCAGGATGCCTCCGCCCCACACCATGTGCACGAAGGGGAAGTAAACGAAAGTCAGCCACGCCGTCAGGAACAGGCAGTAGGCCTTGAAGGTCACGCGGTTGGTGAACGCGCCGGAGATGAGCGCGGGAGTGATGATGGCAAACATCATCTGATACGCGATGAAGACCATATGCCGGAACGGTGTCGTTCGGGCCAGAAGGCGTGGAGAGATTGATGCCGCGCAGGCAGACGTTATGGAAGTTGCCGATGATACCGTGCCAGTCGCCGCTGAAGCACAGCGAATAGCCGTACAGGTACCAGATCACGGTCGTCCAGCCCATGGAGACAAAGCTCTGGATCATGATGGCGAGGACGTTCTTGCGTCCCACCAGCCCGCCGTAAAAGAACGCCAGGCCGGGGGTCATCAGCATGACCAGGCTGGTGCAAAGAATCATGAAGCCGGTATTACCGGTGTCGAGGTGAAGCATGAAAGCCTCCAGAAAAAAGTGTGCGACAGAAAAAGGGGCGAATGCCGGAAGACTGGCGCGGCCCGAGGGCAGCTGGGATGGAGACCCTGCATAGCAGGCGAGATTCGCCTCGAAATGCTAGTCCGCTTTGAATATGCAGGTTCCCAATGGCGCTCGGAATGAGCGCGTGCGGAGAAAATCGCGCGCGTAAGGGCAATAGGGCCGTACTTTGCCTCTCAGCATCGTCCAGACAGAAGACGTAGAGCTGTCGCGGTATTAGGCTGCGCTTTTCGTGGGCGGGGAATCTGTGCCCCATGTCACCCCATGTGGTGACGTTCTACCGGACAGACCGGTTTTGTGAGGCGGGTGGAAGCTGGCTGGTGATAGAGTGTCTGCATTCGACAGGAGGGATCGATGTCGCTATCGGTGGATGCACGCCACTGTGGCACGGTCTACATCATTCGCTGCAATGGACGCATTGGGGCAGGCGAAGAATGCTCGGTGCTGGAGACGTCGATCAACCGCGGCTTGCGCGATTTTCGCCGCCTGGCGATCGACCTTGACGGCGTCGGCCAACTCGACAGTACGGGCATAGGACTGCTGGTGCGCTATCTGTCGCACACCCGAAGCCGGGGAGGCGATCTCCGATTGTCGACCCCTCAACCATTTGTCGCGAACGTTTTGCGTGCCACCAAGCTGACCACGGTTTTCAAGGTCTATGAGTCGGAAGAGGAGGCCGTAGTCTCGTTCCTGAAGGAACCTGGGGTGTCGGGCAGCGCCGAGACGCCGGCTGGTCCGCTGGTCCTGTTTCGTCGACCGTTCTGCCGACGTTTGCGCCTTTGTGCGCGCGCTGCTGAGCAAGAACGGCTATGCGGTGCTCTCCAGTTGCCGAATGACCGATGCCAAGCTGCTGCTGTTGTCGGCGAAGGTCGATTACCTCGTGCTGGGAGCTGAGTGCTCGCAAAGCGAATCTGCGGTCGCGGCTGGCAAGTTGAAGGCGCAGGCCGGAGCTGCGTCGATCGTGCAATTGTCGAGCGGCTTCAATTACGACGATCCGGAGCGAGCGGGTGCTGAACTGCTGGGGTCGTTGCAGAGCGCTAGAGTGGCGAAGGCATAGACCGTGCTTGGCAGCTCGGGAGCTGGGTGCTCTTTAATCGCGCTCACCGGATTCATGGGCTCCGGCAAGAGCAGTGTGGGGCGCGCGCTGGCTTTGCTCCTGAGCTGGAGTTTTGTCGATCTCGACGCCGAGATCGAGCGCGAGCAGGGGCGCAGGATTCGCGAGATCTTTGCCGGCGATGGAGAGCCGCGGTTTCGCGAGATGGAGACGGCCAAGCTTCGTTCGGTGTTGGCAACCGGGCCGCGTCCCTATGTGTTGGCGACCGGCGGAGGGACCTACGTGCAGGAGGGCAACGCCCAACTGCTGCACGATCAGGGAGCACTGGTGGTTTTTCTCGACGCCTCTCCCGAGACGCTGATGAGCCGTTGTTGCCCAGATGGCGGTGAGCATGGCGTCAGACCTTTGGCCCAAGATCGCGAAGCTTTTATTCGACTATATGAGCAGCGGCTGCCACTTTATAGGAGGGCCGGCCTAACGGTGGATTCCGACATGAAGTCGCCGGAGGCGGTGGCGCGAGAAATTGCTCTGACGTTGGGATTGCTCGATATGTGAGGAGCTGAACCGAAGTCCCTCAGGGGCTGAAGCCCATCGCATGGGGGGCTGGCTTACGGCATGGCTGAAGCCATGCCCTTTCAAAGCGATTTCCCTTTCAAGCCGAGTGTGTGCTGGCTCTGGCAGCGACAGCAGGTCCTTCGCTGCGCTCAGGATGACAGCAGGGGTTGGCTGGCGGCTGGGAGTTGGTGGCTGGCGGCTGGGAGCTGGCGGCTGATAGCTGGGGCTGGGAGCTGGTGGCTGAGTCAGCTGGTGGCTGATAGCTGGTGGCTGGGAGCTGGTGGCTGATAGGGAGCTGGTGGCTGGGAGCTGGCGGCTGGGAGCTGGCGGCTGGGAGCTGGCGGCTGGGAGCTGGCGGCTGAGAGCCGGCAGCCTACGCACTGGAGTCTAATGGCTGAGAGCTGACAGCTGACGGCTGATAGCTCTGCTCAGTGCGTTTGCTGCAATCTCGCAATCAATTTCTGTGCCAGATTATCTTCCGACTCCGACCACAGGACGCGACCGCTGATTCCGCAGTGCCGCTCCACTGCGGCAGAAAATGCGACCAGTTTCGCGACGTTGTTGCGGATGAGATTTTCGGTGTCGGAGGTGAGGCGGAGACCTTCGAACAGGAACGGCGTATCGAGCCCGAAGTCGACCTGGATATGTCCGTCGTCGGTGTAGGTTCCCTCATCGAATGCGACGCCGTTGACGATGAATCTGACGGCCACGGGACGCTGCACCCAGGCTTCGCCGTGCTCGTCCTCGTTGGGAACCCACAGGTCCCAGAACGCCTCGAAGACCAGCGCGAAGTCATCGTTCGCGAACTCCTGAGCCACTTCCCCCGCCTCTTCCGGGGAAACGCCGGGGTCGAAGCGCCGTTCCAGCACCGTGGGCTCGCTCCACGCAACCGGATGGACGGAGAGGTAAGTTATCCCTTCGCGCAGTTCCGAGAACAAAAACTGCCGCAGCACCGACACCGTGCGCGGAATCATTTCGTTGGCACGGAAGGTCGGGAACCAGATGCTGAGGTACAGGGAATCCATGGGCGACATTGTAGCGCCTGCGGCGCCGGTAAAGCGGCCAGCGGGCGCGCCTATTGCAATCGGTAACGCTCCGCCATCAGCCGCTGCAATCTGGGCTTGTATAAGATGTCGTAGGCGAACTCTTTGTCGGGAAACATGGCCAGCGCCGCGCGCTTGGTATTCGCCGCCATTTCGGATGCCTCTTCCACGGTGAGGTCCGGGTCCTGACTGATGACCGACATCACCATGTTCATCATGATCTGGAGCCGTCGGAGCTTGCGCCGTTCCTCTTCCTGCTCCTGCATTTCGTTCGGGGTAGGCTGCGGTTTGGGGGCTTGGTTCCGCTCTGATAGCTCCATCGGGGTCCTCTAATACAAAAGTCCGGACATCAGGCGCGTAAGTGCCTGAGCAAACCGGCATTGATTACAATTGGATGTTGGACGCCATCTCACCGTTGCGCTGAACTGTTGGGCTGCATCATACACCGATTCAGGTAATTTCAATTCGCGAATTGAGCCACACTGCATATACCAGTTGTGAGTTAAGGTTCATCTAAAGTCACTGCGGAGGAAAAATGGCCGATCTACCGGAACAAGAACAAAAGGAAGCAGGAGAGCCGAACGAGCAACTCGTGAAGGTGTTCGATACCGAGCAGGAATCCGAGGCCATGGTGGTGCGCGGCCTGCTGGAAGCCAACGGCATAGAGGCGGTGATCGAGAACCTTGACGCGCCCCAGGATGTGCTGCCCGGAGTTGGTGGAGTGATTGTTCTGGTACGTGCGGAACAGGGCGAAGAGGCAGGGCGCCTGATTAAAGAATCGCGCGTTGACCTGCCGGATGACGAGGCTCTTACCGAGGAGCAGGTCTAGCGGCAACTGACTTTCCGTCCAGGTAAAAGGAAACGGCGCCCGCCAGATCGGTGCGGTAGGTCGTGATATGCGATGCGGCGTACCGCTCCATTACCTCCGTCCGGGGATGCCGGAACGGATTGTAAAAGCCAGCCGACACAACTGCGAAACTTGGGTTTACGGCCGCCAGAAACTCCGGCGAGCTGGACGTCAGGCTGCCGTGATGTCCGACCTTCAGCAGGTCGGCATGCGGGTTTTCCTCGATCATCAATTTCTCGATACGGTGGTGTGAGTCACCCACCAGCAGCGCCGAGGTCTGGCCGTATTGCAGATGCAACACCAGTGACTCGTCGTCTTCTCCGTGGTCGCGGTGCTCCCAGCCCGGCTGCGGGTTCAGCACGCGAATCTTCACTTCGCCGAAATTGAACTGCTCGCCGGCGTGATGGGCGGTCGCCGCCACCCCGAAATCTCTGGCGGTCTTCTCTATCTCGGCGAATTCGGGGTTTGGCGATTCGACTCCATACCAAAGCTCGCGGGGGCGGAAGTTCGCGATGATGCTGCGCATGCCTCCCATGTGGTCGGAATGGGCGTGAGAGATCGCAACCGCATCGAGGCGGCGAATGTCACGCGACCAGAGATAGGGCGACACGACTTCTTCGCCCACGTCGAAGTCCGAACGCGAGGTGGCTCCCAATCCGCCGGAGTCCATCAGCAGCGTCTTCCCGTCAGGCGTAACAATCAACAGCGAGTCGCCCTGACCCACATCGATGGCGGTAATCTCCAGCACTCCGGAGCGCAGCTGCGGCTTGGGTGGGAGGAGCACCAGCGCGAAGGCGGCGACGGCCAGCGTGGATAATCCGACCGCAGCTAGCGCAGCCTTGCGGCGGGCCAATATCAGCGCGACGCCAAGGGCAGCGGCGGCGAACAAGGACATGGCGAGCGATGGCATGGGGACTCGCACGTCCGAAAGCCGGAGGTGCCCGAAGAGCCGCACCGTTCCGGTCAGCAGATCGAGCGAATAAGCAGCGATGTGAGCGGGAATCCAGGCCAGCCATTGCGAAACATACGACAACGCAACTGCGACGACAGCTGTGGGCAAGAGCAGGCTTGCGATCGGAATGACCAGCGCGTTGGCCGGCAGCGAGAGCGTGGTCACGCGATGGAAATACCAGGCCATGGGCAGCGTGAGCGCGAACTGGATGATGGTTGACCCGATCACCAACTCGGCCGCGGCCAGGACGGTCGATGCGGTACGGACCGTGATGAAGTTTGCGATCGGTTTGCCTACGACATCGCCGAGTTGCGCCCGAATCAGGCGCAGGTCGGAGCGGAACTGGGCGGCCAAGGTTGGAAGGCTGTAGTCGTAGTTGGGGGAATCGAGATTTCGTAGCCCGGTTTGCAGCGGATAGATGGTGCGTCGCAGAACCGGGACCGCAATTCCGGCAACGGCAATTACGGAGAGAAACGTCAGCTGGAAGCTGGCCTCGAAAAGAGTTCGCGGGTTGACCAGCAGCATTCCAAGCGCCGCCACACCAAGCGCATTCAGTCCGGCGCGATCGCGAAAGAGCAGTCGCGTCAGCAGATAAATATTCAGCACAATGGTTGCGCGAATGATGGGCGAACCCAGGTCGGCTACAAACGCGTATCCCCAGGAGCCGAGAATCGTGAGCACCGTGGCCGCAGTTTCACCGAAGGGAAGTTCGCGAAGCAGCCAGAAAAATGCGAAGGCCAGAATGCCGACGTTGATGCCAGACACGACCAGGATGTGATACGTCCCGGTACGCTGGAAGTCGTTCCTGATCTCGCGTCCAAAGAAGGCACGCCCACCGATCAGCATGGCCTGCATCAGGGCGCCGCTCTCACCGGGCCACAGTGCTTGAATGTGAGCCAGAATGCTGCGCCGCGCACGAGCGCGCCACAAGCCGATGCGACTGCCTTCGAAGCCGGGCAGAATCTCAACCTGGGCCGCCCGCGCCGAGCCGGTCAGGCGAATGCCCTGGGATGCAAGATACCCGGCCAGATCGAGCGCGCCAGGATTTCCGTAGTTGCGTGGCATGCGCAGCTTCGCCGGCAGACGCAGCCGTTCGCCGTAGGTGTAGACGGGCAGCGCCGATTCGCCGCCGCTTTGCCCGGCCGCGGCTTCATCGGACTCGCGGCTGAAGAGGGTGAGCCGAATGCCCACGTGCGCGTTGCTGGCGTGGTCAGCGGTCGCAAGCTCTTCCGCTTCGATATCGACTGACTCCTGCTTGCCGCCGTAAGGGCTATCGCGCAGCAATCCTTCACGCATGACATGCCCGGTGACGGTCACTTCGCCTTCACCGGTTTCGAAAGCCTGCAAGTCGGGCGGAGTTTTCTGCGCGGCATCGAATGCCTGAAGGTAGAAGGCTCCGGCGGCGAAGACCGCAATCAGTGCGAGCGGATAAGCCAACTCCGGGGCGCGCTTCCACACGGTCAGCATTCCACAACCTGCGAGGGCAAGCGCGATCAACCAGACAGCCGGTGAGCGCCAAAGGAAGTTTGCGGCAACGAGGCCGGAGGAAAAGGCCAGCGCCGCGATAAAGAGAGGTTCTTTACCGCCGCAATACAGCGGGCGCGGGCCGGCGGAAGCCGGTGCGCCGTTCGCAACGGGGGAGGCCAATCCTCAACAGCTCGAGCAGGGACGTGGACGCGCAGCCCTGCTCGCGGAGCTCCTAGAGGCGGTCCAGGTCTTCGGCGCCGATGCCGACTGACCAGGGCAGCAGTTCATATTGCGCGAGTCCGAACCGCGTGTACGGGTCGTTGTCGCGGATGCTGTCGAGGGTCGCTTGCGCTTCGTTATCGGGAACCCGCAAAAGCAGCGCGCCGCCATTGCGCGGAGCCAGCGGCCCTGACGCAATCAGCAGGCCTTCCTGCTTCAGACCTTGCAGGTAGGCGCGGTGCGAGTCGGTGTGCTTGAGAACTTCCTCCAGCGGCTTGCGGTAGCGAATGATAGCGAGCGCGTACATAAATTGTTGGGTAGAGCCGACCCTCAGGCCGGCGTCCGCGCACTCCTTAATCTGAGAGGCTTTGGCCCTTGAGTCGCATACGGATTACCGTGACAGATGCAAGATCGTTTCCATGTGCGCAGTCTGCGGAAACAGATCGAACAGGTGCGCTTGTTCCACCCTGAAGCCCGATTCTAGCAGTACGCGCAAGTCGCGGGCGAGAGTCGCCGGATCGCAGGAGACATAGGTCACACGCGACACGGACATGCGTCCTAGCGCGCGAGCTGTCTTTTCGCCCAGCCCGGAGCGGGGAGGATCCACAAGGATGAGATCAGGTGCAAGCTTGGGTCCACGCTCGGTGAGGAATGCCTCGGTCGTCGCGCGCGTGGACTTCACGTTAGTTGCAGCGTTCTGTCGGAGATCAGCGATGGACGTGGGCGAGGCTTCGACCGCCAGCACGTCATCGAAGCGCAGCCAGAGGGGAAGCGTGAACAGCCCTACCCCGGCGTACAGATCGAGCGCGGCTCGCCCCTTGTGTTCGCCCACGGCGACTTGCGCCAACTCCTCTACCAGGAAGCGATTGGTTTGAAAGAAAGAGCCGGCGCTGACGCGAAAGTCGTGATCGGCAACCCGGTATCGCAGCTCTCCGTCGCCGATGGCATGGCCCTGTTCACCATGTACGGAGGTGAGCGGCGCGAACTGGCGGGAGTCGTCGTCCGTATTCGCGTTTGCGAAAACTACGACCCCCTGAATCGCCGGCACAGCTTCATGTAGCGCTGCAGCAAAGGGCTGGCACTCGCGTGGATCGCTGCCGGGACGCTACGTAAAGCTCCACCAGCATTTGCTGGTCGTCGTGATTAGCGAAGAATTGAATGCCGTGCGCGGCGGAAGGAACGGCGCCCTGGTTGCCGAGTGTCCACACGGCGCGTATCGCATCATTGATCAGCGGCGAACTGATCGGGCATTGCTCTACAGCGAGGATTTGGTGCGAAGCGTTACGGTGATAGCCCAGTTGGAACTCGGGCGCAGTCTGAATGCGCATTCGCGTGCGGTTGCGATAGTGCCACGGCTCAGCGGCGTGTACCTGAACCTCGCATTGCAATTCGAGCTTTGCCGTCCGGCGCAGCGTTTCGCGCAGGATCTCCGACTTGTAACGAAGCTGAGCTGGGTAGTCGATGTGCTGGTACTGGCAACCTCCGCAGCGACCGAAGTAGGGGCAACCGGCCTCGACCCGTTCAGCGGACGCATCGATCACGCTGATTCAGTTGCGCGCGCGCGAATCCGCGACGCGTCTCGGTGAGTGTTGCCTCAACCTTTTCGCCGGGAATTACAAACGGAAGGAAAATGGTCTTGCCGGGACCTTTGTCGTCCGCCGGCAAGCGGGCCAGTCCGTCGCCGCCATAAATCAGTTTTTCAATTTGTAGTTGCAAGGATGTTCACCACCGAGATCACAGAGGACACTGAGACAAGACTTATGCTCTGTTCTTCTCGGTGTCCTCTGTGTTCTCCGTGGTGAAAGTCTTCGGGCCGCGTAAACGACCTTACCCCAGTTCGGCGTCGAGGGGAACGTTGGCCGATACCAGGTGAGCCTGGGCGCGCTCGCGAAGCTCGGCGCTAAGAGCCACGCTCTTACCCTGATCGAGGCTGGCCTGCACCGCGACGCAGTCAGAGGTCGCCACCATCTTGCCGGAAACGTCGTTGTACATCTGGTGCAGAAAGCGGAAGTACTTTTCGCCAACCGCCAGGAAACCGCTCTTGATGACGACCAACTCGCCGCCACACAGTTCCTCGAGAAACTGATAGTTCTGCCGCACGATAGCGATGCGCAGATTTTCCTGCTGCATGGAAGCAGGCGTAAGCCCGATGGCGTGCAGCAGAAACCACGTCGCCTGGTCGAAGCGCGAGACATACATGCGCGAGTTCATGTGGCTGGCCGAGTCGTACTCCGATGCCAGCACCGCGCCTTTAAATGTGTGTACCCAGTCGGACATAAAAGTTGTCAGTTGTCGGTGGTCAGTTGTCGGTGTGGTAAGAGGTTGCCAGTTTCGAGCTCCAGTATCGAACAAAGGCTTCATGTGTCTGACACCTGGCTCCTGATGCCTGAAACCTGTGGCTCCGCAATGCAAACTTTCTTCACAAACCCCGCCACCGCCTCCAGCGTCTTCTCCCGCTGGTCGCGATGCGGTGAGTGTTTGCAATCGGCAAGCATAACAACTTCGGCCCCTGGAACGCGAATGCCAATGGCCTTTACCTGTGCGGGAGTGCCGTATTCGTCCTGCTCGCCTTGGATGCAGAGAACTGGACAGCGAATCGTATCCAGACATTCCTCGATATTCCATGAGCGAAATGCCGGGTCGAGCCAGATGTCATTCCATCCCCAGAAGGTCTCGTCCACGTGGGCGTGATACTTCGCCAACTTCTCGCGGAAGTCCGTCTTCTGGAAGCTGATCTTGGCAGTCGCGATGCTTTCTACGCTGAGGTCCTCGACGAAGACGTGCGGCGCTTCAAGAATCAAAGCGCGAGGAGATTCGGGAAAGCTGCCGGCATAAATCAGAGCAATCGATCCGCCGTCGCTATGACCAAAAAGAATCGGCCGCTCGATACCAAGAGTCTTCAGCAACTGCGGCAAGACCACTTGCGCCTCATGATGCATGAAACTGACAGGACGTTTTTCGAGCAGGCGGTCGGAGTCGCCGTGTCCATAGCGCGAATACACCAGCACTCCGCAGCCCGTATGCTCCGCGACGCGCTGCGGGAAATCCTTCCAGAGCGCGATCGATCCGAGTCCCTCATGCAGCATGACGATTGTGGGCGATCGTGCTGTCGCGCGCCTGGATGAGCAGCGTCTCCAGTTGCTTGCCATTAATCGTGAGAAACTCGCGCCTCTCCGCGACCGGTTGTACGGGAACGGATTCCATGCTTGCCGTGCTCCTACGGTGGCTCGCTGTTTAGAATAATGGCAGGCGCCAAGAACCAGCCAGGAGCAACGCGTATCCGCACCTTCAACCTTTGCCTGATCGGATTCGGCAACGTCGGTCGAGGCCTTGTAGCCCTGCTTGACCGCAAGACTGAGGTTCTTCAGGAACAGTACGGCATCGCGTATCGCATCACCGGAGTCGCGACCCGCAGGCTTGGCTGGCTGGTCGCTCCGGATGGATTCACGGCGGAGAGGCTGCTGCATTCGGATTACTCAGAAGGTCGGCGTGCAGAAGACCTGCACGAATGGCTGGCTGTCTCCAAACCCGACGCGCTGTTTGAAGCCAGTTCGCTGAATGCCGAAACGGGTGAGCCGGCCATCACCTACATCCGCGCAGCGCTGGAAGCGGGTGCGCACGCCATCAGTGCAAACAAGGGTCCGGTCGTCTATGCACACAAGCAATTGACCGCGTTGGCGACGACACGCGGCCTGCACTTCTTTCACGAATCGGCGATGATGGATGGCGCCCCGGTCTTCTCGCTCTTCCGCGAAACCTTGCCGGCGATTGAGTTGCGCGGCTTTCGCGGCGTGCTCAACTCCACAACTAACGTCATACTGGGGTGTATGGAATCGGGCATGACATTCGAGGATGCCGTTCGCGAGGCGCAGCGGCTGGGCGTTGCCGAAACCGATCCCAGCAATGATGTTGACGGAATCGACGCTGCAGTAAAAGTAGTCGGGCTAGTCAACGTTCTGATGGGCGGAAATCTTACGCTGGGCGATGTCGAACGAACTGGAATTCGCGGCATCACAGCCGAGAGGTTGCGGGAAGCTTGCGAGAAAGGCGAGACTTGGAAGTTGATCGGCCGCGCACATCGAGAGAGCGACGGCACGATAACGGCGAGCGTTGCGCCGGAGCGCATCGGGCCAAACGATCCGCTCTATTCCGTGCGGGGCACTTCGCTGGCGATTGGATTTGAGACGGATGTGTTTCGCGAGTTGTTTATCGCTGAGCGCGATCCTGGGCCGGAGGCTACCGCCTACGGCATGTTGTGCGATTTTATAAACGCAGTCAGGAGATCTTAATTGTCTTCCACTACAAAGTCCGCAGTCGTTACCCGGTTCGATGTTGAATGGGCCCGCGCGCAGTTTCCCGCGTTGCAGCAGAAGTTCAATGGTGTGCCCGTCATTTTCTTCGACGCTCCCGGCGGAACGCAGGTCCCGCAACGAGTGATCGACGCGATCTCGAACTATCTCGCTACCTCAAACGCAAACACGCATGGAGCGTTTCTCACCAGCGCGCGTACGGATGAAATTTATTCCGGCGCCCATGCTGCCATGGCCGACTTCTTCAACTGCGACCCCGACGAAGTCGTATTCGGCGCCAACATGACGACGCTGACCTTCGCCTTGAGCCGCGCCATCGGTCGCGACCTGAAAAGCGGCGATGAGTTGCTGGTCACCCAGCTCGATCACGACGCCAACGTCTCGCCGTGGGTAGCGTTGGAAGAGCGTGGCGCGAAGGTGCGCACCGCAGATATCAAGCTCGCCGATTGCACGCTCGATATGTTTGACCTTCAGGCGAAGGTTCGGCGCAATACCCGGCTGGTTGCCGTCGGATACGCTGCGAATGCCGTCGGCACCATCAACGATGTCGCCGAAGTCGTGCGCTTGGCGCATGAGGTTGGCGCGATGGCGTTCATCGACGCCGTGCATTACGCCCCGCATGGGCTCATCGATGTGCGCGCGCTGGATTGCGACTTCCTGGCCTGCTCCAGCTACAAGTTCTTCGGCCCGCATGTCGGCGTGATGTTCGGCAAACGCGAGCACCTGCAACGTCTGCGCCCGTACAAGCTGCGCGCCTGCACCGAGCAGCTCCCCGATCGCTGGGAGAGTGGGACGCAAAATCACGAAGGGATGGCCGGCGTCATCGCGGCCGTCGAGTATCTCGCCGACCTTGGACGGCATCACGCCCCGGAGGCGCGTTCACGCCGTGAAGCTATCGCGGCTGCGCACGATGTGATCGGTCAGCATGAACGGGAGTTGAGCACACAGCTCATTAACGGACTGCTCGAAATTCCCGGGCTCACCTTTTACGGCATCAAGGATCCGGCAAAGTTCGATCAGCGCACTCCAACCGTGGCCATCCGAATGGAGGGCTACACGCCGCGCGAGCTGGCGGAGCACCTGGGGAAGCGCGGCATCTTCACCTGGGACGGCAACTACTACGCTGTCGATCTGGCGGAGCGCCTGGGAGTGCAGCAAAGCGGCGGCATGCTGCGCATCGGTCTGGCGCACTACAACACTGCAGAGGAAGTTGACCGGCTGCTGATCGAGTTGCGAAGCTTGACCGCTCGCTAGCAAATTCACCCGTCATCCTGAGCAGAGTGAGGCGAAGCCGAACGGAGTCCGAGGGACCTCTATCCGCGCAAAGAGTTTCGTGAGTGTAGGGGTCCTTCGACTGCGTTCGATCGCCTGCGGCGCTCTCACTTCGCTCAGGATGACATCACAACTTTGTTTCTGTCGCCTGTTTTATCTTCGCGCTATAATCCGCTCACCCACGGAGGAGCACTCTTTCCATGCGCGGCGTGCCTCGCTGGTTCGCAGTGTTGTGCGTAGTCGCGTTCGGCGCTGTTGTGTGCGCGTTCAGCCTGCGCCGCGCGTTCGCTCCTGCCTCTTTGCGGTCGCAAGCCGCACTTTCTGCGGATGAGGTTTCCATCAAGGGGGCCGTCCCCCCAGACTTCGCCGACTCGTTTGGTGACGGAACTCCTGATTTCCTGCGGCTGCATGATGCGACCGACCGGGCTGCGTTTCGCGGCTGGTTCACTCTGCTTGCCGAGTCGCAATACTTTCGTGGAACCAAACTGCCGCGCGAAATCGATGACTGCGCTGGATTGCTGCGCTTCAGCTATCGCGAGGCCCTGCGCCGGCACGACTCGGCTTGGTTGAGCGCCATGTCGTTGCCGGTGCCGTCTGGTTCCGGCGAAGTGCGCCAATATACTTATCCGCACACTCGGGTGGGAGCTGCGATGTTTCGGGTGCAGGATGGAAGCTTCGCGGTTAGCGATCTGAGCGACGGTGCGTTTGCGGCATTCGCGGACGCCAAGACACTCTGGCGCGACGACACCTACAGTGTGGGACATGACCTCGGGCGCGCTCGTCCCGGCGACCTGCTCTTCTTTCGCCAGTCAGGGGACCAGACCACGTATCACGCGATGATCTTCGTCGGCCCAAGCCAGATTCAGCCTGGTTCCGAGCAGTACCTCGTCTATCACACAGGGCCTCAGGGCAAAGATGATCCTGGCGAGATTCGCCGCCTCACAGTTTCCGAACTCATGAACTTTCCCGACGCCCGGTGGCGCCCGGTGGCGTCGAACCCGGCATTCCTCGGCGTGTATCGCTGGAACATACTGCGGGGTGACCAGTGAAGCGCGCCCTCCGCATCCTGGTTGCTGTCGCGATTTGCTGTCTCGCCCTGGTCTGCCAGTGTGCGCAGTCGCCCAAGAGGACGCCGGCGAACCGTACTTTTCCCTGAGCAGCCAGCAGACCTACATGCCGGGCGAGAAGCCGGAAGTTGCCGTCTACAGCCACAACGTTAAGCAGCTCGAATTTCGCGTCTATCGCGTCAACGATCCGGTCAAGTTTTTCAGTCAATTGCAGGAGCTGCACAGCTTCGGCGGGCGCGCTCCGGCTTTGCCGAAACAGCCGCATACCTGGCTGGAGAAATTTCACGCCTGGAAGCACAGTGTTTGGGCTTGGATTCGGGACTTCGTGCGGGCACAGTTCTCGGTTGAGAACCGCCATGAGATTCGCTTGTGGCGACTTGGCGAGACCGAGCAGCCAAAGAAGCAGGGTCCACAGGTCGAGAACTACGCGCAGATCCCGGTGCTGAATCAGCAGCAGGTGGTCTCGGTCTGGAAATGGACGTCCGGCACCCATCAGCCGTGGGAGAGCCAGACCGTAAAGGTCCCGGTTAGCGACAAGGGCGTGTACCTGGTTGAGGCGACCAACGGCTCGCTGCGCGCTTACACCATCACTCGTCGTGACCGACATCGCAATCATCAGCAAAGCTGCACCGGGACGGCTGGTGAGCCTGGTGGTCGACCGGCAGAGTGGCGATCCGATTTCGGGCGCACAGATGAAGGTCTGGATCGACCAGCACGAGGTCGCATCCGGGCAATCCGACGCCCAGGGAATGCTCGACACCAAGATTGCCGACGAGAAGCCGGAGAATGTAGCTGTGCTGGTCACGCACGATGATCAGTTTGCGATCAACACTCCCGGCGCGTGGAACCTGGGAAGCGGTCCCGATCGCAATCTGCGTGGCTATACGTACACCGATCGCCCGGTATATCGTCCGGGCGACACGGTGCACTTCAAGACCATCATTCGTGCTGAGAATCCCGCGGGCTACACGCTGCCGCAGGACCGACAGGTGAGCCTTGAGCTGCGCGATCCGCAAACCTATCAGCCGATCTGGAATAACACCGCCAAGCTTAACGACTATGGCAGCGCGCACTGGGAATACACGATTCCGGCGGACGCGCATCTTGGCACGTACTACCTATCTATGCAGATGGGTGAGCGCTATGTCGAGGGTTCGAGCTTCTCGGTGCAGGACTACAAGAAGCCGGAATATGCGGTGAAGGTGACGGCGCAGACGCCGCGTGTGCTGCAAGGCCAGCCCATCAAAGCGACTATTGACGCACGTTATTACTTCGGCGAGCCGGTGGCAAACGCCAAAGTGAAATGGGTGGTGCACACCTCGCCGTACTATCCGCCGGGAAGATGGTCCTCGGAAGAGAGTGACACCGGCGACACACCCGATGAAGGTCCTTCCGACGAAGGTCAATACGATCAAGGCGGCGCTGGCGAGCAGGAGCAGGAGAACTCCGGCACGCTCGACGCCGATGGCAAGCTGCAGATCACGCTTCCGACGACGGTCAGCAAGCAGCGTCAGGACCTGACGTATCGCATTGAAGCGCGCGTCACCGATGCCGGCAACCGCGAGATCTCAGGACGTGGCTACGCCATCGCCACCTATGGCAGCTTCTATCTGACGGCGCAGCCTGATGCTTATGTGTACAGCAAAGGAAGCACGGCGAAGATCAACGTCACCGCGCAGGACTACGACAAGAAGCCTGTCGCGACCGCCGTTCAAGGCCGAGATCAGCCGCTGGAACTGGCAGAAGCGCTCCGGCGAAGTGGTGTCTACCACGCAAGGCCAAACCGGCGCGGATGGCAAAGGGCAGGTCGACTTCGTCATTCCTGATGCGGGCGAGTTCCGCGTGCGCGTCTTTGCCAACACGCCGGAACATCGCGAGGTGCAGGATTCCGCTTTCCTGTGGGCTCCGGGTGAGAGTGCATGGTGGACAGGTCCGGCGCAGGAGAATGTGCAGATCGTGGCCGACAAGAAGTCGTATGCGCCCGGCGACACGGCGCACGTGCTGATCGTTACGGGCAAGGATCCAGCGTCGGTGCTGGTTACCGCGGAAGGTAACGGACTTTATTCGGCGCAGGTGATCAAGAGCAACGGAGGCAGCATTACCGTCGACGTGCCGATCAAGCCGGAGTACGCGCCCAACTTCTATGTTTCGGCGACGTTTATTCGCGGCAACAAGCTGTATCAGGGCAATAAGAGCCTGTCGGTTCCGCCTACGCAACACGAGCTCAAGGTCGATCTCACGCCGTCGAAGCCGCAGTATCAACCGGGTGAGGCCGCGTCATACACGATCAAGGCGACCGACGCGAGCGGCAAACCCGCTGTCGCCGAGTTCAGCCTCGGCGTGGTGGACGAAGCCATCTACGCTATTCAGCCCGAGACGGTGCAGACGATCCTGAAAGCTTTCTACGGCACGATATACAGCAAAGTGAGCACCGACACTTCGCTGACCTATTACTTCAGCGGGCAGGCGGGCAAGCGCGCGATGGAGCTGGCCAGCGTGCGTCCGCACAAGTCGCTGGCGCAGCTCAAGCCCGAGCGCCTGGTGCAACCGAGGGTGCGCAAGGCATTCCCCGACACCGCATACTGGATCGCCGACGTTGATACCGACAGCGGCGGCCAGGCGACGGTGAAGTTCGATTATCCCGACGCGATCACTTCGTGGCGCGCGACCACGCGCGGTGTCACGCAAGACACCAAGGTCGGCAGCGCGGTCGAGAACACCATCGTGCGCAAGAACGTGATGGTGCGTCTGGTGGCGCCGCGCTTCTTCCGCCGAGGCGATGAGATTGTTCTTTCGACCATCGTGCAGAATTATCTGCCGACGGAAAAGACGGCGCGCGTCTCGATGGAGTTCACCGGGCTGCAAGTGCTCGATGGCGCGACGAAAGATGTTCCGGTCCCGAGCCGAGGCTTGGCGAAGGTCGACTATCGCGTGCGCGTGCTCGATGTGGATTCGGCGAAGGTGCTGGGCAAAGCGCTCACCGACGTCGAGAGCGACGCCATGGAGCTCACGCTGCCGGTCGAGCCGTTCGGGGTGAAGCTGGCGGTGTCGAACTCGGGATCGATTGCTGCCGCGAACGGTAACACCACGCAATCGGTGGTATTCCCGGCGGGTATCGAATCAAACTCGCGCAAGCTGACGATAACGCTCACGCCTTCAATTGCAGGAACCGTCTTCGGAGCGCTCGACTACCTGACGTCGTATCCGTACGGCTGCACCGAGCAGACCATGTCGAGCTTCTTGCCCGACGTGTTGGTATCCGACGCATTGAAGAAGCTGGGAGTGAAGTCGAATGTCGATCCGGCGGTGCTCAACAAGCAAGTGCAGGCCGGCCTCGATCGTCTGTACACCTACCATCATCCCGACGGCGGCTGGGGCTGGTGGCAGACCGACGATAGCTCTGCCTTCATGACCGCGTATGTCCTCGCCGGCCTGACGCAGGCGAAGGCTGCCGGTTACGAAATCAAAGACGGCATGATCGACAGCGGACGCGCCTGGCTGCTGAAAGAGTTCGCCAGGACGCAGAATGTCCGCACCGATCTGCGCGCCTACATGGCGTATTCGCTGGTGCTGAGCGGAACGGACTCGAATGCTACGGTGCTCGACTCGGTATGGAACCAGCGCTCGACGCTCACATCCTACGGGCAGGCGCTGCTGGGACTAGCGATGCGTCAGGCAGGCGATTCGCGCGCCGACGACCTGGTGAAGCAACTTGAAACGAGTGCAAAGCAAAACGACACGGAGGCCTGGTGGCCAACAGACTTCAACTACCTGATGGACTACTACGGCGACACCACGCCGCAGGCGACGGCGTATGCGATGAAGCTGCTCACCGCAGCCGATCCGCAAAGCCCGCTGCTGCCCAAGGCCGCGCTCTATCTGGTCGATCATCGCAGCCAAGGCTACTACTGGGAGTCGACGCAGCAGACTGCGGCTGTCCTATATGGCCTCACCGACTACCTGCAACACACACAGGAGCTGAAGCCGAATTTCAGCGCCGACGTTAAAGTGAACGGCAAGAAGTCGCGCCGAAGAAGTTCACCGCCGACAATGCGCTCGCGCCGGCGACTGCCATTACGCTAAACGATTCGCAGCTCGCGCCCGAGAGCAACCAGGTGCAATTGAGCAAGTCGGGCGACGGGCGACTTGTATTGGTCGACGCGCGGCGAATACTACTCCAGTCAACCGAAGGTGGTGAACAGCGGAACTTTCCAGCTCAGCGTGGTTCGCCAGTACTACAAACTCACCTCGGTGCAGAAGGGCGACCGCGTCGTCTATCACATGGACGCGCTGAACGGGCCGGTGCAGGTGGGAGACACGCTTGGCAGTGCGCATCACTGTGGGCGGTAACGAGTGGCGTTACCTGATGATTGAAGACCCGATTCCCTCAGGAACCGAGTCGATTGCGCGCGACGATCTGTATCAGCTTGACGAGAAGCCGGCCTGGTGGACGCGCGGCTGGGGCTATCGCGAGCTGTACGACGATCGCACCACGTTCTTCAGCATGTACTTCCCGCGCGGCCAGAAGGAGTACACGTACCTGCTCAAGGTGGTGAACCCCGGCGAATTCCGGGTAAGCCCGACGCGGGTCGAGCCCATGTATCAGCCGGAGTATCTGGCCACGAGTGATGCGTTCAAGGTGAGCGTGAAATGAGCGCGACCAGCACAAACCGGAGCGGGGTGCTGAAGCTGTGGCTGTTGAACCTGGTGGGCAACGCCGCCGCGTGGCCGTCTGGTACTACTGGCTGCTCATCCCCGATGCTCATGGTTGGCAGGTCGCATGGTCTGCCGTGCTGGCGGTTGTCACGGTGCTGTTCGTGCTTTGGCTGCGTGCGGGAACGCTGGCCTGGTTCCGGGTTGCAGAGTTTCGCAACCAACGGGAAATCGGGCGCGCTTTCCGCGTCGGGTTCCGTCATATCCTCCCCCTGGCACTTTGGGCGGCTCTGGGCGCCTGTATCGCCTGGATGATTCTCCGCGCCGGCAACTACACGCCGCAGTTTTCAGTATGGATTCGGCAGAAGGTGAATGCCGGGCCCTCGCCTCGCAATGTAATGCATGGGTCCGACTGGCTGCTGTTTGTGCTGCTCTGGATCGTGTTCCCCGCCCTATGGGCGCCCGTCGCGACGACCATTGCGGCGACTGGATTTTCAGGCAGACACGTTGGGCATTCCTTCCGTGTGTTGCGGCAGCCGCTTTACTGGGTATTGCTTTGCATCCTGGTGGCGCTCGGCGTCTGGGTTCCGTACAGGCTGGTGACGTGGGTTCCGGAGTTGACTACGCTTCGTCAGCAGGCCTGGAGCGCGGGACTGCGATTTGCGGCGGCGTATCTCGTCTTGATTACCGCGTTCATCTTGCTGGTGTGGATGGTCGGCGAACGCACCGACCGGGAAGATCCGATTGTTCTGCCTTGAGCAAACCCCGTGGTGTTGCTCAAAACTCTTCGGTTTGTCATCACGAGCGGAGCGAGGGACCTGCTCTCGGTTTACCATCGACAGCCTTTCCACTGCAAAGCCCGACTAGTATCGGACGAGAGAACGGTGAGGTTTTTCAGGATGAAGCGAGAGCAGATGCCTCGCTACGCTCGTCATGACAAAATCACAGACGGCGAGGGAGTTCGTTATCAACGCTTGTCCGCAGGTGGCCAGATCCGATGGCAATCCTTGTTGTACCCAAGTGATTAGCGTCTGCTTGCCATACTGCTGCGCGAGTCGCGAGACCCGCGCATGAGCTTCGGCATACGCTTTGCGCAATTGATCTTCGCTGGCTGGATTCTGCATCGCCCTCTCCAACTCGCTCGCGCTGGCGAATGTCGTTTTCGCCTGCGCAGCAGCATTCGGCTCCGATAAATACAGCACCAACCCTTCGCGATACCACACCGGAGTGCCCGGCTTGGCGTGGGCCTCGATCAACATGTGAAGCAACTCATGACGCAGCGTGCTCTCCAGCGTGCCGGCTTGCTTCAGCACATCGGCGGGTTGCGATTGTATGGTATGGCCGCGAGTTGTGGCTGCCACCCATCCGGGCTCGCCGGTAGCGTCGCGAAACATTGCAACTGTGGGATAGATCTTCCACTGCGGTAGCGGAAGAAACTCATTCCGGTGTTGTTCTCGGCGTCGCGCACGAGGCGCGCCGCCATCGGCACCAGCGCCTGGTCGCAGTCTCGGACGCGTGGTCAGCAGTTCGACATTCTCGCCCGTTAACTTCTGCCACGTGATTCCCTGCGCCGCCGTGCCCAGCTTGGTACCGGGATAGTAATAAGCCAGGATTTCCCGGTACGACTTACCTTCTTCTCCCATCACCTCAGCGCCGATCTGGCAAAGCCCGACGCCGTGTCCCGAGCCCCGACCGGTGAACGAGACGCGATCACCGGCCAGGCTGACGTCGTACCAGTTGCTCTTCAGGCGGTCCCATCCGATGTGACGCCCAACGGCGGAACGAAACGCAACTCCAGCCACGGTGACTGCGCTCGTCCCAACAACACGCAACATTTCCACGCGGCCGCTGGGAGTGCGCTGCACGATCGCAACCGAGCGCAGAATACCTGGGACGACGATGCCGTCTGCGCCCAGCGCGCGTTGCAGTTCTTGCTTCGTGACCTCGCTATGCCATTGCGTGCCGCCGTTGCGGACGCAATAGGTGTCCGAGTGCTGCACCAGGTAGGGAGCCGGGGCCTCGTCCGTGCCGAGGATGTAGCGGCCATCTTCGGTCGTTCCGCCGCAGTTGGCGTGATAGTAGGTAGCTGCGGGCTTGCCGTCGTACCACAGCACTTCGCCCGCAGTGCTTGCGACGATGTTTCGCAAGCGGTCGGTTATTCCGGCGACCAGCAAATCCTGGCAGTGCGTGGTGTCGCAAAAATCGAAACCCTCGACCGCATGACGGCTGCCGAAATGCATGGCATAGGTTCGGGCGGCGACGGCCATGGCCTTCAGCGCTTCGTCCGACTTGAAGTTGCCGGTCTCACCGGCAAGCACTCCGGCAATGTACTCGTCCATCGGCATGGTTGCAGTGATTTGCAACCGTCCTTGCCGACGCGCCGATTTCGATAGGGAAGTCCGCGCGGATGGGAGGGCCGCTCGCCGGGACGAGCTGGAACTTGCCGCTGATTAGCAGCTCGCGGTTGGCGTTCTTTTCGTCCTTGATCTTGATCTGAGCACCGGAGGCGCTGAGCGAGAGTGATTGCAACTCGGCGGCGACACAATTCGCACACTTCCGAAGAGTCGCTTGCCCCTCCTCTGCCCGAACCGTGAGGCTAGACAGCGGATGCAGATACCAGAGCCGGACCCGCACCGTGCGGGGAAAGCCGCTCGAAGGTGCGCCGATGTTTTTGTTCCCGGGAGCCGCAGTTTGCGGAGGACTTGCCGCGCCGAGGGTCCCGGTCAATAGGAGCGCCAGAAGCGCGAGTCGCCTCACGGCCTGCTTGTCCCTTTTGCCTGCTGTGCACTCGTGCTGGTCTCGGCCATCGCAGCGAAAATCTGGCGAGCAACTTCGGCGGCATCGCTGCCGCGTCCCTTCTCCAGAAACACCACCAGCACAATCGTCGGCTTATCGGCGGGAGCGAAGCCGGCGAACCAGCCATGAGTCCACTGGCCTTGGTCGGCGTTAGCGGTGCCTGTCTTACCTGCGACCCTGACACCGTTATGCGGCTGCGCCGACCGCGCCATTCCGTAGCTGGTTGATCCGTCGAGTCCCTCAAAGATTGGCTTCAGCCTGGGGTCGGGGGTGTTCGAAACTTGTAGCGCGAGACGGCGGTAAGCGCGCAGCAATTCGAGTGGTGTCAGCCGCACGCCCCATTCTCCAATCGCCTGCAACTGCAATTCATCGTTCGACGATGCGAGAGCGATAGCTCCAGCCGCTTCGTCCGGCGCAAGGCCAGTCGCCTGAGCAAAGCCGTCGTTAGTGAAACTCTCGCGCAACTGTGAAGGAGTCAGCCGCGTCGCCATCGCGGTGAAGTATGAGTTGCAGGAGTAAGCCAGCGCGGTAGCAGCATCCAGTGGTTGACCGGTTTGCGGATGCGAGCAGTCGAGGCGATGACCGGCGATGTTCAGCGGACGCTTACAGAGCAGAGTGGTCGTTGCATCGACTTTGCCTGATTTGAGAAGGGCCTGCAGCGTGAAAGGCTTGATGCTCGATCCCGGCGAGGCGAGCCTTTGAGCAGCGACCTTGAGATGATAGGCCGCCAGGATTGTGCCGCTATCCACTGCAAGCACAACCGCCGTGCCGCGGCTTCCCGCCATGGCATGGTTAACGGCAGATTGCAGGTCGAGCTTCGTCTCCTGCGTCGCAGCCACCGCCGATGCGCAGACGCACAGGAGGCTGATCGCAGGGATGCAACTGAGGCGTTGCCGACGGAGCATAGATCGATTCTAGCGTTGCCGGCGTGCACCAGGTCGCGGGCGAACCTGAACCGTCACGGAAGCAGAATGATCTTGCCGTGCGTTCCGCCATGCTCCATCACAACTTCGTGCGCCTTGCGAGCATCGGCCAGAGCAAACTTCTCGCCGATTACCGGCCGCAGCGTTCCTGCCTCGAGCCCTGCGAAGATGGCGGCGTGCATGGCCTGAAATTCTTCCTGCGATGCGCCGAACAACATGACACCGCGGATGTCGGCCTCGCGCGCCATAGTTCCACGCGGATTGATCTCGATGCTGCCGCGATTGCCAATCACCATGATCCGGCCGTGCCGGGCGATGACATTCAAATCGTTGGCCAGATTTTTGTTGGCCAGCATCTCCAGAATGATGTTCACGCCCTGGCCTTGCGTCAGATTCATCAACTCATCAAGGTATCCCTCTTTCGAATGATTCAGCACGTGATGCGCGCCTTCCCGCTTCGCCAGTTCCATGCCCGCATCGCTGCCCGCAGTTCCGAAGACGGTTAGACCGGCCGCACGCGCTAATTGAACGGAGGCAATACCAACCCCGCCGCTCGCGCCATGGACGAGCACGGTCTCAGCCGCCTTGGCGCCTGCCGCGCTGAAAAAGCGCGCGATAGGCGGCTCCGTAGGGAACGCCAACTCCGGCGCCCTGTTCGAAGCTGACGTTTTCGGGTAGGCAATGAACGTTGAGCGCGTTGCACAGCGTCTGTTCCGCGTAGGCTCCGCTGATGCTCTGCGAGGTGTAGACGCGATCGCCGGCCTTCACCGATGTAACGCCCGCGCCGACTTCTTTTACCACGCCAGCCGCATCATTGCCGGGAGTGTAAGGCAGATTCGGTTTCGTGGCATACGTTCCGGTGCGGATGTAGCTCTCGACCGGGTTCACGCCGATTGCTTTCACATTGATGACGACTTGTCCCGGCCCAGCAACCAGATCCGGCACTTCCTCGAGTTTCAGAACCTCTGGGCCGCCGAACGCGTGTACCCGAATGGCTTTCATCTTCCCTCCTTTGCTTTCGTGTCAGAGCCCTGCATTACAAGGGAATGGTAGAGCGGCGCTTCAGCGCCGCGTTCGCCGTGGGCGGTAAGCTGATAGGGCGGGGTTGGTCATATTCCAAATGACCAACCCCGCCCCACTGAGTTTATCGCTAGACGCCGGCCTATAGGCCGGCTCTACCCTAGATCGCCACGCACACCGACTTCACTTCGGTGTAGAGCTCCAGGACTTCGTGGCCCATCTCGCGACCCCAGCCCGACTGCTTGTATCCGCCGAAGGGCAGCGCCGCGTCAAAGATGCTGTAGCAGTTGATCCAGACCGTTCCGGCCCGCAGCCGGTGCGCGATGCGATGCGCTTTGCTGATGTCTTTGGTCCACACGCCCGCGGCCAATCCATATTCCGTGTTGTTAGCTTCGGCGACGATCTGTTCGATGTCACTGAACGGCGAGGCAACGACCACCGGTCCGAAGATCTCTTCGCGAACTACCTTCATCTGCGGATTGGTTTTCACCATGACCGTCGGCTCGACGAAATAGCCTTTACCATCGCGCTTCTTCCCACCCACAACGGCCTCGGCTCCTTCGTTGAAGCCCGCCTCCAGATAGCTGGTGACGCGGTGCAACTGCTCTTCCGAGACCAGCGGACCCATGGTGGTATCCGCTTCCATTCCCGGACCGAGCTTGATCTTCTTGGCCTGTTCGGCAACGCCCTCGACCACCTTGTCGAAGATGTCTTTTTCAACGTAAAGCCGCGAGCCTGCGGAGCAAACCTGGCCCTGGTTGAAGAAGATGGCGCTGGCTGCGCCGGCGATGGTGGGCTTCACATCGGCATCATCGAACACGATGTTTGGCGACTTGCCACCCAACTCCAGCGAAACCTTTTTCAGATTGCCGGCGGCGGCCTGAAGGATCAGCTTGCCCACCTCCGTCGATCCGGTAAACGCGATCTTATCTACCTCAGGATGTGCAGCAAGCGCCGCGCCTGCCGTTTCGCCGTATCCCGGGACGACGTTGACCACGCCTTCGGGGAAGCCAGCTTCGGCGATCAATTCTGCCAGCAACAACGCAGTCAAAGGCGTTTGTTCCGCGGGCTTCAGCACCACGGTGCACCCCGTGGCCAGCGCCGGACCCAGCTTCCACGCCGCCATCAGCAGCGGGAAGTTCCACGGGATGATCTGGCCGACCACGCCCACCGGCTCGCGGCGCGTATAGGCAAAAAACTCATTGCGCTTCGTCTTGGTCGAGATGGGGATAGTGTTGCCTTCGATCTTCGTCGCCCATCCCGCCATGTAGCGGAACAGATCGATGGCCAGCGGAATGTCCGCGGCACGTGCGACCGACAAGGGCTTACCGTTATCGAGGCTCTCAACCTGCGAGAACTCTTCCGCGTGCTGCTCCAGCAAATCGCCCAGCTTCCAAATCAGGCGGCCGCGCTCGGAGGCGGTCATATCGGGCCACGCGCCGCTGTCGAATGCCTTGCGAGCTGCTTTCACCGCGCGGTTAATGTCTTCGCGATCGCCTTCGGCAACTTTTGCCAGCACTTCACCGGTTGCCGGATTGTAAGTGGGGAAGGTCTTGCCTGAGGCCGATTCGACCCATTGGTTGTTGATGAACATCTTGCGCGGCCGGCTGAGGAATTCGGCGACGCTATTGTGAATTGGTGCCGCGCTGGTAGCGGTAGACATGTGAATCCTCCTCACGGGAAGCTTTCGGTCCCGTTAGTTAAATGCTCAAAATGACAAGCGCTCGGATGCGAACGAGCGGAGCGATCTCCCTTCTGTCAGGAGGCACACAGA
Organism: uncultured Acidobacteriaceae bacterium; assembly: GCA_963809865.1. Classification (GTDB taxonomy): domain Bacteria; phylum Acidobacteriota; class Terriglobia; order Terriglobales; family Acidobacteriaceae; genus CAVVDY01. The sequence continues at coordinate 101,715 of CAWELL010000006.1, read as the reverse complement.
GGCAGACGGCGGAGCCAGAAGTGCAGGATGGAGGAGCTCTGGCGAGAGTTCGACAAACCTTTAGCCATCCCCGCGAGAGAGTCTATCAGAGGCTGGCGTGGTCGCGCAGGCGTGCCGATTGCAAATGCGAGGAATGAAACTCAAGGGCCCTCGATCAATGTGGTTAACTGAGGTCTGAGACTAACTGCATTGTTCGCCCGACGTACCAACTGGAATCTCGCCACCAACGCATACACGCGCGCGCTCGAGGAACATCGCCGCGAAGGCAGGGAGTTGCTCGACCTCACCGCCTCCAACCCCACCACGGTCGGATTGCATTACGACTGCGACAAACTTCTGCGCGCCCTCAGCAACTCTCAGGCGTTGACCTACGAGCCGTCTCCGACGGGACTTCTACCGGCGCGCGAGGCAATCGCCGGCTACTACGCGGAGCGCGGCGTCGAGATTTCGCCCGACGACCTTATCCTGACCACCAGCACCAGCGAAGGGTACAGCTTCCTGTTTCGCCTGCTGTGCGAACCGGGCGATAGCGTACTCGTGCCGACGCCGAGTTATCCCCTCTTCGATTTTCTGGCGGATTTACAGGATGTAAAGCTGCAACCGTACGAGCTTGTTTACGACCATGGCTGGCAGATGGATTTTCATTCCTTGCGGCAGGCGGCGCAAAAATCGTCGCAGTGCAAAGCCGTCCTCGTGGTGCATCCCAACAATCCGACTGGCTCTTTCGTGAAGCCGGCCGAGGCTGCCGAGCTTAGTCGAATGTGCGCCAGCAATGAGCTCGCCATCATTGCCGACGAAGTTTTTCTCGACTACTCACTAACGGCACCGCAGCAAAACGACGCGGGTGCCCCATCCTTTGCGTCTGGTTTTGACGCAAAGGGTGGGAGCGATGCCCTCACCTTTACCCTCAGCGGATTATCGAAGATCGCCGCCCTGCCGCAGATGAAAGTTGCCTGGATCGTCGTCAGCGGTCCCGCCGACCTCAAGCGCGAGGCGCTCAACCGGCTGGAAGTCATCGCTGACACGTATCTCTCCATGAACGCCCCGGTACAGTGGGCGATTCCGGCGATGCTGGAGGAGCGAGCCGGCATCCGGCGTCAGCTTATGGCGAGAATTCATGCCAATCTCGCCGAACTCGATCGCCAGCTCGCAAAGCAGTCGCTTTGTACACGCCTGGCGGTGGAAGGCGGCTGGTACGTCATATTGCGGGTCCCGGTCACCGGTTCCGACGAGGAGCTTGCGATTGCCCTGCTACGCCGGACCGAAGTGCTCGTCCAGCCCGGCCATTTCTATGATTTCGCCAACGATGGCTACCTTGTGGTGAGCCTGATTACACCGGAAGAGAGTTTCCGCACGGGCACCCAGAGGCTGCTTCGATTCCTGGCTGAGGACTGGAATAGCCCGGAAGTGCCATCCCCAATCTTGTAAAATCGCAACGGTCCCTCTTTCCTGCGGAACTGACGGGCCGAGTCGGCGTTTATAATAGACAGTCGTGCCTAAGTATTCGATCGTCGTACCTTTTCACAACGAAGAAGAGAACGTAACCGAGCTGTACGACCGCCTGCGGGTGGTCATGGAAGCCGCCGGCGAGCCCTTCGAGCTGGTTTTCGTGGACGATGGCAGCCGCGACCATACGTTTTCTCTGCTGCAACAGATCGCCTCGGTGGATCGCCGGGTGGTCGTCGTGAAGCTGCGCCGCAATTTCGGGCAGACCTCCGCTCTGGCTGCCGGATTTGACCACGCCCAGGGCGACTACGTGATCGCGATGGATGGCGACCTGCAACACGATCCGCACGACATTCCCATGTTCCTGCACAAGCTGCGGGAGGGCTACGACGTAGTCAGCGGCTGGCGCAAACAGCGCATCGACAACTTTGTCCTGCGACGTTTTCCGTCGCGGGTTGCCAATTGGCTGATGGCCAAGCTCAGCGGCGTAGATATCCACGACTTTGGTACGACATTCAAAGCCTATCGGCGCGAGGTGCTGCAGGACATTCCGCTTTACGGCGAGCTGCACCGCTTCATTCCCGCGCTGGCTTCGGCCTACGGGGCGACGATTTGCGAGATCCCGATTCGCAACGTGAACCGCGAGCGTGGCGAGTCGCACTACGGCATCTCCCGCACCTTCCGCGTGTTCTTCGATCTCATCACCATCCGCTTCCTTCTTAAGTACATGTCCCGGCCGCTGCACTTCTTTGGCAGCTTCGGAGCATTCAGTTCGCTTGGCGGCATAGGGATTGCGATTTACATGATGTACGAGAAATTCGTGCGTAATGTAAACGTCATGGACGAGCACGGCCCGTTGATGGTGTATGGCGGGCGTCATGATCGTTGCCGGCGTGCAACTGGTCGCGCTCGGACTGCTGGGCGAACTGCAGGTGCGGCACTTCAATGAGCCGGAGAAGCGCGGCCCCTATGTTGTCGACCGCGTGCTGCGTACTTCACCAAGCGAGTCGGCGCTGGCGGATTGAAGAAGTTGCCGGTCGTCAGTAGGTAGAGCTGGCCTTCAGGCCAGCGTCTACGCCATTGAAAATACGTTAGGGCTTTAGCCCCTGCACTGATTTGCCCAAACTAGCTACTCACCACCAGCCATTCGCCTCTCAAGCCCATCCCGCCCGCGGCTATCTGTTTATCGCTATCGCAACCTTCTTCTGGGGACTGGCTGCCGTCATGGGACGCGCCGTCTTCACCCATCGAGTACATTTCGGCGGGCAATACATCGCCTACATCGATCCGCTGACTCTGGCCCAGAGCCGGGCCACGTTTTCGCTGCTGCTCCTGCTGCCGATCCTCTGGATGAAGCAGTCGGCGTCGCTACGCATTCGTGCTCGCGACCTGGCGCAGTTCTTCCTGTTGGGAATCCTCGGGCTCGCCGCCTCGAACTACTTCTACTACTTCGCCATCCAGAAGACGAGGTTGCGACCGCCATCGTTCTGCAGTACGTGGCCCCCATCTGGGTGCTGCTCTATATGCTGGCGCGAAAGCTGCAACACGCCACCGTGCGCCGCGTGCTCGGAGTGGCGCTCGCGGTGATTGGCTGCGGCGTAGCGGTCGGGCTCATCTCGGCTCGCAGCGGCTTTCCCTGGCTAGGCCTTTCGGGAGCGCGCTTCAGCGCGATCGGTGTGCTGGCAGCGGAACTGGCCGCCGTTTCCTTCGCTTTCTACAACGTGTACGCGCAACATCTCGTCCAGAAATACGACCGCTGGACGGTGCTGCTCTATGCCCTGCTGGGAGCGTCTGTCTTCTGGCAATTGGTGAATCCGCCGTGGAAAATTGCGGCGCAGCATTACAGCGGCGGCCAGTGGCTGTTCCTGCTGACCTTCGCGATTACCTCGATGCTGGTGCCGTTCTCCTTCTACTTCGCCGGCCTTCAGCATCTCGATCCGACACGCGCCGTTGTCACCGCCTGTCTTGAGCCGGTATGGGCGATCGCACTTACGGCCTTGATGCTGGGCGAACTGGTTTCGCCGATGCAGGTGCTGGGGATTGTGCTCGTGCTTGGCGCGACCATTCTGGTGCAGCGCCCCGACAAACAGGCTGCCCGCGAGCCCGTCATCGCCGTCGAGCCGATTGAGTAGAGGGCCGAGCCGTGGGTCGGTTAACTCCACTCCGCGGTTTCTCCGCCCAGCAGAGTTCCAGTAGAATCTAGGTTGCATTACAATCTGGCCAATTTCTGGACATCCCCGCTCGCCGGGCAGCTTTGCCCCCCGCGAGGTCTATGCATCAGCTAAATCGACTACTGCGTTACATACGGCCGTACTGGTTGCAGTTGATAGTCTCCGTTGTGTGCCTGGCCATGGTCGGGTTGCTGGATGCGTTTCGCGTGTTACTCGTCGGCCCTATCTTCGACCGGGTGCTGAATCCTCATTCCCAATCGCGCGACCTTCCGTTATTTACGGTTCCACGCACCCACGTCGTCGTCCAGTTGAACTGGTTTGTTCCCGAGCACTTTCACAATCCGTGGACGATGGTCGCCTTCGCCCTGGTTGCCGCCACCGTCCTCAAGGGAATCTTCGACTATGTCGGCACCTACCTGGTGAATTATGCCGGGTTCGGCATGATCACCGATCTGCGCGACGAGCTTTACGCCTCGACCTTGCGCCGCTCGGTGGCCTTCTTCCATAAGCATTCCACCGGAACGCTGCTGTCCGCCATCGTCAATGACATCGAGAAGGTGCAGTACGCCCTTTCAACGGTTCTGGCGGAATCGCTTCAGCAATTCTTCACGCTGCTATTCACCCTGGGAGTAGTGATCGTACTGGGTGGCAGGCTGGCGTGGGTATTGGCCATTTTTGTGCCGTTCATTCTGCTGGCGGCGCGGCGAATCGGAAGCCGGGTCCGCAGCACCACCCGCCGCGGTCAGGACAAGCTGGCTGAGATCCAGAACATCCTGCATGAGACCATCACCGGCGTGCGCATCGTAAAAGCCTTCTGCATGGAGGCGTGGGAGACGCACCGTTTTCGCGAGGCCGCCAGACGCCTGTTCCGCGCCAACCTTCGCTCCGTGGCCGCCGCCGCTGTGAGTTCGCCGTTGATGGATATGTTCGGCGCAATCGCCATCGCAGCCCTGCTGCTGATGGGTCGCGAATATATCAAGCACAACGTCTTCACCGAAGGCATCTTCTTCGCCTTCATCGTAGCGGTTTTCAAGTTGTACGAACCGGTCCGGAAGTTCGCCCAGTTCAATAACAATTTTCAGCAGGCCATTGGCGCTTCTTCGGCGATCTTTAATTTCCTCGATTCCAGCGACGATATCCGCGAGAAGCCGAACGCCATCGTGCTGCCCCCATTTCACCAGGGCATCTGCTTCGACCACGTGCACTTCAGCTACGGTAACGGCGAGGAAGGACGCGAGGTACTGCACGACATCAATCTCAGCATCGCGCCCGGCGAAGTCGTGGCCATCGTCGGCTCCAGCGGCGGCGGCAAGACCACCATGGTGCATTTGCTGCCGCGCTTCTTCGATGTCACCGGCGGCCGTCTGCTCATCGATGGACATGATGTTCGCGACCTGAAGATCTCTTCCTTGCGCTCCCAGATCGCCATGGTTACGCAGGACACCATCCTGTTTAACGACACCGTGCTCAACAATATCGCCTACGGCCATCCCGAGACCTCGCGCCAACGGGTGGAAGAAGCTGCCCGCGCAGCCCTGGCTCACGACTTTATTCTGGGGCTGCCGGAGGGATACGATACCGTCATCGGAGAACGTGGATTGATGCTGAGCGGCGGCGAGCGCCAGAGGATTTCGATTGCTCGCGCCATCCTCAAGGATGCGCCCGTGCTCGTGCTTGACGAGGCGACCTCCGCGCTCGATACCGAGAGCGAATCGCTGGTCCAGTCAGCCTTGCAGAACCTGATGACGGGGCGCACCGTGTTCGTGGTGGCGCATCGGCTCTCCACGGTGCGCCGGGCCGACCGCATTCTGGTGCTGGAAAATGGCATGATCGTTGACGAAGGCAATCATGAGCGCCTCATGGCCCGCACCGGCACCTACCGCCGGCTGTATGAATTACAGTTCGAGGATGTAGAAGCGACTCCACGAGGAGAGTGATACCGAACATGACGGTGCGCTCCGCAGTTCGTTCCGCCGTTCGTTCAATGACCGGCTACGCACAGGTGAAGGCCCAGGCCGGCGATGAGCTGGCGTTTACCCTGAGCCTCAAGTCGGTGAATCACCGTTTCCTCGATCTGCACCTGCGAATTCCCTCGGAGCTTGACGCCGTCGAGATGCGCGTCCGGCGCATCCTGAAGGAGCGCCTGCATCGCGGGCATATCGAAGTCACGCTCTCACTCGAGCGCTCAGCCGGGACGGGCTTCGACGTGAACCGCGAACTCGTCGGTGGATACCTGCAAACCTTTCGTGCGGTCGCGGAAGAGTTCGGCGTGAGTGCCGAGCCCGACCTGAACGTTATCCTCAAGCTGCCCGGTGCGCTGAACGCCACCTCAAATGGCGATGCCGCTGACAAGCTCGAGCAACATGTAGCCGCCGCACTGGAGCAGGCCATCGAGCGGCTCAATCACATGCGCGAGGACGAAGGTGGTGGCGCCGTCGCCGAGCTGCGCGAGCGTATGCAGCATCTTGCCACTGCGACCCAGGAAGTCGATCAGTTACGTGGAAAAGTCTCTCGCGCTTATTACGATAAGGTCCACGGGCGCATGCAGGAATTGCTGAACACTCATGTGGATCCCGACCGTATCCTGCAGGAAGCTGCCATGCTGGCCGAGCGCAGCGACATTCAGGAGGAGCTGGTGCGCATGAAAAACCACATCCAGCATTTCCTCTCGGTGCTCGACGCGGGTGGAGAAGTCGGCAAGAAGCTCGATTTTCTGTTGCAGGAAATGAACCGCGAAGCCAACACTTTATTGTCGAAGACGTCAGGGGTGGCGGGCGAAGCGCTTCGCATCACCGAGCTGGGGCTGGCGATGAAGTCCGATATTGAAAAGGCACGCGAACAGGTGCAAAACCTCGAATGAGCGGCATCGTCTTCATCATCTCCGCGCCCTCCGGGTCGGGAAAATCGACGCTGACCAATCGCCTGCTCAGCATCGTTCCCGACCTGAAATTTTCGGTCAGCTACACGACCCGTCCGCCGCGCGGCAGTGAGACCTCGGGGCGCGAGTACATCTATATCTCCCGCGGGGAATTCGAAAACATGGTGCGTGACGGCGCCTTCCTCGAGTATGCCCAGGTCTTCGGCAACTACTACGGTACAGCGAAGAGTTACATGCAGGAGGCATTCGCCAAGGGCGAAGATCTGCTGCTCGACATCGACGTGCAGGGTGCGCGGCAGGTGAAAGCCAAGGTGCCGGACGCGGTCAGCATCTTCATTCTTCCTCCTTCGCGCGAAGAACTCGAACGCCGCTTACGCAGCCGTAGCGAAGCCGACGATGAAATCCAGCGCAAGCTGCTGGGAGACAAAGCGCGCCGCTTCAATACCGAAGAGACCATCCAGCGCCGCCTGCAAACCGCTTCCCGCGAAATTGAGAATTTCTGCGACTACGACTATATTCTGGTGAACGACCGAGTCGACCCCGCGATTGACACCTTGAAGTCGATTGTCCGGGCTGAGAGGCTTTGCCGTTCGGGTGCTTTACCTGCGCCGGAAGACGAGGTAGCTTTGGCCGAGGCCGACGCGGCCCGTCTCCCCCGCATGATGGAAAAGGTGCAGTCCATCCTGGCCACGTTTGATTTGTCTCGACACCCGACTTTCACGGAGTGACCTTACCGAGTTTCGCCGGAGTATCACGATTCGATTTTTCAGGAGCGAGTTATGAAGCTGGTGGAAGGTTTCGATAGCAATTACCGCTACGTGTTGGTTGCCGCCCGTCGCGCGCGCCAGATTCAGAACGGCGCCCAGCCCGTGGTGCAAACCCATTCCCGCAAACCCTGCCGCATCGCCGAGGAAGAAATTCAGGCCGGCATGGTGAAGTGGATCGTTCCGCAACCCGAGAAGACCCCCATGGAAGCCGCCAGCGAGGTGCTGGATCGCGTCATCGGCGGCGAAGCCGACGACTAAGAACTCGTAGACGAGACATGTAGACGCGGGACCCGTAGACGTGGGCCCGTACACTCGGGTGCCCCATTCCGCCATCTTTTGGCGGGGTGGGGCTTTTATGTATGCCTAGGCAAAATCTCCGCTCGGCCCTACACCCAACCCATGGCGATGCGCCGCAGGCGCATCAGAGCTTAGCCCGGCCCTTCAGGGCCGGGAGCAAGTCCCCACGTAGCCAGAGTCCCGGCGGGACGACAGAGGCATGCGCTCCGCGTCACAGCGCCTCGGATCGGCCGTAAATATTCACGAATCATGTCCCACACCTATGTTTGCAATTACCTTCATTGCGTTTTCGGCACCAAGGATCGCGCTGATCTGATCCGCGACCCGCAGCGATTGTGGACCTACATCGGCGGACTTGCCCGCGCCAAACACATTCCGCTACTTGCGGCGGGTGGAACGAAAAACCATCTTCATCTGCTTGTCTCTCTGCCCTCGACAATAACGATCGCGCAGGCGATGCAGACTGTGAAGGGGAGCACGTCTCATTGGATCAACGAGACATCGGGCGCCTTTGCCTGGCAGGAAGGATACGGGGCATTCAGCGTTAGCCAGTCACAACGAGCGAGGGTAACGCAGTACATAGACGGACAAGAGGAACATCACAAAAAATGGAGCTTCGACGAGGAGTTTGTTTCTTTGTTGCGCAAATATGGCGCTGCGTATGATCCGCGATACGTTCTCGGGTAGCCCTGCCGTCCCTCCGGGACTCGGAGATTTTGGATGGCTATCCCCGGCGCTGAAGCGCCGGGCTAAGCTCTTCCGTCCCTCCGGGCCGTGCCCCCTCCTACAGCTTCGGCAGCACGATGCCCTTCTGTCCCTGGTATTTGCCTGCCTTGTCCTTGTAACTGATCTCGCACTGCTCGTCCGATTGGAAGAACAGAATCTGGCAAAGACCTTCGTTGGCATAGATGCGCGCGGGCAGCGGCGTCGTGTTGGATATCTCCAGCGTAACGAAGCCTTCCCACTCCGGCTCAAACGGCGTCACGTTCACGATGATGCCGCAGCGCGCGTAGGTTGACTTGCCAACGCAGATGGTCAGCACATCGCGCGGAATCTTGAAGTACTCCACCGACCGCGCCAGGGCAAATGAGTTGGGCGGAACTACGCAGATGTCGGCATCCAGGCTGACGAACGAACGCGCATCGAACTTCTTCGGATCGACGACTGTACTGTTGACGTTGGTAAAGATCTTGAACTCGTCGGCGACTCGCAGATCATAGCCATACGAAGACAGGCCGTAAGAGATCACGCCTTCGCGGACCTGCTTCTCCGAGAAGGGATTGATCATGTCGTGTTCGACTGCCATCTTGCGAATCCAACGATCGCTCTTAATTGCCAAGGAAGCTCCTGTCGCGTTCCCATCCTTATGCGTCAAAGCCGACGCAAAGCATGGGGCACCCGCCTGGTTTCAGTTATACAAAACGGTAGCGCCATCTTACGGAATGCGCTTGTGGATTGACAATGATGACGGGGCGCACTACGATTCGCGCAGGCGCCCCCAACTTAGCGAAAAATGAAGACTTACGCCGACGAGGCAGGTCGGCTACAATCCTCACTCATGCCGGAGCCGCGGTCGTCCGGCGAGACCCCGCCCTGTGAAATTCGATATGGGGTGAGCACATCGGAGCCTCTGTGATCAAACTTGACCTGATCAATGAAGTCGTCACCAAGACCGGCGTCACCAAGACCAAAGCCGAAATGGCTGTCGAAACCGTCTTCGAAAGCATGAAGAAGGCGTTGGCGCACGGAGACCGCATTGAGCTGCGCGGCTTCGGCGTCTTCACCGTGCGCCCGCGTAAAACCGGCATTGGCCGCAACCCTCGCACCGGCGCCGAAGTCAATATCCCGCCGGGCAAGGCGGTTCGCTTCAAACCCGGAAAAGAACTACAATCGATCGAGTAGTTTCGGCGGATCCGCGACGAAACCCCGACGCCAACGGCTGCAATATTCGCTTGTGGCGAGCGTTTGGCGGTTTATTTCGCCTGCCTGGAAATTTTCAGTAACGTTGTTCGAGTAAAAATGTCGGATTCAACGCCGCCGATCTCCTATACCTTCGAAAGCTCGACTTACCCGCAGGTCTTCACCGTAGCTAAGACTCCTCGGCGGCCGTACTGGCTGCACGCTCTACTGCTCTTGCTGACCTTCGGAACCACGCTCGTAGTCGGCGTGCAATTGGCGTTCAACTACCATCATCGGCTGCCATCTTTCGAGTTTGGGCCCGGCGGCATGCCCTTGTTTCACCCCATGTGGGTCTGGCACAACCCTTCGCTGCTGCTGACCGGCGTGCCTTTCTCGGTCACCCTGATGTGCATCCTGATGGCGCATGAGATGGGGCACTTCGTGCTATGCGAAAAGTACAACGTCTACGCCACGCTGCCGTTCTTCATTCCCGCGCCAACCCTGATCGGCACCATGGGCGCCTTCATTCGCATCAAGTCGCCCATTCGCTCGCGGCAAGCGCTGTTCGATATCGGCATTGCGGGTCCAATCGCAGGTTTCATCGCGGCGCATTCCGTTTCTGTTCATCGGACTGCTGCTGTCGCGCCCGGTGGGCTTCTCGCATGAGAGCGGCTATGAGATCGGATTCCCGCTGATCTTTCACCTGATCTATCTGCTGGTGAAGCCGTTGATGCATCAGGCCGTGCCGATCACGCAACTGAGCCTGCATCCCATCGCGTCGCCGCCTGGATCGGTATGTTTGCGACCGCCCTCAACCTGATTCCCGGCGGACAACTCGACGGCGGCCACATCGTGTATGCCGTGGCGCCGCATGCTCACAAGCGAGTTACCCGCGCCTCGCGTGGTGATCCTGGGTTTGCTGGGACTTGGTCGGGGCTGATGCGGCTTGTTTCTTGCCGATGGCCATGGCTGGGCGTGGCCGGGCTGGTTGCTGTGGGCCGTGATCCTCGCCGCCACCGGATGGCGTCATCCGGCCGTTCCGCTGTGGCCGGGTCTCGATAGCACTCGCCGCCGCCTCGCTCTGGTGGCGCTCCTGTTGCTAGTGCTGACCTTCTTGCCGACACCTTTTGTTGGACAAAACTTCTAGTCAGAGATCGTCCTTTCTGAAAATGGTGGAAGGGCACGGCTTCAGCCGTGCCGCAATCGGAGCCGACCCGACGGCTTGAGCCGCGGAGGGCCTTCGTTTCGAGATCACCTCCCCCTGCAGGGAGTACAAAATTCCGCTTTGCTCCTGAGCGCTGTGCACTGTATAACGCTGGCCATAGTCCTTGTTCAGGATGTCTAATGCAGTTCGCAACGATCAAGGAGAAAGCATGAAACTTCGTAATGCAGTGGTTCAGCTGTGCACGCTGTTGCTCGCGCTCGCGTTATTCGGCGGGATGGCACTGGCCCAGAACAGCACGGGCAAAGGCGGCGGTAATCAAGGTGCCGGCTCGGCCAGTAGCCTGCTGGATATCAACTCGGCCACGAAAGATCAGCTGGCGCAGTTGCCGGGCATCGGCGATGTCTATTCGCAGAAGATCATCGACGGCCGTCCTTATAAGGCAAAAACCGATCTGGTGCAGAAGAAGATCATTCCCCAGGCGACCTACAACAAGATCAAGGGCCTGATCATCGCCAAACAGAAGTAGGGATCACGGCCTCTTTTCACTCGATTTGTCATCACGAGCGAAGCGAGGGATCTGTTCTTCTGTTGCCGGCGTAGGCTGTCAGAATAAGGGCCTTTGCGCGAAGCACGCGAGAGCAGATCCCTCGCGCCAAACGAAGGCGCTCGTGATGACAATTTGATGGCTATGCGCTCTGTGTCGCCCTCGCCTGCTGCCGCCCCTGAATCTCGATGTACACATTGATCAGCGACACCGCCGCCGGCGTAACGCCGGGGATGCGGCTGGCGTGTCCCAGCGTGCGTGGGCGCACGCGCGACAGCTTCTCATTCATCTCGCGCGACAGCCCTGAGACCTTGCCGTAATCGAACCAGTCGGGAATGGCGCGCTGCTCGGACTTCTTCAGCCGCTCAATCGACTTCGTCTGCTGATCCAGATAGCCGGCGTACTTGATTTCCGTCTCGATCGACTTCAGCTCGTTGCGGATTTCCGCCGGGAGTGGATAGCTCTTTGCTAAGGATAGGGGTCCTTCGACTCCGCTCGTTTCACTCGCTTCGCTCAGGATGACAGCTGTAGGCATTTCACTCGCGGCCGGCGCAACTGCAGCTCCCTCGGCTTCGCTCGGGATGACACCCGAATATGTTTCGAGCTGCGGCTGGCGGCTGGGAGCTGGTGGCTTGTGGCTCGAAGTTCGCGGCCGGCGCAACTGCAGCTCCCTCGGCTTCGCTCGGGATGACACCCAGAATTATTTTCGCTCGCGGCTGGGAGCTGGAAGCTGGTGGCTGGCAGCTCTCTTTCAAAGAACCCCGGCATCAGCACTCGCAGCACCGGCGCGAGCCGCTCAATCTGCACTTCCGGCCGCTTCAGCATCTGCGCCAGCGTCTGCCCCGTGACGTTTCCCAGCGACTCCAGCACCGCCAGCGCTGCCTCGTCCTGCTTCAGCTTTTCTGCCAGATCGCTATTCACTCGTGTGCGCTCCAGCAGTTCGCGCATCGCTTTCATGCGCTCCTGCTTGGCGAGATAGTCAGCCCAGGCGCCATCGCCAATCAGTCCGACGCGGCGTCCATGCGGAGTCAGCCTGCGATCGGCATTATCGATGCGCAGGTGCAGGCGAAACTCCGCCCGCGAAGTGAACATGCGATATGGCTCGTTCGTCCCCTTGCTGATGAGGTCGTCGATCAGAATTGCCGTGTAGGCCTCGGTGCGATCAAGTATCAGCGGCGGCTCACCCTTCACCTTCAGCGCCGCATTGATGCCCGGCCATGATTCCCTGGCACGCGGCCTCTTCGTAGCCGCTGGTTCCGTTGATCTGCCCGGCGAGATACAGCCGCGCAATCTTCTTGGTCTCCAGCGTGCGCTCCAGCTCAGTCGGATCGATGGAGTCGTACTCGATGGCGTAGCCGGGCCGCAGCATCTCCGCATTCTCCAGCCCAGGGATCGACTTGATGACCGCAACTGCACGTCGATCGGCAGCGAGGTGCTCATGCCGTTGACGTAAATCTCGTGCGTGTTCAACCCCTCGGGCTCGAGGAAGAGCTGGTGCACTTCCTTGTCGGGGAACTTGACGATCTTGTCTTCAATCGACGGGCAATAGCGCGGCCCGATCGACTGAATCTGCCCGCTGTACATGGGCGAGCGGTGCACGTTCTCGCGGATGATGCGATGCGTTTCCGGCGTGGTGAACGCGATGTAGCACGGCACCTGCTTGTCGTGGTGCGCCACCCGCTTCGTTCGAAAGCTGAACGGCGTAGGATCTTCATCGCCCGGCTGCACCGTGAACTTCGACCAGTCGATGGAGCGGCCATCGAGCCGCGGCGGAGTGCCGGTCTTCAGTCGGCATCCACGCAGGCCCAGCGCCTTGAGCTCTTCACCCAGCAGAACGGCGTTAGGTTCGCCGCTGCGTCCCGCCGGATACTGCTGCTCGCCGCAATGTATGAGCCCGTTGAGAAACGTGCCGGTGGTGATGATCACGGCCTGCGCGCCGACGGTGCGGCCGTCTCTAAGCTTCACGCCGCGAACGATGGAAGTTGTCAGTTGTCCGTTGTCAGTTGTCGGCGGAGGAGCATTTCCTGCCTCATTTGTCATCCTGAGCGGAGTGAGATCGCCACGGCGATCGAACGAAGTCGAAGGACCGCTATCGTGCCCGGGGATCTCTCGTGAGGGTAGGGGTCCTTCGACTGCGCTCGTTTCACGCGCTCCGCTCAGGATGACATCGGCAGCTTCTTCCGCTGACAACTGACAACTGACAACCGACAACTGCTCCAAAATCAAGCCCGCCACTTCCGCCTGCTTGATGTGCAGATTCGGCTCGGATTCCAGCACCTCGCGCATCTTCAGCCGGTACTGCTGCTTGTCGCACTGCGCTCGCGGAGACCACACCGCCGGCCCGCGCGAAGTATTCAACAATCGAAACTGAATGCCGACCGCATCCGTCACCTCGCCCATGATGCCGCCCAGCGCGTCCACTTCGCGCACCAGGTGTCCCTTGGCAATGCCGCCGATCGCGGGATTGCACGACATCTGCGCGATGAGATCGACGTTGAGGGTGTACAGCGCGGTCCTCAAGCCCATGCGCGCAGCGGCCATCGCAGCCTCGCATCCGGCATGGCCGGCGCCCACTACCACAACGTCGTAGTTCTCAGTAAAAGAAAAAGCTGGCAAGAAACGACTACCCCACAAAACCGCTCGCGCGGCATCGCTCTATTTTATCCGTAGTCTCTTCCCAGCAGGCGGCGCTGACAAACCCTTCCGCGCGGGTTACTCTCAACCCATGCCCAAGCCTGTCCCCATTGGCACGCGCGGCGAAGCCGAAACCACCGTCGAACCTCGTCACACTCTTACCGCCTGGAAAGAACATCTTCCGCCTGTCTACTCCACTCCGCAGATGATTGGCTTGATGGAATCGGCCGCCTATTATGCGCTTGAGCCGTTCCTCGAAGGCGACGAGGTCAGCGTCGGGACGTCGATCAACATCGTGCATCGCGCGCCGGCCACCGTGGGCATGAAGATCAAGGCGGAAGCAGTGCTCGATTCCTTCGATGGCCGCTTCTACACCTTCAAGGTCAGCGCCAGCAACGGACATGAGGTCATCGGATATGGCCAAATCGGGCGCGCCATTGTTAGCAAAAGCAAGTTTGAGGCCAAGCAGAGAGCCAAGCTGGCGGAGGCGCCTGCCACTTAGCGAGTCCTCGCATGAGAGAACCTTTGGAACTGTCATTCTGAGCGAAGCGAAGAAGCTGCTTTCGCTTCACTAGCTGACAACTTGAGTTTGGGTAATAGTTCGCCCCGTCGACCAGATCGTCTCGGATTGAATTTTCGCGATCAAATTCACGCTCCATATGCAGCGGGGAGATGCGGGCCACGACGTTTTATCTACTGAGGCATAGTGGAGAGGCGGAACGAAAACAGGTTCTTCGCTTCGCTCAGAATGACAGTTCTGAAACCCACGTGGGGAAAACAGTTTCTTCGCTTCGCTCAGAATGACAGTTCTGAAACCCGCGCTTCGTTCAGAATGACAGTTCTGAAACCCGCGTGACGAAAGCAGGTTCTTCGCTACGCTCAGAATGACAGTTCGAAGGGTGTCGTAATCGGGCAGAAGTTGCCGGCTCGTGGAGTGACGACTGGTGTCACTTTGCTACAATCGAACGCAGAGATTCATCTGAGGATTGGCGGTTTTTCGCCGCCTTATTCCTTCATCCCCTGGTCCCTAAGCAAGGCCCGTTTTCGCCTGGCCGCAACGTTCGATAGGAGCTGGTCCTGACGTCGCGTAGTCTTCCGTATCACAAGGCGCATCATCGGTTCGCCGTGTTTCTGGCGTGCGCCACGCTGCTGCTCATCGTCGCTGGTGCGTTGGTCACCAGCCATGACGCCGGCCTGTCGGTTCCCGACTGGCCAACCTCGTTCGGTTCGCTGTACAAGATTCCGCCCATGGTCGGCGGAGTGAAGTGGGAACATGGCCATCGCATGTTCGCCGAGTTCATTGGCCTGCTCATCATTGTCATGGCCCTCTGGACGCAGCGGGTCGAGCAGCGCAAATGGATGAAAGCCCTGGGCTGGATCGCACTGGCAGCCGTAGTTGGACAAGGCATCCTCGGCGGCCTGACCGTTTTGTTTTTCCTGCCCTGGGCAATCTCCACCGCCCACGCCACGTTGGCGCAAACCATCTTCTGCGCAGTAGTGGCGATGGCTTTGTTCACCAGCAAGAGCTGGTTACAAGACTCCAATCCGATTCACGAGTACGGACTCAGCCCCAGCACCAATACGCTCACTACAGTGACCGCGGCCTGCGTCTGGGTGCAGCTCATTCTCGGCGCCGCATTCCGCCACTCAGGCATCAAACTCTTGCCACACCTGCTTGGCGCTTGCGTCGTGGCAGCCCTCATCTGCTGGACCGTGGTTCGAGTCCTGACGCATTACGGCAACGTGCCGCAGCTTCGCCAGCCAGCGCAACTACTGCTGACGCTGCTGATGGTGCAGTTAGGATTGGGCTTCGTCGCCTACATCACCCGTGTCCAGTTTGGACGCGATGCCATCCAGCCCATGGCGAGCATGGTCGTGAGCACGGTTTCACACGTCGCCGGAGGAGCCCTGGTGCTGGCCACCAGCGTAGTTCTGGCCATACAGTCGCGCCGGATGATACCCTCGCAAGCACCGGAAGCCGCTGTTAACGCTTCACCCCAAAAGGCCGTTATCGCATGAGCACCGCTTCTCAGCCGTTGGCCGTTCCTCGCGAAGGACTCGGCGCCCTCGCCCGCGACTACGCGGAGCTGATCAAGGCGCGCGTCACCACCCTGATCGTGATGACGGCATGGTGCGGAGTTTACTTCGCGGCTGCAAAGGCCGGAGTCTCCTCGCTTTCGTGGGTCGCTCTGAACGCACTCATCGGCATCGGCCTGGTCAGCGGAGGCACCGCCGCACTGAACGAAGTGATGGAGCGCGACATCGACGCCCGGATGCGCCGCACTGCCTTGCGACCGTTGGTGACCGGATCGCTAAGTGTTCTTCATGCTTCCGCGATTGCACTCAGCATGACGCTGGGCGGCGTCGTTTACCTGTGGTTTACCACCAACTGGCAGACCGCGCTGCTCACCGCGCTTACCTCAGCTTCGTACCTGATGGTCTATACCCCGATGAAGATGGTGCACCCCATGTGTACCTTCCTCGGCGCGTTTCCCGGAGCCATGCCGCCAGTGCTAGGCTGGACCGCCATTCGCGGCCATCTCGATCCCGAGGCGTTCGTTCTGTTCGCCATCATGTTCCTGTGGCAGTTCCCGCACTTCCACTCCATCGCCTGGCTGTATCGCGAGGATTACGAACGCGCCGGCGTGCGCATGCTGCCAGTGGTGGAAAGCGATGGCCGCTCCACGGCGTTCGCCATCATCTTCTACGCCCTGGCGCTGATACCCGTAACGCTCGTCCCCACGATGATGGGGATGTCGGGCTGGACGTACTTTGCCGGAGCATTGCTGTTGGGCTGCGGGCTACTGTGGTTCAGCGTTCGCATCTGGACCATGAAGCTTGCCCCCGCTGTTCCTCAATCGAAACAACGCGCCCGCCATTTGCTGCAAGCGACCGTCATTTATCTGCCGCTGCTGTTTGCGCTGATGATGATCAATCGCACTGCGTAGAATAGAGACATAGTGAATTCAAAGGTAGCTACGCCGGAACGCGAGAACCATCTGGCCGCCTCTATCCCCGCGCCTCAGCCCCGCAGCCGTCATTCAAATCAGAAACCTGCGCCATGAGTACGGCGATCGCAAGGCGCTGAACGGAGTGTCGTTCGACGTTCGTCCCGGCCGAGATCTTTGGACTGCTGGGCCCGAACGGCAGCGGCAAGACCACGACGTTCCGCATCTTATCGACCCTGATGATTCCCACCGGCGGTAGCGCCGAGATTCTCGGCCATGATGTTGCCCGCGACCCTGCCGAAGTGCGCCGCAATATCGGTGTGGTGTTTCAATCCCAGAGCATCGACATCAAGCTGACCGCCGCGGAAAATCTCACTGTTATCGGGCACGTCTACGGATTGCGCGGGACCGCCCTGAAACAGCGTGTTGCTGAGATGCTGACGCGCGTTGGGCTGGCCGATCGTGCGAAAGATAAAGCCGAGACCTTCTCCGGCGGTATGCAGCGGCGGCTGGAATTAGCCAAAGGACTGTTGCATCATCCCTCGGTCTTGCTGCTGGATGAGCCGACGACCGGTCTCGATCCCGGAGCGCGACGCGACCTCTGGCAGTACTTGCAGGTTTTACGCGACGAAGAAAACGTTACCGTGCTGGTCACCACGCACCTGATGGAAGAGGCCGAGCGCTGCGACCGTCTCGCCATCTACGCCGAAGGCAATGTCGTCGCGCTGGGTACGCCCGCCGAACTGAAGAGCGAAATCGGCGGCGACATCCTGCTGCTCGAAACCGAGGAGCCCGACTCCATCGCGCAGCGCATTGAGCAGCGCTTCGCCTTACACCCCACGGTGCTCAATCACCAGGTTCGCCTCGAGATCGAAAACGGCCATCGCTTCGTGACCGAAGTCGTCGAAGCTTTCCCCGGCGAGATTCAGGGGATATCGATCCACAAGCCGAGCCTGGAAGACGTATTCATCCGACGTACCGGCCATCGCTTCTGGACGGAAAACGACGAACATGAAGCGGCAGAGTCGGTTTGATTTGAAAGGGCGCAGCTTCAGCCGTGCCGCAAAGTCGAGTTCGGGTAGTGCGGGCCTTCAGGCCCGCGTTAGGCCACGACAAATGAAGCCGAGTTTTGAAAGGGCACGGCTTCAGCCGTGCCGCAACGAACGGACCAATGTTTATCTGAGTCCCTTCAGGGACGGCACAAAAGCAGGTCCTTCGGCGACTGAAGTCGCCTCAGGATGACAAGTTACAATAGAGGTTTTCGGCACGGCTAAAGCCGTGCCCTGATACGAGTCAAATTCTTTATGGCAACACGCACGCAAGCATTACCCGCGACCATCTCGCTGCCGAAGAGCGCTGGAACCCTCATGCCCGCCGCGGCGCTGTGGTGGCGCGAGGTGGTTCGCTTCTATCGCCAGCGCGCGCGCGTTGTCGGCGTCATCGCCTCCCCGCTGCTGTTCTGGATCGTCATCGGCTCCGGCTTTGGAACGTCGTTCAAGTCCGGCGGCCAGCATTACCTCGACTACTTCTTTCCCGGCGCGCTGATCATGATCGTGCTCTTCACCGCCATCTTCACCATGATGTCGGTGATCGAAGATCGCAAAGAAGGCTTTCTGCTTTCCGTGCTGGTGGCGCCGGTGAGCCGCTCGGTGATTGTGCTGGGCAAAGTAATCGGGGGAGCGACGCTGGCGACCTTGCAGGGCGTGATTTTCCTGGTGTTCGCGCCCGCGCTGGGCATTCACTTTACCTTCGCCAGCTTTGGCATGACCGTGCTCGTGATCTTTCTGGTGGCCTTCTCGCTGACGGCGCTGGGCTTCATCATCGCCTGGCCGATGGATTCGACGGCCGCGTTTCACGCCATCATCAACCTGTTTCTGATTCCGTTGTGGCTGCTCTCGGGATCGCTTTTCCCGCTGGCCGGAGCGTCCTTCTGGATCCGCATGCTGATGCTGGCCAATCCGCTGACCTACGGAACGGAGGCGCTGCGCATATTGCTTTTCCCGGCTGCGCCGAATGACGGATTCTCTCTCACCACCAACCTCGCCGTGCTCGTCGGGTTCACGCTGGTGATGTTCGCGCTGTCGTTCCTGGTAGCGAATCGCCGGAGCACGAAGCCGGCAGCGTGACCGGTAGTGCCGAGCTTAAGCTTGGCGAGTGGCTGCTGCTCCTTCTTGGCGAGTGGTTGCCGCTCCTTACGATTTGTCATCCTGAGCGGAGTGAGGCGAAGCCGAACGCAGTCGAAGGACCTCTATAGCCGAGATGAGTTGGGAGTGATAGGGGTCCTTCGACTGCGCTCGTTGCACTCGCTTCGCTCAGGATGAAACCGAAGAATTTATTGCAATGCAGATTGAACCCACATTCTTTCCCGCGCTGAACGCCGTCCTCAATGGCACCAGCGGCGTGCTGATCGGCTCGGGCCTGTACTTCATTCGCAAGCGCCGAATCGAAGCCCACAAGCGGCTGATGATTGCCGCCTTCATCACCTCGACCCTCTTCCTCATCTCGTACCTGTACTACCACCTGGTGTTGCGCGCCGGGGTTACGCATTTCAAGGGACAAGGCATCGCACGGCCGATTTACTACTCCATTCTCATCTCGCACACCTTTCTTGCCGTTGTGGTCGTGCCGTTCATCCTGATCACGCTCTACCGCGCGCTGAAGGGACGCTTCGCCCGTCACAAGGCCATTGCTCCTTACACCTTCGCGATCTGGATGTACGTGTCGGTCACCGGCGTGGTGATCTACGTGATGCTGTACAAAATCTTCGTCAGCTAGCAGTTCGACGGCGGGCCTGCGCTCGCAAGAAGTGGAGCGAGAAGAATATCCCGCCCCACCACTACTTTCAGGAAACCGTCAGGGTACAGGTCAGAGAGTTCGTTCCACTGGTCTTTTCGTAGGTGATATCGCTCGGCAAGCACAAGCTTATGATCGCTGCTCCCGCCGCTGCCGCAGTATCTGTGTTCACGTCCTGCTGAACCATGTCTCCCACCCGGTGCAGCAACCGGTTCCAGTCGTCGGGTATACGTGCCTGGCCAAGAATTCCGGTCAGAACTTGCAAGTCACTGCACAAATCCATGAAGCGTGCGGAATTCCTGCAGAAGTAGTCGAGTGAAACCTCATTATCGTGCTGGTGCAATGCCTCCCAGAAGCCAGTGTTCATCGGGCCAAAGGCTGTGCGATCGGCAACAGTGCCTCCATTAATCTTCTGGTTGTATTGCTGCCAGAGGGCGTAGGTCATGAACTGCGCGAAGTCGTTGTCCAGCAGACGCACCGAAGCATCCTTGAATTCGTCCCAGTTTTGCTCATCTACCGTCTGGTCAACCGGAGGACGTCCGTTCATGAACTGGGAACAGCGCAGCCTGGAATAGCCTGAACGCTTCACGATGCAGATCAGGCTTACCGTGCCCTGGCCGCTCTGGGCGAACGCCTGGATGTCGTCGTGCGCGGCCGTAGTCGCTATGCTGCTTGGCAAAAAGCCAACCACGGCCCCGATGTGCCGCTCGTCAGATGCGCTGTTCGCCGCCGTCGTTTCGATATACAAATCGATGTCGGCTCCGGTTTTGGCATCGGCGCTGCCAACAAAGTGGAATCGTAGCTTTTGCATCGCCTTGTTGACGGTGGTGTCGCGCTCATCACCGATATCGAACAGGAATTTCACATCGCCGGTTTCTGTGATCTGAACCGAAGTATTCGCGAAGTAGGTTGAGACATCCTGCGCACTGAACAGGTTGAAGAAGTGGAATTCCAGGGTAGTGGATTTGCTGAGGTCGTGATTCACCCCTGAACCGGGCTGCAGGACCAGGCCTCCCGCCGTCCCGGCAGAGCGCAAGTCTCCCACGCACAAGTCATTCCAACTGCTGGTGAGCGCTGCAGCATCGCTCAGGTTCACCATGTACTTGAACAGGCCCATGGTCGAGGTCTGGCGGTCCCATGCGGCGCTCAGCCCGGCGCCCTTTTGCGCCTGATTGGTAATCCAGTTGGTAAGCGAATTGTTCAGCTTCTGGGCTAATTCGTCTGCTTTTGCGGCGACCTGATCACCCGCCAGCCCCTTGGTGACCGAATCTACCGCCTGCTTAATCTGGGCCTGGTTTGGCACGACTCCGGCCGTCCCGGTGATGGTGACGTTAGCGGCGACACCTACGCTGCCATTTACGTCATCTTTCTTGGCTCGCATGAGGTAGAAAAAAATATCGGTGTCGCTCGACTTCTGCACGATGGCGGTGAAATCGTCCGAGTGCGTATATCCGACTTTCGCGCTGGCGCCAATATCGATTTTGACGCCGGGAATACTTAGATTCGCCGCGTTGGCAACGCTGCCCAGGGCAGTATCAACACTGGGGCCGGTGAAGTTATAGCTCTCAATGCCGTAACTCAGTTCCAGAGAGGCAGACAAAGTTGCGTGAAAGTTAACCTGTCCCAGATCATTCGTCGCCATACCCGCCGCAGAGGGTGGCTCCAGCGGGAAGATGAGTTTCTCAAAGGTCTCGCGTACCGCGTCCTGCAGCGTCATCGTGTTGTCGACGTGGTGACAAAACACCAGGCTCGCTCCGGCGCCGCCCGTCGCCTTGCCGCTGATGCCGACGCCTGCGGGAAGAGTTCCCGATCCGCTGACGCTTGCTTGGATGTCAAAGTCGAGGGATAGCTTGAGGTAAGCGCCGGTGTACGAGGCGGGCAGGTTTGACGTGGTTGCGGAAGAAGCGTCTGTGGTTCCAAGCGGAGGAATATCGGCTACGTAAGAGATCACCGCATCGCCACCCTGGATAACCTCCAGCTTGCAGTCTGCGCTGGCCTGCAGACCGAAGCCGATGCCGGTCGTCTTCGTCGTCCAGTTCGCTGCGTCGGAGATACTCAGCGAGAACTCCATTCCACTTGGCACCGTGCTGACCGGACTCCTCCAATAACGCGCGGTCTCTTGACCGAAATTGAACACCGGCTTGGCGTTGTTCTGGATGAACGCCTTCAGTTGACTCAATGAGCTAAGTTGATCGATTGGAACACTAAGATCCAATCCCGGAACTGCTCCTGCTGCCATAATGTCCTCCTGCTGCGGGGGAGTCATACGGTATTCCCATACGGGAACGGCGGCAAGCCACTTTCGTGACCATTATCCTCCTTTTCTCACCCTAATCACATAATTGCGCGTGCAAACGGGTTGCCCGGCACACATACCCGAACTGTAATAGCCGCACCTGCCGTTCTGTTATCCTTTCCCTTCATCACCACCTCGCCACAAGGAGCGGCACTCATGGCAAAGAGCGTCAATAAGGTCATCTTGATTGGTAATCTGGGCAAGGATCCCGAGGTGAAATACACTCCCAGCGGAATGGCCGTGGCCAACTTCACGCTTGCCACCAACGAGCGCTTCAAGGACAAAGAGGGCAACTGGCAGGACAAGACCGAGTGGCACAACCTGGTCGCCTTCCAGCGCACGGCCGAGATTGTCGGCGAATACCTGAAGAAGGGCCGCTCGGTTTATATCGAAGGCAAGCTGCAAACCCGTTCCTGGGACGATAAGGAAAGCGGCCAGAAAAAATATCGCACCGAAATTGTGGTCAACGATCTGGTCCTGCTGGGCGGCGGCCGCGAAGGTGGAGAAGGCGGTGGCGGCTACAGCGGTTCGCGCGGCGGTCAAAAGTCGAGCGGCTTCGACCAGAGCGGTCCCGACTACGACAACGCTCCTGCGCCGGCCGCACACCCGACCGAAGTAACGGATGAAGACATTCCGTTCTAAAGACAGTTGTCAGTTGTCGGTGGCCAGTTGTCTTGAGTTGTCGGTGGACAGTTGTCAGTTCGGGTAAACGCGCACCAAGCCTCAATCGGACCTGTTGAGCTTCTGCCAAGCAGCCGATCCCTATCCCGTCACCGTGCACTGCAAGCTCGCCGTTCCGGTTACGGTGCTCGAAGAGCCGTGACCCCCAACCTGAAATGTCAGGTCAGACGGGACTGATGCCGTCACCGTCGCTGATCCTACGGCGAGACAAGTTGCCTGTCCGGTGAGCGAATTGATGGTGGCGATGCTGCTGTTGGAAATGCTCCACATGAGCCCATCTTGCGACGTCAGCAAACGCGACTGATTGTTCTTGAACGTGCCGGTGGCGCTGAAGTTGGCCACACCATTAGGAACCGTGCCCTGTCCCTGCTGCGGGCTGACTTGGACACTCTGGATGGTGTCAGAGCTACCGCCGCAAGCCAGCAATATCGCAACTGCGGCACACGCGACAAAAATGGGAACGCGTTTCATGTTGTTCCATGGTAGCAGCGTCCTCCCTTATGCCGGAACGGCCGGCGGCGCTGCGGTCGCGCGCAAGCCGGCCCCCGTATACACCGTCTACCCCGCAACCGTGCACTGCAACGTTGCCGTTCCGCTGATGTTGTTCGAACTCTGTTGGAATCCGTTGTCGATGGTGAAGGTCAGGTTCGCAGGCGCCTGCGCCGTGATCGTCACTGTGCCGGAAGCGTTGCAGGTCGCTTGTCCGGTATTGCTGCCGATGCTGGCGATGGTGGCATCCGAGGTGCTCCATTTAAGGCCGTCAGCGACGGTCAGCTCGCGCGATTGGTTGTTGGTAAAGGTGCCGGTGGCGGTAAATCCAACTTCGCCGCCGGGCGCTGTAGCCGAGGCGCTTTGCGGGTTCACTTGCAGGCTCACGATGGTTGGGTGGCCGGCGCCGCAGGCCAAAAGCATGACGATCCCGGCGCAGGCAACTAGGGTGACGAGATATTTCATGGGGTCTCCTGCAACCCTTCGATGGCAGGAGTGCACCCCGCGCTGTATGGTTCGCGGTTACCAGGGCGCGCCAACGGGAATTGTCACTGAGCGAATCGAAAGACCCGGCTCAACTGCCCTGCTTGCTCCAGATTTAGATCACGGGAGTAGCTCATGCCGGCGGAGCAACCGCTATCGATCCTCGGGGCCTCCCAGGCATAACAGGTTCGTCATTCCAGTCACATCGTTCGATGTATGCTGAGGAGCCTCGTTCATGGCGAGTCTCACACCCTCCGGGACTCGGACCGTCACCGCAACGATTCCGGAGGTGTTGCAGGTGGCCTGCCCAGTTTTTCCATCGATACTCGCGATAGCTCGGTCAGACGTGCTCCAGTCGATGCCGTCTGCGGCCGTCACGTTACGAGACCTATCGTTCTGGAACATGCCGACCGCGGTGAACGCCACATGGCCACCGGGGCTTTCCACTTTGGCATTTTGAGGGTTGACTTGCACGCGCGTAATTTTGGGTAGTTCAGATCTACACGCCAGAAATAGAACCATGCCTACGCAAACCAGCGAACGCGCAAAATATTTCATGAGGCTGACCGTTTCGATTATACGGTTGCTCGGTTGCGTTGTCTCGCAAGGCTGCCGAACGGGCAGAGGAT
This sequence comes from uncultured Acidobacteriaceae bacterium, assembly GCA_963809865.1. Lineage (GTDB taxonomy): Bacteria > Acidobacteriota > Terriglobia > Terriglobales > Acidobacteriaceae > CAVVDY01. Next base: position 77,595 of record CAWELL010000006.1, on the reverse strand, counting down.
GGATTCAAATAGTTACCGCAAAGGAAGTGTCACGCATGCCCGGCCGGTGCCGCAGACCGATTGCGCCCGCTGCGATTAGACTTGTCAAGTGAGAAGAGCTTTTCCAGCCGCCCAAGCGCCCTTAGTCGTAACTTCGTTCCTGCTGCTTCTCTGCGCCGTCGCTGCTCAGGCCCAAGGGCGCGCCGAATGTTCCGTCATCAAGTCTGAAATCCTCGCGCGCAACGTTCGCTACTGCGCGTTCCTTCCCGCCAGCTTCGATCAGGACAAGACGAGGAAGTTTCCCGTGCTGTATTACCTGCACGGACTCGGCGACAACGAGCAGTCGCTGCTGAACCTCGGCGGTTGGGACATGATCGAGGAATTGCGGCGGCAGGGTAAAGTCGGCGATTTCATCGTGCTCGCGCCCGCTGGCGGACACACCTTCTTCATCAACTCGGCTGATGGCAAGATTCGTTACGAAGACTTCCTGATGAAAGAGTTCATGCCGCAGCTGGAGAAGAAGTATCGCGTCGAGAGCACGCGCACCTCCCGTGGCATTACCGGCATCTCGATGGGCGGCTACGGAGCGCTGCGGCTGGCGTTCAAGTTTCCCAACGATTTCGCCGCGGTGAGCGCGCAGATGCCAGCGCTGATTGCCGAGATCCCCGAGGGCTTCTACGGCGGTGGACCAGGCTCTCCGGCAGGGGCAATGGTCGAGGCCTTTGGTAACCCCTTCAACGTCGATTACTTCGATCGCAATAACGTCTTCGCCTTCGCCAAGAAGGACGCCGCCGCGGAGCTGAAGGAATTGAAAATTTATTTCGATGTCGGCAACAATGACGATTTCGGGTTCGAAGAGGGCGCCGAACGACTGCATAAATTGCTCGACCACCGCGGCGTGCCCAACGAGTTCCACGTCTATCCCGGACGCCACGATCCGCAATTCGTCATGCGCCACTTCAGCAGCGTGGTCGAGTTCCAGTGGAAGGCCATCGGGAAGTAGAGAAGCAGCTATTGGCTTTTGGCTATTGGCTTTTGGCTTTTGGCTTTTGGCTATTGGCTTAGAACTCCTACAACGTCTTCCCGACTGCTGGGTGCCCCATCTGGGCGCGGAAGGCGAGTGGGAAGTAGCGACGCACTGGGTGCCCCATTCGGGCCGGGTTTGCCCGGGTGGGGACTTTGAAAATCCCACCCCGGCAACTGAGGCCGGATGGGGCACCCCGAACAATCCCACCCCGGCGAAAGATGGCGGAATGGGGCACCCGATCTTCTCCCATTGTTCAGCCGTCACATTCCTCCACTGGCGACCTTCATTACAATATCTCCATGGAATCCTTCATCATTGCCGGCAGAGAATTTCGTTCACGTCTCATCGTGGGAACCGGAAAGTATCGCTCCGGGCAAGAGACCGCTCGCGCCATCGAGGCTTCGGGCGCGGAGATGGTCACCGTCGCCGTGCGCCGCGTGAATCTCGACCGCAGCAAAGAGTCACTGCTCGACTTCATCGATCCCAAAAAGTACTTTCTGCTGCCCAACACTGCCGGCTGCTACACGGCTGACGAAGCTATCCGCACCGCGCGTTTGGGACGCGAAGTCGGCCTCTCCGACTGGGTGAAGGTCGAAGTCATCGGCGACCAGGCCACGCTCTATCCCGACGTGCAGGCCACCATCGAAGCCACGCGCGTGCTGGTGAAAGAAGGTTTCACCGTGCTGCCCTACACCTCCGACGATATCGTGGTGGCCAAGCGTCTGATTGACGCCGGCGCCAGCGCGGTCATGCCGCTGGGCGCTCCCATCGGCAGCGGACTTGGTTTGCAGAATCAGCCCAGCATTCGCATTTTGCGCGAACTCATCACCGATGTCCCGCTGATCGTTGACGCCGGCGTAGGCACCGCCTCCGATGCGGCCATCGCGATGGAGCTGGGTGTCGATGGTGTGCTGATGAACACCGGAATTGCCGGCGCGCAAGACCCGATCCTGATGGCCGACGCCATGAAGCATGCGGTGATCGCGGGACGTAATGCGTATCTCGCCGGCCGCATGCCGAGAAAGCTTTATGCCACGGCGAGTTCGCCGCTGGAAGGTGTGGTGCGATAAGCACAGTTGTCAGTGGTCGGTTGTCAGTGTCGTCAGTAATAGCGCTCACTGCGTAGCATACCGACGCTTAGTGCGAGGAGTTCTCCCCGTAAACTACCGATCGTCACTAAACTGACAACTGAGAACTGACAACCGACAACTTCTCCTACCCCTGGTCTCCCATGATGAACAGCGGCTTGCCTTCGAAGCTGCTGAAGAACGGGCGCAGCCGCGCGGTGTTGTAGTGCTCTTCCACATTCACCGTCTTCTTGGTCGCAGTCACGGTCTCAATCGGCACGCAATGGTAACGGCCGTTTTGCAGCACCACCATCTTGCCGTGGTTCTTGCTCAGCATCAGGTCAAGGGCAAGATTGCCGTACGCCATAGGCACCACCGAGTCGATGGCATCGGGGTCGCCTGAGCGCACCAGGTAGCCCAGGTTCTGATTAATGATGTCGATGGTTTTGCCGTTATTGAATTTCGCCGAGCGCGCCTTCACCTCGCGGGAAACATAATCACCAATGCCGCCCAGCTTCTTGTGGCCGAACGCGTCGGCCGTGCTGTCTTCGTACATCATCTCGTTGCGGCCTTCGGGCATCGCGCCTTCCGATACCAGAACAATCGCATAGCGGCTGGGATTTCTGCGCCGGTCGAGCACCAGCAATTCGGTCAGCAGGTCGAGGCTGAATTTGTATTCGGGAATCACGCAACGATGCGCCGCCCCGGCCAGCGTAGGTACCATCGCGCTGAAGCCCGCATAGCGGCCAAAAACTTCCAGGATCATCAGCCGCTCGTGCGACCCGGCGGAGGTGCGCAGCCGGTTCGTCATCTCGATGGTGCGAGTCACGCAAGTTGAGAAGCCGATACAGTAGTCGGTACCCGGGACGTCGTTGTCCATCGTCTTGGGAATGGCAACGACTTTCATTCCTTCTTTATGCAGCCGCACTCCATAACTCAGAGTGTCGTCCCCGCCGATGGGGATGAGGTATTCGATTCCCAGCCATTCCAGGTTCTTCAGTACCTCGGGCGTGAGGTCGTTCTTCTCTGCCGAATAGGAGCCTCGCAAATGTTCGGGAACGTCGTCGCGGGAGACCCGGCTGGGATTGGTGCGCGAGCTGTGCAGGAACGTTCCGCCCGTCCGGCCTACACGATCGACAATCTCCTGGCTTAACAGTTGAAAGTTTTCGCTATTGTCATATTTCTCGTCGCGCACGACGTTGACAATTCCCTTCCAGCCGCGACGCAGGCCTATGATGTCGTAGCCCTCGCTGAGGGCACGGAAAGTCACAGCGCGAATGGCCGGATTTAACCCGGGTACGTCGCCGCCGCCGGTCAGAATTCCTATAACACCCTTTTTCGAACTGCCAATCGCCATATATAAGTCCGCCCGCAGTAGGTAGCTCACCGTATTTCAGGCCACACTCTGCCTGTTGGTTGGGCCTACCAGAGATTGTATCGGTCAGAAGGCGGCGTTCGGGTACCGTGCCAGGTAAAAATCCCCGCAGTTGGCGATTTTCGGGGAACTCACATCAACAAAGAACCGAAATCCGTGCAGGCATCCCAAATCGATTACGTCGCGTGTGCTCCGAAGCGAATCTCGCTTCCAACTGAAGCTACCGGCGGGGGCATGCGATTGTCGCGACTCGTTCTGCCGTGCCATAATGACGCCGCCATGAAGCTCCCCCGATTCATACTTGCAGCCGCCCTTTTAGCCCTTGTATTCACCTCGTCCGCCATCGCTCAGCCGCCGCAGCAAGGTCCCGGGCCTGCCTCCGCTAGCAACCCACTGGCGCCGGGACAGAAGCTCATCAGCGAAGGTAAGCTCGATGACGCGATCGCGTTCTATAAGAAGGCGCTGCAGGCGAATCCCACAGCGTGGGAGGCCTACCTCGGCATGGGTTCCGCGCTCGACCTGAAGGGCGACTACAGCGCCGCACGCGAGAACATCCAAAAGGCAATCGATGCTGCTCCCGCGAACGGTAAAGTTCGCGCCTTACGCTCCATGGCTGTCTCCTATGCTTTTACCGGCGATGCCATGCACGCCGGCAGGTACGAGGAGCAGGCCTATCAATTGCAATTCGCCGCCAACGACCTCAGCGGAGCCGCCGGCACAGCCGACGAAGCGGCTCGAATCTACCTGGAGAATGGTGATCTCGACAACGCCCAGCTGTGGTACGCCAAGGGCCACTCCATCGCCCTCACCGATCCCAAGCTCACCGATGCCGACAGAGATCTGTGGACCTTCCGCTGGGAAAGCGCACAGGCCCGCATCGCTGCCCGCCGCGGCAACAAGGCTGACGCCCAGCAACATCTGCTCGCCGCCAAGGCCGCTCTCGACAAGGGAACTAATCCGGATCAGGCGCAATTCATGCCTTATCTGGAAGGCTATATAGCGTTCTATGGCGGAGACTATCCCACCGCCATCAGCGATTTGGAGAAGGCCAACCAGAAAGACCCATTTATTCTAGTGCTGATGGCGCAGGCGTACGAAAAGTCCGGCGACCAGAAGAACGCCATGGACTATTACCGCAAGGTTCTCGAGATCTACTCTCACAATCCGACAGCCGCCTTCGCGCGGCCGCTGGCACAGAAGAAAGTGGGTAGTTAGCGCGGCACCAGTATCAGGTTTTGGGCATTAGAAAAGCTACCAGCTACTCGCTCCAGGAACTCTGGATTATCCGTGAAAATCACTCGGTAACCATGTACGGTTACTTCAAGGCGGGTCATTTTTGGGCTGCCCGTCCAGTTTGCATTTGCCAAGTACGTGCTTTACACTGTTTAAATACTAGCTGGCCAAATAAAATAGCACGTTCTGGACTCAAATCTATTTTCGATTCTTGACAGCAATCGAACTTAGAGTCAGGGTTAGTTAGTGCCACCTAGTCTCCCCGGCGTCCACTGATCAAACTAAGTCAAACTGGCCGATTATAGAAACACGTTGGTGGGATCAGTTCGCCAATTCTTGCCCATTGCGGTTCACAGGAGGTGTATCGTGGTACGGACGTGCCGTCTAGCGGTCGCAGTTCTCTCCTTCGTTTGTATTCTTACTGCCTGGGGTTCAGCCACTAAGAAAGCGCCGGATGTAACCATCACTCTAACCCCCAGTGTCCAGAGCCCGCAGTTCCTCGGCACCAGCATCGGGTGGTCGGCCACCGTGCAAAATGGGCAACAGAATCACGTCTACGATTATCAGTTCGCGGTGTCGTTGCAGAGTCAGCTTCAGGTGGTGAAGGACTACACAATCCAGAATTATTTTACCTGGGTACCTTACACGGTAGAAGGTACATACCAGGTCATTGTCACAGTGCGTGACGTCACCAGTCTGCCCTACATCACCTATCCCCCAGTTTCCGTCCCATATGTGATGTTACCTTGGGTGACCGCGCCTGGCGGCTCGGCGGTAAATCCCACCTCTCATCCCTTAGTGGCGCTGTTTAGCGGTCCTCCATGTCAGTCGGGCCATTCCATTCTGGTGCGGTTTCAGCAATCTGGGTCGGATACATCCAGCACAACCAATTCGGTGGCCTGCTCGCAGAACAGTGTTAACTTCTACATCGCCGGCATGCTCCCCTCGACGCAATACCTGATGCACTGGGAAGAAAGCGGCCTTAATTTCTTTAACAGGGGAGCGGACCAGCCCTTCACCACCGGCCCCTTGCCGGCGGACTATCCGCCGACCCAATTTACGGTGAATGTTCCGCCTACCCAACACGATTACGAGTACCCTGTCGTCTTGCATCAATTCCTTGCCACCAATTACACCCACTGGCCGACGGCCACTGACCTGGCGGGAAATGTGATTTGGTATTTCCCCGCTCTATTGCAGATGACTCGCATGGAACCCGGGGGAAATGTCTTTGGCTTTCCTGATGACCTTACGCTGAGCGAATATGACTTGGCTGGTCACGAAACTCTGGAAACCAACGTCACCAGAATCAATGAGCAGTTGGTAAATAAAGGATTCCGGGCGCTGGATGATTTCAACACCCACGAAACTCGTCGCCTGCCCAATGGCAACATCCTGCTGCTGGGTTCGAGCGACCTTGTCTCGACCATGTATCAGGGAGGCACGCAACAAAATCCAGTCGATATTCTCGGCGACTTGATTCTGGTGCTGGATCATAATCTGCAGTTAGTGTGGGCCTGGGACGCGTTTCTCCATGAGGATCTTAGTCGGAAAGCCACCGGGAATGAGATCTGCACGCACGGCGCGGGCGGCTGTCCCAGATTTCCCAACAGCTTTACTCAGGCCAATGACTGGTTGCACAGCAACTCGGTCCAGTTAACCTCAGACGGGAACCTTCTTATATCGCATCGTCATCAGGACTGGGTGGTCAAAATCAATTACCAGAACGGCCAGGGGGATGGCAGTATCCTTTGGAGAATGGGACCGTACGGCGACTTCACCATTCAGAACCCACCGAGCTTTAATTGTGGGATTCCTAACGTTTTTCCCTGGTTCACCCATCAGCATGATGCAGCGTTTCAGGTGGAAGGCTTAGGCTCGCACCTTGGACAAACCGTCATGACCGTATTTGACGACGGCAACATCCGCGTTGGACAGTGTAGTGAACAGATTCCTTACAGCCGCGGCATGGTGTTATTGGTGGACGAGTCAGCGAAATCGGTCTACATTCTCACCTCGGCTAACCTGGGTGCCCTGTCCGGAGCGTTGGGCAGTGCCGACCTGCTGCCCGCTTCCGATGGCATTTACGCCAGCTTTGGTAACGGGGCCATAGCTAACCCTCCGCCGCAAACCGCTCAATCGACGGAAGTCGATCTCAACGGCAAAATTGTCTATCAAATACAGGCGAATTCCTGGTCTTACCGGGAATACAGGAAGCGGGATCTCTACACCCCCACATTGCCGTAACTCCTGTAAGTATGCAGATTTTACCTGGTAGGGCCGGCCGAGAGGTCGGCCCTTTCGTTTTCAGAGTTCAAATACAACTTTTCTGCTAAATTGATTTGCTTCTTGATAGATAGCGAGGCATAATACCGCAGTTTCGCCCCCGAAGTAAGAAGGCCGCCCCGAGGCGAAAGGGTTCCTGTTGGTTCCCGTCCACAACTCCAAATGCTTTGAAGGAGAAACCGCATGAAATGCGTCGCCTCGATCGTCGCGGTTCTGGCCTGTCTGGTTGTCTTGCCGCTGCATGCTCAGATACCACAATTCCAGCACATCATCGTCGTGGTGCAAGAGAATCGCACCCCCGACAATCTCTTCCAGGGACTATGTGCGCCGCCCTATGGCAACGGCCAGTCGTGCAGCACCAACCCTGGCCCCAACCAATACGACATTCAGACCTCGCAGTGGCGCGACTACTCGAACGCCAGAGGCTATACCCAACCCGGATTGGTCGACCTCGGGAACCAGTACGATTTGGATCACTCTCACATGGCGTTCGTAGGGATGTGCGACAACCAATTTGCCTTGAACACTCCCTGCCGGATGGACGGCGCAGCCCGGGTGGTCTGCACCGGTACTTGCCCCGCCAAGCCCCAGTTTCGCTATGTCGATAACTCGACGGGAATTCTGAATCCCTATCTCGACATTGCGACCCAGTACGGGTTCGCCAATTACATGTTCCAGACCAATCAGGGGCCGAGCTTCCCAGCTCACCTGTATCTATTCGGAGGTACTTCGGCACCCAATACCCAAGACGACGCCAGTGGAATCTTCGTCTCCGAGAATTCAGATTCCGGGTGGCGTGCAGACCGGTTGCATAGCCGACATGAACACCTTCGTTTATGTAATCTCACCTCCCGGACACGAGAGTTCTCAAATTTATCCCTGCGTCGACTTCCAGACGCTGGGCGACTTCCCGGAAGCGTTTTCCTGGAGGTACTACACGCCGAGTGCCCCCTCTATCTGGACCGCTCCAACTGCCATCGCACACATCTGCCAGTCGAGCGGCTATAACGGCGAGTGCCTGGGCGAACAGTGGACGAACAACGTTGATCTGACTCCGTCCGACGTGTTCACTGACATCAGCCAATGTAATCTGCAGGGGGTAAGTTGGGTCATTCCTTCGGCCGAGAATTCGGACCATGCCGGTTATGGCGCGGCCGGCGGACCTTCCTGGGTAGCTTCCATCGTGAATGCTGTCGGAGCCAGCAATCAATGCGACGGCGGTCTGGGATACTGGAACGACACCGCCATCCTCATCGTGTGGGACGACTGGGGTGGGTGGTACGACCACGAGGCGCCGAGCCTTCAGGTACAACCGCAGAACGACTATGAGTACGGCTTCCGGGTCCCGCTGATAATTGTTTCGGCCTATACCCCAGCCGGCTACATCGACAACGGTCGCTACGACTTCGGAAGCATCATACGATTCGTCGAGCAGAACTTCGGACTCCAGGAGGGTGTACTGGGCTTCGCCGACGCCCGGACGCAAACCGATCTGACCTCTTTCTTCAGTTCGGTGATGGCGCCACGGCCGTTCAGGAAAATCGTCAGCCCTAAGGACGCAACCTACTTCATTAACGACAAGACGCCGCCCGCCGACCCGGATGATGACTAAGCGCGAATAGTCGCAAGTAGCATGACTACACAGCAGGGCCGTCCGAAAAGGTCGGCCCTGTTTTTTCAGATAGGACACTTCTTTTCAGATAGCACGCTTCGGCTTCACTCCATCCTCGAATGTCGATTTCCAGCGACTTGTTGTGCTACCTGGGTTGTCTTTTTATAGGCAGGCGCTGACAATACCGCCTTAGTAGTCTGCCCCGAGTAATAGGACCTTCACATCGTCCCGAGGCGAAGGCCCCACAAGCCCCATCACAAACACCCACGAAGTTCTTGAAGGAGAAGAAGTCCATGAATCGCTTCGGCTCGATCGTGATGGTATTCGCCTGCTTGGTTGTCGCACCTCTATCTGCCCAAATACCTCACTTCCAGCACATCATCGTCGTCGTGCAGGAAAATCGCACCCCTGACAATATGTTCCAGGGATTATGCGCACCGCCGTATGGTAATTCCAACTCCTGCAGCATCACCCCCGGCCCCAACCAATACAATATTCAGACCTCGAACTGGTACGACTTCTCGAATGTCAGGGGCGTTACCCAACCCCAACCGGTTAGTTTCACGGCTCCCTACGATTTGGACCATTCTCACCCGGCATATAGAGAGATGTGCGACAACCAGTTTGCCCTGAACTCGGCGTGCAAAATGGATGGTGCAGCCGCGGTTGCCTGCACCGGTACGTGCCCCGCCAAACCTCAGTTTCGCTATGTCGATAACTCAGCGGGAGAGCTGAATCCCTATCTTGACATTGCGACCCAGTATGGCTTTGCCAACTATATGTTCCAGACCAATCAGGGACCGAGTTTTCCAGCTCACCTATATCTATTTGGAGGTACTTCGGCGCCGGGTGCCAGCGATGATGCCAATGGTATTTTCGCCGCCGAGGAAGCTATTCCCGGTGGTATGCCGACGGGTTGCGTAGGCGCCATGGATCAGATTGTTTATCTGATCTCCCCTCCCGGACACGAGAGTACTTACATTTATCCCTGCTGGGACATCCAGACTATGGGAGACTTCCCGCAGGCATTTTCCTGGAAGTACTACACCCCGAGTGCTCCCGCTACCTGGACTGCGCCAACCGTCATTCAACACATCTGCCAATCCAGCGGATATGGCGGCGAATGCCTGGGCTCCGAATGGATCAATAATGTTGACCTCACTCCTTCCCACGTGCTCACTGACATCGGCGGATGTAGTCTGCGGGGCGTAAGTTGGGTCGTACCTTCGGCCGAGAATTCTGACCATGCCGGTTATGGCGCTCCCGGAGGACCTGCCTGGGTGGCTTCGATCGTGAATGCAGTGGGAGCCAGCAACAACTGCGACAGCGGTCAGGGGTATTGGAAGGACACGGCTGTCTTCATCCTTTGGGACGACTGGGGTGGGTGGTACGACCACGAGGTGCCAAGCCTGGTGCAGCAACCGCAGAACGATTATGAGATGGGCTTCCGGGTACCTTTGATGGTGGTTTCGGCCTACACTCCAACCGGCTACATTGATAACGGCCGCTACGATTTCGGCAGCGTCCTGCGATTTATTGAGCAGAACTTCGGACTCGCAGAGGGAGTGCTGGGCTTCGCCGATGCCCGGTCAAAAACCGACCTGACCTCGTTCTTCAGCTCTGCTAATTCTCCCCGGACATTCAAGACCATTCGCAGCCCCAAAGACGCAACCTATTTTATTAATGACAAAACACCGCCTCGCGATCCGGACGACGACTAGCATCCCCGGCAGACTGTGCGGACGGGTAGGCCACTGGCTCCCGTCCCACTTTCTGCAGTTCTCAAATTGGTGGGAAGCCGCATCGTCCCATGAACATAATTGTCGAATTCCAAAACACTCTTGCCTTAGCACTGCTGGGCGCTTGTAAGAGAGCGGCATCGGAACTATGCTGAATGACGATCTCTCTGCGCGCCTCCTGGGCGCGTGCGCGAAGGAGAATGGAAATGTCCTGCTTGTCGAAGCTACGTCGGATTGTCCCCGTACTGGCTCTTATTGCTCTTATCAGCCTGCCCGCACTGGCGCAAAAATATACCGCGCCCAGCATGCCGCAGATCGGATCGGCCAACACCGTCACTGCCGACCCCGTGGTGCCGCGTCCGGCAGGACAGCCCTGCACGGTGCAGTTGTTCAGCAACTTTGATTTCGCCGACTTCAATCCCAAGTTCTTTTCTTACGCGCCCGGATGTGCGGGCCCGTGGGCAAAAGTCGTGTTGAACGCCGACTGGTCGGTCGATGCCGGCCGCCAGTTCGATCGCACCGCGGAGATTTGGATTGGCGGTACCAACGTTTATTTCGGCACCACCGCCGAGCCATCGGGGACCGTGCAGCGCTCCTGGCACACCGAGGTTGACCTTACCGACTACACTACTTTGCTCACTACCTCACAAGGTGGACGCGTCGATCTGGATAACCTGGTGAACAGCACCTACACCAGCCATCTGCATGGCAGCGCCTATCTTCAGTTTTATCCGGTTGGCAAACATCAGCAGCCTCCGGTGGTAGCCGATCAGGTGTTGCCCATGGCGGCCGATGCAACCGGTGGAACGGTTACCCTCAACAGCGGCACCGACCAACTGACCGGGACTTTCACTTTGCCGGCCAACGTGGAGCGCGCGTATCTCGACGTCTTCGCCCAGAGCCAGAGTAACGACGAGTTCTGGTACACCTGCGCGCCCAATAATGTTGCGGGCGAACTCTACAACTGCGGCAACACCGCATTCCGCGAAGGCGAAGTTTCCATCGACGGCCAGCCCGCCGGTATCGCTCCGGTGTATCCGTGGATCTATACCGGAGGCATCGATCCCTACCTGTGGCGTCCGGTGCCGGGTATTCAGACCCTGAACTTCGCGCCCTATCGCGTCGATCTCACTCCGTTCGCCTCTACCCTGAGCGACGGCAACCAGCACACCGTCGCGGTCAGCGTTTACAACGCGGATCAGTATTTCTCCGCGACCGCGACCCTGCTGCTTTATCTCGATCACGGTTCGCAGAAGGTTACCGGCGCGCTATTGAAGGACACGCTCGGCCAGCCCAACCCGACGGTGAAGGAAAACATCCAGACCAACGGCACCGCCTACTATGGAACAGTTTCTGTAACGTCGAACCGTGGCTTCGTGGTATCGGGCTACGTGAATACCTCGCACGGCAAGGTGCAGACCGACATCGCGCAGAGCATCACCTTCGCCAACGCGCAGACCTACAACGTCTATATCGATGGCTCGGTGTATGACCAGACAGTGAAGCAGAACACCAGCATCGCCGCGCAGACCAGCACCAAATCGTCGGCCGGAGTGCAACTCGATACCAAACTGAATGAATGGCCCATGACGCTGAACTATGCCTACAACCTGTACAACGACAACTCGCAGAAACAGGTTACGTCCATCACCCAGGGCTTGAGCGAGAACGATCTCACCACCCTGAATGGATGGCCTACTTACTTCAGCACCATGAACGTCTCGGAGAATCCCGGCGACACGCTGAATATCGATCCCAACGGCGTAGCTACTCCGACGAACCAGTCAAACAGTGAAACCTACACTTACCTCGACTCGACCTTGACCTGCTGGGACCGTACCGTGAAAGCCAACAGCGGCACGCTAACCAGCTATAAGGATGGTTGCGGCAAGTAGTTCGCGTGTTCCGTGTACCCGACGTGTTAATCCCCAGGTTAAGCCAACGGAAGGCTGAGCCTGGGGCACTCCTGCGTCAGCCTCCTTACTTCTGCTGATTTGCCACCACTTGAGTGGTCTTGACTTGCGACAAATTTAACCGCATATTAACAATCCGTGACTCGTGGGTCAGCAAATGAGCCCCGGCGCACAGAACTCCTTTCATCATTGGCGATGCTGTAATGATCGGTGCAGCCGGGCACTCGACCTGACACATCCCTCATCGGCCACGTTCCTAGGCCACGCAATACAGGCCCTTTCCAGGGAACACCCAGACCCATTTCGTCGGTAACCAATTCATTCGGGTCTGCGAATTAATGAAGTTCCTTGTAATTTTTCCCTAGGCCCGCGCTCCGGCCCGTGCGCCACTTGTCATTCCGCACAGACTGAAACGCACATAGAGCTATTTGCCCGCTCGGAGTTCGCTCCGGAGCGGGACAGGGATTCTTTGTCTTCATTTTGGACTTATTAGTTCGTGGTCGCTGTGTGGAGAAGGGTAGGGCAGGCATTCAGGGCCTGGGTGAATGCGTTCCGGGGGTGGCCAAGGTACTCCAGCAGGGCGCAGCACTGCGAACGTAAATCACGAGAGGGGTGTATATGAAAACCAAAGCTTGCTTGTCAGTAGTTACGTTGTCTTTGATTGCGCTGTTGTTTGCATATGGAGTAACTGCCTTCGCGCAGGACCAAGTCGCACAACAGCCCACTACCAGTTCTGTTCCCAACCTAATTCGCTATGGCGGAGTTCTGAAGGACGCGAACGGCGCCCTACTGGCTTCCCAAACCGTAGGCGTAACTTTCGCCCTCTACAACCAACAGGACGGCGGGGTAGCTCTCTGGACGGAAGTCCAGAATGTAAACGCCGACGCTTCCGGACAATACAGCGTCATGCTGGGCAGCACCAAGCCGGAAGGTGTGCCGGCAGAATTGTTTTCTGACCAGGAACAGCGCTTTCTGGGCGTCCAGGTCCAAGGACAAACTGAGCAGGCGCGCATCCTGCTGGTCAGCGTACCGTATGCCTTCAAGGCACATGAGGCGGAGACGCTAGGAGGACTGCCCGCATCAGCATTCGTCCAGGCAGCGACCACAGCGACAGGTAGCGCATCTGCTGAAACAGGAACAGCCCTGATCGCTTTGAGTGCCACCGGGGCCGTGGGAACTACTTCCCAAACGGCGGGAACCTCCGGCAAGAGCAAAGCGCCGTGCCCCCCGGGCGCGAATCACATCATGTACTGGAACGCGACGGACGACATCTGTCCGTCCGCCATCACCCAGGATCCAAGTACCTCCAACATTGGAATTGGTGTCGCGAATCCGTCTGAGCCCCTCGATGTCCAAGGCGCAATCAGCACATACACCTGGTACGACATCAACGAAAACAGGATCCTGAGCGTCGGCAACACAGGAGCCGCCAATAACGCCAGCACAAATTTATTCATCGGCTGGAACACAGGGACGGCTAACACCGGTGACACCAACAACAACACGTTTGTAGGTCGAGATGCTGGCGCTACTAATACCACTGGCCATGACAACACCTTCTCGGGCTATCAGGCTGGTAATGCCACTGTGGGCGGAACCGATCCCGCAGGCAGCGATAACACCTTCTCCGGCTCGCAAGCTGGCCTGCTCAACAAGAACGGGTTCTTGAATACCTTCAATGGCTATACTGCCGGCTATGGCAATACCAGCGGATATCAGAATTCCTGCTTTGGGTCCGCCGCCTGTTTACATAACCTGACGGGCATTCAGAACGTTAGTGTCGGTGCTGGCGCTGGCTTCCGTAATATGGACGAAGCGCTAACGTCTACATCGGCTTCGACTCCGGCTGGGGGCTCTCCGGCGTCGGCTCGCGTGGAAGCAATAACACCATGACAGGCTATGAGACCGGCTTCGACAATTACGGGTCTAACAATGTCTTCTACGGCTTCATGGCCGGCTTGAGCAACACTAATGGAAACTTCAATATCGCCATCGGTGCCGGTGCCGGTAGCACTGCAGGACCCACTCAAAGTAACAACATCTACATCGGCAACCCAGGCACCAACGAAACCGGTCCTGCAATCCGGATCGGTGTTCAAGGTAACCCGCATATAAACCAGACCTACATCGGCGGTATTGTGACTAATCTCTTCCCCCCGAACAGCGGGGCCTCCGTCGTCTTGATTGACGGCACTGGCCACCTTGGAGTCTCTGGTGCTTCGCTTGGCGGCCCGGTCACGGCAGCTGCAGCTTCGGCACAATTTCTTGACCAAGTGGACGGGCAGCGGCACCGTCGGTTGCACCCACATATGGGAGAACATGGCCGCAAATTATTTCGTTGGTATAGGACCCGCTTTCCAAGCCGGTACGTTGAATTCGACGAAACAACTGCAGGTTGATGGCGACATCGACATCCTGCATACTGCGAGCGCGCATTATCAGATAACAGAACAGACCGTTCTAAGTATCGATGGAACCGACAATTTGTTTACCGGTATAGGGGCCGGCACGGCCAGCGGGAGTACTAGCGGCAACACTTTCACGGGCTATAACGCAGGCACCGTAAACACCGCCAACGGCAATAGCTTCTACGGCTTCGAGTCCGGCGCTGCCAACAACACCGGTATCCAGAACGTATTCATGGGCTGGCAAACTGGTCTTGTCAACACCTCCGGAACCTCCAACGTATTCATGGGCTACAATGCAGGCCACGCTAACATTGATCAGAGCTATAACACCTACGTTGGAACCAATGCGGGTTACAGCGTGGACTCGGGCGGGAACACACTCCTCGGCTATGCGACTGGCCAAAACACCAACGGCCCCACCGGCTACGGCATCACGGCCGTCGGCTACGACGCGGGCCGAGCTAACACCACCGGAACCCTCAATGCCTACTTTGGCGCCAACGCCGGTTTCAATTTCGTCGGAGGGAACGCCCAAACTGGATCCTACAACACGTACCTGGGCAATGGAGCTGGAAGCAGCAACAATCTCACTAGCGGAAGCAACAACATCTTCGTCGGATTTGGGGCTGGCAATGCTGAGAACAACGTCAGCAATAGCATCGAGATTGGCAACAACGGCGCGACGAACTACGGCAATGGTTCGATCCAGATAGGTACCCTGGGCGCCCAGATTAACCAAACCTACGTACAAGGTATTTTCACGAATTCAACCCCCAATGTGAATACCTACGTGACGGTGGATGCGAGTGGGCCTTAGGCGAGTCAACACGCCGATGGGCGGCGGCGGCGGCAACGTCATGGGAACCTGCACCGACCCAGCCACAGGAACCTACTTGACCGGCTGGGTGGGAACGGGGTTATCCAATACAGTTGGATGCAGTTTTCTTTTCCAGCAGACCGGTACGAACTTCATTGGCATCGGGACCCAAACCCCCTCGACCCCACTCGAGGTGGGCGGCGCAATCACGGCGGACACGTGGTACGACATTAGTCCTGCTGAGGTTCCTGTCCTGAGCATCGGCAGCGCAGTTAACTCTACAGATGGTAACTTGTTTGTCGGTGTAGGTGAAGGCAATAACCCTAACATACCAGGCGGGAACGACACTTTCGTAGGGTATCAGGCTGGATTCACCGCTACCGGGAGCCTCAACACATATATCGGCTACCAGTCTGGCTACGGCAACACTCCCAGCGTCCCCAACACCGGATGCTGTAACGTCTTCACTGGCTTCTCTACCGGTGTTTTCAATACCAGTGGCGGGGGGAATACCTTTCAGGGCTATTACTCTGGTTGGCAAAACCAGGATGGCAGCGGAAATACCTACACTGGTTACCAGACAGGCGTCGTCAACGTCAGCGGATCAAACAACAGCTTCTTCGGAGACTGGGCCGGGAACCACACGACCTCCTCACCGAGTAATGGTCTTTCTGGAAACAACAATAGTTTTTTTGGAGCTTTTGCGGGTTTCGATAATACCACAGATACGACAATGTTTACATCGGGGATCACGCCGGCGCCAGCAATGCCACCGGAAACAGCAACGTTTACATTGCAAACCAGAGTCCCAGTAGTAGCGAGAGTAACACGATCCGTATCGGGAACTGGTTGAATAATACCTACGCCCAACAGAGCCAGGTTTTCGTTGAGCCCATCCTCGCCAATACGACTTCTAACGGCGCGAATGTCTTCATTACTGCCGCTGGGCAGCTTGTGATGATGATGTCTTCGCGCCGGTTCAAGGAGCAGATCGCTGACATGGGCGACAGCAGCAGCAAGCTGTTCCAATTGCGCCCGGTGACCTTCTTCTATAAGCCGCAATACGACGATGGATCTCACCTGCTGCAATACGGCTTGATCGCGGAAGAAGTAGCCAAGGTCTATCCCGAGATGGCAGTATACGACAAAGACGGCCAGCCCTTGACGGTGAAGTATCAGTTGCTCGCTCCCATGCTGCTGAACGAATTGCAGAAGCAGCACGCGGTAGTCACTGCCCAGCAGGACGAACTGCATCGCTGCGTGAGCAACCGAAGCTCAGCGGCAACAGGTGTCGCCCAGCAACAGGAGATCGAACCCTCAAGTCGCAACTCCAACTCCAGAACGCAGCTTTCCAGGAGCGTCTGTCCCGGCTGGAATCCTTGGTCACCACCCAACTACAAACCGCCGCGGCGACAAACCCGCTCCGCCGACAACCCCCGCCACCGGCAGCTTACAGTAACTCGAAACCGAATCATGAGGCGGAACTCCATCTCGAGTTCCGCCCGCTTCTTCACGCAGCATTCTTGAATGTTAGCCGGGTGCTCCACTCATCCGTTCGGTTCGGAGGAGTGGAGGCGAACAGGGTTGACCGGCCACGGACAAGCATCCACGTGCACCGGTTCTGCTTCAGGGTATTCTTGCACAGTTTCAGTATTAAAGAACATATAAATCGAACCCACGTGAAGCTGGAGTGCCCAGGCTCGACAAAGGTGAGCAGTCTGATTCAGATTTGTGCGGGCCGGGAAAACCTCGCACACCGGAACGAACAAATTGCCCCGCAAAACCCCGCGAAAGGTGGCAGAAACGGGCATTTTCGGCCCCCAAAACTCCTTCGAAACCTTCCGAAAACGCTTCAAAATCCATCGAAAGGCGCAAAAAGTGGCCTGAAATTGCCTCCAATTTGCGCCAATATCCGAGCCATCGGCCTTTGGGGCTGGACTGCCCTCGGCATGAGGCAGGGCTAAATTTGACCAAAAAAGAGCCCATTAAAATCGCTTTTCGAGGGCATTTCAAGGCGAAATTTGACGAAATAGGAGCGTTTCCTGCACGTTGTCCGCACCCGGCCCGTTGTGCGCACCCGCCGTGACAGGCTAGTTCCAATACGGGTTCGCGTGCTGATTCCACGCCCGTTTCGCAATATCCTGCCGCTCACCCCTGTTACAATTCGTCACGAATCCGGCGACCTGCCGGTAGTGAGCCAGTTCACAATTGATGCGTCCCTTTCGCGCACCGGCGCGAATCGGGACGCCCCGCTCCCTCGCCTCGCAAAAGAGGCTCGCTCGGGATGACAAAGGCGAACTGGCCCACTACCGTTCCTGCCGGATTCGACGACTCGAACTTCTGGTCTCGCGATTCCGTATCTTCCATCAGCCTGAATAGCTAACTTAGGCCAGGAGTAAAGCCTGTTGGGAGCGCCCGTTGGACGACAATCAAGCCGTAAATGCTCTGGTACGCCGCTGTGTGGCGGGCGATGCCGCGGCATGGCAGGAGATCGTCCAGCAATATAACCGGCGTATCTACAACATCTGTTACCGGTTTTCCGGCTCGCCAGATGACGCGGCTGACCTGACCCAGGAAGTGTTCATTAAGATCTACCGCACCCTCGGTACTTTTGACGGGAGCCGGGCCGCCTTCATGACGTGGGTTACTACGGTAACCAGGAACCTGCTGGTCGACCACTTCCGCAAGGGAAAATATGACCGGGTGACAGATTCTCTGGACGCGACGCCCGGAAATCAGGAAGATGGGCTCTCTATCGGCGAGCAGCTTGAAGACCAGGGGTCAACTCCAGAGCAGCGGGTACGCAGCCAGGAGACCCAAAAGATGGTGCAGGCGGCCCTGCAAAAGCTCTCGCCCGAGCTGCGGGAGGCGGTCATCCTGCGCGATTTGCAGGATTTGGACTACAAGGAGATTGCCAAAGTGCTCAATGTCCCCGAGGGAACTGTGAAGAGTCGCATAAATCGGGGACGAACGGAACTAGCGCGACTTTTGCAACGTACCTATGGGCAGGTTAGTTGAGGATGACAGACAACACCCAATCCGGAATGCAGTGCGTTGAGTGGGAGGCCTTGCTGGCCGACGCCCTCGACGGAGCGCTGCACGGCTCCCGCCTGACGGGCTTTGAGGCCCACCAGCAGAGCTGCCCGGTTTGCGGTCCGCAGTATCAGGAAGCCGTTGCCGGCATGCACTGGCTGAAGGCGCTGGAAGAAGTCGAGGTCCCGCTCAACCTGGTGCACAACATCATGGTGCAGACGGCAGGGGCGCTGCCGGAGCCGCGGGAGAAGGCAGTCGCGGCGGGTGAGAACTGGTGGGGACGGCTGAAAGGCCGCTTGGCTCCGGTGTTCGCGCCGCTGGTGACGCCGCGGTTCGCCATGTCGTTCGGCATGGCGTTCTTCTCCATCACCATGCTGCTGAATGTTGCCGGATTTCACGTCACCGATCTGAAGCACGTTGATATGAGTGCCAAAGGAATTCAGAAGACGTACTACATGACGGAAGCGCGCGTGGTGCGCTACTACGAAAACATCCGCCTGGTTTATGAAATCGAGTCGCGGGTCCGCGATTTGCGCCGCGCCGCCCGCCCCGAAGACAAACCGGAGGACCAGCCAACACGCCTAAAAACCCTAACAAGACGACAACCAGCAACAAAAGGAGTACAGACGGATGGCAGTAACGGGCAAGAGCCAGTACTGGCTCAAGCCCCGGCCGCAGTCGAACAGCAAATGAATCGGGCCCGGCAGAACAGGAAAACTTTATGAACTGCGCCAACCATGTAGACATTCCCGCAACGGCCTTTTGCCGCACCTGTGGTAAACCGGTGTGCGCACACTGTGCGCGGGACGTGCGTGGCGTCGTCTATTGTGAGGACTGCCTCGCAGCTCAGGTGAGCGGTACCATGCCGCCGCCACCCCAACCCGGCGCGTGGCTCCGGGTTCGACTACGGTCGCCAGCGGCAGCCCCGGATTGGCGGCGTTGCTGGGATTCATTCCCGGCGTCGGAGCCATGTATAACGGCGAATATGGCAAAGGCTTTGTCCATGTGCTGATCTTCGCCACCCTGATCTGGGCGGCGGATCACATCAGCGGACTCTTTGGCATAGCCATCGCGGCATTCGTCATCTATATGCCGATCGAGGCTTATCAGACGGCCAAGGCCCGCCTGTTGGGATTGCAACCTCCCGACCCGTTCGGGTTCAACAACCTGTTCTGCTCTCGCTCTCCGGCTGGGGCAGTGGTTGCGCCTGGTGGCGCGGTCCCCGTAGCTCCGGTGGAAGGAGCGCCGGTCGCACCTATGGTGGAAGAGCCGGCGGACGACAAGCAGATTCCGGTTGGAGCGTTTGTGCTGATCGGGCTGGGCGTCCTGTTCCTGCTGAGCACTTTTGGCTGGATGCACTTTGACTGGGTATGGCGCTTTTGGCCGCTCATCCTCATCGCCGTCGGCATTCGCGTGCTGATGAAGCGCAATCGGATGGGGTATTAAGGAGGCGTCATGCGATACAGATATAACCCTTATTGTGGTTGCGCTCGATGCCGAGCCCACGGATACCTGGGGCCTGCGGTCCTGATCACCCTGGGCGTGCTGTTTTTGCTGGCGCAGGTGAGCTCCTCCTACTGGCTGGAGTTCGACCGTACCTGGCCGGCGTTGCTGATTGTGATGGCCGATGCTGTTTCTGCGGCACAGCGCGCCGATCGACGGACATGTTCCGCGCGAGTACGGCGCCGTGCCGCCGGCAAATGTGGGATAAGGACAGCCTCCCTATGGGCAGCCGCCTTACGGACAAGCGCCATACGGGCAAGCTCCTTACGGCCAGGCGCCCGGTGCGTCCGGCCCAGTGGTGACGCCTGCGCCGATACAGCCGGGTGGCAACCTGCGGGATACCAAGGCGGAAACAATCCCAACGATCCGGGGGTGCGCAATGGCTAGCACCTATAGCCGCCTCCCATGATGCCCGCCCCACCGCCGCCTCCGCGTTATCAGCGGTCGCTGGCGGGACCGATCGTACTCATCGTCATCGGCGGACTGTTCCTGCTGCACAACTTCGGCATACGGGTGCCGATCTGGCATTCTGCCACTGGTGGCCGCTGTTGCTGATCTTGTGGGGCGTGATCAAGCTGATCGAGCACGCCAACGCTAATCGGCAAGGCTATCGTGCTTCGGGCATCGGCGCAGGCAGTGTGCTGCTGCTGCTACTCATCATCATCATCGGCCTGGGCGCGCACTACAGCCGCGATGTGAACTGGGGCGGCGTACGCGACCAGATCCAGATGGACGACGACCTGGGCGGCATGTTCGGCAGCGCCTTCACCTATGACGACACGCTGGAGCAGTCCTTTCCCGCGAACGGCAATCTGCGTATCGTAAGCGATCGCGGGGGCATTACCGTGCAGCCCAGCGATGGCGACACCATCAAGGTTGTGGTTCACAAGAAGTTGTTCGCCAACAGTCAGAGCGATGCCGACAAGTACAACCAGGGCAGCAAGCCCATCGTTACCGTCAATGGCGACTCGGTATTGCTGAACGCCAATACCAATGGCGCCGGCGACCATGGCGTCACTACCGACATGGACGTCTACGTTCCGCGCCAAGCCGCGCTTGACGTGGCCAGCCGGCGCGGCGATCTGAACATCACCGAGCGTAAGGGCGACGTCAAGATTTCGGGGCAACGTGGCGATGTCACGCTGAACGATATTGCCGGCGCGGTGAAGATCAACCTCGAAAAAGGTTCGGTGCGGGTCACCAAGGTCGTGGGCGATGTGGATATCGACGGCCACATCGATGATGCCAACGTGGATGATGTTACCGGGTCGCTACGTTTGAACGGCGACTTCTTCAACGACATTCACATCTCGAAGATCACGAAGACGGTGACGTTCAAGTCGGCGCATTCCGATCTCACGCTGGCGTCGGTTCCGGGTGATCTTGAAGTTTCCGGCGACTCGCTGCGTGGGACGGATGTAACCGGGCCATCGCGGCTGGTGATGCGCTGAAAGAGGTTCACCTGGAGGATGTAAGCGGCGATCTGGAACTCGAGTCGAGTAACGGCGACATCGAGGTCCACGCCGCGAAGAAGCTGCCCGTCGGCAGGATGACTATCACCGGAAGGAAAGGTGACATCACGCTGACGCTTCCGGCCAATGCCGGATTCCAGATCGATGCCAACGCGCGCCATGGCGACATTACCACCGACTTCAGCAACGTCAAAGTCGACAAGGAAGCTGGCGGCACGTCCCGAGCGACCGGCACGGTCGGCAATGGCGCCGCACACCTGGTCATCAACTCCGACAAGGGAGACATCAACATCAGTAAGGGGTAGGAGTTTTCATAGCAAGATTGCGCAAGGCGCCGGAGTCAAATTCGGCGCCTTTGTTGTTGTGGAAGCGCGGAGTCGGTGGAGAGTTCCGTGGTATGCTTTTAGGCCCCGCCGGTCTGCGACTCACACCTGACTCTGGGAGGAGTTATGAAAAAAGCTTTGCTTCTGTCCGCTGTTCTGCTGCTTGCGGTATGCAGCTTCGCTGACACATCCATCAACAATTTCACCGGCTACAACGACGGCTGGGCGCCCTTCGGGGGAGATGCCCGCTCCACCCAAACGTATGGGGAGATTTTCACTGCGCCTGCCGGCATCAGCTTTCTTACGAGCTTCTCGTTCTATATGGGCGATCCATACTACGACGGAAATATCATCACCGGCGCTTACATCGCCACCTGGACCGGAACCCACGCTGGTACCCTGCTGTACGACAGCGGCCAGCTCAATTACGACAACCTCGGCAACGAAGAGCTGACCTTCAACACCGGCAATCTGTTCGTGAATACCGGCCAACAGTACGTCATGTTCCTCAGCGCCTCGAAGTTCTATCTGCAGTCCGATGGAGGCGCTTATATCTCAAACGGCTCGGCCAACCAGTATCTGAACGGCTTCGCGTATTTCAACAACGGCAGCGGGTTCGATAACCTGTTTGCGAACGCTTGGGATGGCTATGGCCTATCGCCTGATTGGGCTGTCGATTTGGAATTCACCACGCCGGAGCCAGCGTCGATGATGCTGCTGGGCACCGGAATTCTAGGAGCCGTTACCGCCCTACGTCGCAAGCTCCTGTAGCATCGGCGCGGTTGAAACCGGCAGGTGCCCCGGGCTCGGCCATCGGTTGGCCTAACCTGGGCGAGGCTAACCTGGGCAGAGGAAGAACCGAGGCGGCAATCCTAAATGTCTTCAGCTCCCGATCTCGCGCCGTCCATTCTGACTCAATCTCTACCACTCCTACTTCTCGAAAAGCGTAATGGCGGAAGCTGCTCCACTTCCGCTGGTCCGCTTCCTCGGTCCTCGCTTGACAGGATCACGATGCAAATACCGCAGCTTGATGGTAAACTCGCGCGAGTTTCGCACGTTGCGATCGTAATAACGCTTCTGCCAGAAAGAACCCGCCGACGCGCGAAAGGGACGCAGCCCTATTCAAACTGAGACACTACCCAGGTTAGCCCAACAGATGGGCGAACCTGGGGCACCGCTCTCGCTGCTTGATACTGTTAGTCCCAAGTGTCACTATCTCGGTGCGAAAAGGAGTCACGCGTGCAAATACCTCAGCGCATTGTTTTCCTGTTGTGGCTATGTCTGGGCCTAGTTGTGTCGGGACCCTCTGTCGCCCAGTCCTCCCCGGGTTCGGGAAAAGAGGTAACTCATGCAGAAGCTGCGGTGCCCGGACTGCATGACTTCGATTTTTTGGTGGGGCACTGGCAGGTTCATCATCGAAAGCTGAAGCAACGCCTCGTCAACAGTCACGAGTGGGTTGAATTCGAGGGGACATTGTTCAACCAGCCACTGATGGGTGGCTACGCTAATGTCGACGACACCGTGTTCGAGGTTCCGGGCGGCACTTATCGCGGTGTGGCTCCGCGATCGTTCGACGCCAAGTCGGGGCAGTGGTCGATTTGGTGGATGGACAGCAGGAAGCCGGAGGCACCGATAGGTCCGCCCGTGATAGGCAGTTTCCACAATGGCGTGGGAATGTTCTATGCGAACGACGATACCGAAAACGGGAAACCTGTTCGCACCAGGTTCATATGGTCCGAGATCACACCCACATCATGTCACTGGGAGCAGGCAGAATCACCCGATGGCGGCAAAACGTGGGAAACCGATTGGGTCCAGGACCTCAAACGAGTGCAGTAGTTCAGGCGGTGCTACGTTCGTCGATCCCACTCTGTGGGACAGCGTAAGACAAAGAGGCATTTGGGAAACGTTTTTTGTGGTGCAATCAAACTGCAGGTCCCTCAACTACGCTGCGCTCCGCTCGGGATGACACGCGCGGGTGGTTAGCCAGGGAAGTTTCTCCGCTGCGGAGGCAACAACAGGTTCTTCGCTGCGCTCAGAATGACAGCCTGATGGAATTGGGTCGGACGGCCGACTCGCGGCTGCAGGCTGAACCTCTAGAATCGGGTGCCCCATTCCGGCATCTTTTGCCGGGGTGGGGTTCTCGTCTGTGGGAGTAGAGTTCCAATGGATACGAAAAGCCCCACCCGGGCAAAGGATGGCGGAATGGGGCACCCACGGTGAAGTTTCGAACCGCGCCCGAATGGGGCACCGGCACGACACACGACGGATCCAATGGGGAAGGTCTTTGTTGCAGAAACGAAAGCAGGTTCTTCGCTGCGCTCAGAATGACAGCTCTAAAGGTGCTTAAAAATGGCTAATTGATAGTTGCTAACTGCTAACCACTAACTGCTAGCTACTAACTGCTAACTACTAATTACTAATTACTAATTACTAATTACGCTAATTGCTAATTACCGTCCTCCCTACATCTCGTTCGGCCGCTCAGTTGAATTCGGCAAATTCTTCATCATGTCCTGCCACTCGTGCTGGTGCTGCTGCATTTCTTCTTGCAGCTGCTGCATCTGTTGCTGGATTTGTGGAGCGATGAGTTTCATCTGCTGCTGAAGCTGCGGGGTGATGCTCTTTAGCGAGTCATTGATCTGCTCGCGCATTTCTGTCAGGTCCTGATCCTTCAGCACGACCATCGACTTCTGCATCTCTTGCATTTGCTTTTGCAGCTCAGGACCGAGCTGCTCCATCTGCTCGCGGGCGGCTTGCGTCTGCTTCTCGATCTCGGGCCGCATCTGCTCCATCTGCTTCTGCAGGTCTTCGGTCTGCCGGCGGATTTGCGGCTCAAGAGCTTTCATCTGTTTCTGAATTTCTTTGGTCTCCTGCTTGAGCTCTTTGTTGACGCTTTTGTTCACCGACTTTTCAATCTCGCGCTGCATCTTCTCCAGCTCATCGGAGGAGAACATCATCGCTTGAGTCTGCTCGTCGATCGCAGGACCGAGGCTCTCCATCGGCTGATTCAACGCGTTCAGGTCGCCGGCGAAATAGTCCCAATCTTCACCGAGGCGGAGTTCGCCCGATGGGCCGGGCGCGACCATCTCGACCACTTGCTCGCGCTTATCGCGAATGATGGAGAACGAGGTCTTGCCATTGGAGATGTTCATGCTGCGACGCCAGTCGGCAAGGTCGCGGATCATCTGACCATCAATCTTGATGATGACGTCGCCGGCTTTCAGCCCGGCATTAGCACCCAGGCTGCCGTGTTGCACATTGCGCACCAGCACACCCTGTCCGTTGGGAACGCCAAAAAATTCACCCAGTTGAGGGGTAAGCGCTTCGACCACGATGCCGCGGCGCGCGGAGGCGGGCGTCATCAGAGGAACTTCAACATCTGCCGGGTAGGCGACCGGGGGCATGGGACCGGCAAAGGATTTGGCCATCGCGCTGTTGGGCATGGGAGCAGGAGTGGGCGTCATCCAGTTCTTGCGGTTGCCCAAGGTGACTTTCACATTCTCGGGCCGGCCGTCGCGAACGATACCGACATTGGCGACGCTGCCGGCGGCCATGCCATTCATCACTTCCAACATCTGCTGGGTGTTGTGAATTTGCGTGCCCGCCACCGAGGTGATGATGTCGTTATTCCTGATTCCGGCTTTGCACGCGGGACCGTCGTGATCGAGGGCCAGCACCACCACTCCGCTGATGTCGTTGAGCTTGAGGTTGCTGGCCACCTCGGCAGTGATGTCGCCGATGTGAACGCCCAGGTAGGCGCCGGAATTATTGGAACCAGCGAACGCCGCGGGTAGCGTCACCAACAGGGCCGCCGCCAGAACGGCCAGCTGGGTCTTCGATTTGTAGAGGCTTGCGGAAATCATAACTATCAGTCCAGTCCTGCTTAAAGCTCCGTAGTGGGTCAGTCGAATGCGGATGCGTGCCCATTCGACTCGCTGTGCTCGCTCAGGGCAGGCTCTTTCGCGCTTCGACCACCCCAGAACGCGCAAAAGCGGCGCATTCTGGGGACCCCGGCACCGGCGCGAATCGGCACGCCTAGATCCCTCGCTTCGCAAAAGCGGCTTGCTCGGGATGACAACCGACTGGCCCACTACGCAAAACTACTGCGTGTTACGAAAATCGATGTGGCCCATATTGGTGCGAATGCGCAACAACGGCCCGCCACCGTTCAGCCCGCCCTCCGCCCAGGCCGATTGCGGTCCAAAGAGACCGCCCTGTTTGCTGATGCGAATGCCCGGCACCTCCGAATGAATGCCATATCCGGTTGCCATATCAGACGAAGCATGTATGGTCACCGGTAGCTCGTCGGGCAAGAAAACCAGCACATCGCCGGCTCCGGTACGCAGTGAGGAGTCGGTGAAGGCTCCCGGCACGGCGGTGAACTGCACGGTGATAGCGCCCACGGGCGTATCGACCCTGGCGCCCTTGGCTACCTTGAGCAACTCCACGCTGCCGCCGCCGGTCGTCACCTGTACTTCCCCACCGGCTCCGGCCACGCGAACGCTGCCCGCGCCTGCGTCAATGCGAACCGAGCCGGTGACCGAACCGACCTCCACGTTGCCGCCGCCGGTGGAGGCCTGCAAATTACCAAAGCAACGGCGCACGTCGATATTTCCTGCACTGTTATCGATGAGCAGCATGTTCGCCGAGCCGACGTACACCGGGCCTCCGCCGTTGGTGATCCTGGCTGCGCCGGTGATGGTGTCAATATGCACGCCGCCGCCACCGTTCTTGATGATGGCCTCTGACCCCAGACTGCCACCGACGACCTCGCCGCCTCCGGTGGTGATGTTCACCGGGCCAGCCAGGTCATCCAACTTGATAGAGCCGGCACTGGTCTTGCCCGTGACCGCGGCCGCCAGCGAGCTCAACCGCAGGGCCCCGCCTCCGGTGGTCAGCAGCACCTTGCGGAGGTTGTACGGCACCTGCAGGGAAATGTCCGCGCCAAGCCGGGTAAAGCCACGCTCCAACAAGCGGCCGTCCAGCACGGCCTGATCGCCACTGTTGGCGGCGGAAAACTTCATCTTCTGGAAATCGCGCTGCGCCTCTTCTTTGCTGGCGGCGAAGGTCCGTTTGCGGATGACATACAGGATGCCTTGCGCCCGTCCCCGCACATCGATGGAGCCGAGGTCGGTGTTGACGCGCAAATCGCGAGACACGGGAAGCGTCCCGGTCGTCTCCTCGACCCAGGAATTGCCGTCCTGATAAATGCGAACGTGCTGCGCCAGCAAAGGCAGCGAGACCGCCAGCGCCAAGCCGACGGCCATGCCCACGCACTTGCGGAGCGAGGCCTTGCGTCCGTTCGTGGTGCCTGTTATCGCCCCTGAACCAGGCAGTGCACTCAACCGTTCCACCCTCCCCATGTAGATCTCACGTCCCGCTGCACCAGGCGGGAAACCGCAGGGAGCGAAAGTTGTTGGTTTCTGCAGGGGCCAAAGCCCCGTTTATTGTGCCCGCTGTCGGCACGACTGAAGTCGTCCCTGATACAGAGCTCGCCCTTGATACCCAACACTCCGCCTTCGGCTCCGTGCTGGGTACAATGCTCGCCCTGGATACAAAGCTCGCCAAAACGAACGTCAGCGGCAACAGGTGAAGTCATCCCTGCCACACATCCAGCTAGAACATGTTCGGCGTCGAGGCCAGCAGCTGCTGCGACTCGTGCCGAATGTAATCGCTGGGATCTTCCTTGGCCAACTGTTGTAGCGCCATACGGACGCTGCTGTCGGCCTTCACCGGTTCCAGCGAATGCAACGCGCCGCTGCGCACGCCCAGGTTGCTGTCATTGAGCAGCGCTTCGAGCACGGCGTTGCGCACGCGAATGTCATCTTTCACCAGCGGGCTCAGGCCTTCCAGTGCCTGCAGGCGCACGCCGGGATTGCTGTCATAACGCAGGGAATAAGTTAGCGTTTCGCGGACGCGGGGATCGTCCGACTTGCCCTTCAGCGCGTCCACCGAGTTCAGCCGCACGCCGGAATTGTCGTTGCTCTTGGCGGCGTACAGCAGCAGGTCCTGAATCTTGGGATCGGTCGCGGTGCCTTCTACCGACTCGGGCATGACCTTGTCGTAGGAAACTTTGACCTGATTGGTATTGGGATCGCGCTGAATGGAGGTGATGCCGCTGATGGCCGCTTCGGCCGGGGCCTGCATGGTGGCCGCCGGTGTAGGGGCCTTGCCGCTCATGGCCTGATACATGGCGCCAATGCCGCCGCCGAATCCCACCAGGAAAATAACCGACGCCAACGCGGGCGAGAAACGCACCTGCCGCATCCATGCCGAGGGATCGAACGAGAAGCGGTGATACCAGGCGCGGTGCGGCTGTACCTGTTCCAACGATTCCTGCAGCTTCATGCGGGCTGCGGCCAGAAAGCTGGGGGAAACTTCCTCGACCGGAAGCACGCTCAT
Organism: uncultured Acidobacteriaceae bacterium; assembly: GCA_963809865.1. Classification (GTDB taxonomy): domain Bacteria; phylum Acidobacteriota; class Terriglobia; order Terriglobales; family Acidobacteriaceae; genus CAVVDY01. The sequence goes on along the minus strand of CAWELL010000006.1, from coordinate 49,403 downwards.
AGCGCTTTGAAATTGCTGCTGCGCGGAAAGCTCGGCGGCGCAGGCGGGGCAGCGGACAAGGTGCTGCCGCACTTCATGCTGCGCGTCATCGGCCAGTTCGTTGTACAGATAAAGCGTGATGTTCTGTTGTACCCAGTCGCAGTTCATGGCGTAACTCCTGCAGCAGGGGCATGAATAAAACCGTTATCGGGGCGCACATCGAGCATTGCAATTACCTCATGTCTTTCAAAGCGGCGCGCAGTTTCTGCGTTCCGCGGAACAGCGTATTTTTTGCCGTCTCTTCTGTGGTATTCAAAATTTCGCCAATGGTACGGAGCTTCAATCCCTGGTAGTGCTTCATCTCGAAGACCATGCGCTCGCGCGGGGTCAGCTTGTCGAGGGCTTTAGCGATGCGTCCACCGAGTTCGCGGCGCATCAGATCTTTTTCCGGACTGGCGCCGGAGCGCTGATCGGCTACCTGATCGAGCAAGTCGTAGGTCGTGCCTTCGGAGTCGGAGATGACGGCCGAATCTTCCTTGCGTACCTGGCGTTTGCGCAGATAGTCGAGACACAGGTTGGTGACGATGCGATAGATCCAGGTATAGAACGAACATTCAAAGCGGAAGTTGTTGATGTTGCGATATGCCTTAAGAAAGGCTTCCTGGTAGATGTCCTGCGCGTCCTGCTCAGAACGCGTCATGTGGTAGGCAAGACGAAGCACCGGCGCGTCGTACTGCCGCACCAGCTCTTCGAAGGCCGCGTGATTACCGCGTTGCGCCTCCCGTATCAGTTCCGCGTCGTTCATCCGGGTTTGGGCACGCTCTGCTATACCTCTCTTATACGAGGTTGTCACAAAACATGTTTCGCCGGTATCCCGCATTGCACCGGGAAGTACCGGAGGAACCGTCAGAGGAACTGCTACCGCATCGGCCGGCATCGTGACCTCAAGTTGTCAGCTGGCAGGTCCGAATGTCATCGCCTGCAAGAAGATAGACGAATTGCCGGGGGAAGGGTAAGCGGGAAGTTCAGGGGAATGACCCGGGGAGAGGAATGCGCGGTCGCATGAAGCTTCTGCTCCCTCTGGCAATATTTTAGGATTGTCATTCTGAGCGGAGCGAAGAATCTGTTTTCCTCTCACAGGGCGAAAAGCTCAACTTTGGCAACGGTTTTCCCCAGTCATCGGCCAGGTCCTTCCAGGTGGGATTTTCCCGTTCGATCACGGCGTTCTTCTTTGCCCGAAGCCACCCTTTGATCACCGTTTCGCGCGGATGGGACGCACAGAGCTTGGTCAACTCAGTGATGCTCGGCGCGATGGGACGAAAGCAGATTCTTCGCTCCGCTCAGAATGACAGTTCAAGAAAGTAATGACAGTTCAAGAATCGTTGCGTCAGATTTGTCATTCTGAGCGTAGCGAAGAATCTGCTTTCCCCTCACCGGGCGAAAAGTTCAACTTTGGCAACGGTTTGCCCCAGTCATCGGCCAGATCGTCCCAGGTGGGATTTTCCCGTTCGATCAAGGCGTTCTTCTTTGCCCAAAGCCACCCATTTGATCACCGTTTCGCTGGATGGGACGCACAGAGCTTGGTCAACTCAGTGATGCTCGGCGCGTGGGACGAAAGCAGATTCTTCGCTCCGCTCAGAATGACAGTTCAAGAAAAGTAATGACAGTTCGTGAAGGTAATGACAGTTCAAGAATCGTTGCGTCAGATTTGTCATTCTGAGCGGAGCGAAGAATCTGCTTTCGTCTCACCGGGCGAAAAGCTCAGCTTTGGCAATGGTTTTCCCCAGTCATCGGCCAGGTCCTTCCAGGTGGGATTTTCCCGTTCGATCACGGCGATCTTCTTTGCCCGAAGCCACCCTTTAATGGACGTTTCACGGCGGATGGCATCGCGGACATATTGGAATTCCCGGTACCAAACCAACCGATTGATCTTGTAGCGCTGAGTGAACCCCTTAATTTCGCCACGCTTGTGCTGCATAACCCGGCGGAAAAGATCGCCCGTAACGCCGGTGTAAATGCGGCGCGACTTGCTGGAGAGGATGTAAACGAAGTAGCGGTGCTCGCGCGACATGGTAATGGCAATGTCGCATGCAGATCAGAACCCGTATGTGACGGGACGCACAGAGCCCTGGTCAACTCAGTGATCCTCGGCGCATGGGCACAAAGCAGATTCTTCGCTCCGCTCAGAATGACAGTTCAAGAGGCGGAAAGCAGATTCTTCGCTGCGCTCAGAATGACAGCCTCAAGAAATTTAATGACAGTTCGGGAGACGTTGCGATTCAAATCGTTCGGCAAGGGCGCAGACGTCTGCCCCCTACTTGGCGAACGGCGAGCCGGACTGGGCGGAGAGGTCTTTGATGGCCTGCTCGTAGATGACTTTGGTTTCCGGGGAGGCGGCGGCCTGCTTGCTCTCCAGCCATTTCAACATGGCGCCGCGCGACGGCCGCGGGTAGTTAGGGTCCATGTCCGTAACCTCCAGATCGCCGTTGATCTCCTGCACCGTGAATTCGACCTCTTTATCGCTACCGGCGACTTCGGTGGAGTAGCCCTGCCCGACGGTGAAGCGCCCCAGCATATGGTAGGTCACCGTGACATGCCATTTGCCGTGCGTCTGCGCGGTGTTGGTGCCGATGTCATAACGCGAAACCACGTCGATGAGCGGGAAATCGGGGTTGTTCGGCCAATTGACGACTGGCTTCAGCTTCTGCCAGTCCTGATCGCTGAGGCGAGCTCCCATATAGTCGAGCCGGCAATATTGCCCGACGCGATTGCGAACGTCGGCCTCATTGGTCACCTTGGTGGATTGCGTGGGAATGCCGAATTGCCCGCAAGCAGCGCCGACGGACAGCAGTAAGAAAAGAAAGACTGAGCGCATGAGAGCTGGAAGGCCTCTGAGGAAATGTTCCCCAGCAAAAGGGTAACGGTTCCGGAGATAGAAGACAAAGCGCCAGGGTGGAGCTTAAGTAAACATCGGTTTACAAACCAATCGCACGCGATTGCCGGGCGGGAGAGGCATTACGACAATTTCGGGTTGATTTCGTGGAGACAGGCGGCAAAAATTCCGGAACTACCGTCGAAGATAGGAGTTTAAAGTGGCTGGCGAGTTTTGCAGGGGGCAATCAGCCGGCTGCCTGGGCATGTGGTAAACTCCGCGCACTTGGGTCGCGACAGACCCTGCAATTTGCCCCTCTGTTTTCGACAATCTAAGGCCGAATTAAACGAAAGGTTCCCGAGGTCCCGGATGAAACGAGCGATTCTGACCGCGTCTGCTGTGATGCTTACGCTGGCTCTTGCCGCCTGCGGCAATAACAGCAATAACCCGACCACTCCCAGCGTTACGGTTTCGCCGGCAACTGCGAATGTGCAGGAAGGCTCGCAGCAACAGTTCACGGCCACGGTCAGCGGTACCAGCGACAACAGCATTACGTGGCAGGTCAATGGCGTCACCGGAGGAAACGCGTCGGTCGGCACCATCAGCGCCACCGGCCTCTATACCGCGCCATCGGTGATACCCAACCCGGCCAGCGTTACCGTCACGGCTTTCATCACCGATATGACGACGGTGTCAGGTTCCTCGATCGTGACCATCACGGCGGTGACGTTCGGTAATTCGTCGCTGAAGGGTAATTACGTATTCGGTCTGTCGGGTCTCGACAGCAACGCCAATCCCTTCTACGCGGTTGGCGCGGTCACCGCGGATGGCAACGGCAATATTACCGGCGGCGAGGAAGATATCGTCGACACAACTTCGGGCTACGTTAACGCCACTACCGCGACGGGAACTTACAGTGTGGGGGCCGATGGTCGCGGCACGCTGACCTTCAGCAACTCCATCGGGCAGTTCCAGTTTGCCATCGCGATCAAAGCCGGCAGCAACGCGGTGCTGAACGAAACCGATAACGGCGTGGTAGCCGCTACGGGGAATCTTGAAGCGCAAGGAACAACGCTCGCCGCTCCTTCGGGCAATTACGCCTTTGGCTTCTCCGGGAGCGGGCTGGGCTGCGGATCGGTGAACTCAGCCGGACTCTTCAACATGAGTGGCGGCGCCATCGGTGGCACGCAGGACGTGAACTGCGGCGGCACCATCATCAAGAGCCAGACGGTCACCGGTTCGTACGGCGCGATCGATGCGCTGGGACGCGGTACGGGCTCGTTCAGCGGCTCGAGCACCGGCTCGTCGAACATGATTTACTACGTGGTCTCGTCGGGACGCTTCCGCTTCCTCGCCGATCCCAATGCTGCGACCTTCCTGCTGGGAAGCGCCGACCTGCAGACGCAGTCGTCGTTCGCAGCCACGGATTTCAATGGCAGCTACGTCATCAACAGCTCGGCCAACACCAGTGCCGGCGTGTCCTACACGTTGATCTATATCAATGCTTCGGGCGGCAATGTCTCCACCGGCTATTTCGATGTCAACGACACCGGAACCCAGGGCTCGGCAACGCTTTCCGGCAGCTACAGCCTGGGCGCGAACGGGTACATCTCCGGCACGTGGAATGTGAATAACGCCAGCCTGCCGTTCGCGATGTATCTGTTCTCGCCGACGCAGGGTTACTATCTCGACGAGCGCACCAATGCAGTCGGCGGCGGCAACATCTATGCGCAAAGCGGGACGGTCACCACCAACGCGGCCTGGGCGGGCAGCTTCGCCACCAAGCAGTTTGGCTACTTCATCGTGAATGGCGTGTTGGTTAACAGCAATGCCAGCGGGGTCAGCGGACAAATCTCTGCCGACGGCAACGGCACGTTGGCGGGAACGCTGGATCTCAACGATCCGGCGGGCGTCTATACCGGACAAACTTTGCAAGGCAGCTACAGCGTTGGTGCTGTCGCGCCGGGTCGAATGACGCTGAGCATCACGACTACCGCCGAGGGTACGCGCAGCTACACCGGCTACATCGTCAGCCCGAACCAGGTGTTGCTGCTGGAGACCGACAACAACCTGACCTCTGGTGGTGACGCGATCAAGCAGTTCTAGGGATGATGCACCGGGTGGCCCACTCGGGCGGTTGTTGCCCGGGTGGGTGTGCAAAATCCCCACCCCGGCAAAAGATGCCGGAATGGGGCACCCCGGGGGCGAAGTGCTCGGTCGGACGATCCGTTGTGTACAGGCACATCGGTGGGAATGACCCGAATCCCAGCGCCGTAGGCGAGGCATAGGTTAGCCCGCCGTTTCAACGGCGGGAAAAGATTGTTAATTGATTACGAGTCCCGGGGGGGACGACACCTCAACCAAACACATATTTAGGGTCGTACGCCATCCCGCATTTGCGTAATAGCGTGACGAATTCTTCCTCAAACGACCGCTTCCGATGATGTTCTTCTTGATTATCGATGTACCTTACAACCGCCGCGCGCTGCGACTGACTGACACTGAATGCACCGTATCCTTCTTGCCACGCGAAGCGGGATTGGGTCTGGTTCGGCCACCGCGAGCTATTGCCTTTGACCTCCCGCATGGCCTTTGAGAGTGGAGTTGATGGATGCAGGTCGATTAACAGATGGACGTGATTGGTGGTACCGCCGGCGGTCACGAGAACGATCTGTTTCGCCTTGCATATCCCCGAAACGTAACGCCAAAGACCTTGCGGGTCGCGGAGGATGGGCATTCGCTGTTTGGTGCTGAAGACGCAGTGAAAAAGGGAGGAGGTATACGTATGCGCCATGCTGAGAGCGTAAGAGAAAACGACGAGGAGTATCAGTGATATGCGCCACAGGCGTCTGTGCCGTGCCTACGGCACTCAGCCTTTCAGAGGCCACGTTCCCCGCCGTTGAAACGGCGGGCTAACCTGTTACACGCCTACGGCGCTCACGGGGTGGTTCAAATCCCCACCCCGGCAAAAGATGCCGGAATGGGGCACCCCGGCTAACCTGTTACACGCCTACGGCGCGTGGGGCAAACAGCAGGTCCTTCGCTTCGCTCAGGATGACAGCCAAGGAGAAATCAGGATGACGCCACTACAGGATGACGCCACTAACAGATGACGCCACTAATGACGCCACTAACAAAGTTCGCGCTACGCCCTGGCCGTCTTCTGGTCGCTGAAGACCTGGCCGTCGCGGATGTGAATCACGCGGTGGGCGTACTCGGCGATGTCGTGCTCGTGGGTGACGAGGACGATGGTGTTGCCCTGCTCGTGCAGGCGATCGAAGAGCGCCATGATCTCGACGCCGGTCTGCGAGTCGAGGTTTCCGGTGGGCTCGTCGGCCAGCAGGATCGACGGGCGGTTGACCAGAGCGCGCGCGATGGCGACGCGCTGGCGCTGCCCGCCGGAGAGTTCGTTGGGCTTGTGGCTCATGCGGCCGTCCATGCCTACCGAGCGCAGGGACTCCTTGGCGCGCTCCAGCCGCTCGTCGGAAGGAATGCCGGCGTAGATCAGCGGCAGTTCGACGTTGTGCAGCGAGGTGGCGCGAGCCAGCAGGTTGAAGGTCTGGAAGACGAAGCCGATTTCCTTGTTGCGAATGCGTGCCAGTTCGTCGTCGTCGAGTTCGCTGACCAGCTGTCCGTTGAGCCAGTAGCTGCCCTTGCTGGGCGTGTCGAGGCAGCCGATGAGGTTCATCAGCGTCGATTTGCCGGAGCCTGACGGTCCCATGATGGCGACATATTCGTTGCGCTGAATTTTGATGCTCACGCCGCGCAGCGCCTGTACCTGCTGCTCGGAACCCATGTCGTAGGTCTTCCACAGATCTTCGGTGCAGATGACGCACTGCTCGGGAGGCGCCACCAGGGTTTCGTCACGCAGGGTCGCCAGTTCCGTTGCCATTCGTTTCTCCTCGTTGCGCCGCGCGTCTTGCAGGTCACTCATCGTGCATTCGCCTTAGGGCGGGTCGCTCCGGATTAGGACTCTTCCGCTTTTTTAACCGGGGTGTTATCTACTTTGACGCTCGCCCCGTTCTTCAGTGTGCGCAGAGTCTTGTAACTTCCGGTGACGATCTCGTCACCCTCCTGCAAACCACTGGTGACCTCGATGTCGGTGGTGCCGGCAATACCGGTAGTCACTGGTACGAAGACGGCGTCCTTTTTGTTCTTCAGGACGAAGACGCCGGTCAATTCTTCCTTGGGGTCATCCTTGAGCTTACCTTTGTCGTCTTTCACGCTGGCCTGGACGACCTTGCCTTTGTCCTTCTTCTTGTCCTTGTCGGTTTCCAGGTCCTGGCGCTGGCGAACGGTGAGCGCCTGAATCGGGATACTTAGCACTCCGTTGCGGGTCGCAGTGGTAATTCGCGCGGTGGTAGAAAGGCCGGGCAGCAGGTTGTCGGGCGGATTCTGCAGCGTGACCACCACCTTGAAATCCTTAGCCTCCTGGCTGCTCGAGGTGGACTGCGCGGTCGAAACGCCGGTCGAGCGGATGACCGCGTTGTCGCCGATTTCTGTGACCACTCCATTGAAATGCTGCTTGGGAATGGCGTCGATGGTGACATCCGCAGGCTGCCCCAGCTTCACGTTGACGATGTCGGTTTCGTCGACCATCACCTCGGCGGTGATGACCGAGGTGTCGGCAATCGTCATGAGCGTGCTGCCCGGGGCGTTCTGAATGCCGATGACCACGGTCTCACCCTCCCGTACCGGAAGGTTGGTGATGACGCCGTCGAACGGCGCGCTGTACTCGGTCTTGCTCAGCACGTCGGTAACGCGCGTGAGGTTGGCGGCGTTCTGCTTGATGCGCATGTTCGACGAGTCCTGCTGCGCGCGGGCTTGCGCCAGCTTGGCCTTGGCCTGGTTCAGCAGCGCGGTAGCGGTATCGCAAGCGGCTTTTTTGGTGTCGTAATCGGACTTGGCAATGAGTTGCTGATCGTACAGCGCCTTGTTGCGGTCGTAGTCGAGATGCGCGCGTTCGTACTCGGCTTCGGCCTGGCGCAACTCGGCGACACCGGTGTTGACTGCGGCTTCGGCGGCGACGAAGTCGGTCTGCGCGCTGTCGAGTGCAGCTTTGTTGGCGTTGACATCGGCTTCCGGCTGAACGTTCTCAATGGTGGCCAGCATCTGGCCCTGCTTGACGCGATCGCCCTCCTTTACATAAAGGTGGGTGATTTTGCCAAAAGCGTTGGCGCCGATATTGACATATACCTTGGGCTTGATCTCGCCCGAAGCGGTGACGACCGCGGTCAGGTCTGCTTTCACCACCTTCCCGGTCTGCACCGGAACGACGCCCTTACGGCTCTGCTGTACCGAGAAGCCAACAATGGCCAGCAGCAGCAGAACTCCTCCGACGATCAGCGCAATCTTTTTCCAGTTCTTCATGAGTCCTCAATCGGGGAACCCATACAGGCACACATAATCTGTGTCTTGTTACGGATTACGACGGAGTAAGGTTCCTGACGAGAGCAACGCGCGAAAATACCAGGGCTGGATGCCTACCAGCCAATCGCTGCCAGATGCGCGACGCACGAAAGCCTCTTCCGGATTCACCCGATTATAGCTGCTCGCGGTGCCGGGGCGGCCAGCGATGTTGATCGCCCGCGACGAGTGGCAGCGTTGCATGACGAGTCGCTGAGAATTGCGTCACTACCGCAGAAATATGGGAGACGAACCTCTGAAAAAGTCGAGCTTAAACCAGAGTAACGAACAACTTTGGGAGCTTTCGCGGGTTGTAACCAGCAATCGGGGGCGTTGTATGGGCTGTTTTGCCCGCAACCTTGCGTTCACACCTGCGAAACCATACAATTTATGCAGCCAAAGTGTGTTCGCAGGAGTCTGGTAGCAGCAATGAAGTTTTCGTTTTTCCACGTCGTTTCGGGCTTGTTTGCCGGCATTTTTCTGCTGGCGACGGTAGTAATCGCGCAAAATCCCACCTCATCTTCAGGCAGCGCAAATTCAGGTAGCACAAGCGACGGGGCCCCGGCGATGGCAACCGTCTCCAACAGCGCGCCGGCGCCGGCAACCGTTCCGGCTGCGCAAACTTCTGCCGGCACCAGCAAGGGGGCGAAGGTCTCGGATGACCGCGATGCCAACATGGACCTGTCCGCTCCGACGGCGGACGCGCCAGCGGCAAGTCAGCCCGGTCAGCCCGATCCCCTGAAGCGCGATCTGAGCCCGCAACAGAAGAAGGCGAACGCCAAGAAACTTAAAGTTGAATTGGGTTCCACCTACAAGAAGTGGCTCAACGAAGACGTGCGCTGGATCATCACTCCGGAGGAGCTGACCGCCTTCAAAGCGCTGTCGAATGATGAAGAGCGCGATGCTTTCATCGAGCAGTTCTGGCAGCGGCGCGATCCCACGCCGGATACGGAAGAGAACGAATTCAAGGAAGAGCATTACCGGCGCATTGCCTACGCCAACGAGCACTTCGCCGCCGGCCGCGCGGGATGGCGCACCGACCGCGGACGCATCTACATCGTCTTCGGACCGCCGGATGAAATCGAATCGCATCCTTCCGGTGGCACTTACGATCGTCCGATGGAAGAAGGCGGCGGCGAGACGTCCACCTATCCGTTCGAGAGATGGCGTTACCGCTACATCGAAGGGTTGAACACTTCGAACAAGCAGGAAATCTGGATCGAGTTTGTGGACACCTGCATGTGCGGCGATTACCACATGTCGATGGATCCGAATGAGAAGGACGCATTGCTGCAGGTCCCGGGCGCCGGATTGACGCAGTATGAGCAGATGGGACTGGCCAGCAAGTCGGATCGCATCACCGGCTTCGGTACTGCGCCCCAGGGCCCACTTTCGGGACAGCAGAATACGCAGACGTTTGACCGGTTGGAGCAGTGGGCTGCCCTGCAGCAGGCGCCGAAGGTCAAGTTCAAGGACCTGGAAGAGGTGGTCAGCCACAAGATCAACGTCAACCTGATGCCGTTTGACGTGCGAACCGATTTCGTCAAGATCACGGGCGACACCGTGCTTACGCCGGTGATCATCTCGGTCAAGAACAAAGACATCACCTTCGTGAACAAGGATGGCATCCAGCGCGGAACGGCAAACATCTTCGGGCGTGTAACTACGCTCACCGGCCACATCGTGCAGACGTTTGAAGATACGGTGCAGGTCGATGTGCCGACCGAGTTGCTGCCCAAGACGCAGGAGCATTCCTCGCTGTATTGGAAGGCGTTGCCGCTGCGCCCCGGCCGCTACCGTTTCGACGTGGTGGTGAAAGACGTGAACGGCGATCGCGTCGGCACCTGGACGCATGGCGTGGTGGTGCCCGAGTACACGGACGATAAGCTGGCTTCGTCGTCACTGATCCTGGCGGACCATCTGGAGAAGGTCCCGGCCAAGAGCGTAGGCGCCGGCAACTTCGTCATCGGCCAAACCAAGATTGCCTATCCGCACATCGAACCGGCCGGCGGACTGCCAGCCAGTTTTAAGCGCGACGAGGCCATGAACCTGTGGATGCAGGTGTACAATTTGCAGTCTGACGACAAGACCAAGAAACCGTCTGCCAGCATCGATTACGAGATCGTAAACCTGGCGGACAACAAGCCGGTATTGCATACCAGCGAGTCCACGGACACCATGCCGAATGTAGGGGAGCAGGTGACGCTGGAGAAGCGGCTGGCATTGAGCAATCTTCAGCCGGGCCAGTACCGCTTGACCGTGAAAGTAGACGATAACGTTTCCAAGCAACAGATAGCGCCCTCGGTACGCTTTGCTGTCGAGTAGCTTGGAGGGGCGCGCGGCAGCAGTCTCGGCCGCGAAGCTTTTTATCCCGGAAAATGCTCTGTGGGGGGTTATCCGAATGACCCGTACGACAGGCTGGGTCCTTAGTTGCGTTCTCGCTCTGTGCCTCGCGGCCAGTGCAGCGGTGACGCCAGGATCAATCTCTGGGTATGTAAGGGATTCTTCCGGCGTTCCGCAGATGGGTGCGGCGGTGGAGGTCTTCGAGACCATCACCGGCCAGCACCAGCTCGCCTACACCGACGAGTCGGGCCACTTCAGCCTGAGCGGGCTGCTGCCCGGCTCCTACGACCTGAAGGCTACCGCGACCGCATTTTTGCCCACGGTGCGGGAAGACGTAGCCCTCACCGCCGGCGCAACCAAAATCCTGAACATCACGCTCAACACCCTCTTCGAAGCGGTGAAGATGTTGCCACCTGCCAAGCGCAGCGGCAACGAAGACGATACGTGGAAGTGGACGTTGCGCTCGACGGCCAACCGGCCCATCCTGCGTTTCGACGATGGCGACCCGGTGATGGTTGAGCCCACGCAGTCGGAGAGGGCGTTTACCGGCGGATTGGCTTTCGTGGCTGGCGGCGCCGGCTCGGGCTATGCCAGCGGGTCGGACTTAGGAACCGCCTTCAATCTGGAGCACGCGATCTTTTCCGACTCGACGCTCGGATTCAATGGCACCCTGGGCTATAACACCGGCATTCCAGACGGCATCCTTCAGATTTCTTATCACCGCCAGGGCGAGGACGCTGCTACCGGCCCGCAGATGGCGCTGAGCATACGGCGCTTCGCGGCGCCGCAGAATGGCGTTCGCCTGGGCTCTTTGCAGGCGCTGTCGTTTTCCTACTCCAACGGATTCTCTATAGGCGAGCTGCTCGACATCCGCGTGGGCAGCGAGGTGCAGGCGATTCAATTTATGGGCCGCGCCAACGCGGTTCGTCCCTACGGAACGCTGGACATGCATCTGAGCGGCACTACGCTGCTGGAGTACAAGTACACCACCAGCGAACCGGGGCAAGCCGGTATGGGACTGGATGGGCCGGGCGAGATTGCCCAGGACGGTCCGCGGATGTCGCTGGCCAACTATGATCCCTTGCTGGAGAACGCTCATCATCACGAGCTCTCTCTGTCGCAGCGCCTGGGCGATAACAACACCGTACAGGTAGCCTATTATCGCGATCGGGTGAAAGACCCTGAGCTTCTGGGGGTCGGCGAAATCGTAAGCGACACCGGCTATTTCCTGCCCGATTTGTATTCCGGGACCTTTAGCTTTACCGGTGGTCAGCTGCAAGCGCAGGGAGTGCGCCTGGTATACGAACGCAAACTCGGCGACTCGCTGATGGCGGCGCTGGATTACGCCTATGGCGGCGTCCTGGATATGGATCAGCCGGGCGTGGACTGGTCGCTGGTACACGAGAATCTCAGACAGGCGTGGCGGCATTCGGCGGCGCTGAAGCTGAATGGCAAGCTGAATCATTCCCACACCACCTGGATGGCTTCCTACCGCTGGATCAGCGGCGAGGCAGTCACACCGGTTGACATGTTCAACGCACTCGGCAGCGCAGGCAGAACCATTCCTCAATCTGTTCCTGCGGCAGCAGCTGCCGCGCTGGCACTTCCTGCCGGGCGGGCACATGGAAGCCGTCGTCGACCTGCGCAATCTTCTGGCGCAAGGCTACGTTCCGATGCTTGGCCCCGACGGCAAGACGGTGTACCTGGTGCAATCGGCGCGCAGCGTGCGCGGCGGCGTGTCGTTCACCTTCTAAGCCAGGCGCAATCGGATTTGAGCGGGCAGGTTGATCCTGCCCTTTTTCATTTGCGGTCCGGTTGTTGACATAACTCGGGTCAAAGGCTGTACCACATAAGAATGAGAGTCGTCGGAGGTCTAAGCCCGAAGGGCGTGTCATGACAGCCCAGGACGGAGCCGCAGGCGCAGTCCTGGGTAGGCGGATGATCGCGCCCGAGTCCCTCGGGGACGGCAGAGGTTCGTGTCGCCGGCTGAAGCCGGCTCAGGAGATCATCGCGCGGCGGCTATCCCAGCGCTCCGCTTCGCTCCACGCTGGGCTATCATCACACGCCCTTCGGGCTTAAGGTCGACGAGCTATAGGAAATGACGCAAAAGTTGGGAGCTTCACAGCCGCTCGAAAAACTGTCTTAAGAGCCTCGCTAAGGCGTTCCCCGCAAGGCCGTAGTGTGTTAACCACGTGGGAGTTACGCCTGTTTTTCCCGGTGTCCGATGGGCAATCGGACTACAATAACAACAGAGCTCCACATGGTTGTCGTTCCAGCCGCAATCCTATCGCAGCAGGATGTTGGTGTGTCTAATGGGCAGAGCAGGCTGGCGCGGCCGGGAAATTGAAGAGTTGCATTGTATAGAAATCTCGAATCTGTAAAAGCGGGTTGTAATCCCGGATGTTAGGCCGCAAGGACAAAGTTTCGGAAGGTCGCCTCACGGCCGTGCAATACGTGCTGCTAGGGGTCTTTCTGGTCCTCGCCTTCGGGCTATGGCGACTGCAGATCGCGCACAGCGACTATTACGCCTCGCTGGCCGAGCAGAACCGCATCAAGCAGGTGCCGATTCTCGCGCCGCGCGGCAAGATTCTCGACCGCGAAGGCCGCATCATCGTCGACAACTATCCTTCGTTTTCCGTGCTGCTGCTGCGCGACCAGAAGCGCGACCTGAACGCCGACGCCGATCTCATCGCCTCCGGCCTGCACATGCAGCCTGACGAGCTGCGGGCGCGGCTCAAGCGCATGGCCGCCGTGCCGGGATATCAGCCGCTCTTCCTCAAAGACGACATCACCCCCGACGAGCTGGCGTTCATCGAATCGCACATCGCCGAATTGCCCGAGCTCGACATCATCAACGTGCATCGCCGTCTGTATCCGCGCAATGGATTTATGGCGCACGTCATCGGTTACGTCGGGCAGGTCAGCGAAGACATGCTGCAACAGCCGCAATGGGAGCTGTACAATCCCGGCGACATCGTCGGCATGTCGGGCCTCGAGGCTTATTACAACGACATCCTGATGGGCAAGAACGGCTCGCGGCAGGTGCTGGTCAATAGTCGCGGCAAGGAAGTCGGCACGCTGAGCGATGTGCCCGCCGTGCCCGGCAAGCAGCTTCGCACCACCATCGATCTCGACCTTCAGATCGCAGCTGAAGAGGCGCTCGAAGGCAAGCCGGGCGCAATCGTCGCCATGGATCCGCGCAACGGCGAGATCCTTGCTATGGTGAGCCGTCCGGCGTTCGATCCCAACGAGTTCGCGGTGAAGATCACGCGCGACGAATGGAACCGCCTGATCAACGATCCCGGCAAGCCGCTGCTCAACAAAGCTATCCAGGCGCAACTTGCTCCCGGTTCGGTCTTCAAAACCATCATGGCGACCGCCGGACTACAGGAAGGCATTGCGCAGGACCTGGTCGTCAACTGCGGCGGCGGCAAGACCTTCTATGGACGCTTCTTCAAGTGCTGGATCGCCGCCACCCACGGCTCGCATGGCAGCGTGGGAATCCAGAAGGCGATCTACCAGTCGTGCGATTCGTACTTCTACACCCTGGCGGAGAAGCTGGGCATCAGCAAGATTGCGAAATGGGCCACCCTGCTTGGCCTGGGCCAGAAGACCGGCGTCGATCTGCCGCAGGAAGTCTCCGGCGTGATGCCGTCGGAGCAGTGGAAGATCAAGAACTTCAAACAGAAGTGGTACGCGGGCGAGACGATCTCGGTCGGCATCGGACAGGGAGCCGTGGCCACCACGCCGATTCAGTTGGCGCGTGCGGTTGGAGCCATCACCACCGACGGTTCGTTGCGCCGGCCACACCTGGCTTTCCCTGATCAGTTCCCGCCGGGATTCAAGCAGGTTGCGAGCTACAGCGACGAGACCAAAATTCCGATCGACGAAAAGAACTGGATGACCATCACCGACGCCATGGCTGAAGTGGTATCGCCGATGGGTACCGCGCGGCCGCGCGGCGGTGAAAGGTATCGACATCGCGGGCAAGACGGGCAGCGCGCAGACCGTCTCCAACGATCTGAAGAAAAAAATGAGCGCGAAGGAGAAGGGCGAGTTCAAAGACAACGGCTGGTTCGTCGGGGTCAGCCCGCGGCGTAATCCGGAGATCGTGGTGGCTTGCTTGTTCGAAGGCGGCGAGCATGGTGCTCTGGCCGCAGTCGTAGCGACCAAGGTCATTGCCGCCTACGTGCGAGAAGCAGCGCACGCGGCAAACCCTGGTGGCGAAGGGTGGCGCTCAGCCTGAAACCGGCAAGGCCGAGGTCGCCGCAGTATGGCATGAAGGAGACGCCAGTAGCAGCGGTCCTCCAAGCGACAAGCTGGGAGCCGGGCACTTCAACATCGATGCCTCAGGCCAGGTCAAACCGGTAGCGGCCGCTCCGGGAATGGCGGTAAGCAAGCCGGCCGAAAGCCGCGAGTTGCAAACCACTGAGTCGCACACCGAGATGGCGGAGCCGGAAACAGATTCCGGCGCAGTGCCGGCGCAGCCCTCGCTGCGCAGCGAAGGCGAACAGCCCACGCCTGATTCGAACCAGAAGAAGCCGGCTACGAAGCCCCAGCCTGCGCCGCCAATTGCGCCAGCGCAGCCTGCCGCCGCACCGACTGCGGAGCTCATCCAGGAAAACCATCCGTGAGCCGATACGTTTCCTTTCGCGATTTCGACTGGGTGCTGCTGGTGCTCGTGCTGCTGATCTGCGCGTTGGGCGTGCTGGAAATCTACAGCGCAACCCTGGGCACGAAATTCGCGGGCGTGCACATCAAGCAGGTGTACTGGGTGCTGGGCGGCGTGGCGCTCATGTTCGTCATGAGCCTGTTCAACTATCACGCTCTGATGGCGCGGGTGCCACTCTTCTACATCATCTCGATCGCCTCGCTGGTAGTGGTGAAATTGTTTGGGCAGAAATATCTGGGCGCTCGTCGCTGGGTGCAGATCGGTTCGTTTCATTTCCAGCCGTCGGAGTGGGTGAAGCTGGTGCTTATCCTGGCGATGGCGAAGTACTTCTCCGACAACGTGAAGGGCGACCCCGACGGGCAGGACATGGTGAAGGCCGCCGCGCTGGTGGGCGTTCCCATGCTGATGGTGCTGTCGCAGCCCGATCTTGGAACCGCGCTGACCTATTTGCCCATAGCAATTATGGGATTGTTCCTGGGAGGCATGAAGCTGCGCCACGCCCTGATCGTGCTGGCGATTGCGGGCCTGCTGGCGCCGGTGGGATGGCACTTCCTGAAGCCCTACCAGAAGGACCGGCTGACCAGCTTCATCCAGCCCGAGGCCGACTCGCAGGGCAAGGGATACCAGGTCATACAGTCACTGGTCGCGGTAGGCTCGGGCGGAATCTTCGGCAAGGGGACGGCGCAGGGCAGCCAGACCCAGGGCCAGTTTTTGCCGGTACCGCACACCGACTTCATCTTCGCGGCCTTCGCCGAGGAGCACGGCTTTATAGGCGCGATGGCGGTCCTGCTGCTATACTTTATCGTGCTGATGCGTCTGATTCAGAACGCTCAGACGGCTCCTGACCGGGCTGGAGCCTTCGTGGTCATGGGAGTGGTCGCGGTTCTCGCGTTCCATATCCTGGTCAACGTCGGAATGGTAGTTGGATTCATGCCGGTCACGGGTATTCCGTTGCCATTAATGAGTTACGGGGGATCGTCAGTACTGTTCATGTTCCTGGCGCTGGGTATTGTGATGAACGTTCGCATGCGCCGGTTCGTGAACTGAAACAGGTTCGGTATCGAACGCACAGATGCGGACATGGCCTCAGCAGGGTTTGTGTCAGGGCACGGCTTCAGCTCGCCCTGAGCGCAGTCGAAGGGTGCCAGTCAGACGTTTAGACACGGGCTTTAGCCCTCGCAGGGACCTAGGTCCCGAAGTTGCAGAAAAGCGGTTTCACCCGCCGCGAAGTGTTCCAGGAAGCAGATGAACGCTTCGAATGGGTGACAACAAGATTACGAACGCCCTCGCGATAAGAGGGTAATTCACCGGTCGCTTTGGAAAGGGACTGGACAGGGATTGCAAGGTACGTTGCGGTAGGCGGGAAACGGCCCCACCAGGGAGTTCAGCCAGCGTCGAGTGACTTGGTTGATTTCTCAAAATCTGGGAGTGAGGCCACAAACCTTCGCAACGCGCCGGTTACTCGGTGCATAAGATTCCACAAAAAGCAGTAGCGCGAATCAGGTCCAAGGACCACCTGGGCATCAGCCCGGGTGTGCTTCGTACCTAGTCACACCGATTCATTCTTCCTGTCCGCTTCCCGGCTCACTGCACCCGTGAACCGGAGTATCCATGAACAAAGAATTGTATGTGTCTTCCACGCCGCACGAGACCCGTGTCGCGTTGACGGAAGACGATCAGCTCGCCGAAATATTCTTCGAGCGGGAAAACGAGTACACCCTCGCAGGTTCCATCTACAAGGGCCGGGTAACGCGCGTGCTTCCCGGCATGCAGTCGGCTTTCGTCGATATCGGACTGGAGCGCGACGCGTTTCTGTATGTCTCCGATTTCCTGGAAATGGGCGAGGAAGAAGAAGAGTTCGACGAAATCCCGGCGGGACGGGGAACGGTAGATCTCCGGCCCAAGGAACAGCAGGCGGTCGCCTCCGCTCCTACCCCGGTCGAGGAAGATGTCGAGGTCGAGGCAGGCGAGGAGTTGACCTCGGCGAACGGAAATGGCGAGCCGCGAGAAGAGGGCGAAGCCAATGCCGCCGGCGAGGAAGGCGAATCCGGCGAAGGGGCTCGTCGCTGGCGTGGCCGGCGCCGTCGTCGCGGCGGACGTCGCGGACAGGAAGAGGAGCAGCCATCGGGTCACGAGGCTTCAGCCGAACCGCCCACGCCGGAGCCGGCGGAAACGCCGCGCCAGGCATCGCGTCAGGCATCGCGACCGGAGCCACGTCGTGAATCGCGTCAGGAGTCACGTCACGAATCACGGCAGGAATTCGGGCCTCCGCCGGGATACACGCCGATCATTTTGCCGGGCGAATCAATTTCGAAGTATCGCGGTCGCGCACCCGAGCCCGAACCGCCGAGGGCAAGCTCGCAGCCGGAGCCGGCGCTGCAGAGTCAGAATGAAGATTGGGGCGATGAGCCGCCTACGCGAGCTTTCTTTCGTGCGACCCAGGAAGACGAGAGCGAAGATCAGACCGAGGAAACGACGGAGTCGGCCGCTATCTCCGAATCGCACGCACGCGAATTGAAGCACGGTCACGTCGCCACCGAACCCGAGCAACTGGAATGGGCTGCCGCGGGTGCACATCATCCTGCGCCGGAGGACGAGACGAGCAGCTCAACCCAGTCTGCCGCCTCCGAGACGACGGCTTCTTCTGCAGCAGGTGAAGTGAATCACGATTTCGATCACGATGATTCTGAGACGGTCTTCGAGGTCGCCGAGCGCCTGGATGACGACGATTACGAAGTTCAGGAGTCCAGCCAATCGGCGGTCGAAGAGCCGGCCGCCAAGTCGCATCGTCGCTCCGCTTCCCAGATTTCAGAGCCGGCCGACGCTTTCCCCGAGAGTGAGTCGGGGCCGGTCGACTTCGAGGCCGAACAGAGGGTTGCTCACCTTCAGCCTGACGAGTCCGCCACGCATGAATCCTCGTTGCCGTTTCCCGGTTACGCTGCCGCTCCGTCGACCGCGCCGAAAGGCCGCACCCTGGAGCACGAGACGCTGGAAGACGAAGAGATGGAATTCCATCCCATGCCCGAGGACCTGGAAGCTCTCAGCGAGGTGGCAGGGGATTCCGATCTCGACCTGGTCGAAGAGACCCTCGACGCCGAGAACGGCTACAGCGAGCGCTGGCTTCCGAAAATTGCTGATGTGGATGAGGAAGAAGTGCTGGCTGCCGAGATGCGGGGAGAGACCTATCAGGCGGCAAGCGACGAAGAGAACGGTGACGAAGGGGAAGAGGAAGAGACCAACGGGCGCGCCGAGTTGCGTACCGCGTCGCCGACCATGGCTTATCAGCAGCGGCAAACCGAGCGCCCGGGCTATGATCGCCGCGGCCAGCGTGGCCGCCGCCCCAGCAGCCGCCGCAACAACGTTCGTTCTCGTCCGCACTCCAACCGCTCGCAGCCGCTGATTACCGATCTGCTGAAAGAAGGCCAGGAGGTCCTGGTACAGATTGCGAAGGAGCCCATCAACCAGAAGGGCGCCCGCATTACCAGCCACATCGCGCTTCCCGGGCGTTTCCTGGTGTATATGCCGACGGTCAACCATGTCGGCGTGTCGCGCAAGATCAACTCCGAGGAAGAGCGCCAGCGGTTGAAGCGTATCGTTACCAGCGAGCGCGAGAACGGCCTGGGCGGCTTCATCGTTCGCACCGCTGCGGCCAACATCAAAGAAGACGAGTTGCGCGCCGACATCCGCTTCCTTAAGCACTTGTGGTCCGAGATCAAGGCCCGGGTTGAAACCAGCAAGGCTCCGGCGCTGATCTACCATGACCTCAACCTGGTGGAGCGCATCTTGCGCGACCAGGTCAACGCCGAGGTCTCGCAGATCTGGGTGGACACCGAAGACGAGTACGAGCGCATCATCCGCTTCGCCAACCGTTTCCAGCCGTCGCTGGTGCGGCGCATCAAGCTGTACACCAAAGAGACTCCGCTGTTCGAGCAATTCAACATTCAGGACGAGATCGATAAGTCGCTCAAGTCCAAGGTATGGCTGAAGAGCGGCGGCTCTATCGTGATTAACCAGACGGAAGCGCTGGTCGCCATCGATATCAACACCGGCAAGTATGTCGGTAAGACCCAGCGCCTGGAAGACACCATCGTCAAGACCAACATCGACGCCATCAAGGAGATCGTTCGCCAGATTCGCCTGCGCGATCTGGGCGGCATCATCGTGATCGACTTCATTGACATGGATGAGCGCAAGAATCGCCAGAAGGTGATGGGCGCGCTGGAAGACGCCCTGCGCAACGATCGGGCTCCGTCCAAGGTTCTTCAGTTCAACGACTTTGGATTGGTGGCCATCACCCGCAAGCGGGTGAAGCAGTCGCTGGAGCGCACGCTGGGCGAGTCCTGCCCATATTGCACGGGAGCGGGTTTCGTAAAGTCGGTGCCGACCATGTGCAACGAGATTTATGTCGAGATGCGCAAGATGATCAAGCAGCATGATCGCAAGGACGTGACCCTGCGCGTCAACCCTGAAGTCGCCAAGGCATTGAAGGCGGATAACGGCAAGTTGATCGGCGAGATGGAAGAGCTCATCGGCAAAACGGTGATCGTCAAAGGCGATCCGCTGCTGCATCAGGAGAACTTCGACATCCAGTAGACAGTGGCCGGTGGCTAATGGCTAATGGCTAATGGCTAATGGCTAATGGATAGATAGAGCCTGAGGGTGCCCCATTCCGCCACCGTTTGGCGGGGTGGGGCTTTTGCTTACACGTTTGTGATAATGTCGGCATGGCTGCTCGTCGTTTCCTATGTCGATCGTAGTGACGCGATTCGGATTGTCAGCGCTCGTTGCGCGACGCGTAGTGAAAGACGCATTTATGAAGAAGACTAACAGCCAAAGCGACGAACTCCGCTCCGAGTACAAGCGCTCCGACTTCAAGAAACTTGAACGCGGCAGGTATCACGACCGCGTCAAGGAAAGCTCGAATGTCGTGGTTCTCGATCCCGAAGTTGCGGCAGTGTTTCCTAACTCAGCGGCGGTTAACAAAGCCTTGCACTCACTTATCGAAGTGGGGTCGCTGGTGTCACGGGTTCGGGCTACTTCCAAGCGGCGATCCCGCCTTAGCCGCTCGAGCGCCTGATTGCCTGGAGGTTTCCTCTTTACACCCGCATCCTCTCCCGAATAACATGCTGTGCGCCCTTTCTGTTGTAGCAACTACACCGAGAATTCCGGGGCGAACCACGTCTTTCATGAGGAGAGTATGAAGCCACAGAAAACCACACTGATGTTGCTGTTATGCGCATTGGCCCTGCAGCTGTTCGCGCAATTCGCCATCGCCCAGGAGCCACCTTCGCCCGAGAAGCAGGAAGCCATCGCCAAGCTGGAGAAGATGTCGGCTGAGCTGCAACTGACACCGCAGCAAAAGCAGAAAATGTTGCCCATCATGATGGAAGAGGGCAAGCGGATGAAGGCCATCAAATCGAACACGTCGCTCGGCGGCATGCAGAAAATGATGCAGATGAAGCAGGTGGGCACCGACATGGATGCCAAGGTGCAACCCATTCTGTCGCCGCAGCAGTATCAGAAGTACGAGCAAATACGGGCGCAGCAAAGGGAAGAAATGATGCAGAAGATGCGCAGCGGACAGATGTAGAGGCGCGAGTAATCCGTCCGCTGCCTCGGCGAGCGGCGATTTTCCGTCGAGTGGCCCACATTTCCCTTGTGCCGGTTGGGAAATGTGGGAACTACGATCCTTCCTCTCCGTTGTTATGCCGGGGCCGCTCGCCAGCCGGCCTCGCCGCACCTTTGCTTCGAATCGCCGAGTGAGTGTGCCGCATCTGTGTAAGTGACGAAACTCACACGCATGCCATCACGAACGCGATTCATAACCTTTGTCTCCCTCATTCAGGCGATTCTCTTTCTGGCGCACTACTTCCTATATGAAACCTGGACCTATTCCTCCGGAGTTTCTGGCTCGTGGGGGGAACTTGGCCTCAAGCTCGGCCTCGGTTTCTTGTCCGTCAGCTTCGTAGCGGCATCGCTGCTCGCCTTCCGATATCACAATGAGGTCGTGCGCGGCCTGTACAAAGTCGCCGCGGTCTGGATGGGTCTGCTGAGCTTTCTGTTATTCGGAGCGATCGGCGCCTGGATTCTCTATGCCGCCGGAACACTGGCAGGGTTTCACATCCGCTTCCATCCCGTGATTGAGATTCTGTCGGGCCTCACCGTCGTTCTTGGCGTCGCCGGTCTTTTCAACGCGAGCTGGACCAGGATCACGCGCAAGACGGTGCAACTGGCGAACCTGCCCGCAGCCTGGCGTGGACGCAGAGCTGCTCTCATCAGCGATCTGCATTTGGGCCCGGTGCGCAATGGAAGCTTCTTGCGGCGCGTCGTCGCCCAGGTGCTGAAAGAAGAACCGGACGCCATCTTTATTGCCGGAGACTTGTTTGACGGCACAGCTATCGATGCGCAACGGGCGGCGCAACCGCTGGCGGGGCTGGCCGCGCCCCACGGAGTTTATTTCGTGGCCGGCAACCACGAGCAATTCAGCGACGATACCAAGTATCAGGATGCCGTAGCTGCGTCCGGAGTGCGCGTTCTCACGGACGAGAAGGTAGAAGTGGATGGATTGCAGATTGTCGGAGTGCCCTATCGTAGCGCGGTGCAGGGCGGTCGCTTTGCCTCCGTTCTGCATGCCATCGGCCTGGATCGGAATCGCGCGAGCATCCTGCTGACCCATGCCCCCGATCATCCCGAGATCGCCGAAGCCGCCGGGATCTCGCTGCAACTCTCCGGACACACCCATCTGGGACAGTTCATACCCTGGAGTTGGATGGCGCGCCGCATTTACCGCCAGTTTGTCTACGGACTGAGCCGCATCGGAAATATGCAAGTCTTCACCTCCAGCGGCGCGGGTACCTGGGGTCCACCTCTGCGTCTGGGATCGAATCCTGAGATCGTTGTGCTCGAGTTTCAGTAGAACTGCCGGCCGGCCAGACATCGGGGCTGGGCGCCCCGGGTAGAGTGGCGCTTTCAGCGCCGCCTTCCAGCCGCTAAAAACTTTGGGGTGGAGTCCAATGCCGATGCGTCGGACGTCCACCCCATTCCTGTAACGTTGCCAACGCGAACCTGAGGGTTCACGCTATCAAACCAGCTCTAGCGCAGCGCGACCGAGGTTCTGTCCTGCGCGTACTGGCTCAGCAGGTAACCGGCTCCGAAGAAGATGGCGCTGAACAACAGGTCCGACACCGCCGTGTTGCGGAAGAAGGGCACGCCTGCGGCCATGCAGGTCACCAGGCCGTTCCAGGTCGCGGGATACATCTCACGCGAGACCGTCCAGACGGCGAAGTTGCTCACCAGGAAGAACGATATCGAGGCGACCAGCGAAGCCCCCACAACCCGCAGCGCCGAGGTGTTGCGCGCCAGTAGCCCGCCGAACAGCAGGATCGCCGCGTACCAGAGCCAAGTCACGGTCTGGTCCCACCCCAGCGGATACCCGTAAACAAACTTGTTGAGGTAAATGTCGCACACGATGAGCAATGCCAGCGGCGTGATCAACTGCCGCCGCGGCACTCGGGCGCCGAAGAACAGCAGCGCGGCCGCGACCGGCGTGAAGTGAAATGGCATCGCCAGGAAACGGGCATGTACGAGGACAGCGAAGACGACGAACAGGTAAGCCAAAATTGTCATTTTAGAAATTCCTGAGCCGAAAGATCGAACCTCGATTCTGTACGCTATCGGGAGTCGAGTCAAGGCCGATTGTCGCGTGGCGCAAAGCAGCTTGCCATACAGGAAACGCTGGTAGCTGTCGATGAAAGTTCAACATCGGCCCAGCACCCGCACCCCGATACACGAAAACTTCCGGCACTGATCCCTTCGTGTCCTCCGTGCCTCTGTGGTGAAAGCCTTTTGTCTCCCCCACGACAGCGTCGGCTCAGCGCGACTTCGATCCTCCCAGCGCCGCTGGCCGATCGGAATTCATCCCCTGCGCCTCGACTTGCAAGTCCGGACTGAGCAGGACGAATCCACCCAGCGCGGTGCGTCCTGGGTACGCATACCGCAAATCCTGGAAATTCGACCAGATAACCCCTGGGGTCGCCTTCGAGTAATTGCGTCTCGACGACGGGAAACACCGCCCAATCGAGATACACGCGTCCGAAATACGATGCTTTTGCTGCCTGGGATACCGGCGTCACTTCCGGCTTGTAGAACGTGCGTGCTTCTCCGCGCGGATCGACTTCCGGCATGCTGGAATCTACCGGAAGGGTCTGCAGGAAGTCTTTGGTCTCGACAACGCCAAGCCAGCGATACGGGTTGATCATGTAGGGATAAGCCGCGATCCGCGTGGCGGACGCGCCGTTGTAGGTGATTGCGCTCATCGCGCTGAGTGCGCGGCGATGCTCAAAATCGCGATAACCCCAAAGCGCGATGACGCACACCAGCGCGACGATTGCGCCCACGCGGCCGCCCGGACCTTTATTACGCGCCCCGACTTCCTGGTTGATTAGTCGGAACAGCGCCGGTAAAGCGAGGCCGAGAATCAGCAGCACCAGCATCACTGGCTCGATGATGAACATGATGTCCCACGAATACCAGCGGTAATTGAACGGCTCGAACAGGCGGATGCCGTAGGCCGTGGTGTAGTCGAGCAGCAAATGACTCAGCGCGGCGAGCAGCGCTAGAAAGTACAGCAAGCGTCCAGCGGACCGGTGGATACCCTGGACGTGGCTTGCGTTTTCCCAGCCACAGCCGATGCAGCACATAGACGCCGAACAAAGTGGCAGCGGCCATGAAGGGGACGCCGACGAAGGAGTGCGTAATGCCGCGATGATGCTGCAGGGCGGCGATCGAGCCTTTGAGGTCCCAGATGACATCGCAGTCGGCGGCTTCGGCCGCCAGCAGCATGGTCAGCGTGGCATACGCTGTCTTGCGATTAAAGCCCGCGCGCCCCATACAGGCGCCGGTCAGCATGTGTGTCAGGGGTCCAAGAAATTATTTGAAAGGGCACGGCTTCAGCCCTGCCGGAAGAAAGCAATTTTGTATAAGGAGCTTCAGCCCCCGCGGACGCCCTCATCCTTTCCCTGCATCTGGGAAAGGGCGGCGCTAATTCACCCGTTCTTCGTGCTCCGTCCTGCCTTCCAGCAGATCGATCGCATGGGGCAAGACATCGGCCACGGCAGCCAGCGACTCTACGGCGCCGCCGGGACTACCCGGCAGATTGAGAATCAGCGACCGCTCGTACACTCCACATACGCCTCGGCTCAGAATTGCGGTGGGCGTGGCCTTCAAGCCGTCGGCGCGCATCTTCTCCGCAATGCCGTCGATGCAGCTTCGAGCAAACGGCGCGCGTCGCCTCGGGCGTCACATCCTTCTCGGAAATTCCGGTCCCTCCGGTGGTCACCACCAACTGCGCCATGAAACACAAGGCCTTCAAAGACTCTTCGATCAGGTCCTGCACGTCGGAGACAATGCCGGTCGAGACCACCTCAAATCCTCGCACCCGTAATTCCTCGGCGACCGCCGGTCCCGACCGATCTTCGCGCGTGCCTTCCGTCACCGAATCACTCACCGTCAGTACAGCAGCGGTAATCATCATTTCTCTCCTGTTGCTGATTTTCGCCGATAGTCACCGCTTTTGCCGCCCGACTTACGCTCCAGCACGACTTCGCGAATCTCAATTGCTTTATCCAGCGCCTTGCACATGTCATACACTGTCAGAGCTGCTACAGAAGCCGCAACCAGCGCTTCCATCTCCACTCCTGTAACCGAAGTGGTTCGCGCCAGCGTGCGAATCTCAATCCCACGTTGTGTGACCTCACATGCGACCTCGATCTTGCTGAGCGGGATGGGATGGCACATGGGAATCAGCTCGGAGGTGCGTTTAGCCGCTTGAATCCCGGCGATACGAGCTACTTCGAGAGGAGCTCCCTTGGGATTCCGCGGCAGGGCGCGCAGAACGTCTTTACTCATGGCGACAAACGCGCGTGCCTCGGCCTCCCGCAATGTGGGAGTCTTGGCGGAAACGTCCACCATCGACGCACTACCGGCGTCGTCATAGTGCGAAAGTTTCTTCGGCGTTTTGTGTTTGCTTGGCCATTCAGAACGGCAGAACCGTAATGCTCTCCAGTACCTCGAATTGCTCCTTGTCAGGAGGTACCACAATGTAGCAGTTCGCACCCGCGATGGCGATCAAATCACCCGAGCCCTGCCATTTCACCAGTTCAACCTCGGGCTGCTGGTGCGAACCGTCGAGCCGGGCAGGCAGAAATCGTGTCAGCCCCGTCTTCACCTTGAAATCCGACCTCAGTCTGGCCTGCGCGAACAACGGCTTTTGCGGACGCGCTCCGCCAGCGCATCGAGCAACGGTCGAACGAAAAGCTGAAACGTCACCATGGTCGAGACCGGATTACCGGGCAGACCGAAAAATGGCGTTGTCTTATTCGGGCCTCGCAGCTCTCCGAACACCACCGGCTTGCCCGGCTGGATCAGCACCCCGGTGAAGAAGAACCGCGCTCCCAGCTTGGCCAGTGCCTGCTCCACCAGATCATACTTGCCCATCGATACGCCGCCGCTCAGAAGCAGCAGGTCGCACTCCGCGCCTTTGCGAATCAGTACTTCCAACTCCGCGGCATCATCGCGCGCTACCGGCAGAATCTGCGCCTCCCCTCCGGCCTCGCTGACTTGCGCCGCCAGTGAGTAGCTGTTGGAGTTGCGAATTTCGTTGGGCCCGGGAACAAAGTTGATGTCGACCAGCTCGTCGCCCGTCGCCAGAACTGCGACGCGCGGCCGGCGATGGACAGCGACTTCGGCTCGTCCTACAGCAGCGGCGATGGCGACTGCGACGTGGTTAACGCGCGTGCCACGCGACACCATGACGTCGCCCTTGCGCGCCTCCGAGCCGGCGGCACAACGTTCTCGCCTGCGACGACGGCCCTTGTACGGTGACGGCGTCGCTGTCCTTCTCGGTGTACTCGACCATGACCACAGCGTTCGCACCGCTGGGCACGGGCGCTCCCGTCATGATCTCGACGGCCTCGCCGGGTGTAACCGTGATCGAGCTATGCGCCTCGCTGTCGCCTGCCTTTATCTCTCCGATGCAACGTAACTTTGCCGGCACATTAGCTACATCCTCAGCCGAAACAGCGTAGCCATCGCGCGTGGCCCGTGGAAACGGAGGGAAGTCGCGATCGGCAACCAGATCCTCCGCTAGCGCCAGTCGCAGGCCGTCGAGCAGGGAAACCAGTTCCGGCTCGTGGGAGAAAGTCCGGAAGCATATTTCTGAACCGTGGCGAGTGCTTCGCTGAAAGTATACTGACATGGATGATTCGCCATTCAGTCTACCGTAGGCCTGTGCCTCAGTGGCTAAACGGCAAATCGTTTTCACCACGGAGGCACGGAGGACACGGAGAATCGAATGTCTGAACTTAAAGGGCGAGCGGAAGATAGCCAATCCTCAAGCCGTGCAGGCGCTTGAGAGCAAATTCCAAGCTTTATCTTCTCCATTTCCTCCGTGCCTCCGTGGTGAGCCACATTTTCCGGTCTCGCAAGCGCTTAATGTTTGTGCGCAGGACTGGTATGCTGCTTTCAGGGCGAGGGCCCTGTTCAATGAAGCAGTTCTACATCCGGGATTGCAGTCAGCAGGAAAACCAGACCATTACGTCGTTGTTTGTGGTCGCCTCCAAGCAGGTGAAGTCCAAGAAGAACGGCGAGGTGTACCTCTCGCTGGTGCTCGCCGACCGCAGCGGGCAACTGCAAGCCAACATGTGGGACAACGTCTCCGACGCACTGGACGCCTTCGAGCAGGATGACTTCGTCAAAGCCAAAGGCGTGATTCACAAGTACAACGGCCGCTGGCAGATGACCGTCCACAAGCTGCGCAAGCTGGGCGACGTGGAAATCGATTACTCCGATTTCATTCCCAAGACGACGAAGGATATCGACGCGCTGTGGGCGAAACTGGGCGAGTTTGTTGACACCTTCGAGAATCCCTGGCTCAAGCAACTGGTGCAAGCTTTCATGAACGACGAGGCACTGGCGACCGCCTACAAGTGCGCGCCTGCGGCCAAGACGTTGCACCATGCGTTCGTTGGCGGCCTGCTGGATCACGTGGTATCGCTGTTCACGGTGTGCGATCTGGCATCGCGTAATTATCCTGACGTAAACCGCGACCTGCTGCTGACGGGAGCGTTTCTCCACGATGTGGGCAAGGTGCACGAGCTCACCTATCAGCGGTCCATCGCCTACACCACCAAGGGACAGCTGCTGGGCCACATGATCATCGAGCTGGAAATGCTGCATGAGAAGCTGGCGCACCTCCCTGGATTTCCCGAGGAGCTGAAGATACTGATCGAGCACCTCATCATCAGCCACCATGGGCAATACGAGTACGGCTCGCCCAAGCTGCCGATGTTTCCCGAGGCGCTCATGCTGCACTATCTCGACGATCTCGACTCGAAGATGGAGGCGATGCGGGCGCAGTTTGTGCGCGAGGCCGAGCTGCCGGGTGCGTGGACCAGCTATAACCCGTCGCTGGGGCGTCCGCTGCTGAACAGCAAGAGATTTCTGGAACCGAAGCCGCAACAGGAACACACGCCGGAGCCGCAGTCCCAGGCAGCGGCAGCGGCGCTGCCGGTTCAGCATGCGGCGAGCGTTCGCCTTGGCCGTGGACAAGTTCTGATGGGACGGACCCGCATTCCAGTGCGGTGGTTCAGATGGACTTGACGGTGACGGAGCAGACGCACTCAGACGCAGACGCTTCTCCGCTGGAAGCGCTTCAGCAGAAGTTTGCTTCACATAAGGTGACGGCGGTGGATCGCAAGGGGAACTGAGCGCGAGCTTTCAGCTGCGCGCAGGATGCGCTGGGAACGCAGCGTCATTTAAGAATTTTGAGCCTCGTATCAGGGCCGGCTTTAGCCGTGGCCGAATGACTGTGCCCTAATGGCGAAGTTTGGGGATGAAATCCTGCGCTTGCGCAGGATTCTCATGCTTCATGCGCGTATACGGAACGCCTGGTCGTGCCCGACTGACGAGTCGGAGGCTAACGGATGCAAACCGCTGCAGGCGCTATTCCGCGTCGCGCTTGCCTTTGATGGAAAACCTGTGCCGGCGCACTCGATCTGCTGGAACTTGGCGCGCTTGCTGTCGACGCGGTAGTCCGAGCCTTCCATCTCCACCTTCTTGCACATCTCATGCAGCCGCGAGCGCATGCGCTCGCCGATGCGGTCGCCCAGCGTCTCACGCCGGGCCGCGCGCTCTGCCGCCGATCTGGCTGCGAGCATTCTCATCGGCGACGCATTCCCCTGTTCCGCTGCATCGAGGATAGTTGGTGGTGATAATCGTGGTCCGATTTTCGTTGTAGCGACTGTTCAGGATGTAATTGACCGTGTCGAAGACCCACTCGGTGCTGCGGACCGCACCGAGCTCGTCGAGCACCAACACTTCGGCATCGAAAACTGGGCGAAGGATTTCCATCTCGGTGACCTGGACTGCGGAGTTGTAAGAGTTCTGGATCGACTTCAGCAGTTCGCGGTAATCGCAGAACAGGCAGTGAATGCCCTTTTCGCGAATCAACGCCTTGATGATGCCGACCGAGAGGTGGGTCTTGCCCACGCCCACCGAGCCGACCAGCAGCAGCCCGGTCTTTCGGCCGGATACTCCTCGACAAATCGCCCGGCCAGGAACTTTGCCGCACCAATGCTCTTCTGCGACTTGTCGGCGGGATCGTATCTGAAGTTGTCGAGCTCGCAGTGCTCGATAGCGCTCCGGGATGTGCGCCGCTGCCAGCAGGCGCTCGCCGCGGTCGCGCACGCGGCACTGGCAGCGCACCACCTCGCGCTCATTGTCGATTTGCCGGATCTGCCATCCGGTGCCGTTACAGATCGCGCATGTTTCCGTCGCCCCTCATGTCAGCCGCCGTCATCGACCCTATTCTCTCATCAGTGCTTGCCGAGGATCACCAACCTACGCCGAGGCAGACCAGCAGGATACCGGCCCAGCGGGAGCGGTTCAATCGTTCGCCGAGGAAGAGCATGCCTCCCACGCCTCCCGACAACGTAGCTTAACGCCGTGACTGGGACGACGAAGCTGACATTTTCCACCGAGAGCATGCCCAGCAGCGCGAAGAAGCCCACCGTCATCAACGCGATGCCAATCCACATCCACTTGATTCGCATCACGCGACGCGCCACCTGCAGCAGCGCCCGCGGCCGGAAGTCGTGCACTTCGCCGGCCTCTTTCATGGCTCGCGAGATGCACAGCTCGCCCGAGGTGCCGGCAACCACGATCAGGAAAAATCAAACGAAGCGGAGCACGGTTAGGTCGTCCTCCGTAGTGTTGGGATGGGTGCGCCCGACCACCACGACGCCGAGACAAATAACGGCGATGCCGAGCCAGCGCAGCGGAGAGACGCTCTCGTGCAGCATGACCATCCCAGAATGGCGACCACTGCGTAAGCCATCGAAGACGCCGGCTGCACATAACTGTAATCCGCCCATGACAAGGCCAAAGA
The DNA here is from genome assembly GCA_963809865.1 of uncultured Acidobacteriaceae bacterium. GTDB lineage: Bacteria > Acidobacteriota > Terriglobia > Terriglobales > Acidobacteriaceae > CAVVDY01. The sequence continues at coordinate 19,688 of CAWELL010000006.1, read as the reverse complement.
ATAGGCGGCGAAGAAGGCAAGCTGGCCCGCGATCCCCAGCCAAATGATGGGCGAGCTTAAGATCTTCCCCAGCAGGTGCAGGCATCGGAAAATGACGAAACGCAAATGGCTCCCATGCTCTTCATGCCTTTGGCGAGCAGGGTGTTACCCAATGGGCCCGCCAGGACCATGACCAGGATCATCAATCGGGTTTTCGTGCGAAGTTGTTTCTCGCGGACGTGAGCTTCCATGGAGGTTCTCTTTCATCCTAAATGAAAAAGACAGCGCTCCACCGATGTAGTCGAGCAACAGGTCCAAAGCACTGAAAACTCACTTTTTCACCACGGAGGCACAGAGGACACGGAGGAAAGAAGAGTCAATGGTTCTTGGAATTCGGGTCTTCTCCGTGCTCTCCGTGCCTCCGTGGTGAAGTCGGGCCTTTATTCCCTCCGCTATTGCCGACTTGGGTTACGCCTGTCGTATAGGCCTACAATCGCAGGTGTTCTCGGTTCTAAACTTCTAATATCCGGAGGTGTCCGGTGGATCTGTTCATTATCGTCCCGGTGGTTATCGTTATTCTGTACTTGCTGAACTCGATCAAGATATTGGCCGAGTATGAGCGCGGGGTGATCTTTCGCCTGGGACGGTTGCTGGGAACAGCAAAAGGTCCCGGAGTGATTCTGGTTTTCGCGCCGATCGACCGCATCGTGCGGGTATCGCTGCGACAGGAAGCGCTGGAGGTTCCACCGCAGGACATCATCACCCGCGACAACGTCACGCTGAAGGTGAACGCGGTCATCTTTCTGCGGGTGATTGATCCGAACAAGGCGGTCGTCGCAGTTACGAATTACATGTACCAGACCTCGCAGTTTGCGCAGACTACGCTGCGCTCGGTGCTGGGCGAAGTCGATCTGGATGAACTGCTGGCGCACCGCGACAAGATCAACCTTCGGCTGCAATCGATTCTCGATCAGCACACCGACCCCTGGGGCGTGAAGGTGAGCAACGTCGAGGTCAAGCAGGTTGACCTGCCGGAGACGATGACGCGCGCCATGGCCAAACAGGCGGAAGCGGAGCGCGAGAAGCGGTCGAAGATTATTCACGCGGAAGGCGAGTTTGCCGCAGCGCAGCGCCTGATTGATGCGGCACACCTGCTGGCCAGCGAGCCGACCAGCATTCAGTTGCGCTACTTGCAAACCCTGACCGAGATTGGTGTGGAGAAGAACACGACCATCATCTTCCCGGTCCCGGTCGATCTGCTGGCAGGCTTGCACAAGCTGGTGCTCAGTGACGCGTTGAAAGAAGAAAGCAGTCCGGCAGTCCGAAGCGAATAGGAGGGCAGTAACAGCATGGCAGAAGAAGATACCGAAATAACTCTAGGAATGGGCAAACTGCTGGGACTCTTCTTCATGCTGGCCGCGACCTGCGGCATTTTCTTTGCTGTCGGCTACTCGCTGGGCAAGACTGCCGAGCGGGAGCAGGCGCTGAAGAACCAGCCGGCCCAGAGCTTGCCGGCCGATCCCGACGTTGCGAACTCTAAACCATCCGGAGCTGCTGCACCCGCAGCGAACGCCTCGCCCGCCGCCGACAACGGTGAAACGGCAAAGGAATCGGCGCCCGACCTGACGTTCTACAAGGCGGTTAAACAAAATCCGGGCGAGGAGACGAAGCCGGCGCAAGAGCTCAAATCCTCACCGCCCTCCACGAACGTTACGGCGGCGAATGCTGTGGCCATCAAGCCGCATGAGATGCCGGCTGGCAGCACAGCCGCCGCGAAGCCGATGATGGCAGCCAAGGCTGATGCGTCGCCGATTCCTGCGGCGTCCGCTCCCCAGGCCAATCCGTCCGCTACCTATCTGGTGCAGATTGCTGCCGTCACCCATGAAGAAGACGCAGCTGCTTTGGCGGGCGCCTTGCGCAAGAAGAGCTATGCAGCGGCGGTGGTTAACAGTCCCAATGGCAAGGACAAGTTCTTCCACGTGGTGCTGGGACCCTACGCCACGCTCCAGGATGCTGAGGCGATGAAGGTGAAGTTGCAAGGTGAGGGCTACAGCCCGATTGTGAAGCGGTGAGAACGCGGCTCGCTCTTTGCTTTTCGCTGACCTTCCACATTTGCCTCAGAAAAATCCCACCCCGGCAACCGATGCCGGGATGGGGCACCCCAGGGGATGTCCTTCAATACGCCATCAGGAAGTACGTTCCGTAGTGATTTCCGTTCCGAAACAGAATCCGGGCGCGGTAAGTCACGGGAACATCGTTGGTCTTGCGAAACTCGAACTCGATCACATCCCCTGCGCGTAGCACCGCGTCAATGTCGAATCCCGCTCCCGTGGAACTCACATTGGTGCAGGTGCCTTCAATCGAAGTACGGTCTCCCGAAACACAGGTAACGCGAACCGGAACGCAGACCTGCAGGCGGTGATCGGAGCGTCGCTCTAAGGGTTCAAGAGAGGGTAGCGAAACCGAGTCGTGCTGCGGTGCCTGAAGGCTCATAATGCCTTCATCGGCAGATCGCCGCCGGCGCATCAGCAAGGTTGAGCCTTTTCCGAGACGGTGAACACGCCGAATAACACCAGACCGAAGGCCACGCCCGAGATGGTCGCCAGCGAAGAAACTGCGGGTCCCTCGGCTACGCCTCGGGATGACACCTCGGAATGGGGATGGCTTGGCCGCGGGATGACACCTCGGAATGGGGATGGCTTGGCCGCGGGATGACACCTCGGAATGGGGATGGCTTGGCCGCGGGATGACACTGGGAAATGCTCAGAGCGGCCAGACGAGGGTTTTGCCTGCTATGGGAGCGCGGATCGCGGCGGGATTGGACTCGCCTCTCAGGGATTGCAGTTAGCGAACTTCAAGGTGGCCACCCGCGTGCTCCAATTGTAAGACGAGTTGGTCGTGTAGTACTGGCCAGTGGTGACGAAGGTGCAGCCGTCGTTCGAAATCCCCAGGTTGTAGTAATCACCCCAGTGATTGTTGGAATCGATCTGAGAGCCGGATCCGGGGATCAAAACCTGCTCCGCTCCCATGGTGCCGGGAGGGTCGTTCTTTCCGCGCCCGGTGAAGGCGATGGTGGGATAGACGGAGTTGCCATCGGTCACGGTGTACGACATCGCGATATTCCCGACTTTGTCCATGGCGAGCGAGCTCATAAATCGCCAGCTCGCGTCGGGTGAGTAAGTGCCCTGCTGGTAGACGAGGGGATCTGTGCTGCCGAGAGGAGCACGAAACTCATACCAGCGGACGGCGAGGCTGCCGTTGTTTCCTACCGCGTGACTGACCAGCCAACTCTGCACCGTTCCTGGATTTCGTACCGTGGTGCCGATGGTGGGGCTCGGCAGTACGCGATACGCCAGCCGATACATCAGGCGGTTAGCCAAGGTGTTTATTTGATTACCACCAGGTTCGGGGGCGTCTCCCAGCCAAAAGCCGATATAAAAGGTCGCCACCGGAATGGCACATGCGCCGTTGATACAACTGAAAGTTGAATTCGCCGGATTGTTCCAGTCCACGTGGAACTTGTAGTAATAGACATCCGACACCCAACCGGTGGAACTATTGTCGATGCTCCCCATATACAAATTCGGGGTCCCGGCGGGAGGCAAGCTGTTGGGGGAATCAAGGTCCGAGGGCAACTGGTTGTCGTCGAACGAAACGTCCCATTCTTCGCCGTCGCCCGGTCCCTCATCAATAAAGCAGACTTGCTGGGCCTGGGGATCGCCGGCCAGCATCTTCGATCGTTCATACGCGCAAGGCGTGGTACCAGCATACCCGTTGGTGCCGAAGTCGTTGTGAGAAACGTAATAGCCGTCGGGCCAGACGCCGAGCTTGGGATAGTCCGAAAGGTTGGTGTCCCCGTGAGGGACCGGGAACTCATACGCGTACCAGGCTCCCAGTGCGTCCGCCGTCTGCGAGATTGCGATGCAGTCTCGTCCCGGGTTCTGCATGACGGGTTCCAGCATGACCCAGCGATGGGCAACCTTGTCCCATTGCGCGACCTCGTCCCCGTCATTGCGAACGCCGCAGTTGGGCAATCCGGCGAACAACACATTGCCGTTCACATAAGGTTGACCATTAAACAGCAGGTTGTTGCCTTCGAGATCGAACACCGCGAACTGATCGTTGCCCCACTGAACGACCTCGGTATCGCCAATGGATAAGTTCATGTCCGATGGCGTGACGTGGACCACATATCCGTAAAATCCCGCTCCCATGCCGAGCCAATTCTGCAATACGGTGGGAGTGCTGTCGGACAGGACAACGTTTTGAGCCAGCGAGTCGCGGAAGCTGAATCGGCCGTCGTCTTTTCCGTTCCGCAAGAGCTTGGGTTGCTTGCGAGAGCGGTCCGGCTCGCCCTGGCGGAATCCGAAGGGGATGTCTTGTCGCCCGGTGAGCAGATCGCGAAGCGGAGGCGTGACCACGAACGCAACTGGCTTTGAAATCATGGGGTTGGTCAGCACGTTGCTCTGCTGGGCGGATAAACATCCGGCAATGCCACTAATCAAAACCACCCACGCCAGAACAGTAGAGACGAAGTTGCGCTGCATAATGTCTTCCTCGGTGCTCCTTTCCGTAATCGAGCCGGGCCGAAAGCTCCCCAAGCTCCCACCAAGTTCGGTTGGGGGGAGCAGGCGAGATTAAGCTGAACTGCGTAGAACGGCCTCGGCCTTCAACACTATAAGGAGAGTTGCCGCTCCTTGGAAAGGGGGAACTACGAAGGACGCTTTAGTTCTTCGCAAATTTAGGCTACTGGCCGGCGTGGGTGGCGGCGATGAGGTGTTGGGAAACTGCGGAGGACAAAAAGTGAGGCTGCCTTTTCAGGCAGCCTCGGAGTTTTACAAACTAGCTAGTTCTTCGACTGTACCGTCAACTTAGTTCGACGGGGTGCAGTTCTGGAAGATGAGCTTGGCAACGCGGGTGCTCCAGTGGAACGAAGTGGACGAGGTGTAGTACTCGCCGTTGGTCACAAAGGTGCAGCCGTCGGTTGAAAGACCCATGTTGTAGTAGTCACCCCAGCGGTTCGAGGTGTCGGTCTGCGAGCCGGTTCCGTAGTTGAGGACGGTCTCGGTACCCATCGTGCCCAGCGGATCGCTAGGGGCGCGGCCGGTAAAGGCAACGTTCGGGTAAACCGAGGCGCTGGAAACGGTGTAGGACATCGCGATGTTGCCCATCTTGTCGCGAGCCAGTGAGCTCATGAAACGGTTGGTGGTGTCAGGATTGTAGGTACCCTGCTGATAGGCGGTCGGGGTCGTAGTGCTGATCGGAGACCGGAACTCGTACCACCGCACAGCGGTTGCACCATTGCTGCCGACGACGGCGTGGCTGATCAGCCAGTCCTGCATGCGATTGTCTTTAACTGTTTTCTGTGGCGTCGGGGACGGCAGGATGCGATATGCGAAGCGATACATCAAACGATCGCCGAGGGTATCGATCACGTTGCCGCTACCGGGCTCCGCCACTGCATTCGGCTGGATCTGGTATTGGGTAACGGGGATCTTGCAGGCGCCGTTGATGCAGCTGAAGGTTGAGGTCGACGGGTTCGACGGAACGAAGTGGAACGGGTAGTAGTACACGTTCGAGTCGATGCCGTTGGTGCCATTGTCAATGCTTCCTACGTAAATCGGATCGATGCCATTCGGAGGCGCGTTCGCGTCGTCCACATCGGCCGGCACCATGCTGTCGTCAAACAGCGTGCCATTCGAGTTGTCGAGGAAGCACACGCCCAGAGCCGTCGGATCACCCGCCAGCATTTTTACGCGATCGTAAGCGCAAGGCATGGAGCCGCTGTAGCTTTCCAGCTGGAAAAAGTCATTGTGGTGCAGGTAATAGCCGTTCGGCCAAATGCCGAGCTTCGGATAGTCCGGGAAGTCGGTGGTGTTGTTGTAGGTCGCGAACTCGTAGGTGTACCACGCGCCCGTCGCGTCGCTGTCTGCGAGATGGCGAAGCAATCATAGTACGGTGCAGAGAAGCGAGGCTGCATCATGACCCAGCGATGGGCGATCTTGTCCCACTGAGCAATGATGTCGCCGCTGTTGCTGGAGCCGCAGTGCGGCAGACCGGCAAACAGGACGTTGCCGCTGGTGTAGTTCTGTCCATTAAGAGGGATGACGTTGCCATTCAGATCGAAGATGGCGAAGGAAACGTTGACCCACTGTATGATCTGGGTGTCGCCGATGGACAGGTTCGCATCGGTCGGAGCATCGGGAACGCTGTAGCCATAAAAGCCGATACCAACGCCGAGCCAATCGAGTTCATCGACCGGAATGGTGTCAGCAGGAAGATTTTCTGTCTGAGCGGCAGCATCCTTGAAGGATCCCTGGTTCTTGGCGAGTTTCGCCAAGAGCGCAGCCTTCGGACGCTGCACCGCCGGAGCCTGGTGGTATCCGAACTGCAAATCTGTGGGCTGGTTCTTGACCAGGTCGCGCAGCGGGGGGGTGATGGCAAAAGCTGCCTTGCTAACCTGTGGGTTTCTTAGCACGTTGTCGCTCTGTGCTGACATGCTGACAGCGCAAGTCAAACAAATAACGGCAGCGAGCAACGAGATTGATACTTTTCTCATTGTTCCTCTCCTCGGTCTTTCAATGCTTAAACGCAACTTGATTTTTGTGTGCCGAAGCAACGGTAGTACAGAGACTCAGCAGGGTTCCATATGTATCACCTTCCCAACGCCGGGTCAACTATCGAGTTCGTAGATGGCAATATTTGTTTACGAGAGAGGAAGATTTCGAGGAAAATATGCCGCAGTCAGTTCTACGGCGGTCACCCTCGGGAATAAATTGGGCCAACAACTCTCTATTTTTCTCTCAGATAAAAAGCGGAGGGCCGGATTTGACTCTCTGTTATGTTAACTATTATGTAAACAGCCGCCGCTTCAGGGAACTACGAAAGCTGCCCTACTTGCTTCCCACTTTGGGAAGTCTCGCAGGCAACTGACTGCAGAAAGTACTCCGCTGCCGCGTGCTAAACTCGGTTTTCGTCTGCGTACAGCAGTCATCATCCTCTTTCTAGCTTTTTTTGGGGAAGTCGGGCCAGGAGACTCTATTGCCCATCCATCGCAGTATCCCAGCTATTTTCTCGTTTCGAGCCGCCAGCCTCTTTCTTCTTTCCGCAGTAGTCGCCTCCAGTGGCCTGCTGGTGGCGCAAAGTCAAAACGTCGAAGTGCGCAATGCCGGAGGGGGAAATAAGGAAGAACTGGTGCGCAATGGCGCCGGACAGGTGGTGGAGACCCGCACCGTCGATGCCAACGGTAAAGTCCGCTCACGCAATACGGTCGATTATCAAGCGGGACACTACGCTCCCGATACGGCGACGACTTCCTACTACGCCGATGGTAAGTCAGTCGAAAACTCCGTCAAGGTAACCTACGATCCCAGCGCGAACTTCCTCAGCGAGCTGGTTGAGCAATATGACCAATCCGGCAAACACGTCAACGGACACAAGCTGCTGCACGATCCGGTTACGGGTGAGTTTCGCTGCTGGAAGTGGAAAGCGGACTCGCAGAAGTATGATCGCGTCGTATGCCCGTCCGGTGAAGAGAGCGGAGAAAGACCGCCGCCGCTGAAACGGCTCACACAAGACCAGGCAGTAAAGCTGTTGGAGGCGGCGCGGACTGCCGCGACGGCCCAGCAGAAGTCTGAGCGCATGATGCCGATGAAGCCGACGACACCGCAGGTGATGGCAGAGCCGACGCAATTTGCCGTGGTGCTGCCTGCGGCCCTGGTAGGCGGCAAGCAGGTGTCGGGCAGCGTAGTGGACAACACAACTTACCTTCGCCTGCGGCCCGAACTCATCATCGAGGAAGTCAAGCTGCCGCTGGATCCGGGCGGCAATGCCGCCAAACTTAGCGGCTGGCGCGTCGAAGTGGCGGGTTCGCAGCCACAGCCCGCGAACAATCCGTTCAGCTTCACCGTCCCCAAGGGAGCATCGAGCGTCGAGATCAAGATATACCCGGAGGGACAGCCGGCACAGGCGATTGTGAAATCGATTCCGATTCCTAAGACACCGCCGCCGAGCAGTAAACCGAAATCGGGATACGTGGCACAGCCGGTTTGCGTTTTCGGCGACGTGTGTCCCATCGGCGGGGTGTTCGACGGAAACGCAACTACAGCGCTGGCGGCATTCAACGACAAGCCTGCCAAGATCGTGGCCGAAACTAACGACATGGCGTTCATAAGCGTGCCCGACACGGTGGAGTATGGCGTCAGGCAGTTGCTGTTCCACGAAGGCAACGAGCTGTTGGCGTTTCCGGTGGTCCTGGTGCAGATGCAGATCGTCTCCGAGGGCATAACGCTCGACGACTTTCAGCGCGAGGTCAAGAAAGATGAGCACAAGCTGATCTTCGCCGGAGTCGTCGGGGTGCAGGCCCTCCCGGATGACAATTGGACTCCAGGGATGTTTCCCAAGACCAACCTGGAGTGGGCGCGCCGCTTTGTTCCCGGCTTTGAGGTTCCTCACGAGAGCCACGCTCAGCGTGAGGAACGCGAGATGATGGAGAAGTTGGAGCAGCAGCAGAAGGGCGAGAAAGCTCCCGCGAAGGAAAAAGAGGAGAACCTGGGATACATCGTTTTCTTCTTGAAGAACGAGACGCCGAACATTGGCACCTGGCGGGACTCGCAGGGACAGGCCTTCGCGCTTCCGCTCAATCCCGAATCATTTTCCCAGGGGGACTACCGCTATAAGTTCGTTATCGATGCCACGAACACCGGCACCTCTAAGATAGACGCCGCCCTTATTCCTTTCGTAGCCCCGGTACAGGGACAGAGGTTCACTGTGCAGGCCAACTCCGTAAGCAGATGATTTCGAAATTGTCGCAACCGTGTCCTTCAGGCCGGCTGTTTGGTCTTATGGTTTGGGTTTGGTTAGCGCTGGCCATTCCTGCATTCGGCCAGTCCGCGGCGTCGCGCGGCAGCATCAGCGGCACAGTGACTGATCCGCACGGAGATGTCATTCCTGGCGCGAAGGTCACGATTCGCAACGCCGATCTTGCCGCCGAGCGAGTCGTCACCACCAACGACCAAGGCCGCTTCGTCAGCGCACTGCTTCCCTCGGGTCCTTACTTGGTACAGGTTACTGCTCCGGGCTTCACGCTGAAGAAGCCTTTGCGCGTCACCCTGGGAGTTGGCAGCAGCGTTCAGCTCAACATCGCGATGGCGCTGCCCGCGACCTCGCAAAGCGTCACCGTAACCGGACGCGCTCCCACAGTGGAAGGCAACACGACGCAACCGGTGGCTAACCGCACCGAACCGGAAGTCAGCAACTCGCTGGCCGGGCTTACCGTGACCTACCTGCCGAATCGCGATCGCGACTTCAGCCAGTTCGCGCAGCTGGCTGCCGGAGTCGAGCAAGCTCCGGACTACAGCGGAGTCGTCATAGCCGGCCAGCGTCCTGATGCCACCGCCGCTGCGATTGACGGAGTGTCTTTTCAAGACCCGCTGCAAGGCGGTCAGCGCGGAACGCGGGATACATCGTTCTTCTTCCCGCAGACGGTGGTGCGCGAGTTTCAGATCGTGCGCGCCGGCGCCACTGCCGAAGTCGGCGACACCAACGCCGGCTTCATCAACGTCGTCACCAAGGAAGGCAGCAACAAGCTGCGCGGCGAAGCCTTCTACATTGGCCGGCCGTCGCCGCTGAGTTCGGCGGACACCTTTGGACACTCGCTCGATAACGCGCAGAACGAGTTCGGTGGCTCACTCGGCGGAGCGATCAAGAAGAACAAGATCTTCTATTACGTCGGCGGGGAGCAGGATTACCTGAACATCCCGTACTGGACCGAGTTTGCGCCGCAGTCGCCAGCCACGTATATTCCGCCCGCGCTGGCTGCCCTGCAGAAGCAGACGGTCGGGCACAGCGATCCGACGGCGGTGTTCGAGCGCACCGACTTCGTGCTGAACAACAACAACACGCTCAATCTGCAATTCAATTACAACCGGCTGAACGCCAGCGGTCTGGACGACGGTTCCACCCGCAGCGTGGCCTCGGCCGACAACAACATCAATCTGACGGGCGACAGCTACTGGGTGCGCGGCACACTGAACACGCTCTTCGGATCTACCATCGTCAACCAGGTGGTAGCGCAGTGGGCGCGCGACGACCGCAACCTTACGCCCAGCACAACCCTGCCGGAGTACGTGATCAACGGATTTGGCGTACTCGGCGGCAGCAGCGTTTATCCCGACCTGTACCGCTCCGACAGCACGCGCCTGGGCGACGATGTGGCTATCGTGCGCGGCAAGCTGCAACTGCATTTCGGCGGAGACTTCGCCTACGCTCCCGCGCGCCAGCAGCGCGAGGCCAATACCAACGCGCAGTTCGATTACGACTCGCTGACTGATTATCTGAACAATGTAATTCGCCGTTATCAGCAGACCTTCATCACCGGCAACGATGTTTACAGCGGAGCCGTGCGTGAACTGGGGATGTATGTAAACGCCAAGCTCACCGTGACCGACAAGTTCACAGTTAACGGCTGGTTTACGTTGGGACGCGCAGTGGAATCCGCAGCCGCCGGATCCAAATCCTTCGATTCCGCTGACGACAATGATCCCGAGCGACTTGAACCAATGGCAGCCGCGGCTGGGTATCGCGTGGGAAGCAACATCGAAGACGGTGCTGCGCGCTTCGGCGGGCTTATACGACGCCCCCACACCTGCGACCTATTTCCAGCGGGTGTTTACCGACAACGGATTGAACACCACCGTAGCCGACAGCTACTACGATCCGCAGTTGCTGCAACTCTTCGTCGATAGCCGCCCGCTGGCGTATCCCGTCGTGCCTGAGGGACTCACCACGCCGGCCGCATTCGTGGTTGGCATCGACCCCAACTTTCGCAATCCGCGCTCGTTTCAGGTGTCAGGCAGCGTCGAACGCCAGGTGAATGCCAAGACCACGGTGACTGCAGCTTACGTTCACAACAGCACGTGGGACTTGCAGACGCTGGTGAACCAGAACCTGTTTTCGCCGACCTACGACAGCACCGGTACGCCGATCTTCCCTGCGACGCGTCCCGATCCCACAGTCGGGCAGTTGCTGGTGAACCGGTCTTCCGCGCATTCTTCGTACGACGCGATGCAGCTCACGGCAGGATTCCAGCTGCCGCACCGTTCACAGCTCAACGCTAATTACACGCTGGCGCGCGCGCGCGACAACGATTCGAACCTGGGACCATTCACCATCAGCTCGCCGCTCGACCCGCTCGATCTCGCGACCAATGCCGCTTACTCGAGCTTCGACGTGCGCAACAGCTTCAATCTCAGCGCCATTACCAATCTGCCCTACGGCTTCAAGATCAACCCGATTCTGCAATGGCGCTCGGGTTTCCCCTATACCCCGATCGTTGGCTTCGATACCCAGAACGACGGCAACGACTACAACGATCGCGCCATCGTTAATGGACTGGTCGCGCCGCGCAACAGTCTCCGCCAACCTTCGTTCTTCAATCTAGATTTGCGTTTCGTGAAGGACATCACGTTGAAGGGTGAGGGCCATCACCTCGACCTGTTCATGGATATCTTCAACATCACCGGAGCCGGCAACCGCAATTTCGGTCCGGAATCCGTGAGCCTGTTTGGAACGTCCTCCGCGCCCGTCTATTCGGCGGGGCAAGCGCTGTTTGCGCCCGATACCAACCATTTTGGCAGTACCCGGCAGGTGCAGTTCACGGTGAGACTCACGGCGTTTTAGCCGCACCGCGCCATCCCCCTAACATCGTACGTCGCTGAGATTATTTCAGTTGCGCAACTGCATTTTATTACTACCGCTGGTAGTACTACCTGTCCCGCGTCTAGTGTCGAGGGTTTGGGGGGAACTGTCTATCGTGTCTATTCGTCTGTCTAAATCATTCCTTATGCTGGTGGGGGCGGTTTTCCTGCTCGCCACCGTTTCCATTTCAATGGCGCAAACCATTGACCTTTCTGCTGTTACCGGCCGAGTGCTCGATCCGCAGGGTAAGTCGATTGCGGGAGCAGATGTCACGCTCAACAACACGGCTACGGGGCTTACCAAAACTGCGAAGACCGATTCGAACGGCGACTATCGGTTCGCCGCCCTGCCCATCACTGACAACTATGTTGTCAAGGTGGATGCCACTGGTTTCGCCAACGCCCAGCAACAGGGCATCGTACTGCGCGCTAATCAGGCAGCGGTTGTCAATTTCACCATGGCGGTTGCAGGGGCACAGACGCAGGTGGTCGTGTACGGCACGCCCGGGTCCGTGACGGTCGATTCCGCCCAGGTCAGCACCCGGTTCGACGTTCAAAAGATCGAAAACACGCCGATCCTGAATCGCAAGATTACAGCCATTCCGCTTCTCGATTCAGCGGTCCGGCAGGCCCAGACCACGGGCGACTTGTTCATTAACGAAGTCCTGTTCGTCATCAACGGCGCCGGCCGCCGACAGACGACCTACGATCTTGACAACACAACTGCCAACGACAGCTGGGGACGGCAGACGATGTTCGCCGCCATCCCGTTCTCGGCGGTGCAGGAACTGAACGTCGACAAGAATTCCATCTCTGCCGAGTATGGCCGCAACGCGGGAGCAGCGGTAGACGTGGTGACCAAGTCGGGCTCCAACGACTGGCATGGGGACTTCATCGGCATGGGCCGGCCGGAGTTCTCGGAAGCCAAGCAGCCTCTGGCCTCAGTTCCAGCATTCAACACGCTGGCGCAGGGCAGCGGCATGATCTCCGGACCGATTGTGAAGGACAAGACCTTCATCCTCGGCTCTTACGAATACACCCAGCAGAACCGCGACGCGGTCATCACCTCACCGGTGGATCCCGGCGCTATCTATTCTGGAACCTTCACCCAGAACCTGATGTTCGCGCGCTTGGATCAGCAGTTCTCGCAGAACAACATGTTCACCCTGCGCGGCAACTTTGATCGCTTTACCGATACCAACCCGCAGGATGCGGTCAGCGGCGTGAGCCTGCCCACCACCGCCCGCACCTTTGCGCGCTATACCTACCAGGGAGCAGCGGTGGACACCGCCACGCTATCGCCGAACCTGGTCAATGAAGCCCGCTTCGAGTATCTGCTGGGTTCGCCGATCACGCAGTTTATACCGGTGGTGCAGGCGCCGCAGGAGTACGTCTCCGGTTACTACACTAACGGCGAGTCGCGTATCGCTAATTTGATGAACCATCAGTACGAATGGGCCGACACCCTGAACTGGAGCAAGGGCAAGCACCAGATCAGGGCAGGTTTCGACGTGCTCTATTCTTCTTCCGGCGGCTACGGTACGGAGTTCGGCAGCGGCTATCTGGATGGCCGTTTCCAGATCAATTCCAAGTACGAGAATATTCCGATCGCGACCTTGCTGACCTACAACCCGGAGCTTCCGCCACCGGGCTCCCCTGCCAAGTCGCCGCCACTTGCCAGCTCGTTTACGCAGTCGTTCGGGGACGCGACCTACAACGAGAAAGAAACCGAAGTGGGGTTATTCGTCCAGGACAACTGGAGAGTAACGCAGAACCTGACGGTGAACCTCGGTTTGCGCTATGACTTGCAGACCTTCACTCAGGGCAATACCAACTTCTCGCCCCGCGTCGGATTTGCTTACAACCTGTTCGGCGGCGACAATCCAACGATATTGCGCGGCGCCTATGGCATCTACTACACCGAACTGCCGGCGAACCTGGTCGCCAACTCCAGCATCAACGGCCCGCAGGGCGTGTTTACCTATACCGTGCAGCCGGGGCAGTATGGATTCCCGACTACCTTCAGCCCCATCACCAGCATTCCTCCGGGAACGGTGCTGCCGGCGCGCGACATCTCGATACTGGCGGGACAGTGCAGCTATCTGAACCAGTTCCTGCCGGTTTCGCAACTTCACTTCTGCCCCAACAAGCTGCTGAATCCGTACACCCAGCAGTGGGACTTCGGGATTGAACACCAGTTCGGCAAGAGCTGGGTATTCTCGATGGATTACATCGGGCAGCACACCATCCACATCGACCAGCCCATCGATCTGAACTCGCCATCCGGGTTCATACGGACGGCTCCCGGAGAGGTCCGGAGCGCAGCAGCGGCCAATGCCACCCGTCCTATCGTTCCGGTTCCCGGCGGATACCGTCAGGTGCTGGCTTACATGAGCCTGGGCACATCGTTTTACGATGGACTGCAGGTTGAGCTGAAGAAGCAGTTCACCACCCACTTCTCCATGCTGGCCAGCTACACCTGGTCGCATACCATCGACACTGTCGAGTGGGACGGCACCGTCGCAGAATCCGAACGACTACAGCTGTCCGGTGACCTGCGAAAAGGCGCGTAGCCAACTAAACCAGCCGAACCGCGCATCGATCAGCGGAACCTACCTGTTCCCCTATGGGTTCACGCTCGGCGGGTATGCATTCCTGGGCTCCGGGTACCCCTTCAACGTGACCACGGGCGTAGACAACAACGGAGACGGCAACACCTCAGACCGGCCGGTAGTGAACGGCGGCGTGGTTCCCCGCAATTGGGGCACGGCTCCCAACATCTACAACCTGGCGGGATCGTTGCAGAAGAACTTCAAGCTCAAGAACGCATGGGACTGAACCTCCGGGCGGAGGTCTACAACTTCCTCAACACCCGGATCTATTACAGCTTGAACGGCACCTACGGCAATGCCGCTACGCCAACTTCGACTTTCGAAACGCCGGTTGGAGGCATCGCGAACGTCGGAGCGCCGCGTCAGATGCAGTTCCTGGCGCAGATCACCTTCTGAAAATGAAGTCACAGCGGCGGACACCAAAGTCGCAGGTGGATGAGAGAGAGGCAATTTGGCGGGTGGAGATCAAAGTCTCCACTCGCCTTTTTTCGTATTAGGGCTTCGTGTGGCCATTTCGCAATTATTTCTTCGGCCGTTAACGATATTTAGGATTGCGATTCGGCATCGTAGATAAAGGCCGGTTTGGGCTGGCGCTTCGACGAATGTGTACCGCGATACTTGCAAAAACTAAGAGATTCGCGGGTGGGATGCTGCCCGCTTTGCTGCTTGGATTCCTTTGCCTCTCAGGATTCGCCCAGACCTCTCCTGGAGGAGGCCCCGACTCCACAGGATTCCTGCCGGGCGAGTCGTCGGCTGCGGTGATTGCAACCAGCCGTACGCAGACCAGGCTTGTTCCCATTGCGTTCCGCACTGGCAAGGGAATGATTTTCCCGCACCGCTGGCTCGAAATTCAGACCTCCAGCGGAGCCGTGACTCTAGGATTCGGCTCGGCATTGCTTCCGTTTATCGATCGTGGGCAGGTGACGATTGAGGATGCACAAGGCCGGGTGCAGCACCAATACGCGCTGCATGCGCTGCCCTTCTACCTCAACGTTGAGAGGCCACCTGGGATTGGCAAGGACATTCAGGTGATCTACGTCCCCGAAGCCCGGGCCAATGAGATCGTTGAGCAGCAGCGCCATCGCCGATTTATCTTCCCTTATATTCCGCTGTTTCACGACTGCCGGACCTATGTCTGCGCCATGCAAGCCACGATTGAAGGAAAGTCGAAGCTGCCCTGTTATCTGCTTCTGAAGGGATATTGGTAGCTCGCCGGGGCAGCCCAATTTGTGACGTACGTCATTGATGGCCAATGGAGGACCGCGATATAGTGGCGGGTTCTCACATTTCGGGGCTATTTTGTCCCTGGAACGAGCAGGTCTACATTCATGCCGCAGAATTACGTTCCAATCTTCATCTTCGCGTTCGTCGCCTTCCTGGTAGGGGCCGGCACGCTGGCCATCGCGTCGCTGGTGCGTCCGAGAAACCCTTCCAAGATCAAGCTCATGCCCTACGAATGCGGCATCACGCCCTTCGATAACGCGCGCGGGCGCTACACCGTCCGCTACTACATCGTCGCCATTCTGTTTGTGGTCTTCGACGTGGAAACCATCTTCCTGTTCCCCTGGGCGGTGCAGTTCAAGCTGCTGGGGTTGGTTGGCCTGCTGGAGATGGGAATCTTCCTCGGAATCCTCATCGTGGGTTACATATGGATCTGGAAGAAGGGCGCTCTGGAGTGGGTGTAGGGTTTGGGTGGTGCGGCGCTTCGGTGCGGCGAAAACTTATCGAGTGTCATCCTAAGCGGAGCGAAGGACGTGCTTTTTGCGCACCGCGAGACTTCTTTCCCTGCGAAAACTAATGCGCGTGCCCGTGCTCGGGCCCCGGACTGACGGGAATCACGCAGCCATGGGCGACCTCGCAAACCGAATGCTCAAACTGAATCGTCGTATGGTGGATGTGAAAGTGGGCCTCTAACTCGCCTCGTATAATGCGCAGAATGGCTTCGCTCTCCGATGCGCGCATATCGTCGATGCCCACGTGACACGAGAGCGAATGCGTGTCGCTGCCGATGCTCCACACGTGCAGGTCGTGCACGCTGTTCACCCCGGGGATGGTGCAGATGCACTCGGCGATGCGATCCAGTTCCATGCCCCGCGGAGTTCCCTCCAGCAGAATGTTGAGGCTCTCGCGGATGATGCCGGTCGAGGACCACAGGATCATCACACCGATGCCAATTGATAGCGCCGGATCGATCCACGCCTGATGGGTGAGCGCAATCGCAACGCCTCCGGCTATCACCGCCGCGGTGGATAACGTATCGCCGATCTCGTGAATCAAGGCGCTGCGCAGGTTGATGTCGCGATGCCCCCGCATCAAGATCAGCGCGATCGCTCCGTTCATCACCACGCCTGCGGCCGCTACCCAGATCATCCACCCGGCATGTACCTCGACCGGGTGCAGCAGGCGGTGAAACGCCTCATACCAGATGTAGAAGGAAATGAGGACCAGTGACAGGCCGTTGACGAACGCTGCCAGCACTCCGGCGCGGTTGTAGCCAAAGGTCTTGCGCTCGTCCGGGGCGCGCGCCTGAAGAAACACCGCTCCCCAGGAGAGCAGCAGGGCAAAGAAATCCGACAGATTGTGGCCCGCTTCCGAGAGTAGCGCCAGGCTGTGCGCCCGGACGCCAGCAACCACCAGCAGCAGGATGTACACCGCCGTAACTACCAGGGAGATTTTCAGGACTTTGGACGTTCGTCCCGTCTCCCCACCCTTGGCGTGTACATGCATACTTCCAGTGTAAGAGCCGTCGGACGCCGGTTCAACCCGGCTGAGGTGTAGCGTGCCGAACGTGACCAACATCACAGCCAAACCGCCCGCCGGAGAGTTACAAATAGAGATAGCAAGGGCGAGCGCGAGCTGCACGCCTGGACCACGGTTGTCCTTAACTCTTGACGCTCAGCTTGCCGCTCTTTGAGGCCCCCACCGCGTGGGGAGAATTGGTAGCGAGCCATGGCTACCGCGGAGTTGCACGCGACTGCCACAAGCGTCCGCAACGTGCTTATTGCCACTGACCTCTCTAAACAATCTGACGAAATCCTGCGCGCCGGAATGGACCTGCGTGGTGCCTACGGGGCGCACGCGACCATCCTGTATGTGCTACCTCGAGACGAGTATGTAATTGCCGGCTTTGAGGCTTATGCCGCCGCTCGCGACGCGGCCCGCCGCGACCTGACAGAACTGGAAGAGAAGCTCTCAAGCCAGCATGGATGCGTACGGGGTAAACATTACGAGGTGCTAATCGCCGAGGGCGATGTCGCGGAGTGCATCTTTGAATGCGCCAGCGAAAGACACATCGACATGATTGTGCTGGGTACCCACGGCCGCAGCGGTTTCAGTAAAGCGATTGTGGGATCGGTCGCAGAACGCATCTTCCGCCGCGCCGAAGTTCCGGTGCTGACAGTTGGGCCGTGGGCGCGAAGGTCTCTACTTTCCGCTCCCAAACGGCTTTTGGCCCCCATCGATTTCACCGCAGCTACTCAGCACTCCGCGAAATACGCCTGCGCCCTGGCGCGCCAGCGTCAGTCGGAACTTGTGCTGCTGCACGTCATCGATGACGTTCCCAAAGGTGCAACGGCAGACCTGGAGGGCCTGAAGCACACCGTGGAGCAGAGCCTGGCCGAGCTCATAAGCTGCGAGGAAAAACCGCAACAGGTACGCGTCGTGACCCGGGTTGGAAAGATTGTTGCGACGGTGCTGACCGTCGCCTCGGAACTCGATGCCGACTTATTAGTCCTGGGAGTGCACACTTACCCCAGGCTGCTGGATCATTTGCGTATGCAGAACGCGTACGAACTGGTGCGCCAGGCGCCGTGCCCGGTGCTGACGGTGCGATAGGCCGGCCCCGTAATCTACACATGGTATGCGGATTAGCCGGGTTATTCTCCGCACGTCCGCAAAGCCTAACCCTTGCCGCCGCCTCCCGCCCTTGTGTGGACGTTACGAAACGGAAGCATGGCGGTGTGCAGTGCGGTGAATATGGCCGAAGTCCACGGCAAGTTGCTCAGCCAGGGATGGTCTTCCGAGGAGGCTTGGGAAGACGGCGGCAGCGCGGGCCGGCTTGCGATGGTGATCGAGGTGGAAAAAGCGCGCTCACACCAAGCTCCCCTTTAAGCACACGCCGCCGGCGGCGTAGTGAGGTCTACTCCCAGCCCGCACCGGAACGTCGAACTGGGTAATCGATGCTAAATTCCAGCTCTAAAGCAGAGTTGGTGGGCGGTTTTCATTTGACCTTCCACAAAATGTGGTGGAACATGCGGCTCGAATCGAGCAGCGCCCGCATACTTCTGTGTCGCTTCGCTCTTTCGTAACTCTCAAACTCAAGAGACTCCACCTGCCGTTCCGGAGAACCGACAATGAACGCCCCGAAGATTTTCTGCCTTAGCTTGGTTCTAGTGATCGCGCCTTTCGCGGCCGCGCAAATTCCTTGCGGTCCAACCATTGTTCCGAAGGCAACACTTGTCGTGAACTGGGCACAACTCGCTTTCGATGCCGGGCATACTGCCTGCAATCCTTACGAATCTATCTTGAGCCCAACCACCGTCGAAAAACTCACCGAGGAGTGGCTGCACCTAACCGAAGGAGGTCCCTTTGCCCCCGTGGTGGCCAACGGGATTGTTTACAGCTCCGACTCGAGCGGCACGCTAATTGCCATGAATGCGAGCACCGGAGCGCCTCTGTGGTCCTATCAGCCCGATTCCGGCGGCACTTGGGGAACATCCCCGGCGGTCGCCAACGGCGTGCTGTACCTCGGCTTTTACGACGGTCTTGGGATGGCAGGTGGGCTATACGCTTTCAACGCCAGCAATGGTTTTCCTCTATGGACGTATCCGGTAAGTGCCGCAGTCTCGCCGACGTTCGCTAACGGCGTGATCTACGCCTTTGAAAGCAGCCTTACCGCACTGAACGCCTCCACGGGAGAACCCATCTGGACATCCGCCATCAGCGGCGCAGATTACTCGGTTCCTACGGTGGCAAACAACGCGGTCTTTGCAGGGTCTTACGACGGAAACGTCTATGCCGTGAACGCCGCCACAGGAGCAACGCTCTGGCAAACTCAAATCGGGCATAACCCGTTCGTCGGAAGTGTGGCGAACAATATCGTGTACGTGGGGACAACGAATTATCCCTCCGATGCCCTCTACGCTTTGAACGCCTCCACTGGAGCCGTCCTATGGCAATTCAACAGTGCGGGTCCAATCGGAGCTACCGCGGTTGCCACTGGCCTGGTGTACGTAGCTACGGGACCTGACGATGGCAACCTATACGCCTTGAATGCCTCAACTGGCACCCTCGTCTGGAAGTTTGCGCTGGGAGGTGGCTACGTCAACGTTCAGTCGTACCTTGCGGTGGCCAATGGAGTGGTGTATTTCAGCTCGTCCGGTGTCGGCGAAAATACGGACCT
>CAWELL010000005.1:0-160324 GCA_963809865.1 uncultured Acidobacteriaceae bacterium | reverse complement strand
GTCGTCGGGATCGCGCACGCGCTCAGCGGCGTGCACATGTGGGAGCGCTACCATCTCCCGTCTTCCTGGTCGTCGGTTCGGCCTCGCTGTTACCGGGACTTGGTGGTGCTAAACCACGCCGACGCGGAGCAGGTGAAGCGGCTCAGTCCGGCGGCCTCCGTTGGGTGATTCCCAATGGCACGGCCATCCCCGCGCTGAGCGGGCAGCCGGATGGCGGCGGCGAGCACATCCTGTTCCTCGGCCGGGTAGACGTCTGGCACAAGGGGCTCGACGTGCTGATTTCGGGTTACCAGCGCAGCGGAGTGAAACTGCCCCTCGTCATCGCCGGCAATGGCACGCCCGCCGAGCAGGCGAGAAGCTGTCGGCGCTGGTTGAGGGCGCGGCAGCGGCGTGCGGTGGGTGGGCCGCGTGACCGGCGAGGACAAGCAGGACCTGCTCTCACGCTGCGCGTTCCTGGTGATGCCATCGCGCACCGAGGCGTTCGGCATCGCCGCCCTCGAAGCCATGGCCTGGGGGAAGCCGATCCTTCACTTCACCCTGCCTACCCTGGACTGGATCAAGGGGGGCATCTCCGTGGGCCGCCCTGATGTCAGCGCGCTCGCCGCGGCGATCGGCGATCTGGCGGGAGACGCTGGCCTGCGCGCCAAGCTAGGGTGCGAGGCCCGCGCGCCGCGCGAGTTGTTCAGCGTTGACCGAACGGCCGAACGCTACCTCTACCTAGCCCGCGAACTGCTCGCCAATAGGAGGCTAGGGGTTGTGGATCTCGTGACAGGCAGGTGCCGCTCAACAGCGCTCGCCATGTTGCCCTAGCTCCCGGGTTGACCAATAAGACCGCGACTAGGCAAGCGAGGTAAGCGTGGACCACCCCACCTATGAGCCTGGACGCCGCCCGGGAAGGGGAGCAACTCCAAGGCATGCGGCCGGGCGCGGCTACCGGGCGAGCGGAGGGCAGCCCGCGTACTTCGGTTCGACACAAGGACTGACCGCACTACGCCGGGGATCGGCTTCCCCCCGGCCCGGCTACCGGCCGGGCTACACCCGGACCGCAGGCGTGCACCGCTTCCGCCGGGGCCGCCCGCCTGCCCCTCGGCGCCCCGGAGTGGGACCAGGCGACTGGCCCGCGCACTTCTCCGGGAGGAGTGGCCGCTAGCTGTCTTCTGTGCGTGCCGTTGCGGCTATCGCGCTGCTGTACAACCTCTTCGGCGCCCCGGACGTGCTGTTCTGACGAGGCTGCCTACGTCTTCATGGCCAAGCAGGTCGCTTTGCAGGGGCAACTGACCCTGACAAACCAGCCCATGTTCATCCATCCGCCGCTGATGTGGCTGCTCGAAGCGGGCTGGCTGCGGCTGACCGGATACGCTTGGGCCCCGGAGCCGTCGGCGATCTACGCGGCTCGTCTGCTATCCGCACCCGTTGGCGCTATCGCCGCGATTCTCGCTCGGGGCCATGGCCTACCGGCTGGCCGAGAACGCACCCACCTCCAGTCAGCGACGGCTGACTAACTGGCGCGGTCACGCTGCTGAGTCTCGCTCGACCCCGCCCTCGTGGCTATGACCGGCAAGCGGTCATCGAGCCTTTTGCTGTGTGCATGGGCATGGTGGTGATGCATGCGGCTTGGTCGTTGCGGGCGCGAGGGACGTTCGCGTATGTATCCATCGTTGGCTTGCTCGGCGGCATTACCCTGCTGACTAACGAGATCGCCGTCTTCCTGGTAATCGTCCCGGTCATCTTCGCCCTGCTTGAGCGCAGACCTGGAACCCTACTTATTCGCAAATCCGCTTGCGGCATTCGGGATCGCGCTCGCGTTTGCCCTGGATTGATTTCTTTTGGGCGGCGGAGCTGGACCTGGGCGGCGAATATATTGGGTCCAGACCAACGGCTTTCAGCGGCTCATCGGATTGATACAGGAGCACCGGATTCAATATGCCAGGGGTATCTCTGGTGGTATTCCCTGATGGAATCCGTCAAACAGTATTCAAGCAGCTATACTCATGCTGGCGTCGGGGTTCGCTGCATTGATCTGGTGCTGCTCCGAGGAAAAAAACGGGGACCGCGAGGTTTCTCTGCGCCTGGCTCATTGCCAGCTACGCCCTCGCGGCCTACATCGCGGCGATCGGCACGCTGAACGTGAACTTCTTCTGCTAACCCGCTTCCTGGGTGCATTGTCGGAAGCGTCTTTCTAGCGGATGCGACTAATCGCTCGGTGGATCAATTACCGCGCTCGTCAGCGGCCACGGAACCTCGGCGGCAAGGAACTGGCGCGGACCGCGGCGAACTGCCGTTCGTCGCCCGCACCGTCGCCGGGGGCAGGCCTGGTCGCTCTATCGGCTGCCAGCTGGGTTTCTAACTACAGCAAACCCGGAGATGGCGTCGCGCAAGGAGACCGGTATATAGCCGCGAACCTACCCGGCTGCGCCATGGTCAACGCCAGCGGTGACTCGGAGAAGTACTCCTACCTTCTCGGCGGGCGCTACTTCACATATTTCGGGGTAGGGCCTGATGCGATCGCCAATGGCATCCACTACTTCCTTCTCGCGCCGACGGACGCCATTGAGCGTTCACCCGATATGACTCCAGAACTGCAAAGCTGGATCGAAGCGAACGGCCAGCGACTGGCGACCTTTCCTAGCGCGACCTACAGGACAGTTCAGCTGTGGAAGGGCGCCATCCAGCCCCTATGATCCCCACCGCTGATCTCACCGATATCAATGGCGGCGTTTATGTTAACACCGTCAGTTCCGACTGCGCCGGATATAACGTGATGAACGGGGAAGACGGGGGCCTTCGATCTGGGCGATACAGCCTTGGGCGGTAAGGGCGTGGTCGGTAGACCAGTGAGCCAAGGTCACCGGGTCGGCACGTCGCGGGCTACGACCAGGTTTTCGACGGCGCCGCGCTTGACCGGGAGCCTGGCAGCGGTGCGGGCGTGCGCGCGCTTCCCGCTCGTCGCCACGCTGGCGAAGGACGCCCCCAAGCGCTTACCGGAAGGCCGGGCTCCCCGCCCGTGCTCTCCAGCAGCACGCCCGCCGCCGCGCGCAGCCTGTTGACCAATCCGGTCGATCACCCGCTTCTACCTTGGTGGCGGCACCCCGGTTCCGCTAGCTACACGGCCGCCGTCACAGCGGTACGGGCAGCCGCTTGGCCCACCCTCCCGGCTGCCCGGGGGCGGCTTCGCTCAAGCCTTCGCGAACGTCGTGCTCGAGGCGCCCGCGAACGGCGAGAGTGTGCACGCCGCGACGATTGCCCCGGCCCTTCTCCCCGCGGCCGTGCTGCGTCTGCCCGCCGGGGGGCCAGCCCCGCAGCCACCGCCTCCACTACCGCTCGGCCAGTACGGCGCGTACACCTCCTTGGTCGGGACGCTGCCCGTGTACGAGCCGGCACCGCTGGAAACCCGTTCGTCGAGACGCTGGGGGCCGCGCTCGCCGGCGACGGGTTCTTGGTGGCCCTGGTTGGAGACGTGGCGCCACGCGGCCGAGGCGCGTTCCGGATTCCTGGCCGGTCAGCGCCGGCGACGGCAGGGGTGACGATGGCCGCTAAGGAAGCTCGCAGTGCAGGCAGGCCCGGACCGGAACCCGGCCGGCGATCGGCGGCGGTGGCCGGGCTGCCGCGCAAGGTTCTCATCCGGCAGAGTGCCCATCGGATTGCTGCTCCTTGTGCTGATGCTCGCGAGCGAAGCATGTCGTTAGCGCCTGGGAGACTGGCGCCGATCCCCTGGCCGCTCTGCCTGGAGGCAACCAGCTGACGGCTGGGCTGGACATCGGCGGCGCACCGACCGACATCTACCTCACCGGCCTGGCTGGATCCTGTATGCCGTCGACGCGAAAACAGGCGCCTATCTGTGGGACTACCCCAACTTCGATACGATCACGCCGGTCGTTGCCGACGGCAAAGTGTACGTCGGCCAGAGGGGTGGGGTGGCTGCGTTTCACTTACCGGGACAGTGAAGCTCCTAAAGTGGAGAGCGGGTTCGAAGGGAAAGATCACAGGTGCCCCACTCATTCCTGCTGTTGGAATGAGTAGGATTTCGCACGTCGCTGTCGGCTCTACAACGTTTCGTGACTGGCCGCGGCTCGGTCGTTGAACTGTTTGTGAAATGCGTCATAGTTGCCGCTCGCCTCGGCGTGCCGCAACGGCTTCACCCGTTCCACGCAGATCTCTGTCGCGTCGGGCGAGTGCTTCAGAATTTGCATGACTTCGGCGATGAAATCCTTTAGCTGCATGGCGTTCGGGTCGGTGAGGTTCTTCGGCCCGAGCAGTTCCGTTTGTACATATGGAGGCACGAGCTCCACCAGATGTACTGGCGTGTTCCGCAGTTGATACCGCAGCGACAACGTATAAGAATGAATAGCGGCCTTGGTGGCGCAGTAAGTCGGAGCCATGGCCAGCGGCACAAAAGCCAGCCCCGACGAGACGGTCATGATGGCGGCGCGCTTCTGCGACAGGAGCGAGGGCAGCATTGCCGTTGCCAGGCGGATAGGCCCAAGCAGATTCGTAGTCACGATCTCTTCCACATGGCCCATCTCGCCACTCCCTGCCGATTCGGTGCCCGTGATCCCAGCGTTCAGGATGACAACGTTCAACGCGGGATAGCCCCGCTTCATCTCTTCGGCAAAACCAACAATCGCTTTGCCATCTGTCATGTCGAGCACCGCCGACTTCATCCCGGGGTTGGCCGCGACGGTTTCATCCAGCGCTTTCTTGCCACGACCGGCGATGATCACCTGGTTCCCCTCGGCATGAAGTGCCTCGGCCAGGCCGCGTCCAATGCCTCTCCCGCCGCCGGTAATCAGAATCGTGTTGCCGCTCCAGTGCATGTCGGTCTCCCTTTCCATTGCAACAAAGCGCCATGATACAGTGCGCCGCCGCACTCACGAGCGGCTCCCGGTCGTATAATCACCTGCAAATTAACCTGCGGAGGGTGGCTCATGTCCGCGCGCTCGACGCTGATCTACCTCATCGTTCTCGCCAGTGCTTCGTTCGCCTTCGCCAGGAACAAACAGGAGTTGCCCAGCTACGTTCTTCAGGCCCACACGGTTGCGGTCATGATCCAACCGGACGCGGGCGAGCCGGTAGCGAATCCGACGCTGAATCGAACCGCGCAGGAAAATGTGGAGAAGGCACTCTCACAATGGGGTAGATTCCAACTGGTCACCGATGCCCAGTTCGCGGACATTGTAATAGCGGTGCGTAAAGGGCATGCCAGTGGCCCGACGATTGCCAATTCTCCAACCGACAATCGTCCGATCACCATTCAACCGGGTGCCGGAAATACCCGGGTAGGGGTACAGCAAGGCCCGCCGTCAGACCTTACCTATCCGCTCCCTGGCCAACCCACGGGGACGCAGCCCGGCGGCGAGATTGGTGGCACGGCAGACAGCTTCGAAGTCTATCAGGGCAAGGTGCAATACCCGCTGGATGCAGCGCCGTTCTGGCGCTACCGGGGGAACGACGCACTCGACGAACCTCAGGTGCGCGCCGTCGAAGAGTTCCGCAAGGCCGTCGCCGAGTCAGAGAAGGCGCAAAAGCACAAACCCTGAGCACTGCTCAGCAATTCGGCGCCCCGCCAGCCACACTCATCGAATAGTCCCAAATCTCGTTTCCGTCGCAGCTCCGGTTATAGGAACTTTTCCCGACCATGAGCGTTCATGGTATGGGTCTGGCCCACATTTTCCGTGACAAGGAGATCGTATGAGCAAGTTTCTTGTGGCTGTCCTTCTGGCAGTCGCGTTGTTGTTAGGTGGAGTAGCAATCGCGCAAAAGCCAGCGGATAACGTCAATCCTAACCGGCATCCCAACCTCGCGGCGGCGCAGCGACTCTCGCAACAGGCGTATCAGAAGGTTCTCGCGGCACAGGAAGCCAACGAGTGGGACATGAACGGCCATGCGCAAAAGGCGAAAGATTTGCTCGAGCAGGCCAATCAGGAGCTGAAACAAGCCGCGCAAGCCGCCAACAAGAACCATAAGTGACGGCGTTCCGCCCCTTTAACTGATCCGAACAGTCGCTCTACCTTACGGGCTCAGCAGGCTCGAACCTTCTTGTCCGGCTGCTGAGCCCGCAAATCTCCGGGGAGCGATTCAAGTGCTCTTCTAATTCCCAATCCGAAGCCTTCCCCGTCGTGAAGTGCGCCGCCCGCCCGCAGTGACCATGACGTGATACGGCATTCCCTGCCTTTTCAACAGCTTGCGCTATCACCTCCAACTTACCTCCATATCACCTTGCAAGTATTGAACGCCGGATCGAACGGGCGCATTGTGCCTTCACGAGAGCGGAACTGAGCAACGCGTCGCCTCAGCCGCTCTCGCGAGCCCAGGCGCCGGAGGCGGGTTAACGGCTGATCATTCAGCACCCGGCTTCCGGTCGCCGAAGGCCCTTAACCGAGGCGGCGAGTGCTGTTGAGATCCACGGATTGCCGACGAGAGGAGACCACCATGAAACCACGAGACACGAAAGGGGCATTCATCTCTCTTATCTGGACGCTCATCGCGAAGGTGAAAGAAGTTACCAACGCTTCCGGCGTCCCTATTCATCCCCACGCGGACGTGGCGGCCGATCTTCTCTTGCTACCCGTGGTTTCCCGCAGTACGCAGCGACGGCTGGCCGAAGATGCCAGCCTCAATCATCCGGGTCTACCGCTTCAGCAGTGTCGATAACGCGACTTCCCCCTGCTGGAGCGGTAGTCCCTCGAAGGTTTACTCGCGGTGAGCAAAGGTAGCGCAGTTTGCAAAACTCGGCGATGGCCAGCTCAGCCATCGCCACGATACCCAAAGCCAAGCGAGGTCGTTGTGAAATCGCAAATTACAAACCGGCACGTTGACTTAGGGAATGCTCAATACGAAAAAGATGTGGCTTCTGGAACACAAGGAGTTTCAGCCCCAACCAAAGCAATCACAGCCTGCGCTGCGGCGCTGTTCAAGCAATACGAAGACTTAATCAAAAGCAAGAAAGAGGCAATCATGAGAACCACAACCGCACTAATAAGAAATACCGTGGGGATCGACTTAGTTCAATCACGGAAACCGATCATTGCAAGGACACTCCTTGCCACCGTCTTACTCGGCTTTGCGACCCTGTCGATCGCCCAGGCCCAGGTCCCGGATTGTGCTCCCGGCAAGCTCTCTGACTACCAGAAGCTCAACGCTGCCGGTTGCCTGATTGGCGACAAGCAGTTCTTGAACTTCCAGTACCACCAGGGTATTGGCGGACTGCCTAGCGATGCTATTTCACTAACGCCGGGGACTACACCCGGCACTGACGATCCGGCAATCCTGTTTGAAGGCAAATGGGCCTCGGCGGCAAGCGGTTCTTATATGTCCTACATGGTTGCGACCACGTATCAGGGCAGGCCGATCAACGGTGCCAGCCTAGAGATGCAGCTCGGACAAATTACCGGCGCGGGCAACGCAAGTGTGATCGCGGACCTTTGCGCCGCGGATGGAGCCGACGTTGACTGCGGAGCCCAAAAGGTGGAATTGCAGATCGTGCTCAGCGCCGACGGCAAGCGCAAGGCAATGGACACCGCCCGCTTCCAGCAGCCACAGACCGAGATCCGCGTGACGACCCCGGTGAATGTCGCTCCGGGCAAAGCAGGCGACGTTGAACTGGATGGCTTCATGACCGTCTTCAAGTGATGCCGGAGGCGAGATCTCCTCGAAGTTCTACTCGCGGTGAGCGAAGTACCGCAGCTTTCGAAACTCGGCGACGGTCGGCTCAACCATCGCCCACAACCAAGACCTAAGGAAACCATCATGAAAAAGCACGGCCTTATCTCGACTTCATTCCATCGATTCCTAATCGCAGCGCTGTTTGTCTTAGGTACTACATCGATGCTAGCCGCCCAGGACATGGACTGGCACGATTGGAGCGCCAACTACAACAACGGAGTCTACAACTTCACCAACACGAGCTCCGCCGGGACGATCACCGGATCCAGTCAGAATGCCTTCTGGAACACTCCGGGACAGTTTGGAATACCTTATGCCATCACCCAGCAGAACACCTTCACCAATGAATTCCAGATCGGCGGGATCGGTGGACTTCACGGATATGCCGACTTCAACTTCTCGAGCGGCTACAACTGGGGAACCGGCGGACAGATGATCCTCGGAAACATCCACAACTACTGGGAATACACAGTTTCGGCCTGGGATTTCAATAACAAGCCGATCAATGTAAATAGCTGGCAATTTATCCAGGAATTTAGTAGCTCCGCCCCGGGAAGCTCGGGCTATTTTTCCACCAGCAGCACTTTCATGAAAGCGAATGCCGATGGCAATTCCGAAGACTTCTATGTGGATGATCCCAACGCCGATCCCAATAGCGGCCAGGGAGGCCTGCTGTGGATCAAGGGCCTTCAGGACGTCGGGAAAATACGCCTGACTCTGACGGACAGCGATCTTGGCCCGAATGACCAATCGGACGACTTCATTCTCTTTAATGTAGCGACCCCAACTCCTGAGCCCGGCAGCCTCGCTCTCCTGGGTACAGGGATCGTCGTACTGGGCGGTGTTCTGCGGCGGCGCTTTATCGGCTGAACTACCAACCCTCTTACTCATTTTGCTGAGGATGCAGCTTTGCGGTGCAGTTGCTCTCCTTTCGCTAACCACCGCCACAACCTGTTACGTATTGGAGGTCATTATGAAATCCCGAACTAATACCACGAAGAGTCCCTCCCTGATTTTGAGAGGATCTATGAATAAGTTAGCGCAACTCTTACTTCTCGTATTCACTTGTATCGCATTTGCCGGACTGTCGGCGGCGCAGACACCCCCACCTTCCAATCAGCCCTTGTCGGCTGAGGAATTGCAGCGTCTCGATGACTGGCACGTCGCCATAGCGCAGGTTCCCGCGCCGGGGAAGGGCTGTTTCGAAACTACATATCCCAGCCTGGAGTGGCATAAGGTGGGATGTGTAGCCCCGTCAAATCTTCACTTCCTGCCGAAGCAAGGTCCTAAGCCTTTCGTTGTGGGTAACGGCAACGATATCTCGGCCCAGGCGCCGAGCGGCCACATAATTACCGCCATCGGCTCTTTCGACAACACCACCACCGGCGTGACTGGTGAGGCTGGTCAAATCAATGGCGTTGGAGCGCAGGTTACGAACGCCTATTCGCTCCAGGTCAACACCGACCCGTTTGTCAGCCCGGCGATTTGCGGCGGCGCGAATAACCCGGCGATATGCCGGGGCTGGGAACAGTTCGTATACGAGAGCGACGGTAACTCGCCCGCGTATAGCGCCGCCTTCATTCAGTACTGGATTCTGTGGTACGACACGACTTGCCCGGGAGGGTGGTCCCCCGTGCCGTACGGAGTCCACACCATGTGCGTTATAAACAGTACCCTAGCAGTGGCCGTGCCGAACCAGACGATCACCACCGCCAACCTCCCGTATATGGCTCTGAGCGGCAACGTCACTGCGGCGAGCGATTCTGTCACCATGGCGTACAACGGCGGGGCCGTGACAGTGAACGGTAACAATTATCTCGCTGCGGCTGCGGGATGGACGATCTCGGAATTCAACATATTCGGCGACGCCGGCGGCGGCCAGGCGAATATCCAGAGCGCCGGAGCTAACGTCGTCACTAGGAACAGAATTATCTACGGAGGGAGTGCACCTCCCAATTGCGTCGTCCAGGGTTACACCGCCGAGACCAACAACCTTAACTTCGCAAGTGCGCCTGCCGCAAGCGCTCCCGGCCCGGCTGTCATCTTCAGCCAGGACAACCCCGGCCTCTACAGCGCCAACTGCGTCTATGCCAAAAGTGTCGGCGATACCCACGTCGGTACGGTGATGGGCTTGCACTACGACTTCCAGGCCTTGGGCGATTTCGTCACCGCCGATACCTCGAACTTCGTCGTCGAAGAGCGGCATGTGGCGGCTCCGGCACCGTGGCTTGGCGCCGCGTTGAATCGTGCCGTAGCCACCCAGATGGGCGAAGACTCGGTTGCCGTCTGCGGTAATCCATTGGGCAGCGCCTCGCTGATTGTCAATGGCGACACCATTTTCATTGAGGACGGCCAAGTCTTCTCAACAACAAACGGTGTCGATATCTGGCATCTTGGCAACGTCTACAACATCACCGACCAGAACGGCAACTCCGTGAAAGCGACCGACAATGTCTTGTACCTGAATGTCGAGATCGGCTTGGGACAGTGGCCGGCCAACGTCACTGGCCTCATCGCTAACGCCAACGGAAACGTTAACCAGATTGCTTCCAGCAATAACATCGTGCTGACGGCTCCCTTCTGGTTCCCACGATTCTATTCAAAGTACGGCGATAGCTGGAGACTCTTCGACGAAGATCCGCTCGGAGTATGCGGGGAACAGGGTGACTCCAGCAATCCGACAGCGCCTTTCTATGCCGACAATCTCCCTCAGGAGCTGTATCAGCAAGCGCGGGGTGTCTGCACCAACGCCGGTGTGCAAGGCAATGCTCTTCTCGATGACTGCACCCTCGACGTGGGTGTGATCGGCGACGATTCGGCAGCGAACGTCTTCGTCAATGCCCGCCAGCCCGTCGCCGTAGGGTTGATCACCAATCCCAACTCCTGCGTGCTGGGGGTCTGCCGTACACCCTCGGGCGCCGACAAGCAGTCGCAATAGTCATCACCTGATCGCTTTCCCCGCCCATCGACACGCTCGATTGGGCGGGGATCTACTCGCGGCGAGCGAAGCGGCCGCAAATGAAACCTGGCGATGGCCGACTCAACCATCGCAGCAAGCCCAGCCTAAGGAGGCAATATGAAGCTCCGAAACTATATTCTAGCTATCGGCTTAAGTGTATTTGCGCCGTTTATTTCTGCCACGAATCTGTGGGTCGATTGGACCTCGGGCGCCACACAACCTTTTTCAAATAGTACTGGCGGAACAGGTACCGTGACCTACACGGACACCTTCCAGTCGGTTGGGCCAGGCAGTCAAAATTCACCGAGTAATAACTTTCCATTTACCAACCCTATCAACTATCTGGCGGCTTACCAGACGGGTAACGCGTCGATTGACTTTACATTTTCGGGAGTATCACCAGATACCCAATCTATTTTTACTCTGGGCAACTTGCGTCCCGGCAATCGTTTTGTAGTTAGCGCTTTCGACTCGAATAACAAATCCATCTCACTGCTTAGCTGGACGAACTACGGGGACTATCTGCTGTACGCAACCGATGATGCACCCAACCTGTGGAACGCAAGCACAGGCGAAGTGGTTGGTAATGGCGTCGACCAAGATAACAGCCAAAATCTGTTTCTCGGCCTTACTAGTAATGTCGCCCGAATCCACGTGGATTTCGACGATGTAGACGATGCGTACGAATTCTTGGACTTCGGTATCGCTGGTGGAACTTCAGAGGTTCCCGAGCCGGCCACTCTGAGCTTGTTAGGCACCAGCCTTGTCGGCATTTACACAGCTCGCACCCAGAGTAGACGGCTTAATTAAACGGATTGGTTTGTATGTCTGCCTTGTCGGCCGGCTGCTCCGCTGGGACAGCGCGAGCCGGCTGCAGGATCTGCTTCCACCCGTATTGAAAACAGGCACGCAGTATTCGACAGGCGAACCTAACGGCTCTCACCTACTCCGATGAAGAGCAGCTTTGCGGTGAAGTTGCTCTCCTCTACAACCTAATACCGCCATAACCTTTGACCCCAAAGGAGGTCGTCATGAAATCCCCAATCATCCCGAAAATATTAAGAGTGCTGGCTGTCATCTGTATTTTTGCCTTCGCGTTCACTTTGGCGAGTCCTAAGGCCCACGCGAATCTCATTTCTAATGGCGGATTCGAATCTACCTCTAACCCTGCGCCCGGCATGTTTCTGAACGTCCAGCCAACCGGCTGGCAGTGTACGAACCCTGGGGTTTGTAATCAGGCAGCCGAGGTTTTTTCTCCCGGTACTGCCGATGGAATGCCTTGCCTCCTCAACTGGTGCGTCTACGGTCCATTCCCCGCGACAAGTCCAGCAGGCGGGAATTTTCTCGGAGTTGATGCCTGTTATAACCAAGGCTCTGGAGCCTGCAATGCCGGCTCTGTAACCATCTATCAAAATGTGAGCGGGCTGAAGCCGGGTGGAAGCTACATTCTGAGCTTCTACCAGGCGGCCGGACAATGGAGAGGGTACTCGGGCCCGACCGATGATCAGTGGGAGGTTGCCTTGGGCAACATTTGCATCGTCAATTGCGGCCCCGGCTTTGTAGGTGACATTCAGTACTCACAGGTCATGCACGATGCCTCGCACGGAGTAGTGCCTTGGGAGCAGGTCACATTGAATTTCACCTTACCGGCGAACGTCGGGACCTCCGGCGTTCTTAGCTTTGTGCCGCGCTCGGACGTTTCGATTCCGCCGATTGTTTTCCTCGACGGCATCGATCTCGAGGAGGCTCCCGAGCCCGGGACATTGTTGACCGTTGGCTCTAGTTTATTAGGGCTTGGCATCATCGGACTGCGCCGGCATTTCATGCCCCGCAGGGCCGCCTCCGGCAGCAATGACATTGCGAGCGCGAGCTGATGCCATGACGACGCTTGTGGCGCAACTCGGCTCTTCCGCATTTGCCTGCTTTCCTGCACGACACCGTCCGCCTATGTCTCGGGCTGGCGGTGCCGTGCGCGGTCTTTATTCCACTGGAACGGGTCTTCGCGCTGCATCAGCAGAAGATATTCCGCCGGGAAGTCGCCGTCGATGTCGGGTATTACTTCATCAACGGCCTTGTGATCAGTACTTTTGCTGAGCGCTCCGCTGAGCCTGGTGGTGCGGGGGACCCATCAACTCTTGCCTGCAGACTTCTATTCCATCATGCGGCAATGCCGCTCTGGCTGCGCGCCACGCTGGCCTTGGTAGTAAGCGAACTCGGCTACTACTGGGGCCACCGACTCAGCCACGAAATCCCGTTCCTCTGGCGATTCCACGCGGTGCATCACAGCGCGCGCGGGATGGACTTTTTGGTCAGCAGCCGCGGCCATCCGGTGGACCTGGTGTTCTCGCGGCTATTCACTCTAGTACCAATCTATATTCTGGGGATCGCTAATCCGCTAAGTGCGTCAGGCAACATCTTCGTGCTTTTAGTACTTCTAGTCAGCGCCAACTGGAGCTACCTGATACACGCCAACGTCCGCTGGCGGCTCGGCGTGCTGGAATGGCTGATCACCAGCCCGGCGTTCCACCACTGGCACCACACCCGCGACGGCGAGATTAACCACAATTACTCCACCATGCTTCCGTGGATGGATCGGATTTTCGGCACCTACCATTTACCGCGCGGGGATTGGCCGGAAGCTTACGGGATAATGGCGACAATGCCGGATTCTCTGTCCGAACAGCTCATCTATCCATTGTTCCCACAGGTGGCGCTCAACGCCACGGCAGGTTTACCCTCTGCTGGCCAATCTGAGGTCCGCAGTGCTCGAAAAGCAGTTCTTTTTTAGGCGTGATCCTGAGGGAGCAGCGTCCGGGGTGCAACTGCTACTGCTTACGCGGTGAGCCCCGCCGCCCCTATTACCTAAAGGATGTTGTGATGAAGGTAGAGAATGTGGTCCGCCAGACCGAGGATCGGCGCCCCGCCGCCTCTCGTTGAACAATGCCGGCTTTTCCTCCGAATCCACAGGCTTCCACATCGATGCACCTTAATCGGGCGTTGAA
Organism: uncultured Acidobacteriaceae bacterium; assembly: GCA_963809865.1. Taxonomy (GTDB): domain Bacteria; phylum Acidobacteriota; class Terriglobia; order Terriglobales; family Acidobacteriaceae; genus CAVVDY01. The sequence goes on along the minus strand of CAWELL010000005.1, from coordinate 146,701 downwards.
GCCGCCGCCGCTGGGGTCTATTGTCCGAGGAGTCGGGGGCTGAAACGTGGCGTTAACTTGGCAGCCGATAACCGTTCAGATGCTGCCTCAAGGGTGTAAAATAACAATATGTGGTAGTACCCTATTGACATCCACAATATGCAGGAGTAATGTTCCCTTCCACAGAGTATTCCGGAGCCTTCGTTCAGTCTGCTCCTCCTGAGCGAAAGCGCCCGGAATCAGAGGTGAAGCAGGGACTTAGGTTGGCTGGGCTCGATTCCTCCCGAGCGCGGCCAGGGCCAAGGGACCATGGGCTAGATGGGTAAGTAAACAGTAACCTTGCCGGCTCACGCAGGCTGGCAAACCGAAAGCCAGATGGAAAGCAAAGATGGCTTCGGTGTTCCTTTCCAAGTCAGCTAACCATTAGTTGCCGGGAGTAGGGGTGACTCCCGGCAACATTTCCCAATAGTCCGGCTACTCCGCAGGAGTGAGGTCGCGCCTGGCGGAACTGGATGAGCGCCCTGCGCGTGCTCCTCCAGACAAGTCGCGGTGACACCGGACCTAACGCACCGAGTGGGGGCTGCCTTCCCGGCCAGAAACCGGCCGACGAAGCAGCCCCCGCCGCTTTGCCGACGACAGATGAATCGGGCTTCGGCCCACGCAATCATATTGATCAGGAGTTTCCGATGGCCGACGTAACCACAACGACAAAAACCACGAGCGCTTCCACCACGGCAACTACGAAGAAAGCGCCCGGCCTGACCTTCAAACGTTTCTTCACCACCGCCGGCGTCTCGCCCTATGACGAGCTCGAGTGGGAGCTGCGGCTTGCCCAGATCACCGACGCCAAAGGCGGCGTGATCTTCGAGCAGAAGGACGTCGAGACCCCTAAGGACTGGTCGATGACCGCAACTAACATCGTCGCCTCCAAATACCTGCACGGCACGCTCGACACTCCTGAGCGCGAGACCGGCGTGCGCCAGCTGGTGAGCCGCGTTGCCGAAACCATTCGCGACTGGGGTATCAAGGGCGGCTACTTCCGCACTGCCGATGACGCGGCCATCTTCCACGACGAGCTCGCCCACCTGCTGTTGCAGCAGAAGGCGGCCTTCAACTCGCCGGTATGGTTCAACGTCGGCTGCGATCGCATCGAGCCCAACTCCGACGCGCGGAACTGGCACTGGAACGCCGAGGAGCAGAAGGTTGAATTCAGCGCCGTCGGTTACACCAAGCCGCAGTGCTCGGCCTGCTTCATCAACTCGGTCAACGATTCGCTCGACTCCATCCTGACGCTGGCCAAGACCGAAGGCATGCTCTTCAAGTGGGGATCGGGCACCGGCACCAACCTCTCGCCGCTGCGCTCGTCCACCGAGTCGCTCTCCGGCGGAGGCACCGCCTCAGGTCCGCTGAGCTTCATGAAAGGCTTCGACGCCTTTGCCGGCGTCATCAAGTCCGGAGGCAAGACCCGTCGCGCGGCCAAGATGGTCATCCTGAACGTTGACCATCCCGACGTCGTCGAGTTCATCGAGTGCAAGCAGAAGGAAGAAGCCAAGGCCTGGGCGCTGATTGAGCACGGCTACGACGGCTCGGGTCCCGACTCGGAAGCCTACTCGTCCATCTTCTTCCAGAACGCCAACAACTCCGTACGCGTGACCGACGACTTCATGTACGAAGTAGTGCGCGACGGCGAGTTCTCGACCAAGTCGGTGAAGGACGGCCGTCCCGATCCGCACCTTCAAGGCGCGCGACCTGCTGCACAAGATCTCCGACGCCACCTGGCATTGCGGCGATCCCGGCATGCAGTACGACACCACCACCAACCGCTGGCACACTTCGAAGAACACGGCGCGCATCAACGCCTCGAATCCGTGCAGCGAGTACATGTTCCTTGACGACTCGGCCTGCAACCTGGCGTCGCTCAACCTGCTGAAGTTCGCGCCCAACGGAACCTTCGACGTTGAAGCTTATCGCCACGCCTGCGCCGTCGTCATTACCGCGCAGGAGATCCTGGTCGACAACAGCGGCTACCCGACCGAAGCTATCTCGCGCAACTCGCACGACTATCGTCCGCTGGGACTGGGCTACGCCAACCTGGGTGCGCTGCTCATGGCCGCGGGCCTGCCCTACGACTCCGATGCCGGACGCGACTACGCTGCCTGCGTCACCGCCATCATGTGCGGCGAGGCGTACCTCCAGTCGTCGAAGATCGCCGAGCTCTGCCAGCCGCTGGCACCAGCAACTCCAACCACCGCTGTCATCCTGAGCGAGGAGCGCAGCGACGAGTCGAAGGACCCCTATGACGGCAAGACATTCCCCGGCGCCGCCTGTCCCGGCTGGTACGTCAATCGCGAGCCGTTCCTCGACGTCATCCGCATGCACCGCGCTTGCGTCAACAACATCAACAAGGCGAACGTTCCCGCCTCGCTCTTCGAAGCCAGCAAGGCCACCTGGGACGAAGCCCTCAAGCACGGCGAGCGCTTCGGATATCGCAACGCGCAGGTCACCGTGCTCGCGCCCACCGGCACCATCGGCTTCATGATGGACTGCGACACCACCGGCATCGAGCCCGACCTGGCGCTGGTGAAGTACAAGAAGCTGGTCGGCGGCGGCATGATCAAGATCGTGAACAACACCGTCCCGGCCGCGCTCTTCAAGCTGGGATACACCAACGACCAGACCAACGCCATCGTCAGCTACATCGACGCCACCGGAACCATCGAAGGCGCGCCCGCCATCAAGGACGAGCACCTCGCCGTCTTCGACTGCTCCTTCAAGCCGTCGAAGGGCACGCGCACCATTCACTACACCGGACACCTGCGCATGATGGCCGCCGCTCAGCCATTCATCTCGGGAGCGATCTCCAAGACCATCAACATGCCCGAGAACGCGACGGTCGAAGAAATTTCCGAAGCCTACATCCAGGCCTGGAAGCTCGGCCTGAAGGCGGTCGCCATCTATCGCGACGGATCGAAGAAGGCGCAGCCGCTCAGCTCCATGGGCTCCGCCACCGCCAAGTCGCAAAAGGGAGACGCGCAAACTACGGGTGTCATCCTGAGCGAAGCGAAGGACCTGCACTTCGACGAGCAGGCCGCGCCGCCCAAGGCCATCCGTCATCGCATGCCCGAGGAGCGGCTCTCCATCACGCACAAGTTCAGCGTCGGCGGCCACGAAGGCTATCTCACCGTCGGCCTCTACAAAGAGGGCATGCCCGGCGAGATCTTCATCACCATGGCCAAGGAAGGCTCGACCATCAGCGGCCTGATGGACAGCTTCGCCTGCGCCGTCTCCATCGGATTGCAGCACGGCGTGCCGCTCAAGCTGCTGTGCGAGAAGTTCGCCCACACCCGCTTCGAGCCCAGCGGCTGGAGCGGCAACCAGGACATCGGCTACGCCAAGTCGATCATGGATTACATCTTCCGCTGGCTGCAGCTGCGCTTCCTCACCGGACAGCAGCAGGCACTCTTCGACGGCCTGCGTCCCAAGTACTTCGGAGCCCCGGCCGTCGGCGCTCCCGAAGAGGGCGGCCAGAAGTCGTTCGGCGACTTCGTGAGATCACGCTCCGGCGTCCTCCTCTGGTGTGTCATCCCAGCGGTCTGTCATCACGAGGCGAAGCCGAGGGACCTGCTCTTACTTCGCACAGCGGCGGTTCGTCCACGCTGCCGACGCACTGAAAGAGCTGATCGACATGGGCGACGCCCCAACCTGCTCCACCTGCGGCGCCATCATGACGCGAAACGGAAGCTGCTACCGCTGCATGAGCTGCGGCAGCACGAGTGGGTGCTCGTAGTTGGGTAGAGCGGCGCTTTAGCGCCGCGTGAAGGGTGTATTACATGGTGAAAGAGCGGGGCTTCAGCCCCGCGTCCCACCGTTGTCATTCCGACGCTCGGTGCGATTGTGTCTGGGCTTCCGCATGCGCTCTCGATATCTACTTCATGGCGTCAATTTCCGAGTTTAAGAGAGTCGGAGTTTCCGGAGTATCCTCCGAGGCTGTGGTATTTCTGTTCGCTTAAGCCGCGTTCACGGGCTTCTTTCTCTCAAACGATGATCTCAGCTTGTCCGTCCCTGCGTACATCCCTACCGATTGATGTGGCGTCGCTGGCTCCTCAGATTGCACCATCTCCTGGATCGAGCACGCGCTGCACGCCATTTCTTCGATGGGCAGGAGGGAAGCAGAATCTCATAGACCGACTAATGCCGTATCTGCCGCACGATGCTCACAGACTTACATACAGAGAGCCTTTTCTCGGGGCCGCCTCCCTTTTCTTTCGGTCCAACCAAGTGTTTCCTATCTTTCTGACGCTAACGAGCCACTAATCCTTACCTTTCTAGCCGTGCGTGACAGCTGGCAGCTTGTCGCCAGATATCTTCGAGACCACGCCTCTCTCCATTGCAAGCGGCATTACTATCGCGTCAGGAGAGAATACAATGAGTGCTCGCGCTTCTCCTGCATGCAGGCAGCTCGGTTCATATACTTGAACAAAGCATGCTTCAATGGCATTTTTCGAGTAAATATGAAAGGGAAATTCAATGTCCCGTACGGATGGAAAAAGAGTCCTGCCCTACCCTCGTCCAAAATCCTTCATGCCGCGTCTGAAGTCCTGACTAAGTCCAATCTATGCAGCGCTGATTATCAAGGCGCCCTCGCCGGGGCAGATAAGGGCGACTTCGTATATTTAGATCCACCATACCCGCCACTGAACGGAACAGCCTACTTCACGCAGTACACCCGCAATCGTTTCAGCGAAAGACCAACAGACGCTTTCAGCCGAGGTAAAACGTTTGGATCGCGTAGGTTGTTCCATTCTGATGACGAACGCAGATACGCCCGAAATCCGTCGCTTATATTCCGAGTTTCACATCTCGAGTCTTCCTGTAACGAGATTTATAACGTGAAGAAGTATCGGCATTCAGTAAATGAGCTAGTCATTACAAATTATTAAGGTGTGCGCATATGGGCAAAAGATTCGGTGTTATAGATGCGATCCGGACCTGCTCAAGAGATAATTGGGGCAGTACGGGTACTTGGTTCGCATATACAGTAGGCTACGGATTTGTGCCCCTTTACGTAGGCATGCTGGCAGTTCGTGTGTTCTCCGAGCAACCTATCGACTTCAGCAACTTTGTTGTGCACGGTGAGTTCGCTATTTACAGCGCAACTCTTGTAGCGGCTTCTACCAGGCTCATTTCCAAGGACTCGGATATTGCACCATTTGTAAGGCGTCAGCTATTTATATTGATCGCCGGCCTGTCCATGATTATAGCGGTAGCGCTGTATGCCATGATTAAGGCAGCGGCATTTCTAAACGTACGTTTCCTTAATACGCATTTCGTACTCCTATCGTCCGCTGTCGTTTTGGGAGTGAGCTTATTATTCTCATTCCTTGTCTTTCTGCTTGATCACCAGCGATTTCATCCAAACGTCGCTGAGATAACAGCCGTACAACGCCAAAGGCTCGGCGAGGACTTTGACTCGTTGCGAGGGGAATAATGAGCGCCGATGAGTGGATTTGTTTTAGGTGTATCGAACTCGAGCAGCCAATTGGAACCTTCTACATTGGTGCAGTGAAGAGTCATGACCTGGTTAGAATATCCTACGCCGACGTGCGGCGAATTCGGGAGCGAGATATTGAGGTGCTGTCCGGTATCCAGCGGCCTCTTTCGCAAAAACGGGTGGAGGAACTGCAGAAATATGTCAAAAATGTAGATGCATCTTTTCCGACCGGCATAATCTTGGCCGTCGACTCTACAAATGCGAAATACGAAGCTGAAAGTCAAACAATGTTCCTGCGTAATGCCGACAATGTGGCCCAAATCATTGACGGTCAGCATCGAATCGCCGGCCTGATCGGGTATCGCGGCGATAACTTCATGCTCAATGTAATCTTGTTTATCGATATGGACAAGGAAGATCAGGCTATTTTGTTTGCGACTATTAACCTTAAGCAGACCGTCGTTAGCAAGTCTTTGGCGTATGACCTTTTCGAATTCGCGGAAACCCGGAGTCCACAGAAGACGTGTCACAATATTGCCAAGTTGCTGAACTCACGACCAGGGAGTCCATTCGAAAAGAGGATTATGATTCTTGGGACCGCTACGGGTGCCCCGAACGAAACTATCACGCAGGCTGCGTTATCGATCCGCTAATGCCGTATTTGTCGTTTGATCCGATGACGGACAGAGACAGGATCAAGAGGGGGTTTGAATCCCTCACTGCCCCGGTCGAGAGATCAGAGTTCGGTAAGCTCATCTTTCGAAACATGTTTCTGGATGACAAAGATGCAGAGATCGCGAAGGTATTGTGGAACTATTTCGAAGCTGTCGCAGAGCGCTGGCCGCTAGCCGCGGGGCCTGAAGCTACAAGGAAGAATCTTGAATCGCACGACCGGATATAGAGCACTAATTCGGTTCTTGCCAAACGCATATCTCAGCGCTCAGCGGCTCGATCAAGTACTTCCGGAATCGTATTTTGCGGAGATCTTTGCCCGGGTCAAGCTGAACAATGACGATTTCAACCCCGAGAACTTCAAGCCCGGGTCGAGCGGCCAGAAGCAGCTCTATGATCGCCTTGTGCAGGATACGAAACTAGACGAAAACGTGGCATGGAAAAATAGCTAGAGTAGGCGGCTATCGGCAGCCGCCTTGCCCCGGGCAAGTTCTTTCAGCAGTCAATGCACTTGAGGGTGCTCGATTCAACCTTCTTTTTGTTGAAGCCATCCCTGAGCGGAGTCGAAGGCTCGGATTCCCCGCTCGTTCGAGCCAGACCAGCGTCTGAACCGTCGCCGGCCGTCAGATCAAGTATCCCGATACAGTCAGGAACTGCGTTCCCGGTGAGCCACCCGGAGCATAGGCTTCCACGTAGATGGTGGTATTCGGGTCCACATACAAGCGGACCGCCTGCAGCGCCACGTGAAAATCGTAGCTCGTGCTGGGGTCGGTGTAGGCGTAGGTGAGCGGAACGAACAACTGCACCTTATTGCCTCCACAGGTGTAGTTGACGAAGGCCTCGATTTTGGTTCCCGGCGGAGTCACGTCCACCTGCACGCTCAAGGTCTCGACCACCAGGTGTCGCTTGGCTGGAACTGTGATTCCAGGCGATCCGGTTTCTCCAAATGGTGCGCCCGGTAATCCCGGAATGACGGTCGTAGCTTTGGTGGCTTTCGTTGCTGGCATAGCCTCTCCTGACTGGTGTCGCCCCTCAACCACCCCAGAAACACAAACCCGGCGTTTTGCTGGGGGCCCCGGCGAAGGGGCTCCGATCATTAATTGCGCCTACCCAACGCTTCCGCGTTGGGCTCGAATTGTTTCAACCGCCTTGAGCCCTGGCACTACACCCGTGGGAACTATACATTCCCAGTCAGTTGGATGGCTCACACAATTCCAGCCCAGTGCGGAATTCGTTACACAATTCCAGCCCAGTGCGGAAGCACTGGGTAACGAGCCCGTTTGTGGAATCCCCGAGCCGGTTTCAACCGGCGACACTCTTTGTCCCGCCCCTGAAGGGGCTCCGATTATTGAATTGCGCCTACCCAACGCTTCCGCGTTAGGCTCGAATTGTTCGACCAGCCGGCAAGATTCTCCGCAATGTCGCGCCGCAATTGACGCCTGCGCTGGCTGAGGAACGAAGGATCCTTGCGATGGCAACCGTAACAGCTACAGCGGAGGTTCCACTTATCGCAGCTGTTCCACGCGGAATTGTCTTGGGGTTTGAAACGGTCGTTGGGATGGTACCAGCGAAGAATGATCTTGCGACGGCGAGCCATCACGGTGACACGGTTGTGCCGCCGCTCAGCAAGCGAACGTGGATGACGCATTGGAGTTCTCCTTGTCGCCGCCCACAATTACGCGGCGTGACTACTGGAGAACTCCATTTGCTTGATTGCACCTTCCATATCCGTCCATTGTAACCGCAACAATCCAGCCCAGCGGCGCGAGTCTACCGTCCGCTGAAGCAGACTCATGATTTCGACTTACGCCTACCCAGGGCGCCGCGGCGGGCTGGAATATGATCTGCCGTCCCTGACGGGCCCATGGTTTGTCGCACAGTTCCCGTTCAGCAGCAAGTTTCGTAATAGCCTCGAACGTGGGGTGTCACCTGTTTCGTCCCGCGGATTCCCATCTTGGAACTCCCTACCACCTTCGTAACCTCTTCCCGGCAATTTTCCTTTGCCAGGTCAGTTCAGCAACTCATAGACTATTCGCGAGGACCCCGAGTGGTGTCCCTGCGGGTTGAATTCCGCTAAGTTCTTTGATATCAAGATTTTACCTGTAAGTCTCACGCCCTCAAGATTTTGCGATGGGATCGTTAGAACTGGGTCAATGGAATCAAGATTTTACGAGGGACAGAGGGGAGGGGGTATACCTCCCATTAGCGGGGTAAACCACTGCTTTCTGAGTTTGAGTTGCCAATGAGGTGGTCTTTCTGGTCCCCGAGACTACTGAAATTGATCTGGGCTGAGCTAGGGTAGGGTAGTTCCGTTGAGCACTAACCGGCTTGCCAGTCGGGTCCGTTCTCCGGACAGGCGCGCGAAGTGCCGGCCATATTCGAAGCCTAACGCTATGGATCGTGCGGACAGCAGAAAAAGCTCGCTTTCGATCTCGCGCAACTGCTTCGAAATACTGAGCCTTCTCTTTTCCCGATAGGATGACTGCATGGCAACCTTCACAGCCAGGCGGCTGTTCTATAAGTACGCGGGAGGGCAGCACGAGCCACCCTCCCGGTCTAACGGTTACAAGGTCCTACACGGCTACGGGGAGATGCGACGTCGACATGACCGTCTCAAACGTATGCACGCGCGGCGTTCCGTCGATCACCTTGCCCAGAGTCTTCAGAACTTCCGGGTAGTTGGTGGTGTTGTAATCGTCGGCATTGTGCTTGCTCTCCCACAGGCTGATGACAACCGCATCCTGCGAGCCGGGATTGCTCAGTGTAAATGCTTCCTTGAAGCCCTTCTGCTTGCGCAGCAAAGGTAGAACCTGGTCTTCGAATGTCTTGGTGTAGTCAGACTGCATGTTCGATTTCAGACGGAAAGAGAGATTACGTGCGTACATATTCAACCTCCTAAAGGTTGTGTCGCATAAGATAAGGAAAACTTCAGATGGGCTGACTTATGTTCAGGGAACCTGAAAGAGGAGAAGGTGGGAACCACCTCAACTACGACTCTACAGGTTAGATCGCGAATAGTCAAATGGAGGGCAGGTGGTCACCCGGTTCTTACCAGCGAGCAATTGTGCTCAGACTCCGAGGTCGCGGAAGTCATACCATCAGGTGTGACCAAAGAAATCGAGGAGAATCGAATGAAATCCAAGAAGCTATTGATTGTCGCCCTGGGCGCGCTGGTTGTGCTCGTTTTGTCCCTGCCGATGATGGCACAGAGCACCACGCAATCCACCAGCACGACCAGCACTCAGACTCGCAGCCCCGGCTCAGACTGAGAGCACCACGACCACGACTTCGTCCGATCCGGCCACTCCGCCGCAGGCCCAGACCACCCAGACCACCGATACCAAGACGAAGTACAAGCACAATAAGGTGAAACAGACCAATTCCACCACTTCCACCACAACCACGCCGGCGCCCGATCAGATGAAGCAGACCGAGACGACGACCACCAAAACCACCCCGGAAGTGAAGAAAGACACCACAACCACCACGACAACCACGCCCCAGGAATAATCAGGGCAGCTGAACCTTTAACCTTCCTTAGCCCGTATCTATAGGGGATTCACACTTCCGAGGAGACCACTCAGGCTGCTATCGCTTGAGTGGCAATTTTTTTTGAGCGTGGACCAGTATTCCGCCAAATGAAGATTACTTCGACGCTTCGGCGGCAATCGTTCGATGAAGCCTGCTGAGCGAGTATAATCGAGCTAGAGGAAGCCCTTCCTCTCATTCAGACCCCCTGAACTAGGTCAGCCGTTCTGGAGTTCTCTCCTCTTAGCTGTGCATCCCGGGAGTTGTAATGTCCAATCCTAAAGTCCAGAATACGCAGAGTCCTATGGCTTCTAAACAGTCGGAACCTTTCAAGACAGAGTCAGCGCGCACCTTCGTTGAAGACGAGATACGCACCCGTGCCTACCAGATCTACGAGTCGGGCAACCGAAACAGCAACAGTCCGGAAGCGGATTGGAGCCAGGCCGAGACCGAGCTGATGGAACTTGTACACGCCAAATAGTCTGGGCGGGCGACATGAACAATCACTTCGAGCTGCGAACACCCACGAGGGTGTCCCGTCGGTTCCCCGTCGGAGGACGGGGGCGCCCACCCTCCGCGTTTCGCGGTCCCCGGTGCGATGCCACGACCCGCGGCTGCGTATCCGACTGGATAGTCGTCGGGCGACGTTCAATCTGTTTCGATAGCGATTGGGGAGCCAGGCTTTTCCCGGTTGGACTCGAGAGAATGGTCGCGCCCGCTAGCAGCAACGCGACACGGGTTCGCCCGGAGCCGGATGCATGTTTTCGAAATGATGCAAGACTTCGTGTCCCAGCAGCGGTTCAAAAATCTCGCGTTCAGAGTGATCGGCGGCATCCTCAAACTGCAAGGGGTCGAGAACGATATTGAGGTTGTTGCAGACGGCGTCGTCGGGCCAGCCCGTGGGCCAGGCGGGCAACACAACCAATGACCGCTTGTCTTTGCCCGACAAAACGTAATCGGCACGAACCGAGACTCGATCAGAATGCACCTTGTGGATGGCGAAGCGGCAGGCGGCAGAGCTGATCTTTTCCAGGTGACTGCGCAGAGCACTCACGGTGAAGACAGTGACGCTTTCGCGGCGACTGGTTAACTGCATGCCATCACCCCTGTTGACGCGATTATATGCACCTAGTCCAGTGGGCCCGAGCTGGGTTCAAACCTGCCCGGGTTCGTGCTACGCGACCGAGCTTACCGCTGCGGAATGCGAACTTGCAACATCGGCAGAACGCAGAGTGCGATCGGTCTCCGGAACACAGCGGTTATACAACCAGGCGCACACTGCGCCTCCGACCGCGCCGTCCACCAGGGCATAACCGGTCCCGACCGCTATACCGGCAGCGCTTCGACGGTGGTGGTATCCGGGATAAACGGAAGCGAGCATTTCGAGAAATGCTCCGCCATACGTCGGCCGAATCAGGTTGACAACTCCAACGGTCAGAACCGCGCCGCCCCATAACAGAGCGCTGGTCGCGGCAGCAGCCCGGATGTTCAGTTTCATGGCTAGGCTCCTTCTACTTCTTGAGATGCTTGCCGCTAGGATTTGTTTACAGTGCTGCGACCTCGTTTCGCATGGAAAACAAAGCGTCTCAGCACGTCGCGGGTTGGATGAGTCGCCCCCCACGCGCTGGGAGCTAGCCCTTCGACAGTCTTAGTTTTGGCGTGCGCCGCATCGAGCTGCGATGGCCGCGACGATCTTCTTTTTTGAAGCGGACCTCCTTGGCCTTCGACCCCCAGGCTGTGCGCTCTTTGCCGCCGGAGAAGTAGCTCTGGTATCCGCCGAGGTGTAAAGCGAAAGGTAGATCCAGGGCCTCCATGTGATCGAAACGCGTCGAGCCGCGCTTGTGAAAGTTCTCGAAGTATGCGGGATAGACGAAGTTGGTCATGGCTATGCCGTCCACCTTGAAGAACAGCTCTTCGACCGGATCGGCCACTTCGTAGTCATACAGGCGATTCGCTCTGGGCCCGGTGGAATAGAGGTTTGCGGCAGGATCGACCAGCATCTCGGCCAGCTCATGCGAGGCAGCGACGCTCACCTGGTCCTTTTGCTTCAGGATGTTTGTGACGAACACCTTCGCCATCGGCAGCCCCTCGGGAGTCAGGTCGTGATAACCCTCGAGCGACGCGTCGTCCTCGCTGTCGAGAAACGCGATGGCCCACGCCCCTTTCAGGAATCCGCTGGACTTCACAAGTTTTGCCGGCGTTCCCCACACCGGCGCCAGGTGGTCGTCCACGAATTTCTGCATGGCCGCGATGAGCGACTTGAAGTCCACGCCCATCGGGGTCTTCGCACGATTGAAGCACGCGATTCGCGGTGGGCGATTGTCATACGAAAACGGGTGCGTGGAGAGATCTTTCGCCATCAATGTTCTCCGGATACAAACTAGAGCATTCTCGCTGTATAGATCAGATATACGACTAATATCGTTCCGAAGAGCGCAGCAACTATGCCAAGAACGGTGACGATGGCGTTGGCCGGCTGGAATTCATCGCTGTTCAGCCGGTTCATGGTGGTGCGGTAGCGGAACAATGACACCAGCGCCATAAATATGCCCATGGCCATAAAGCCGACTCCGATGGCCAGAGACATCCCGCTCTCATGCTGGCTTTGGCCTTGCATGCGCAGCAGTTGGCGAAGAGTAATGCCGAACTTTGCCACCACGAAGCCGAACACGATAATGCTGATGCTGGTGCGAATCCAGGCGAGGAAGGTGCGCTCGTTGGCCAGATGATCGCTGGCTTTGCCAATCTTGCCTGGGAGATTTGGAGCTGTCATAGAGGATGGCCGGAGCCGTCGGCTTTCCAGAAGGCCTCATGGTAGCAAACCTCACAGGATCCGATTAGGCCTGATATCGGCCACTTGAGTGAGGCGTGCGGTCAAAACCAAAGTCACGCAAGATTTATCCCCAATTCATTCATCGGTAACCTGCCCTGTCTGCGACGTGTTCATACTTTTTTGGGCTTTCTGCACGTTAAGTATAGAGCCCGCAATTTGAAAGGACTTAGACATGTCACAGGAAGCAGCCCATCACCACGACCAGGCCGCTGAGCATCATGAGCATGCGGCACGCCATCATCGCGAAGCCGCCAAGCATCACGCAGCGGGCAACCACGAAAAAGCCGCCCACCATGCACACGCGGCGCATGGCCACCACACGCACGCTACCGAGCACGCCGAGCATGCCGCCAAAGCTCACGTAGAGGCGCACGGCGCGAAGTAGATACGTCGTCCGTTTTTCTGATATCCGGTAGGGCGAAGCATTGACGCCTAGCGCAGAACATCGCAGAAGTCAGAAGGAAGTTTGGGGGGAGCACATTCCCGCTTGGAAATCTGCTCCCCCTATTTCTGATCCAGCGCCAGTAACTCTCGGTCACGCCCGCGCATTTCCTGATCCAGCCCTGCTATTCAAATCCGCATCCTACCTGAGCCACGAGTTCTGCGCCGGCTCGTCAAGATCAATTACAGGAGCTTTCACAAATGCGTTCCTTGTTTCTAGCAATGGCGATCGCCACAGCGTTATCGGTATCGGTGATGGCACAGGATCAGTCGACAACGACCACAACCACCCAGCAGCCGTCTGCTTCTAGTAGCCAGAGCACGACCACCACATCGCCGTCGATGTCAGACGGACAAACTACCAGCACAACGACAACTCAGGATCAGCCTGCCAGCCAGACGACGCAGACCACTACCACCAAGACCAAGCACCATCACAAGAAGACCGAAACGCAATCAACGACCACTACGACGAATCCGCCAAGTTCGACTACCACCACCACGACTACACCAGAACCGCATCAGTAATACCGGGGATGCAGTGTCCGTAGGGTGCAGAAGATCGCACCCTCTGCAGCATGTCAGTGCCGTATCTGCTACGTCGCTCCTCCGTTAACGCTCTCATCTTTATCGGCGTTCACGGCCCGAATACCAAGTGTGTCCGTTACTTCTTAGCTGGCGGCGCGGAGTTCTGCTCACTGCTGGGCGGAACGATGCCCTTCATGCGCATGTAGACCACAAGATTGCCGTAGTGCTCCATGTTATGCATGTTGTTAACCGTCAGCACGCCCAGCTTCGGTGTGGGGCCTCCGAAGAGGCTCACCAGCTGCGCGCCCGAGGCGTCGGTCATCGACGCATAGGCTTTGTCGCAGTAGGCGAACGCATCTTTGAGTGCGGCCGTCAGGTCCGCCTTCGAAGTCTTCGTCTGTTCGATTTTGGGAGTGGGATTCTTCTCGCCGGTCGCAATCGAGCAGAACGTGTACTGCGCATCGGCTGCGTGGCCCAGAATCTGGCCGTAGGTGCGAACGCCGTCGACGGGTTTGAAGCTGTAGTTCTCTTCAGGCATTTTCTCCGCCGAGCGCAGCAGCATCGCCGAGACTCGGCTGTAAGCGACTTTGGCGAAGGTTGAGTAGGGATTGTCATTCGCGCCGGGTGCAGAAGACGCAGGCGCTTGCTGGGCTACGGCTAGCGTGCATGAAGCAATCACGCAAAGGGCAATGGCCGACAGGGATTTAGGCATAGAAATCCTCCTGGTGTGCAAGTACGAATCTTGCATAGAAACAGTTCCATTCAGTGCAGAAGGGCCACTCGAATATATCAAGTGCCATTCGAGAGGCTGGAATCGACGGCTTGCCCGCGCAAGCTGCATTCCAATGCCGAGTTCATGATCTCAGATACAATTAGCCACCTCGCCGCTGAAAAGGGGGTAGAACAATGAATTCCGCCTTGTCGAGGCCGACCGTCGAGCAACTGCTTGGCACGTGGCAGCTGGTCTCCATTGAAGACACCATCGCTGGAAAGGCTGGGCCGGCGGTTGATCTTGGCGCCCACCCCCAAGGCCTTCTGATGTACACGCCCGACGGACACATGTGCGCCACCATGGTCGAGGGGGACCGCTCCGCGTGGAAAGATCCGACTAATCCGACGGATGCGGAAAAGATCGCCTACTACGATTCGTTCATTGCTTACGCTGGAACCTTCAGACTAGATGCCGAAGAGTCAGTCGTGTATCACTATCCAACCATCGCGTGGTGGCCTGGGTTCGTTGGTACCACTCAGGCGCGTCCGTTTCGTGTGGAAGGCGACAAGTTGACCATCACGGTGACCCGAGATCTTGGCGATCCGCGTATGGAGAAGCGAGTTCTGGTGTGGCAGCGCGCGAAGCGAAGCAAACAATAACGCGCTAGGAGACATGATGGCGATTGCAAAGAAGGCCGCGGCCCTGGACGACAAGTTTGCGCTCTACGAGAAGCTGGTGGCGACCAATCCCAAGGTCGAGCTCAAGGGCGATGCCAACCGCTACACCTCGCTCAACGGCAACATGTTTACCCTGCTGCACTCGTCGGGACGGCTGGCGATTCGGCTGCCCGAAGATGAACGCGAGAAGTTTCTGAAGAAGTATAAGACTACGCTTTTTGAAGCCTACGGAGCGGTGATGAAGGAATATGTCGCCGTGCCCGATGAACTGCTGAAAAAGACCGCCGAGCTTAAGAAGTACTTCGACTTGAGTTACAAGTATGCCAACACATTAAAGCCCAAGCCGACTACCAAAGAGAAGCGGTGACTAGCGAAGGGAGAATTTCAGCGGCTTCGATTCCCGGCAGAAATCCCCCGCGATACCAAGAGGCGACGCTCGCCGCAGCATGAAGCTGCGCCCCTTCTAATATTTCGCGATTGGGATTGAGTCATCGCCGGTTGCGATCTCAAGCTCTAGCCCGTTCCCGTTCAGCTGAGGGCCAACCATCCTGCGCCAGCAGGGGTCAGAACCATCAGGAGGACCAGCATCTGGTCGCCGCATCAGATGGGTTGTGATGAAGATGAAGAAAACGCGAGGGCTAACCTACATATTTCGCGGACCCGTTTATCTCTACCGCTGGCATCTGGGTTGGCTTCTTGGCCATAGACTTTTGCTGCTCACGCATACCGGTCGTCGCAGCGGCCTGCGGCGCCAGACGGTGTTGGAGGTTGTGGACTATCGCAATCCAGGGCCCGAGGTCGTGGTGGTGAGCGCTTTCGGCCGGAACGCAGACTGGTTCCGCAATATCGAGGCCAAGCCCGATGAAGACGTAACCGTAGGGTCGCACCATTTCCCGGCAGCGCACCGAATTCTGGACGAGCAAGAGGCAATAGACGTGATTCGAGGGTATGAATCTCGCAACCGGTTCATGGCTCCGATCGTTCGCGCCGGATTGAGCTGGGTCGTGGGCTGGCCATATCACAGTACAGAGGAAGATCGCCGGCGGCTGGTTCAGCAGCTACCGCTGGTCGCGTTTCGCCCGCGCCGGGGAAGCGCTGGAGCGTCGTGAGACGGAGCTGTTTTCGGAGCGCGCCGCCTCGCCTGGTTTCGAGCGCACTGATGGCAGCTCTTCCTCATTTTTATTCTCTCGCCGGTGCTATATTGTTTTTTCCCCGGACGTTTTCCCTGCGCCGGGCAGGAGCATCCGGGACGCTGAAAGCAACCGCAAGGAGATCGCATGTCGTTTGGCAGTTGGAAGAATGGCCGCAGTTTGAAGTTTGCCCTGGCGGGCTCGATGGCGATGCTCGCCCTGCTGATGGTTCGCACCCCGCAAGCGCAGGAGGCGAAACACGCCGCTCCGCGCCGGCGGTGACATCGCACGGGGAGCGTACATCGTCAACAGCGTTGCCATGTGTCCCACGTGTCACACGCCGCACACGTCTGGAGGGCAGCTGAATCAAAGCGAGTGGCTGCAGGGCGGCCCCATCGTCTATCTGCCGGCGCAGCCGACATCGAATTGGCCGCTGTACGAGCCGCGCATCGGAGGCACTCTGCCCACCAGCGAGGCGGGCATGATCAATCTGCTGACCACCGCCCTCTGGATCGATGGTAAAGAGTTGCGCGACCCCATGCCCAAGTTCCACATGAACCGCGCCGACGCCGAAGCCGTGGTCGCCTACCTGAAGACGGTTCGCACTGGGAGGTAAGCTGCGGCTACCAACCTGTGAAGCGACGACCTGAAACGATGAGGCCCGAAGCATTCGGGCCTTTGGCATTCTCGACGTTGCCGATTTCCCTCCGGCTCTCCCATCTTCTACACTGATTTCGTCCGCCGAGGCCGCATCCAAGCCAGGGGACACAAACCGATGCCGACCTTTAATAAGAACGCCATCGCCAATCAGGATTCAACCGTAGCCGAAGCTGGTCGTAAGCCTGAACCAGCCACCCAAGAGTCGGGCCTGATCTCCAGCTACGATCTGCACCTCTTCAACGAGGGCAAGCACACGCGCCTCTACGAGAAGTTCGGCTCACACATCACCGAGATAGACGGGCAGCAGGGCGTGTACTTCGGAGTGTGGGCGCCGGATGCGATGCGCATCTCCGTCGTTGGCGACTTCAACGGCTGGAATCCCGACGTCACCCCGATGAACCCGAAGGGCAGTTCCGGCGTGTGGGACTGCTTCGTTCCCGGAATCGGCAAGGGCGCTATTTACAAGTACTTCATCCGCTCCCGCTATCACGGATACTCGGTTGCCAAGGCTGATCCGTACGCCTTCCATTGCGAAACCCCGCCCAAGACTGCGTCGATCGTCTGGGACACCTCGTACGAGTGGCAGGACCAGGACTGGATGAACGCGCGCCTGCAGAAGAACGCCTTCGACGCGCCCATGTCGATTTACGAGGTGCATCTCGGTTCATGGATGCGTGTTCCCGAGGAGGGTAACCGCTCGCTGACCTATCGCGAACTGGCGCACAAGCTGACTGAATACGTGAAGCAACTCGGCTTCACCCACGTCGAGTTTATGCCCATCATGGAACACCCGTTCTTCGGCTCGTGGGGATATCAAGTCACTGGGTACTTCGCTCCCAGCAGCCGCTTTGGCACGCCGCAGGATTTCATGTACCTCATCGACCACCTGCACCAGGCGGGTATCGGCGTCATTCTCGATTGGGTACCTTCACACTTTCCCAACGATGAGCACGGGCTGTCGTACTTCGACGGCACACATCTTTATGAGCACGCCGACCCGCGGCGCGGCTTTCATCCCGATTGGAAGTCGTCCATCTTCAACTATGGACGCAACGAAGTGCGCGCCTTCCTGGTCAGCAACGCCATGTTCTGGCTCGACCGCTACCACATCGACGGCCTGCGCATGGATGCCATCGCTTCCATGCTCTACCTCGACTATTCGCGCAAGCAGGGCGAGTGGATTCCCAACCAGTTTGGCGGGCGCGAAAACCTGGAAGCGGTAGCGTTCCTCAAGCAGGTCAACCAGGAAGCGTATACCGAGTTTCCCGCCATCCAGACTATTGCTGAAGAGTCAACTGCGTGGCCGATGGTGTCGCGGCCTCCGTACATTGGCGGGCTCGGCTTCGGCATGAAGTGGGACATGGGATGGATGCATGACACCTTGCAGTACTTCTCCAAGGACCCGATCCATCGCAAGTATCACCACAACAAGCTGACCTTCCGCGGACTGTACATGTTTACCGAAAACTACGTGCTGCCGCTATCGCACGATGAGGTCGTGCATGGCAAAGGCTCGCTGCTGGGCAAAATGGCGGGCGATGAGTGGCAGCGCTTCGCCAATCTGCGGCTGCTCTTCGGATACATGTACACCCAGGCCGGCAAGAAGCTGCTCTTCATGGGGGCAGAGATCGCGCAATCCAGTGAATGGAACCACGACGGCAGTGTTGCCTGGGATCTGCTGCGCTGGGCGCCGCATCAGGGAGTGCAGCGCTGGGTCAGCGACCTGAACGCCTACTATCGCAGCGAGCCCGCGCTGTATGAGCTCGACTTTAGTCCCGACGGTTGGCAATGGATCGATGCCGACGACTCGCAAAACAGCGTAATGACGTACATGCGCTACGGGAAGGACCGCGAACATCCTGTGCTGGTCGCGTGTAACTTTACTCCGGTACCGCGCCGCGGATATCGCGTCGGAGTTCCTCTCGACGGGCACTGGCGCGAGGTGCTGAACAGCAACGCCGCAGTTTACGGCGGAACCGATGAAGGCAACTTCGGCGGGGTACACTCCGAACCAGTCCCCTACCACGGCCATTCTCAGTCGCTGTTGCTGAATCTACCGCCCTTGGCGGTGGTGGTTCTAAAGCGGTAGGTCGATTTCGCCGTCTCGAAGCGTCGTTTCGCCCGCTGTGAGCGAAGAGGAATCGATCGGCGGCTTACGTTCTCAGCTCCACCACCGTCGCTCCTGCGCCGCCTTCGTTCTGCGGAGGCTCGGAGACGTTGGCCACATGAGGATGGCTCTGCAACAACTGCCGCAGCGCTTTGCGCAGGATTCCCATGCCGCTGCCATGCACCACGCGCAAGCGAATGGCACCCGCCAGAAAAGCGCGGTCGACGAACTTCTCCACCGCGCGACTCGCGTCGTCCACGTTTTGCCCGATGACGTTGATCTCGGTGGGAACGCTTTCGTCCTCGCGAGCCAGAGCCACGTTGATACCGCGGGCGCGCGCGGCTGAGACGGGATCGGCGCCCACCCGCATCACCACGTCGGCAATGTCGTCGCGCGCGACCTTCATCTTCATCGGCCCGACCGCGATCTCGAAGGAATCATCGTCGAGGTGGCGCAACACCTTGCCATCCCGGCCCAGCGACTTTAAGCGAACCATGTCGCCCACCGAAACCTGCTGCACGACATGCGGAGCGGCGTGGCGATCGCCGGCGTCGGAGCCGGTGCTGTGCGCGACCACGGTCGAGTCGAACTGCTCGCGGAACTCGCGTCGCATCTTGGCGATCCGCCGCTCGGCGTCTTTCGACAGCTTCAGCGCCTGCGCGCGGTCCTGAACCGCGTTCACCGTCTCACGCGCGCGATACTCAAAGTCGCGCAGCACGCTTTCCAGCTTCTTCTCCAGCTCGCGAATTTTTTCCCGCTGCTCTTTCCTGCCCTCCGCCGCCAGCTGATTGCGCTCTTGTGCCAGCTCCTGCTCCCGCTGCCGCAGCTGCACCCGCTCGTTGTCGATTTCGCGCAAGTCCGAGTGCAATCGGTCAAGGAAGCGCCCCACGTCCTTTGCCTGCGAGGTAAGTTTCTGTCGCGCGTCGGCCACAATCTCCGGGTTGAGCCCGATTCGCTGCGCGATATTGATACCCGCCGAAGCGCCCGGCACGCCGATCAGCAGCTCGTAGGTCGGAGCAAGGGTTTGCTCGTCGAATCCGACAGCGGCATTCAGCACTCCCGCAGTGTTGGCCGCATAAACCTTCAGCGCGGTGTGATGGGTGGAGACAATGCTCAGGCATTCGCGGCGGCGAAAGTAGTCGGCAATCGCCACGGCTAACGCGGCCCCCTCTTCGGGATCGGTTGCCGATCCCAGCTCATCGAGCAGGACCAGCGAATGCTCGGTCGCTTCCTGCGAAATGCGATTGATGTTGCCGACGTGCGCCGAAAAGGTAGACAGGTTCTGCTCAATCGATTGATAGTCGCCGATGTCGGCGAAAACACCGTCGAGGATCGGCATCTCTGCGCGCTCCGCCGGAATCGGCACACCCGACTGCGCCATCAGCGCCAGCAGGCCGATGGTTTTCAGCGCGACGGTCTTGCCGCCGGTATTCGGTCCGCTGATGACGACCTGCCGGTGCTGCCGGTCAATCTCAACCGTTACAGGAACGACGGGCCTCCCCTTTGGCTTCAGCGTCCGTTCCAGCAGCGGATGGCGAGCCTTGCGAAGCACCAGCGAATCCTGCGCTGCATCCGGCGCCTGGGTTCGGCTCTCTTCTTCGTTCGCGGCGAGGAAGCGCACCCCCACACAGTCGTAATCTTGCGCGAAACGCGCCTTGGCAAACTGAAGTTCGAGTTCGCTAAGGATCTCAACTGCGGCAGTCAACGAGTCGGCATATTCGCCGACGTGGCCAGTCATCTCCAGCAGGATCCGGTGAATCTCGCTCTGCTCGTCTTCCAGCAGACGCACCAGCTCATTGTTCTGCTCGATGGTTTCCAGCGGCTCCATAAAAACCGTTTGGCCGCTGGAGGATGCACCATGTGCCACGCCCTGCACCCGCCGCCGCTGCTCGGTCTTGACTGGGATGACGAAACGGTCGCCACGAATGGTGACCAGCTCATCTTGGACTGCGCCGCCCTCCGACAGTCGCCGAAGATACGAGCGCAGTGACTCCTGGATGGAGCGCTTTTGCTTCTCGATCTCGCGGCGAATGCGGGCCAGCGCGGGCGAAGCACGGTCGTCGAGCGTGCCATCGGGCAGGATCTTGTTGCCAAAGTAGCGAAGCAGCGGCGCGAAGTCGGACAACTCCGCCGACAGCGACGTTACCTCCTGCCAGTTCTCCTGCACCTGCACCGTGGGATGGATTGCGATTTCGCGCCACTCGGCAGCCCGGTCGGCCAGCAACAGGATGTCGCGAATTTCGCTCAGCTCCAGAACAGCTCCGCGAATGCGCGACTTGTCGATGAGCAGACCGGGATCGAGCAGACCATGAAAATCGAAGCTGCCGCCGGTGCGCAGATATCCCCGCAGCTCCTCTGTAAGCCGCTGCTGCCGCTCAATCCAGGCTCTGTCTTGCGAGGGTTGCAGCGTCTGCACGCGCTCACGTCCCAGCGGAGAAGCCGTATAGCCCGCCAGCAGCTGGCGAAAGTCGTTGAATTCCAGCACGCGTTCGCTGGTGTGCTCTAGCGGGGAGGGAGAAGACATGGTCAGGGTTATCGTAAATGAGAAGAAAGCCACCAGCCACCAGCTTCCAGCCGCCAGCTTCGGGTCGGTGCCCTTGGAATTCGCGATTGGTGCTTGACGATCGCAGCGTGGCCGATTTGGTTTTGCTGGGAGCTGGGAGCGGGGAGCTGGAAGCTGCCGGTTTTGAGCTGAGAGCTGAGAGCTAATAACTAATACCTGATACTGACAGCTTCTTTGTAACCCTCCTTTCACGCAGATGCCTGCACACTACCCACAAAGCCGCGCCTACAGATACACTGTTCCCCGAGCGAGCACCGCATCACGACGTCGTTACAGGGGATTGAATGCCGCATCAAGCATCGGACGCACTGGTTTTCTTTGGCGCCAGCGGAGATCTTGCGTACAAAAAGATTTTTCCTTCGCTGCACGACATGGTGAAGCGCAACACGCTGGACGTGCCCGTAATCGGCGTGGCGAAATCCGGCTGGACCCTGGAGCAGCTTCGCGACCGCGCCAGGGACAGCATCGCCAAGCACGGCGGCGGCGTTGACGATGAGGCCTTCCAGAGGCTCTGCGAGCTGTTGCAATACATTGACGGCGATTACAAAGACGAGAAGACATATCAGGCGATTCGCAACAAGTTAGGCGACGCCCAGCTGCCAACGCATTACCTCGCGATTCCACCCAGCATGTTCCCGGTGGTGGTGCAGGGCCTGGGAAAATCGGGCGCGGCCAAGAATGCGCGTGTCATCGTCGAGAAGCCCTTCGGCCGTGATCTGCTGAGCGCCCGCCGGCTGAACGAGACGCTGCACTCCGTCTTTCCCGAAGAGAACATCTATCGTATCGATCACTACCTCGGCAAAGAGGCAGTCGAGAACCTGTTGATCTTCCGCTTCGCCAACAGTTTTCTTGAGCCAATCTGGAACCGCAACTACGTACACAGTGTCCAGATCACGATGGCCGAGTCGTTTGGCGTCGAGGGTCGCGGCAAGTTTTATGAAGAGGCGGGCGCCATCCGCGATGTGGTGCAGAATCACATGCTGCAAGTGGTGGCTTTCCTGGCCATGGAGCCGCCCACCAGCATGTATGTCGACTCGGTGCGCGACGAGCAGGTGAAAATCTTTCGCAGCATTCCACCGCTCAGCCCGGCCAATATCATTCGCGGACAGTTCCGCGGCTACCGTGACGAGCCCGGAGTCAATCCTCATTCCGATGTCGAAACTTTTGCCGCGCTCAGGCTGGAAGTCGATTCCTGGCGCTGGTCAGGTGTCCCGTTCCTCATCCGCGCCGGCAAGCGTTTGCCGACGACCGCGACTGAGGTCTACATCAAGCTGCGCAAGCCTCCTCTGGCGAAGGGCGGTCCCGAGGGACGCAACTACTTCCGCTTCCGTCTGGGTCCCGACATCGAGATCAACATCGGCAGCCGCGTGAAGCGTCCCGGCCCGCTGATGGTACCCATGCCGGTGGAGCTCTCGGCGGTGAAATACAGTTCCACCGACGAAATGGAAGCCTACGAGCGCCTGCTCACCGACGCCATGAGGGGCGACCCGGAACTCTTCGTCCGGCAAGATGCTGTAGAGGCGGCGTGGGCTATCGTCGATCCCATCCTGGGCGATTGCTGCCCGGTCGAAATGTATGAGCCAGGAACGTGGGGCCCGCCCGACTCGCGCGAGCTGGCAGCGGATATCGGCGGCTGGCACGATCCGGAGTAGCCAATATGAAGAAGCAGACTAAGACCAAAGCGCAAGCTTCCCATCGAATGCGCCCTGAGTACGACTTCAGCGGAGGCGTACGCGGCAAGCATGCAGCCCGATATGCGTCCGGGAGCAATGTAGTCGTTTTGGAACCTGATGTTGCCCGACAATTTCCTACTGCGGTCGACGTGAACGAGACGCTACGAGTGGTCGCCAAGCTGATCGGGCGTAAGAAAAGACACACAACTCCCGAGAGAGCTTAAGAGGCTAGTCGTTTCCCTGAGAGGTACGGATTTCCCGCCACGACAAACCGCAACGGCTCATCCACCGCTTTCGTGATGCCGATACGCGGAGTGGCCAGGATCTTTTCCGGCCGATAACCGTCGTCGGCGAAGTATAAATCCGAGCGGCGCGATGTCAGGTCCTTCCCATTGTCACGCTCGCGCGTGATGTCCATCGCTTCCGCCATTCTTCCCGGCCCGCTGGATATCAAGCGTAACTGAGAAGGACGCCACAACGAAACTTGGTGCCCCATCCTGGCGCCTGGATTCGGCGGCTGGGTGGGAAAATCCAGACCCCTTGCTTTAGCCATATCTTCAAACCCCGCGATCGGCTCCATCGCACGAAACAGCACGCCCTCACCCACGCCTTTCGGCATGCATGAGACGTTCAAGCAGTAGTGATTGCCGTAGATGAAATAAACGTAGGCGTAGCCCGGCGGTCCAAAGAGCACGGCGTTGCGCGGAGTCATTCCCGAGTAGGCGTGCGCGGCGGGATCCTTGGCGCCTAAGTAAGCCTCGTCTTCCACGATGCGACCGGCCAGCAGCTTGCGGCCCTCGCGACGAAACAGCAGCTTGCCTAATAACTCGCGAGCGACGATAACCGGGTCGCGATTGTAGAACTCGCGCGGAAGGACCGTCGCGCTTCGTAATCGTAGCCGTAACTCCTGATGCAGGTTGACCATCCTATAGAATCGAAGATTGCGCTTATGAACAGAATGATTTTAGCCAACCTGGTGCATCGGCCGATTCGCGCCATCATCAGCATCTTCGCGGTTGCGGTCGAGGTCACTCTGATTCTGCTGATTGTCGGCATCATGCTGGGCATGCTCAATGACAGCAGCAGCCGACAGGCGGGTGTAGGCGCCGACATCCTGGTGCAACCTCCGGGCGCATCACTTTTCATGGGCATCAGTGGTGCTCCCGTTTCGCAAAAGGTGGCGGACAAGATTCGCCAGCTTCCCCACGTAACCGCAGTTGCACCGGTGGTAGCGCAGCTTTCCACGGCCGGCAATGTTCAGGTCATCGACGGGATCGACCTGCAATCGTTTGAAGCCGTCGGCGGACCGCTTCCTTACCTCAGTGGCGGCCCATTCCAAGGGCCGTACTCGATGATTATCGACGATCTCGAAGCCGCTTCGAAACACCGTAAAGTCGGCGACAAGGTCGAGGTATTGAATCACGAGTTCACCGTCACCGGTATCGTGGAGCATGGCCGGGGCGCGCGCCAGTTCGTTCCCATCCAGACACTGCAAGACATCGTGGGGGCGCAGGGCAAGGCTTCAATCTTTTACGTCAAGCTGGACAATCCTAACAACGCCGACGAAGTGGTCCAAGAGATAAAAGACATTCCCGGCATGGCGCAGTACGGCGTGCATTCGGTGAAGGAATATCTCAGCCTGATGACCTCCAGTGGCGTACCCGGCCTGAACACGGTAATCCGCGTGGTAATCGGGATCGCCATGATCATCGGCTTTATCGTCATCTTCCAGGCGATGTACGCCGCGGTGATGGAGCGGACCCGCGAGATCGGGATACTGAAATCGCTGGGCGCAGGCAAGCTCTATATCGTGGGCGCCATTCTGCGTGAGACTCTGCTGATCGCGGTCGGCGGAGTGATACTGGGCATCGCGATCAGCTACGCGGCCAGGAGCGCGTTGAAGGCGCATTTCCAGACGTTGCCGCTGATGATCACCAGTGCGTGGCTGCTGCGCGCGACCATAATCGCGATTATCGGGTCACTGCTGGGAGCAATGTATCCTGCGCTGAAGGCCGCGCAAAAGGATCCCATCGACGCGCTGGCGTACGAGTGACGAAAGCTGCCAGCCGCCAGCTACCAGCCACCAGCTTAGACCTGAGTCTCAAACGGAGTCGATACCCACCTCGCTGGCCTCTGCAGTATCTAGCAGGGAGCTGGTGGCTGGCAGCTCGCTTTATTGCTTCGAGTTATCCATGTTCTGCATGCCCTGCGGATTCTGCTGCTGACCCTGGTTCTTCACCTTGTCCGAATTCTTGATGAACAGAATTGCCTTCCAGATATCGTCATCCGACAGGATGTTGTCCCATCCGGGCATTGCGCTCATCTTGATGCCGTACTTGGTCACGTAGAAGAGATTGGCATCCGGATCATCCGGAGTGCGACTCATCAGTTGTGGAACCGGGGGATAGAAGTTCTTGCGCATCGGATTGATAGGCTGCTTCAGGCTACCGTGGCAAATCGCGCAATTGTCGTCGAAAACCTTTTGCCCAGCGGCCAGGTTCTCCGTCGTCGGCTGGAATGGGTTGTCCTGCTTGGAAGCGTGCTCGTCGACCCATTCGTCCAGCGACTTGTTGGCAGTGCGCCGCTCAAACGTACCAGGCCCGTTCGGCATAGCGCGTGTATCGAAGTGGCCGGTCGTGGCGTAGAAATAAGCGCCGCCGAATACCACGAGCAACGTAATGATCACTCCCAGAATGAATCCCCGCATCTCTCTCCTTACCCTCTACCACGGCACAGCCCAACCCAGCGCTTTTACGACGGAATGAGTCTCCAATACCCTACATTGCGGGATAGAAAGTCCACAAGTTTCGGCAAAACGGCGGGTATTTGGGCTTATTTTTGGCAAATCAGCCATTCCTTAAAGTGATGGAAAAGTCGAAACCCATGAGTTTAAGTCATGCTTAGACGTCGCCAACGGACCGATTTCCGGCGATTTGCCATCGATTTGTGCTGTTTTTGTGCTGAATCTGACCTTTATAAACAGGTTTAGTAGTTCAACAGCCGCCTTGCTTCCCGCACCACATCCGCAACCTTAGGCAGGAAGGCTTCTTCCAACGGCGGCGAAAACGGCACCGGCGAGTCGGCGGAGGCGATGCGTACGATCGGAGCGTCGAGCGCGTCGAAGCACTCTTCGTTGATAATGGCCGAAACTTCTCCCGCGATTCCGCCGGTCTTGGTGTCTTCGTGCAGCACGATCACGCGATTGGTCTTCTCGACCGTGTTGCGGATGGCCTCGCGGTCGAGCGGTAGCACCGTGCGCAAATCGATCACTTCCAGCTCGATGCCTTCCTTGGCGAGGATCTCGGCCGCCTCGAGCGCGACATAGACCATGGCCGCGTAGGTGATGATGCTGACGTCGCCACCTTCACGCACCACCCGCGCTATACCGATTGGGACGGTGTAATCCTCCGCCGGCAACTCTTCCTTGATGCGCCGGTATAAAAACTTGTGCTCGAAGAAGAGCACCGGGTTATTGTCGCGAATCGCTGACTTGATAAGCCCCTTGGCGTCGTAGGCGCTGGCGGGACAAAGCACCTTCAAACCTGGGGTATGCGCAAAGTAGGTCTCAGGATTTTGCGAATGAAACGGGCCGCCATGAACTCCGCCGCCTGAAGGTCCGCGGAGCACCACGGGCACTGGCGCGCCCCAGCGGAAATGCGCCTTTGCCAACAGGTTGGTGATCTGGTTGAAGGCGCAACTGATGAAGTCCATGAACTGGAACTCGGCCACCGGCCGCATTCCGGTAAGTGCTGCGCCAAAGGCGGCATTGACGATGGCCATCTCGGAGATAGGAGTATCGACAATGCGCTCGGGACCAAAACGGTCGATCAGGCCTTCGGTGACTTTGAACGCGCCGCCGTATACGCCGATGTCCTCGCCGATGCAGAACACGGCGGGGTCGCGCTCCATCTCTTCCCAGATTCCCTGGCGAATGGCTTCAAGATAGGTGACAGGTGGCATGGCAGTCCGATTGGTGCATTCTATCGTTGCGCGACAACTCGTACAAGCTGTACAATTTGTACAAGGAACAATGTAGTGTCTAAAATCAGCACCAGTGTAGCCCGCCAAAGATTTTCCGAGATCCTTAGCAAGGCTGAATTTGCCGGCGAGCGAACCATCCTCCATCGCAGAAAGAAGCCGGTTGCGGCCGTTGTGCCCATTGAAGACTTGGAGCTGATTGAGCGTTACGAAGACGAGTTAGATGCCCGCCTTTTGAAAAAAGCTCGGAAAGAGAAGACCATTCCGTGGGAACAGCTCAAACAAGATCTTGGCCTCTAGCTAATCAATGCCAAAGCGGTACACCATTCGGTTTGGAACCTCCGCCGGTCGAGCACTTCAGAAGCTCGATCTGTCATGGCGAGTTCGAATCAGCAGAGCAATCGATGCTTTAGCCGAAACCCCTTTTCCTCAGGGTGCGCGCAAGTTGAAAGGCGAGGAACGCTCGTACCGAATCCGAATCGGTGACTACCGCGTGGTGTATGACGTTTTGCAAGATGTTGTTGTAGTGCTAATCCTCCGGATCGGCCACCGCAAAGACGTTTACCGCTAGCCGCTTTTCACTTCAAATGCACCGCGGCTTCGTCTTGCTTGGCTACGGCGCTCGCCTCTCGCAACTTTGCCGTGACCGCCCCGTACTTCGGGCGAATTTGATGGCACGAATCGTCGCAATACACGCCCTGATGTGTTTTGTCGGTCGCAGGGTTCGGCATGGGTGACGCAACTGCCGCATCGCGATCGGCCTCAAGCTCGCGCTCCACACCGTCGATCAGCTTGTGATTTTCTGCCGCGCTCAGCCACTTTTTCTCGTTGACCAGGTAGTTTTCCAAGCGCGCGATCGGATCGCGAGCCTTCCAATATTCAAACAGCTTTGCCGGAACGTACTGCGCTGCGTCGTGAATGGCGTGACCCTTCATGCGCATCATCTTGGCTTCGATCAGAGTCGGGCCTTCGCCGCGCCGGGCGCGCTCGCAGGCTTCGTGCGTGGCGTCGTAGACCTGGCAGGGATCGGTGCCGTCAACGATCACGCCCGGGTATGCCATACGCGATCGCGCGCTCCGCCAGGTCTTTCACGCAGAACTGCATGTCGCTGGGAGTCGAGTATCCCCACAGGTTGTTCTCGACGATCAGGACCAGGCCCAGCTTCTGCACGGCCGCGAAAGTTCAGGCTTTCGTAGGTGACGCCTGTTGACTGCCCGCCATCGCCGATGTAGGTCAAACCGACAACGTTCTTTCCCTGCAACCGCGCCCCCAGGCAAACGCCGGTCATGACGCCGATCAACTCGCCGAGCATCGAGATTGGCGCGCAGACATTGCGCCGCTCGAAGTCGCCGAAGTGTGAAGATGCATCCCGGCCAAATGTTGGCGAGTCGGCCTTGGCCATGTACTGCCGCATGATGTCGCGTGCGCTGAAACCGCGCACCAGCATCGCGCCCTGATTGCGGATCATCGGCCCCAGCCAGTCATCCGGCCCGAGCGCGAAAGCTGACGCGCACGAGCAGCCTTCCTGTCCGAGACCGAAGTACACGCCGCCGACCACCTTGCTCTGCTTGTAGAGGCTCTCCAGCGCCGTCTCCATGCGCCGGTTCAGCAGCATCCAGCGATAGATGGCGATGGTCTGCTCGCGCGAAAGGTACTTCGACTCGCGAATCGGCGGAGCCGCAGCGCTCAGGTCGCCTTGGATACGGTACTCGCAATTGGTGCCTTCTCCGCTGAGGTAAATGCAGAATTCAGGGCGTTCGAGGCGATAGTCAGGAATTTCGTAGGTGCGCTGCGAGGTTGCTGGTGTTCGCGCCGGTGGCTGCTTAGCGGGCGTCTCAGCCAATTTTGTCGACTTGGGCGAGCCATCCGCCTGCTCGATGGGCAGCGGGTTTTTCGGAGTATTTTTCGCCGGGGCTAGAGGAACTTTTGGAGCATTTTTCTTCTGAGCACTGGGCGGGGTGCTTTTCTTGTTGGTCATACGTCGCAGAGGCAACAATAACTGCACGCTGCTGGAACAGGCAAGTTGCCGGAACGATTTTCACCACTGAGGCGCGGAGGAAGAAAGGATTTGTCTCTAGACGATGGCTTTGGAAGACATCGCGTCAGGGCACGACCTTGGTCGTGCTAGAAGGAGTCGTTTGAAGATCGGGCTTCAGCCCCCGTCAATTCTTTACACAGACCTTTGCTACCGCCGACTGACGTCGGCTCTGGGTATTTGAGGAGCCTCGTCGGCACGACCAAGGTCGTGCCCTGACGCGAAGCCTCGCACTGCTTGAACCTCCGTGCCTCCGTGGTGAGTTTCTTACGCCTTCTCGCCGCCTTCGGGACCGTAGAAAAATACCCAGGCAGCCAAGTCGTCGCTGAAGTCTCGGAAGCGGTGCTCCACCCCGGCGGCGACGAAGAACACGTCTCCTGGACCGAACGTCACGTCCTGGTCATGGGCGTGGCGAAACGTTCCCGTTCCGCTGGCGATGACGTAGATCTCGTCGCGTGCGTGCGGCGTCTGCGGATCGATGCCGCGCGGCGCGTACAACTCGATCGTCAGGGTACCGTGATGAAACAACTCGACGTCCCGCTCTCCTTGCGGAGTGGGTAGAAGTTTCACGGCATCTGCGAGCGTAAAGTGTCCGTCCATGAAAACGATCTCCCGGCTGTTAGGAAGCGCTTGCTGCAGCATCAGCGATGACGGATTTCGGTCTCCAGGTACCGACGATCAATCCCATCAGAGCGCAGCCCACCACCGGAGCTCCGGCTGAGATGGCGATGAACTGCCACGGCCGCAACTCGAAGTGCAACTCCGTCAGCATGGCCAGTGCCGCCACTAGTCCTATGAGTAATCCGATGCGAAAGCCGCGAACCAGCCCCCACACGCCGCCCAACGCAAGCACCCGCGCAATAAAGAATGCCAAGATCAGATTGCAGACCAGCGCGATTACGTAAGGAACGAAGTTGGGATGCGCTTTGTAGGCCGCAATCTCCTCCGTGCTCATGCGTAAACCGTTCTGCCATAGCTGCGAGAAAACCGTGAACCACCCTGCCTGAAACAGCCAGTACACGACCCCCGATACGCCGATCGCTGCCCAGTTCACCCGCATGAAGTGCCTCCAATGTGTTTTGCGTGGACAATACCGCGTTCAACGCGATTGCGCAATAAAGTTGTCGTTCACCACGGAGGCACGGAGGACACGGAGAAGAACTGGCAGATTCTTTATCCCCTCGGGAACGGCTGGTTCGGAATCGCCGTGTGCGTTCACCCCAAGCCCCAAAGACTTCGATTACTCCGTGGCCTCCGTGTCTCCGTGGTGAGATTCTTACGCGTTGCACTTGGTGAGAACATCTTGCGGCGAAAGACCCTGTTCACGCAGCGCGCGCAGGCTCAGCGCGTCATGGCGCTTGGCTAGCCGGATGCCGGATTCGTCCCGCACCAGGTCGCAATGATAGTAGCTGGGAAGCTGATAACCTAGCGCCCGAATCAGCAACAACTGGCGTGCGGTGGACTTCAGCAGGTCGGCGCCGCGGACGACTTCGGTTATCTGCATGGCCTGGTCGTCGACTACTACCGCCAGTTGGTACGCAGCAACATCATCGCGTCGCCACACTACGAAATCGCCAAAGTCCGTCCCAGCGACATAGGCCTGCGTGCCCTGCTTCTGGTCTTCAAACGAGATAGTCTCGCCGTCTGGCACTCGAAAGCGCCAGTTCACGCCCGCCGGGAATTGGTAGTTGCGGGCGTCGCTGATCCGTTCGCGGCAGCGGCCGGGGTACATGGGCTCGTCATCGCCTTCGTTCGGCGCGGCTGCCGCCAGCGTCAAGTCCTTTCGCGAGCAGGCGCAGGGATAGATGAACCCACCATCCCGTAGCTTCCGCCAGGCCTCGAGATAGAAGCTGCGGCGTAGGCTCTGTTCATATGGTCCGAACGGACCACCAACGTCAGGGCCTTCCTGCCACCCGATGCCGAGCCAGCGCAGATCTTCAATCATCTCCGCCGCGAAATCCGCGTTCGAGCGCTGGGGGTCGAGATCTTCGTTGCGAAACACGAGGTTCCGTTGTTGGCGACGGCGCGCTGATAGGCCGTCCAGAAGGTACAGGCGTGGCCGATGTGCAGCAGCCCGGTGGGCGATGGCGCGATGCGTCCGCGATAGGGCATGGGAAGGTGTCACGGTATCAGCTTAACCCGCTGTGCTACCTTGGTCGCATCCTGCTTCATAAGGAGTTGTCATGCGGAAGCTTCTATCGCTCGCAGTACTTCTGTTTGTAATTGCAACAACCTGCAACTTGAATGCCGCCAGCCTTGCTGGTGTCACGCTGCCAGATACTGCACAGGTCGGGGGCAAGACGCTCGTGCTCAATGGCATGGGAATTCGCACCAAGTACATGGTCAAGGTATATGTCGGCGGACTTTACCTAGAGCAGAAGTCGTCGGACGCCAACGCCATCATCAAGTCCGATGCCCCCAAGCAGATCATCATGAAGTTCCTGCATGGCGCCAGCAAGAGCCAAATGGCGGATGCGTTCAATGAAGGCTTCAGCGACAACAGTCCTGAGGCGCAGAAGACGTTGAAGGCACAGATCGACCAGTTGGTGGGCGGCCTTGATGCGGTCAAGACGGGAGACACCATGGTCTTCACCTACGTCCCCGGCACCGGCTCGAGCATGGAGATCAATGGTCAAAACAAGGTCACCATTGCCGATCCGGCCTTCGGCCCAGTGCTGTTCTCGGTATGGCTCGGACCCAAGCCGCCGAATGCGGATCTGAAGAAGGGAATGCTCGGGCAGTAGATTCATGGCCGCATCCGCTGACATCATCGTGGTCGGCCTGGGCGGGGTGGGGAGTGCAGCACTTTACCAGGCAGCTAAGCTCGGCTTGCGGGCAATCGGCATCGACCGCTTTCATCCTCCGCACGACCGAGGCTCGTCGCATGGCGAGAGCCGCATTACCCGCCAAGCCATAGGCGAGGGCGAGGATTACGTTCCTTTGGTCTTGCGCTCTCACCAGATTTGGGAGGAGCTCGAGGCGGCTTCGGGCCGCAACCTTCTAACCCGCAACGGCGCGCTGATCTTGCAGTCGTCCCACATTGTGGGAGACCACCACGGCTCCACGTCTTTTCTGGCAGACACTATCGCTGCTGCCAAAGCGTACGACATTGCGCATGAAGTTCTGAGCACGTCAGAAATCGTGACCAGGTTCCCGCAGTTTCGACTTGCGCAGGAAGAGGTCGGATACTTCGAGCCCGGTGCCGGTTTCGTGCGTCCCGAGGTCTGCGTCGGGACGCAGCTGGAATTGGCGGCGAGCATGGGCGCCGCCATTCACAATGGCGAGACGGTCCTGAAGCTTGAAGCTTCGTCAGATTCGGTATCGATCACGACCGATCGCGATACTTATTCGGCCAGCCACGCAATTATCTCGGCCGGGCCATGGATTGGCAATTTGCTGCCGCAGGCCATCGCACGGCAATTGGTTGTTTATCGGCAGGTGATGACATGGTTTGCGCTGGAGCGTCATCACGAGCGTTACACGCCGCAACATTTTCCCGTGTTCATCTGGATCACCGGCGACCAGCCCTGCGACATGTTCTATGGATTTCCGGCGACTGAAGGCGCTCCACAGGCGATTAAGACCGCGACCGAGCGCTATGACGTCGCCATCAATCCGGACCAGGTCGAGCGTAGCCGTCGCCGGCAGCGAGGTAGAAACGCTCTACGGCGGATACATTGCGACTCGTCTGCCCGATGTGTCCGCGCAATGCGTGCGTAGCGCAACCTGCCTCTATACCGTCGCTCCGGGCGCGCGGTTCGTCATCGATAAGGCGGACGATGCAGGGCGCATCTGGTTCGCCTCGGCCTGCTCGGGGCACGGATTTAAGCATTCACCGGCGGTGGGCGAAGCGTTGGTGAGAGGGGCCATGGGTATGGAAGCCTTGGTGGATATCGAGGCATTCCGGGTTAGCCGGCTGCCGGCGCGACCGGTCGGCAATCCGTGCGATAGTTGAAAGGATGAAGTACGGCGCACGCATTGCCGGATGTGGACTGATCCTGGCAGGTCTCTTGTTCGCTGAGCCTCTGATTGCGCAGCCCACCTTTCTGGGATTTGATCGTAACGATTATCCCGGCGACGCGAACATGCAAACGCTGAAGACAGGGTTTGCCTTTACCGGGTATTGGCTGAACAATCCGCCCGGTGCGAATAGCAATACGTGGACCGGCAAGCGCTCGACGCTTCAGAAGATGGGTTACGGATTCCTGCTTCTATTCAACGGCCGCGAATACAACGAGCTGAAGGCGTCGGGTAATGCAGCGCGAGTCGGTGCGCGTGATGCTGACGCGGCGACCCGAGCCGCACAACGCGAAGGCTTTCCCAAGCACGCGATTATCTTCCTCGATCAGGAGCAGGGCGGACGCATGCTTCCCGAGCAGCGTGCCTATATTCACGCCTTTGTCGACGGAGTGGTGCGAGCCGGCTATCGTGCCGGCATTTACTGTTCGGGAATTCCATATCGCGAATCGGCCGCGAGCACAGTAATCACGGCCGACGATATTCACAACCATGCCGGCGGACGCGATCTTACATTTTTCATCAGCAACGATCACTGTGGTCCGTCCTCAGGCTGCGTCTTTCCTCCGAATCCGCCCCAGCCGAGCGAGAGCGGAGTGGGCTTCGCCAGCGTCTGGCAGTATGCGCAATCGCCACGCCGTCCCGACATGACTGCCGCGTGCCGCAGCACCTACGACGCCGATGGCAGCTGTTATCCGCCGGGGGTTAAGTCAGGGTCAGGACTGTACATCGACGCGGATTCGGCCACCTCGGCCGATCCTTCGGCGGGACGGAAGCAATGAACGCCGAGCGGCCATCGATGACGCTCGAGGAACAATTCGGCGTGACCGAGCAGCAGCTCAAGCAAGCTGCCGCGCTGTTGCGCGAAGGTAATCTGGTGGCATTTCCCACCGAGACGGTCTACGGACTAGGCGCCAACGCGCTTGATTCCAAGGCTGTATCGCGAATCTTTGAAGCCAAAGGCCGACCGCGAACCAGTCCTCTCATCGTGCATGTCAGGTCGATCGAGATGGCTCGAGAGCTGGCCGCGGAATGGCCCGATGCCGCGCAGCAACTCGCGGAACGCTTCTGGCCGGGGCCGCTGACGCTCGTCGTCAAGAAACAGCCGGCGATTCCAGATATTGTCACGGCGGGCCTGCCGACGGTTGGATTACGCATGCCTGCGCATCCCGTGGCGATTGCCCTCTTGCGCGAAGCAGGGATTCCGGTAGCTGCACCCAGCGCGAATCGATTCACGCAACTCTCTCCTACGACGGCCGAGCACGTTCGGCGCGGGCTGGGCCGGCGAGTGGCGTACGTTCTCGACGGAGGTCCGTGCGAAGTTGGTATCGAATCGACAGTGCTGTCGGTAGTCGAACATCCGTTCGTGATTTTTCGTCCGGGCGGCATTTCGCGCAGCGATATCGAGCAGGTCGTCGGCCCGATTGCTTTACATGATCAGCCCACTACCTCCGCGCACCCATCGCCCGGAATGCATCCCCAGCATTACAGTCCGAAGACGCCGCTGATGCTGGTGTCGGTGGGGGCCGTCCCGGGAAACGGTAAAGGCGCGTACTTGCAGCTTCGAAACGAGCCTCTCCATGACGCGCACATCGTTCTCATGCCGGCCGATCCACGTGAATACGCGGCCCGGCTGTACGCGGTACTGCACGAGTTGGACGATGGTGGTTACGAGTGGGTTGCGGTAGAGGCACCGGAAGAAACGGCGGAGTGGGAGGGCGTGCTCGACCGCTTGCGGCGCGCTTCAGCACGATAACGGTGCCGTATAGTTATGCCGTGCCCGAAGCTCCGAAACCCGACGCGCAACGGTTCTACGATGGCGCATTGCTGCGCATTCGCCGCTTCATGCTTGGACTCTCCGGCCTTGGGCGTGCTGTTGTGCGGCTGGTTCTTCGGATGGGCGGGCATCCTCGGTTTCCTGGTCGGCGCCGGCATCTCCTACATCAATCACCGCTGGCTTGAGCGCATGGTTGAAGCGCTAGGCGAGCGCATGACCACAGGTAATAGCAGCGAGCGCGGCGGCCTGCTGGTGCTGCGTGCGCTGCTGCGCTATGTCTCAATCGGAATCGCTGCCTATGCTATATTTAAGGTTTCAAGAGCAGGTCTGTACGGCTTCCTGAGCGGAGTGTGCCTGCCGATAGCGGCAGTCGGCTGTGAGACGGGAGTCGAGCTGTACATAGGCCTGCGGCACGAGCATTGATTTCCTGAATTGTCTCTCTGCGCCAGCATGACGAAGCGCCCCGCGTGCGTCGAGAGCCGAAACTAAATCCTTCATAAAGCGATCGTACGAATGCCTGAGCAACTCTGGATTACAGCTTTCCTGAATAAGTACCTCGGCGGCGTGGCCAATGCCATCTTGAACGCCGTACACGTGCCGAACCCGCATCCGCAAGCGCCCATTACGAACTATGTGGCGATGCAGCTTCTGGTCTTCGTCCTGCTGCTGCTGATTTTTATTCTGGTGCGGATGCGGCTGTCGGTGGATGACCCCGGCGGGTTGCAGCACACGTTTGAGATGATCGACTCTTTCATTGCCGATCAGTCCCATGAAGTGATTGGGCACGGCTACGAGGGATACACGGGATACCTGGCTACTCTGGGCATCTTCATATTGGTTTGTAATTTGATCGGACTGATTCCGGGCTTCGAAACGCCCACAGGAATACCCTCGGTGACGCTTGGCTGTGCTTTGGTGACATGGATCTACTACCACCTGCATGGCATCCGGAAGAACGGATTCAAATACATCAACCATTTCCTGGGACCGGTATGGTGGTTGGCACCGTTGATGTTCATGATCGAAATCGCGAGCCACCTTGCCCGAATTCTGTCGCTTACGATTCGTCTTTTTGCCAATATGTTTGCCAGCGACATGGTGATCCTGGTGTTCTTCTCGCTCATCCCGATCATCATTCCCGTGCCCTTCATGTTGTTGCACGCTGGCGTTTCGGTCATCCAGACGTACATCTTTGTGCTTCTCGCGACCGTATACATCGGTGAGGCGGTCGCACAGGAACACTAGGAGCTGTCAGCTGTCAGCCATCACCTGTTAGTAAAGATTGGCGGGGCAGTGTTCTGAGGGCGCAACAAAGTCTGTCGGTATGAGAGCAATTGAAGTGCAAGGTTTTAGCTGAAAGCTGAGAGCTGACAGCTAGTTCGCTGCAAGCGTGAGGGCGCCAGCACGGTGAGCGCCAACCACCCACTGGCAGCAGTTCATATAAAGGAGAAGTGAAATGCGGAAAGTGATGTTGCTGTTTTTCTCGTTGCTGGCCGTTACGATGACGACCGTGCCAGCATATGCACAAGGAACTGGAACAGGAGGCGGCGGAATGAACTGGGTGCCTCTTGCGTCCGGCATCGGCATTGCCATCGCCTCTGGACTGGCCGCCCTCGGCCAGGGCCGCGTGGGTGCGGCTGCCTGCGAAGGTATGGCGCGCAATCCTGCTGCCCGGCCTGCGATTCAGCTGGCCCTGATTCTAAGTCTGGCCTTTATCGAGTCGCTGGTGCTGTTCGCACTGGTTATCATCTTCGCCAAGGTCGTCTAGAACAGAATTCCCGAAGTGTCCAGTCACAGCCCCGTCGGCGGATGGGGCTTTTTGTTGCGACCAAGAAACCCTCAGGTGGTGTTCTGTCCGGGCCGATGGAAACGTAGAGAAAAAAGGCCGACTCAAGCGCCCGCTCTTATCGGCCTAATCGTCGAGATGGGCTCGGCTCCGAGAATGATCCGAGGCCCCCTCAAGTCGCTCAATTAGAATTCCGCTGACGCAGGCGTGTCAATCGGGTAACGCCCATGAAAAACAACTCTTGGCAGACTCCAGATTCATCAACGCAGACTAGGGCAGTGGGCTAAATGTGGGTTGCTGCTGATTTCTTGGCCCTTGCGGTTAGCGGGGGAAAGCGCCCCAATTGAGTTGAGGTCTGATTCATGGCGATTCGGATTGGCCCCGCTCTTTCCACCGAGTCGTAATACTTCACCCGCAGCAACCTTCTCTGCAGACGGGCTTTTGTTTTCCACATCAGCTCGTCTTCGAATCGAAGCGCTGGGGCGAGAAGGCGGCCAAATCCAAATTAGTTTCTTTCCCAACGATTAGGCTCGTCATCACCTCAGCCGTGACCGGCGCCAGCATGATTCCGTCGCGGTAGTGTCCGGTTGCCGCGAAGTAGCCGGGCAACGAGGTCTCTCCCAGAATCGGCAAGCCGTCGGGCGATGCGGGGCGCAAGCCGGCCCATGCGTCGTGGATCCGCATCCGGCAAAGCTCGGGAACCACTTCGGCTGCGGCCCGGTATAGCCGCTCAATTGTTTCGGCGTCGGTGCGTTTGTCGAATCCAGCATCTTCCAGCGTGGCGCCCAACAGAATCCGACGATCGCTGCGGGGAATGATGTAGATATCGGGCGTGCGCACTACGTGTCGCACTAGAGGATGTTCACTCGTGTCGTCGGGGGCCGGAACCACGCAGACCATTTGTCCCTTGGCTGGGCGAGTTGGCAGCCCAAGCGGCTGTATCTGCGAAGCCCACGCGCCTGCGCAGTTGACGACAATTCCGCCGGCATAGTTGGAATGGGTTGTTTTCACGCCTGCTGTCCGCCCCTCCTGCATTTCGACGCGAGTAACAGCAGAGCCGGTCACGAAGTCCACGCCACGATTCTTCGCAGCTCTAAGCAGAGCGCTGCACAACGCGCGCGGATCGACGCTGCGTTCGGGAAGGAAGTAAGCCGGCGCGCTTAGCGCCATTCCCGGTTCCAGTTCCGCGATGTCGTTCGCTGCGACCGCACGAGCACCTTCGCAGGTCGGCGTCTCATCTTCCGCGAAGAACGCTAGAGTTCCCTGATCGCGCAGATCCGGCGACTCTCCCGCTTCAGCGTGCAGCTCACGAGCGAACTCGGGATACATTGCCGCGCTGGCGAACGCCAACGGTTTTAACGCATCGGGCAAGTGCGGATCACAATGTGCGATCATGCCGCCCGCCGCATACGATGCTTCCCGGCCCGGTTCGCCTTTGTCGATGACCAGGACGCGTAGGCCTTCCTGCCTCAGGCGCCGGGCCAGCGACAGGCCAATCACTCCCGCGCCGATAATGATCGCGTCCCATGCCTGCATGCTTCGATTGTATGGGAAGGCGTATAAACAGCCGCCATTGTGCCGCGGCCATCGCCCAGCACCTCGCGCATCTTTCAAGTTGTTACATTGTGGTTGTTTGTTGCAGCATTACCCGAGGCAAGGAGGAGCACTTGGCTAAGAAATTCCGTGACCTGTCGGAGCAGGAGATTCTGGCGCTGGCAATTTCGCTGGAAGAAGAAGACGCGCGAATCTATGCCGATTACGCCGACGGCCTGCGCGAAGAGTATCCGGATACGGCGAAGCTGTTCGACGAGATGCGAGCCGAGGAGACAGAGCATCGCAACAGCCTGATGGAAACCTACCAGGCGCGCTTCGGCGAGCACATCCCGTTGATCCGCAGGCACGACGTCAAGGGCTTTGTGCAGCGGCGTCCGCTGTGGCTGGCGCGGCCATTGCGAATCGCCGACATCCGCAAGCAGGTCGAGGTAATGGAGCTCGAGACGCGTCGCTTCTATGAGCGCGCCATGAAACAGGTGACCGACATCGGCATCCGCAAGCTGCTGGGAGACTTGGCCGAAGTCGAACGCCGTCATTACTCCACGGCCGAACACCTGCAGGAGAAGATCACGCCCGCCGTCGGACAGAAGGAAGAAGACGCTCAGCGGCGCCTGTTCATGTTGCAAATTGTGCAGCCTGGACTAGCGGGCTTGATGGACGGCTCGGTATCGACGCTGGCGCCGGTGTTCGCCGCAGCGTTTGCGACGAAGAATAGTTGGGACGCCTTCCTGGTCGGACTGGCGGCTTCCATCGGCGCCGGCATCTCGATGGCGTTTGCCGAAGCTTTGTCGGATGACGGCTCGCTTACTGGGCGCGGGCGGCCTATACTGCGGGGCTCAATCACCGGCCTGATGACCGCGACCGGCGG
Source organism: uncultured Acidobacteriaceae bacterium (assembly GCA_963809865.1). GTDB lineage: Bacteria > Acidobacteriota > Terriglobia > Terriglobales > Acidobacteriaceae > CAVVDY01. The sequence continues at coordinate 107,692 of CAWELL010000005.1, read as the reverse complement.
CATAGGCCACACACTGCCATTTCTCATCGCTGATTTCCGAATCGCCTTCGGACTCGCAGTGATCGTAGTGGCAATCGAACTGGCTGTGATCAGCTACATTCGCCACCGCTACATGGACACGCCGATCTTGTCGGCAGCGTTCCAGGTCGTGCTGGGTGGAGTTCTGGTGTTTGCTACCGGTATCTTGATCGGGAGTTCCTGATACGGCTGACATTAGAATGGCGGCCTTGCGGAGACTGAGAGATAGAAGCTCCAGCGCCAGCGCGATCGACAGGAGATACATCGCATGATCGACTCTTTGATGCGTCAAGTCCGAAAGCCCAGCGGGCAGCTCGGCAAGCGCGTCCTGCGGACGATGAATCTCAGCCACGGCGCCATGACCGATTGGGCACTGCAACAGGTGCCAATTGCGAAGGACGCGACGATTCTCGATATCGGCTGCGGCGGTGGGCGAACGATACAGAAACTCGCGGCGATGGCTACTGAGGGCAAGGTATTTGGGCTCGACTACTCAGCGACTAGCGTCGAGGTTTCGCGGGACACCAATGCTCAAGAGATCGAGGCCGGCGGAGTTCAGATTGAGCAGGGCTCGGTGGCTGCATTGCCTTTTCAGGATCGTACCTTCGACATTGTTACTGCTGTGGAAACCCACTACTACTGGCCCGACCTGCTGGCCAACGTGCAAGAGGTGTTACGAGTTCTCAAATCCGGGGGACGGTTTGTACTGATCGCGGAAGCCTATCGCGGCGGCCCATTCCGGCTGCTGTATGGCTTGATCATGCCCCTGCTTCGGGCCGCATACCTGAGCGACGAGGAGCACAGAAATCTTCTGACTGAGGCGGGGTTCACCGAGGTCGCTACACAGCACAAGTCGGGAAAAAACTGGATTCTCGCCACCGGCCTCAGGCCGTCGTAGCCGGGGACGCAGAGTGTCGCGAAAGCCGAGGGTGACACATGCCGGTTTATAGTTGAGGAAAGCGAGTCCGCGGCATGGTTTTTGTTCTCGACAACTACGATTCCTTCACCTACAACCTCGTCCAGTACATCGGCGAGTTGGGGCACGAAGTTGTCGTGCGCCGCAACGATCAGATTACGGTTGAGGAGATCGCGACGCTTCATCCCGACCACATTGTCGTCTCGCCTGGCCCGTGCACGCCGCACGAAGCCGGTATCAGCATTGATGTCATCCGCCATTTCGCCGGCAAGGTTCCGGTGTTGGGTGTGTGCCTGGGCCATCAGGCCATCGGCGCCGCCTTCGGTGGCAAGGTGGTGCGCGCCCACAACCTGATGCACGGCAAAACCAGCCAGATCGAGCACGATGGCAGGAATATCTTTCGCGGCATCCCATCGCCGTTTATGGCGACGCGCTATCACTCGCTCATTGTCGAAGCAGAAGGTCTCCCGAAGGAATTGGAAGTCTCAGCGACGTGCATCGATCGTGATGGACGCCGCGTCATCATGGGCTTGCGCCATCGCGAATTTGCGGTGGAAGGAGTTCAGTTCCATCCCGAAAGCGTGTTGACCGAACACGGCAAGCAGATGGTGAGGAATTTTGTGGAGAGTGGCCGGTGACTAGTGGCTAGCCTCTTCTTTCGCGCTTCTACCGAAGCGATCAGACCATTCAGGATTCTGCCCAATTCAGAAATCTTCCCGTCGACGGAGTTCCGGTGTGCTTGCGATAGATACTTAAGGTTGCAAGCAACGATCACTTGGGTTTCGACTTCGTACTAGCCACTTACTCTCTCCGCCGCCTTTAACAATGCACTCGCCTTATTCATGCACTCCTGATATTCGCTCTCAGGATCGGAGTCGGCGACGATGCCTGCGCCCGCCTGCACATAAGCGCGTCCGCCATGCACAACCATGGTTCGGATCGCGATGCAGGAATCCAGATTGCCCGCCTGATCGGCGTAAAGAATCGAGCCGCCATACACACCGCGACGCACCGGTTCGAGCTCCTCGATGATCTCCATCGCTCGGACCTTGGGAGCGCCGCTCAGCGTTCCCGCCGGAAAGCAGGCTGCCAGTGCGTCGAGCGGATCGAGCTCCCTGCGAAGTGTTCCCTCCAGCGCGGATACCAGATGCATAACGTGCGAATACTTCTCCACATACATCAGGTCGCGGACCTTCACCGTCCCGTATTCGCTTACTCGGCCCAGGTCATTGCGACCCAAGTCGACCAGCATGACGTGCTCGGCGCGCTCTTTTTCGTCGTTCTTCAACTCCTCAATGAGTCTCTCGTCGTCGGCACCGTCAGCGCCGCGGCGGCGCGTGCCCGCGATAGGCCGATATTCCAGTTGGCGACCCGTAATGCGCACCAGCATCTCGGGCGAGGCGCCCACGACATGAAGATCATCGAGTTTCAGGAAGAACATGTACGGCGAGGGATTGACGGTGCGCAGCGCGCGATACATCTGGAACGGATCGGATGGCGCCTTGAAGTCCAGGCGCAACGAGAGCACTACCTGAAAGATGTCGCCGGCCGCGATATATTCCTTGGCGCTTTTGACATTGGCGATGAACTCATCATGCGAGGTGGCTGCGTGTACCTTGATCGCCGGCTTCTTCCCATCAGGGGCCCAGCCCAGCGACTGCCGGTGCATACCGTTAACTAACTTGCGCTCCAGGGCGTCGATGTCTGCCACGGCGCGATCGTAGGCTCTGCGCGGCGATTCTGCCTTCACGTCGGCAGCGGCGATGATGTGGAGCTGGTGCTTCAAGTGATCGAAAGCGAGTAGGCGATCGTAGAAGGTGAAAATGCAATCGGGCAGCTTCAGATCGTTCCTGGCGGTGGAGGGCAGGCGCTCGAACTGCCGCACCATGTCGTAGGCGAAATATCCCACGCCGCCCGAGGTGAACGGCGGCATTCCAGTAACCGTCGCCGGCCGATGCTGTTGTAATGTCGTGCGCAACACCTCCACCACGCTTCCAGTACGACGCTCAATGGTCTTCCCGCGCGCGATCTCGATCGCATCGCCGCGCGCCGTGATCACCATGCGCGGTTGCGCGCCCAAAAATGTATAGCGCCCAATCTTCTCGCCCCCCTCGACCGACTCCAGCAGAAACGCGTACTTCTGCTTCGCAGCCACGCTGAGAAATGCCCCGACCGGGGTCAGCATGTCGGCGTTGAGGGTCTTGGCCACCGGAATCAGCGACGCGTCGCGGCTGAGTTGCAGAAACGTTTTGTAATCGGGGGCAAGCATGCGGTGAGCGGATTTCGCTAGATTTGCTCGGATTATACGGGAGTATGAGGTATTTTCCTCAAGGTGTCGGCCGGCAGCTGAGTCGCCTTTCGCCTATGCCACATTGTGGGAATGGCTTTGCGAATCGGCAAAAACCGTTGAATCGCGTGGAATTGAGCGGCAACGCTTCCGCCGCCTAAAAAACCAAGATCGGCGGTTACTCCCACATTGTCGTGATCATATAAAAAATCGATAAAAGCCGCCCAATTTGCAAGGAACTTGTGGGCAATAAACCCGGCTGGCAATAGAATGGATGGAATCAACAGTTCCCCTCACAAAACGATGGCCAGCACAGCAAAGAGCATTCCTTCCAAGTCCCGGCGCAAGCCGGTCCAGGCGGTCGAGCCGGGCAATGGCGTGGAAACCGCCGCGCAGTTAGCCACAAACGAAACGCGAAATCTCAAAGATCCAGAGCTCTACATTAACCGCGAGCTGAGTCTCATCGACTTCCAGCGTCGCGTGCTCGAAGAGGCGCAAGATGCTTCCAACCCGCTGCTCGACCGGTTGATGTTCCTCTCATTTGTGGGTTCGAATATCGACGAGTTCTTCATGGTCCGCGTAGCCGGACTGAAGCGACAGGTCGAGAGGGGGGTGGCAGAGACCGGGCCCGACGGGATGACTCCCACCGAACAAATGCGCGCCATTCGCGCCTCGGTGATCCGTCTCTATCGGGCTTCGTACGATACATGGTGGCGAGAGTTAGTGCCGTCGCTGACGAACGCGGGAATCCGGATCTACGATTACTCCGAACTGAGTGAAGAGCAGATCACCACCGTCAATACCTACTTTCAAGACACCATTTTCCCTACGCTGACGCCGCTGGCTTTCGACCCCGGCCGTCCCTTCCCGCACATCTCGAATCTCAGCTTGAATCTCGCTGTGGTACTGCGCGATCCCAAGGGCGTCGAGCACTTTGCGCGGGTGAAGATTCCGGACACGCTGCCGGCCCTGGTACCGCTTGCGCCGGGAGTCAAGATGAAATCCAAGGCACGCTCCACGGGCAAGGAGCAGGGCTTCGTTTGGATTGAGCAGGTGGTTGTAGCCAACCTGGCCGCGCTCTTCCCGGGCATGGAGATTTTAGAGGCCCATCCGTTCCACGTCACGCGAGATGCGGATGTAGCTATCCAGGACCTGGAGGCTGGCGATCTGCTTGAGGTGGTGGAGGAAGGCGTCTGGCAGAGGCGCTTCGCCGATGTGGTGCGCGTGGAAATCACCGAGGACATGCCTGCTTCGGTGCTACAGATTTTGGCGACCAACATGGAGTTGGAGCCGGAAGACGTCTATAAGATCGCTGGGCCCTTGTCGCTGGTGCGGGTACGACAACTGGCGCGACTGGATCGGCCCGACTTGAAGTTCGCGCCTTTCGTTCCGGCGATGCCCCCGGCGTTGACCAAGGATGAGGACGAGGACATCTTCACCGCGATCCGCCGCGGCGACATCCTGATGCAGCACCCGTTCGAATCGTTTCAGCCGGTGGTGACGCTGCTTCAGAAAGCGGCGCGCGACCCCAATGTGCTGGCCATCAAGGTCACGCTCTATCGCGTAGGGCGAAATGCGCCGGTGGTCGATGCGTTGCTGGAGGCGGCGGAGAACGGCAAGCAGATTGCGGTCCTGCTCGAGTTGAAAGCGCGATTCGACGAGGAGAGCAACATCGGTTGGGCGCGCAAGCTGGAAGAATACGGCGTCCACGTGGTCTACGGGCTGATGGGCCTGAAGGTGCATTGCAAGGCGCTTCTGGTGGTCCGGCGTGAGGGCGACGTCATCCGGCGGTACGCGCATCTTTCCACGGGTAACTACAACTCCGTGACGGCGCAGCTCTACACCGACATCGGGATGTTCACCTGCGATAACGAGATTGGGGCCGATTGCACCGATCTATTCAATGTCCTCACCGGCTACTCAGCGAAGTCCAAGTACCGCAAGCTACTGGTCGCACCAGTTTCGCTGCGCGGCCGTTTTATCGAGCTTATTGATCGCGAGATCGAGCACCAGAAAAATGGCCGCGGCGGACACCTGATCCTGAAAATGAACGCGCTGGTCGATAAGGAGATGATCAGGGCGCTCTATCGAGCGTCACAGGCGGGAGTAAAGGTACAACTGCTGGTGCGCGGCATTTGCTGCCTGCGGCCCGGCGTGCCAGACGTGAGCGAAAATATCACCGTCACCAGCATTGTCGGGCGCTTCCTGGAGCACAGCCGCATCTACTACTTCCACAATGGCGGCGAAGAGGAGGTCTACCTGGGCAGCGCCGATCTCATGCCGCGCAACCTGAATAGCCGGGTTGAGGTGATTTTCCCGGTGAGTGATCCGAAGCTGATCAAGACGGTTCGCGATGAGATTCTGGGGACCTATTTGAAGGAAGAGGCAAAAGCGCGGCACATGCTGCCCGACGGGAAGTATGTACGCGACGCAAACGCCGGCAAGAAGAACGCCTTCAACAGCCAGGAGACCTTCATTGCGCGGTCACAGAGGCGTGCTTCCGCCAAGCGCTAAACGGTTGCCACGCGCGGACGTCTAACGCTTGCGGCTTGCACTCCTGCCGTAAGATGGAGCAGCGGTCGCAAACTCGGCCGCGTCGATTGCTGTTGATGCCTCTCCTTCGCTTCACTTTTGCTTATTCGTGCTCGCGTCGTTTACGCTCCCCGCGAGGAAAACGATGGCGAGGGCTCCTCCTCACGTCCGCATTGGTATTGTTCCTGACGTGCCTTGCTCCGGCCCAGGACGATGGTTCCAACGTGGCGGCGTCCAGCAACAACCAGAAGTTCACTCTCAGCGGAAGCGTGGTCAACGAGGGCAACGGCGAATCGATTCCGCGAGCCATGATTACGCTAATGGGCTCGCCGATGCGCTATGCCTTCAGTGACAGCAATGGTTCATTCACCATTGAAGGAGTGCCCGCCGGACGTTATTCCATTCAGGCGCAAAAGCCCGGCTACTTCGGCCCGCAGGAGGGAGGGGGCTCGCGTTCGGTTCAAAGCGTCGAGGTGGGCGCCAACAGCGACGCCGTGGTGATTAAGCTGGCGGCTGAAAATGTCATCTACGGCCGGCTGACCGATTCTAATGGGCAGCCCGTCGAATCAGTCGGAGTGCGTCTGCTGCAGCGCATGTTACGCAATGGCACTTGGCGCATGGAGTCGCGCAGCTCCGCTAACACAGACGACGAGGGTGCCTTTCGCTTTGCCAACCTGCAGCCTGGCACCTACTACGTTTCAGCCGGCCCCGATGTGTCGCATCGCGACTCGTTGTTCAATGACCCCGGCGTGCCAAGCACGGGATGGCCGTCGGTTTATTATCCCCAGGCTCCAGACCTAGCCTCGGCTGCGCCCATCCACGTCGCGTCAGGGCAAAAGGTGCAGGCCGACATGGTGATGAATCGGGTACCGTTATACACGGTCTCGGGCATGGTTGTCGGCACCGCGGCTGACAAGGGGGTCAGTGTCCAGGTACAGAACTCCTCGGGAGACTTTGTGGCCGCCGGAGTTCGCTTCCATGGCGCGACCGGGCAGTTCGAAACTCGTCTGCCTGCCGGTAGCTATCGTCTGAGAGCGTATTCGCAAGCTGGAGAACAGCAGCTTCGATCGTATGTTCGCATCACCGTCGAAAAGGACCTGACGCAGCTCCAGTTGGCATTGCAGCCGGCAGTGTCGATCCCAATTCACGCGCGAATGGACGACCGCGCTCAAAACTCAGCTCAGTCTGCGCGTTCGCGAGCCATAGCGGCGGCACGCGGAACGGAAGATTTGCCCCCACTTTCCATACACCTGATCGCCAGCGAACCCGGTATGCCCGACGCTTATTCGGCCGGCGGAGGCACGCAAGCGAATCGCACCCTGAGCTTGCGTTCGGTTGAACCCGGACGCTACACCGCCGAGCTCTCACCCTACGGAGGCTGGTACGTGGAGTCGGCGCAGTGCGGCAACACGAACTTGCTCACCGAGGAGCTGGTTGTCACCGCGGGGGCCTCGTGCACGGTGGAGCTCACGCTGCGCAACGACGGCGGCACACTGAATGCGACCGTAGAAGGGGCTAAGTCGGCCGGTTCGGGAATGGCGCTGCTGGTTCCGGCCCGTGGACGCTCCACTCCGCGCCCCCTGCGTTTCTACACGCCTGATGCCGCACGGCCAGCGCAAATCAATGCCGACGGTCTTGCCCCCGGCGAATATCTACTGTTCGCCTTCGACAGTCCTGAAGGCGTGGAGTACTCGAACCCGGAAGTCCTGCGCTCTTACGCCTCGCAGGCGACTCCTGTAACCATCAGCGCCGGGCAAACTACAAAGGCGACCGCGCAGTTGATCCAGACCGGAGATACAGCGGAATGAACCTGCGCCGAGCCATCGCGATGGCCGTCCTCTTGCAGTCGATGTGGCTCGTGGTATCAGCCGGCTGGGCAGCAGCGGCCACCCAGTCCTACCCGGTGTCAGGTGTCGTTCTGGACTCGGTGACAGGGCAGCCGCTGCCAGGATTCAATGTCACGCTTACGCCCGACAAAGGCGGAGCCGGGCAGACGGTGCGCTCGGGGGGCAACGGCCAATTTAGTTTTCCGGCGGTGCTGGCCGGCAAATACATCCTGAGCGGGAGTGGGCCGGGATATCGCGAGCAGGGCCTCAATCAGCACGACAACTATTTCACCGGCGTCGCGGTCGGTCCCAAGCTGGAGGCGACCAACGTCGTCTTCCGCATACAGCCCGATGCCTCCATCCGCGGTCAGGTCCTCGACGAGCAAAATGAGCCGGTGCGTCACGCCACTGCGCAGTTGTTCCGAATGGAGGAAGTCAATGGTTTCCGGCGGGCTGTTTCGGTGACCAACGACGGCACCGACGACCAGGGCATCTATCGCTTCCCTCATCTCGGACCGGGTACTTACTATGTCGCCCTTTCTGCCCGGCCGTGGTACGCGCAGGCCGATCCCCAAAGCAGATATGCGGTGCAAGCTACATCCGACCCAGAGACCGCCGCGAGACTGCAGCAGGAGGCGGCACAGCTGGACGTTGCCTATCCCCTGACCTTCTATCCTGATGCTGACGATTCAGCGCAGGCGACCGCCATCGCGTTGCACGCCGGTGAACGGTTCACCGCCGATGTCGTTATGCGAGCGGTACCGGCGGTCCATCTCAAAATCCGCTACGACAAGCCGCAGCAAGGTGGTGTCCCCAATATCATGCAGCGGGTCTTCGACGGCCTGCTGATTCCCGTCTTTGCCAGCCAGGGATGGAGCACAGGGCACGGACCGTTTGAGTTTGGGGGCCTCGCTCCCGGGCACTACGCGCTTGAGCTTCAGGGAGGCGCGACCGACAGATCAGGCGGCAAGAGTGGATGGTTCCGCGATATCGATCTGTATGGCGATATGGAGATTTCCGCCAGCGAATCCCAGGCCATGGCCTCGGTCACCGGCCTTGTGACCTACGAAGGCGCACCGGCTCCTACGCGCGAAACCGCGTACATCGAGCTTCGCAATCTGGAAACCGGTGATAGCTGGTCAGGTGCGGTTTCAGACAAAGGACTTTTCGGCCTGAAAGACAACGAACTGCGTCCCGGCACTTACCTGGCCGAACTTCATGGTACTCAGGATTGGATTCTCACCAGGATTGTGGCGCAGAATGCCACGGCACAGGGATCGCAGATCACGTTAACAGCTGGGGCTTCCGCGAAGCTGGCCTGCACTGCAACGCGGGTATCCGCCAATGTGTCGGGCATCGTGTTGCGCGATGACAAGCCGGTCGCCGGAGCAATGGTGCTGCTGGTTCCTGATGACGGCGCTCGCGATAAACAACGCTACCGCCGCGACGAAAGCGACAGCGATGGTACCTTCACCCTGCGCCAGGTGATTCCCGGCCGATACATCGCAGTCGCGATACTGAACGGCTGGAATCTGGAGTGGGGAGATCCTGCCGTGTTGAACCCTTATCTCGAAAAGGGCGAAAGGGTAACCGTCGCGCCTGAGAAGAGCCCGAACCTCACATTGCAAGTGCAGTAGCTTCGGCGCGCATCCATCGTGCGCTTCGCCGCATCGAACGAGAAACCTGGGGACATGCTCACGACAGTGTTGCGTATCCCGGCGTTCAGCTGAGTGGTGGCGCGGGTTTTTACCGTTTCCTCCGCTTGAGCCATGCCGAAGAAGAACGGTGACAGGCAGGGCTACACCACTCCGCTCGTTGTCAGCTTTTCTACCGGTCTCACCGAACCTTCTATCCGCGATGAAACCATGGATGGGTGACCACCTCACCGGTGACCAGCAGAAGCGTGACAATTGCCAGCCAGAACTGAAGCAGGCGTTGCCGCCGCTGCGATTTCGTGTACGGCTGAATGCGCCACGCCGCCGACGGATTGCTGCGCAGCCGGTGTTCGTTCCATAACAGCAGTAAGCTTAAAAGCGCGCCGATCGTCCCGATTGTCAGAAGCGGAATACGTATGGCGTCCCGATGAAATCCGGTGGCCGGACCGCCCGCGGCTGCAATGAGTGAAGTCATGCCTATCGCCACACGCACTCCGCTGAGACCCACCACCGCTAGACATATACTCTCGGCCGCGGCAAGCACGAACGAACCCCATGTCAGTACTGACCGCCGCGACCTGTGGTGAACGAGGCTCCATCTCGATTCCTGCAGAATCCTTGGGCATATGATTCTAGAAATGATATCGCGAGGCGGGATGGGAGAGGTCAGGGGCACCCGAAGCCGAATGCCCCCGGATCGAAACTAAACGTGGATGACGCTGACAAGTTCCTTAACTGAATCGGCACTCTTCTGCAGGCCAGCCTGCTCCTCGGGCGTCAGCTTGATCTGGATGATCTCCTCGATCCCACCAGCACCCAGCTTGCACGGAACACCTATGAATAGGCCGTCGATGCCGTACTCCCCTTCCAGATACGCAGCGCAGGGCACAATTTTTTTCTTGTCCTTGAGGATGGCTTCCACCATCTCTGTGGCTGCGGCGCTCGGCGCATAGTAAGCGCTGCCGGTCTTCAGGTGCTTCACGATTTCGGCACCGCCGTCACGGGTGCGCTGTACCAGGCGATCGATGGTGGCCTTGTCCATGAGCTCGGTGATGGGAATGCCGGCCACCGTCGAGTAGCGCGGCAGCGGAACCATGGTGTCGCCGTGTCCGCCGAGCACGAATGCCGTGACGTTCTCGACAGAAACTTTCAGTTCCATGGCGATGAAAGCACGGAAGCGCGCGGAGTCGAGAATGCCCGCCATGCCGATGACGCGATTGCGCGAGAAGCCGCTCAACTTGTAAGCCGCCTGCGCCATCGCATCCAGCGGGTTGGAAACGATGATGAGGATGGAGTTCGGCGAGTACTGCACCACCTTGCCGACCACATCGCTCATGATTTTGTAGTTGGTATTGAGCAGGTCGTCACGGCTCATCCCCGGCTTGCGGGGGATTCCGGCCGTGATAACCACAATGTCAGAGTTGGCGGTATCGGCATAATCGTTCGTTCCAATAATGAATGAGTCGCGCTTTTCGATTGGCATGGCCTCCAGCAGGTCGAGGCCCTTACCTTGTGGGACGCCTTCGATGATGTCGATTAATACGACATCGCAATGTTCCTTGGAGGCCATCCAGTGTGCGGTTGTCGCTCCAACGTTTCCCGAACCTACAACGGTTACTTTCTTACGCATGATGTCCTACTCCGTCTAGCCGCGTGGGCGGCTCATAAGAATGGCACAACAGATTGTTTAGTGGTGTTCCGCGTGCGCCACCAAGTCGGGCAGCCCGTTTCCTGTATGCATGTTGTGGATTATGTGCGATGCAAATTCGCTGGTCTTCACCTTGGTAGCGCCTTCCAGCATGCGCTCGAAATCATAGGTTACCTTCTTCTCCAGGATGGTTCGCTCCATCGACTCTTCAATCAGCCGCGCCGCTTCTTTCCATCCCATGAAGTCGAACATCATCACGCCCGACAACATCACCGAGCCAGGATTGATCACGTCCTTGTCGGCATACTTCGGCGCTGTGCCGTGGGTCGCTTCGAAAATTGCGTGCTGGTCGCCAATGTTGGCCCCGGGAGCGATTCCCAAGTCCGCCGACCTGCGCTGCCGCGGCGTCAGAGATGTAGTCGCCATTGAGGTTCGGCGTCGCCAGTACCGCGTACTCGTCGGGCCGGGTAACGATCTGCTGGAAGATACTGTCGGCGATGCGGTCGTTGACCATCAGCTTCCATTTCCACGCCCCGTTGCCGTGCGTGGCATAGATGCTGTCGATGCACGCCTTTAACTTCCTTGTACAACTGCTCGCGGAATTCCTGGGAGCGAACTCCAATCCGGGCTCAACCAGCTGCGCGTTCTCCTCGACGGAAAGTCCAGGACGTCGATCGAGGTTGTCGATGATCCAGCTTTCGCGTTCGGTGACGACCTGGTCGCGAAATTCCTGGGTTGCCATCTCATAGCCCCACTCGCGAAACGCGCCTTCGGTGAACTTCTGAATGTTGCCCTTGTGTACCAGCGTGACAGACTTGCGATGGTTCTTGAGCGCGTACTCGATCGCCATACGCACCAGACGCTTGGTACCGGTGATGGAGATCGGCTTGATGCCAACACCCGAGTCTTCGCGCACCCGCTTCTTGGTCCCGGCCAGCATTTCGTTGTTGAGGAAGTCGATGAGCTTCTTCGCCTCCGGCGTACCCTCTTTCCACTCGATACCGGCGTAAACGTCTTCCGTGTTCTCGCGGAAGATCACGATGTTCATGCGCTCAGGGTGCTTCACCGGCGAAGGGATGCCCTGGTAATACTTCACCGGCCGCACGCAGGCGTAAAGATCCAGAAGCTGGCGCAGCGCAACGTTGAGCGAACGAATGCCTCCGCCGACGGGCGTGGTTAGCGGGCCTTTGATGCCGATGCGCAACTCACGAAATGCGTCGACCGATTCGTCTGGCAGCCAGGTCTTAAAGCGGTCCATGGCTTTTTCGCCGGCGAAGACTTCATACCACGCGACCTTGCGCTTGCCTTCGTAGGCTTGCTCGACAGCGGCGTCGAAAACCCGCACCGACGCCTTCCAGATGTCGCGCCCGGTTCCGTCGCCTTCGATGAAAGGAATAATCGGGTTGTCAGGAATGACCAGCTTTCCGTTCTGATAGGTAATTTTCGATCCGGTTGAGGGTAGGGGAATTCCATTAAAAGATGAAGACACAGAGACCTCCAGGAATGCGGAGCAAGCCGGACATTTGGGCCAAGTCCGGCAACACCGAATTTCTACGCTATCACTGCAAAGTGTGCGCTATCAACGAATCATTCGGGCTACACATCACCCAAATGTGTGATGTTCGTCGCTGAGAGACCGTGCGCAGTGATGTTAAGCAAGGCCACCCTTCTCATGGTATGCCATTTTCCGTCGCGCATTCTTGAATGAGGCGCAAGCACCCGAGCCGCCCGTCGGCGGGGTGCAACCTTTGCCCAGCCACCTATCTCACAACAGTCAGGCGGGAATCGCGCCATACGTTTATTCTGTCTGTCATTCAAGATTGAGGGTGAGATGGTAAAGGGACTTCTCGAACGCTGGCCGCTGCTGCGTCAGCTCAGGACCGGCGCCGACGGCACAGGCGTTGAGTCGATGAGCGAGCGCACCAGGAATCTCCTTCCCAAGAACCAGGACGCGGAGTTCACTCGTGCCATGTGCCCGTATTGTGGCGTGGGTTGCGGGCAGATGATCTATCACAAGCATGGTGAGCTGATCTCCATTGAGGGCGATCCAGCTTCTCCCATCTCGCGCGGCCATCTTTGCCCCAAGGGTGCCGACACCTTCGAGTTGCACACTCATGCCAACCGGCTGATGACGGTCAAGCACCGCCGTCCCTTCGCCACCGAGTGGGAGGAGATGGACCTCGAGATGGCGATGGATCGCGTTGCCGATCTGGTCTGGGAGACACGTGAGCGAAGTTTCGTCGAGAAGAAAGACGGCCAGACCGTGATGCAGACCACCGCGATGGCACACCTCGGCGGTGCAACGCTCGACAACGAAGAAAATTATTTAATTAAGAAACTCTTTACTGGAGGTCTGGGCATGGTTTGCATTAGCAACCAGGCCCGGATATGACACAGCTCGACGGTGCCCGGTCTGGGCACCTCCTTCGGACGCGGCGGAGCAACCACTGCGCAACAGGACCTGGCCAACGCTGACGCGATCCTCATCATGGGATCGAGCATGGCCGAGAATCATCCAGTGGGCTTTCAGTGGGTAACGGAGGCCCGTGAGCGCGGCGCGACCATCATTCACGTTGATCCGCGGTTCACCCGCACGTCAGCCATGGCCGATATCTGGGTCCCGCTGCGCGCCGGAACCGACATCCTCTTCCTCGGCGGCCTGATCAACTACGTTCTGGAAAATGACAAGTGGTTCCACGAATACGTCGAGCACTACACCAACGCGTCCATGCTGGTGAGCGAGGAATTTCGCGACACAGAAGATCTTGGCGGCCTGTTCTCCGGTTGGGATGCAGAACAGAAGAAGTACTCGCCGGAGACTTGGCTGTATCAGGGAGAAGAGAAGAAATCCAGCTCCGGTGGGAAAACCAGGGGGGGCCACTCAGATGCCGGCGGTGGTCACGGCAAAGATCGTGGTGGCGAGGCGGGCAAAGTATCTGAATACAAGTCTGATCCCACATTGCGGGACTCCCACTGCGTCTTACAAATCCTCAAGAGGCATTTTGCACGCTACACCCCCGAGTTGATCGAGCGCCATGCCGGCGTTCCGCAGAAGCTGTTCCTGAAAGTGGCCGAGGCGTTCTGCAGTGCATCAGGTCCGGAGAAAACAGCAGCTATATGCTACGCCGTGGGATGGACACAGCACTCCAAGGGAGTGCAGATCATTCGCTCGGCGGCCATTCTGCAGATGCTGTTGGGCAATATCGGCCGCCCGGGCGGCGGAATTCTGGCGCTGCGCGGGCATGCGTCGATTCAGGGCTCAACCGACATTCCCACACTGTATGACATCCTGCCTGGCTACCTGCCGATGCCGTTTTTCGAGGCCGATGCCAACGACTTGCCGTCGTACCTGAAGAAGCACACCGCGACTGCCGGCCTGTGGAACAACTTCCCCAAATACGCCATCAGCCTGCTGAAAGCGTATTACGGCGACAACGCCACCGACGACAACGACTGGGGATTCGACTACCTGCCTCGCGTTACCGGCGATCACTCGCACTTCGGTTATTGGCTCGACATGGCCGACGGAAAGATGGATGGCCTGTTCATCATGGGACAGAATCCCGCCGTCGGCGCCTCGAATGCCCGGTTGCAACGTTCGGCAATGTCGAAACTGAAGTGGCTGGTGGTTCGCGACATGGTTGAGATCGAGAGCGCCTCGTGGTGGTACAACTCGCCCGAAGTGGAGCGCGGTGAGCTGCGCCCGCAGGATATTGCGACGGAAGTCTTCCTCTTTCCCGCCGCCGGGTCGGCGGAGAAAGAAGGCTGCCAGACCAACACGCAGCGCCTGGTGCAGTACCGGTTGCAGGCCGTGAACCCTCCGGGGGACGCACGCAGCGAAAGCTGGTTCATGCATCACCTGGCGCGGCGCCTGAAGGCGAAAGCCGCTGCTGATCCCAGTCCGCGCAACGCCGCGCTTAACGCTCTGCAATGGCCCTATGGCACTCATGGGATTCACAATGAGCCCAATGTCAACGAAGTGCTGAAAGAGATCAACGGCCGCGATCTCACGACCGGTAAGCAGCTCAAGAGCTACCAGGATTTGAAGGACGACGGCACAACCGCTTGCGGCTGCTGGATCTACTGCGGCATCCATCCCAGCGAGCATGAGAACGTCGCCAACAAGCGCGAGTCGGTCGACTACCTCGGGCATGGCTGGGGATTCGCATGGCCCAACGATGTGCGTATCCTCTACAATCGCGCTTCTGCGCGTCCCGATGGCAAACCTTGGAGCGAGCGCAAAAAGCTGGTGTGGTGGGACGAACAGAAACAGGAGTGGACTGGACTTGATACTCCCGATTTCGACAAAAAGAAGCGCCCCGATTACCAACCGCCGGATGGAGCGAAGGGAATGGATGGCATCGCTGGTGACAAGCCGTTCGTGCTGCATCCCGATGGCGTCGCATGGCTGTATGTCACCAGCGGGCTGAAAGACGGTCCTTTGCCAACGCACTACGAGCCGCTGGAATCGCCCATCGGCAATGCGCTCTATCCTGAGCATGCGACCAATCCTCCAGTCGATAAGAAGGTTCGCCCCGACAACAACTACGCCTACCACGGCGACGAACGCTTCCCGTTTGTGCTCACGACGTATCGCCTCACCGAGCATCACACAGCGGGAGGAATGTCGCGTCAGCTTCCGCACCTTTCCGAGCTTCAGCCCGAGCTCTTTTGCGAGGTTTCACCTGAGCTGGCAGCCGACCGCGAGCTGCAGCACGGCGACTGGGCGACCATCATGACGCCGCGCGGACTGGTGCAGGCCCGTGTCCTGGTCACTCCGCGCATGCGGCCGCTCTGGGTGGAAGGACGAACGGTTCACCAGGTCGGACTGCCGTATCACTGGGGCTACAACGGACTGGTGAAAGGCGACGTTACTAACGACTTGCTTGTCATATCCGAGGAGCCCAACGTGCGCATCATGGAAACCAAGGCGCTGGTCTGCGACATCGAGCCTGGGAAGCGCGCGCGAGGCCCTGCGGCATTAACGCAATGGAAGCAACACATGGAGCAGCCGGCGTGAGCACGACAACTGCATTTTTCACTGACGCAACCCTTTGCATTGGCTGTAAGGCCTGCGAGGTCGCCTGCAAGGAATGGAACGGCATTGCCGACGACGGCTTCAACTGGACCGGCAACTCCTACGACAACACAGGCTCGGTGGGCCACTCGACCTGGCGACACGTGAAGTTCGTCGAACATGCTCCCGAGCCGGGCGTTGGTGGCAACGATCCCGGTCTCGCTTCGTGGACGTTTTCGTCCGACGTTTGCAAGCACTGCGAGAAGGCCGGCTGCCTTGAGGCTTGTCCCACCGGAGCGATCGTGCGCACCGAGTTCGGCGGAGTCTTCGTGCAGCCTGATATCTGCAATGGCTGTTCCTACTGCGTGGTAGCTTGCCCCTTCGGCGTGGTGCAACGCAACCCGGTAGACGGCCGCGCTTTCAAGTGCACCTTCTGTTACGACCGGCAGAAGGTCGGATTGCATCCCGCTTGCTCCACCGCATGCCCGACGGAATCGATCAAGTTCGGTCCCATCCAGGAGATGAGACTGGTCGCGCAGGAGCGCGTGGAAGAGTTGCAGGCCCGCGGTATGGACGATGCCTGCGTCTACGATCCGACGAATACAAGCGTGGAGGGTATCCACGCGATGTTCCTGGTGCGCGGCGATCCGCGGCAATATAACCTGCCGCCCCATCCCGAGGTGCCGACCATTTACAACAAAACGGGTTGGACGAGTTCCGCCGTAGCCGCTGGCCTGCTGCTGGTTGGCAGCCTGGTTGCCTTTCTAGGGAGCGCCAAACGATGAGCACGAATCCACAAGATCGTCCCACACCCGAGCACTCCGATTGGGCACGCGAAAATCGCCTGTTTGAGATTCGCCGTGAAGCCGAGCGGAAAGGGTACGTCGATGCGACTACGTTGCCGATTGCGGGCGCGCCGTTTCCCATGGCATCGCCCGAAACCGGGTACTACGGCATCAACCTGCTGAAAGAGCCGCAGTGGAGTTGGGAAATCCCTCCGTACTTCTTCGTGGGCGGTGCTGCAGGATCCGCTGCTGTGATTGGCGCCGTTGCGCACTGGACTGGCCGTGACGAGAAGCTGGCACGCGATTGCCGCTTGCTTGCTGCGGGAGGTGCGATTGCCTCCAGCGCATTCCTGATCTCTGACTTGGGACGCCCGGCACGTTTTCTTGCCATGTTGCGGGTCTTCAAACCCCAGAGTCCGATGTCGGTAGGCGCATGGACACTCGCGGCGTTCGGCAGTTTCTCCGGCGCTGCGGCGTTTGCGCAGATTGCTGCCGATCGGTTCGGATTGCCGGTGCGAACACTCGGAAATATTGCCGAGGTCTTTTCCGCCGCGGCAGGTCTGCCGTTTTCCAACTACACCGGCGTGCTGATCGGCGCGACCGCCATTCCGGTGTGGAACGAACATGTGGGCAGCCTGCCGATTCACTTCGGAATGTCAGGACTGAACTCGGCTGTTGGCATCCTCGAGTTGATGGGGCACGACAACCCGGCGCTCAATACCTTGGGGATCGGCGCTGCCGCCATCGAGTCGATGGAGGGCGTGAACATCGAGCTCTCGAAAAAGCCTGCCGTCGAACCTCTGAAGCGTGGGACCAGCGGATTCATTACCCGGTTGGGTGGCGTGCTCAGCGGGCCGGTGCCGCTCGCATTGCGAATTGCTGCTGCGTTTTCCGGATCACGACGGTCGAAGAAACTGAGGAAAGCGGCGGCGATTTCCAGCGTCGCGGGTTCCATCCTGACGCGTTTCGCGTGGGTGCATGCGGGACATGTTTCCGCGCGCGACTGGCGTTTGCCGCTGGAGATAAGAAGCCCTCAGCTATCAGGCGTCAGCTCTCAGCTGAAGCAAGACGGAGCGACCACTCCTTGAGTCCCCAGCTTTTGCTGATAGCTGACGGCTGATAGCTTCTTTCCCCGGCAACATTCCTGCCCTAATCTGTATTCTTATTGCTGCGAGACTCTCTCTAATCTCGCCATAAAATTAGCCGCCTGTTCGAAAGAGCCATGATGCCCAAGAAAGTTCGCAAAGCTGTGTTCCCGGCGGCCGGTCTCGGAACTCGTTTTCTTCCGGCCACCAAAGCGGTCCCCAAAGAGATGCTGCCGCTGGTCGACAAACCCATCATTCAATACGGCGTGGAAGAGGCGTTGGCCGCGGGATGCGACCAGATCATCGTGATTACCGGCCGTGGCAAAAGCGCCATTGAAGACCACTTCGACATCAGCTACGAACTGGAGAACGAACTCGAAGAGCGTGGCAAAGAAGAGCTGCTGAAGCAAGTGCGCCAGATCTCCGGCATGATCAACGTCGCCTATGTGCGGCAGAAGAAGGCTGGCGGGCTCGGCCACGCCGTGCTGATGGCGCGCGAGCTGGTGGGCGACGAGCCCTTCGGCGTGATTCTTCCCGACGACATCATCGACGCGCAGGTTCCGTGCCTGAAGCAGATGATCGACGTTTACAACGAGACTGGCTCGTCCATACTTGCGACGCAGGAAGTTGAAGGGAAGGCCATCTCCGCTTACGGCGTGCTCGACGCGACGCCGACTGGCACGCATGACGGCCGTCTCTACGAAGTGAAGAACATGATCGAGAAGCCCAAGCCGGAGGACGCGCCTTCGAATCTCGCCATCATCGGGCGCTACATTCTGACTCCCGCGATATTCGATATGCTTGAGGGGACCGAGCCGGGAAAGGGCGGCGAACTTCAGCTTACCGATGGCATCAAGGCGCTGCTGAATCACGAGAAGGTTTACGGATACACCTTTGAGGGTACGCGGCATGATACCGGCGACAAGCTCGGCATGTTGAAGGCCACGGTCGAGTTTGGCTTGAAGCGGGAAGATCTGGGAACAGCATTTCGCGAGTACCTGAAGACGCTGGATCTGTAGCGGCTGTCGTTCGAGTAGTGCGGACCTTCAGGTCCGCGTCAACTGTCTATCCTGATGGCCTGTTGTTACCCGTCTACGGCCTAACGCGGCGCTAAAGCGCCGCACTACCCGCTCTTACTCGTATCGCAAGCTATCCACGGGATCGAGTCGCGCCGCCCGCGCCGCTGGGACAGTTCCAAACAGCACGCCAACAATCGACGAGACCAGCACCGCAATGACCACCGACCAGCCTGAGACCGGCACGCGATAATCCGTGAGGAAGCGCAGCGAGAACGGCAAGGCCAACCCCACCATGATCCCCAATATGCCGCCACTAAGCGAGATCATCATCGCCTCGGCGAGGAATTGCGCGCGGATTTCGTGACGCGTCGCCCCCACCGCTTTGCGCACTCCGATCTCGCGAATGCGCGACGTAACCGTGGCCAGCATGATGTTCATGATGCCCACGCCGCTCACCAGCAACGTCAGCACCGAGATGAGCAGCAATACTGTGGTCAGCGCGTTCGCGGTCTTGCTCGCGACGCTGAGGAGTTGGGTCAAATTGTCGACCTTGTACACCGATTCCGGCCGGTGCCTCGATTTCAAGGTCTGCAGAATCTGCTCCGTCGCCCGCGGAACCTCGCGCGAATCGGCGACCGAGAAAAAGAGTCTGCTTCACCTCGTCGCTCGCCATGAAGAAGCGGGCCACGGTGTGGGGAATCAGGATCGTCTCCTCCGAGATCTCCGACTGACCGAAGGTGTCAACCCGTTCTTTGAAAACTCCTACGATGATGAACGGAAGCCCCTCCAGCCGCATCTCCTGTCCCACAGCCGCGTCGGTTGTGCCGTAAAGCCGGATCGCCAGGTTTACCGTAATCACCGCGATTTTGCTACGCGACCGAACATCACTTTCGTCGAAAAAACGTCCCGCTACGATCTCCAGGTTCCGTACCCACTGGTACTGCGACGACACGCCGAGTATCAGCACATCACGCTCTTTGCCTCCGGGGATGGCGATGCGGTCGTGGAGTTCGAGCATCGGCGAAGAAGATGTTATGCCAGGCACTTGTCGCCGCACGGCATCCATGTCTTCGAGCGTGAGATAGTCGCTCGAGGTGTTGCCGTAGCCGCTGCCGCTCTGATAATAGGCGACCATCATGTTGGCGCCGATGGCCTGAATCTGGCGCAGTATGTATTCCTTGCCGGTGAGCCCGATAGTGACCACGAGAATCAGCGACGCGGTTCCGATCACCATCCCAAGCGCAGTCAGCATAAACCGCGTCTTGTGCGCGCGAAAGGTCTCGACCGCGACACTGATGGTTTCGCCGAGAACCAGCCGGGGATAGGACCGTCCGTTGGCAGCTTTGATCGCCATGGGCTAATGTCAGAGATTAAACCGCAGGCGTCGAAGGGTTCAAATCGGCGAAGCCTTGATCACCGTCCTCAGAAGCAGCGAGGAGCTTCGACGTTCAGAGATACAGCAAGTCCCGCGCTTCGCGTAGCACGACTAAGGGCAGTAGCTGAGAGCTGGTTCCTGGCAGCTGGAAGCTCGCCCTTTGCGGTGTTATCGTCATTAGGTTGTGCCCCCGATTCACATCGCCGCGCGCGCTTCGTCTGCTAGTGCCAGCCTTTCTGCTGCTTTTCAACCAGCCGGTCACCCGCTGCTTGCCCAGCAGAATATCGGGGAGCTTTATGCCACCGACGCCAGCGTCAAGGGCTCGGTAATCCTTGCCGGCTCCGGCACCAGTGTGCTCAGCGGATCGCAGATCGCGGCCGGCGCCCAGACCGCTACTCTCAAACTGGAGCGCGGCGGTAGCGTGCTGGTCTGCCCGGGAACCAGCCTCTCGGTATCGTCGTCGCAGAGCGGACGCCAGCTCTTGTTCAGTGTCAGCTCCGGCAACATCGAGCTCGACTATCCCATCGGCTCTGCCTCCGATAGCCTTCTGACGCCTGACTTCCGCCTGCTGCTGCCCGGGCCAGGCCAGATTCACGTTGCGATGCGCGTGACAGCGAATGGCGACACCTGCGTGCAGTCGCTGCCCTCCAACAGTTCGTCGCTGGTGGTGGCGGAAGCGATGGGCGACGCGAGCTATCAGGTGAAGCAGGACGAAGCTGTCTTCTTCAAGGGTGGCCGCATTCAAGGAGCAACTGCCGCACCCACCAAAGCTGCGGATGCCCTGCGCCCGCGCCCGTGCAAGTCGCGAAAGGTACGCCTCCGCCTACAGCGTCCCTGCCAAGCTGCCGCCGACCAGCGGAGCCGCATTGGCTGCCGCCCTGGACGAATCCGCCCCTGTGATGACGGACACCCACCTCTCTATGGAAGCTCCGTTCGTCTTCAGCGGCGGAGATGTACCGCCTGACATGACGGCCGTGGTCGCTCATCTCAAGTTGGAACATACGCAGCTTGTAGTCGCTACAGCCCGTGGTCCTGCCGCCCGGCAAGCACAAGAAGTCCGAGCCGAAGACCCAGACTGTCGCCTCCAACTCAGCGCAAGAGAAGCGCGGCGTGTTCGGCAAGATCGGCGCCTTCTTCGCGTCGATTTTTCACTGAGCCCGGGCTATTTGATGATGCCGCGCTGTGAGGCCTCGATGAAGCCGATCAGCTGACGCGATATCCGGGATCGTCGCCTTCGCTCCGTAACTTCTCCAGCGCTTGCGAGGTGTTCATTTGGAGGCGAGCAGCACTTTGAAGGCGTGATGCAGTCTGGCGATGCGTTCGGGCGAGAAGCCTCGCCGCTGCAGTCCAACCTTGTTCAGCATGTAGGCGTGGGTGTCGCGCTCGGCGCTGGTCATCGAGTAGGGAAGCACATCCTGGGTGATGGTGGTCCCTCCGCCAATGTAGGAATGCGCGCCAATGCGCACGAACTGATGCACTGGGCAAAGCGCGCCGACCACCGCCCATTCCTCCACCGTGACGTGTCCCGCCAGAGTCGCCGCATTCACCAGCATCGCGTGATCGCCGATCACGCAGTCGTGGCCGATGTGGGCGTAGGCCATGATCAGCGTGTCGCTTCCCACCCGGGTCACACCGCCGCCCTTCGCCGTGCCGCGGGTGATGGTGACGTACTCGCGTATCTGATTGCGGTCGCCGACTTCCAGCCGGGTAGGCTCGTTCCCGTACGTGACATCCTGAGGTTCGCCCCCGACGACGGCGAAAGAATAGATTTTGTTATCGCTGACCCGAACTTCGAAGGGCCGCCGATTACGACGTGTGACGCCAGCTCGCAGTTCTCGCCCAGCTCAACCCCTGCGCCGATGACGCAGTAAGCTCCGATGGAACATGAGGCGGGAACCTTTGCGCTGGGATCGACGATGGCTGTCGCATGGATGCTCATCGAAGCTAGGAATGCTCCGCAGTAGGTTCAGGTCGCAGCTGCCGCCCCAGGCTTTTGCCGCTCGCGGTCCAGCAGCCGGCAGGTAATGATCGCCTCGCACGCCAGCTTGTCGTTGACGTAAGCCTTGCCCTGCATACGGCCGGCCGTTCCGCGCCATACCAGCACGTCCACATCGATGCGAAGCTGATCGCCAGGAACCACTGGCCGACGGAATTTCGCGCTTCTCGATACCGGTGAACAGCAGCAGCTTCTGCTCGCGATCGGGGAATTCGCTCAGCAGCAGCACGCCTCCGGCTTGCGCCATGGCTTCTACGACCAGCACTCCCGGCATGATCGGGAAAGCTGGGAAAGTGCCCGGCAAAAAAAGGCTCGTTGATGGTGACGTTCTTCAGCGCCACGATGCGCTTGGTGCGAACCAGCTCGGTGATGCGGTCGATCAGCAGGAATGGAAAACGATGGGGAAGGATCTTCAGGATATCCTGAAGGTCGAGGCTGGTCTTATCGGCCGCGGCCGCATTTGCTTCTCGCTCATAAATTAGGCTGAAAACGATAGATTATACATTCCGACTTGTTACGCTAAGCTCGAGACAAAGATGAAGACTCCGTCACAAAGCTACTCCACGCCAAACGAAGATCGCACCACCGTCCACCCTCAGCGCAGCTTTCGCGAATCCACGATTGGCTGGCGCCGCGCAACTGCGAGATGGTGGCCGACCTCAAAGAGCTGGCGCTCTGGAATCGCCGACGCACGACAAAGCGGCCTGCGACGAGCTCTGCTAGCCGTGCTGGCCGACAAGTTCAAGCAGTTCGGCGGACGAGTAAAGCTGCATCGCCAAAAGAAAGCAGGCGACCACGTCCAGGTGGAGTTCGGCAGGCCGAGAAGGCCGCAAGCCCATCCTGCTGCTCGGCCACTACGACACGGTGTACGACATCGGCACGCTGGCGAACATGCCGTGGCGCGAGAGCAAGGGACTGGTCTACGGACCCGGTGTCTTCGACATGAAGGGCGGCATCGTGCAGATGATGTTTGCTCTCCGCGCGCTGCAAGCCACAGGACCACTTCCCCGGCCAGTCACTGTTTTGCTGGTTTCCGATGAAGAGGAGGGCAGCGAGACATCGCGCGCGATCACCGAGAAAATTGCCAGCCGCTGCGAGGTCGTTCTGGTTTGCGAACCGGCGGGTCGCGGCGGTGCGCTGAAGACTGCTCGCAAAGGCGTGGGCGGTTTCACCATCCGCGTGAGCGGAGTGGCTTCACATGCCGGGCTTGATTTCGAAAAAGGGCAGAACGCCATCCTCGAGCTGGCGCATCAGATACAGGCAATGGCAGCGATGACCGACCTGGAACGCGGCATCACGCTGAACCCTGGCATCATTCGCGGCGGAACCCGGACCAATGTTGTGCCGTCCGAAGCGGAGGCCGAATTCGACCTGCGCGTCACCAGCAAGGTCGATGGCGACCTGATGATGCGCAAGGTGCGCGCCCTGCGCGCCGTGAACAAGAAGTGCAAGCTGCAGATCGAAGGCGGCATCAATCGACCGCCATTGGAGCGCTCGCCAGCGGTGGTGGCGCTCTTCCGTCAGGCGCAGAAGGTTGCGAAGGAGTTGGGGTTCTCGGTGAGCGAGATCGCTGTCGGCGGCGGCTCAGACGGCAACTTCACCGCCGGGTTGGGCATTCCCACGCTCGACGGGCTGGGAGCAGTCGGCGACGGCGCGCATTCGCCCCGCGAGTCGGTGGTGGCCGCCGAGATGCCGCGGGCAGCGCTGCTGCCGGGCCTGATTGCCACGCTTTAAAACTGTCCAGCCTTGCTTTGAAAGGGCACGGCTTCAGCCGTGTCGCATGGAGCTAAGAAGATCAACGGCTTTAGCCGCTGAGGGTCAGATCCCGATCTGTTTGTAAGATCGCATTTAGATGTTTTGACCGTGGCATGACAAAAGCCTAGAATTCGATTTAGCCCGCCGTACCTTGCCTGACCGCAACGAATCCGGGCTTTTACCGGGAGGTTTGTATGTTTGGTGGAAAGATCGGTCTGCCGGAGCTAGCGGTTATCGTCTTCATAGCCCTGCTTATCTTTGGGCCTAAGAAGCTGGGCGAACTGGGCAAGGGGCTTGGCGAAGGCATCCGCAATTTCAAGTCGTCGATGAACGACCAGAGCGCGACCGACACCACCACTACCCCGACCACGGAAGAAAAGAAGCAGGCGTAACGACTTTCCTCTGATTGGGTGGAGCACGCCTTCAGGCGTGCATTGATGAACTCGCTATTCGGTTCGTCTTATATCAGGGCCCGACTTTAGCTGGGCCGTCCACGTCCCCTTTTATGTTTGTCACGCCGAGCGGACGTTAGCCCGCGAAGCACCTGGTTTTTCCGCTTGCGGCGATCAGATTCCGCTCGGGCACGAAATGCAGGTCCTTCACTTCGTTCGATGACAGCTACCTCTGAGCTTCCCGCGAAAGACCGCCGAGTTCCTGCAACATCCGATACACGCGCGCCACGGGCAGCCCCACCACGTTGAAGTAATCTCCCTCAATTTTCTCGACCCATCGCGAAGCCATGCCTTGAATTCCATATGCCCCGGCTTTGTCCATGGGCTCGCCAGTCGCGACGTATTCCGCTATCTCCTGCTCCGACATTCTGACAAAGGTGACCTGCGTCACCTCGAGCCTCCGTGCGCTCAGAGTTAGCAACGAGTCAGACAAACGCCGGTGATGACCTGGTGCGAACGCCCCGAGAGCAGGCGCAACATGCGCGAAGCATCATCCGCGTCGGCGGGCTTTTCCAGCAGATGGTCGTCAACCACGACGACGGTGTCAGCTCCCAGCACAACGGCATCGGAATGTCGGATGAATACCGCTCGCGCTTTATCGCGCGCGAGTCGTTGGGCATATTCGATCGGTTTTTCTCCTGGCAAAGGCTCCTCGGTACATTCGCAGGATCGACCTCGAACGCGATGCCGGCGTTGCGCAGCAGTTCTGAGCGGCGTGGCGAGGCGGAGCCCAGGATGAGTGGGGACATCGCATCGGATTGTAGCGGAAGTGTTCTCACCACTGAGGTCGGCACACCAGAAATGATCAGAGCGGATGTGGACATATCTGATCTCGGATCAGGGATGGTGGCCGAGATCCGGTCGTAGCTCGAATGGGAACTCACGGGAGCGGCATTCTCATCAAGCGACAGTTCACTCCGCCTCAGGCCCAAATGCTCTTGGGCTAACAACCCGACCGTCAATGGGCGCACAAGACAACTGGCAGCCGACAACTCTGGGTATCCCCCTCCCCCCTCGGTATAGCTAAAATCTTGATTCCATTGAGTCACCAAAAACTTTTCCCTGCAAAATCTTGAGTGCGTGAGAGTTACAGGCAAAATCTTCCAACCATGGGACTTAGCGCGATTGATTGCACCAGACACGGTGCACATGAGATTTTGAGGAGTAACGAAACGGTCAACCTGAAGCAAGCCTTGCGGCATTACCCAAACGTCCTAAATCACCGCGCCCGGAAGCCCTGGCGCGCATGGCCACACAACTCCCGTGCCCACTGAGGCGAACGTAGCAAAGAAGCAGGAGTGGCGCAAGTTACGAAGGTAATCAACATGCCAGCCAGCAGACCCGATATTACACATTGAGATGTGTGATATCATACACATATTGGAGTGTCTCATGCCTACGAACTTAGCCATTGATGATCGTCTGATCGAGGAAGCCCGCCAGATTGGACATCACACGACTAAGAAGGAAGCTGTCACCGCGGCTCTGGATGAGTACATCCGGCGCCGCAAGCAGATGAACATTCTCGACCTGTTCGGCGCCATTGACTACCACAACGACTACGATTACAAGGCAAACCGCCGCCGCGACCGCGTGGGAAGCGACCGGTGAAAGTGCTGGTCGACACCTCGGTATGGTCGCTCGCGCTGCGTCGCAAGGACGCCGCCGGACTCAGCCCCAGCTTGAGCAAAGACGAGCAGAGTCTCAAGGCGGAGCTGGCACACGCCCTTCAGGATGGACGCGTCGTGATGATCGGAATGATCCGGCAGGAGCTTCTGTCGGGAATCAGAGAACAGGTGCAATACGAGAAGGTCAAGGCCGCTCTTGATGCCTTTCTCGACGAGCCAATCGAAACCGCCGATCACGAGTACGCCGCGCGCCTCTATAAGGAACGCCGAAGCCAGGCCGGCCCAGTCGATATGCTGATCTGCGCGGTTGCCGTGCGCCGGAATTGGGACGTCCTCTCCAGCGATGATGCCCTGAACCGCTGCCTTGTGGTGGCGCGGAAGTTTCACGAAAAATAGGCGGGAGCCTGTTCTGTGGGGGGCGATGCAACTCTCCGTTCCAAGGCGGCTCAGCAATAACTCAAGGGGACACCTTTGTCGACGACACTAACATTGAAGCAAATCCTTGATGCCCTAAAAAGGCAAGTATTGGTTGGAAGGACATACCTCGACATGGCGAAAGGTTTGCTGGAGTCAGACCCTGTGCTCCTGCAAACTGCGCCGACATTTTTCGGCCTCACGATTGATGGCAGTGTCGAACTCGCCCAGATGGCTATCGCAAGGCTCTACGACAAAACATAAAGATACGATGACCGTGGAGAAGATGTTGAATCGCGCCAAACTGGAGGCCGGTTCATTCCAGCGCAGCACCGCGCAGGAGGTAAGGCGAGTGATAGCGGAGTCTGAGGAGGCCGGGTCTGGACTTGACTCGTTGCTCGTATCCA
The DNA here is from genome assembly GCA_963809865.1 of uncultured Acidobacteriaceae bacterium. Taxonomy (GTDB): domain Bacteria; phylum Acidobacteriota; class Terriglobia; order Terriglobales; family Acidobacteriaceae; genus CAVVDY01. Next base: position 80,877 of record CAWELL010000005.1, on the reverse strand, counting down.
TCCGCGAGCGCAGGAATGGATGGCTTGCGCACCTCGATCCGAAAACGATAGCCGACCCGAAGGCGCTCGAGGCCCGTGCGAAACTGACGGTTCCAGACCTTGAGCGGGCTTTTAAGGAGACAGAAAAGTTCTGAAGATGTCCTCGCTGCATGACGGGACGATAGGTGAGTTGAAGTACATCGGCTGCGATAACTTTAAGACTGCACTCGACTGGATTCGGAGGGCAAAGTGCGCATATATCGAGAAATACGAAAAGGCGGCGAACTGCAGGTCCTTCGACTGCGCTCGACTACGTCTCGCTCCGCTCAGGATGACACCCGGTGACGAGTAGTGCGGGGAACAAACAGCAGGTCCTTCGACTGCGCTCGACTACGTCTCGCTCCGCTCAAGATGACACCCGGTGACGAGTAGTGCGGGGAACGAACAGCAGGTCCTTCGCTGCGCTCAGGATGACAGGGGTTGTGGGGCAGCCAACGAAACTACAGGTCCCTTCGGCTGCGCTCAGGGCAGGCTCTTCGACTGCGCTCGACTACGTCTCACTCCGCTCAGGATGACACGGCATAAGGGCAAGGCTCTGAGCAGAAGGTATCTAAATCCCCACCCCGGCAAGACCAGCCGGAATGGGGCACCCCGGACCCGGCGCGATGGTAGTATTCCGTGCCATGTTGACTCAATTGTTTCGCACGGCGTTTCTCATCGCTCTGGTTCTTGCTGCTTTCCGACCAGTCTCTCCGCAGACGACCACGCCGCCGGTTGCGGCGCAGCGTACACCTCAGTTTGAAAATGAAGATGTCGCGGTTTGGAAGACGGTGGTTCCACCTAATGCTCCGTTGAATATGCACACACACCAACATCCACGCGTCATCATTCCGCTGGTGGGTGGAAGCATGAAGGTGGTCTACGAGGATGGAACTTCGGAGACCCACAATTGGCAATCCGGCAAGGCGTACTGGCTTCCCTCCGCCGAGGGAAAGAAGCGCCACGCCGACGTGAACACTGGGTCGAGTCCGATTGAAGTGATGGTGGTCGAGGTAAAGAAAGCAAACTGATCGGTGGATGCTTTTGTGTCGCCGGCTGAAGCCGGCTCGGACTTCTAGAACGAGAGCTTATCGGCACGACCGAGGTCGTGCCCTGATACAAAGCTGTCTACTCACAGCGACCAAAATCCAAATCCACCCCGCCGAAGGATGGCGGAATGGAGCACCCGAGAGGCAGTTGTCGGTTGTCAGTTGTTAGTTGTCAGACGAAATCCCCACCCCGCCAAACGAGCGAATGGATGCCCAGTTACTGAAGGTCAATCCCCACCCCCAGCGGCGGAATGGAGCACCCGAGAGGCAGTTGCCGGTTGTCAGTTGTTAGTTGTCAGACGAAGTCCCCATCCCCGCCAAACGATGGCGGAATGGGGTGCCCACAGTTACTGAAGGTCAAAATCCCCACCCCGCCAAACGACGGCGGAATGGAGCACCCGCGTAGAAACACGAAAAGCCCGGAACGTTGGGTTCCGGGCTTACGGAGACTGATTCTCTCGGAGAACCTGAATGCTTACAGGACCTGAACGTTCTCGGCCTGAAAGCCTTTGGGGCCTTTGGTCACGGTGAATTCCACGGCCTGACCTTCTTGAAGGCTCTTGAATCCGCTGGAGGCGATCGCCGAGAAATGTACGAAGACATCCTCGCCATTCTGGCGGCTGATAAAGCCGAATCCCTTCGCATCGTTAAACCACTTCACTGTTCCTTGTTCCATTGTTTTGTACCTGTATTTGTAAATTTCCTGCTGAGAAGATCGTTTGCTGCTTGGAGTGGGTAACGCGTTGGCGGGACCAGCTCTAGTTCGCTTTCGTTCAAACTTAGCCTGATACAACAATCATGGACTACGCGGACGAAGGATGCAAGGGTTTTATCGGGCTCGTCATGGAGGCGCGATGACTTGGCGTCACCCCACCCCGTCGTCCGAAAGAAGGACAACAGGATAGGGCACCCGCTAAAAGCCAACAAGACTAGCCGATCATTTTGCGTTGATCGCCGATGCGGCGCTCGCGTTCGTTGGCGAAGCGCTCGACGCCGGCGAAGATCGAGTCGGGATCGAGATGCGCTTCCGCGATCACGTCTGCTTCCAGGCCGCAGGTTCTCCACGCATTGTCGAAGTCGGAGGTGAGTGAATACTCATCGGTCAACGGGCCGAGATTGCGCAGCGGCCACACGCGTCGCGTGCCGGTCGAAACAACCATCAAATCGTAGCGAGCTTCGGGTGGCAGCACGGAATCGCGATAGGCTTGCGGCTGGCGATCGAACAACTCTTCGCTGATGGCCGCGATCACCTTCACGTTCACTCCGGCGGCTTCGAGTTTCGGCAGCACCTTCACCAGATTCACCGTGGAACTCGACCCTTGCGCAACCACGTAACCGTGACGCGGCTTGCCGGGTGCGAAATCGCGAATCACGTACACGCCTTTGGCGGCAGCGCGCAGATCGGTGTCGGCGAACTGGCTGCGGTCCGCGACCGCGAAGTCGGGACGCGCCACTTCCAGCGTGATGAGGCCCACGTGCGGATCGCGCGCCGCGATTTCAGCGGCTGCGAAATAGCCGGGCGCGACGTCGTTGTAATCCCAGAAGCTCAAGTTGATGGCCTGACCACGCGGGAACAGCTTCCATACTTGCGGCGCGAAGATGCCGAAGTGGGTGCGCCCGTCGGCCGCAGTTTCAGGACCGGAGTGCGCGGTGAGAATATGCAGCACGCCGACGCGGAATGGGCTGTCCTGATTTTGCTGGCTCCAGACACGCGCGGGAGTGTACATCAGCGGGGTGAACGCTCCGTAGGTGCCGCTCAACGCCCACACGCCGGCGAATTTCTTGGGGTCGACGGAGGCGCTTTGACTCACCAGCCCGATGGCGGTGGAAACATTGCCCGCCTCCTGGATAGGCGCCTTCAGGCGCGTGCCCAGCGGATTGTCAACCGGATTGTAGTGTCCCCACAAGCTGCCGTGCTCCACGTTGATCGACTCGGAAAGGTCGGCGGCCACGGTGAAGAATCGCCCGTCGGTGACGTAATTCATCCACTTGATGATCTCGGAAATCGCGCGGCGGGCCCCGGCTTTCTCGCCCGGTTTCTTGAACAGCTCTATGCTGACTTGCTTCTCCGCACCGGAGACGGCATTGTGAATTGAGAGCTTCTGCGGCTCTTCGGGTAGATTGGCGACGCGCAGGCGATCGTCAAGGAACGGATCGCTGCGTGGCGGAGATACGCAACTTCACGTCGTCGCGCACAGTGTCGCCGATTTCCACCAGACGGTCGGCGAGGCGATCGCCCAGTCCGTTGCGGTCGAGCAGCGACATCACCACGTCGATGTTGGTCTTGAACTGGATCAGTCGCTCGCGATTATCGCTGACCGCGCCTTTGCGAATGCCTTCGAACTCCACGCCGTATTGCTTCTCGAAGGTCTGCGCCAGCGCGACGAAATACTCCGAGTTCATCTTCAGCGCGTAGGGATGGCTGGGGTAACTCACCAACTGATCGCCGTTGTAGCCGGGGATTTTTCCCTTCGACGGCGGCGGGCCACCAACCCTTGATGGTTTTGCCGATAGCGACCACGGGACGGCGGTCATGCGGGTCCACTGCGTCCATGGCTTTCAGCGCCGCGGCCACTTCGCCGTAGTCGTTACCGTTCGCCAGGGTGAAGACATGCCATCCGTACGACGTCCATTGAGCCACGAGATCGTAGACGTCACAATACTGAGCCGCGATGACGCCGCCAATCTTGCCGCCAACCAGGCAATCGTCGATGCCGGCGTTGTTGTCGGAGACCATCACGCGCAGACGCTTTGCCCACTTGCAGCGCGAGGGCCTGGGTCTTGAACTCCTGGGCATGGCCTTCGGTGAGCGCGAATTCGCCTTCCAAGCGCGAAAATCTTTGGCGACTCTGGCGCGCCCGCGATATCCCAGAACGCGGCTTTGCCGGCGGCGGTCGCGATGCCGACGCCCGAGGGTCCACCGTTCACGTCGTTGGTCAAGTCGGTGCTCTCGGCATGTCCCGAGAGCGCACGAATGCCGCGGCCTTTGGCTTGCGCGAACAGCGGATGGTCTTCCAAACCCGTGTCGTGCAGCAACGTCTTCAGCGCGCCCGCGCCGCGGCGGAATCCCAGGGCGTCGATGGGCAGCATCGCCTCGTGTGGATCGACGTGATAACGCGGATCGCCGGTCTGCTGAAACTTGCGATACAGCGCCTGGCCCATGATCATCCACAGCGCGTAGCAGGTGGGGATGGAGTGGCCCGCCGCCAGCATGAATTTGTCGGAGTAAGGGTGCTTCGGGCGGCGGTAATCGTAACGAAGCCCACCGTTTTCGGGCCCGACCAAATGCAGGGCCACGTTATACGGCGTGTAGGCCAGCGGACCGCCGAGATGCCCGGTCTGCGCGTAATTTCCCAGCAGCACCAGGGTCATGCAAGTCATATACCCGATGTCGTCGAGCAGCGGATCGTGAGCCAAAGGCTGTTGCTGAGAGGGAGAAGGAACTACGGCAGTGAGCGATGTCATAGGTGATCTCAAAAGAGCTACATCATAATATCAATGATGATCTGGGAAAAACGGGCCGGCATGCAGGCTCTTTGAGCGGTGCCAACAGTAGCCGCCTGGTGGATCGCGGGCGATGCGCCAGGAGAGCGGTGGGCGAAGCGGCGCGCTAAATTAGCGGACCACACTGCAGAGGTTCGCTCGCGCCTCGCCGCTGCAATTCTCCCCGAGTTCTATAATCATCCAATATCTGAATGGTACGAGACGGCTACTATTACGGGCTGGCGTGTGTCGCGATAGCGGTGCTGGTGGGCTGGCTGACGGTTCCGGCGCTGGCCGTCGTGCCGTTGCTCCTGGCGGCGCTTTTTTCCTGTGGTTTTTTCGCGATCCTGATCGCCAGGTGCCAGCCTTTGAAGGGGCCATTGTTTCTCCGGCCGACGGTAAGGTGACCGACATCTCGGTAATCGAGATGGAGGGCGAGCCGCGCACGCGCATCAGCATCTTCCTGAATGTCTTCAATGTTCATGTGAACCGCTCGCCCGCCGCCGGAACCATCACCGGCGTGCGCTATCAGAAGGGCAAGTTCGCCAACGCGATGGGCGCGGTCTCAGCCGAGCAGAACGAGCAGAACATCGTTACCCTGCAGACCGAATACGGCACGATGGTCTTCAAGCAGATTGCCGGGCTGCTGGCGCGACGCATTGTGTTCACCAAGAAGGTTGGCGACCGAGTCGCGCGGGGAGAGCGCGTGGGGCTCATCAAGTTCGGCTCGCGCACCGATGTGATTTTCGCGGCCGGCGCGCAGATGAAGGTCGGGGTAGGCGACACGGTAAAGGGCGGCGCTACGGTGCTGGCCATCGCGCAATCACGAGCATCTGTGACGCCTCATCGCGAAATGGCGGAAGCGCAATGAGCACATTTTCGGAACGACGTTCAACCGACGAACAAAGGCGACGTCCGCGCAAAGGGCTATTCATCCTGCCGTCGGCGTTTACCGCCTTCAACATTGCCGCCGGATACTACGCCATCTCGCAGTCGATTCTAGGCGCGACGGGCGATGCCAGCCATTTCAACCACGCGGCGCAGGCCATTGGCATTGCTATTGTCTTCGACTTCTTCGATGGCGCAGTCGCGCGGCTGACCAACACGGCCAGTGATTTCGGCCGCGAGTTGGATTCGCTGGCCGACGTGATTACCTTTGGCGTGGCTCCCGCGGTGCTGGCGTGGATCTGGGGCTTCCGCATGCTGCCGCTGAACTTCGATCCCGATTTGCGTGCGCGCATACTGCAACTGGGTGGAGTCGCAACCTTTGTCTTCCTGCTGGCTGGGGCAGCGCGACTGGCGCGCTTCAACATTCAAGTCAATCCGCAGCCGCTGAATCCGGGAAGGCCAGGGCGAAAGTATTTCGTCGGCATGCCGATTCCAGCAGGGGCGGGCGCCGTGGCGGCGGTAGTTCATCTGGTGAATGGCGAACCGCTACAGTGGTGGCCACTGGCGATCGGGTGGGCAGTGTGCGTCTTCCTCATCGCGTTCCTGATGGTGAGCACCTGGCGCTTCTTCAGCCTGAAGGGCGTGAACTTCCGCGAGCAGCAGAACTTTCGCTGGCTGATCGGGCTGGGCGCGCTGATTGCGCTGATCTGGTTCGCATCGCAGTACGCGCTGTTCGTCCTGGCATTGGTATACATTCTTTCGGGAGTGCTGGCGCGGCTTTCGTTTCTGTTCCGGCGCAGATCGGCGGTTGCCCCAACCCGGGATGAGGCTTCACACGCATAATGAAGAACGATGCTAAGACTTCTCCGAGCCAGTCGGATGCAAGCGCCCGGGGAGGCGCGTTTCGTCTGGCGATTATTGGCGCAGCCACGTTGAAGGGCCGCGAGCTGAAAGAAGTGCTTTCGGAGCACAACTTCCCGGCTTACGATGTCCGGCTGCTGGATGATGAAGAGTCGCTAGGTCAGGTCGACGCGGTGGGCGATGAGCCTACGTTCATCCAAACGGTTCTGCCCGAGCATCTGGAGAACGTGGACTTCACCTTCTTCACCTCGGATGAGGCCTACACCCGCAACACCTGGCAGATGGCCCGCAGCGCCGGCAGCGACATCATCGACCTGTCATACGCCTTGGAAGATGTGAAAGGGGTGAGCCTGCGCGCCCCGTGGGTCGAGCAGGAGCTGGGGGTTACGCCATCCATCGATTTCGGGGGCGCGCCGGTGGTGATTGCTCATCCCGCGGCGACGGTCCTGGCTCTACTGCTGCTGCGCATTCAGAAGGTGAACCCCATTCGGCGCGCGGTGGCGACGGTTTTCGAGCCGGCGTCGGAACATGGGCGTCGTGGCATGGACGAGTTGCACGAGCAGACCGTCAACCTGTTGTCGTTTCAGCAACTGCCGCGGAACGTTTTCGATGTGCAGGTTGCCTTTAACCTCGTGGATCGCTTTGGCGAGAAGTCTCTGCCGCCGCTGACCTCGGTGGAGGATCGCATTTTGCGCCACTTCCAGGCAATTGCCGGCGACGCAGGTGGTGGTGCCATCGTTGATGCTGCTGCAGGCTCCCATCTTTCATGGCCACGCATTTTCGGTTTACATTGAGACCACCCATCCCATGAAGCTGGAACAGGCCAACGACGCGCTCGCGGGCGATCACATCGAGATTGCGCAGGGCTTTGAAGATGCTCCCAGCAACGTGAACGCTGCCGGCCAGGAACAGATCCAGGTGGCACTGCGCAAAGATCCCGGGCATGCGAATGGCTTGTGGTTGTGGGCGGCCTCGGACAATCTGCGGATCGAAGGCGTCGCGGCGGTCGATTGCGCGGAGGGTATGATCGCTGGCCGTCCGCGTGGGAAGGTGCAGTGAGACGGCATGCGCTGGGCCGGTATCGTGCTGCTGGGCGTAGCGCTGCTTACGCTGCGCGAGTTGCGGCTATCACACCGCCGGCAAAGCGGTGCGCCTGCCGAAGAACGTGCGCTCCATCTACGTGCCCACATTTACCAACTCAACCCATGCTTTTCGAGTGGAACAGGTGCTGACTGCAGCCGTGGTGCAGGAGCTGCGCAGCCGGACCAACTTCCAGGTCGTGCTTTCTGACAAAGAGCCGGCAGACGCTACGCTCAACGGGACTGTGATCTCCGCCTCAACCTACCCACTCACTTACGACACGCAGACCGGCAAAGCATCGTCTTCCATGCTGCAAGTGGCGATGAAGTTATCGCTGGTCGAGCGTAACGGCAAAGTCTTGTGGGAGAACCCCAACTATTATTTCCGCTCACAATATGAACTGTCACAAGATGCGGCCAGCTTCTTCGAAGAGGAATCGCCGGCGTTGGAGCGGGTAGCCCATGACTTTGCTCAGGGACTGGTGAGCAACCTGGTAGAGGCTTACTGATGCGCAGCTTCGCGGTGTCAGACCGCTTTGTGGCCGACATGCAGTCGCGCAAGCTGGCGCCGGGATATGTGTTCATCGGAGACGAAGCATTCTTCCGCAGAAAGTGCCGCGATGCCATCCTCCAGCACCTGGTGCCGGAGGACGTACGCGAGCTCAGCCTCTACGACATGGACTTGGCCGAAATGGACCTGCGCGAGGTTCTCGATCGCGCGCGCACTCCCTCGCTCATGGCGCCCTTCCAGGTCTTTTTCATTCGCGGAGTAAAGAACCTCTACGGACGCGGCAAGCACGACGAAGAGTTCGAGGCCATCAAGGAGTACTTCGCCAATCCGAATCCTGACGCGATGCTGATATTTATTGCTGACCACATCAGCATTCCGGCCGACGTGCGCCGCATGGACATGACCGACAAGGAGCGTTACGAACGCATTCGCGAGACCCTGGGCGAATATTGCCAGGTGCTGGAACTGGCGAGGGTCGAGGAAGGCGACGCGGTGAGCTGGGCCATACAGTCGGCCGACGCAAACGGTGTGAAGCTCGATCCGGATGCGGCACGCGAGCTGGTGGACTCGCTGGGCGGCGACATGATGATGATCGCCAACGAGCTGGAGAAGCTGATGCTGTTTGTCGGCGAAAAGAAGCGCATTGGCCTGGGCGATGTGGAGACGATGGTGCTCGCGGCTAAGCAACGTTCTTTTTACGAGCTGACAGACGCCATCTCCGCGCGCGATCGCGAACGCGCACTGGAGGTGCTGGACGCGATACTCAGCTCCGGCGACGGAGAAGAGGCCGCCATCGGGCATCTCTACATGCTGTCGCGCACCTTCAAGCAGATGCTGGTGATCTTCGAGCGCAATGTCCGCGATTCGCGCGCGCTCTGGCAGGCGCTGTGGCAAGGCTTCCGCCTGCCGCCGTTCGCCGCAGAAGACGTAATCAAGCAGGCGCGACGCTACAAGTCGAGGCGCGAGCTCACGAGTGCGATCCGCAAGGTTGCCCGTGCCGATCTCGCGCTGCGCTCCAATGCGGTGAGCAAGCGGTTGGTGCTGGAGAACCTCGTACTCGACCTGACCTCCGAGCCCAAGCTCCAGGAGCCGGCCTGGTTGCAGGATGAGCTGCCGGTATAGCCATGGATGTTGATGCGTATCTCGAACGTATGGGATACGATGGGCCACGGCAGCCTTCACTTGAAACTCTTCGCGGCCTGCACCGCAGCCATCTGTATACCGTTCCCTTCGAAAATCTGGACATCGCGCTGGGAACTCCTATCGTCCTTGAGCCAGGGCGCTTGTACGACAAGATCGTCAACCGGCGCCGCGGCGGCTTCTGCTACGAGCTGAATGGACTGTTCTGCGAGCTGCTGCTCGCACTTGGCTTCCACGTGTCGATGCTGTCGGGTTGCGTGCGGCGTGATGACGGCGGCTTCGGGCCGGAATTCGATCACATGCTGCTGAAGGTGAAGCTACCCGAGCCCTGGCTGGCAGACGTTGGATTTGGGGAGTCCTTCGTGGATCCGCTTCCGTTAAGAGCGGGCGCGCAGGAAGCTGAGAACGGTCAGCTCTTCGGCGTCAATCCGGAGAATGGCGGATGGGAACTCTACCGCCGCGATAGTGATGGAGCTGAGGTCCCGTTATACCGGTTTTCTGATGTCGCTCACGAGTTATCGGAGTATGTTCCGATGTGCGAGTACCACCAGAGCTCGCCGGAATCCAGCTTCACACGACGGCGTATCTGCACCATAGCCAAGCCCGACGGGCGCATTACCCTGGCAGGCATGCGCCTCATCGAAACGAACGATGGCCTACGCCGTGAAACCTTGCTCACCACCGAAGCACAGCTATACCAGTGCCTAAGAGAGCACTTCGGGGTGAAGTTGCGGGCGGCCGACTCTTGGTCGAAGCTGATGCAATGAACGGCTCGTGCCCGTGAGGCCTAACCTCCGCCATCCCCAACGATCACCTTAGGATCACTCTCGCCGCAGGCAAGCGGGGTCATGCCTGGCGTCGCCGGGACGGGGCAGACCTTTACGTTGTATTTATAGCAACCGTCTACGCTGGCGGTCGTTTCGGTAGCAGATTGCGTGTTGCTACCGGTTGCGAAGGTCAAATTTGAATTGGTGGTGAACGGTGCGGCATTTCCGAAATCGAGCAGGAAGCTGTTCGATTGTCCGGGCTGTGCCGATACGCTCCAGGTAACCGCACCGCCTTGCGGAACGCAGACGATTTGACGGGGATCGGTGAGCGCCTGCCCATTGAGCGACAAATCAACGCCTTGGCTGGAATTAACCGACAACGAAACATTGCAGGAGCCGCCGGCAGAGCAGCTGTTACCGGAGGCTCCAGTGGTGCAATTGCCGGTCGCCGGCAGATTGCAAACCCCGGCAGCCGAGGCAAAGCCTTGCGTGCGCTTGGGGGGAGGCGCAACCTGTTTAACCTCTTTTGTGCAACTGGTCGCGATTACAAGCAGCGAGATCACGGTAAACCACAGTACAGGATTGCGATGCGACACCATGCAACATCCTCTCAACCGGATTTGTACTGATAAGGCCCGAGTGAATCAGCTAGGCGAATGACGATTCGTCTAGTTGTTGCGAACCGCCTGTTTGTCTTGAAGCATCTTCTGATATCGCGGGTCCGTACGCAAGGCTTGCAGTTCAGGCTCGCGCTTTGCGTCCTCTAGTGAGAAACCAGCTCCGAGTGACTTCTGCAATTCGGTGATCGCCAGCTCCCGGTCGCCGATAATCTCATACACGAGCGCTGCTGTAAACAGGACATCGCTATCCTGCGGACCCGCTTGCAGGGCCCGGGTGATAAACTTCTGCGCTTCCAGCTTGTTGCCGAGATGAGCTTGATAGAGCGCCATTCCGCTCAGCGCGTCCTTGTCCCCCGGGTTAACGGTGAGCTGCTCCTGCGCAACTTCGGCTGCCCGCTTGTAGGTTGCCGGAGCTTTGGCTGAGAGCGAGGGAACCTGCCGGTAACTGTCAGCCAGGTTTCTCCACAAAGTGTGGTCGTGAGGGTTTAGTTGCACTGCCTTCTGCATCGCTTCGGAGGCCTTGGAGTTCTCACCAATGAACATGTAAACCGTTCCGAGATCGGCCCACAGCTCAGCACTCGGCTTCACTTCCAGCCCCTTTTTGAAGGTTTGCGCGGCTTTGTCGTAGTCGCCCATCTGTTCGTAGGCGGCGCCAAGGTCCTGGTAGCCCATGGGGTTATCGGGCACGCGGTCGATCAACTTCTGGAACTGTATTGCTGCATCACTGAAGCGGCCATGCTCGTAGTAGAGTCGGCCCAGACCTGCATATCCCAGGAAGTAGGATGGCATTCTGGCAATCATTGCTTGGTAGGCGGCTTCGGCCGCGGCGTAATTGCCCAACAGCGACTCGATTTTGGCAATGTGATAGGGCGCTGAAAGCGTCGTGGGATTCAGCTCGATGGCGCGGCGGTATTCCGCCTTGGCCTCGTCGAACTTGCCGCTCTGCTCGTAGATTTTTCCAGCGCCTCGTGGACGGTGGACAGATTTGGATTCAGCTTTACCGCCGCATCGCCGTAGTACTTGGCTTCGTTAATCCACTGAGAGTCCTTGGTCAGGTAGTACTTGATGGCGTAGGCGTTACCCAGGCCGGCCTGGGCGAGGGCATACTTCGGGTCTTCGGTCACCGACTTGTGAAATGCGTCGATCGCTTTGTCGATGCTGGCCAAATCGCCTTGTTGGAGGTATCCGACACCCTGTTCGTAGTACTCGTAGGCGCGAGCGTTCTTCGTGGTACTGTCGTCGAGCGTCTTCGTGGTTCCCGGATCCACTGGCTGCTGCACCATGCCCGCCACGGATTCCCACGCCTGGTCTTGCAAGATGTTCAGATCACCTACGGATGCGGTCATCACGCGAGAGGCCAGCAGTCTGTGCTTTTTCGCGTCGACGACGTTGGCCGTGATCTGGACATTGTCGCCGCTGCGCTGAACGCTGCCCGTGACCACCAGCGTGACGTCGAGGTTGCGCCGGGCTTGCTCAACATCGGTATACTTCCGCGAATCACTGAAGGGCACGACCCAGTACATCTGCTGGTCGCCGCCAAGTTGAGATAGCTTGCTGGCGAGAGTTTCGCCGATTCCGGCGGTGAATGCAGCGTTGGCACTGTCGCCACCGACATTCTCAAATTGGAGTACAGCGATGTGCTTTTGCTTGGGGATGGGGTTGAACCAGCGGCTTACAACCTCGCGGTTCATCCATCCACCCAGGCCGACTACCACCAGCACGGCGGCAACCCATCCGAAAAGAGCTCGTCGTGACAGACCGAAGATTCTCGGTTTGCCATCGACGTCCAGATCGCCGGTCAGAGCTCGCCAAACGTCCTCGACCGTCGCGTAACGGTCGGCCGGGTCGTAGGCCATGCACTTCCTGACCACCGGACGCCACTCGGCGGGAATCTTTTCCATAGCCGCGCTGGGCCTGCCGTCAGGAGTCTGTGGCCCGGCGCTGCTGCGGTGCGGCAGCTTGGCGGTGAACATCTCGTAGATGACCACGCCAAGCGCGTAGATATCGCTCGCGGTACTGGAATGTCCATGGAACTGCTCGGGCGCCATGTAGTCGGGGGTGCCCCAGACTTCGCCCTGAAATGTGGTTTCCATTCCGTCCACACTGCGCGCCAGTCCGAAGTCGGTGACCTTGACGATGACCCGGTGCGAGGGCTCGCCAGAGGAAGAAGAAGCCGAGCCGCTGGCTGACTTCTTGTTGCCGACGCTGGAATCTGCGCTTGATTTCGGACTTGAAGCCGAACTACTGGTCTGATCCGTATTTGAGCCGGGTTTCGGAGTCTCCGACGGAGCTGCGCCTGACGGCGTGGCCACTCGGTCCGAACCCGAGGCGCCTTTCGGCTCGCACAGAATTATGTTGCCGCTCTTGAAGTCGCGGTGTGCAATGTTCAGCCGATGCGCGGCGGCCAATGCCTGAATCATTTGTTGGATCAGAGGCAGCGCATCTTCCTTGGTCAGCGGGCCTTGCGAGCGCACGCGATCGGCGAGGGTTGTTCCTTCAAGAAACTCCATGGTGAGGAACATCAGGTCCCCGTTGTCGGAATGTTCGTGATGGCCGATATCGTAGATCCGGCAGACGTTGGGATGAGTGACCTGCCGGGCCAGCAGAATTTCGCGACGAAACATCTCTGCCGAGCCTGGTTTTGCCGCAGACTTGAGACTGATCACTTTGAGCGCGACCCGGCTGTGCAGCTCCAGGTCGTGCACCTCGTAGACCTCACCCATACCGCCCTTGGCTACCTTGCGCAGAACGCGATAACGGCCGGCAATCAAGTCGCCCGGGGAGAAGATGTACTTATGGGCAGGGGAGGTGGAAGAGCCTAAAGCAGCGGGCGTAATCTCCACAGTGTCAGCGGTCGCCTGGTCGAGCATCCGCTGTACCTGTCGTAGTAGTTCAGGATCTTCGCTGGAGATTTGCCGGAGAAATAGAGCGCGCTCCTCCGGTTGCAAATCAACCGCATAGTCGTAGATGGCTTGTACCCGTTCCATGTTGCAACCGTCCAGATCTGAAAAGGTCGGACTGAGAACCTGGCCTGCGGGTGACCTGGGTCATGCGGGAGCGTCGGCTCGCGGGGGTGGTGGTTGACGCCCTCAACCTAGCTAGTGTGGAAGATTATACTGCGGAATGCTTGCGCTGCTGCCTACGTAATGCGCAGGTTTTCTACCTAGGGAGGTAAGAGATTTAGAATCTATGGTTTGCTTGAAAATCACAAATCTACTCCGCTCAGTCAAGGGGAACATCGGCAAGTCCCTCGAGGTAAAGATGACGCGGAGCAGCAATGCAGTTCCCTGTTATGCAGCCTTGGGACCAGCCACTACCGGCGAAGCGCTCTGGTGACGAGTCTCCCGGTTGCGGACCACTTTCATGGCCTTCCAGTCGTAGGGAAATTCCTTCCCGCAATCCAGGCAGACCACATATGTACCGGTAAGCGAAGCAGCCGGCGTACGCCGTTTCGCACCTCGAGTGCTCATCGGGAAACTACACCGCTTATGCGAGCAGCCGAAAACCAAATCAAATAAGCTCATAAGCTCTCCTAGGGCGGGGGCCTGAGCGGAGGCTTCTACACGCGTAAACCCGCCTCCAGAGACTTAGATTCGTAGCTCAAAAGAAAGGTTTCGTGAGCGACAGGGAGGAGTATCCAGTTTGGAACTAGGTATCAGAGGTTACGTTCGTAACCTGATCGCAATGTTGCTTTATCCCTTGACCTTCTCGGGACGGTGGAACATCTCCACCGCCATCTCCTCTCGCATCAATTGCTTGCGATTGCGATAGTCGTAGGAGGCCTTGATGAAGGCGCGAAATAGCGGATGCGGCTCCAGCGGCTTCGACTTGAACTCGGGATGGAACTGGCAGCCAAGGAAGAAGGGATGTTCCGGAATCTCTACGATCTCGACGTAAGTACCGTCGGGAGTAGCTCCGCTGATGCGCAACCCGGCGGCGGTCAGCAGGCTTTCGTATTCGCGATTGAACTCATAACGATGGCGATGCCGCTCGCTGATCTCAGCCTCGCCGTATGCCTGATGCGCCAATGAACCGGGCTCAAGCCGGCAGGGCCACGCACCAAGCCGCATGGTGCCGCCGAGTTCTTCGACTCCGCGAAGTTCGCGCAACTTATAAATGACACGATGTGGCGTTGCGGGATCGAATTCGCTGGAGTTCGCCTGCTCCAATCCGCAAACGTTGCGCGCAAATTCGATGCAGGCGGTCTGCATTCCCAGACATATGCCGAAGTACGGAACTTTATTTTCGCGCGCGTAGCGAATGCCCTTGAGCATGCCTTCGATGCCGCGCTTGCCGAAGCCGCCCGGCACCAGGACGCCATCGACCGCTTCCAACTGCGCTTGAACGCTCTGCTCCTTCGACTCCAGCCCCTCGGCTTCAATCCAGTCGACCCTGAGCTTCAGGTTGTAGGCCAGCGCGCCGTGGACCAGGGCTTCCTTGAGCGACTTGTAGGAATCTTCGTACTCCACGTACTTGCCGACGATGCCGATAACGACTTCGTCCTTGGGGTTGTAGACCCGCTGCACCAGGTCTTCCCACCGGCTAAGGTCGGCCTGCTTTGCCGGGATGCGCAGATAGCGCTCGACCAGTTCATCCACTTTTTCGTGCGCGAAGACCAGCGGCACTTCATAGATGGAAGGCCACATCTTTGGCGGTAATTACGGCTTCGTTTTCGACGTTGCAGAACAGCGCGATCTTCGACTTTAGTTCATGCGAGAGATAACGGTCGGTCCTACAGAGTAGGATGTCGGGCTGGATCCCGATGCTCAGCAGCTCTTTGACCGAGTGCTGCGTCGGCTTGGTTTTCAGCTCGCCGGCGGCGGCGATATAGGGAACCAGCGTGACGTGTACGAAGAGCGTGTTCTCGCGGCCCAGCTCCTGCCGCATCTGGCGAATGGCTTCAATAAACGGCAGCGACTCGATATCGCCTACGGTGCCGCCGATCTCGATGATGGCGAGGTCAACGTCCTGCGCGACCTTCTTCATCGCGCTCTTGATCTCGTTGGTGACGTGCGGAATCACCTGCACCGTCTTGCCGAGATAATCGCCACGCCGCTCCTTGGCGATGATGGTTTCGTAGATGCGGCCGGTAGTCCAGTTATTGTCGCGGCTGAGCTTGGCGTGGGTGAAGCGCTCGTAGTGTCCGAGATCGAGGTCGGTTTCCGCGCCGTCGTCGGTAACGAAGACCTCGCCGTGCTGGAACGGCGACATGGTCCCGGGATCGACGTTGAGATAAGGATCGAACTTCTGCAGAGTCACCTTGAGCCCCCGGCTTTCCATGAGGCAGCCGATGGAGGCCGCTGCCAGTCCCTTGCCAAGAGAAGACACAACTCCGCCCGTCACAAAGATGTACTTTGCCGACATTCGTTCCTCTGATTTGTTGGATTGTGCTGCCGGGACCTCGGCTCCGCAAGCCCCGAATTTCGGGGAGCCTGATGCGCCGTTGCGGCAGCGCGATCAGGGTGGAGCCTGTAGGGGTGCACGATCAATTATGGACAGATTTTGTCCGATTGGCAAGACGGAGAAGAAGGGCGCGGCGGCCGTGGCTCAATGAGCGCCTTGGGCGCGATAGAAGAAAGCCCACCGCTTCAGCGGTGGGGCAGCTTGGTCCAGAAACGGAGTGCCCCGGGCACGACAGATGCGACCTTTCGAAGCAGCACCCGGGACGTTTTTTGTGGCGTCCCCCGAGGGACTCGCGAATCTGAATATCCGATTCCCCACCGCTGAAGCGGTGGGCTTTCTTATGCTGCGCCCGGAGGCGCGCTGGATCGGCGGCGCGACTACAGCGCCGCAATTTCTTTCGCGCGCCGGAAAACATCCTCAAACATCTGCGACGTCAGCTTGCCCGTCGCCGTGTTCTGGTTTGAGGGATGATAGGACGCAAGCAACGTGATTCCGTTCGGCATTTGGTATTCCGCGCCGTGCCCGAAGAGGTAACCAGCGCGGCTGGTGATTATGCTGTTGCGCCTGAAGTAGTTCAGGTAAGCGTCAAAGGCGATCTTGCCCAGCGCGACGACTACTTTCAGATTCGTCAAGATTGCCACTTCGCGGTCGAGATACGGCGCGCAGTTGGCGAGTTCCGAAGGCAGCGGCTTGTTGTCGGGAGGAGCGCAGCGCACTGCAGCGGTGATGTAGCAGTCGATGAGCTTCAGCCCGTCGTTGCGATCGGTTGCGGTGGGTTGCGAGGCGAATCCCAACTTGTACAGGATGGGATACATGAACTCGCCGGAGCGGTCTCCGGTGAATGGGCGGCCAGTGCGGTTCGAACCGTGCGCGCCGGGAGCCAAACCCAGAATGAGCACGCTGGCTTTGGGATCACCAAAGCCCGGCACAGGGCGCGCCCAATATTCATGCTCGCGATAAGCCCGGCGTTTCTCGCGTCCGACCTCTTCGCGATATTCAACCAGGCGCGGACACTTGGTGCAGCGGATGATCTCGTTGTTGAGGACGGCGAGAGCTGAAGGCATTCAGCCGATTGTAGCGAGTGCGGGGCGCCACTTGCTAAACTGCTGCCCTACTTCTGATAGGTGTGAGAAAGACAATGCAGATCCTAAAGTGGATTGGCCTGGTGATACTCATTTTGGGCGGCGCGGTTGTGGTCATGGCGCTGGTCGGCGCCAGTCTGCCGGTGCAGCATACAGCCACGCGCAGCGCCACGTTCAAAGCCACGCCCCAGCAGGTGTGGGATGTGATTGCAGGCCCGCCAACGTGGCGGCCAGACGTGATTCGCTATGAGGAGATGGCTCCCTTTGATGGTCACCGCATGTGGATCGAGTACGGCAGAGGAGGAAGGACGATTCCGTACGAGGTTGTGGAGGAAGATCCGCCGCACAGGCTAGTGACCTTCATTGCCGATCCCCATCTTCCGTTTGGCGGCACCTGGACCTACGACATCACGGCGGAGGCTAGCGGCGGTTCAACCCTGACCATTACCGAGAATGGCGAGGTCTACAACCCGATCTTCCGATTTATATCGCGCTATGTGATGGGTTACACCACGACCATGGATCGTTACCTGAACGCGCTACGGAACAAGCTGGGCGCTTGACGGAGAAGCTGTCAGCTCTCAGCCGTCAGCTTTCAGTGAACCCGTGAGCGGCTAATCAGCCGCAGCGATCAGACCGGCGACCAGCGAACCCAAGTACTTGAACTGACGGCTGATAGCTGACAGCTTCTTCTCCCCAGGCATCTTCAGAGCTGCTACGCGCTTCCAACCAGAAGTTCAATTCGCGATTCGGCACGCTGGAATCGCAATCTCGTGAACCCCTTTAGGAGGCATACCCCATGGGAACCATACTACTGATCATCCTGATCCTGCTGCTGATTGGCGCCTTTCCCGCGTGGCCGTACAGCCGTGGCTGGGGCTATTACCCGACCGGCGGACTAGGGCTGGTGCTGATCATCGTGATCGTCCTGCTGTTAATGGGCCGCATCTGAGTGCGCAAGGTTGTTCGTGGACGCGGTGGCTGCCGCTGCTGCTGATATGCAGCTTCCTGCTGGCGGCAGTTCCGCGTTCTGCGGCCTACTCCGTGCTGACGCACGAAGAGATCATTGACCTGCTCTGGGACCAGCAGATCGTTCCGCTGCTCAGAGCTCGCTTTCCTGACGCTACTGCCGACGACCTGAAGACCGCGCACGCCTACGCCTATGGCGGGTCGGTCATCCAGGACATCGGCTATTACCCTTTTGGCGATCACGCCTTCAGCGATCTGACGCATTACGTACGCACCGGCGACTTCGTGCAGGCGATGCTGTCCGACGCGCAGGACCTGAACCAGTACGCCTTCGCCATCGGCGCCCTCTCTCACTACGTTGCCGACATTCACGGCCATCCTTATATCAACCGTTCTGTCGGGATCGAATATCCCAAGCTGGCGGAAGAGTATGGGCCGCTGGTTCCGTATGACGTGGATCATCACGCCCATATCCGGGTGGAGTTCGGCTTCGATGTTTTGCAGGTGGCGAAGGGCCGCTACGCCCCTGAGCAATATCACAACTTCATCGGCTTTCAAGTGTCGCAGCCGCTACTGGAGCGCGCCTTTCAGGACACCTACGGTCTGCCGCTGACTGCGGTCATGCCGCATGAACAACTCGCGGTGAATACCTATCGCCGCAGCGTCAGCGAGATCATTCCGGAAATGACAAGGGTTGCACTGCTGGTGAAAGGCGATGAGCTGAAGCGGGAGGTTCCCAACTTCAACCGCGAGCATTTCCTGTACCACCTGTCGAAAGCCGACTACCGGAAATCGTGGGGAGATAATTACACGGAGCCCGGCGCCGGCGCGCACATACTGGCCGCGGTCTTCAAGATTGTTCCTAAAGTCGGGCCGCTGAAGGACATTGACTTCAAGGAGCCGACGGCGCAAACCGAGAACCTGTACTTCAAGAGCATCAACGAGACGGTCGACTATTTTCGGAAGGCGCTGCAAGAGGTGAAATCGGGCGACCTGAAAACGGCCGACATCAATCTCGATACCGGCAATCCCACCGAGAGAGGCAAATATCCTCTCGCGGACGCAACCTATCGCACGC
Organism: uncultured Acidobacteriaceae bacterium; assembly: GCA_963809865.1. Taxonomy (GTDB): domain Bacteria; phylum Acidobacteriota; class Terriglobia; order Terriglobales; family Acidobacteriaceae; genus CAVVDY01. The sequence continues at coordinate 61,929 of CAWELL010000005.1, read as the reverse complement.
TGCTCGATGATCTATCAGCCGATAACTTCAAAGGCGTTGACGACCCCTTGCGCGCCAATCTTTTGAACTTCTACTCCGCCTACGCCTTTCCTTCGACCAAGTACGGCCGGCTCGACAAGTGCGTAGTCGAACGCTGGCGGCAGACCCTCACCGAGATAAACGCTCTTCGGGCGGACGGGTACCTGGACACTCTCGCTGCATCGGAAAGCCCTCCTTAGCCCAGGTTTCGTCTTTTACGCCGGCTGATATCGCGCCCGTCTTGGCACAGCTTCTTAGCCCTGCTCTTGGCGGCCAGCGCGGCATGCACGTCGAGCTTGCGATCGAGGAATGCCTGCTCGGCTTGCAGCTTGAAGAAATTCTCCACCCGGTCGGACGCGAGTCGCCCCGTACCGATTGCGCTTTGCACGGCACAACCCGGCTCCGACTTGTGTCCGCAATCGCGATAGCGGCAGCCGGCTGCAAGCTGCTCGATGTCGTCGAAGGCTCCGCTGAGTCCCTCATCGACATGCCAAAGCTGTAGCTCCCGCATGCCGGGGGTGTCGATCACCATGCCTCCGCCGGTTATCGTGAACAGCTCCCGGGAGGTTGTGGTGTGGCGTCCGCGATCGTCGTGTTCGCGGACCGGCAAGGTTGGCTGTGCCTCGCGACCTAATAGACGATTGATGATGGTCGACTTGCCCACTCCCGAGGAGCCCACGAAGGCGACGGTCTGCCCAGCGGCGAGGTAGCTTTGTAACACCTCGAGCCCGGAAGTTTCGATGGCGCTGATGACGTGAAACGGAACGCCCGGTGCGGTCCACGCCAGCTCGGCAGTGGTTGCAGCGATGTCGCTTGCCAGGTCGGCTTTGTTGAGAACGATCACCGGCCGCGCACCGCTGTCCCACACCAGCGCCAGATAGCGCTCGATGCGACGGAGATTGAATTCCTGCGTAAGCGCCGACACGATGAATACGGTGTCGATGTTGGCGGCGATGACCTGCTCTGCGACCTCGCGTCCGGCGACCTTACGAGAGATTTTCGTGCGGCGCGGCAGCACACGGTGAACGACAGACCGGTTGATATCGGTGGTTTGGATGGCCGCCCAGTCACCCACGGCGGGCAGCTCCGAGCGTGTGGAAACTTCGAACGAGTACCTTCCGGAGAGTGTGGCGAGGCATTCGCCGCCCTCCGTCCGCAAGCGGTAGTGATCTTTCGATACGCTGATGACGCGTGCCGGCACGAGGTCCGGACGCGACAATTCGTCAAAGCTACGCTGCAAGCTGGTGGTCCAGCCCAATTCCATTAGAGTCACTTCGATTTCTCCCAGTGCGCACACGTGTGGCGCGGTGAAAAGTGAAGGAATGGATAGGCGGGCGGCGGGACTAATTCAGAAGCGAGGCAGACCTATCCGCAGGCTTGGCAGTCGTGGCTGGCATAGGCGCCTCCTCAAAACGTTGTTGCGCTGGTCGCGCAAGTTGATTGTATACATGCGGGTCGCGCGTCCGCAATTGGAACCACCGGGATATCCCCGCGACGAAACATGATATTGTGTTGCGGATTTCCCGCACGGAGACTTCATGAGGACCCCAGCAAAACCCGGTCGCGCAGCAAAGGGGAATGCGCCACAGATCGAGGATCCCGAGTTGGCGCTCGAAAGCTTCCTGGCGAAGTTCGATACCAGGAATCAGGTCCTGATCCGCTCAGTTCGAACAGCTTTACGAAAGCGGTTGCCGGCGGCCAATGAGATGGTCTACGACAACTACAATTTTTTCGTGATCGGATACAGCCCGTCTGAACGGCCGTCGGACGCAGTGCTTTCCCTTGTCGCCGATCATAAGGGCGTGCGGCTGGCATTTCCCTACACCGGGACGAAACTTCCCGACCCGCACAAATTGCTGCGGGGCTCAGGCGCCCAGAACCGCGCTCTCACTCTCGATTCAGCCGCAAGGCTAAGCGATCCCGAAGTGGAAGCTCTGATCGCAGCGTCGATCAAGCTGACCAAAGCACCGTTACCCGCGGCCGGGAAGGGAAAGCTGGTCATTCGCTCGGTTTCTGCGAAGCAGCGTCCGCGCAAGAAGCTTTGATCATCGCCAGGCGGGTTACCGCGCGTGCGCAGCGGCTTCTTCGATCATCGCCGCCACCTCCTTCGGATGGGAGACATACACCGAATGACTGGCGCCTGCGACCTCGACCATGTGACTCTTAGCCCGCTTGGCGTACCAGCGTTCCAGGTCGGGGTTTATCGTTCTGTCTTTTGTGGCTACCATCATCCAGCTCGGCTTGCTTCTCCAGGCCGCGGTGGTGATGACCGCCTGAAAATTGGCCGCCAGATTGAACACTTGCGACCGCGCCATGAAGGCGGCTTGCTCAGCCGGCAGGTCCGCGGCGAAATATTCATGGAACTGCGCTGGATCGAGGTAGGTGAAGTTGTCAGGCGTCTTCTTTATCGCGCCCGACTTGCTGAGATCGCTGGGGAAGCGCTTACCGTCTTCCGCCTCGCTCTCGCCCGCGTCCGGCATGTGAGCGGCGATGTACACCAGTCCGGCGACGGACGGGTCAGTTCCCGCCTCGGTAATGACGGCCCCGCCGTAGCTGTGCGCCACCAGAATGCACGGTCCATTCTGCAGAGCAAGAACACGCTTTGTGGCTGCGACATCTTCCTGAAAGCTCGTTTCCGGCTCTTGAACCATGCTGACATTGAAACCGTCTTTGACCAGGATGTCGTAAACGCCCTTCCAGCCGGAACCGTCCGCCCAGGCCCCGTGGACCAGCACAATGTTGCGAATAGGGCTAGCGCTGTTCTGCGCCCCAGCTGGCCAACAACAGAAAAGCAGTAACACGATGCAAAGCGATCGCGACATTCGCGACACTGGTTGCATAGCGGTCATAGAACTCCTCCTCTTTGTTCCCTACAGGATAACTTCCGGTGGCCCGAAAACTCGGGTGGGAAGCTCCTTCCCGCGAGCGCCCGAAAATCCTCTGTTTGTTCGGACTTACGCGCTAAGGCGACGATCAAAGAAATTTTCTGAAACACATTATATGTATATGCATCTATCTGGACGTATGAAGACTGGCCCCATGCCCGCTCTTCCATGCTTGTGTGCCAGCCTGAGGCGTACGTCGCGGACGCTCACTCAACTTTATGAAGAGGCCTTGCGTCCGTTAGGTCTGCGAGCGTCGCAGTTCACCATATTGCAGGTGCTTACGCTGGTTGGCGAAATGACGCAAGGACAGATGGGGCAATTCCTCGCGATGGATAGCACCACGCTGACCCGGACTCTGGCGATCATGAGCCGCCATGGCTGGATCACACGACGGCGCGGCGAGGACCGTCGGGAGTGGCGGATCCAGTTGTCGAGAAGGGGAACAGCGCAGTTTGGGCGCGCGCTTCCTCGCTGGGAAAAGGTACAGGCCGGCTTAAGAAAAAAACTGGGCGGAAGCCGTTGGGATGAACTTATGAAATTCAGCAACGAACTGACCATGGCAGCTACTCAGCAAGACAGTCTGCCGCGATTAGAAAGTGCGGAGGATTCCGGCTAGCGGGCTGTGCGCCGAGGCTCAGGCTCTTGTTCGCAACATGTATGAAGGAGGTCTTATGTCGTTGGATGTGATCGGTGCTCTTGTCATGGGAGCGATCTGTATGGCAGACGTCGCCGTCCTGATTGGATTGGCGGTCATTCGGCCCGCCGCGAAAGTCGCCGCGTTTGCAAGTGCGGCTGTTTGGATTTCGCTGGTTTTTACCGTCGCCGCGCTGGGCGGATTCGCGACCGGGGTAACCGGTCCGTTCCCTGCGCCGGTGATTCCGTTCTTGATTTTAATGATCGGCGGCCTTCTCGCCTGGTTTGCATGGCCGGCCTTTCGCCGTGCGCTCCTGTCAGTACCGCTGTGGGCTTTGATCGGCATCAACGCGTTCCGAATCGCAGGAATCTTTTTCTTGATTCTGCATCGGCAAGGCCGTCTCGCAGCGCCCTTTGCGACTTCAGCGGGCTGGGGTGACATCATCACGGGTCTCGCCGCGATCCCGCTTGCCGCCGCCGCCGGCTGGAGAGGGAAGCTGCCGCGTTGGCTACTGGCTGCCTGGACCGCGTTTGGCACGCTCGACCTGATCGCGGCCATTACCCTGGGCGCACTCTCAGCGCCTGGGACGCCGTTTCGTGTCTTTACTGAGGCCCCCGGCACCCAGGCGATGGGGGCGCTTCCGTGGGTAGGAATTCCGGCATTGCTCGTACCGCTCTACCTGATGACACTTCTGACGATCGCGGCGCGGCTGCGAACTGTGGGAGCAACGCAGACCACAGCGTATGGCCGATTCGACGATCGAATGTCTGATGCTCGCGGTAGCCAAGCGGCCTAGATTCGACATCAGCCAGGGGAATGAGACTGCTAGCGAGCAGCGGCAAGAAAGACAAGGCAGCTCTATGGGAGCTGCCTTGTCTTCTTTATACCGGTTCAATCGTTTCCAGGACCGTGTCTTATTGCGCGGCTGGCGACCTGGCCGGCGTACACGCGAGTCCAAAGGCCGCCGACCGGTTTGACCGCCCCCAGCCCCCCTCTTACACTTAGATTGGATAGTCTCGCTGCCTCTCGCAGGCGCGGGGCGCAAATTCTTCTCCCGTCGCGCCGCATCCAATGAGCGGCGGAAGCTGATTCGCAATTCTTTCTGAAGGCAATTTATTGACAACCGAAACGAGCACAACTGAAAACGACAACCCGGAAACGGGTGCTGCTACTGAAGTGACCGCAGCCACGGAAGCTCCTGCTGCTGCCGAGGTCCCTAATCCCTGCCAGCGCGAGCTGACCATCGAAATTCCTGCCGACGTAGTGAAGTCCGAGAGCGAGCAACTGATCAATCGCTATACCAAGGTTGCGCGCGTACCGGGCTTCCGCAAAGGCAAGGTGCCGCCCGGCATCATTCGTCAGCGTTTCGCCGAGGACATCAAGGGCGAGCTGGTCGAGCAGTTGGTGCCTCGCTATTTCCGCGAGGAAGTACAGAAGCAGGGACTGTCTCCGGTGTCACAGCCGCGGGTTACCGATCTTCATTTTCACGAAGGCGAGCCGCTGAAGTTCACGGCGCGTTTTGAAGTCTTTCCCGAGTTCAAGGTCACGCCTTACGACGACATCAAGGTTGAAACCATCGACACCAACGTAAGCGACCAGGACGTCGAGACCGCGCTCGAGAACTTGCGTCAACAGCACGCCACCTACACTCCGGTAGAAGAAGATCGCGGATTGGCGGATGGCGACTACGCTGTGGTCAGCTTCAAAGGAACGCCGAAGGAAGGCGACGCCGACCCCGACGCCAAGCCGGTCGAGATCGATGAGGTGATGGTGGAGATCGGCGGCACTAACACGGTGGCCGAATTCTCCGATAATCTCCGCGGCGCCAAGTCTGGCGAGACCCGAACTTTCGACGTGAAGTATGCCGACGACTTCAGCGACAAGCGGCTGGCCGGCAAGACCATGTCGTATGAAGCCAACGTCAAGGGCATCCGGCACAAGAACATTCCCGAGCTGAACGATGACTTTGCCAAGGAGTTGGGCGCTGAACTGAATACCATCGACGACTTGCGCAGCCGTCTTCGCGAAAATATGGTGGCCGAGAAGCAGCATGAAGCCGAGCATCAGGGCAAGGACAAGATTGTCGAAGAGCTGGTGAAGCGCAACGACTTCGCGATTCCCGACACCCTGCTCGACAGCCAGATCGATCTGCGTTTAGAGCGTGGGCTTCGCGCTCTTGCGGCCCAGGGTATGACGACCGAGCACATGAAGAAGATGGATTTCGGGCGTCTGCGCACCGGTCAGCGCGAAGGAGCGTTGCGCGAGGTGAAGGCGTCACTGATCCTGGAGCAGATCGCCGACAACGAGAAGATCGAGATCAGCGACGAAGAGCTCGATCGTGAAGTGGAGATCGATGGCGTTGCAAGGCAAACAGCCTATCGAGAAGGTGCGGGCTCGTTTGACCGAGGATGGCGGGCTGGATAGAATTCGGCATCGCCTGCGCAACGAGAAGACACTGGATTTTCTGTATCGCAGGTCCGCATAGGGCTGGCGCTTGAAAGGGCACGGCTTCAGCCCTGTCGTCACCAGGCGCTAATCTACGAGGACTTTAGGCTCTGAGGGAAATTTTTCCGCAGCGGCTAAAGCCGGACTTCATTCTTTGACCATTGCGGCACGCCTGAAGGCGTGCCCTTTCAAGGCAATTTCAAGGAGACCAAACAATGCTTGTGCCCATGGTGATAGAGCAAACCAGCAGGGGCGAGCGGGCGTACGACATTTATTCCCGGCTGCTTCGGGACAACATCATTTTTCTCGGCACTCCTATCGATGACAATGTCGCCAACCTGATCATCGCCCAGATGCTGTTTCTCGAGGCGGAAGATCCGGAGAAGGACATTTCGCTGTACATCAACTCGCCGGGCGGATCGATCACGGCGGGTATGGCCATCTACGACACCATGCAGTTCATCCGGCCGGACGTGACCACCATCTGCATCGGGCAGGCGGCCAGCATGGCGGCACTGCTGCTTGCGGCAGGTGCTCCAAAGAAACGGTTTTCGCTGCCAACCTCGCGCATCCTGATCCATCAACCGTTGATGTCAGGACTTTCGGGACAGGCGACGGAGATCGATATTCACGCGCGCGAGATTCTGCGCATGCGCGAGATCACCAGCCAGTTGATTGCCAAGCACTCTGGCCAGCGATTGGAGAAGGTGGAACGCGACGTGGAGCGCGACTTCATCATGAACGCGCAGCAGAGCAAAGAGTACGGCATCGTTGACGACATCATTTTCAAACACAAGTAGCAGCTTTCGGCAGCAGCTCTAGCGGGTTAAGGTTCTAAGGCGTAAAAAAGCTATATCTCTGCTTCCAAAGTTGTACCCGATATTGCACCTGCGGTGCGCCACGCGAAGCAGAGTTGTGGTTCAATAAGCTCATAAAGGGTGCGCAAGCACCGATGGCTTAAGAGGACGGATTTAGCATGGCCGACGAGTCCTCACAGGAGCGGCACGGCTCCTCCCGGAACGAGCACGGGATAAGCGGCATGGGGGCGAGAACCTGGCTGACGCGTGCAGAGTAAAGGAGCCACTTGTCTGTGAGAACCAGGACCGGGAATGATGAAGTACTTCGCTGCTCGTTTTGCCACAAGTCGCAAGACGCTGTGGCGAAGCTGATCTCGTCACCCACCGATTACCCCCGCGCTTACATCTGCGACGAATGCGTTGGCGTATGCAACAGCATTCTGGAAGACGATCGCAGCGAGGCGCATCCGTCAGCCACCCCGACGCAACTGCCCAAGCCGCATGAGGTCAAAGCATTTCTCGATGAGTACGTCATCGGGCAGCAGCAGACCAAGAAGAAGCTGGCGGTCGCGGTTTACAACCATTACAAGCGCGTGTACATGAACCGGCAGCGCGGCGGCGAAGTTGAGCTGGCCAAGTCGAACATCATGCTCATCGGCCCGACCGGCACCGGCAAAACGCTGCTGGCGCAGACCCTGGCCAAGATGCTGGATGTACCGTTCGCCATCGTTGACGCGACCACGCTGACCGAAGCGGGCTACGTGGGCGAAGATGTCGAGAACATCATTCTTAAACTGCTGCAGGCGGCAGAAGGCGATGTGGCCCGCGCGCAGACCGGCATTATCTATATCGACGAAATCGACAAGATCGGCCGCAAGGACGAGAACCCCTCGATCACGCGCGACGTTTCCGGCGAGGGCGTGCAGCAGGCGCTGCTGAAGATTCTGGAAGGCACCGTCGCCAACGTTCCTCCGCAAGGCGGACGCAAGCATCCCCACCAGGAATTCACGCCGGTTGACACCACGAACATTCTCTTTATCTGCGGCGGCGCTTTCGTAGGACTGGAGCGCATCATCGGGCGGCGCATGGGTAAACGCGCCATGGGCTTCCGCACCGACGAGAGCAAGGAAGCCGCTTTCACCGAAGCACAGAAGCGCGACACCGAATTGCTGGCGCAAGCGGAGCCGCAGGACCTGATCAAGTTCGGGCTGATTCCCGAGTTCGTTGGCCGCCTGCCAGTGGTTGGCGTGCTGAACGATCTCGACGAAGACGCGTTAGTTGAGATCCTGACCAAGCCGAAGAATGCCATCGTGAAGCAGTATCAGCGGCTGTTCGAGTTTGAGAACGTGAAGCTGCGCTTCAGCGAAGACGCGCTGCGCTATATCTCCCGTGAGGCCATGAACCGCAAAGTAGGCGCACGCGGATTACGCATGATTCTCGAAGAACTGATGCTGGACCTGATGTATAACCTTCCCGGCCAGAAGCGGGTGAAGGAGTTCGAAGTCACCGCCGAAATGGTGCAGAACCGCAATGTCAGCCTTCCCCTGATGGAGAAGGCGGGCTAGCTCTCGACACAGATGTTCTTTAATCCATGGCGCGGCTTCGGTCGCGCCGTTTGATTTACGGCCCTGCCCTGTTTTCCTCTTACGGCGAGCACGTGGCCTTGGCTTAGCATCCTGCCCATCGCATAAAAAGCGGAGGCTTCCACCCGGCATGGGCGCGCCGGGGGGCCTCATCGGAGCCAGTCAATTGTTGTGGTCCCAAATCACACCCGGCTGTCGCCTCCGTCACGGAAGTCCCGTCCTCCGGCGCTACAATAGTCGGTTGCGCCCTCTCGGCGCCGCCGGAGTTATAATCCATGAGTTTGCCTATGCCAGCCACACAAACTGAATTGCGTCTTGCGAAGCGGATGTCCCGTCTGGGCACCGAAACTGCTTTTGAAGTACTGGTTCGCGCCAAGGCCCTTGAAGCGCAGGGCAAGAACATTATCCATCTCGAAATCGGCGAGCCTGACTTCGATACACCCGCCAACGTCATAGCCGCCGGCGTTGAAGCGCTGCAATCGGGCTATACCCACTATGGGCCCGCAGCAGGATTGCCCGAACTGCGCCAGGCGATCGCCGATGACGTCGCCAAGTCGCGCGGCATCCAGGTCACGCCTGAGGAAGTGGTCGTCGTTCCCGGCGGCAAGCCGATCATCTTTTTCACCGATGCTCGCGTTGATCGATGAAGGCGACGAGGTTATCTATCCCAACCCCGGCTTCCCCATCTATGAGTCGATGATTAACTTCCTGGGCGCGAAGGCTGTGCCCATCCATATCCGCGAAGACCGCGACTTCAGCCTCGACGTTAACGAACTTAAGGGCCTGATCACCGATCGTACCAAGCTGATCATCATCAATTCGCCGCACAATCCCACCGGCGGCGTGATGACGCCCGGCGATATTAAAGACATCGCAGCGCGCAATTGGCGATCGCGACATTATGGTGATGAGCGACGAAATTTACGGACGCCTGCTGTTCGAAGGCGAGCAGTTCAGCATCGCTTCCGTTCCCGGTATGAAGGAGCGCACCATCATTCTCGATGGCTTCTCCAAGACCTACGCCATGACCGGATGGCGCATGGGCTACGGCGTGATGCGCCCCGACCTGGCGGCACAAATGTCGCGCCTGATGACCAACTCGAACTCCTGCACTGCGACGTTTACCCAACGTGCCGGCATTGAAGCAATCAAAGGCGACCAGAGCGAGCCGGAGCGTTTTAACGAAGAATTCAAGAAGCGGCGCGACGTGTTTGTGAAAGGCCTGAACCAGATCAAAGGCTTCTCGTGCCGCCTGCCACATGGCGCGTTCTACACCTTCCCCAATATCAAGCAAACCGGCTGGCCATCGAAGAAGCTGGCCGATGCGCTGCTCGAACAGGCAGGCGTGGCCGCGTTGTCGGGCACCGCCTTTGGCGCGTATGGCGAAGGCTACCTGCGCTTCAGCATCGCCAACTCGATGGAGAACCTGAACCAGGCACTTGATCGCGTCGACCAGTGGACGAAGAAGAATCTGTAGGATAATTTTGTTGAGCGCGGGGAGAGATTGCGGTCATGCGTCCCACCCAGAGACGGGGCTTACAAATTCCAGCGCGTTGAATCCATAGTTGGGCACGACCTCAAGTCGTGCCCTGCTCTTCATAGCAAAATAGCTTCGGCGGACTGGGCCGATGCTCCACTTGCATCCTTACTTCGCCACTGATTTTTCGATTTCAGACTTTAGTCTTTCTGCAAGCCTCTCTTCGGCATTCGACCTCGATGAATCCGCATCCATCCCCGCTCCATCTTGCTCAAGATTGAACTCGCGCCTGATTCGCTCCGACGTCGAGATAAGCTTGACATCCGTTCTCAGATGGGTGGTATAGAGTCCCTTGTACTGGTCGTCGGGTTCCGTTGCTGATGTAATCATTCCCAGCACCAATCCGGCGCAATAGTGGCGAAGTTGGAATATCGTCGGCAGGTCTGCATTGAAAAGCTCAGCGAATGTGGATGCAGGCAGTGGGCTTTGAAAGATCGCTGGAGTCTTATACCCAGCGATTTGCATGGCAGTCTGCGCGGTTGATCTGAGAATTGGATACGGATTGCCGTCCTTGTCATACATCAGGACCGACCACACATTTCCTGCCTCCGAGCCTCTTGGAGCCCGTACATATTTCAAAATGCCCGCGTCCTTAGGCGGAGCACTTGAGGTTATTTCTCTAGGCTGAGGTTGAGGCTGTGGTTGAGGTGGATAGGCAGGTACGCTCTCCACCTTGATAGTTGATGGCTCAGCTGGCGCAATCCTGACCACGACATAGCTTATTGCGATAGCGATCATAAGGGTACACACGGCAAGGCCTATGCGAGCGGCTCTGCGGGAATCGAGGGGGTCTCTTTTCTCAACTAGGAAGTAGACAAAGAACCCTGCCAGAGCGGACAGAACAAAACTCGGCAGAAGAAGTACGAAATCCTCCGGATGAGTTCGAGGGGGGCGCCCGCTGCTATGGTTGCGATATGGGTATTCCTCTAATTGTTATAGTGTCCGACATTGGGTTGGCCCACTGATTCGAGGGCTTCCAGAGCTCATATGCCAGCGTTGCGTTTAAGGCTTTAGCGGAGCTGGGCACATCCTTAACATCAATAAAGAACGTGGCAGACACATTCGGAGTCAGTTCGGCACGGTACGGACCTGAAAAAGCGCCGGCAAATTGAAGTGATCGCCTCTGGTAAAAGTTTCCTTGGTCATCTTCGACAGAGGTGTCGTCTCCAAGCGCGGCTTGATACTTGGCCGCCGATTTCGCGACAAATCCGCAGGTTGTTTTGCTGACCGAGTAACGGCAGCCAAGAGCCGTGAAGGTCAAGTTGCCACGAGTCACCGACGCAGGCAGGGCAGCTGCAGCAGAGGATGCAGTATTGCTGCCGTCGACCGTTGCATTCCGTGTTACTGAAGATGGCTTATCTCCGGAGTCAAGCAGGTTGGTGATAGTCGTTGTTTTCGGTATGTCTTCTGAGGCTGCGCCCACCATTCTGGCCGTTTCGGTGTCAAGAACTTCTATCGAGAGACGTACGTGTTCCTGAAAAGGAGTCAGAGTTCCCGTAACCAGCGCTTCAACTCCCACTATCTTCCCAAGTTTTCGCGCGGTGTTGGCGTCGATCAGCCCTGTGCTGGACAGATTGTGTTCTTGTAGGAGGAGGTCGAAATGCGTGCGGTCCACAACCCCAAAACTTTTCGCGTCGGAAAGCAGCGCAACCGAGAATTCTTCCGCCAGAAACCGGCCTAGCTTCGTCGGCTGCCCATCGAGGTTGGTGAAATCAATCACGGCGACCGACTTTCGTCCCGAGGACGATATCTGTTGAGCGATTTGCGACGCAACGGGCTGAAGGTTCTGGCCCAGACAAGCCAACGAGATTGCCGACCAGAAAAAAAACTAAATCCTACGGATCGTAAGAATGGCATGGCTCGCCCCCAGGTTCGATGGCACCAATGTCGGAAAACCACCCAAATTATAATTCCGTGTCTCCCGCTCGGATAGGCCTTACGGCGCCATACACACAAAAACCAGCTTCTCGCTCAGTCTCGCCCGTGCTGCGGAGTCAATATCGCGAATCCGACCTAATGATGCGACACCATGGCTTTTGGCCCCCGACGCACAGCACCTTCGTGGCATCATATTGGGCGGTACCCCATCATGCGCCGCCGGTTCGAACTCATTCTTATTCTTCGCGAGACGCTCAAGCGCGTCGAGGAGGAATCGAATCCCGACGATCCCACCCTCTTGAAATTGAAGAGCAGCTTGCTGCAAGCCATCGCTGACTTCGAATTGTTAACGGACGAAGAGGAACGCTGCGCCTAGCCCATGTCTTCATCGGCCAGCCAAGCCAATCAAGCCCAGCGTCACCAGGCATCTTCCCCTTATAATGATTGCCCGGCCTCGCCGCAGCACGGCCTTTTGCACCCGGCAATCGTTTTCTATCATCACAGCCACTGGAGGAAAGAATCAATGGCATTCGAAGTTCCACCGCTGCCCTACGACTACTCTGCTCTTGAACCGTATATCGACGAGCAGACCATGCATCTGCATCACGACAAGCATCACCAGGCATACGTGACCAATCTCAACGCCGCGCTCGAGAAGGCTCCAGAGTTGCAGAAGCTCAGCGCCGAAGATCTGCTTAAAGGTCTGGAGAACGTGCCCGAGGCCATTCGCAACGCCGTGCGCAATAACGGAGGCGGCCACGTGAACCACTCCATGTTCTGGACCATCATGGGTCCGAACGCCGGCGACGAGCCGACCGGCGCCATCGCCGACGCCATCAAGAGCACCTTCGGCGATTTCAACGCCTTCAAAGAGAAGTTCAACGATGCCGGCCTGAAGCAGTTCGGCAGCGGCTGGGCCTGGCTGGTGCGCGACAACGGCGGCAAGCTGCAGATCATGAGCTCGCCCAACCAGGACAATCCCATGTCACAGGGCTTCTATCCCATCATGGGCAACGACGTGTGGGAGCACGCCTACTACCTGAAGTATCAGAACCGCCGCGCCGACTACCTGAAAGAGTGGTGGAACGTGGTGAACTGGCCGGAAGTGAATAAGCGCTTCCAGGCGAAATAGCTACCAGCCGCCAGCTACCAGCCACCAGTAAGACCTGGGCGCCCCATCCTGCCCGTTGCGGACAGGGTGGGACGCTAGCCTGAATGCTCTAACGGCTGGCAGCGTAGTCGAGTTTCTATCTGCCCAGGCGGCTGGTAGTTGCGAAACGCCAAGCCCGGAGGGCGACCAACATGACAGCCCAGCACGCAGCCGAAGGCGGAGTGCTGGGTAGAGTCACGAATGCAATTGCGAGTCCCTCAGGGACGACATACGAGACATCACCGCTCCACGAACGCCTTCAATCGTCCCAGCGCCTGATCCCACTGTTCCGACACCGACTCGAGATACTGCTTCAGCCCCTCGATCGGTCGGGGATCCAACTCGAACAAGCTCTCGCGACCTTCGCGCATGCCCCGCACTACTCCTGCCGTTTCCAGTACGCGCAAATGCTTGGTGATCGCCTGCCGCGTCAGCTTCGATCCCGAGGCCAGGTGTGTGATGGACCGAGGCCGGCCACCGGCCAGCTTCGCAATCAGCGCAAGTCGCGTGTCGTCCCCCAGCGCAGCAAACACCAATGCATGATTGAGGCGTGAGCCACGAGCACCGCTACGATTTGGTCGCGACATGCTTCTCAATGTTCTCCATCTGCTGGGTCCAGCCGCCGTCGTTCCTGCGGAAGAACTCCTCGCGCGTGTCGCCAGGCAACTGGTCAAAGCCAGACTCGGTAAGCGTGAGCAACGTCCCGCCCTTTGTCGGCTCCAGTCTGAATTCAACCAGCGTAGTCGGAGCGTTCGGGTCGTGCGCGTAGGTCGCCTTGTCCATCGACTTGATGTGACCCCAGCTAAATGAGAAGAGCGTTTCGGGCGCCATTCTTCTGCACCGTCGCTTCCCACAGCACGTGCTCATAGCCGGGCCACGTAATCCTGCCGCGCGACATCTGTCCCTCAACGAACGGCCCCTCCAGCTTCACCCGAAACCATTCGCCAAACTCGCGATAGTCGGTCAGCGCCCGCCACACCCGCGACACCGGGGCGTTGAGTTCAATCCGCTTCTCAATACGATCTGCCATATAAGTGCAACCTCCGAGTTGCATAATATGTCGCATAATACTCTGATCCGCAGGAAATGCAACCTCTGAGTTGCATATCTCTAAAGCCGATGTAAAATCGGCAAATTCCTTGGCTCTTAAGGAAGGTGCGTATGTCGAACCCTGCCTCCGAAAACTTGCTCTCCGCCCTGCTCGATTCCTGGGAGCGCAACAACACCATTCTGATCAACCTGCTGCGCGCTTTGCCGGAAGAGGCGATGAAACTGCGGCCGATGGCTGGCAGCCCCTCGATCGGCGGGCTATTTTGCGCACATTCACTATGTTCGGCTAGTCTTCGTGTCTGGAGTGCACACCCGAACTCGCCCGCCATGTACCGGATGACTGGACTGAGAGCTTTAGTCGCGATTGCCTTGCCCACATGCTCAAGGAGAGCTCCATCGCTGTCCGGGAAGCCGTGCAAAACAGGTTGGAGAGCGGCCGGCCGATGTACCTGCATTACGACCATCCCATTCTGCTGCTGCAGCACATGATCTGGCATGAAGGCTATCATCATGGCCAGATCAAGTTGACCTTGAAACTGGCCGGCCAACCGCTCGCGAATGAAGACATCGGCCCGCTGACCTGGAGGGTCTGGATGAACAAGACGAAGTAGCGGATCGACGCACTTTACTGACGTTCGCCACCCGAGAACAGTTTCTATTTCACCGGAAAGCAGTCGAGATCGTTCGCGAAGGCCAGCGGACCGGAATACCGTTTTCGAATCTCGGCCTGCGTCTGCTCTTCTTTCCCTAAAGTTCGCAGCATGCGATGAGACAACACCAGGCTCTTCACGTGAGCCTCGGCCGCGATCTGCCCGATCACCGATGGAGGCATGTGCAACTTCCTCTCGACTCCCGTGGCGCCTTCCGGCACGGCGTTGTGCGCGACGAACAGATCGGCATTTTTTGCCAGCCTGTCACCAGGCCCTCGCCTTCGCCGTTGGTATCTCCACTGAACACGACACTCTTGCCGCCGATCTCCACTCGCCACGCCAGCGCCGGAACGCCTCCATGAATCACGCGCACTGCCGACGCGGTAATGTCGCCGCTACGAAACGCCACCACTGGAGTCGAGCTCGCGACCACGTTGTGCGGCTGCATCAGGTAGCTTCCGCCTTCTCCGGGCACCAGCAGCTCACTCAGGTAGCGGTACGCTCCGTGGTCTCCGAACAGGTCGGAGACAAACTCGGTGGTCGAAGGCATGAAGTCGTTTCCCGGAGGTCCATAGATGGGCAAAGGACGTTTGCGATCTTCGAACCACGATGACTTGATGAGTGCCGTGAAAGTCACCGCTGTGATCAACATGAAAGTGGCTGAACAGAATCACATCCAGTTGTGACATGGTGGCGCCGCTCTCGCCAAAGCGCAGAGCACTTCCTCCGCCGGCATCGACCAGTACGCGCGGCTTGCCGTCCTCCCACACCAGATAGCTGCTGGAGGCTCGCTTGTCTTGCAGCTCCGGGCCTCCGGAGCCGAGCACCTGGACGGCGACGCCCTGCGCGCCGCAGGTTTGCGCGGCAATGTAGGGCACCAATCGCGCAACTCAGCACCAAAACGCGACCAGAGCACCATCGTAGCGCAAGTCGCGTGTAGGCAGTCTTCAACGCAGGCATAAAGGTCACATCATAGCGACGTCGAGCTTATGGCTCTGGCTCGCATAGGCACCGCATAACAGATATGACTAGACCAGCTCTGGTGCCAAATTGCGGCAACGCGCAGCCGAATCCGAGGCAATCGCTGAATGTTGGGCTTGCGAGCCCCTGATTCGGGGTTTTGTCGGGGGCTTGGCTGTGCCCTTAGCACACTCACCTCGGCCAGCCAGTCACGTTCGCGACGTGATAGCGGTCACGGCAAAAGGACCGGCAGGACTGAAATACACAGTGGCCCAACGCCACTCAGTGGTGTGGCCTCATCAGCCCAGCCTTCGTACACAAGGTTCCTTAAGGAGGACCTTTTCATATGACAGTCATGACCACGGCGATCAAAACGCCAACCGATTACATCACCAATGTTATGTCCCTGATCAAGGCGAAGAACTCAGCCGAGCCGGAATTCCACCAGGCCGTACAGGAAGTTTTCGAGTCCCTGCGCCCCGTGCTGGAGCGGCATCCCGAATACATCTCCGCCCGCATCCTGGAGCGCGTGACTGAACCCGAGCGCGTCCTGATGTTCCGTGTTCCGTGGTTCGATGACCAGGGCAACATCCAGGTCAACCGCGGTTTCCGCATTGAAATGAACAGCGCCATTGGCCCCTACAAGGGCGGCCTGCGCTTCCACCCCTCCGTCAATCTCGGCATCCTGAAATTCCTGGCCTTCGAACAGGTGTTCAAAAATTCGCTCACCACGCTGCCCATGGGCGGCGGTAAGGGCGGCTGCGATTTCGATCCCAAGGGTAAGAGCGACAACGAAGTCATGCGCTTCTGCCAGAGCTTCATGACCGAGCTGTGCCGCCACATCGGCCCCGACACCGACGTTCCTGCGGGCGACATCGGCGTAGGCGGACGCGAAATCGGCTTTATGTTCGGCCAGTACAAACGGCTGCGCAACGAGTTTACCGGCGTACTCACCGGCAAAGGCCTCGCCTGGGGCGGCTCGCTGATTCGGCCGGAAGCTACCGGCTACGGCTGCGTTTATTTTGCCGACGAGATGCTGAAGTCGCGCAAAGACACGCTGGAAGGCAAGCTCTGCCTGATCTCCGGCAGCGGCAATGTTTCGCAGTACACGGTGGAGAAGTTGCTCGACTTCGGCGCCAAGCCGCTGACCTTCAGCGACTCTGACGGTGTGGTATACGATCCCGACGGCATCACCCGCGAGAAGCTGGCGTGGGTCATGGAACTGAAGAACGCCAAGCGCGGCCGCATCCGCGAATACACCGACCAGTACAAGAAGGCCGTCTTCATGCCGGCCGACGTGAAGCTGGGCTACAACCCGCTGTGGAACATCAAGGCGGATTGCGCGTTCCCCAGCGCCACGCAGAACGAAATCAACGCCAAGGACGCGCAGAACCTGATCAAGAACGGCTGCAAAGTCGTTCCGAAGGCGCCAACATGCCGAGCACTCTGGAAGCCACCAAGCTGTTCCTCGAGGCCAAAGTCCTGTATGGACCGGCCAAGGCTGCCAATGCCGGCGGCGTTGCCACCTCAGGTCTGGAGATGGCGCAGAACAGCATGCGCCTGAGCTGGACCCGCGAAGAAGTCGACGATCGTCTGCACAAAATCATGATCGCCATCCACAAGAACTGCTTCGAAACGGCCGAAACCTACGGCACGCCGGGCAATCTGGTGAACGGCGCCAACATCGGCGGCTTCCTGAAAGTCGCCAACGCCATGCTGGACCAGGGCCTGGTCTAACCGGACTGGACTGGATGCAGGTGGAGTAGTCAGAGCGGGGTGGGGGCCAGCCCACCCCGGTTATTTGTGTATTTGCCTATTTCTCACCGGAAGGTAAAATTGCGAACTGGCATAGCGGTAATCCTCGACTTTTCATGGAGTAGATATGCACTGCACACCTAGGAAGTTCTCCTGTCGGGGAGCTTGTTTCTGCTTGGAAGGACAGCTCTCTCAGAGTTAACGAGGAGTACCAGCGAGGTGCGGAGTGGGCCCTGGCACAAAAACAGGGGCTTATTGACTCCATTTTTCGGCAGTATCCGATTCCGCCCATTTTTCTGCATCAGATTAGAGCCACGGGTTTGGGAGGAAACGAGTCAACGAGGTTTGAAATTGTTGATGGGCAGCAGCGCATCAGGGCCTTTGCCGAGTTTTGTTCGGATAAGTATCCGTTACTCGATGCTTATACATCTCACAAACGGCTTCGGTTACCGAATAGCCTCCGAATACTCCCGGCCCCTTGGGGGAAAACGGCGGTTTTCAGACCTCGACGAACTGAAGCAGCAAGAGCTTTTGTCTAAGGGAATCGACGTCTTTGTAATCGAAGAGTTGGCCGATCCAGATGAAGTTCGTGACCTTTTTATAAGACTTCAGTCAGGCACTGCTTTGAGTCGCCAACAAATCCGTGATGCGTGGCCCGGAACGGTCGGGCCCTATATCGAACGCCTCGCCGGCAAATTGAACCGAGCACCGTCAATTGGTCTATTCCGGCAAATCGACCGGCGAGGAAGTCGCGTGGAGGACGACACTGACCAGTACGACTCGGATCGGCAATTTTGTGCTCAGCTGCTATGTCTGTTTTTGGCTCGAGAACGAGATCCGTTATCACAGCAGAGTATCGGTGCAAACGAACTTGACAAGCTGTATCACGAAAACACAACCTTCGAGGTGCATGGAGAAGCTGCTCGACGCTTTGAAGAGGCGCTGAAAATCACCAACGATGTATTCACTGTCGCTTCGATTAGCACTGTTTTTAAGAGCAGAATGAAGTCGAAATTCAAGAAGCTGGATGTAATCGCGGCATTCTTGCTGGTTCAAGACTTATCGAGAAGTCCACACTTCAAGTTTGACAAGACATTCCAACAAAAGGTGGCGGATCACATACTCGCAGAAAAGGACGGGGTATCGGGAGGCAAATCTACCTCTGGACCGGCCATTGCCAAATATTACGACAACTGGCGCGCCGCTATTATCGAGGATATTGGCATCCGGCTTGATCCAAAACGCGCATTTGACGAGGCGGACAAAACCGCTCTCTACAAACTCGCAGAGGGAAAGTGCCTGATCTGCGGCGAGCCCGTTGAGCATAAGGATGCCGAATACGATCACTACCCAACCCCTCACTATCTCGGGGGCAAGACCGTGGTTGAAAATGGCCGCCTCGTCCACTCCATTTGCCACCCCCGAGGTCGTCCAGTCGGAAACGGTAGGAGCACTGCATGACCCCAACAGGAGACAACGTTCTGGAACGTCGCTCAAAAGTTCCTTCAGGGAAAATATGGTTGCTCAGTGGTCGCACTAGAATCCCAACCTGACGGTAAAGCTTGGTTAATGCGGGCGAAGCGACTTGGAGAACCGGAATCCCAAGCTCGTACTTTCACCGCTTTTCCTGAGGATCTGCAATTCGCTTTTGAGAAAGATGTCCTGAGCGACCGCCTGATGAGGGATATAGATGACGAGTTTGGCGACCCCGGATCGCTCAAATATTCTGGGTAGAGGAAATCTAGAGAGAGGCATGCATCGCATGGCTTGGCTTACTCAACATCAATCTGATATCGCGATACTGTTGTCGGTAGCTACATTCTCATGGCAGTTCATCCAGTTCGTCGTCACGCACAATAGCGATGCTAAGAATCGTCAGTTTGAGGTGTACCACCGTCTGATCAAGGAACCGGGCAAACCCCGAGGAAGGTAGTACATATGTGGATCGCCAATGTGCTGCGATATTCGAATTGGTGCGATTTAAGTCATATCGAGAATTGACCGATCAGAGTACTGAGCGGGTTACAGGAAGACTGGCGTAAGGACCCAGTGTTTCACCAGACTCGCAACCGAACTCGAAATTGCACTAGCTGCTCTCGGAGCTAATCCTAACGGCTAGCCAGGTGCCCCGGTTCGCCTTTCCTTTTGGGGGCGGGTGGCCGGGCAAGCATTCGATTGAGCGATACACACGAGGGTGGGACGGGTGGCCCGGGCAAGCACTCTGATTGAGCAAGACACACGAGGGTGCCCCATCCAACCTTCGTTTGGTTGGGTGGGGATTTTCTCTTTCGCTTTGTATCAGGGCCCGGCTTTAGACGGGCCGATAAGCTCACCAATTATCCGGGCTTTAGCCCCTGCTGCTTACTTAAATCCAGGGGCTAAAGCCCATTTCTTTTGAGACCACATTCGGCCCGACCAAGGTCGGGCCCTGATACAAACCGCGACGCCGGTTCGTGGCCACGGCCGCATCCTAACTTGAGCAATTACATACGCGCGTGCCCATGCAACCTTCGTTTGTGGCGAATCACGATTTCCGATGTTCGGTTTTGTATCAGGCCGCCTTTCGACTTCCCTCAGGGCAGGCATCCCAACTCCGCTTGGTGACTGGGGATTTTGCTTTGTATCAGGGCCCGGCTTTAGACGGGCCGCTACGCTCCCCAATTGAGCCGGGCTTTAGCCCCGGCTGCTTTTGCGTCGCGAGGTAAGTGAAGCTAAAGGGAAACAACTCAGCCGAAGCAACTAGCCCCGCCTTTACGGGATTCTCTGCTATGTACCGGCGATGTTCTTCGAAACTGTGACCATCCTCAACGCGGACTTCGGAATATCCGCGCTGCCAGACTTCCCCCGCATATCCAGTCTCCTTTTTCACCCGATACGAGAAGCCACCTTTGACGTACTGCATCGTGCGCTCAATCGTCATGTCCGATCCGACCGTCAGCAGTGGGTGCACATGATCGGGCATGACAACGAAATCGTGTACCTTGAACTTTTTCGCTGCAACATACGATCTCAGCACTTCAATGAAGCGCGTCGCATTGCGTTCAGATTGCAGAAGTCCGCGGCCCATGCTGCACTTAGTGGCCACGAAGAACGTGCGTTCGGAACTCAGAACGGCGCAGGCGGAAGCGTGTCTTAATGGCTTCATCTTGAGGCAGGGGCTAAAGCCCAACTCTTAAACGCATCCCGTTGGCCCGTCTAAAGCCGGGCCCTGATACAAGGCTATAGACGACGGCACCACCCGAGCAACTGCTCAGTGGCACGAAGGTCGCTGATACAACGTTTACCCGAAGCGCTCGATCACGCCGGCCAGACCCCCGAAGCCCTTCTGGATGTCCTCGGCGCTCATGACGGGCTGGAGTCTGACCTGAGCGCCGAGACCGAGGGCGAAGCTCTCAACGATGGTGACGATCTGGCTGTTTTCGACCATATCGAAGAAGATCGCACCTGACCGAAGGCCGGTGCTGTCTGGGAAGAAGTAAGCCGCTTCGGGCTTGAGATCTTCCATCAGCCGTTCGAAGCTCTGGTTGAGCTTGCCGCTGCGGATAAGCTCGGTGCCGGATTCGACAGGAAGCGGGCCATCATACGCATGGTGCGCGTACTCCTTGTCTCAGCTAGCAGTGGAAGAATACCTCCCCCTCGCTGATCGTGGGCGTCGTGCCGGTCAGGTCGGTAATGTTGGCCGTGACCTACATTCTGGCTGGCTTGCGCCAGGTTCCTCTCGAGTTGTACGAAGCGGCGGCCGTCGACGACCTACTCTGGGACGCGGCGAGACGATGTCGGTCCCGCCTTTGTCGGTGCAGACGGTCACGCTGTATCCGTCGCCGCCGGAACGGACCAGCACGTACGACACGAAACCGGGTGTGGAGCTGCGATTCGCCGGACCTCATCTTCGCGCTGGGCGAGTGCATCGAACGGGTGCGGTGCACCAGTGTACTGTCGGAGGACGCTTGATGGTCAGCAGGCTGCTTGATAGCTTTCAGCTTAACCACACCTCCGCCAGCACCAGCCCGGGGCGCGAGTCGTATCGCAAGCCGTGCACATTAGACCCAGCCGCGACGTGCTCCGGATTTGGAACAACGGGCAACGCCCAGGATTGATCCAGGTAATAGTCATTCAATTGGCTGTACAGTTGTTGCTGTTCTACCGGATCCGTCTCGGATACAACCTGATTCGCCAGTTGTGTGTAGGCGTCATCCTGAAACCCGGCGAAATTGAACTGAGGCCCATATGTGGTTCCGCTTGTGCCAGATGCCGGGTTCAGGTTCCCAAGCCCGAACTGTACGAGCAGTACGCCCTGGTAGTCGACGTTGTACGCTGATTGCCTCCAGGCGGCAAAGTCTGTCGGCTTGAGCGTGACATTGAAGCCTATCTGGGCCAGGTCATACTGGTAGATCTGGGCCAGGAGTTCGTACTCCGGCGCCCCGGCCACCCAGACGATGTCCAGTTTCGTGTTCGCTGGGCCCGCTTGAGAAAGCAGAGACCTTGCCGTGTCGAGGTCGAACGCATAGGACTGGTTCTTACTCACGTCGTACGCTGGGGATGCAGGGCTCCAGGGCAAGGCCACCGGGCTTTCGAGCCCCTGCCAGATTGTGCCCGCGATCCGCTGCCGGTCGAGGGCGTAATTCAAAGCCTGCCGCACTGCTTTATTGTCGGTCGGAGCGCGCGTGCAGTTCAACATCGCCGTCAAGGATGTTCCAGTGTTATCGTTGATCAGCACCTGGTACGAGGGGTCCTTCTGCAACCGCAGCATGTCTGTTATTGGCAAGCCCACGCTGATGAGGTCCAGTGCGCCGGATTCCAGGGCAACGACGGCCGATTGCGCGTCGGAGTAGATCGACACCTGCACCGCATCGAGGTGGGGAAGACTGTTTCTCCAGTAGCTGGCGTTCTTCACCAGGCGCAGGTGATCACCCCGAGCGTACTCGACGAACATGAACGGCCCGGTGCCACTCGGCTTGTTCAGCCCGTCGGTCTGGAATATGAGCGAGTCGATGATGGTGGCCTGGTTGAGAATGTCGAAGACTTCGACCCATGGCCGAGACGCGTTCAGGATTACCGTATACTTGTCTGGTGTGTCGACACCATCAGTGGCGCCATACGTCCAGTGAGCGGTGACCCGATCTTCGGATCTTGGATGCGTAGCAGTGAGAACTTGACGTCATCGGCAGTCAGCTCACGGCCCGTATGGAATTGCACGCCATGCCGCAAGTTGAACTTGATCTGCTGGTAGTTGTCGGGGAAATCCCAGTTTTCGGCAAGCATAGGTTGGACCTGCTGCTGTGAATCGACGCTAATGAGCTGATCCCAGACCTGGTAGAACTGGTCGAGACCACCGCCACCGAACGTCTGAGGTTCCAAACTGCTGAAATCGCCAATGTTGCCGAAGCGCAGAGTTCCGCCCTGACGCGCACCTGCCGAAACCGTCGGAACCTGGGCAACTGTGGCAGCCAGGGCCGCAGTGGGGGTCCCCGCCGTTGCAATCATCCCACCCAGGAGGCCCACTCCGGCGCCGAGTAACTCGCGCCGCGTCATCGGATAGCAACCCAAGTTCTTACGCATGGTGCGGAGACCCTCTTCCTATGGATGCTGACCGAGTTTGCCGACCCGTGCGGGTAAACCAGTCGCCGCGCGTTGAATATGCGGTTCCCTCCCGAACGGTACCGTCCGATGGAGACAGCTGACGGCGATGCTCAGTGTGCGATCTGAGTCGGCTGTTGTCCAGACAGACTCCTAATCTCCGTTCACAATCTCGCACCCAATCTTCAGAGCGCCCAGGTTGTGACGAGTACAGGGCGACGCTGTATTTGACTGGTGTACCAACGGCGGTCAGGGGCGCCATGCGCGCGGTCATTGCCGAGCCAATCTTCACCCGAAGCATTGGCGAATTCAGCCCGTCGGTGGTCAGCACGCGTCCGGTATGAAAGCGAACGTCGTGACGCAGGTTGAACGTGATCTGCTGGTGACATTGACGATATCCCGGCTTTCGTCCCGCATGGGGCTCGGCTGGTGATTCGCGGCGGGCCGATCCCAGCGGGTCAGGTTGAACCTGACCTCCTGGGCCGACCGTTTGACCCTCAAGGAACAGAAACCCGATGTTGCCGACACGGTAGTGTTCCACCTTGACGAAGTGACACGGCAGCGCCGGCCGGCTTGGGCGTGAAGCCCGCGGTTCGAGTTGGTTGGTTGCCGACGGCTGCCCGACGCCCGGCGGAATAGACTAGACAGGGTCGCGACACCGGCGATCCCTGACCCCGCCAATCCGACTCCGACGCGGGTGATGAGCTCACCTCGGCTGATGGTCGTCCCCCTGAACACGCGCCCCAGCTTGCAATCGGGCCCGGGCAGTGTGCAGGGATCGTTGACCCACAATTTCCTCTGATCCACCGCGCGCCCAACGGCCTAGACTAGACGGGACGGAGTAGGAGGTTGCAGGAGAAGGCTGAGGCGAGCGTCGGCCCGCGGGATCTGGGGAGCCTGCTGCGACAGCACCGCGAAGCTCGCGGCTTGCTTCAGGACGAACTCGCGGCGTTGGTCGAGCCGGCGCTCAGCGTCAACACGATCAGCAATGCGGAGCGCGGCCGAACTCGTCCCTATCGGCATACCCTCGAAACCCTCGCGACGGCGCTTGGCGTTGACGCGGAACAGAGAGAAGAGCTCAGGCTTGCGTGGCGGGCGTTCAGCGTCGAGCCAGACCGAGCACCAGGTTCCGTCAGCGCGGTCCTGCACGCGCTGCCGCGCGCTCTACCCGCGCCAGGTACTATGGCCGGCAACAATCTCCCGCGGTCGGCGGCGCCGCTCATCGGTCGCGAGCCTGAATTAGAGGCGATCACAACCCAGCTGCGGTCGCCCGCGATTCAACTGTTGACTCTCACTGGCGTCGGCGGAATCGGCAAGTCTCGCCTTGCGCTGGCAGCAGCGGCGACGTTGGTCGACGATTTCGCCGACGGCGTCTGGTTCGTGCCACTCGCGCCAGTCGCCACGCCAAATCAGGTGGTCTCAGCCATTGCCCAAGCACTCGATTTGCCGGATGCCGGCGGCCATCTGCGGCAGGGTGTACGCGGGTTCTTGAATCGCAGGCACCTGCTGCTCGTGCTCGACAACTTCGAGCACGTGCTGCCTTCCGCCACGCTTGTCGCGGAGCTCATCAGCGAGGCGCCGAGGCTCAAAGTCCTGGTGACCAGCCGCGAAGTGTTGCATCTGTCAATTGAGCACACGCTGGAGGTTCCCCCGCTTCGCGTGGCCCGCCTCAAGCCTCAGATGGCTTGTTCCAGGGTGATGCGGTCCGCCTGTTCTTTGAACGAGCGCGTCAGGTCAAACCGGACTTCTCGCTAACGGAAACCAGCGCGCCGATGGTTGCAGACATTTGTCGTCGACTCGACGGATTGCCTCTGGCGATCGAGCTGGCGGCGGCGCGTGTCAAACATGTTGCGCTCGAACACCTACTGCTGCTGCTCGAGCGGCGCCTGTCGGTACTCACCGGCGGACCACGTGATGTGCCCGCGCGCCAGCAAACACTTCGCGGAGCAATCAAATGGAGTTACGATCTTCTCAAACCGGCCGAGCAAGCCGTGTTCCGTCGGCTGGCGGTATTTGCTGGAAGCTGCACACTCGAAGCAGCTCAAGCTGTGTGCGTACTCACCGGCGAGTCTTCGGATCGTGAAGCCGCGGTGTCGACCCTGAACATACTCGACCAGCTGGCCTCACTGATCGATAAGAGCCTGTTGCGCTTTGAGTCCGGCGCGCGCGACGCTCCACGCTACGCCATGTTGGAGACAGTGCGCGAATTTGGACTCGAGCAGCTGGTCGCCGCGGGGGAGGAATCGGCGGTACGCACGCGCCACGCGTCATTCGTCGAGGAGCTCGCGCAGCGCGCCGCTCCGCAGTTCCTACGAGCTGAGCAGCTCGTCTGGCTCGCGCGCATCGACGACGACATCGACAACATTCGCGCTGTTCTTGGGTGGCTCTTGCAGTCGAATCAATACGAACGCGGCCAACGTCTGACTGGTTCGCTGTGGTACTTCTGGAGCATCCACTGCCGAGTCACCGAGGGTCGCGAATGGGTGATGCGTTTCCTGGATGGGCCGGATGCGCAACTCACCTCTCCGCTGGCGCGCGCCTCCGCGTACATCGCGCTGAGTTTCATCGCCACCAGACAGGACGATGCTGCCACCAATTACGATGCGAGCATCCGAAGTCTCGCCCTGGCCCGCGAAGCGGGAGATGGCTGGATGGAGGGCATGGCGCTTGCCCGGATTGCGTTTGTCGCCGAACGAATCGAGACGCGAACCATCGCGCCGCCACACAGCGCGACAAAGATGCCAATGACAGCCGGTGTCGAAGTGGCGGAAGCGTACGAGGAAGCTCTTGCAATATTTCGGCGACTTGGTGACGACTGGGCGACCGCGCAGTGTCTTGAATACTACGGCCGCTTTCTTGCTTCGAGAGACCCCGACTTCGCAAGGGCCCTAACTCTCGAGGCTGCCGCGATCGCGCGTCGGATTGGCGAACGCAACACGTTAGGCATGGCGCTGGCTGCCCTGGCCAATCTCGACCTGGATGTGCACAACCACGCGGACGCGCGCCAATGGGTTGAAGAAAGCCTGGTGATGGCCGACGAGCTGAATGATGTGTTCAACTCCAGCCAACGCCTTGGCACGCTCGCTCAACTCGCTATGGACGAACTGCGTTTCGCCGACGCGACGCGTTTCCTCGACCAGTGCGCTGCGAACTTCCGCCTCCTGGGCAATCGACCTCGACTCGCGAATGCGCTGCACGATCTGGCGATAGCGGCGCGCATGGCGGGCGATGCAGATCGGGCGCACCAGACGCTCCAGGAATGTCGCGTACTGTTCCACGACCTGGGCTATCACGCCGAGGTTGCAGCGGTGATGGCCAGCCTGGGCCATTTGCAGCGGCAACAGGGTGCGCTCGAAGTGGCCGCGGCAACATTCGAGTCGAGCTGGCCTGTACTGAGCAGTCAAGCCAGCGAGTTGGGAATTCCGACAGTGCTGGTAGGTCTCGGCGGACTCGCCCTCGATCTGGGCCGAGTGCCGCAGGCGGCGTGCCTGCTCGGCGCGGCCGAGGCACTCATTGAGCGGCTTCAGACGGGACCGCTGGGCGCGTTGAACAGGAGTCGACCGAGCTTGCGCGGACACCAACTGCGGCGTGATGGAGCCCACATACGTGAGCTGTGGACGAACGGCCAGTCGGCATTCGCGGCGATGCCCGATGGAACGTTTAGGGCCGCGATGGATGCCGGTCGAGCATTGGACACGAACCAGGCCTGCACGCTGGGACTGCAACTGGTCGAGCAACTATGCCACCGCGGGAGCAACTGACCTGTACTGAGCGCCGCCCACAACTGTGCCACCAAGGTGCAGCCTGTGCAGCGTGTGCGCATCAAGGCACCCACCAGGGTCCTCCCAGGCGACACAGATTGCAGCTCTTTGGACCGCGGCCGCTTCGGGACCGAGCTCTCGATGGCCTCGCCCACCATGCGTCGGTGCACGCCGAACTTGCGTGCTACCCCGGAAATACTGGCTACCCCGAACTCGTATCCGCGGCGCAATTCCTCGAACAAATCCACCGTCGCTCTTCTCCTGCGCACCCCAATGGTGCCGATCATGATCGACGAATCCCAGCGTGGGCCTCGACTCGCCCACGGACGCGAGCAAGGGGGCGACGCTGACCACGAGCGCCAGGCCGGCTGCGGAGCCGATCACCTGGACCACCTGGACGCCCGGTCATGCCGTCACGATGCAATTCATCCATGACCTCCCGACAAACGCAGGGGCCAGGCACAACCCACGCAACGACCCACGCAAGTGCGCGGTGAATTCGTAGAGCGTAGACGATCAGGGATCCACCGTTCGGAGGATGCCAACGTCGAAAACCACTTCTAAGGTGGTGGGCACAGTACAGGTGGAGGTTATCGGTGAACGTTCTCCGCACTATCGTGTCCCCCCGTAGTCACCATGGCGTTGGGTGCCCACTGGTCACGACGCCGGCGCGCATGGCGAGTCGTCCGAGGGACAGCAAACCTGGTTAGCTGGATGCGCGGTCGGTATGGCGATTGGAAAGTAACTAATATCGGGGACGACGCCGCGCCAGCGACGATCTTGCAGGTCTTTGACCTCGCGGCTCATCGTGACCTGGTTTACTGAAGCGTTCGCAGGCGAAGCTAGCGTTGGCGACGAGCGGAACAGCAACAGCTACACACATTGGTCAACAGTCGCTGAATTCCCACTCGAAAGGAATACCCATCGAGAAGCCGCCATGCTAGAGGACCGTCCAGCCAGCATTGCAGAGCCGACGCACGCGCTAAGGCAAGTGCCCGCTACCCGGCGATCCTGCCATGACGGTCCTCTAGTTGCAGATTCGACACCGAGGCTTGCTCGATTCTTCGTGCTGCTGGCCGACAAACGCGGCCTCCTGATCAGCGTTGCGTACATGGGTATTGGCTTCAGCCCAATCGGCGCCCTCGCTCTAACCATCGGGGGGTTGTGGCCCTTGTCAATCGGTTCCCTGTTGATGATCGTCCCATCCGTCATCCTTGCCCTCGTTCTGGGAATCATCTCCCCCTGGCACCGTCGTACTGCCGTCGATGGCTTCCTTGCTGGACTCGTCGCGGTGCTTATTTACGACATTGTCCGCTGGGATTTCGTCGCGTTTCACTTGTGGGGCGACTTCATCCCCAACATCGGCGGCTGGCTGGACGGCACACAGAAGCCGAACTGGCTGCTGGGGTACGGGTTCCGCTATCTGGGCGATGGAGGCGGCATGGGCCTGACGTTCATGGTCGCCGCACGCACATTTGCTCCGTCACTGACCCGACGATCGCCTCTATTGCTCGCGATCGGCTACGGGATCTTCATCTGGGTCTGCTTGCTGTTGACATTGCTTGCAAGTCCAGATGGACAGGTGCTGTTGTTCCCGCTTACACCGACGACGCTCCTGCTGAGCTGGATAGGGCACTTCGTGTATGGCAGCGTATTGGGCCTGTTCCTGGCCCGCGGCGAAGTAGTTGGCCGATGCTTCGGCCGATTGGTGAAAATCAATTTCACAGTCCAGGTTACCGAGGCGGAGGCGAAGTTAGGCGGTGTAAACGATCAAGTTCCGGTATTTGGGGACTCGGACACGGACGTTCGTGACTGGCACGCGGCCCGTCCGCATTCTTCCTCACCTCGCTGCCTTCAGGACATTGTTCGCCTCGTTGACCGTCGTCCTGAAGACGTGGGCAGCGGCCCGTCACTGCCGCACGCGGCAGTGTGGGAGGCGTCTCGGATCGTAAACCTTCTGACTGAACCGGTGTGCTTCGACAACGATCACCCTGCAATGCGTGCGCTTGGGCAGGCCGATGTGAAGACGCTTGGACTTACCGACTCGTGGTTGCGCGGCTAACGCCTTCACACTAAAAAACGCTTTGCGAAGGGCCCCCACCTTCACTCGCGCCGCTCGACCTTGCGCTGCATGCTCAGATGCAGCAAAAAGCCCGACATGTTCCGGACGAAGGTGACGCCGTTGGCCAGGAACCACCTGATGGCCGTGGCACGACATTCGGCTACTCATCCCGCGGCGAATGCACCTTTACGACTATTCGCTCAAATTGGTGATGCGAGGAGCCCACCACTCTCGCGCATCAGACGGACAGGGTCGGCATCCGGACTGGTGGGCCGTCGTCGAATTTGGCCAGCATCTGAACCTTGCCAAAGGCTGCGTCCAGCCGGTGCGTGGGCCTCGGTCTGCATAGGATGTTGTTGGGAGCGACTTATCGAGATCGGTTTGTACAATTTGTCTGTTCTGATGAGGAAACTGTGCCCCGCTCGAACATTTGCTCAGGTAGGCGAATTGAATACCGGCGGCCAACGATCCGCCCAGGGTTTTGCCTGCTCGAACGCGGCACTTGCCCGCAAAACCATGGCATCGTCCAGATGACGGCCAGCGATCTGCAGCCCGACTGGCAGACCGTCATCCGTCCAGCCTGCGGGAACGGTTGCGGCCGGTTGGCCGGTCATGTTGAAAGGAAACATGAACGACAACCAGTGCAATGGTGTGACCGGCGTGCCGTCGATGGTGGGCGGTCCAGGGATATTCAGGTCGAATGCGGCCACGGCAAGCGTCGGGGTGATGATGAAATCGTACTTACGCATGTGCCGCCACATCGTGTTGGCTACCGACTGCCGGACCATGGCCGCATTGGTGAGGTCCTCGGCCGTCCAGGGGATGCGGAGCCCCTCGACCAAGGACGGCAGCATCTGGTCGCCGAGTTGGTCGGCCATCGCGCGCATGCCTTTGAGGTCCGAGTCCCGCACGACAAGCGCCCAGAATGTGTCCTCGAGGTTGTCGAAACCGGGATGTGATACCTCCACCTCGCACCTCAGTTGTTCCGCGAATACGCTGGCGGCCTTCTCGATGACCTCGCGCACACGTTGTTCGACATTGACGAATCCCCAGTCCGGACTGAACCCGACTTTGCAGCCCTTGACACCGCCTGTCATCGCCTCCAGGTAGTCGAAATTCGCCGCCGGCAAGGAATGCCGATCGCGATCGTCCGGACCGGCGATCACCGAGAGCAAAAGGGCGCTGTCCTCCACGGTTCTGGTCATTGGACCGATGTGCTCGAGTGACTCCCAACTGCTCATTCCCGGGTAGCGCGGGTCGCGACATCCCGGGTACAGTGGCACGCGACCAAAAGAGGCTTTGAGCCCATAGAGCCCGCTCAGGCTGGCAGGACCACGCACTGAGCCGCCACCATCACTACCGAGCGTTAGCGAGCCCATGCCCGTCGCGACCGCCGCCGCCGAGCCGCCACTTGATCCACCCGGAGTTTTGTCCAGGTTCCACGGATTGCGCGTTGTACCAAAGACCGCGTTCTGCGTGACGCCCATATACCCGAACTCGGGCACGTTGGTTTTGCCAAGGACAATGGCACCTGCGGCTTTGACCCGCTCGACCACGATGTCGTCCTCTTCGGGAACCATGTCTCGGTAGGCGACCGAGCCAGCCACTGTACGAATGCCCCGGGTCGCGATCAGGTCCTTGATCGAAATGGGAACTCCATGGAGCGGTCCGACGTCTTCGCCCGCCATCACCTTCCGTTCGGCGTCGTTGGCCTCCACCATCGCCTGATCCTCGGTGAGGGTGCAGAATGCATTGACCACCGGATTCAGTTGATGGATTCGCTCGAAAACCGCGTGAAGCAACTCCACGGGAGAGACTTCTTTTGTGCGTATGAGGTGCGCCTGCTCTGCGCCACTCAACAGGCACAGGTCGCTCGATGTCACGGGCATGTTCACTCCAATACCGTGAAGCTCCAGTTCGATCCTGGGTCAGCGATCACGAGGTCGGCATCCGCGCCGGGTTCCAACCTGCCTTTGTGTGGTAAGTCGAAGATGTCGGCGGGCCGTACGAATTCGCGGTAATGCGCAGCAGGGCGATGTTGGCTCAGCAATTCTAGACTTGGTCTAGAAGTCAACAAGCTCCTCAGGCTGCGATCGAATTTCGCCCGGAGACGTGCGATGTTCTCGGCGCTCGGGAGGAGCGTGCGAGCATCCTCTTGCGTATCCCAAATGGTGACGATCATGGAGTGCGCTCGCGGTTTACGGCGTGATATGCGTTCCGAAACCCAGGTCGCTGCTTGGCGTTTCCCAGTCGTGTGTGGGTATCCGCCACCCAGGCGTCCAATCGGTTCGGATCCACGTTTCCCTGTGCCACCCTGATATACATGCGGCGCAGCGTATATCCATCAGAAATGGTCTGAAGTAGTCTGAAGCCTGAAGATTTCCTCAGTCTTCGGGGGAGGCCAGCATCGTGTTCTCGTCAGCAGCAGACCCCCTGCCGGAAGTACCCAACTCGTGTTGTCCGAAGACGATCCCGCACGGCTCGTCTGACTGGCACACGACCAGGGCATGCCGGCAACGTTTGCACCGTAGGTCCCCGTAGGGCAGCGTCCGTTCCAAATAGTCGGCGAATCTGCGTGCCGAGCGAATCAGCGCTTTTCGGAACATGGCCGTCCCCTCGCTTCCCCGAGCCGATAATGTTAACGGGATGTCATAGAACAGCTGTTCAGCTTCAGGCGACAGTCAGCCCCTGGGGCGCCGCTCTTGAGGGTGGGCGGGTGCAGGTGCACGTGAATTGGTCGAGCTCACCAAGTGTGCGGTTCACGACCGCAATGAAATATCTCACGCAGACAGCGTGAACCGCGTCACTGCATGTAGTTCGAGGACGACCCTAGTGTCGCCATCGAGGTGACAGCAATGCATGTTGGAATTCGCCAACTGGCGATCGGGTGCGCGTCGGTTTCGATGGCGCTGGGACTGGTGACGGCGCCGTGGCTGAGTATGGGGGCCTCTGCGAGTCAGGTCACGCAGATCCCGGTCGGCAGTTTTCCAAAGGGCATTGCCATCGACCCGGTCACGCGCCAGGTGTACGTGGCCAGCGAGATTGGCCAGAGCTTGACGGTGATCAGTCCCGCTGGCTCCGTGATCAACACCATCCCGCTCGGCTTCGACGCGTGGAGCGTGGCCGTCGACCATGCAACACTACGAGCGTATGTCGGCGGTGTGGCCGACGGAACAGTGGTGGCGACGGTTGACGTGTCGTCGATTGACGCCCCACGTAGCAACCGCATTGTCGCAGTGACACCTGTCGGCAACGGAGGGTACAGCCAGTTGTCAACATACCCCATCAATCCGGTCGCCCTCGCGCTGGATCCCGCCACCCATACCCTCTACGTGGCTATGCCCGGGACTAACGCGCTAACCACGCTAGGCACCTTAGGTGGCCAGCCCGCGGGACAACCCGGTGAGAACTGGCCGACCGGCAACTACCCGGACGCTATTGCGGTTGACTCGGCGGCCAAGCGCGTGTACGTGGCGAATGTGCAGAGCAATAACGTGACAGTGATCGATCCATCAGATCGCCACGTCATCGCAACGATCCCGGTCGGCCGTGCACCCTCCGGGATCGCGGTCAATCCCACGACTCACCATGTCTTCGTGACGAATTTGCTGGACAACACGCTGTCGATCATCGATGGCGCGAGCAACACCGGCATCTCGACGTTGCCGGTTCTGGCCCAACCCTACGGCGTCGCAACGGACCCGACGTATAACCTCGCCGTCGTCGCCTCCAACGACGCCTTCGGAACGACGGTCATCATGGACTACAAGACCGGTGGGGCGCCTGACACGGTGTACAACACGGCCGCCGGGGCGGGTGGTTTCGCGGTTGCGATCGATCCTGCGGGACGGACCTATCTCGCAGCGAAATCAAGCATCAACGTCATCCCGTGGGACCTGTATCCGTAGAAACGGGTGCAACGAAATCGCTGTCCCCTTTGCAGGCTGCGCCGCTGGACCGCGCCATCGGGCCACCCAGCCGCCGTCGACGACGGGTAGAGCGATTCGGGTCAGCCGCAGCTCGAGCAGCGCCACCGGCGCCGAAGGCACAACTTGACTCGTCTGGTGGGTACGTCGGCCACCGTCAAGCGTCAGGGCGATGCGGCTGATCCGGCCAACGCCCTGGCACTGTCCCTTAGTGCTGGCATTGCGGAGCATCCTGACTTTCTGGAAGTCTGGGAGCCCGCGGTGGTGATGCCGATGACCGTCAGGCGGCGCGACTATTTCATCGAACTAGCCAGTGCACTCCGGGCAGCCGATGGTGATCTTCGTTGCTTCCGACTCACGGCCTGCGAGCAGGTCCTGCGTGCTCGCATTCTCGGCCGCGACCCGCTCGAGGGGTCGCATCAGTGGTGTCTCGGACACCTGCCCAGCGGGCTCGAGATGATGCGCGATCGTTTGTTTGGCCAGGAAGTCGCAACCTGCGACCGAAGCCCTGAGGAGGTTGCAGAACTCATCGTCGCGGCGCTCACGAAGTCGTCGCCGAAAGACGGAGGTGACCTCACTCAAACCATGCGGTCAGGGAGTACCTGCCCCCTAACGGAGGAGGTCGAAAGGTCTCCGGCGAGGCTTCGCCCGCGCTCTGTGTTGCGCAACGGAGGCGGTGGGTGTCGGCGATAGTACTGGCACGGAGGGTTCCGGAGGCTGGGGGCTGGGGCCTGCGGCTCGGCCGCCGCGCTTGACGAGGCGTCTTCGGTGGGACCGTCGTCAGGCAGCGTTGGGATCAGCCAACGCTGATCCGCGTCGTTTCCGTGGGAGTGGGCCACCAGGCGGCCCACTCCCGCCTGGTGCGCTATCACCGGCGCGGACGGAAAGAGGCATCAGTTGCTGCCGATGCGCGTCTCGATTGATTTGGCCAACAACCATTACGAGAGGCAGCCAGCCGTTGGTCAAGTCGGTGTATGCACCTCTCATTCGAGAGCGCGGGCGCAGACGATGGCTTGCTCAGTGGTGAGAGCCTGCCCTGCCCTCGAGGCAATCGTGGTTGCATCCGAGCCAAGGAGCGTGCGGGCTGGTTCCAGCCACCGCTCAAGCACCACATGTTCGCCCGGAGAGATCGGATGATGGAGGGAAGCGCGCAGCCTAGTTGCGCGCCTGACCAATGGCGTGCAACAAGGCGATGCTCGCACAGTGCGAGCCCCATATCCAATCGTGAGGAGGTATGTTGCCATGGCTAACCCCACCATCGTTCTCGTCCACGGCGCGTTCGCCGACGCATCCAGCTTTCGTGGTCTGTACAACGAACTTCTCCGCGAAGACGTAACGATCCTCGCTCCTCCAAATCCGCTACGAGGTCTCAGCGCCGGCGACGGCGCGTACATCAAGAGCGTGATCGCCGAGATCGACGGTCCCGTCCTGCTCGTCGGTCATTCCTACGGCGGCTCGGTCATTACTGCGGCCGGCACAGCCGACAACGTGGTCGGTCTCGTCTACATCTCCGGGTTCGCGCCCGACCAGGGCGAGAACCTGACCGACCTCCAATCGAAGTTCCCCGCGCCGGGGATCATCCCTACGTCGTCCAGCACCAGTTGCCTCAGGGCGGGAACGAGTTCACGCTCGCACCCGAGGGCTTCCACGAGTCATTCTGCGCCGACATCCCGGCCGAAGACGCCGCGTTCTACGCGATCAGCCAGCGCCCCCTTGCCGGCGTTGCGCTCACTGAGGCCGCGCCGACCCCGGCATGGCGCAGCCGTCCGGTTTGGGCGGTGCTTGGGACCGCCGACAGGTGCATCGACCCCGGCGTCCACCGTTTCAGCTACGAGCGCATGGGTGCCACGGTGACCGAGATCGCAGGGGCCTCGCACGTCGTCATGATCTCCCACCCCAGGGAGGTCGCGGAGATCGTCATGACCGCCGTCCGCGCCTGCGCCATGCAGCCAGCGTGATCTGTGGAGGGGGACATGAGCAAGCAGTACACCGGTCACTGTGCCTGCGGTGCGGTGACGTACGGGTTCGATACCGAGCCGACCTTCATCGCAAACTGCCACTGCACGGATTGCAAGCGGGCATCCGGCGGAGAGATGGCGACATTCGGGGCGGTGCCTGACCCGGATTTCACCCTGTTCAGTGGAAACACCAGGAGCTTCTCCTATAGTCCGAATACCGAAACCTGTGCGGGCCAGGGGCTCGATCGCGTCTTCTGTTCCACCTGCGGTTCCAGGGTGTTCACGAAGAAACTGAAGGACCTCCCTGGCACCGTTTTCGTGCAGGCCGGCACTCTCGATCGGCCCGAGTGGTTCGCGCCGAAAGTCGAGATATTCACGTGGAGCCGCCTGAACTGGGCACAGCCGCTCGACCTCCCACAGTTCGACCACGGCCCAGTTGAACGGGAGCACTCGAGCGCGTTGGCAAGCGGGCAGGCGAACGCCTGACGGACGGCCCTGGATACCGCCTGCGGCGAGATCGTCACTGATGGGAGGAGTCGCGCCGTCTGGGGTGTCTCCCAGCGTGACCTACGACTCTTGCCGCTCTTTGGTACTTGATCACTGCGCGACACATCGCAAACAGGAGACCCACGATGGATAACACGGTCAAAATCTGCGCGAGCGCTCGCACCCTCACTCTCAGCCGACGCGGCATCCTGGCAGCTGGCGCGCTCGGTATTGCCGCGGGGCTCGCCAGTGCGCTGCGCGTCTCGGCACAGACCGTACCGACGCTGAACCGATCCGATGCAGAGAAATCCACGAACATGAATATCGCCGCACAGGATGACACCGCCACCGCTGGTCCCACAGTCGTCCTCGTCCATGGCGCCTTCGCTGACGCCTCCAGTTGGGACGGTGTAATCCCGCTCCTGCGAGCGCAGGGCGTGCCGGTCATCGCCCCCGCCAATCCCCTACGCGGCATCAGCACTGACTCCGCCTACACCGCCAGTCTCATCTCGCAAATCCCTGGCCCGGTGATCGCCGTTGGCCACTCGTACGGCGGCGCGGTGATCTCCAATGCCGCGAGCACAGCGACGAACGTAGTGGGCCTGGTATATGTCTCCGCCTTCGTGCCGGACGAGGGGGAGCGGTTGGGCGATGTCGCAAAGACTTCAAAGGATGCGAATCCTCGGCCCCGCGTTGGTGCCGCTGCACTACCCGACGGGGCAGAGCAACGAAACCGCCACGGAGTTCACGGTGAATCCTGCGAAGCTCCACGATGCCTTCGCTGCTGACCTGTCTGCAGATCAGGCCGCGATCTTGGCCGCCACGCAGCGGCCGCTCTCGGAGCTGGCATTCTCCGAACCCAACGGGGTACCAGCGTGGAAGCGCCTGCCGTCGTGGGCGGTAGTCGCGACGGGTGACAAAGCAGTGGGGACGGATCTCGCGCGATCGATGGCGCAGCGCGCGGGGGCGACGATCACCGAGCTGGCGGGCTCGCACGTGATCATGGTCTCGCAGCCGCAGGCGGTCACCGACGTGATCCTGAGCGCGCTCGCCGCCGTCAGCTGAGCGACAGCTCAACAAACCTCACATCTCGATGGCAGGTCTTACACGCGGCGAGACCTGCCATCTCAGAGGAGGGATGAGAAACCCCGCAAATAGCAGGCTTATATTCGGGTCTGCTGGCGCGCTGGCGCGGCGGCAAGGTTTCGAAAAGTCTGCATGCATCCGCGCACAAATGCGTATGTGGACTGAATCTCGCAACGACGTCGGCTGTATCAATCAGGTCCAAACCAAGCGCGTCTTCCAGGTTTGATAACGCCGACGACGTCGACCTCTGTATTCACAAATACCCGATGGCGTCAGGGACTGGCCGAAGGTGCCCGAAATACAACGACCTGGAGAGCCAGCTCGCAGCCGCCCCGCGATTGGCGTTCCGACGCTCACGATGGAGGGCGACTCAAACGGCGCCGCACGCCGATCCGAGCGCTTATGCCAGCAAGTTCACCGGCAAATACGCCCATCGGGACATCGGGACAGCTTGTAACGAGGAGCAATGTCAGATGACCACCATCGTAGGTGAAATTGCCACGGCCACTCGAGAAGAGAGCGATAGCATGGGCGTCGTCCACGTGCCCGCGGACAAATTGTGGGGTGCGCAGACACAGCGGTCGCTGGAGCACTTCAGCATCGGGCACGACCTCATTCCACGAGAAATGATCAGTGCCTATGCGATGCCGCCGTCGCCGTCTTCGCCTACAGCGTGTACTACTCCACGCCACTGCGATTCTGGGTGTGGCCAATCGTAGTTGGCACCATGGCACACGGCCTACGGTTCGTGACCATCACGGCGCTCGGGGCCAGCATGGCGACCGGCGCATTTGTCGCCTGTCTGCTGGTTGGTATCGTCCTCGCACCCGTTGGGCGTCGATTGCACATGCCATTCGCAGCGATCGGCTTTGCGTCGGTCGTGTCGATGCTGCCAGGTTCCTATCTATTCAGGATGGCCAGCGGTTTGACCCAGTTGGGAGATAGTTCTGCGATCACACTCAGCCTCCTGGGCTACAGCGATCAGCGTAGTGGCCGGGCCCGGCGCGCCAGCGGGAAGATTCGACACAAGCCGTACGACTCTTGCACTCGCTACACTTCGCCGCCTTTCCCTCGGCGCACTGGAACTATACGATTCGACGGCGGACAGCCGGAAGAGTCAAGTCCGACCGGAGTGGGCGTTTTGCCGCGGCCTGCTACATGGAGGCTTGGTCGGAGGCTGCGTCCGACCCAGACCGACTCGCCTTCCGACGACGCATCTCGTCGGCTCGGCCTTGCAGGGACTGGAAGAAATCGCTCTCGACGATCTGGCTGACTTGTTGCTGCCGCTTGGACTCGTCAATCTCGATCGTGAGCCGCTCCACCTTTTGTGCGAGGTCCTGCACGCGCTCGCGGACCCTCGCCACCATACCCTCGAACACGCGGGTCAGCGTACTGATTTCATCGTCGATCTTTGCTGGCTCCGGACCTGTCAAGCGCTGGGCATAGTCGCCCTCAGCGGTGCGCTCGGCGGCCTGCGTTAACCTGCGGAGGGGCCGCGTCAGCACGCGCGACACCAAGAATACCAGCACCACCAGCGCCAGGTAGGTCACCAGGATGGGTGGGATGAACTTGCTCAGGAGGTTTTGCTGGACCTGGGTCACGTAATCGGCGTGATAGTCGACGCCCAGCGCGCCGACCACGGCGCCGCTGGAGTCTTTGATGGGAGCGTAAGCTGACACCCAACTCCCCCATTGGTCGGTGTAAGGCGGAAGCTGGTACGTCAAC
Organism: uncultured Acidobacteriaceae bacterium; assembly: GCA_963809865.1. GTDB lineage: Bacteria > Acidobacteriota > Terriglobia > Terriglobales > Acidobacteriaceae > CAVVDY01. The sequence goes on along the minus strand of CAWELL010000005.1, from coordinate 24,006 downwards.
TGTTCGAACCCGGCCTGCGCCTCGGCGCTACTCTCCGTCCAGGGTTCCTTGAAACCTGATCGGGCCATTCGGAGCATCCCTGCCCTTCCGGTAATCGACGATGAACAGGAGACTCGTGGTTACTTGACTGGATGGTTGTGGCGTTGATTGGCTAACTGGTTGCCCAGTGCTGTCCGGCCCGGGAACGTACGTGTAGGGGTAAGCGTGCGGGTCAAGGCTGTGCACCGCCTTCAACCACGCCACTCACTTCATATAGCGTGGGTCGTCGCTCAGGCCGGCGGCGTTGGGTTGGCCCTCGCGCACCAGCGCGGCGAACTCGTCGCCATTGACACCAGCCACGGCGCCGTTGACGGTGTCAGTGAGCGATGCCTTGATGGTGGAAAGGGTGGCGTCAGTGACGACCGAAAATAGCCAGAACCACACGCCGACGAACACCAGTGCGAATAGGACAGTAAAGCCCACGACGAATTTTGCGGTCAGGCTGACAAATGGGGCCGCTCGTTGTTGGCCAACTCGACCGTCGCTGTGGCTAGGGGCGGCGGCCCGCGTTGTGTCACTCATGCGCTTCCGCCGTGTCCGATTTCCCGGCAGCGTGCAAGTTTGGCCACCGCAGAGTCAGCACGTTTTGCGGCACGGCGAGGCTGGACGGGGTACCTGGCCATGGTAAAACCTTGACAGCGGGTCCGACGCTATTAACGTAAACGGGTCTAGCGCTACGTGTCATGAACTTTCTTCATCGACTACGTGGCAAGGGACTCCGCCCCTTGGAATCCCCCGGGGTTGGCTTGCGCCGAGCGGGCACCCCGGGCTCGAGCGTCGCCTGCAGAGCAGCTGGCAGCTGGCCGAACGCGCGCCACATCTGCTTCGGGGTCTTCAGGCACGCCTGCGAGCGCACGGTTTCCACCCTCCCCCCAGGGGTCGGAGGGTCTTCCGGTTTGGTGAGAAGCGTGTCAAGCTCGGTGTGTGTTGGAATCCGATGCTTGGGAGAGGCTCCGCCACGTCCGTCCGGCGCTGTACGACGACGTGGGCCTTCGCCAGGATAGCCTCTTCGAGCTACTGGACGCGATGCTCCTCTCGCCACAGCGGAGTACCTTGGTACGCCACAGTCTGTCGAGTGTGTTTCGCCGCCGCTGGCCGAGCACGTGTGACGCTTTGAGCGATGGCTCGATCGACACCGCGCGGTTGCGGGGGTTGTTCGCCGAGTCGTTGGGGGACACGACGACAGTCGAGGGCCGGCCGGTGTGGGTCATCGATGGGAGGACCAACTGGCCACGCCCGGCCGCGCGTGCCAGCGCCGACCGCACCTGGGAATACCCGCCCCTTGCCGGGCTGGCCGCAGAACGGCGTCGTGCCCGCCTGGTCGTATTAGTAGTTGGCGGCCGTGCCGGAAGTTTCTGGCAGGTGGGTGTTGCCGATCGAGGTGCGGCGCCGTGGGCCGTCGGCGAAGTCGGCTACCCAAGGTCGCGCCGTTGAGGGAAGCCCGCGAACCTGCGCCCAACACCAGCGACGCCAGGACAATCGAAATCACCGCGACGAAAAGGCTGAAGCTGTGTATCTGGGCGTGCCAGCTGAGGGGGTCGGCGATGGCGTCGGGGGCACCGGGTGGAAAACCAGGGCCGGGGTCGGTTGTGAAGATGCCGCCAATAGTCAGCGCCAGGCCGTTGGCGGCAATCAGGATCGGCCCGAACGTCTCTCACCCCGCAACGACGGCCTCTGAGTGTCTGCTGCACGCCGACGGCGAAAGCGATAGTCAGCAGACCGCTCAGGATGAAAATTGCTGACCTGCACCGAACCGAAGTCACCCACCGCGAGCAGGCTGATGGCCAGGACCCGCAGGTCGAAGCCGGGACGGGTCAGGATTTGAATCGTGGTCACGCCGATGAACAACGGGCAAGCGACAACGCCACAGGTCAGCAGTTGGCGGTTGTGTTCGGTAAAGTATGTCCTCGATCACCCGGAAATCAAGGGCGCCGACTGCTCGACAGCGTGGTCCAGACGTTCTTTTTACGCGGTGGCACTGGAGGGCTGAGCGCCAGATGGCTGTCTGAGACACCACGCGGGCACTCGGATCAGCGAAGGACCGTTTTCGTTCTCGCCCAACCGCGGGTTCATGTCCGGACGGATGACAGGGTTCTCGGGAGCGTGTGACCTTCATCTCAACGACCTTGCCTCACCAAAGGTGACTTACAAAAAAAGACTATTCACCATTGCACCACCAGTGCGTCGGGATCAGCCGCCAGGCACCGAGCAGCAGCTGGTGCAGGTCAGAGTCAGACACGTCCGCAGGTTAGTCAGGCAGGTGCGTCGATTTGGCGGTCGCAGGTTCAGGGTTTTTGACGTACTGGGCTGCCCCGAACGAGGGTGCGGGCTCGAACCGCGCTAAATGTCTCGAAAAACCGGAGCAGTTCCGCGTACGCGACCGGGCGAACAGTCGCGCGCACTTCATGTCGGTCATCGCGGCCTCCCCTGAGTGCACCCGCTCCCACTCAATTTGCCAGCCGGCCGGCGTGCCCAGGATCAACTGGTCACCATTTAGTACCGGTGCGCCCGCTGTCACGGCGAATGCAATCACCAGCGGGTAGACGATCAAGCCGTGAACAACGAACGCAGCGCCGATCAAAGCTCCGACCAGCATCGACGCGACCGCGAGGAACCGACGCCCGGCCACGAATCCCTCCCCTCACCTGTGAGCTCGCCCCGCACCTCAGCGCTGGCGAGACACCAGCTGCCGATTGATTGTATGACGCTCAGCGAGGAGATGGCCGCGAAGGGCTCCCTGTGAGCCGGCGATGCGTTGGTTCCTGCTCGAGTCGATCTACGTGTGCCAACTGTTCGGCCGGCCTGACGTCTTACTCCGTTGGCGAGTGTGACCACGGCCATATGTGGCACCATAGGCGCAGCGAGCTACAAGCCACTTTCGACTCTCGTACACCGTTGATTGGAGAATCACATGACAACATTGAGCGTCTGGAAGTTCAATTCACCTGACGGCGCAACGCAAGCCGTTAACACGCTGGAGCGTTTGCAGAAAGAGCGGTTGATCGACGTCATCGATGCGGCCACCGTCAGTTGGCCCTCGGATAAGAAGAAGCCCAAGACTCAGCAACTGAATAACCTCGCAGGCGCAGGAGCGCTGGGTGGAGCGTTCTGGGGCTTGCTGTTTGGGCTGCTTTTCTTCATTCCGCTGATCGGCCTCGCGGTCGGTGCGGGCATGGGCGCATTGATGGGCTCGATGTCTGATGTCGGAATTGATGACAATCTCATCAAGCAAGTACGCGAGAAGGTCACCCCAGGCACGTCAGCCCTGTTTCTCTACAGCGAGAACGCAGTAGGAGACCGCGTGGTTGATGCATTCAAAACCCAGCGGGACCAGATGGAGCTCATACAGTCCAATCTCTCGAACGAGCAGGAAGCCAAGCTACGCGAAGCATTCAGCGAGGAAGACTGATTGAGGAGCGGCGAGCGCATTGACATCCAGCCGTAATCGTGGCGGCGGCACCCAGGTTCCACACTGGTATCCCAGGTTCGAGGGCCCACCGCAAGTTGTCCCCCCAGTGCGACCGCGACCAGGGACCATTGAGCGGCTGGCGGACGGCACGACGCGGGTGCCGCAAGCCACCCGAAACACTCTGGATGATGGTTGGAACGCGCGGCAACCACAATAGCATTCCAGACGTTACCCGCGCGGCCGCGTCGCCCGCTATCGCTAGGCGTGGAGCTCCCCCGGTCGGCCGCGGCCGGTCTCCAGATAGTCCTTCAGGCTGCTCAGGTAAAACGCCCAGTTGAAGTTCACACTCGCGAATGAACCCTCGACCGACGGATACCCATGGTGCCCGAAGCGCACCCGCGTCCCACCGGCAGTGGGGGCCAGCTCCCAGCTGACACAGGTGCCCGCCCACTCCGGCGCACCCTGCTTCACCGCCCAGCGCACCCCGCGGTCGGGCTCAAGCTGGGTGATTTCCATCTTCGCCACGAACCGTCCCCCGCCAAAGCGAAACTCCGCGATCGAGCCAACGCGCGGCTCCGCTTCGACGTCAGGTGTCCACCAACTCGACAGTCCAGACTGTTCGGTGATTGCGGTATAGACGCGCTCGGGCGTCGCCGCAATCGGCACTTCCAGCAATACATCAGGCATCAGATAGCTCTCCAGAATCTCTGACAGGTGAGTGGCGGAGTTCAGTCGGCAAGCCGAACCGCGGTGGTAAGGCGGAATCGACGAACGCGGTGATCTCGGTAATCCCATCGCCGTCCGGGTGCAGCACCCAGATACCCACCGGTCGAAAGATGTCCGCGTCGAGACGGTAGACGCCCACCGCAGGCTGGCGGTTCGCGCGCGTCCGCAAAAAGGCGAAGTCGTCGGGGGAAGCGTACGGGACCGCCGCGTAGAAGGCCGTGACGGCTTCGCGTCCGGCATACCGCAACGGCAGCGGCGGCATGGTCAGGACGACGTCCTGCGTCAGAAGTCGCGCGAACCTGCACAGGTCCCGCGCCTGGAATGCCTCCACATAGTTCTGCACGAGCCGTCGCTCTACGTCGTCCGTCGGTACGACGCGGCTCGCCTGCAATCGACCGGCGGCACGCTGCTGCTCGATTGTCGCTCGTGCGCGATGCAGTGCGTTGTTGACGCCCGCGGCGCTCGTGTCGAGCATGTTCGCCACGTCGGAGGCGGACCACCCGAGCACGTCGCGCAAGATGAGGACCGCGCGTTGCCGCGCGGGTAACAATTGCACGGCGGCCAGAAAGGCCAGTTGCACGCTCTCGCGCAGGTCATACTCCGTTTCGGGATCGCCGGAGGTTGCTACGAGCTGATCCAGCCAGGCGTCGGGATAGGGCGAAAGATTGATTGCCGGCTCGGTGGCCATGGCCACCGCCTGGGCGATGGTCTCGGGCAGCGTGCGGTCAGCAGGCCGGCGCGGTCCGCGACTGAGACATACGTTCGTCGCGATGCGATACAGCCAGGCGCGGAACGTACTCCGAGCCGCGAACGTGTTCAGGTGACGCCAGGCGCGCACCAATGTCTCCTGCACCGCATCCTCCGCATCCTGAATGGAGCCCAGCATACGGTAGCAATGCACGTGCAGCTCGCGCGCATAGCTGTCTGTCAGGCGTCGAAACGCGTCGGCGTCACCTTCCAGCGCCGCCGCCAGGCCTCCCTCCTCGGTACGTTCAGCCAATCCGGTCGCTAGCATAGTCCGGTTCGTACGTGAGCTTCACGATGCCTCTGGCAAAGGTCTTGGCCGCGATCAGGCGGAGCGTGACGCACTGCTCGGCGCGGAACAACAACTTCCCGTGCCCGAGCAGGAGTGGGTGGACTGATAGGTCGATCGCGTCGGTCAAGTGGTGCTTCAGCAGCGTTTCCGCAAGCAGGCCATGACCGTACATCAGCAAGTTGCCTCCGCTTTGCTGTTTGAGCCGCTGCACTTCGGCACACACGTCGCCGCGCACGATTGTCGAGTTGTTCCAGGTGGCTGTCTCTAGCCTCGACGAGAACACGTACTTCGGCATGGCGTTGAGTCGGTCTGCCCAGGGGTGGTCGCGACCCGGCCAGAGTCTGGAGAAGCCCTCATAGGTGGTGCGACCCAGCAGCATGGCGTCACAGGCGAGCAGCTGGCCCAGGCCGTCGCGCATGTACGCGTCGTCGCGATACTCGAAGAATTGACTGGTACTCTCGTCGGCAAAGACGCCGTCGAGGGAAACTACCGTGTATTCGATGACTTTCCGCACACCTGATGAGATCGCTGCGCGTGGCGAAACTAACCGGTGGCGCTTCTTGCCTCAAGGTGCCGGCGCTCAGCTACGCGTCGCCAGGCTGGTCGTTCGCCTCGTGTGAGCACCTTCCTACGCTTTGAATCAGCGACTGCTCGCCCAATCGCTTGCTGCAGCTGCTGCCGCGCCTCCGCGGGCGATCCAGTGTGCACCGCTTCGCCGTCAGCGCCGAGGCTCTTGTAAGCCTGTTCGGGGACGCCTCTCTCCTGCTCGCCGGTCCCAGCGCCGCACGTGCCCTCCGCTGGACCCCGCCCGACGGCAGCGTCAAATGGAACGTGTTGCACTTGATCAGGGTGATCAGGGACAGCGCCCTCCTCGCGCTGTTGCTTCCAGAAGACGCTCAAGAAGTCCATCAGAACGGTGGCCCTAAACATCCCCGGTAGCGGCGATGCCCGAACCGCTGGACCGCCTGTTGCAAAGAGCTCCCCGATGCGAAACAGCTTCGCGTTCGCGAAGTCAGGTGTCGCGTCCCAGCGCGCGATGAGGTGACCGAGCATCAGCTCCGCATCGCGCGCGACACGTTCCGGGCGGCTGCTTCTGGAGTGCCGCCAGACATCGCTCGTTGAGAAGCGCGGTCCCGTAACATCGTCAGCATCAAATGTCCGGCAACTGGGCAGGCGCTGCCGCAGGTCGGACGCAGCGCTGATGCCCTTCTGGGCGGTATCTCAATGCCCACGACCGCGACGTCGGGTCGCGTTGCGAGCGCCGTGTGAACTACCTCGTGGTCGAACTGCCTACACCCATATGCGAAGTCTCAAGAAGTCTTTGATGAACTCGCACGGAGCGCAACGTGAATAGCAACGAGTTCTGGGAGCGTGTGAATGCCGCGGGACTCCCGTCCGTGCGGCATCTGGAGGCTGTTTCGGACGGCACATCCTCGCTGGCCGCCGCACGGCTGCGGCTGCCTGATCTCATCCTGTCTGACGTTATGATGCCCGGTCTGGGTGGCTTCGACGCAGCGCTGTGCCTCAGAAGGCGTACGTGACTACCCAGTTTGTGTGTCGACAGATGCTGGTGCTCAGGCCGCAGAGCCAGGCCATGGCGCGGTAGGGTTGCGGAAACTTCGCAACGTATGGCGAACGATACAGGAGCAGCTCTTGCATCAGGTCGAGCCGGGCTCCCCACCGCTCCGGTTCGTGCGGCTCGTTGATGCCACCCCCGAGAAATCTACTGCTGTGAGGGAGTCGGAGATTCGCGGCCCAGAGGTCGAGGGAAGTGTAAGCGTTGAACGCGAACTGACCAGTTGCAAAATGAGAGGTTAGGCGGCCGGTCATGACCTTGAACGCCTGCCCTGGCATGAACGCCATCAATCCGTCGGCCACGAGCATGGTCGGCCGGTCTGAGGGATCTCGTCCAGCCAGGCGGGCGCGGTCAGATCAGTGCCAATGACATGCGCGGACGTGCGCGGCAGAAATTCCCTGCGCATCTCCGCCACGACCGGGAAGTCAATGTCATACCAGTCGAGCATGCTCGCAAGGTTGCATCGTTGACCTCACTCTTCCCCCTCGGCTCGCTCATCCGTGGCGCGCCCCGGGTGACATTACTCGTGAGGCAAACACCCGTGGCCGGGTGACATCTTCCGTGAGTCAACTCGGCTGGAGTGCGTGATTGACGTTGCCTGCTTTCGCGTGGCGGTGATCATCGCGCCGAACGTAGTCTGCACCGACGCGGGCCGCGAGTTGTTTGAAGTCGTCGCGGTGCGCGTCGTCGAGCAGGACGGTGCGGTGCGGATACGCGATGGCCACTGCCGCGGTGAGACTCCGTTCGACCGGTGCTTCGTCCTCGTCGTAGACAGGAACGAAGACGTCGACCGTCAGACCTGGTGGAGCGACCCTCGGTGTCGGTCGCTCGACGCGGCTGTAGATGAACCATGCGGCGAAGACCTGCGCGGCGTTGTAGAGGACCGCCAGGAGCAGCAGCGGTGCGAGCAAGAGGTTGAACCTGCGGGCGGGTTCGAGCCACCAACTGTAGTAGTAGCCCATCGCGGCAGCGCCGAGGCCGATCGCGACGAGCAGCACGCGGCGCTTCGTCTGGTCGGACAACGCCGCGAGTGCCAGCGCTGGGCGCGTGGTCGCGAACGAAAGGGAGGCCAGAGCCATTAGTCACATGACGATAGGCGCGGCAGGTACAGGTCGCCATCCGTCGGTGGTTTGAAAGCGGTTGAGTTGCAGGTGGGCTCAGGGCCGCGGCGGCAGGCTACCAGGACCGCCAGGACCGAACGGGGCGCTACCCGTCGCGGTCGGATCGATGCCGAGCCTGATTATCGGGCGGCACCCCTCGGCGTGGCGTTGAGTGCTGTCAAACAGCGGAATCCAGTCGTCGGGTCCTTGCCGGCGTTGGGGAAGAGTCGAGGCTGGCGCGCGACCCGACGTGGGCACCTCATTCAGCAACCCCTACTGGTCGAACTCCGTCTTCACGGTCGAGGTGCCATCTGCCCGGCCACCGGGCTGAACCCGGCCTTGCGCACCTGGCTCAGCCCGGGGCGGGACGGCGCTGCCTTATTGGCGAGGCAGTCGGGTGCTTGCCTCGTATCGGCGGGCGTACCCTACGGGGATGTCGCCCAGGTTCGCTGCGAGCTGCGCACGATAGTGCCGGGTTCGTTGAGGCCACCGAGCCATTCCGGCGTGAGCTGCTCGCCCACTGCTACCGCCTGCTCGGCTGGGTCCAGGATGCTCGAATTGCGAACCTCCTGGTGCCCGTGGACGGGTCGTCCGGCCGCGCCCATCGCGCTCTCAATTGGTCTGGGCCTGGCGAAGGCCAGGCGTGCTCAGATTTGCCCGACGGAAGGCTCCGCCGGACGATCCGTTCGAACTGAAGGCCGGCACCGTCGGCAAGCCGTTGCCCTAGCTTGATGCCAAGATCACTGACCCGGGCACTGGCGAAGAAGTCCCCCTTGGCAAGCGAGGAGTTCTGTTACCGCGGGTTCCCGGCGATGCGCGGTTACGCTACCGACCCTCGGGTGAACTGCACGGCGGCACTCTGGTACGCGAAGACGGATCGGTGAGCCATTTGGCGCGACAACTGGCGTTCGAGGTGCGAATCCCAGCGGCACCACTGGGTCGATCTGGTTCGAGGGCCGCGGGTCCAGGTGCTGGATGTTGACGGTGCTGATGACGGTGCGCTCAGAAGAACCTCGACGTCCTGCCAGCGCTTGTCGTGTCTGGAGCCGGGCGCGTCGGTGTGTGCCAGTTCGTCAACCAGCGCCACCGCCGGGTGACGCTCGATCACCGCTTCGCTGTCCATTTCCTCGACAGCAACACCTTTGTACGTGATGTTCTTACACGGCACCTGCTCGAGGCACCTGGCCAACTCGATCGTCTTGGGCCGATTGTGTGTCTCGATGAAGCCGATCACCGCGTCGGTGCCGCGTCGGTGCCGCGTTGCTTGCGTCGAATCAACTCCTCGAGTGCGGTGTACGTTTTGCCGACGCCCGGCGCAATACCCAGGTATACTGGATGGCGGCCACGCGCGCCGGGCGCCTGCTTCGCGCCGCACACGGTCGAGTATCTCCTCGGCGCTCGGTCGCCCATCGGCTCGCGTCACGCTCAGGACCTGACTCGAAGGGCGCCGCCGACGCGAGAAGCGCACCGCGCACCAGCCCACATATGGATGGGTAACCGCTTCCAGAGCGCGGGCGTCAGCGATTTACTATTTTCAGGCATGCCCGGTTTCAATTCACTCCAGCGTGACGGTCACTCCCTCTTGTGTGATTCTCCGTGCAGCGCGTGATTAGAGGAGCGACTCGACTTTGATTACTTCGTTGCAGTTTCCATTGTGGTGATTGCGCACAGCGCCTTCGTCGGGTGCTTCCAGGAGGCAATACACGCCCTTGCCGTCTGGACTGTAGAAAAGCTCGAGTTGTCGGACACCGTACTGGTCCGTCTTGCCATCCATCGTCTGCTGGCGGAGCTGCCCGACGTGCTCGGGCGAGATCTGATAGCCCGGGTGGAAATCAATGAACTTCGGCATGGGAACCTTCTCGCTTGGGATGCTGCCCAGTGTCGGCGGGCAGGGCCGCCCACGGGACACGCAGCGTGCACGCAGTGCCCACGCAATCCAAAGATGACATCGTCCCTCAGGGCCGCTACTCTAATGTCGCCGGGGCAGAAAGTTGACGGGCGACAGGCCGAGGCCGTTTGGGAGGTTGCTGCAGCAACTGCGGGTCTCAGCGGGACTGTCTCAGGAGGAGCTCGCCGAGCAGGCCGGCCTGAGTCAGCGCGGCATCTCCGATCTGGAACGCGGCGTGCGGCGCGCGCCGCATCCGGCCACCCTGCGACGCCTGTCAGACGCGCTCGGCCTGCCCGAGGCCGATCGGCAGCACGCTTGTCCGCGCCGCGCGCACTCCGGGAGCCTCCAATGAAATGGCAACGCACCGAGTTGCCGAGGTGCCGCCTTCGCTCGGCGCCCCGCGGCACAACCTGCCGGCTCAGACGACCACATTGATTGGCCGAGAGGATCAATTGGAAGCCGGGCGTAAGCGGCTGCTTCGCGGCGATACGCGGCTGGTCACGCTCACCGGTCCCGGAGGTTGCGGCAAGACCCGTCTGGGGCTCCAGATTGGCATTGCGCTGATTGCGCATTTTCGCGACGGGGTTTTCTTCGTGCCGCTGGCTCCAATTGCCGACCCGAATCTGGTGGCCGCGACGATCGCCCAAGTCCTCGGGCTTCGTGAGTCCGAGGGTGGGTCGATCCGCCAGATCGTGTGCGAGTACCTCGAAGACCGGCGCGTCTTGCTGTTGATCGATAACTTCGAACATGTCATCGCCGCCGGGTCCGACATCGGCGAGCTTCTGGCGGTGTGCCCGCAGGTGAAGGCGCTCGTGACCAGCCGAGCCCCGCTGCGAATCTATGGTGAGCACGAGATCGTCGTCCCGCCGCTGACCACCCCCGAGCCCCAGGCTGAACTACCAATTGACCGTCTGAGGGAGTACGAGGCGGTGCGTTTGTTTGTCGAGCGGGCGCAGTCAGTTCGCGGCGAATTTGGGTTGACAGACGGAAACGTCGGAGCCGTGGTCGAGATCTGTCAGCACCTCGACGGCCTGCCGCTGGCCATCGAGCTGGCCGCGGCGCGCATCAGGGTCTTGTCTCCGCAGGAGGTCCTCACGCGGTTGTCGGACCCCTTTTCATTCTTGACGGACAGCGCTCGCGACCGGCCGGCACGCCAGCGGACGTTACGCGACGCCATCGCCTGGAGTCACGAGTTGCTGCCGGAACCCGAACGAAGACTCTTTCGCACCCTCAGCGTGTTTCGAGGTGGCTGGACTATCGAGGCTGCCGAGGCCGTCTACGGCCAGTCAGTTGAGGTGCTGGAGGGTCTCAGCTCTCTCGTTAGCTGGAGCCTGGTCCGTCGGAGTACCGGCAAAAACGGCGAGTCGCGCTTCTCGATGCTGGAGACGATTCTCGAATATGCGCACGGAGAGTTGTTCGCGCGTAGAGAGGAGGAGCAGGTCCGGGCGTTGCATGCGACTTACTTCCTCGCCCTTGCGGAGCATGCAGAACCTGCGCTGCGCAGCAAGGCGCAAGCCACGTGGCTCGAGCGGTTGGAGACCGAGATCGACAATTTACGCGCGGCACTGGAGTGGCTAATTGACCGGCAGGAAGCGGAGTCCGCGCTGCGAATGTGCGCGGCACTCGCCTGGTTCTGGGGTATTCGTGGCTACTGGACGGAAGGGCGTACGTGGCTGCAGCGAGCACTCGACGGCACCGCGCGTGGCCGGCTCGAGCGCACACCGGTGCGGATGCGCGCACTCCAGGGCGCGGGCTGGCTCGCGCACGTTCAGAACGATGGCAGTTCGGCGAGAACGTTGCTGGAAGAAAGCCTTTCTTTCGCGCGCGAGGTCGACGACGGCCATGCCATCGCATGGGCACTCCATCTGCTTGGTCGTGTGACGTACTTCGAGGGTGATTTCACCGCCGCAAGTGAGCTCGGGCACGCGGCGCTTGCCTTGTCGCGAGCCATCGACGATCAGTGGGTGGCCGGATGGAGCCTGCATCTGTTGGCACGGGCTGCGCATTTGCGGGGCGAGTATCCGGCCGCACGCGAACTCTATGAAGAGAGTCTGGCCGTCCGACAGGAGCTTGGGGATCGCGACGGGAGCTCAATCGTGCTCGGGTTGATGGGCATGCTGTCGTTTCACGAGCGGAAGTACGACGACGCGCGGACGCTGCTGGGGCGCGGGCTCCGCTTGGCGCACGAACTCCACTATGGCTGGCCCGAAGCCAATATGCTGGCAGCTTTCGCGTGCGTGGCATTGGCGACGGGGCACCCCGTGCGCGCCACACGTTTGGGCGCCGCCGCCGAGCGGTGGACCCGGGCGCTTGCGGTCACCCTGGTTCCCGATCACCGTGTGGCGCTCGATGCCGCACTGCAGCGTGCCCGCGTGGACCTGGGCGAACCCGTGTTTGCGGCTGCCTGGAGCGAGGGCGATGCGATGCCAGCTGACCAGGCCGTGACTTACGCACTAGATGATTCGCGCACCCAGGCGCCGGGCAGCGACGGACACCTCAGTCCGCGCGAACGAGAGGTCGCTCTCCTCGTGGCACGCGGCCTGACCAACCGCCAGCTTGCGAACGAGCTGTTCATCTCAACGCGCACGGCCGATCACCACGTCGCGAACATTCTGGCCAAGCTGGGTCTGGACACGCGCGCCCAGATTGCGGGCTGGGTCGAACGAATAGGCATACGGAATGGGTGATCCTACCGGTGCGACGCGCGACTCGCTGCGCCAGCATCTCGGTATCACAGCTCAGGAGGGAAACGGATATGTCGGCCAAACGCGGTAGCGTGGCGCTCCTCGAAGACCCGGTTGCCATGGAGTTGATGCATTCGGACATTCCCGCGCGGCTTGCTTACATCGGCAGGGACGGGCTGCCGCGTGTCGTCCCGGTCTGGTCGGAGTGGAATGGCAAGGAGCTTGTCATTGTCTCGCCGTCGACTTCGGCGAAGTTGAAGAGTCTGGCCAGGAACCCGAATGTTGCCGTGACCATCGACAGCAATGCGTTCCCCTGGCACGTCCTGCTCGTCCGAGGCGTCGCCAGGATGGAGACAGTTGAGGGGTTGGCGCCGGAATTCTGCAGTGCTGCCTGCCGCTACATGGGGGACGAAGCAGGACGCGCGTTCTCCGAAATGTACGCGGGGGTGGTCTCGCGGATGCCTGAGCCCCGAAGCACGCGCATCACGGTGACGCCAATCTGGGTGTCAATCAACGACTTCGAGACGAGGTTTCCGCCGCAAATCGCGCCCTATCTCATCGGCTAAACTTCCGCGGGGCTGGCGGCGTGACAGTGAGTTTCGCCAGCAATCGGAGTACCTCGTCTGTCGACAGTCCGCGCAACTGAATGCGAACGAAGTTGCTGGCCCTGTGCAACGGGCTCAAGGCGCTCGACAGTGGATCGGCTCGGTCAACGTCCACGTCGCAACACGTGCCGAGAACAAGAATCCGCTAATTCAAAATGACGGGACACGTACAGCAGCCGGTCGAGCGTCTCTCGATCGGCATCATGCAGCGACCACGAGATGAACTTCAGCCCAACCATTGAGTCCGGTAGCTGAACCAGGCGCGCGATGCGGTGCTCGACCACCTGGCGGCGCCGTCGAACCTCAGCAAACGCCGGAGTCTTTGCAGGTCGCGGGCTTGCTGGAGCAAGGCTTCTTGCGGGTGGACCTGTACCGTCCGTCCACTCTGGCTGCGCGTGCACTGAACTCGCAGTGGACACGCGGCACAGGTCTCGGCGTCAAACACGAACACGCCACCGCCACTCTTCGCCACGCGGAAGTCACTCGTCTCGCAGTGATTCGGGCAGGTGCACTGCTGAGCTTGTAGATCGATCTGAAAGTCGGTCTTCGTGAAGTAGCCCTGGTTGTGCAGGTCCGGCACTTTGGCGATCAGGGTGCGTCCCGCCGCGAACCGGCGCGTGTCACCGCACCGTAGGCACAGTCGCCCAGCACTTCCACCACCTGGCAGCCCGTCGCCGCTTCACTGGCATCGACCACCGCCGCGCCTGCGAAAAATACGCATACAGGGTCGGCCCAGGATCCCAGCTCGCGTCTGGAAGTCCAGGCCGTCAGCGGAGAGCGCGACGCGACTGCGCAGCATGGCACCGGCAGCGCCACGCCCTCTAGCAGGTTGTTGACAAAGGTCTTCCGGTGGGAGGTAGTCGGAAAGTAATGTAGGTGCGTGCGCGGACGGACAAATCCCCAAGCCAGCATGCTGGCGTTCATCGATCCAGAGAGTCGAATCCCAGGCAATCATCCGCTTCGGACCATCAAACAGTTTGCCGATGTGGCACTGAGCGAGCTCTCGCCGCAGTTCGATCGTGTGTACGCAGCTGACGGCAAGGGGCGGCCGTCGATTCCACCCGAACGGCTGCTAAAGGCGAGTTTACTGATGAGCCTGTTTTCCGTCCGCAGCGAGCGCGCCTTCTGCGAGGCACTCGACTATGACTTGCGCTTCCGCTGGTTTCTGGATATGGATATGGTCGAACCCAGCTTCGACCACTCCACGTTCACCAGGAACCGCGACCGCCTGCTGGACGCGCATGTCAGTCGCCAGTTCTTTGACGAGGTGGTCCTGCAGGCTGATCGGCTGGACCTGCTAAGTGATGAGCACTTCACGGTGGATGGGACGCTGATCGAAGCCGCGGCCAGCCTGAAGAGCTTCCGTCCCAAGGATGAGCCACCCACAGCGGGCAGCGGCGGCTCAGGTGACAACCCGCCAATCGGTGGGTGGACTTGCGTTTGATTGGACGACGCATCGCCGCCGAACCTCGCGTATACATTGCGTACACGGTAGAAGACATGGATACCGTGGCTACGAGGATAGAGCGGAGGGGACGATTGCCCGAGCGGGTGGGGACCATCTCTGTTCGACGTGCAGCATGGCATGCCGGCCGGGTTGAATTCGCAGGTCTGTTGCCGCGGTTGAGGAACATCTGTGTATCAACCAGGCAACGTCGACCTCCGACAAGACGCTGTAGAGTCATCTGACCGACGTACGCAATGTATACGCGAGGTTCGGCGGCGATGCGTCGTCCAATCAAACGCAAGTCACCTTGCGTGAAGCACCATTTCAGTCAGTACAAACGTCCGGGCGGTGTTCAAACGTAGAAGCGATGTCAGCTCCGCGTACTGGTATCGGGCTCAGGATCTCGACATTTGGGCAGACTACTGCGGAACGGTGGATACCCATGGGAATCAGAGCCGGCGTATGCCAGCAATCAACAGTACGCCAGAGACTGACGCCCAAGGAGGTGAGATGAAACAGGGATTAGCGCGCCGGTCGCTGCTCGTCCGCGGCGCGTGGCTACTTGCGGGCGCCACCGTACTCAGCGTGCCAGGATTTGCGGGACAAGGGGTGGTGTCGGTGGCTGAAGCCGCCGGCTCCACCAGCCAGCAGACGTATGCAAGTCGTGCGGTGACCTGTTACGACGCGATGCAGCAGTACTTCTTTGTGACTGACGGTACGTCGCTGTACCGTGAAACGTACCCGTGGTCCGCTGGCAGCAACACCTATTCCTATCTGTGGCCGTTCACACGCGCTCTCGTCGGCACACTGGCATTGGCAGGCGTCCCGAGAGCAACGCTCCCTGGAACAGACTATGCTGCCGCTGCCCAGAACCGTGTCGCGGCGCTGGCGAAGTACTGGGACGCAGCCGCGAATCCGCCAGCATACGACTCGTACGTTCTCTCGCAAGGCGGCGGCGACAAGTACCACGATGACAATGCCTGGGTCAGCCTGGGACTCATTCAGCAATATCGCATGGGCCTGACCAATTCACTAGTTGTTGCGCAACAATTGTTCACATTCGCCAAGTCCGGCTGGGATACCAGGGCCGCTGATCCGGATCAAGGTGGCATCTTCTGGGTGCAGCAAGGTACCGGCTACGGGCTCACCAATCACGATCGCGGGACTGGTACGACGGCTGGTGATGCAGAACTCGGTCTCCATCTGCATCTGCTCACAGGTTCGTCGACATTCGATGGTGACGGCACGGTGACGGCCTCACCCGCGTCGCTGGGTGCCACCAATATGATGAATTGGGTCGCCAGGTACGTGGTGGATTCCAGTGGGTCCGCAGCCGGTCTATACTTCAATGTGGTGCGCAGCGATGGCTCGATCGACACGAATCTCTGGAGCTACAACCAGGGCGTAACGGTCGGCGCCAATGTTCTCCGCTATCAATTGAACACCGGCGCCAATGGGAGTTATCTGAACAACGCGGTGAGTCTCGCGTCCAAAACGCTGAGCTATTACGGGAACTTCGAGAGTCAGCCGCCGTCGTTCAATGTGATGCTGTTTCAGAACCTGTTGATGCTCTACCCGTATGCGAGCAGCACGCTGCGGAGCAGCATGATGCAGGCGATGCAGTCATACGCCGACTGGGCGTGGAACAACAGAGCCGCGCGCAATCCTCAAACAAATCTCTTCTATTTCAACGATGCTGGTCAGCCGGCGTATGGAACGCAAGCAGCTCAACTGAGTGACCAGGGAGCTATGACCCAGCTCTATGCCCTACTGGCGTGGAGCCCGAGCGACTACGGCAAGCTCACATAAGCAAACGAGCATAATCATCCCGGCGAGCCCATCCCGGATGGGCTCGAGGCCCTTGGATTCGTGGCGCTCTCCGATGTGGTACGGGGCAGCGCGGGGCAGTACGCTCGGCGAGCTGGCCGCACTTGGCATACAGCTGAGACTGTTATCAGGGGGACGATCCGCGGACCGTCGCTGCTGCACCGAGGCAAGCAGGCCTGCCTTGCGACAGACTCGCGTGGAGTAGCGCTGCGCCGCGGCTAAAAGAAGCAGAAGTCGTGGGCACGGGCGACGGAGGACCCCGAGTGGTTCGACCGGCCCGGAAGTTGTGACCGAACACCACCAGCAATTGCACATACCGTGCTCGGTCTATGGGCCATGCGATACGAGTCCTCTCGCGTTACACCGCCAGCGGCATCAAGGGAACTGTACGCGCATCGCCGCCTTCGTCACCGCTAGTCTTCATGCGAATTATGAACGCACCAGCTCCAGTGTCGCGGCCGGCTCGGTTCATAGTCTCGCACTGAAGAGCGATGGGACGGTTTGGGCGTGGGGGAGGAATGATGCCGGGCAGCTTGGCGATGGCACGTTAGTCGAGAGAGATAGCCCCGTTCAGGTGGTCGGTCTGAGTCATGTGGTGGCAGTTGCAGCCCGCGCCAAGCACAACATGCCAGGAATGTGCTGCTCGCGACGCAACTTCGGTAAACACGTTGCGCCAGGGTGTACCTCGCCGGGCTGGCGTCACCTGAGACGATTCAGGATCTGGCATGGTCGGCGGCGGACGAGACTGGCCTCCAGCGGCGTCTGAGACGATCGCGCATCGACTCTTTGATGTCGTCGGCCGTCGCGATCCTGGCGTCGGCGCACCAGCTGACCCAGGCCGCGAGTTGACTGCGTAGCCGCAGATGGTGTCGAGCGAGGCGTCGCCGTTGGCCACGTCCAGGCGCAGCAAGCGGGCGAAGGCGGCGTCCAGGTCGTCGCGGGGGGGCGGGCGCCGGCGCCAGGAGCGGACACAGCCGGCGGAAGCCCTGTCATCGAGCGTGTCCAGGGGTCGGCCATGCGAACTACCGACTATTCCAGATCTCTTCCTTTGGTTCGGTGCGCAGTCGCTTACCGTGATATCTGTCGCACGTTTTTGATGCGCTATTGGTCACACTTGAGCGGTTTCCGGCTTGCGCCGAGAGTGAGATCGGGGAATTCGATAGCGAGCCTGGGTCGCCATCGCGCGGCGGTGACGTTTCTCCTATTTGCACCGCCTCCCACAACGAGCGTCGCCGGCTGCCAGACCCGCGGAAGAGCATCTCGCCAAGATTGTCAAGGCGCGCACTGCCTAGACCCGATGAGTGCTACGGTGAGGGTCGGCCGCTGGTGCGGCTCGGCCGAGACTGATGTTCACGTACCAAGGCGTGCGCGATGGACGCCTGAACCTGAATCGATTCGTCGATCTGGTGTCGACGACACCTGCCAAAATCTTCGTCTGTATCCGAACAAAGGCACGATCGCCATTGGCAGCGACGCCGATCTGGTGATCTGGAATCCCTTGGCCAAGCTGAGTGTGACAAAATCTTCGCTGCACCAGAACGTCGACTACACGCTGTACGAGGGCAAGGAGATCGTCGGTCTCCCCGAG
This sequence comes from uncultured Acidobacteriaceae bacterium, assembly GCA_963809865.1. Taxonomy (GTDB): domain Bacteria; phylum Acidobacteriota; class Terriglobia; order Terriglobales; family Acidobacteriaceae; genus CAVVDY01. The sequence continues at coordinate 6,081 of CAWELL010000005.1, read as the reverse complement.
ACGGTCACGCTGCGCGGGGAGGTCATCGTCGAGGGTCGTCAGTACGTTGGCGCCCCCGGTAGCGGCCGTTTCGTCTCTCGCAAAGGCTATGGCGTGCAATTCTCGGGTACATGATTGGCTCGAAGTTCGGGATCGTCGAGCGTCCAGCGGCAGCGGCTCCGATCCGAAGGTGGCGAGTGGGCCAGCACGTGCGCGGCTGAAGCAGTGGTAGACGTCGTTGCTGAGACGTGCGGCGTCCACGGCGTCCGTTGCTTGTCCAGGTTGCTTGTCCAGGTAGGCGCGTTCGTCGCCGGTATTGGCTTCGCGGTAGCCTACGACAGCCCGTCGCAGTTCAGTCGCGAGCACTTCACGGTTGCGACCATCCACGCTAGTATACGACCAGTCAACTATGGGCAGGTCGAGCACAGCCCGATCGCGACTGGTCGACATGCGCGCGAGCTCTTTCACACCAGGAACTACGGCGCAACCAGCGTCGATAGTCTGTGTGCCGCCGCCGGCGTGAACAAGGGCAGCTTCTACTACTTCTTCTCATCCAAGCGCGACCTGGCGTTGAGCGTCCTGGACGAGCAGTGGGCTGGCGCTCGGCGACAGGTGCTGGAGCCGGCGTTTAAGACGGATGTGCCGCCACTGGAGCGCATCACCCGCTTCTTCCCACGTGCGGCACGACTCCAGCGCCGGCCCGCGGTGCTGGGCTGCCCATTCGGCAACCTCGCTGTGGAACTCAGCACCCTCGACGAGCCGATCCGTGCGAGAGTCGGCGAGATCTTCGAGGGCTATCGCGCCTACTTCGAGCGCGCGCTGCACGAGGCTGTCGCCACGGGCGACCTTGCACCACTGGATGTGCCGCTCGCATCGCAGGCCTTGCTCGCCTATTTTCAGGGTGCAGTGTTGCTCGCCAAAACCTACAACGATGCCAACCTTATTGAACAGCTCGGCAAACAGGCGCTGCGCTTGATCGTCGAGCCGAGCGGCGTGCAGATAACACTCTAAAAGGACCCGACTGCATGATCAACGAGCGCGACTACACGCGAGCAGGTCTGCCGCTGGGAACCGTCTTCCCGGATGTAGTGCTGCCTGACCAGTCCGGATCGCTGGTTGACCTGCACCGCGCTCGTGCTGGGCGACAGGCGCTGGTCGTGTTCCATCGCAGTGCCAGGTGGTGACCATTCTGCAAGGTGCAGCTGGTCGAGCTGCAAGGGATCTCCGCCAGGCTGGTCGAGCAAGGCATCGCGCTGTTTGCGATTAGCTACGACTCCGTCGATGCTCTGAACGCATTTGGAACCAGGCACGGGCTTGCGTATCCGCTGTTGTCAGACGAGGGCAGCCACGTCATCCGCGCGTTGGGGCTGCTCGACGAACATCTTGACGAGCACCATGCCGAATTCGGCGTAACGGTCGGCGAGGATCAGCGCGGCGTGTGCTACCCGGGGGTGTTTCTGCTGGATGAGCAGGGCATCGTGATCCAGCGCCGGTTCCAGCGCAATTACCGCGTTCGGGAGTCGGGCGCCGGCCTGCTTGAGTTGGCGCTCGGAATCGCGTCGCCGGATGCCGGCCCCGTTCGGCGACGTCGGGCACGAGCAGGTGCGCATTCAGGCCCACATCGATTCGTCGACCTACTGGCGCTACCAGCGGCTGAACGCGATTGTCGACCTCGACATTGCCGAAGGCTGGCACGTCTACGCGGAGCCGGTGCCCGCGGACTACGTGCCACTCGCGATCGAGTTGAGCGGCGTCGCCATGCAGGTCGGCCAACCCGTGTGGCCGGAGTCGACCTCGTTTGCATTTCCGAGCCTGCAGGAAGAGCTACAGACGTTCGAGGGCAAGTTTCGCGTCACCGTGCCCTTTGAGTTCATCGTGCAGCGCGGCGAGCCGATGGGCGATCGCACGGTCCAGGTCACCGTGCGCTATCAGGCCTGCAGCGGCGCAGTGTGCATGCCGCCGACCCAGGCTATGTTCGATCTGGTGCTCAAGGAGCGTGCCGCCGCGGATTAGCCACCCGGACGTCGGCTTGCACGCACCAAACGGGCGGTAGGGGTTCTGCGCCGCGTCGCTCGCAGAACTGGAGAAAATCGCGCCAGCCGGCGGCGTAGGCACGAATCGTCGCGGCTGATTTGCTCTGCCCCTCGTACGCGTGGGCGCGCTCGGCGGCGTCGGCCAGAGTCGCCAGCTCAGCGACGCGCGCCTCGGACGACGTCGAAAACTGGCCGTCAGGCGTCTGCTCGCGGTCTCGGCGCCCGACTATGCACCTCTCGGCGCGGCACTCATCAGCATCGCCAGAATGCCGCTGAGGAACATAATCATTCGTGGTGATGAGCCACGCCGCTGTGGATAGGATGCTCCTATGTCCGGCGTCTTTGATCGCCACGAATGTGTGCGTCCTCTTGTGGGCGTCAACTCCCAGTATGACCATCGTCACTTTCCTCGCTCCGAAACGGAACTCACCAGATCGACCGGAGGACACGCCTGTATCGAAGCCGAGGGCCAAGTTCCTATCAAGTCACGCCCGGGGTCGAATGGACCCAGTGGGCGGCAGATCCAATCCAAGCCACCAGAGATCTGAGCAGCCAAAAAGTGAGCCAACCCACCGGGCACCCCAAGCATGACATACAGGCCGAAAAGGCGATGACGAACATGCTCGCCACATGGATTAACATCGAAACGTAGGCCGCTAGCATCCGCGGCGGGAGACGTCCGAATGAAGGCGGTTGGTGACGATGGCGATCAGCGCGTCGGCGGCCGAGGCCCAGTCGGGCGTGTCCAGGCGCGGGGCCAGCGTGGTCTGCGGTTCGGCGGCGGCCGTCACTGGCCGGTGGTCCCGTCGAGCAGCTCGCGGTTGGCGTCGGCGTGGCCGGCGTGCCGCCCGGTCTCGTTGATCAGGTGTTGCAGCACCCAGCGTAGATCGCGGTCATGGCCCCGAAGACAGGGCTCCGCGAGCGACGGCGCGGCCCCCACGAAGGTGTCGGTGGCAGCTGCCCGTGCACGGTAGGCGGCGACGGCTTGCGCGACGCTGAGCTCGCCAGGAGGAGGGGAAAACTCCTCCTCCTCCTCCTCGGCCGGTCTGGTCGTGGGTTCGCCGCGCATGCCGCCGTCGATCCAGCGCCACTCGACACGCGTGAGGTGGTTGACGATGCCGAGCAGCGGGATCAGGCGGCTTTCGGGCCGCCAGCGCGCCTGCTGGTCGTCCGGGCCGTCCAGTTTGCGCAGCACGGCGCCGCGGAGAAAGCCGAGCCAGGCGAGCAGCAGCTCGCGCTCGTCGGGGTTGCCGTCGGGGAAGCCGGGCGGCAGAGGGGCGGCTGGCGGGGCCCTGTGGCGGGTCGGAAATGGGCTCGTCCCACAGGCCTTCGGGTATCCGACCCGCCAGACTCTGGTCGCCTACCCGCAGCAACGCGCCATCCCGCCGTTCCACGAGACCGGTGTCGATCACGAAGCGCAGCGTCTCGCGGACGAACAGCGGGTTGCATTCGGTCTGACGCTGCACCAGTTCGGCAAATGGCTGCGGACTGTCTGCTGGCTGGTCTCCGTCAGCAATCGGTGGACCTCGTCGGTCGACAACCCATGGAGTTGGATGCGCGCCACGTTGCTGGCCCGATGCAGTTCGGTCAGTGCCGCCGACAACAGATGGGCGCGATCGACCTCCACATCACTGCAGGTGCCAACCCCAGAATTCGAGCAACGTGCAGGTTTCGCGCGAGGTAGAGCAGCAGGTCGAGCGTCCCGCGGTCGGCGTCGTGCAGGTCTTCGAGCACCACCAGCAGCGGTTGTTTGGCAGAGGCATCGCAGTCGGTGGCGCGGGATTTCCAGCAATCGCGGGTGCTGAATGCACAATGCAACCACGCGCTCTCATCAACACATCGCGGGGCGAATTGATCGACACAGGTGCGTTGCGTACGGCAATTGCCGAAGGCCGCGTCGGCGGCGCGGGACTCGATGTGGTCGAAGACTAACTTACCGAGGTCCACCCGTTCGCCGACCTGCCGCAGCTATCGTGACCCCGCACAGCGCCGGCGTCAGCAGCGCCCAGTATTCCACGGATGGTGCAGCTAGCGGTTGAGAATATCGATCGGTACCTGAGAGGCGAGCCAGTTCACCACCTGTTGACGTCACGCCAACCAGCGGAGTCGTGAGCGCGCCGGGAAGCGTCGGTGCCTGAAGAGGGCCCCGGATCGCGATCATCAGTGGCCTGACTGCATTTTTGGGCTCTACGACGCGCGGATTCGACGTGGCAGTTGCGGAGTCGAGGTGGCCATCAATGCTGCCCGGTCGGCCCCGAGACTGCCGCGGCGCAACGCGCGAAGTGATCCTCAGCCTCTTGTACGAGACGCTCCACGATGTGCCTTGCTGGCTCGATTTGATCAATGAGCCCAGCGGTCTGGCCAACGAGAAGCCAGACGGCGTCAACATCGCCAAGCTCGCGCGCACGGATAACGTTAGCTGCCACCTCAGAACGTCGGCGGCGAAATTCTCCTTCGCGACCGATCCACTCCTCGATGAACCGGTTGCGACGCACACGAACGTACGCGCCGGGAAAGGCGCGGCCTCCAGCGATGTCGGGGATCTCCGTGAGCAGCGTATCGTGCCCGTCGCTGGCACAGATCGCTCCTTGAAGCTGTCCGGTAGCGGAGCTTCGGGAGTCGCAAGAAAACGAGTCCCCAACAGCACGCTCGTCGGCGCCGAGTGCAAGCGCCGCTGCCAGGCCAGCGCCGTCCGCGACACCGCCGGTCTGGCCAGTACCGGCACTTGGCGCGATGGCGCGAACGACCTGTGGCACCAGTACCAGCGTGCCCATCAGGCCGACATGGCCACCGCCCTCGGTGCCCTGAGCGACGATGATATCGGCGCCGCTCTCAGCCGCGCGACGCGCTTCATCGATGGTCGAGACCATATGCATGACCTTGGCACCCACGTCGTGGGCGCGGGCAAACACGCTGCGCAGGCCCCGCCGGGCCACGCCCATGCACTGGAAAATACATCCGGGCCGGGCGCCCAGCACCGCCTCCACGGCTGCATCGTCTGGCATGAACAACAGCAGATTCAACCCGAACGGTCGCTGCGTCAGGTCCCGAACCGGCTTCTCGGCCGCGGCCGGGATGTCACCAGGCGCGTGGAAGACACAGCCGAGAATGCCGAGACCACCAGCATTTGAGACGGCCGCGACCAACCTCGGATTGGTCGAGCCTCCCAGGCCCTGGCCAGGACGATCGGATGGTCGATGCCGAGCATCGCGCACGCGCGGGTCTTCAGTAGCGCGCAGCATACGTCGGCGCCTAACGCAACGATGGGTACCCCGTGCCCATGCGCACGCGCCCGGCGCGATGTGGCCGTACCGGTCCACCCCAACCTAGTTTGTGCCCTGGTCTGCTCCGATTCCACGGACTGTGCATAAACGCATCGGCCTCTGGAACGATGACATCACAATGTGGGGCGGTCAGACTGCGAGGTACTGTTGCTGAACATCGGCGCCAGGTCCCTGTGGAGCGTCCGCAAGGTACCAACTGCGGGATGCGGCGTGCGGACCAGCTTGCGAATCGTCCTTTGTGAATTCCCAGGATCCGGCTCGGCGATGTTCGACTGGCAGAAACTCCACAACTGCCCGCCGCGTCCGTCCGAACGAATCTACGGGGTGATTGCCGGTGCGCTTTTCGATGGTTGGTCGAGGCCCCCGGCCAAGACGTCAAGCGTCTCAGCATCGTTCCCAAGGATCTGGGCAATGAAGTAACTGATCCCGGCAATCGCCAGTGATTGGTAGACTTGTATGACTTGCTCCGGAGTGCCGGCGGATCGTGAAAGGTCTGAATAATTGGCACCGCTCCTCGTAGGTTGTCCAGTTTTTCAGCAGTACTCAAACCAGGGTCTTAGCCAGAACAACAGGGGCTGGGTGGGTGTGCAGGACAGACAACAGCGGACGTGACAGTTCCCTGCAGTGCGGTTCTAAAAAATGTCTAACTTCTCTTTGACATCGACAGGCTTCAGCACTTCGGCTGACGGGCCTGCCAGGGCGCCTTCAGCAGACAGCACTGGCGGAAAGTTGACCGCGTTCGCATATTCCGCGACGTGGCGAAGAGTGGTCCGTCCAAGGCCCCC
>CAWELL010000004.1:0-1027470 GCA_963809865.1 uncultured Acidobacteriaceae bacterium | reverse complement strand
CAGGTGTCAAGTTCCGCGACATGGTTTACAGATTGTTCCGCGACATCCTTTACAGTGGGGATTAACTGGAAAGCCAACGTTCTACCATCACGGAGTGATGGCTTTCCAGGTCGATTTCGCGCACCACCGTATTGCAGTAATAGACCAGCACTCGCTTTTCGATGCGCAGCAGCTGTACCCATTCCCCGGCCAGGGCCTGCAGCGAGTAGATCTTGCCCTGCACCCACAGCTGCCCTTTCGCTCGCACTCGTACCAGCTCAGCACCCTCCGGATACTGCCAGGGCGGAGGCTGCGGATCGTACTTGCGCGGGCTCGGGATCCACACGCTGGCTGGGGTTTTCATTCCCAGCGCCTCGTGCGGACGCCTCTGGTTGTGCTCCTGGCGATACCCATCCAACCACGCCTGCCGGCCTTCGCCAGGCAAGCCGCGCAAGCGCATCGCCCGCTCCAGGCAGCCGTGGAAGCGTTCCACTTTGCCCTGGGTTTGGGGATGGCGAACCCCGCTCCAACGCAAGCCAATCCCCTGCTTCATCAACCAGACCGCCAGCTTAGTGATACCGCCCGGCGATTGCGTGTTCCACCAGGGCGTGCCATGGTCCATCAGCATCTCTTCCGGCACCCCACAGCGCCCAAACGCGTCTTCCAACTGCTCGCGCACCAGTTCGGCTCGCGTGCTGCCAGTGGCCGCCAACACCGTGAGGTAGCGGCTATGGTCGTCCAGCACCGCCAGCGGACCGACGTGGCTGTCCCACCCGATCGGACTCTTATAATCCATCTGCCAGAGTTGGTTGGGACGCTCTCGGGTAAAGCGGCGTACGGCTGCAGCATGACGGTCTTGCCAGCGCACCAGTCCATGCCGCAACAAAATTCGATGTACTGTGCTGATCGCCAACCTGCAGCCTTGCTGGGCCAGTATCCATTGCAGTTTGCGAGCTCCCCAGTCCGGATAGCGGCTCCGCAGTTCGATCACCCGCTGTTCGTGCTCGGCCTCGGTGCGCTGCGGACACTGTCGCGGACGCCGACTGCGCTCGGCAATGCCGCCCAGACCCTGCTCCCGATATCGCTGTACCCACAGATATCCCGTGGGCCGCGAAATCGCAAACTCCTTACACAATTCAAAGAAAGGTTTTTCTTTTCGGCTCGCAGCTACCACGAACTCCACGCGTTGTTGCTGTAGGTCCATTGTCTTCCAAGGCATCCTTGCATCGCCCCCCAAGCTCGCTTCGCTCGCCAGGGAGTGTAAAGGATGTCCCGGAACGCACTGTAAAGGATGTCATGGAACTGAACACCTTCAGGCCCGCGCTGTGGGAGTAGGCTAGTTGCGGCTTGGCATCTTCTGCTCGCAGGAGATGCCAAGCCGGGAGTGGAAGGGCTCACGGGAACGCGGCGCTGAAGCGCCGCACTACCAAAGCTATGCCTAAGGCGTTGAACATCCTCGTGCTCGGCCGCGGCAAGACGGGCGCGCTGGTCGCCGAGGTCGCACGCGAGCGCGGCCATCAGGTACAGAGCATCACCAGCGCGCAAAACAAAGATGCGATCTGGCTCACCGCCGAGAATCTTCGCGCGATCGAGGTCGTCATTGACTTCACCACCCCACACGTGGTGCTAGCGAATGTCGAAGCCGTGGTCCGATGCAACAAGCCGATGGTAGTCGGCACCACGGGCTGGTACGGCGAGATGCAGCGGGTATGCGCGCTCGTAGAAAAGGCAGGAACAGGCTTCGTCTTCGGCGCGAATTTCTCCTATGGCGTGAATCTGTTTTTCGAGATTCTCAAAGCCGCCGCGCCGGCGCTAGCTCACGGATATTCCGGCCACATCACCGAGCGCCATCACATTCACAAGAAGGACGCGCCCTCAGGCACGGCCGTAGCTATACAGCAAGTTCTGCAATGCCATGAGGTACAAATTACGTCCGAGCGGGAAGGCGATGTCACTGGCACCCATATCCTGGAGCTGAACTCGCCGGGCGACCGCATCGTTTTGACGCACGAAGCGAAGTCGCGTCGTACCTTCGCCGAGGGAGCCGTCCTGGCCGCCGAATGGATCGCCGGCAGAACAGGGTGCTACGACTTCAAGGACATCTTCGCTGAGCTTTGAGCAGTCAGCTATCAACCGTCAGGCCCGGATGTCAGGTTTCGGGTCTTACGCTGGCGCGAAAGATTGCGGCGATTACGCTGACACTTTGGAAGAAGGGAGAAAGCTTCGACGCTGAGAAACTAAAACAGCAAGCAGCTTGAGCGTTTCTGCCGAGAGCCTCTGCCTCTCGCCGATCTTCGCGATGATGGCCAGCCGGTTCTGAGAGACGCTCGGGGTCGAGGGCGAGTATGAGTATGGCCTGTAGACATGGTGCCTCCGGCACCCAGTCTCTGTGATAACCCTATGCCCCCTCGGATAACCCGATAAAGCCGTAGGCCACGAGCCTCAGATAGAACCATGGTTGACACCGTACGACCGGAACGCTTGCTAAGTTTTGCAAACCGATTGGCGTCGTCGCAGCGCACATAAGCTATGCCAGAAGGCGAAGAGGTGAGGTTCCGCACCACAGCAGAACGCGTCGCCCAGCGCACAGGGGCTGGAAGTCAAGAAACTCTTTTCCAGTCATGGGAGAAGTGTTTCTCTTGACATTCCCCTTTATAGAACAGGCCAAGTCGTACCCTATCTGAGCCGGATGGAATATGTTCCCCGGGAGTTTGCCAGCATCCCGCAACCGCATTGGGACACCACTTGGACGAGAAACGCTAGGGCCTTATCGGAAGTGCCCCGGCGTGAAAAGGCGGAGCGGAGCGCTTCAGTGTAGTGCCGAGGCGCTTTCGATAAGGGCGTTAGAAGGAAGCCGCTGGCACCACGGGAGCCCTCTTATGGGTTTTGAATGTTGCTGAGTGCGGCGAAGGCGGGGTAGCAGGCTTGGTTGGTTGAAGGGAATCCGGCAGAGCCGATTAGCAGCAGAGCGGATATGTCGTGTTGCGTCGTTCCCGAGAGGGTCGGAACGATAGTTTTTAAGTGCGAGGGACACGTATCGTACCCACGCCGAAGCGCGCATGCTTCTCGTCAAAGGGACCGCCTGGTTAGGAGCTATCAAGGATATAGACCTGGTGTCCTTGTTCTTGCTGGATATGGGCGGCGGTTAGCAGCTCCACAACTTGCATGGGGCTACCGCAGATCGGACACTGCCAGACCGCGGCTGCGTCGGTTTTCGCTTCAGCCGGTGGAGGTGCGACCGCTAGCAACCTCCGGCAAAGAGGCAACAACTCCCGGCGGCGGCGATTAGCGAGCCAGCCAAAGTAGGGTACAAATATAGGTGACAACTCATCGGCCAAGAGGTAGGGTTGAAGCAGCCGTGACAGGTTGCGCGAGTCAGGAAGCGCGTTTCCGCTTGGCCCGCTTCTTCTCGCTGCTCTGTCTGAGCCGCGCTTCCTCTTTCAGTAGATCGGCCTTCGAAACCTTCAGAACCCTATTCAACGCATTGCTCAGCCGCTCGGCTGGCGTGTCGCCGGGTACATCCGGTGCCGCTGGTAACGGTCTCATGCGGGCATTATAGCCCCGAGTAGTAAGATTGGTAGCAGAAGAAAAAGCCCCGGTGCCAGCCGGAGCCTTGGAGGTTTTCGCGCCTAGCGAAATCATCGCATAGGTGTGCTCGGTGCCACAAGAGCCAGTGAAGCTTAGAGGGCGTAGGATTCCACGCGAACTCCGTGGTGTGGACAGTGACTTTGTGTCGCAGCAAGACGCTGCAACACTGAAGGCGCTGGCTAAAATGATCAGGATCAATCAGCAACAGAAGCAAGCCAGATCATCTGCGCAAAGGTGAAATAGATTCTCATGTTGGAACGCGCTGGAGCACCAGCTGGCAATGGAGCGCTCATGCCAAACGCAATCCACACTCCATTGTCATCCGACAGATCAAGTGTCCCTGTATACGCGCCTTCAATGGTCTTAACTGTGACGGTTTGATTTTGAAGCTGTGCAACGCTCCGACGTATTGCAGTCATGGATACTCCTCTCGCATCATTTGATAATTCCGAGGCGTTTACTTTCCGCCTCGATAGAGGCCAAGATGCTCTGTACCTTGTAGCCGATCTTGTTGAGCGTTTGTATGACCTCCATCCCCTTTACAACTTCGATTTCGCCAAAAGCTACGAACAAGCGAAAATTGAACTGGTAGTTGAACTCCGCTCCCGCGCCGAGGGTAATAAGTACCATCTCGTTTTTTGCGCTGTCCCATACGTGGGGTCGGGGCATCTGGAAGAACCCGGTGCCGTGAACGTAGGCACCCATCGGGAATGCTCCGGTTCCAACCGGAGTAACCATTTTGTGTTCTACGGTATTACGAATCTCGTTGAGAGCCCAGAGAAGATCATCCCCTCCACGGTACGGCTGGAATCCGAAAAAGAGAGACTGGATTGGTTCCGGGATATCCCTGCACAAACCGCTCAGATGGTTGGCCATGCCCTCGACACTTCCTGCAAAGGGGAAAGCGTGCGCTTGGGCTCGCTTTTGCCAGAGGCAAGTGCTATCGAGTAACCAGCAGCGTCGAGAGCACTGCGAAGGCTATTCACGATTTCTGCGGTGATGTGGGCGATGTCGGATGGGAGGGCCTGAGTGAGTCTGATCTTGCGAACCTGGTGGGTAGGCTTATCCGGGTCCGGCTCTACGACTTCTTCGTATGTATCCATCTGCCCGAAATTGTCGATTTCCCGCTGGAGATCAACAAAGCGTTTTTCAGCCCATGCAATTTTACTTTTCGAATCGTCAAACGCGTCGGCCATGACGGACAATCTTAGAATAAAGAGCGCAGCCCTAAGCTGCGCTCTTGGGTTTTCTGCCGCGATTGCGGCGAATGGGATTAGAAGACCTCTTGTATTTCACACCTTGCCGGTGAGTTCATCGAATGTCAGACGCTTGCCGACGATGCCGCTCACTGCCACGCTGAAGCGTTCGCCGTCTGTCAGCTTGCGATGGTTGTAGCGATAGGATTGCTCGTCAAGATAGCGGAACAGGTGAAACGGTTCGACGCTGACATAGGTGCCGTTGATGCCGCGCTTGAACAGGCTCCAGAAATTTTCCAGCCCGTTGGTATGCACCAACCCATCGACGTACTGGACGGCATGATCTACCACCTGATGCGCGTACTCGCCCGCCAGTCCCTCGTAGGAAAGCAGGGCATCGGTGTAGAGAGCGGACCCGGCTTCGACATGCTTTCTGACTTCCGCTTGCAGCGCGTTTTCTTGCGGTTCGGAACGACGACGGTGCGAACCTTGCCGCCACGCTCCAAGATTCCCATGACAGCGGTTTTGTCTTTGCCGCCGGTTCCGGTGATGCGCCGCTGGCGCTTACTGACGTGCATGTTGCGAGCTTTGCCGCCGATGAAAGTTTCGTCGGCTTCGACGTGGCCGGAGAGTTTGTCAGTCGGAGACATGCCGAGAGCGCAGCGAATGCGGTGATCCATGAACCATGCGGTTTTCTGGGTGACGCCGCAGGCGCGGGCGATCTCGTAGCTGCTGATGCCGTTCTTGCAGTTCACTACCTGCCACATGGCAAGCAGCCACTTGTCGAGGCCGAGCGGCGAATCCTCGAAGATGGTGCCGGTCTTCGAAGTGAACTGCCGCAGGGCGTGTTTGCTGCCGCACTGCCAGCGGTTGTACTTCGGCTGGAACAGAACTTTCTTGCTGCCGCAGCGCGGGCAGGTGACGCCATCCGGCCAGCGGTGCGCTACTAGATATTCGCGGCAGTTGTCTGGATCGGCGAAATAGAGGATTGCGTCTTGCAGTGTGTTCGGTTCCATGCTCGAATCTTAGCCCGGAACCGGTGAGTTGTCAACTATATTCTTGCCCTTATTCGGCACGACCGAGGTCGTGCCCTGACTCGGTGCTTCGCCTGTCGCACAACTTCCTGACGCGGTGCTTCACAAAATCAAGAAAGGCCGCTGATTGCTCAGCGGCCTGAAGTGTTTCAGAAGCCAGTCTTAGTCGTTGTCGGGCTCGGTCGGAACCGGAACCGTTCCCGGATGAATCGGGTACTTGTGATCCAGGTCGTAGTACTCCCATACCCGCGTGCCCTTGACGCCGGGAATCGGCTTGTCCTGAGCGGCACTGATACGCATGCCGTTATCGGGGAAGTCGAAGTTGCGCTTCAGCGTGAACATCGACTCACGGAAAGGGACCTGCAGGTTGATCTGCGGGTAAGCCAAGGCGAAGACGGGGAAGCTCTTGCCGTTGGACCACACGACTGGCAGTGTAGTCGGCCACCATGTATCCCGAGAACGTGTTGGGCAGCCAGGTCAGCTGCATGGGAGCGCCGAGCTGCGTGGCCGTGCTCCAAGTCTGACCGCCGTCGCTGGACTGAATGTAGCCCTCTCGCAGACTGCAGCTATTGTTGCAGTTTCCGTTGGGATAAAAGTAATAGTTCACCCCAATGCTAGCTGTATTCCCGGCGGTGTTGGGATCAATTCCAATGCCGTTAATGAAGTGATCGACCGTGCTGTTCACAGGATCGATAGGAACTCGTTGCTTGGCGCTCCAGTGAACACCGTCGGTCGAGGTGCTGTAGACGATGTCGTTCTCGGAACATCCGCTGCGGAAGCTGCAATCTGGCCACGACATGTAGATGGTGCCACCGCCGTCCATCGCGGCCGAGGGCAGTCCGGCGCTGCGCAGGCCGCCATCCTCACCGCGGCTGGGTGCGCTGGCGATGGTCACCGAAGCACCCCAGCTTGAGCCACCGTTGGTAGAGGTAAACGCGCTCATGTTGCCGTTAAAGTCAGCGTAGCTGACCACAACGGTGCCGTTCGGCAGGACCAGAGGCTGTCCGCCGATGCCGGTATTCTGGCCGGTATTTCTCTTAGCTGCGCCCCAAGTAACGCCGCCGTCGCTGGATGTGCTCATGTAGAGGACATCCCCGAAGTCGGGGCTATCCCACTCGGTATAGCAGTTGCCGTAGTAAGGGCTGTTTGGCCAATCGTCACAGGTGATCCAGTTCTTGTCGGAGTCGATGGTAGTCGTGACATAGACCGGGTTGGACCAGCGTCAGGCCGTCGGGCGAACTGCTGCTCGCTACCAGGTCGTTATTGCCGATGGGCAAGGTGGAGATCAGCCACAGCCCGTGCTTTGCGTCGTAAGCGACCGCGGCATCGCTGGCGGCTGAATTAGGACCGCCCTCGTAGTATTCCGTCAAACCGGGAAGCAATCCGCTGGTCCAGGTCTGCCCGCCGTCTTTGGAAGTTGCGAAACCGATATCAGCACCGCCGCCGCCATAGATGCGCGCCACCTGAAATGCGGTGACGATAGTGTTGCCATAAGCGAAAGCTCCAGGCTCGACTTCGGTCTGGTGCTGGCTCGAAGAATTGTTGAAGGGATCGAAACTTAGCTGCAGCAGGTTTGCGCTCTGGGCGAACCCAGACGCTAACGCTGGCGAAACTGAAGGCGATCAGCAACAGGAGAAAACTGCCGCCGGAAAGGAGACGAGGGACGACTTTAGACTTAGTCATAAATGCACTTTTCCTTTGCTAGATCATGTGAGTTGCAGCAATCAGCAGACCGACCTCTGGTGCTGTTGGAGTTTTCTCCAAGATAGGGAACCTTGATGGGCAGAGTTCTTGAGACGATGAAATTGTCGCCCGTAGAGTCGATGGCGTCAATACGAGAGTGATAGTACTTCGTAAAATACTGTAAACTCGGGCGATCGCTTAAGGATTCTGACTGCTGGTCTGGGGGCGGTTCCCACAGCTCAATTCGATTTCCTTCGGGATCCATAATCCAGCCGAATTTGCCGTACTCGTGGGCTTCCACTTTGTCGTCGACTTGCACCCCTTCGGCGCGCAATGATTGCAGAAGTTCTTCCAGGTTCTCGACGCGGAAATTCATCATGAAGGGCGCGCGACTGGGCTCGAAGTATTGTTGTGCTCTCGGGAAAAAGCGCCCAAACCGTCATTCCGGTCTTATCCGGATCGTCGGCTTCTCGCCAATTAAAAGAAACTGCCTGGCTCTGATCGCGGGTGACGCCCAGATGCTTCTCGTACCATCCGTACATCGCCTCCGGATTCTTGCACTTGATGAATAGCCCACCCAAGCCTGTGACTCGCTTCACGCTCTCCTCCTGAATGTTGGCCCGATTTTAGCAGGAGTACTTGCCAATCACGTGCGCCGGGCATAGGGTAGTTTGCAGCTTTTGGGGTAAACCATGTCTGACCTGAGTTTTGTGTTGGTGGTGGCCGGCCTGGCATTTGGCGGACTGACGGCGCTGATTGGGTTCGGCGGATTTCTGGCCGCGTGGTTTCATCGCAGCATGGGATCTCCACTTCCCTTACCCACGCTGCACAATGCGCGCGAACGCAACTTTATCTGGGCGTCGCCGCCGCGGGAGTAGTGGTGTGGGGCGTAGCGCTGCTGGTCAGCCTGCGCATTGCGCCGTAGAGAGCCGCGAGCTTCGACCATATCAGCGTCCCTCATCGCGCCGCATTCCACCCGAATCGCAACTGGTGGAAAGCGGTTGTCGGAAATCGCGGCCCTTTACTCTTCCGTTAACTTGGGGCGAAATCATTTTGTCATTGCAAGCCCTCCATCTTTGTGAGACCGTTGCGCCCCTAGGAGGATCCCCCGATGAAACGTGTGCTCTTGCTTGCGGTTGTACTCGCCGGGACGAGCGTGGCTTCCTTAGCGTCGAACGTGATTGACCAGGAGGACATCGTTCAGAACGCCTACCTGGCGGCCTTTTCCCAGACCGATCTGGCACAATCATTCACGCCGTCTGCCAACAATTCCAGCGGTGCTGGGGTCTTTCTTTACACGATAGAGGGTAGCCAGGGAATCACAATTAGCTTGTGGGACGCCCTCCCCAACGAGAATGGAACCCAGCTCGCAACCGCGACGTCTGGCGCAGTCGGTCCGAACCAGTGGGTTGACGTGTTCTGGAACCCGGTCGCGGTCACACCCGGTAACACCTATTATCTGGTGTTCCAGAGTGCGAACAACGCGAGCGGACTCTGGGGCGACGTCCTCAACAACTATCCCGGCGGAAATGCCTTTGCGAATCCCGGATACCAGTCTTTCCCACAGTATGACTACACCTTCCGCGAGTACGACAGCGTGCCCGAACCGGCGACGCTTTCGATGCTGGGTGCTGGTCTAGTGTTTGCAGTGCGCCGTCTGCGTCGCGGCTAGTTCTTTCCTTTGTCTCGCCCTTTCAAGCCGGATGCCTAGGCATCCGGCTTTTTCATTTCCGCCACTCGCGCGCCGAAGCAAGCGTCGCCGTCTACGCCTCGTCGAAATTCGTCCGGGCTCTGATTTGCTGCTCGAAGTGCGAGAAGGTTGATGCGCTAAGCAAATAAACCACCCTGATTTGTCGGCTTCCCTGCCAACTCTTCCATCTGCGCGATGTAGCTATCGGCGTCGAACTTCTTGCGAGCCGCGTCGCCGGACATGTAGCGAATCGTTCCGTAGATGGGACGCTCGAACCACGGCCGATCGAACTTCCCGGCAATCGACCACGCAATGCCCGCATAGCCGTTGGGATCGCGTCCATCCAGGAAGTATTTGTCATTGAGGTAGACCGCCGTCTGGTAAGCCACCTGCGGAGACGGGCTCCACTCCAGGATCTTCTTCGCCCACAGCATGCGCATGTAGTTGTGCATCCAGCCGGCATGCAGCATCTGTTGCTGGGCCGCGTTCCAGAGCTCGTCGTGGGTTTCGGCTGCCTCCAGTTGCTCGCGGCTGTAGAGGACGGGCCGCTTGTCGCCAGCATGGTCCCCTAGCGTGCGGTGGGCCCAATCGGGCGCGCTCTCGATGGAATCGTAAAGCTTGTTGAAATGCGCGAAGTTGATGGCCAGCTCGCGCCAGGTGATGAGCTCGTTCAGGTACGCGTCCCTGGCCGCGCGGGGTGCGTCGGCATTGTTCACCGCCAGTGCGACCGTGATTGGGCTGATATGCCCAAAGTGCAGATACGGCGACAGCCGGCTGGTACCGTCCACCTCCGGTTTGCCATGCTGCACGGGATAGCGCACCAGCTTATGCGTGACAAACTCGCGCAACAGCTTCAGCGCTTCACTGGTTCCTCCACGAAATGAGTTGACCGGCCCGACCGAGCGATCGAGCATCTTCCAGCCTTCGGTAATGTCGAAAGAACCGTCGTCGGGAAGAGCTTGTAGCCCCTTTGGGCTCTGCCATTCGACTTTGGCCTTGGGATTTTTCAGCGGCTGAAGAAACTCGTCAAATCGGGCCTGCAACCTGGGCCGAATGGTGCGCGCGGCGTATTGCTCTTTCTCCAGCAGCTTTGACGGCACAACCACATCAGCATCCACCGTCCATAACGGGATGCTGAGCTTTTTCGTCGCCAGTTCGCGCCAGTGGTCGGGCTCGCGCAGCGGATTCTCATCGCCAATCACGATTGACGCGTTCACCTCTTCGCAGAATTTCGTCAGCCGATGCTCGGGATAGTGCCGCAAAACGAACCCGATGCCGCGTTTGCGAGCGCGTTCCGCGATGTCCGGGATTCCCTGTGCCAGGAAGGCGTAGTGCCGCAGATTGGCATGAGGATAGAACGGCACCGGCGCGAAGAAGATCACCACCGGCTGATGCAGCGTGTTCGCCACCTCAACCGCCACGTCCAGCGCAGGATTATCGAGCGCCCGTTGTGCGCGCTGCATCCAGTAGACGACGGCTTTGCCGGAGGGGTCGGGTGCGCCGCTGCGACGCACGTGACGCGAGGGTTGGAAGCCAATTGCTCGAGCTTGTCCATAGATGGTTTGCGGCTGAAACCCAGGTGGGCGCCAGGGGACAATCTCAGGCGCGGGGGAACGCCTGAGTTTTAGATGCAAACCTCAGCCTGCACCGCAGCTACTCGGCGAGCGCTGCTCAGCCGCTTTCTTCCGAGGCAGGCGATTCTGCGAGGCCCGAGAATTGCATCCGCAACCGCCGCAGCTTCGACCGACTCCTTCACGTCATGCACCCGCACAATGTGAGCTCCCTGCAGGATGCACGCCACCATGGCGGCGATCGAGCCATTCAACCTCTCGCTCGCGGTCACCTCACTGCCCGGTGCGCTGCGCAATCGCTTTGTCCGATGAACGACTTCCTCGAAGCTCCCGCCAGGAGCGGAAAGCCCAGTCTTTGAAACTGGCCGAACTTCGCCAGCAAGCGGATAATTGTCCTCGAAATTCTTGCCGAAGCCGAAGCCCGGATCGAGCACGATTCGGCCGCGCTGCACACCTGATTCAAACGCAACCTGGACGCGGTTGGCGAGGTCGTGCTCGACTTCGGAAACAATGTCGCCAGCCTTCGCCAAAGTCCGCCACTCGGTCGGCCGACCGCGCGTGTGCATCATCACCACTCCGCAGCCAAGTTCAGCACAAGTTGCTGCCATCGCCCGATCCCATTGAAAGGCGCTGACGTCATTGACGATCTCAGCGCCCGCGTTCACCGCCTGCCCGGGCGACCACCGCCTTATAGGTATCAACCGAGAGCACGGCGTCCGGCCGCTTCGTGTTCACGGCCTCAAGCACCGGCAGAATGCGGTCCATCTCTTCTTGCGGGCTTACGGACGGCGTCGGACCAGCCTCGCCGAATAGTACCGTTCCCGGCCGGGTGGACTCACCCCCGATGTCGAGGATGTCCGCGCCCTCATCCAGCAGCCGCAGCGCGTGTTCAACCGCAACTTCCGGCACGCACGAACCGGCCACCATCAGAAAAGGAGTCCGGGGTGACGTTCACGACGCCCATCACGAGGTGCGGGTTCCGAGCTCCAGGCTTCGGGTTCGCAGCCGCCAGGAATACGCAGGACGCATGTGGGAGATTCTAACGCCGGGTGACAGGGACGCCGTCCGTCTATGTACATTTTAAGGTACGCTTGTACTTCTTACGGTACATATGTCCGCCAAGCCAGTCCGAACACAAAATCCCGTTAGTGTTCTTCCGAATGGTCAGCGGAAGCGAGCCGGTTCGCGAGTGGCTGAAAGAACTGGCTGAAGTTGAGAGGCACGCCATAGGCAAAGACTTATTACGGGCTCAATGGCGGTGGCCTGTGGGAATGCCACTATGCCGCCCTCTGGGCGACGGGCTTTGGGAGATCAGGACTGAGCTACCGACAAGGCGAACTGCGCGCGTCCTGATCTGTGTTTACAGAGATCACCTCGTTGCGTTACTGGCTTTATCAAGAAAACGCGCAAGGCGCCCGACGACGATTTGGCGTTGGCGCGGAAGCGCAAGAAGGAGCTAGAACGATGAACAGGAAGAACATCGGAACACGAATTGATGACTTTCTTAATGAAGAAGGCATCTTCGACGAGGCACAAGCACAGGCGGTCAAAGAGGTTGTTTCCTGGCAGCTTGCCAGTGCCATGAAGAAAAAGAAAATCTCAAAGAACAGAATGGCCACTCTTTTGAGGACGAGTCGCACACAGGTTGACCGTTTGCTGAATGCGAAAGACGACATAACCCTGTCGAGCCTTCAACGCGCTGCGGCAATGGTCTGACGTCGCGTGAGGATCGAACTGGTCCAGTCCCATGAGTAGCGGCTGAATACGCCCCGGGAAAGGAGCTGAAGTCGGAATGAACACGTTTTCCGCTTTCGGCTTACCGAAATGGAGCCGAGCGAAATGCTTCCCGCGGCGCACGAAAAGCCGGTGTAGAATCCGAGTTGAAGGTTCATGTCCGCGGCCCGGCATTTCGGCTAGATCCTCGTTCTCCTGCTGCTGACGCAGGCTCTGGCCTTTGGTGGGAAGAAGCTCATCCGTCCAAACCCGAATCCTCCGAAGCTCGACCAGGACATCGAGCAGATCCTCAGCGGAGCCTGATGCCGCGCGCGGCATGGTGGGGGATCTATGCCGTTTCTCTCGACACGGGCAAGCAGGTCTACGCGCTGAACCAGGACAAGCTGTTCACTCCCGCATCCAACGCCAAGCTCTTCACGACGGCTGCCATCTTCGGCTTGATCGGGCCCAGCTATCGCTTCAAGACAACGGTGGAAAGTACGGGCTCGTTCGACAAGTATGGCCGGCTCGATTCCGACCTGGTGCTGGTCGGCCGCGGCGATCCCAACCTTTCCGGTCGCAGCTCTGCCTTACAACATGAAGACGGAGCGCAAGGTCCCGCCCATTCAGGTGCTGCAGGATCTGGCCGACCAACTGGTACAGAAAGGCTTGAAGTTCGTTGACGGCGACGTCGTTGCCGACGATTCGTACTTCGTCTTCGAGCGCTACGGCGAAGGCTGGTCGCAAGACGACCTGGTATGGGAGTGGGGCGCCCCGTCTCGGCGCTCACCATCAACGACAACGTGATCTTCGTCAACATCCTGCCCGCGGACCATGCCGGCGAACGCGCATTTCTCAACGTCACTCCCTTCCCCGAGTACTACCGCATCGAGAATCGGGTGCTGACCACGCCGCAAGGCACCGGGCCGCGCAAGATCTATATCAACCGCGAACCGGGCTCGAACCAGCTCACCATCTGGGGCAACATCCCGCAGGATGATCCTGGAGCCGGCGAAGCTTTGGCCATCGACGATCCCGCCGATTTCGCGGCCAAGCTATTTCGCGAACTGCTGGAGCAGCGCGGCGTTGTCATTTACGGTAGCCTCGCACGCGCCACACCGAGCTCGCTTCGCTTCAGACCTTTTCGGTGACGACCGTCGCCTCGGGCGGAGGCGGCGACGAGAGAGTCCGCAATTAATCCTGCACCGCTGGTGCTGGCCAGCTACGAATCGCAGCCCCGTGCTCGACGACCTGCGCGTCATCAACAAGGTAAGCCAGAACCTGCATGCCGAACTCATGCTGCGGCTGCTCGGGAAAGAGAAGGGCACCTCCGGATCGATCGAGGGTGGCTTGGAGGTGATGCGAGGTTTCTTGACTACCGCCGGTCTGAAGCCCGGATGAATTTGTTTTCTACGATGGCTCCGGCCTGTCGCGCGAAGACCTGGTCACCCCGGCAAGCGCTGGTGCAGTTGCTCGTCTATGCGCACAAGCAAAGCTGGGGCGAACTCTTCGAAGACACGCTGCCCGTCGCGGGCGTGGACGGCTCGCTCGCCGAGCGCTTCAAGAACACGCCACTGCAAGGCGTGGTTCGCGCCAAGACTGGCTCGCTGACCCACGTCAACTCCCTCTCCGGCTACGCGACCACGCAGAGCGGCGATCATGTGGCCTTCTGCATCATTGCCAACAATCACGCGATGCCCACCAAGAAGGCGCTCGACACTGTCGACCGCATCCTGTTGAAGATTGTTGAGGACGGGAAGTAAGTCGGTCACTGGCACTCAAGCCACCCTACGATTTCGGCGTAAACTCTAGTATCTGGGGAACTTGCAGACTAAGGCCGTGAATCATTGAGAAGTGCTTACGGTTCCTGGTCACCAGGGTAAGATTCTCCTCAATTGCGGTAGCGGCGATCAACGAATCGAACACGTGCAAGCCGTTCGACTTCGCGTAATTCTTAAGAAGCTCGTACGCTCGCCCTCCGGTCGAACCTTGAAGCGGCACGACTACGTAATCAGACAGGAACTTGTCCGTTCGAGCGATCTCTTCCTTATTCCTGGCTCCAACGATGAGCTCCAGAAGCTGAAACTTGGGACAGTGCCCATGCCTCTGGTAAGGCGTCGATGTACCGTTGGGCGCGGACGTCGCCGCGGTATACATCTATCAGCACATCGCTGTCGACCAAGTAGGGCATGCAAAACCGATTGGAAGTGACGAGCGCTCAGCCGCGAATGTTACGACGCAGAGAGTTGACATAGTCAACGCTGCCACCAAGATCGGTATGATCGCTCCACATACCAAAGATCTCGGAATCCCCGATTGGAGGGGACTTTTCCTTCAGGCGCTCAGCATACGAAGGTATGCGCACTTCCACGATTGTCCCTTCGTGGATGCTGACGTCCTCGAGCGGTCTGAAGACACCATGTTCGTATCGGGCTGTTATCGTCATGGCTTTGGTAAATGGTATCACCACCGTTAGTTCAGATAGTCGATTCTTGCACCCTCTCTCTTGATACCATCGAAAGGTGAGCCCTACTTCCGAAGTACGCGTTCGTTTTGCCCCCTCGCCTACCGGCCAACTACACGTTGGCAACGCCCGCACCGCTTTGTTCAACTGGCTGTTCGCGCGCCAGAAGCACGGAACCATGGTGCTGCGCATCGAAGACACCGACCTGGAGCGCAGCGAGGCCCGCTACGAGACACAACTGCTCGACGACCTGAAGTGGCTCGGGCTCGATTGGGATGAAGGGCCCGACGTGGGCGGCCCGTACGCTTCTTACCGCCAGAGCGATCGCATCGGAATCTACCGCGAGCATGCCGAGCGCCTGGTCAGCGAGGGCAAGGCGTACTTCTGCTTCTGCTCCCAGGAGGAACTTGAGCACGAACGTGAAGCTGCCATGTCGGAGGGCCGTTCGCCGCTGTATCCCGGTACCTGTCGCGGCATCGACCCGGCGGAAGCGCGTCGCCGGCGCGCCTCCGGAGAACAGGCCGCCGTCCGCCTGCGCATTCCCGAGCATCCCATTCGCTTCCACGATATCGTGCGCGGCATCGTCGAGTTTCCTAACGAAGCCGTGAGCGATCCCATCATCCTGCGCTCGTCGGGAATCCCCGTCTACAACTACGTGGTGGTTGTGGATGACGCGCTGATGAAGATCACCCACGTCATTCGCGGCGACGATCATCTATCGAATACTCCGAAGCAGGTCGCACTCTATGAAGCGCTGGGCTGGCCGGTGCCCGAGTTTGCGCATCTCTCGACTATTCTCGGCAGCGATGGCAAGCGGCTTTCGAAGCGCCACGGTGCGACCTCGATTGCCAACTTCCGCGAAATGGGCGTGCTGCCGGAAGCGCTGATGAACTATCTCGCCTTGCTGGGCTGGGCGCCAAGCGGCGGCACGCGCGAGATTTTTTCTTCCGATGAACTCAAGAAGGAATTTCGCCTCGAACGGGTTACTCCGGCGTCGGCTGTTTTCGACATGGAGAAGCTGTACTGGCTCAATCGGCATTACGTTAAGCAAAGTCCGCCAGAGCGTATCGAGAATCTGGCGCTGCCGTACTTCATTGAGGCTGGTTACATACCGCCCGATCCGTGTGTTCGCATTGCTCAGTGGTTCAGCAAAGTGGTCGCTCTGCTGGTGCCCTCGGTAAACAAGCTTGATGAGCTGCCGGTAAAGGCGACGCTCATCTTCCACGTCGATGCTGCGACCGCTTTGGCCTCGCCCGATAATGCAGAGGTGCTGGCGTTACCAAAAGCGAATGACGTACTTGCGGAGTTCTTGCAGCGCGCCGAAGTCGAGGCGTCGCTGATGACGCCCGAGCGCTTCAAGGCGATTGTCAACGAGGTCAAAGAGAAGACGGGAGCGAAGGGCAAAGAACTATTCCACCCTGTCCGCATCGTCATCACCGGCTCGCACTCCGGGCCCGAGTTCGACAAACTGATTCCGATCCTTGAAGAAGGTTCCCAACTCGAATTGCCGACACATGTCATGAACGTGCGCGAACGGGTGGGGGCGTTTCGGAAGGCTTGGGCGCAGAAGCAGTAACCGACCTACTGTCGTTTGTAATCCCTTCATTCCAACCGAAGGAATGAATGGGGCAGCTGCGAACAAGTAAGCGAGAGAAAGGCGTGGTGTTACGATTGGCACTCGCATGCCAAAATCCGCCACGCCCAAAAACACTCAGGCTCCAACCGGATTCTACGGGGCGGTCAAAGATACTCGCGATCGCCGCGATTTTCGCTATTCGCCAGCCGCACCTGCGAAGAAGCTTCCCACCAGTGTCGATCTGCGGCCTTTCTGTCCGCGCGTTCATGAGCAGGGGCATCCTCTCACTTGCACGGCGCACGCGGTCGCTGGCGCCTTTCAGTTCGAGCAGCGCCGTCTCGGCCTGAAGGATTTCTCTCCGTCTCGCCTCTTCATCTTCTACAACACCCTCGCTTCCATGCACGTTAGGAATATCACCAGCAAGGATGGCGCTAACCTGCGCGCAGCCCTGAAGGCAGTTGCGCGGCACGGCGTCTGTCCCGAGAAGGACTGGCCCTTCTCGCTCACTCGAGCAGCGATGGCTAAAAAGCCGAATCTTCGCGCTTACCACCTTGCCGAGCACCACAAGCTCAAACGCTACGAACGCATCGTGATGGGGAAGCGTTCGCGCTCAGAGTTTCTGCGGCTGATGAAATCTCGCCTGGCGGAAGGATTTCCTTTTGTCTTCTCCTTCCTCGTCCACGAAAGCTTCGAATCAGCGCATGTCGCTAAGACAGGCATCATGCCCATGCCCAAGCGGGGCGAGAGGCTGCGAGGATGGCACGCTGTCATGGCGGTGGGCTACGACGACCGCCATCAGCGGATGCTGGTGCGCAATTCCTGGGGGTGGAGTTGGGGCATCAAAGGCTACTTCTGGATGCCGTACGACTACATCAGCAATGCAAGGATGACCGCCGACTTCTGGACGATTCGCGGCGTAACGCCTCGTCAAGAACCCGTGTAAGTTTTCTGGCAAATTACAACTCTTCACAATTCGGCGTGCGTCACATCGGCAGCAGCCACGGCTAATCAGGTATTCTCCAAATGTGTTCGGCAGAAGCCAATTGCTGCTGCTCGCCTTGTTGCTTTTGGCCCCGCTCTGGCCCGCCCGGCTGCTCGCTCAAGAGAACTACGAGATCCAGGTCTACGGTTCTGAAACCGTTGCGCCCAAGACAACCATGGTCGAGTTGCATAGCAACTTCACCATCCAGGGCTCGACAACACCGCAGGACGGGGTGGTTCCCACACAACATGCCATGCACGAAACGCTGGAGCTGACCCAGGGCTTCACTTCGTGGTTTGAAACCGGCTTCTATGTCTTCACGTCGATCACCGGCTCGAATGGTTGGGAATGGGTGGGCGACCATATTCGTCCCCGCGTGCGCGCGCCTGAAAAGTGGCATTGGCCAGTGGGGGCCAGCATGTCGGTGGAGTTTGGATACCAGCGGCGGGATTACTCGACCACTACCTGGGACTTGGAACTGCGTCCCATCGTCGACAAACAGAAGGGCCGCTTTTACTGGGCGTTCAATCCGGCGTTCGAGAAAGGATTCACCGGCCCACCGCACGACGCGGCCTGGACCTTTGCTCCCGACGTGAAAGTCTCCTGGGACTTCACCAAGCACATTAGCGGAGGCCTGGAATACTACGGATCCTTCGGTCCCGTCGCCAATATTGATCCTCTACACTACCAGTCGCAGGCTGTCTATCCGGTGATCGACCTAAACGTCTCGCCGAAATGGGAGATTAATTTCGGACCCGGCATCGGTATGACCGCAGGAACCGACCATTTGCTATTCAAGACGATTATCGGCAGGCGATTCAGCTGGGGAAAATCAGACAACCGCCAAAGCCAGCAGGCCGCCACGCCATAATTCTGGCGTCGAGCCTCCAGGCCGACTAGGCCCCGCGCTACTGAATCCGCGACAGCTCTTTGGAATACAGCTTGTTGTCGGGAAATTCTGTCGCCAGCCCTGCAAGCAAAACCTTCGCGGTATGTGTGTCTTTGTCGCGCAGCGCCGCCACGGCAAGCAGCAACCGCGCGAACGGAGCGAGGTAGTGGCCCTTTTCGGCGACGATACGTAGTTGCTCAATTCCCTGCAGCTTGTCGGTCTTCGAGCCGGTCAGACTGAGCACCCATCGGACGGGGGCGGGATTCGCGCCCAGCAGATAGTTCTCCGCGCCCAGCGAAAGGTAAGCGTCGTAGCGCGTGGGATCGATGGCGAGCAGTTGTTGCGCCAGCGCACGTGAGGTCTTCATGTATCCCAGGCTCGCGATGTTACGTTTTTCGATCAACGCCGCATAGTCGCAGCGCAAACCGTTCGCCATGACTTTTGCAAACAATGCGTCGGTATCTTTGGGATTCTTCGCCAGCGCAGCATCGGCGAGAGCATCGGCCTTGGCCAGGTGGGAGTCAAATTCCGCCTTGAGCGCCGGATCGGGCGTCAGTTTGTGCCGCGCATCGAAGTGGCTGTCGTCGATGAACAGATCGGACTCCAGCACGTGCAGCCGTTCGAACTCGGAAAAGAGATACGCTGCCGCATTGGAGACGTAGCCCATCGGGTCGGCAGTATTCGCCTGTTGATACTGATGAAAAGTAGCGTGGGCACCCGCGAAATCGAGATCGTACATCTGGCGAAAGCCGCGATCGAGATCGGGCGTACTCGCGAACGCCGTCGCGCCAAAGCAGAGAAATGCCCCAAGTAAGAGTGCTGCGGAAGTTCGGATCCTGTACAAAAGCATCAAGATAGTTTCACAATCGGACGTTCCTAGTTAGATGCAACCTGGCCCACGATTCTAGTCTCCGCCTGCTTCGAATTGCACTTATTGTTTCAGACTTCTGAAATGCCGGAAAGTTGCAGTCAACTTGTAAACGAAACGTAAACAGCTCACATTAGGGCAGCCACCGGCAGGTACGTGCCTCCCGACGGCACGCGCCTGGGACTAGAGGTTGAATCTGACCCATCGAGGCGGTAAGCTGCTCGATCACGTTGCTTTCCAGGAGAACAGGATGATTCGGCAAAAAGCGGTTCGCCGCGCACTGCTGCTCGGCTTTGTAATCGTGGTCTCAATCTGCGCCTTCGCCAAGCAGGACTCTGCCTCATCCGCCGATCCTCGCCTCAAGAACGCTTACCGCTTCGAGCGCGCCGGATGGGTTTACGTTCACCTGGAAGGCTCGCCTTCCGATATCGGTTTTCAGCACGGATACCTGCTTGCCCCGGAAATCGTCGATGGCTTTAAGGCGGTACAGTTCCTGGAAACCCACGACGGCAAGCACGAATGGAGCTTCTTCCGCGACACCGCACAAAACGTCCTGTGGCCGCACATCGAAACCGAGTATCGCCAGGAATTGCAAGGCATCGTCGACGGACTCAAAGCGCGTGGCGCGTCGCTCGATCTCTGGGATGTCGTTGCCTTGAATGCGAAGGAAGAAATATCTGACTACTACATTCCGACCCTCGAGCGGCAACAGAAAGGGACTGCGGCCGCAAGCCTCAAGGCTCCGGGCCATTGCAGCGCCTTTGTCGCTACGGGCTCGTGGACCAAAGACCACAAGCCGGTCATCGCGCACAACAATTGGAGTTCCTTCCCCGACGGCGCGCGCTGGACGGTCGTCTTCGACATTGTTCCCGCTAAGGGCTATCGCATGCTGATGGACGGCTTCCCGGGAATCATCGTCAGCGACGACGACTTCACCATCAATGCCGCGGGCCTCGTGGTGACCGAGACCACCATCACTGGATTTTCGCTTTACGATCCGAACGGTATTCCTGAATTTGTGCGAGCGCGCAAGGCGATGCAGTATGCGAGCTCAATCGATGACTTCGTTCACATCATGCTCGCGGGAAATAACGGCGGATACGCCAACGACTGGCTGCTGGCCGACAACAAAACCGGCGAAGTCGCGCGCTTTGAATTAGGACTGAAGATGCACAAGGTCTGGCGTAGCAAAGATGGCTACTTCGTCGGAGCGAACTTCCCCAGCGACCCTGAGTTCACCAAAAAGGAAACCGATTTCAATCCCAATGATCCCTCCAGTTCGATGAATGCGCGCCACAAACGCTGGGACGAACTTATGGCGCAGAACAAAGGTCAGATTGACGTCGTGCTGGCGCAGCAGTTCCTGGCCGATCATTGGGACAGTTACCAGAACAAGCAGGAAGCCAATGAGCGTACGCTGTGCGGACACCTCGAAGATTCTCCGCGCGGCATGCCTGCCTGGGACCGCACTCCGTACTATCCCGACGGCGCTGTCACCGGCAAGGCTGCCGACAGCACTATGACGAAGAACATGTCGTTTGTCGCTCGCGCCGGCCATCCTTGCGGCCAGGACTTCATTGCCGACAAGTTTCTCACCGCGCACTCCGAATACAACTGGATGAAGCCGGTGTTAAAGGACATGAAGGGCAATCCCTGGGCGGAGTTCAAGTCAGGCGACAAGGCGAGTCCGGCGCAGTGATCCGGAAAGACGGCTTGTTACAAATCGATCATCCATTATCCAACTAGGTTCTCCGACTGCGAGATAAAGCACTTATCTCTACTTCGATGCGACGCATTCGTGTGCTTTTCAAGCCCGCTTAAATCGCTATTCACATGGTTACTGGACAATCACAGTAGCCATGGAACTTCATCGGGTTGGGCATAAGTTCAGCTGGCCGGTTCGCGTCCGCAGACCGCCTCTCCATGTACCGCGGCATGTTCCGCCGCTGGAGCACGGTAACTATACGGTGAAGCTGGTCACCGACGCACACGAGTTCCGCGAAGCGCTTCGCCTGCGCTATCGCGTTTTCAATCTCGAGCTGCAAGAGGGATTGGCGGCGTCGCACTCGACGGGTCACGATTTCGACGACTTCGATGCAGTGGTCGACCACATCATCGTGAAGTCCGCCGACGAAAACGCGGTAATCGGCACCTATCGCCTACAGACCGGAATCTCAGCAGCCAGGAACATCGGCTACTACAGTGAGCGCGAATTCGATTTTGCTCCTTACGCACGGTTGCGCGCTGAGGTGCTGGAGCTAGGCCGCGCCTGCATCGACGAGCGGCATCGCAACACTCCGGTGCTGACCCTGTTATGGAAGGCAATCGCGCAATATGCCCTGGCGCGCGGATGTCGTTATCTCATCGGCTGCAGCTCGCTCACCTCGCAGGATCCGGTCGTTGGGGCGAGGGTCTATGCCAAGATGCAGAGCTTTCTGGCTCCGGAGGAAATGCAGACTTCGCCGCAAGCGGCTTATGCCTTCGATCTGCGCGACGGCGAGACCAACGAGGAAGCCAAGATTCCCAAGCTCTTGCGCGCCTATCTGGCGGCGGGAGCGCAGATTTGCGGGCCACCGGCGATGGACCGCGAGTTTCGTACCATCGACTTCCTTACCTTGCTCGACTTAGGTAGAGTGCCCAAAGGAGCGCGGGCGCGGTTCATGAGTGAATGATCGAGTCTTTCCGAAGACAATCGCGCCGACTTCGCCGCCTTTATCGTTTCGCCGCCGTTCTGCTGCGCGGACGAGCGAACTTCAGACGCCTGCAGCGTTCCGGGCAGGTGTCCGTCGAACAGCGTGTACGCTTGCTGCAGGGCTGGTGCCGCGGATCACTAGACGCGTTTGATGTTCAAGTAACAGTTGCAGGGAATCCCCCAACTCCATGTCTGCTAGCCAGTAATCATCTTAGCTATCTCGATATCCTGGTCTACAGCTCGATCCTGCCCTCTGCCTTCGTTTCCAAGGCCGAGGTCGGTCGCTGGCCATTCTTCGGCCAGTTCGCCAAAGATGGCGGCACAATTTTTGTGCAGCGCGAAGACCGCGCCGCCTTGCGTTCCGCCAACCAGCAAGTGGTCAACTACCTGAGGTCGGGGATAGCCGTTATGCTCTTTCCTGAAGGTACAACCACCGACGGATCCCACGTCTTGCGCTTCCACTCCTCTATGCTTCAACCCGCCATCGATGCCGCAGTGCCGGTGGTTCCCTGCGCTATTTCGTATGAAGTCTCGGAAGGCACAGAGAGAGACGTGGCATGGTGGAGAGACATGACGCTGGGGCCACACGTCTGGATGCTGCTTGGCAAAAAAGCGATTCGGGCGAAGGTCGTTTTCGGACAGCCAATAAGTGCGCTTGAGAGTCGCAAGGCCTTGAGCGATACCGCGCGAGGGCAGGTGATGGCATTGCGGACGTTCATCTCTTAACCATCCTCCCAAGCTCTTCCTATGATCTGTCATCCTGAGCAAAGCGAAGGACCTGCTTTTGATTGCAGTGCGGCGAACCAGGAGGAGGGCAGATTCGAAGCTAGCCAGCAAAACTCTCGCCCGGAAATCAGCGTCGCGCCACCAACGAAAGCAGGTCCGCGCTGCGGCTCAGGATGACAACCCGAAAAACGAAGAATAGGTTGTCAGACGCCACTTGCCCCCTTCCCACACCTCCACTTTTCAGCCATGCTTATAGCAGCAGGTCTAAGAGTTATGGGCGATTACGAGAACGTTTGGACGACCAAGATCCGCCAGCATCCCGAGCGCGCAGTTCCCGATCGGGCGCAGGAGTTTCTAACCTCCGGGAAAATAGTCCATGTCGGTTTCGAATTCGAGGGCCGGCCGTATGTGATCCCCATGCTCTACGAGTACTCCTCGAAGCGGCCGGATCGTATCTATCTGCATAGCGGCCCGGCGAGCCGGATGCTCAATGCGCTGGCGGCCGGAATTCCCGTCTGCGCCACCGTTACTCAGCTCGATGGACTCGTCTATTCGCGCGATGCCAAGTATCACTCGGCGAACTATCGCTCGGTAATGTGCTTTGGCCGCGGACGTCTGCTGGAAGATGAAGAGGAAAAGCGGCGCATCTTCGAAGAGATGACGCTACGCTACTTCCCCGGCCGCACTGCCGGACGCGACTACATCCCGGCTCCGCCTGCGCATTTGCGCACGACCACCGTGATCGAGATTGTGATTGAAGAGATAACCGCAAAGATGCGCGCGGGTGGTCCGAAGGGACCGAACGATGAGAACGACGACGCGCTCGGCACTCGCGGCGTAGTTGAGATGTAAACCAGTTTCAGGGTAGGTGCATGCAGCAGAGCGGACCTTCAGGTCCACGTCCACGCTATCCCAAGGTTCGGGCTTGTCGCCAGGGCGTTGCAGTGGACGAAAGGCCTCATCAGGGAGACTGCGTTACGCGGCCCGAAAGCGCCGCTCTACCCGGCATCTCTACTCCGATTCGAGCACCAGGTAACTCATCGCGCCGTCCCGCTCGACCTGCAAGACAATGGGAGCTCCCGGTTTCACGACGCGCAACTTTTCGCGCAAGGACGCGACGTCATTCACCGGCTGTCCGTTGACGCTGTGAATCACGTCGCCCGGTTCGGGACCTTCTCCCAGCAGCGCGGCGGCGGGCGTTTTGGCCGCCACCACAACTCCACCCGGAGTGCGCAGATCAGGCAGCATCTGTTGAATCTGATGATCCATGGTGATGCCTACGATTCCCAGGCGCGACACTAGGTTGTCGGGCCCGGTCACCATGTCGGCAAACCGCTGCGGATCATCGGAGCGCTCGATCAGCTTGACGGAATAGGTGAACGTGTTTCTTGCCGCGTAACACTTCGACCTGCGTCGTTTGTCCGACCTTGTACTCCAGCAGATCAAGCGAAAACTGGCGCACATTCGTGACCGGCTTGCCGCCGACTTTCACCACAATGTCGCCGATTTTCAGCCCGGCTTTGTCCGCCGGTGAATCGGGAGTGACATCCTCCAGCAGCACCCCGCGGGCGGTCGGCAGGTCCAGTCCCTCCAGCAAGTCGGGAGTAATGCTGCGCACCGCGACTCCAATCTCACCGCGATGCACATGTCCTTCGGTGCGCAACTGTTCGTAGACGTTCTTCACCACGTTGCTGGGAATCGCAAAGCCCAGGCCTTCGTTACCTCCCGACTCCGAGATGATGAAGGTGTTGATGCCGACCACCTTGCCGTCGACATCCACCAGCGGGCCGCCGCTGTTGCCCGGGTTGATAGGCGCGTCGGTCTGGATGTAAATCGCAGGATTGTCAGGATCGATCTGGCGCTCGGTCGCGCTCACCACTCCCATGGTGACCGAGTTCTCCAGCCCCAGCGGACTGCCGAAGGCAAATACCACCTGCCCCTGCTTCAGCATGCTGGAGTCGGCGAACTGCAGCGCCGGTAAATCTTTGGCGTCGATCTTCAAGACCGCAACGTCTGACAACTGGTCCACCCCAACAAGTTTGGCTTCGATCGGCCCGTGCACATCCACCAACTCGTCCGGTTCTTGATGCCCTGCAGGCGCACACGAATCCGCCGCGCGCCCTCCACCACGTGCGCGTTGGTGACAATGTAGCCGTCCGGAGTCATGATGACTCCCGCGCCTATACCGCGCTGCGGTGTGAGGTAAGCGGTCGTCGTATCGGTCTTGTCGCTGTCATTGTCGGAGCTGAGACCATAACCAATCGTCAGCACCTGCACGACAGACTTCGTCACCGCGCTGGACAACTCCTGCACCGACTGGCTGAACACATGCAGAGGGTCGCTCTTTAGGACCTTCGCTGCCTCAGCGGATTGCGTAGGCTGCTCCGTCTGGGCGTACAGCGGAGGCGCCGAGCAGCAGGAACGAGAGGATGCCCAGAAGAATCGAGCGGACACGAACAGACATGACCATGATTTTATGCTGGATTTCGCTTGCGGCTGGAACTTGGCTACTTACTGTTTCAGTTCATCGAAGGGAACGTTCCATTATCCGGTAAAGTCTCACCTCGCCCATCTGCCCTCGCAAACCTTCTCGCTCCCGGCGGAAGCCCTAGGCCGGCTGGAAGCCCCGGCAATCTCACTGACAATCAGAATGCCCATCCGTCACCGCGCCGTGTTGAGAGGCCCATTCTAGAAAGCCTGAGGGAGCGTTATGCACGTCTTGCAGGCTGGCGCCTTTCACGCTCTTGATGTCTTGCCACTTGATCCCGGCAAGATCCGTGTTTCCCAGGTCAGCACCGTCCAAGATTGCTCCTGCAAGCTTGGCGCCGCTGAAGTTCGCAGAACAGAAGTCACCGTCGCCCAGATCGGCGCCTTGCAGCTTGGCGCCGCTCAGGTTGCTGTTTCGGAAGTTTCCTGAACGTAGATCCGCCGCCAACAAATCCGCCTCGCGGCAGATCGCTATTGCGAGCGTCCACCGCGTTGAAGTTCGCGCGCGTGAGTGCAGCACGAGGCAATCGCACACTCTGCAGGAACGCTCCTGACACGTCGACTCCAACCAGGGGAACGCCATCCGCGTCCAATTCCTGAAGTGCCTCGATTCGCCCGCCGCTGCCGCCCTTGCCCTGCGCGGTGTTGATGACCTGCCACGCCTGGTAATGCTTCTGCTTCAGGCGGTCGCCTGACTCGCTGAAATAAAAGATCACTGCGATCAGGATGGAGAAGCTGCCCAGATACTCCAGAACTTCGAGGAACGACCAATGACTGAGTGCATACGCCAGCCAGTCGAACGGGTACTCGAATCGCCAGCAGCACGACCATCGCAGTGTTGGTTGTCCTCGCGCGCTGTTCTCGCCACGGCTCAGGACGCTTCCTCGGTTCGTGCAATATCATCGGTTCGCCTCCCCTGCTCTGCCGCCCCCATTTGACTCGGCGGACACGATTTTGTGACGACCCTACCTCATTTTGAACAAAATATCCACGCCTGTAACTTTCCCCGGAACGAACACGTCTTACGGCACAGTGAGGTGGCGTGATAAATTGCTGGGCACCGGCAGGCTGCTGCAAATCCAGTAGTTGCCACCTAAGTGGGGGATCTCGAATATTTCAGCGCAGAAAATGATTTGCCTTGTGGAAAGAAATCCCAGAAGATACCCCGCACGTAATCAATCTGGGTGAGGTCGCCTCGACAGTGGCCCGCTCAAACACAACGGTAGAGGAGAATATCAAATGACGAAGTCGATGAAGTCCCTGATGATGGGCGCAGCGCTGGCTGGTTTCATGGCCGGCAACACCCTCGTAGCGCAAACCAATTCCGGCAGCAGCACCGTTTCCTCCGCGGACAACGGTTCTTACGCCACCGATTTCTCCAAGGACAAGCACGCCTGCAAGGGCCAGAACTCCTGCAAGGGCAAGGGCGGCTGCAAGTCCGGCGACAACGGCTGCAAGGGCAAGAACTCCTGCAAAGGCAAGGGCGGCTGCGCCACCGACGGCTCCAAGCCCCCGTCAGCGTAACTTCGGTCAACCAACTGCAGGGGCCGGAGCCAACCAGCTTCGGCCTTTAGCCATTTCCTAGAAAGCCTGGGCCACGAATCTTTCCAATGCCTGCCAATCGCTTTAACGGTTTTACCGAATACGGAGTCGGAATCGGACTGCGCATTCCGCATTACAACCACATCCTGGAGAAAAAGCCGGTCGTCGACTGGTTCGAAATCATCTCCGAAAACTTTCATGGTCGATGGCGGACGTCCGCTGCACATCCTCGATCAGATCCTGGAGCAGTATCGGGTTGTACAGCACGGCGTCTCGATGTATTTCGGCTCAGTCGAACCGCCCAATCGCGAGCACCTGAAGCGCCTGAAGGCCCTGGTGCGCCGCACCAATACGCCGTGGCTCTCCGATCATCTTTGCTGGGGCAGTGTCGATGGCAGCTACTCGCACGATCTGCTACCCATGCCCTATACCTTCGAGGCCGCAGAAAAGACAGCGCAGAAGATCCGCGAGGTGCGCGACTTCGTCGAAGTGCCGGTGGTGGTCGAGAACGTCAGCAGCTATGCCGAGTTTCACGCCTCCGAAATGACGGAGTGGCAATTCCTGAGCGAAGTGGTGGAACGCGCCGACTGCGGCATTCTGCTCGACGTCAACAATATCTACGTCTCATCACGCAATCACAGCTTCGATCCCTATGACTACGTGAACAGCGTGCCCCATCAGCGCGTCGCGCAGATCCACATTGCCGGGCACTCCAAGTTCGAGAAGTACATCCTCGATACCCACGATCATCCCGTGATAGATCCGGTGTGGGATCTGTACGCGCGCGCTATCGAACTTATCGGCCCGACCGCGACTCTGCTGGAGTGGGACGACCACATTCCTTCCTTCGACGAGGTGCACGCCGAAGCGCTGAAGGCCAATCGCTACGTCGCCGAAAAGGTAGGCGCCTGATGTCGCTCGATCACATCCAGCGCAGCCTGTTCGATGCTATTCGCCAGCCGCTGACCGCAGACGAAGGCATGCGCCAGCGCTCACGCGATGGCAAGTCGCTGCGCGCCGTAGCCGAGGAGATCATCAAGCCGAACGATCGCCTGACCTCCTTCGAGCGGCTGGAAATCTACAACCGGCAGTACTGGTTCCGCATTCTTTCGGCATTATCGGAAGACTTCCCCGGTCTGCGCGCCATCATCGGCGAAACTCGCTTCGACAAGATGGCGGTTGAATATCTGTATGATTGCCCGTCGCAATCGTTCACGCTACGCAACCTGGGCTCGCGCCTGGAGTCGTGGCTGCGCCGGCATCCGGAGCACATCGCAGGAAACGAGCAGATCGCGCTCGACATGGTTCGTCTGGAGTGGGCCGAGATCGAAGCCTTCGATGAAGCTGCGCGGCCTCGGCTCACCGAAGCCGACCTGCCCGCGCTAGGTCCCGACCCGCACTTCCAGCTCCAGCCGTACATTCGTCTCCTGGAATTGGACTTTCCGGTCGACGATCTGCTGATCAAGGTTCGCAGCGAATTGGAAGAGACCGATATCGTGAGCAACGCGGTCACCGAGCGAACTCATTCCGCGCTCGCGGCGTCGAAAACTTCCAAGAGCCGAGCGCATCTTCCTCGCCGTCCATCGCGCAGACAATACGGTCTACTTCAAGCGCATAGACCAGGAAGCCTTCACCATTCTTTGTTCACTGCGTGATGGCATGACTCTTTCTAGCGCCGTGGACGAGGTTGACTGGAGCGGACGCAACATCGAAGAAGCCATGTCCGAGGTGCAGAAGTGGTTCGCCTATTGGTCGGCAGCGGGATGGTTTTGCAAAGGGTAATGCCGCCCTTCAGCCCGGGTAGAGCTGGCCTTCAGGGACTGTGTCGCAACCGCTTCTCGGTTTGCGAAGGAGAATGAATAACAGCAAAGCCCCGCGCTGTAGATGTTAGCCCAGCGCTTCAGAGGCTGCGTTACGAATCTCTCGATGGAGCAACGACGCTAGGTCAAACTATGCGCCCGTCCCGATAGGGACAAAAGAAAATAGCCCAGCCATTCATGGCTGGGAGGGCGTAAGTCGGAAAATCCCGAGTCCGCTTCAGCCGACGACACGTGTTTCGTAACAGCGCTTCAGCGCTGGGTGAAGTGGAAAAAACACCCCAGTCCTGTAGGGACGACAGAGGTCTCGACATGGTGTCTTCAGCCCTGAACTGCGAGAACCCTCCTTTGCAAGTAACTTTTTCCGGGCCTCGGAATCCTACGATTGCAACCTAATTAGCGAGGATCTGATCGATGAATGCCCTCCGCAAGCTCTACGCCCTGCTGATAACCGGCGCGACCTCACTGCAGTCCTTGTTCCTGCTCTTCGTGCGACTTTATTGGGGATGGCAGTTCGCGGTGGACGGCTGGGGTAAACTGCACAACCTCGGCAGAGTAACCGAGTATTTCGGCACCCTGGGACTGCCCGCGCCGGGCGCAACCGCAATATCCATTTCGCTCCTGGAATTGGTCGGGGGCATTCTGCTGGCGATTGGGCTTGGAACTCGCTTCATCGCTCTCCTGCTGGCCGGCAACATGACGGTGGCCTACATCACCGGCGATCGCGAAGCCCTGATGTCATTCTTCTCCGATCCCGATAAGTTCATCGCCGCCGCGCCGTTCTCGTACTGGCTGGCGTCGCTGATCATCCTGTTCTTTGGACCGGGACAATATTCGCTCGACGCTTTGATTGAACGCATGTGGCTTTCTAAAGCATCCAATTGAAATGCTACAGATCAGGACCTCGCCAACCGGCCGGCGTGGGCAATCGGGCGACAGGAATAATCTTACGTTTCGATTCGCACTGGCGATTGCTGGCCGTCGGCTCTGCTTTCGCCCTGGCAATTCTCGTGTCTTTACCCGCACGTTCGGCCATTTCGGCACAAAGCATCACCGCCTGCGGTGCGACGATTGACGTCCGCTTCGACAACGATTCCAAGGGCCTCAGCAACGATGTCCTGCTGAACTGGATCAAGCGCGCCTCGACGGCCGTCTGCACCTACTACGGCAAGTTCCCTGTGCCGCAACTGCGGTTACAAGTCCAGGTCCGCGGCGGCGAGGGCGTCCATCACGGCGTCACCTATCCCTCTGACAATGGGGGACTCATCCGGATCTCGGTTGGGCCGTCTACCACAGCGTCAGACCTCGACTCCGACTGGATGCTCACCCACGAGATGATTCACCTGGCATTTCCTTCCATGGCGGAAGACCATCACTGGATCGAGGAAGGCATCTCGGTGTACGTGGAGCCAGTCGCCCGCGTGCAGGCCGGGCAGCTCTCGACTACCACAATGTGGCACGACGTAGTGCGCGATATGCCGCAAGGCGAGCCCGAATCCGGCGACCGCGGTCTCGACCACACCCCTACTTGGGGACGCACCTATTGGGGCGGCGCGATGTTCTGCCTGCTGGCCGACGTCCGCATTCGCGAGCAGACGCACAACCGCAAAGGTCTGCAGGATGCACTGCGCGGGATTCTAAACTCGGGCGGAAACATCACTCAGGACTGGGAGATTGAGCAGGCATTCGCCGCGGGTGACAAAGCAACCGGAACCCACGTGCTGACCGATCTCTATCAGGAGATGCGCGATAAGCCTGCTCCCATCGATTTGTCTGCAATGTGGCAGAAGCTTGGCATTCAGCGCGCTTCCGATGGCACGATCACCTTTAACGACAAAGCCCCTGAGGCCTCGATTCGTGAGGCGATTACCAGCCCGATGAAGTAGCGTCGTCTTGATATTGCGAATTAGTGCGCCGCCCGCTCAGGTGCTTGCCGTTTGCCCAGCCAATAAAGGCCGGCTCCTGTGAGCACCAACGCTGCGCTCAGCAGCACCACCTTCACTACCGCGAGAACTTTGTTCGGCTCGCTGGCATCGGGAATCACTGAGCCGGCAATCACCAGCACGGTCGCGGCGAAGCCCACAATCGCGACCGCGATGGCCACCGGTTTGCCTCCCGGAATGCGCACCACTCCCGGCGCTACCGGTTCCTTTTGCAGCCAAATCAGCGCTGCAAACATGAACAAGTATGGGAGAAATGTTGCGATCACAGTGGTACTCACCAGTATCTGGTAAGCTCCGCGAATACTGCTACCTGCCTGCCCCATGACAACGAACAGCACGGTGCATACGGCCTGCGCCATCAGCGCCACGTACGGTGTTCCCCAGCGCGGATGTACCCGCGCAAACGCTCCCGGCAGATAGCGGTCGATGCCAACCACGAACGGTATGCGCGCCACCGCCGCCAGATAGGCCCCTACCGCGCCCAGGTTGGCAACACAGATGAGCAAAGCCACCGCCGGTCCCAGCCCGCGCCATCCCACGCGCGCACCGCTGGTGGAAATCGCCTGCATCAGGCCTTCAAGGCTGTTGAGCTGCTCGCGTGGCACCACCACAAGAATCGCGAGTGTCCCCAGGACGTATCCGACGACCACTAGAATCCCGGCGATGATGAGCGCCCGCGGAATGTCGCGCCGCGGACGCTTGATCTCGCTGCCCATGAACGACGCCGCCTCTGCTCCCGAGAACGCCGACAGCATCACCGCCCAGATGCCGAAATTCGTAACCGTGAATGCGGGCTTGAATGCTCGCGGCTCGAATGTTGTGGCTGCGCCGAATTTCCACCACACCATCAGCCCCAGGCAGAACAGCAGCGCTATCGGAATCCAGGTGCCGATGGCGCCCAGATTGTTGAGCCACTTCCCCACGTTCAGCCCCACGATGTTCAGCACCAGCGCCAGCGACAGTCCGACGATCGAGAAACCGATAAAAAACGACGGGCTGTTTTGCAGGCTATGCCAACGATCGCCGCCCACATACAACGCATTGCTCGCCGCAAAATACAGCAGCACCGGAAAGTACGGCAGATTGCTGGCCCAGTAAATCCATCCCGTGAGAAAGCCCGCGGAATCGCCAAAGGCGCGCTTGCTCCAGACGTACATTCCGCCTTCCTGCGGGTAGCGCGACGACAGCTCCATCACGCACAGCGCCAGCGGAAGGAAGATCACCACCACGCCAACCAGCCAGATGACGATGGTGCTGGGGCCGGCCGCAGCCGCCAGCGGTAGCCAACGCAGGCTCAAGGTGACAACGACGTAAAACAGCACCAGGTCGCGCAGTCCCAACACGCGGCGTGGTTGGGGCTCGCCGCTGTGATCGGTCACTGCAGGGATAGAGGGAACGCCGGTTGTTTTCGTCACGATCGCAGTTGCCTGGAGGATGAGATAAGGGAACACGCCGGGCGCGAACAGTCAACCTGTTTTGCGCGCCTGCTATGATTTGCCCGCAGCTTTGACCATAACCTCTGATCTAAAGATGGATTCTTCACTTCGAGAATTACTGACGTCGTACGACGATCAAGCTCCGCTCGATCACGCGTCGACCATCCCGGCCTCGTGGTATGTGAACGACGAAATCGCCCGCCTGGAGCGCGAGCGCGTCTTCGGCCGCACCTGGCAGGTGGTCGCGCGCGCCGATCAACTGCAAGCGCTGGGGCAGTTTGTTACCGCCGAGCTTGCCGGCGAACCGCTGCTCGTAGTCCGCGGCACGGACAATCAACTGCGCGCCTTCTACAACGTCTGCCGGCACCATGCCGCTGCCGTGGCTACGCAAGAGCATGGCCAGGCGAGCATCTTTCGCTGTCCCTATCACGGCTGGAGCTACGGCCTCGATGGCTCGCTGAAAGGCGCGCCTGAGTTTGAGGGCGTCTGCGGCTTCGATCGTGCACAAAACGGACTCGTTCCCCTAAGCGTTGACACTTGGGAGCAGTTCGTCTTCGTCCATCTCGATCCCAAGCCCGCGCCGCTAGCGGAATTCCTGGGCGGCCTGGTTCAGCGTGTGGCCCCGCTCAACCTCAGCTCGCTGCATTTCTTCGAGCGCCGCGTCTATAGCCTCAACTGCAATTGGAAGGTCTTTCTCGATAACTATCTCGACGGTGGTTATCACGTCCCGCATCTACACAAGGGATTGAACAGCGTACTCGATTACAAGCAGTACACCATCGAGAACGAAGACCGCTACTGCCTGCAGTCGAGCCCTATGGTAGCGACAACGGATGACGCCAACGTCGCTGCCACTCGCACCGGCGACCGCGCCTGGTACTTCTGGCAATATCCCAACTTCATGATCAACCTCTACAGCGGCTACATGGATACCAACCTCGTATTGCCCGACGGCGTCAATCGCTGTAAGGTCATCTTCGATTTCTACTTTGACGACGTCAACGAAGCAGCGGTCGAGCGCAATCGCCAAAGTATCGCAGTCGGCGAGCGGGTGAACGATGAAGACGTCGGCATCTGCCAAGCAGTACAGCGGGGGTTGCACTCCCGCGCCTACGGAGCGGGGCGACTGTCCGTCCGCCGCGAGGCCGGCGAGCATCTGTTTCATCGGCTGCTGGCCGGAGATTTGAAAAGAGTCCCGTGACGGATTGCGGGTTTTCTTAGTTGCCAGAGTAGGATTGTGAGTGTAATTCCCCTGATACGACAGCTATATGGATTTGCGTCACATACAGAAAACTTCTCGCACGGATATGTTTTTCATCATGGGCGTCGCAACTGAAGGCAAATCCGCGAACCGCCGGCGCAGAATACTTGCCGCAGTTGCAGGGGTGACTTTCGCGCTCTCCACTGTAGCAGCTGCGGCATCAACTGCCGGTGTTAGCGTTGATCTGCACAAATATGGATTCCCGACACAGAACATGGATCCTTATCTCTTGGGCATCTTTTATTTGTGTAACGACCGGGTAGCAGTGTTTTTCGAAGACCCGGCGTCAAAATCCAATGTGGATTCGCGGAGTTTTCACGCGCTGGTATTCGATCTCGAAGGTCAAAACACCGCAAAGGCTACTTTTCGAGGCAACGCCAAAGCTATCGAAATTACGTCAGGGCCGAATGGCGGCTTATCGGTGGGAGAACCGGGAAAGATCGAATTCTACGATTCCAAACTCCAACTGTTGAAGGCAATTCCGCTAGTTCCGCCGGCAACTAGAATCGCGTTTGACCGCTCGCGCAATCAACTCATCGTTGAAACTACAGATCGACAAGCGGGGCGTCGAAGCGCGGAGTTTCTCAGCCCTCAATCGATGGAACCATCCGCGTCCCTGAACTTCCCTATCAAGGCACGCGTTATGTTTGGTGACGACGAGCTGGTGTACACGCTTTTAGGAGAATGCAGCAAGTCAGCTCACATTGTGTCCCAGGACGTCGTCTGGCGCTTAGCGGAGAACCTTCCGCTGTGCGACAGCCTTACATTCATTGGGAAGGACAAGCTGGCGTACGCTTTGCAGGACCGGTTGTACGTCATTGATGCCTCCGGCAAGCAGGTCTTCGAAGTCCGCATCCCGGTTCGAGAAACGTTCCAATTACCTTCTTTTGTCGGTTTGTCAGACGATCACACGCGGTTGGCCATCGTTGCCTTGGATAAGAAGCTTTTCGCCAAGGGATGGCCTTATTACGATCAAGTGTTCGTTTATGATCTGCCATCCAAGCGCCTGATCTTCCGGCGCACGCTTCCACAGACACCGAGAGCGGTCGCTTTATCTCCAGACGGGCACCAGCTCGCAACCATAGAAGAAGGCGTGCTGATGCTGACGTTGGTGCCATAGTCTCAGCCAGTCTAACTTGCGCAAAATCGCCATAGCACTCATGGACCCTTGCCGGCGCATTGTTTGCGCTAGCGCCTGATTACAACAGCTATCCTCGGCTTGTACTTAAGACGTTAAAGACCGAGCGCCTGTCACCCATACAATCTGTGCAATGAAACGACCATGAAATCTCCGATTGAAACCCTCGTCTCCTGGAGCAGCGGAAAGGACAGCGCATGGGCCCTGCATCGCTTAGCCGAGGAT
Organism: uncultured Acidobacteriaceae bacterium; assembly: GCA_963809865.1. Taxonomy (GTDB): domain Bacteria; phylum Acidobacteriota; class Terriglobia; order Terriglobales; family Acidobacteriaceae; genus CAVVDY01. The sequence continues at coordinate 992,970 of CAWELL010000004.1, read as the reverse complement.
GAGCGTTACCAGGTCTGCGGACTGTTAACTACCATCAACAGCGCTTTTGATCGCGTCGCCATGCATAGCACCCGACGCGAAGTGCTGGAGGCACAGGCTGCTGCCCTTGGCTTGCCGTTATGGATTATTCCACTGCCGTGGCCCTGCTCTAATCAGCAGTACGAAGCGGCCATGCAAAAAGCCTGCGACCAGGCAATCGCAAGCGGATTCGGAGCGATCGCGTTTCGGCGATCTCTTTCTCGAGGATATCCGCAAATATCGCGAAGATTCTCTGCGCAACTCGGGACTGACTCCTTTGTTTCCCATCTGGGGAACTGATACCCGGCGCCTGCTACCCGAGATGATTGCTTCGGGGCTCAAGGCCCGCATCGTTTGCCTCGACCCGAACAAAATGCCTCGTGAGTTTGCCGGGCGCGATCTGGACGAGGCTTTCCTGTGTGAACTCCCTGCCGAGGTCGATCCCTGCGGAGAAAACGGCGAGTTCCATACCTGCGTCTACGATGGTCCGATGTTCCGCGAAGCCGTGCCCATCGAAAGCGGCGAGGTGGTGGAGCGCGACGGCTTCGTCTATGCCGACGTGCAGCTCAGGGAAGCACGAATACCGGACAGCGGTTGATACGCCAAGTTCAGTGTGTTGCTGATTCGAAACCATCATCGCCCCGCCCAAGCCATAGCCCCAGGGCGAAACAATCTGTAGCCCAGGACGGGAGTGCTGGGTAGGGTTCCTACACAATTGGATCGAGCCGGTTTTAACCGGCGGCACAGATATGCCGCCCCTGAAGGGGCTCAAAGAATTCGAAGGAGACGCTTACCCAGGACTTCCGTCCTGGGCTATAGATTGTTTCGCGCTTCGCGCTTGGACGCGGGCACGAAGGCCCGCTTTACCGGTCATGCCAGGAACTAGACTGCTCTAGCTCGGCTCCCATCCCACGTCACACGCATCTGTGACAAACTCGCTTGTCAATATCGCTCAGTTCGGTAAACTGGCAACCATGAGGACGAGGGAGATTTGTCTCTCTCCGAATCAGCGCCCTGCAATAGGGAGGCGTGACGCAGGAAATCTGTCATAGCGCCTGTTGGCCGCTGTTAACCACTTCTAAACTCTCCCAACTGCTCCATCCTCAGGAAATTGCGCCTAAGTCCTTTCATTCCAAGATTTTGCCTCTAACTCTCACGCGCTCAAGATTTTGCGGGGATTTCTTTCCAGCGTCTCAATGGTTTCAAGATTTTAGAGGTATACCGGGGGGAGGGGGTATAGCAGTTGTCGGTTGCCGGCGGCCAGTTGTCAGTGAAGAGGCTGAGGGTTACATAGTAGTCAGCAGACGGAGATGTAAACAAGCTCGTGGCAGCCTCGGAATCGGCTGCTTCACTCGGCCGCGGATTACGAGCCGCACACCCGCCGGTGCCCGTCCGTTACACTGTTTTGCCATGTCTAACCTCCGTGGGCCTGCTCTTCGTTCTCTGTCAATCGGTGGCGTGCTTGCCGCAATAGTTTTCTTTTCCCTCGCCGCTCTCGCGCAGTCACCACAGTTTTCCATCTCCTTCCCTGCCGCGCGCAGCGCGCAGCCGCTCGATGGCCGCATGCTTCTGTTGCTCTCTACCGACCCGTCGGATGAGCCGCGCATGCAGATCGACGACACGCCCAAAACGCAGATGGTCTTCGGCGTAACCGTCGACGGACTAAAGCCGGGCGAGGCGGTCACTGTCGACGACAAAGCGTTCGGATATCCCATTCGCAGCCTGCGTGACGTGCCGGCCGGCGACTACTATGTGCAGGCGCTGCTCAACGTTTATGAAACCTTCCATCGCGCCGACGGTAAGACCATTAAGCTGGCTCCCGATCGCGGCGAAGGCCAGCACTGGAACCTTGCGCCCGGCAACCTTTACAGCAAACCGGTGAAGATCACGCTCGGTCACGGCCGCGCGCCCATCAACATCGTTCTCGACCAGCAGATTCCGCCCATCCCCGCGCAGGCCGACACGAAATACGTACGCCACATTCGCATGCAGAGCGAGCTGCTGACCAAGTTCTGGGGACGTCCGATGTATCTCTCCGCCATCGTGCTCGTGCCCTGGGGATTCGACGAGCACCCGGACGCGCGTTATCCGCTGCTGCTGTTCCACGATCACTTCGTTGCGGACTTCGACAACTTTCGAACCGAGCCGCCCGATCCCAACCTGACGCCCGACTACAGCGAGCGCTTCCACATTTCGGGTTACAACCGCATTCAACAGGAGGAGGCTTACAAGTTCTATCAGCAATGGATTTCGCCCGACTTCCCGCGCTACCTCGTCGTCAAATTGCAGCACGCGAATCCTTACTACGACGATTCCTATGCGGTGAACTCGGCCAACCTCGGCCCGTACGGTGACGCCATCGAGCAAGAACTCATGCCGGCGCTGATGAAGAAGTTCCGCGCCATTCCTGATGGCTGGGCGCACTTCACCTATGGCGGCTCAACCGGCGGATGGGAATCGCTCGCCGTACAAATCTTTTATCCCGACCACTACAACGGCGTGTTCTGTGCCTGCCCCGATCCTGTCGACTTCCGCGCCTACACTTTGATCGATCTCTACAAACAGCCGAACGCGTTCTATCTCGAAGGCGCGCACAAGCATGTCGAGCAGCCCGCCATGCGCAACTATCTCGGCAACACCTTAATCAGCATCAGGGACAACAACGCTTACGAGCTTGCACTGGGAGATCACGGACGGTCGGGCGAGCAGTGGGACATCTGGCAGGCGGTTTATGGCCCGGTGGGAGCCGATGGATATCCGCAGCCCATCTTTAACAAGGAGACGGGCGAGATCGACCACAATGTCGCCGAGTACTGGAAGGAGCATTACGACCTGCGCTCCATCCTGGAGAAAAATTGGGCGACGCTCGGCCCCAAGCTGCAAGGCAAGATTCACATCTACGTGGGCAGCGCCGACACGTATTTTCTCAACGACGCCGTCTATCTGATGCAGGATTTTCTGGAGAGCACGAAGAATCCGCCTTATGACGGCGAGGTTAAGTATGGTGACCGCGCTGAGCACTGCTGGAACGGCGATCCCAACCTGCCCAACTACATGTCGCGCCTGCACTACAACACCATGTATCTGCCGAAAATTATGGAGCGCATCGAGAAGACTGCGCCGCCGGGAGCGGACTTGAAGAGCTGGAGGTACTAAGTGAGAAGTAGCGCTTCTCTCGAAACGATTCTTAACAACGAGAGTCAAAACTTCGGGCACTGCCGAGGGTTTTTGCCTGTGTTGCTGAATTTGGCATTCGGATTAGAAGCGTGTATATCTCGTTTTGCAAGAGGTTTGAAGAAGTCGTGATGTTGATGGCGACTTCCGGCTCGCCAGGTTGGACGCTCACGCTCTACCTTCTGGCCATAACTTTTCAACCCTTATTCAAGGAGTCTCGACACATGAAGCAGATTTTCCTACGCGGAACGCTCGCCATGGCAGTAGTGCTCGGCGGGGCTACGGCCTATGCACAGATGGGTGGTGGTCAGGGCGGCGGCGAAATGCACGGCCATCAACCGATGTCGGCCGATCAGCGCCTGCAAATGATGACGCAGCAGCTCAACCTCACCAGCGATCAACAGACGCAAATCAAACCAATTCTCGAAAACGAGTCGACGCAGATGCAGGCCTTGCGCTCTGACAGCTCGCTGTCGCAGCAGGACCGCATGAGCAAGATGAAGGAGATCCGCGAGAACACGAACAGCCAGATCAAACCAATCCTGAATGCCGAGCAGCAAACGAAGTATGAGCAGATGATGAGCCACGGCCATCGCGGCATGTCGCCGCAGGGCGCGCCTCCGCAGAGCCCGCAGTAGTTTTTACTTGGGTGGAACAGTCGGCCCGAGCATCTTGCCCGGGTCGACCACCCGGTCGAATTCTTCTTCGCTGACGTAGCTGAGCTGAAGCGCGGCTTCTTTCAGCGTGAGGTCGTTCTCCATGGCGAAGTGGGCCAGGTGCGCTGCCTTGTCATAGCCGATCACGGGGGACAGCGCGGTCACCAGCATCAGCGAGCGCTCTACCTGCTCCGCAATTTTCTTTCGATTCGGCGTGGTGCCTTCGATCAGGTATTGGCGGAAGTTGCTGCTGCCATCGCTCAGCAGCGTAATCGACTGCATGATGTTGTGAATCATCAGCGGCTTGTAGACGTTCATCTCCAGGTAACCGCCCGCGCCGCCGAAGCCTACCGCGACGTCGTTGGCCATCACCTGCACCGCGATCATGGTCAGCGCCTCGACCTGCGTTGGATTGACTTTGCCCGGCATGATCGACGAACCCGGCTCATTCGCCGGGATGTGCAGTTCACCCAATCCGGCGCGCGGGCCGCTCGACAACAAGCGGATATCGTTGGCTATCTTGTAGAGCGACACTGCAACTGTTCGCAGCGTACCCGAGAGCTGCACCAGCGCATCGTGCGATCCCTGCACGGCGAACTTATTGGGAGCGCTGACGAACGGCAGCCCCGTAAGCTTCGCGATCTCGGCCGCGGCCGCTTCGGCAAATCCCACGGGCGCGTTGATGCCTGTGCCAACCGCAGTGCCTCCCAGGGCGAGCTCATACACACCGGGCATCGCCGACTCGATGCGCTGCAAATCATCAGCCAGCATCGCGGCGTAACCCGACCACTCCTGCCCAAGCGTGAGCGGCGTCGCGTCCTGCATGTGGGTTCGGCCGATCTTGATGATGTCTTTCCACGCTTCGGCCTTCGCGGCGAGCGCGTCGCGCAGGGCTTGCAAAGCTGGCATCAGCCGCTGCTTCACCCCGACCGCGGCCGCGATATACATCGCCGACGGGAAGTTATCGTTCGACGACTGCGACATGTTGACGTCGTCATTGGGATGCACCGGATGCTTCGATCCCGGCGGAGTGCCAGCAAGCTGGCAGCAACGGTTGGAGATGACCTCGTTCACATTCATGTTGAACTGCGTACCGCTGCCGGTCATCCACACGTGCAGGGGAAACATGTCCTGGTGTTGACCTGCGAGGAGTTCGTCGCATACCTGCGAGATCAGGACGTACTTCTCCTTTGAAAGCTGATGCAACTCGTGATTCGCGGTGGCGGATGCCTTTTTCAGCACGGCATAGGCGGTGATCATCTCGCGCGGCATGAGCTCGGTGCCGATGCTGAAATATTTCAGCGAGCGCTGGGTCTGAGCTCCCCAGAGCCGCTCTTCGGGGACTTCGATCTCGCCATGGCTGTCGGATTCTTTGCGCATGACGACTATGAAACCACTTTTCGCGGGTTCTTGCAGGGGGAAAGGGCTTCGCCACACGAATCCCAATCCCTTTCCTGGATCGACTACTGTTGTGGCTGGGGCGCCGGCTGAGTAGGAGCCCCGCCCGGCTGCGGAACGTTGCCCGGGAAAGGCCGCGAATGCATGGGCGTAAAAGCAGGCGCCGGCGCAGGTTGCTCGGCGGTCGGAACCGATGCCGTTCCCTTTGGCGCATGTCCCAGGAAGGCGATTGCCGTGGCGCCGCCTTCCGCCGAGCGCGAGAATTCATAGTTGATGTCGGTGCCTTCCACCAGCTTGGCGATGACTTGGCGCAGCGTGCCGTCCACCGACATCGCCGGTCCGCGATACGTAGTGAGCGTTTCAGTGCCGGTGCACTTGAGCTTTTGCTGCTGGCACAACGATGACATCACGGTGCTCAACGGCACCTGATTAGGAACCTTGACTTCGACTTGATTGCCGTTCGAGGTCACTTGTACCGGAGCAGGCGCCGCAGCCGTGGTCGCAGCAGGAGCTGCCGCATTTGGTGAAACCGGTGCAGAGGCCTGACTTGGCGCCGACTGGGCGACGCAGATTTTGGCAATGCCAGCCGTCAAAGAGACGGACAAGCATGCGATGGCGATTGGGCGTAATGATTTCATAGGGCGCTCAGGACTGGGTTCTAGTTTACTTCTGAATCCGGCGGATGAAGAAATGAATTGCAGAGATGAAGAAGAGTCTACGGGACAGTAGCGGGGTGGAGCGCCGCTTCAGCGGTGCAGAACGTTCTCACGCGTCCAGTTTCTTTCTTACTTCGTCGATGCTCCAATCCGGTATCGCTCCCGGCTTGCTTGCCACCACCGCGCCGACCGCGTTGGCGAAACGGCCAATCTGCTCGACGCCCCATCCCTCGCTCAGTCCATGAACGAAACCCGCCGCGAAGGCATCGCCCGCGCCGACGGTATCAGCAATTTCGATGCGAAAGCCGGGAACCTGGGCGAACGCATCGTCTTTCAGGATTGAGCAGCCGCGCTCGCCACAGGTGACGCAGACGATCTTGACGCCAAAGCGGTCTGCCCAACGGTGGGCGAAGCTCTCAATCGACCCGTGTTCTCCTTCCATGTCAAAGCTCGCATCGAGACATTCGGCCTCCCAGTCATTCAGCTTGACCACCGTCGCGTGCGAGGAAAGCTGTTCAACCGCCGTCAGGTTCCAGTTCTGGTCGCGCAGATTGATGTCGTAGAAGACCTGTGCGGAAGGCAGCGTTTTCAGCAGCCGCAGAGTAGAAGCGAGCGCCGCACTCGAAGTGTGAAACAGGGTTCCGACATAGATCCACTGCGGCTCGAGCTTTGCAATCGCCTGCAGGTCGCCAGTCGAAAGCTCGACAAAGTCATAGGCGACCGGTCGCACAATGCGAAACGTCGGCTTGCCGTCAAGATCAAGCTCCACCTCGGCGATTCCCGTGGGCTTATCCGCAAGAACACGAATGAATTCGGTAGAAATGCCATGTTCGCGAATCAACTGCAGCGCGCGACGGCCGCGCTCGTCATCGCCTACCGCACTCAGCGGAAAAACTTCATGCCCCAGTTTCTGCGCATGCGCCGCGAAATTGAGCGGCGCACCGCCCAGATGTTCCGTCTGGCCGATGACGTCCCACAAGATCTCGCCCACGCTCAGGATGCGCATGTTTGTCAGTTCCGATCTGTGATCATCCGTGCCGATCCGTGGTTGAGGGTTATTTTCGCTTCCAGCGCACGCCATCCTTGGTATTTTCCAGGATGATTCCCTGCTCGGCCAACTGATTGCGAATCTCGTCCGAGCGCGCAAAGTTGCGAGCCTTACGCGCCTGGGAATGCTCAGCCACCAGGCCCTCGACCTCGGCATCCGGCAGCGTTGCGGCTTTCGCGATCTCGGCTGCCGCCGGGGTGATCTTGTCCTGCAGACCTTCCTGCTGAGCCCATTCCACGATAGAGCGCACCTTGCCCGCGTCATCATCCTGCAGCACGGCAAAGATTTCGTCGAACTGCGCCAGCGTCTTCAGCACATGAGGAACATCATCCTTACGGATCTCGCCGGCATCGGCAGCAGCGTTCAGATCACGCACCAGATCGAACATCGAACCCAAAACCCGCGCGGTGTTCAGGTCATCGCTGAGCGCTGCTGTCATCTCCTCGGACGCCTTGGCTGCCATCTCGGCCACCTTGGGATTCGATCCTCCCGGCCACTGCGTGGTCTCCAGCCGCAGCTTAAAGTTACGCAACCGTTCAACTGAGTTGGCCGCCTGTGTCAGGCCGTCGAAAGTGAAGTTGAGCTGCTTGCGATAGGGCACCGACATCAGCAGAAAGCGAATCGACGAGGGCTTGTGGCCCATCAGCACCAGATCGCGCACGGTATAAAAGTTGCCAAGCTTCTTCGACATCTTCTCGCCTTCCACCAGTAGAAAGCGCGAATGCACCCAGGTGTGCGCGAACAGCTTGCCGGTCTTCGCTTCCGACTGCGCAATTTCGTTCTCGTGGTGCGGAAAGATCAGGTCCTCGCCGCCGAGGTGAATGTCAAAGGTATCGCCCAGATACTTCATCGACATGGTGGAGCACTCGATATGCCACCCCGGCCGTCCCGGCCCGATCTCAGTGTCCCACTGGGCTTCGCCGGGCTTAGGAGCCTTCCACAGTGCGAAGTCGCGCGCATTGTCCTTCTCGTACTCATCGACATCGACGCGCGCCCCGTCTTCCATGCCGGTGAAATCTTTCTTCGACAGCTTGCCGTAATCGGGAAACTTCGCGATGCGGAAATAATACGAGCCATCCTCGGTTTCGTAGGCGTAGCCCTTGTCGCGCAGCACCGCGATGAAATGCGCCATCTCGTCAATGTGGTCGGTAGCGTTGACCAGCAGCTCGGGACGCTGGATGTTCAGCGCATCGGCATCCTCGACAAACGCTTTCTTGTACTTCGCGGTGTACTCCTGCACGGTGACGCCATCTCGCGCGGCATTGCGGATAATCTTGTCGTCCACGTCGGTGATGTTCATGACGTGCTTAAGCTCGTAGCCGCTCTGTTTCAGGAAGCGGCGCAGCGTGTCAACAACAATGAAGGTGCGGAAATTGCCGATATGTCCGTAGTCATACACCGTGGGACCACAGGCGTACATGCGGACCAGGTTGTCCTCCAGCGGACGAAACTCCTCGACCTTGCCCGACAGGGTGTTGAATAGCTCGATTGCCATGGAGCCTTTCAGATTGCGATGCAAGAAATTCGATTGTAGGGTTCGGCCAGAAACAGGGTCAACCAAGGCGGCGCGACTCTCTGTGGCGGAACGCAAAAAGGGCGAGGTGCATGGCACCTCGCCCAGCATGTCCCTTGTTCAGGAAATGCTCGCCATACTACATGAAGCGACGACGGAACCCGCCGGCCGCCACAACCAGACCGGAGCCGAGCATGATCAAGCTGGACGGCTCAGGAGTAACGGTGTAGGCAGCCTGCGAGAAGGTGTTGAACACGCCTTCATTGTTGGCGTTGGTGAAGTTCGCGCCGAAGAACGCGCTGTTGAAGTACTGATTGTTGATGTTCTGCGTGCCGAGGCTATTCAGACCATCGGTGTTGCTGTTGAACGAACGGTTCGCATTGGACGGATCCTGCGGAACAACCGCCATCCAGTAGGTGCCGGCGCCCAGGCTAACGCTCAGACCGCCGACGAAGTTGGTGTACTCGGTGAAGCCGAAGTCGCTGCGGCCGGTCGCCTGGTTAGAGGTCGCGCCGGTGCCGGAAGCGATCAGCGTGCCGCCGTTGCCTTCGGACACGCCAGAGCGGATTTCCCAGTAGGCAGTCGCCGGGTTCAAGCCGCTCAGGTTGTTGGTTGCCAGGCCGCCGACTGTCACGGGGTTCTTGACAATGAAGTTCTGGTAGGTAGCAGCGCCGTAGGGGCTGCCGCCGACGATGGCGTCGTTCTCGTTGGCCAGGCCGTTCTGGTTCGGATCATTCAGATCGAGATCGCCGCCGTAGAAGTTGCAGGTATAGCCAGCTTCAACCGGGCACGTCGCGTTGGCGAATGTAGGAATAAACGCAAACAAAAACGCGAACAGGGAGAGCAGAGCAATCTTTCTCATCTATTTCCTCCTAAAACTAAGAACTGCGTTAGGGGAAGGCTAGCAGTCCTCGCAACTGAGTTTAATAATTCCCGATGCGCACCGGGAGCCAAACCACCAACGTGCGTGGGCATAGCAGGGTTGTTCTCTGTCATGTTCGCTGTCGCACGATCCGTAGATCGCGCGAATTTGGCCTGGGACACTGGTCACTGGATCGCGAGGATAGGCAGGTGCTGCGCTTGCTTCTCGCCGCATGGCTTCGGCGGCACAGGGGGGTGGAAATCTTGGCCGAAAAGCTGTGTTCCAATACCCGAAGGCATTGTGCGCCCGCCTAAGTTGAGTGTCAACTGACATTTAACCTAACCTCCTGTCACAACCCAGAAACCCGATACCCACCCCCCACGGGGTATCGAATCCGACGTCAGACGGGGTGCGGCCCAGCGCTCGGTGCCTAAACAAGTAATTCAAAGGATGGGGAAATTGCGCTACTCTGTTGGCGTGAGAGTGGCTGGCCATAAGTTCAGGCTCCCGTCGTGGGGTCAAGCAATTACGCTGCTATGCGGCTTGCTGGCTACGCAATCCATTGCCACGGGCCAGTCGACTTCGCCGGGCACGCCCAGGCTTTCGGCTCGAACCACCTCTGTAGGAACCGGACGCGTGAGCGGTTGGCAAGGGCCAAGTGATTCCCTGCTTCCCTTCCCTGCCGCCGGAGTGCCCGCCGGATTGGAGCCTTTTTTCGAGGTTGGCAGCTCCGACATCAAGTTCTCCTTCAGCCGGCTGACCGATATCCTGCGCGACAAGAAACACGAAGGCTGGGTGCTGGCGGCTTATCCCGATCCCAAGACCAGCGATCCGCTGATCGGCGCCGGATTTACCCTCAGCTTGCCGGCGCGGTCTCACCCGCAAAGTGATCCCCTGAACCCGCAGCAGTTTCTTGAGCCTTCTTCTGAGCAGCTCTGGCAGGCGGCGGGACTCGACATGCAGCGCCTGCAGAACATCCTGACGGATTATCAGGCGAACCTCGAGGCGTGGGGAACCCGCAAGTACCGCAAGAAGATTCGTCAGTTGCCGGCGCAGGTGTCGGACGACGAGGCGCTGAACCTGCTGCGCGTCGCCGAGGTACAGGCCATCCATAACGCCCGAGCCTACTGCCGTGGATTCCATCAATTCACTGCCTCGCAGCAGATGGCGGTGACTCAGCTGGTCTATCAGATGGGGGTGAATCTGGAAGAGTTCTCCACCTTCCTGGCGCTCATCAACCAGGATGCCCGCTTGGAAAATGCATCCTACACTGTGGGAGGCGCCGGCGACCGTGAGTACTGGGAGGAAGTGCAGGCCAGCCTGATTCACAGTCAGTGGGCGCGCAAGTACTCCACTCGAGCCGTCACGGTGATTGCCATGTTCGATCCCGACTATGCGGAGAGCCCGTCCGCCGCCGAGCGCCGGGTGAAGGCTACGTTGCGGCCGGCGAAACATCACCATCCCAACAAGAAGAAGAGCAGCAAGTCCCGTTCCGCCAGCGCCTGAAGGCTATTGCAAATCGACCGTCCCGATCGCCAGATGCCCGGAGTACTGCTGGTTCACCAGTACCGTCACACCCTGACCATCTTGGAAGCAGGCCACAGTTCCGGCAAACTGCGGACGATAGGCGCGCATCAACTGGCCGCTGGCCGCGTCATAGAGTATGTAGGTGATGGCATCCTTGGGATCGTCGGCTTCGCCTTCGTAGGTCACCAGCATGCGTCCGCCGGAGACCCACACGCCGGTGGCCAGCCCCTCCTCAAAAGGCTGCTGTAACGTCATCTCCCGGAGAAACGCTCCCGTCTGGCTATAAACCCGCACCCGGGTATTGCTCGCCGACAGCAAGACATAAATGTTGCCGTCGTCGCCTAGCGTCACGTGACTGCTTTGATCGATGGCATCGGCGGCGTCGGAGTCGGAGGTGGAGGACTGGGCCGCGGCATTCGCTCCCGACTTTGCGGAAGCGCTTTGCAGCTTGCTCCTGAGACGCGCGTCGGAATCGAAAATACCCGCCAGCGGAACTTCGTCGACCTCCTCTGTCCCCGGCTGCTTTTTCATCACCACGCCGGCTGCGAAGAAGTCGCCGCTGGGCAGCGGCAGCAGCATGGCGGGAATGAACTCGTTCTCGAATTTCTGTCGGGAGCGGAAGCTTCCATCGCCGTCGAACTGCAAATAGTAGATCGAGGGAGAATCGCTTCTGTTGGCGTTGTCCCAGGCGCGCACAATCTCGTACACCGCCCCGGCCGCCGATCTGGTCATGGTGAAGGTATGCATGTCGCCGAATCCGGGAACGGCGGCGAGGTCAGTCTGCTGCGCACTACCATCCGGTTCAATATTCGCCAAGCCCCAGGAGTGGTCGGCGGAGAGCTCGTGCCTCATGTAGACGGTTCCGTCGCGATCACACTGAGGGTCGGCGAAGTTCGCAAATGCAGGTGTCTGCACCATCGGAAGCTGGTCGCTAATACTAAGCGGAGTTGGTGGAACACTTAGCTGCGCGAAACCGGCGGCGGGCAGCAACCAAACAAACGTCGCCACCAAGCTCAGCTTGACTACTCGGGACATCGCCACTCCAGGTGTCAGGCAAAAGAAGCACTGCAACCCGGGGTTCGTGTCTTCCAGGCCTTACGCTGCGACCACAGCCTACTTCCCATGGCCGCGTACCTGCTGAGAGGCACGAACCCTGGCGGAAGTTGTCACCTGCTGTAGACTTGTCCCTTCAGCCATGAAAAACGAGAGTTGGGGTTTTACTCCGGCAGAGCTGCGCAAACTGCGCAGCTTCAAAGAACCTCACGGCATCCAGCGTTTTATGGACGATCTGCCGTATCACCTGGAAGACACGGCGTGGTCGCCGCGACGCGTACTGCGCCAGCAGACGGCGCATTGCCTGGAGGGCGCTCTCTTTGCCGCCGCCGCACTGCGCGTCTTGGGCCATCCCCCACTGATCGTTGACTTCGAAGCGGAACACGACACCGATCACGTGGTCGCCGCCTTCAAGGTAAAGAACCACTGGGGAGCCCTGGCGAAGTCGAACTATACCGGATGCCGCTATCGTGAGCCCGTCTACCGCTCGTTACGCGAGCTCGCGATGAGCTACTTCAACACTTACTTCAACATGCGCCGCGAGCGCACCATGCGAACCTTCTCCCGTCCGGTGAACCTCGCCCGCTTCGATGATCGCGAATGGATGACCACCGAGGAGCCGATCTGGTTCATCCCGGTTTACCTGTTCGAAGTGAAGCACTACAAGCTGCTGACCCCGGCCATGATCAAGCACCTTCATCGCGTAGATGAGCGCACGTTTCAGGGAGAGGTTCTGGGCAAGTCGCTGAAATAAGAGCATTCACCACGGAGGCACGGTCGGCACGGAGAAGATTTGATCTCATTACCTCCGTGTGCTCCGTGCCCTCCGTGGTGAATAGCTTTTGCTTGGCGCAACGTCGCCTGCTACTTCGCCATTACCTCGCGAGCCAGTTTGCTCGAGATAACGTGGGCGTAGTCGGCACGCTTCTTTGCGGCGGCCATCATCGCGTCGCGTGAGCCGTAGTGCTGGGCGGAGATGCTGGCCGCTTTGCTGTCGATCGCGTCCATAGCAGCCCAGTCGGCGTACAGAGTCGCGATGGCTATGCTCCAGTCATCTGCGGTGTCGGTCACGGGATTGGTGTAGAGCTTGTAGTCAGTGATCAGCCCGGCCTGCTTCTGGGCGTCCCAAACCGGCTTTAGGTTGTCATGGATGTCCTTCCAGAAGGCATCGCCCTGGCCGGGATTGATGTGGACATAGGTTACCCGCCATATCGGACCGTTGTTGTAATTGGGATTCTGTGCTGCCGCTGATACAACCATCAGCACAGCGAAAGCCACCACCAGCATAAAGCTGTGTTTCTTCATCTGCTTCTCCTGGGAAATAATTTTGAATCCGGGTGTTTCTACAGCTTTGTAATGGGGAGGAGATTCGGACTGTAGGTCATAACTGCAGAAGTGTCAACCTTTGCTGAACAGTGAATAGCAAGAGAGTTAGCCCTGAGAGGTGCCTTTCAAGTCTCACGGGACCTCTGCAGGTACAATCGCGACGTATGGTCTACCGCTCCGACAATCGCACCCCCGAACAGATGCGGCCGGTCAACATCGTGCCCGACTTCATCTCCACTGCTGAAGGTTCCTGCCTCATCGAACTGGGCAATACGCGCGTCATCTGTACTGCCACATTGGAGGACACGGTCCCCCAGTTCCTGCGCAATACCGGGAAAGGCTGGGTCACGGCCGAGTACTCGATGCTGCCGCGCGCTACGCTGACCCGCACGCCGCGCGAAGTCGTCAAAGGACATCCCGGCGGACGTACGCAGGAGATTCAGCGCCTGATCGGCCGGTCGCTACGCGCCGTGACTGAGATGGACAAGTTGGGCGAGCACACGCTGTTTCTGGACTGCGACGTCATCCAGGCCGACGGGGGCACGCGCACTGCCTCCATCACCGGCGCTTTCATTGCCATGGGGTTGGCCATGTTACGCATGATGGAGACGGGTGCGATTTCGGTCGCTCCCATTCGCGATTACGTCGCCGCCACCAGCGTTGGTATCGTCGATGGCGAGGTCATGCTCGACCTAGCGTACGAAGAAGATTCCCGCGCCGACGTCGATATGAATCTGGTGGTGACCGGCAGCAAGCGCATCATCGAAGTGCAGGCTACGGCGGAGAAGCGCCCATTCGATGACGCTCAATTCAATAAGTTGATGGCACTCGCCCGCAGCGGAATCGAGTCGCTCATCCTGAAGCAGCAGGCGGTGTTGAAGGGACTGTTGCTGCGGCAGTAGTTACCGGGTTGGCGCAAGACTTGATCGTGACGATCCTCCCGGACGCGAAGAAACATGAAGATCAGAATCACTTGTTTGGGCCTGCTTCTGATGCTCAGCATCATGGCCACCGCACAGCGACGACTACTTCCGCCGCCGGGTCAGTCATGTGATGGGGGCAGCGGCCTTATAGATTGGGGCTCGCAGTTTCGTTTCAATCAGTGCCACACCGGTTTGAATCCGTATGAAGATGTTCTGAGTCCCTCTACCGTAGGCAGCCTGGTTATGGACTGGCAGTACAGCCCGGCTGCAGCCTATTCCGCTCCGGCCGTTGCCAACGGGATGGTGTACGAGGGATTCATCGCTCCCGACAATAGCGTGCAAGCCGTGGACGCGGCAACCGGCGCTTTCATCTGGAGGTACCCGACCGGAAACCAGGTGCTCTCGTCGCCGGCGGTTGCCAACGGCATGGTGTACATCGGATCGACCGACAGCACTCTATACGCGCTGAACGCCACTAGCGGCGCGCTCCTTTGGAAGTACACCACCGGGAAACAGATCCTCTCTTCGCCGGCCGTATTCAATGGCGTGGTGTATGTCGGCTCTGTGGACAACAACCTGTACGCCTTTAACGCCACCACCGGCGCACTCTTGTGGAAGTACACAGCCGGAGGCGGCATCGCTTCATCGCCGGCGCTTGCCAACGGCGTGGTGTACGTTGGTTGTCGCGATAACAATCTATATGCCTTGAGCGCTCTCAATGGAACGCTACTCTGGAAATACACGACGGCAAGTCCGGTCGAGTCATCGCCAGCGGTCGCCAATGGCACGGTGTATGTGGGGTCTTACGACGGGAATCTCTACGCCCTGAATGCGGCTACTGGAACATTCTTGTGGAAGTACACCACCGGAAGCGCTGTGTATTCTTCGCCCGCCGTGGCCAACGGGACCGTGTACTTCGGCTCGGAAGACGATTCGATGTATGCGCTGAGTGTCGCGAACGGGGCGTTGCTGTGGAAGTACACAACCGGCAGCATCATCCTGTCGTCGCCTATCGTCGCAAACGGCGTCGTCTACATCGGATCCGCCGACAATAAGCTGTATGCCCTCGACGCCGCCGCCGGGACGTTGCTGTGGGAGTATCCGGCGCTGGCGGTTTCCGTACCGGCAGTGGCCGACGGCGTGGTGTATGTCGGGGCCACGGGCTTGTTCGCCTTCCATCTTCCCGGCCACTGAGGCTGGCGCATGCCACGATACAATCTCTGTGGTGCATCCCGAGACACAGGCGGAACCCACAAACCGCTTATCCAACCCGCCGGTCGCCACCTTTCTTAGCGGCGCAATTTTCTGCTTCTTCGGCCTGTTCGTGATTCTGCTGCCATGGTCCATCAAAGGCGCGCGCTACGCCTGGATCGCGGCTTTCCTTCTCTGGATTGTGTCGCTGATCGTCGAACGCAAGCGCCTGCGGCCACAACAACTCGCACTGCCGTTATTGGCTTACATCGTATTGAGCGGCATCTCCTGCGCTTTGTCGTACGAGCCCTACATGAGCTGGCCGTATATGAAAGTGGTGTGCTGGACGGCACTCATCGCAACGCTGTTCGCGCAAAATCTGGAACGCCTGTCGCAGGTGCGCCTGCTGGTGCTGCTGCTGTTGTTGTCAGCCACCGCCGTGGGGGGCTTTACCGCCTGGCAATATGTGCGCGGAATGGGATTGAAGATTGCCTTCATCGGCCCTGGTTCGCCACTCTATGACGCAGGGCTTCGTCCCGAGGACACTCTGGTTGGCATCAACGATCATTCGATTCACACGCCTGCCGACATCGTGCATGCAGTCGCCAGCGTCTCGCCCGACGCCACGGTCCGGGTGCGCTTTCTGCGCGGCTCTCCCGTTCGCCATAAAGAGACCTTCGCCCGGGCGGCGGATTTCGCCGGCAACGGCCGGGTGACAGACACTGTCCTGCTGGTTAAGTCGACCCCCTACCGCGCCGCAGGCACGCTTGGGCATTACGGAAAGTTGGCTGAGGTCTTCGCTCCTCTGGCGTGTCTTGCGTGGGCGCTGCTGCTCGGTACTCCGTCCCGGAAACGCTGGCGCCAGATCGCATTCGCGGTGATGTTCCTTGCGATTACAGGCACCGTATTCGCCACGCAATCCCGCTCCGCCCTCAGCGGAGTGCTGATCGGATGCATGATCGCTCTGTTCCTGATGTTGTCCCGGCGGGCACGCCTGTGGTGCATCTCCGCCTTGCTGGTTCTCGCCGTGGCTGCGGTGTTTTGGATTCAACACACCCGCGGCCTCCGCTGGGTGGATCGGCGTGATCCCGGAACCCAGTACCGCGCCCTGATGTGGAAAGACGGTATGCGACTGGCGGTGGAACACCCACTATTCGGCGTCGGCATGGATTCAGTGCAAAACCATTGGCCGGAGTGGCACCTCGAGGGGTTCGCGAAATTCCAACAGTTCTGGAATTTTCACTCTGACCTGGTGCAACTTGCCGCCGAGCGGGGCTTTCTGACGCTCGCCGCGTGGCTCTGGTTCGTGGCAGCTTACATCATTTATCTGCTGCGCCTGTTGCCCAGGGTGCGGCAGCGAACCCGCTATGGCTTTGCCGTAGTAACCGGCATCTTCACCGGATTCGTGGCCTTCCTGCTCACATCGTTGGTCGAATCCTCGCTCAGCGACGATACCTTGGTCATGCTTGTGTTCTTCTGCGTGGGCGTAGCCATCGCGACAGAGCGCATGCTCACTACTCGCGGCGCGATTGACGTGGCGTGAGAAAGGCCGCTTTTGGCTTTTGGCCCTTGGCTTTTAGCTCTTAGCTTTTATTTCTCAACTCAAAGGTGTCATCCCGAGCCAAGCGCAGCGACGTCGAGGGATCTGCAGGTTTCGTCCGCCGGGAGCAGCGCGGGTGCCCCATCCTTTCCCCAGCTTGGGGAAGGGGTGGGAGAGAATGAACACGGACTGTCATCCTGAGCGCGGCGAAGGACCTGCTTTTGCATCCTCACCAATTACCCTATGATGTGCTACTGAGACTTTGACCGCCACGCCCAACCCGCTCCGTCGGCGTCTGATTCCCTGCTTTTTGCTGGCGCTCTTCGCCATCCAGTCGCTCTGGTTCATCAAAACCCAGTCGCTGACCTACGATGAGCCGGCGCACATTATTGCGGGCTCCGAGGCGTGGCGTTCCGGCAAGTTTGAGCGGTGGAACAACCATCCTCCGCTCGGGCGTCTGTGGTTGACGCTGCCCATCGCCGCGACTCCGCTTGCCTACGATGTGCAGTTCACCGACCGTGACTTTCTGGTCACCCGCCTCACCCCCGGGCCCCAGTGGATTGCCTGGCGGACGCGGCCGATGAACACCTTGCTGGGAATCGCTCTCGGAATCGCGCTATGGTTTGCCACCCGCCGCATCTTCTCGGAAGGCGCTGCCAATGTCGCCCTGGCGCTGTTTGCCTTTACACCATCGTTGATCGCGCATTTTTCGGTCGCAACTACGGACGGAATTGGGGCCCTTTTCATCTTTCTTGTAGCGGTGCAACTGGTGCGATGGCGGCATCGGCGAACTGTGGCTCAGGCAACGCTCATGGGTCTCGCGCTCGGCGGTCTCCTGCTGTCGAAGTTCTATGCGCCTCCGCTGGTGCTGATGGCCTTGCTGCTGATGCTCTTTCTCAGCCGCGAGCAGAATCGGCTGTTCTCGATGCAACTCAACTGGAAGCCTGCGCTGGGGGCTTTGGCGATCATGCTGCTGGTTCTTTGGGCCGG
This sequence comes from uncultured Acidobacteriaceae bacterium, assembly GCA_963809865.1. GTDB lineage: Bacteria > Acidobacteriota > Terriglobia > Terriglobales > Acidobacteriaceae > CAVVDY01. The sequence goes on along the minus strand of CAWELL010000004.1, from coordinate 975,095 downwards.
ATACTTCTTTCATGTCTCCCATCTGCAGATCGCCGATGGCCATGTTCGCGCAACTTTCCCCAATCGTGAGTCACGCGAGTGGCCAACTTCCACCGGCCTACACCTGAGCACGATCGTTCCGGCAGGAGAATTCGTCGAAGGTCTGCGCGAGGTTGCGCGCAACAATCATCACGGCAGGCCCGCATGGTTTCTGGGAAAGATTTATCCGCAGGGTGGCATTCTGGCCTATTACCCGGTGGCAATAGCTCTCAAGTGGCCCACCGTCGTGCTGGTATTGCTGTTGCTCGCCGTCGTGGCCAGGGTTTGGCGAAGCAGTCATGCGTCGAGCGATCTGTTCCTGATGATGCTGTTTCCGCTGCTGTTCTTACTGTTTGCGCTGAACGCCAGGTACAACATCGGCGAGCGTCACATCCTTCCGCTGTACCCATTCGCGCTGCTGATGGCGGGCGGAGTTTGGCGATCCCACCCTTCCCAAAACAAGGGAAGGATGGGGCACTCGGCAGTCAAGATCGTCCTGATGCTTGCGCTCTGTCTGAATGCAGCCGACGCACTGCGCTACGCGCCCGACTATCTTTCTTATTTCAACGTCTTCGTTCGTCCGCAGAACAGTTGGCGACTGCTCACCGACAGCAATCTCGATTGGGGACAGGGACTGATCGCGCTGCGCAACTATCAGCAGCAACATCCGGACGAGCCCTTGCAGCTTGCTTATTTCGGTTCGGTAGATCCGGCGCTCTATGGCATCAAGGCCTCGCCGCTAGCACCCCACACAGAAGCTAAGGGACTAGTCGTCATCAGTCCCACTTTGCTCTCGGGCCAGAACTTGGATGACAGCGACGCCTATCACTGGCTGTGGCAATACCAGCCCGAGCAGGTGATCGATCACTGTTTGTGGGTGTATGACGTGAAGTGAATAGAAGCTATTTGGCTCTGTACGGCCTGCTTTTCAAGGAGCCGCTTGCCAGACGCATCCCATGCGTTCTCGAACTGACCACTACCTCCTCGACTCTCGGGCTGACATCTGCCACAGCGACGTTCTAAGATAGAAGGTGCCCACCGTACCGCCGCGCCCGACCTTGACTTCATTCGCAGAAAGAAGGACTCATTCATGAACAGTTTCGGCAGCCGTTCCACCCTCCGCGTCGGCAACCACGATTTTGAGATCTATCGCCTCAACGCCCTCGAGCAGCACGGATGTTCGGTCAAGCATCTTCCCTTTTCGCTTCGCATCCTGCTGGAAAACCTGCTGCGCCGCGAAGACGGCAAAGCAGTGAAGGCCGACGATATCCGCGCCCTGGCGTCGTGGTCGAGCAAGAGCACCCCAGTGCAGGAGATCGCCTTCATGCCCAGCCGCGTTTTGCTCCAGGATTTCACCGGCGTGCCGGCGGTGGTCGATCTTGCCGCCATGCGCGACGCCATGAAGTCGCTGGGTGGCGACCCGACGCTGATCAATCCGCTGCAACCCGCCGAGTTGGTTATCGATCACTCGGTGCAGGTTGACGAGTTTGGAACGGCGCAAGCCTTGCAGCTCAATGCCGAGTTAGAGTTCGTGCGCAACAAAGAGCGCTACGCCTTCCTGCGTTGGGGACAGACAGCCTTCAAGAATTTCGCCATCGTGCCGCCCGACACCGGCATCGTTCACCAGATCAACCTGGAATACCTGGCGCGCGTCGTGTTCGTTGGCGCGAACGGCGAAACCGGCAAGCCGCTCGCCTATCCCGACACACTGGTCGGCACCGATTCGCATACAACAATGATCAATGGACTCGGCGTGCTGGGCTGGGGTGTTGGCGGAATCGAAGCCGAAGCCGCCATGCTCGGCCAGCCGGTGTCGATGCTCATCCCACAGGTCGTGGGCGTTCGCTTGCGCAACAGCCTGAAGGTCGGCTCGACCGCAACCGACCTTGTACTCACCGTCACCGAGATGCTGCGCAAGCACGGCGTGGTCGGCAAGTTCGTCGAATTCTTTGGCCCCGGGCTGCACAATCTGCCACTGGCCGATCGCGCCACCATCGCCAACATGGCTCCTGAGTACGGCGCGACCTGCGGCATCTTCCCGGTCGACCACGAGACGCTAAAGTATCTGCGCCTCAGCGGCCGTCCCGAAGAGTTGGTCGCCCTGGTCGAGGCTTATTACAAAGAGCAAGGGCTCTTCCACGACCAGCACACGCCCGAAGCCGAATACACACACGTGCTCGAACTCGATCTCGCAACTATCGAACCCAGCATCGCCGGGCCAAAGCGTCCGCAGGATCGCGTGCCGCTCTCGCAGGCCGCCGAGTCGTTCGAAAAGGCGCTGCCCAGCTTGCTCAAGCCGGGCCAACAGGTTCCACCGAAGCAGGGCGCGCGTTGGGAGTCGGAAGGCGGTCACCCCGCCGGCATGGACTCGCAAAAGGACGGCGTTGAGGAGCACGTTCAACTCAACGGCGGACTGAATCACGGCAGTGTCGTGATCGCGGCCATCACCAGTTGCACCAACACCTCGAATCCATCGGTGCTGATCGGGGCCGGGCTGCTGGCCAAGAAGGCAGTCGAGAAAGGTCTGACCGTTCCCGCCTGGGTAAAGACCTCGCTCGCGCCGGGCTCGCTGGTCGTCACCGAGTACCTCACCCGCTCCGGCCTGCTTCCCTTCCTCGAGAAGCTGAAGTTCAACGTGGTCGGCTACGGGTGCACCACCTGCATCGGCAACTCAGGTCCGCTGCCGCAGGAAGTATCCAACGTCGTCACCGAGAAAGACCTGGTCGTCGCCTCGGTGCTCAGCGGCAATCGCAACTTCGAAGGCCGCATCAACTCCGAGGTCCGCGCCAACTACCTGATGTCGCCGCCGCTGGTCGTCGCTTACGCGCTCGCCGGCCGCATGGACATTGATCTATACAACGAGCCGCTCGGCAAGGACAAAGGCAAGCCGGTGTACCTGAAAGATATCTGGCCGACGGAGAAGGAAGTCGACGACGTGCTTCAGAAGTTCGTCACCGGAGACCTCTTCCGCGGCGCTTACAGTGACGTCTTCAAGGGCGACGAGCGCTGGCGCGGCTTGAATGTCCCACAGGGTGAGACCTTCGCCTGGGACGCCGATTCGACTTATATACAAAATCCGCCGTACTTCGAGAACATGCCCAAGTCGCCGGCTCCGGTCGGCGATATCAGCGGCGCGCGCGTGCTCTGCTATCTCGGCAACAGCGTCACCACCGACCACATCTCGCCAGCGGGCTCGATCAAGCACAACAGTCCCGCCGGAAAATACCTGATCGAACATGGCGTGAAGCCGGCGGACTTCAACTCCTACGGCTCGCGCCGCGGCAATCATGAGGTCATGATGCGCGGCACCTTCGCCAATGTTCGCTTGCGCAACAAGCTCACGCCCGAGCGCGAAGGCGCTTACACCCGCCTCCTGCCCGACGGCGAAGAGATGTTCATCTTCGAGGCCTCGGAGAAATATCGCGCCGCCGGAACTCCGCTGATGATTCTGGCGGGCAAAGAGTACGGCTCAGGCTCGTCGCGCGACTGGGCCGCCAAAGGACCGCGCCTGCTGGGCGTACGCGCGGTGTTGGCCGAAAGCTTCGAGCGCATTCACCGCTCGAACCTGGTCGGCATGGGCATCCTGCCGCTGCAATTCCTCGACGACGAGAACGCCGAAACCTACGGCCTCACCGGCGAAGAGACGTACGACATTGTGGGACTCACCCACGTGCTGGAGAACTTCGCTCCCGGCAAGACGGTGAAAGTCCGCGCCAAGAAGGCCGACGGCACGACGATCGAGATCGACGCGACGGTTCGCATCGATACTCCGCAGGAGGTGCTGTACTACAAGCACGGCGGAATTCTGCAGTATGTGCTGCGCCAGTTGCTGCAGGGCAAAACCGGAGCCGCTGACGCGTAGAGCTTTGCTGGGAGCCCCACTCGTTCCTACGTCAGGAATGAGTGGGCCACCCGCTCGGTGAATTCTCAGCCTGAGTGCGTGGTTTCGACCGAATGACCTGCAGGTGCGCTCTCCACTCGCATTCCAGACTGTGACTTGTCATCCTGAGCGCAGCGAAGGACCTGCTGTTTGCCGGCGCTATCGACGCGCATCGCGTCAAACTGCAAATGTGGAGGCATCACAGACCACCCGCTGGCATTCCGCGATGATGTCGACAGCATGGCCCGTGAGCATCGCTATTTCGTCTACATCCTGGCCGGCAAGTCGTACCGCATTTACACCGGAGTTACTGGAAATTCTCTTTCGCCGCGTGCTGCAACACAACCGCGGCGAGGTCGAAGGATTCATTTAGCGCTATAAGATCAGTCGCCTGGTGTACTACCAGGAATTTCAGTACATCGACAATGCAATTCGGCGCGAAAAGATAATCAGAAGGATGCTTCGCGCGAAGAAGATCGCGCTGATCAAGCGCGAGAATCCTACATGGGACGACCTATCCGACGGCTGAGGAAAGCCATTGCCCACCCTTACACTTGCCTTGGGTTCGGCGAAAGCAGGTCCTTCGCTACGCTCAGGATGACAAACTTCGGGGTAGGCATACCCCCTACTTCGTAATCACTCCGCACGCGATGCGGTCGCCGGCATTGCCTGCCGGATCGGTCTTCATGTCGTCGGCTTTGGCGTGAATGACCAGCGCTGTCCCGCCGTTGGCGAACAGCGAGTTCGGCTCCGAACCGTCACCCAATGTGACAGCGTCATTCTTGATCGTCGTCTTCACAGTACCGTTGGGCGCGACGGTAATGTTCATCATGTCGCCGGCGTGATGGCCTTCGGGATTCAGCAGGCCATGCTTCTTGCCCGTGGGATTGAAGTGCGGCCCGGCCGACTTGAAGTCCGGGGCATCGCACTTGGCGATCTGATGAATGTGAATCGCATGCTCGCCGGGCGGCAGATTCTTCAAGTCAAGCTTTAACTCGACGCCGGTCTTCTCGGCGTGGATGGTGGCATGGCCAACGCTTTCGCCCTTGGCATCTTTCATCTCGACCACGACCTTTTTCTGGCCGAAGCATAAAGAGGTTGTCGCCAGCAAGAATGCCAAAGCGCCGCTGAGGGGAATAAGCTTGCGGATTTTCATGCCGACCTTTGTACCACACTCCAATGCAAGAAGTGCTAAAAGCCACGCCGTTCTTTCGCGGGGGTTCGCGTCGGCTCATTCTTGATTTGTCCCTACCAGCGTCTAGGTTTGGCGCGAGGAATCTGGTCTCGCTTCGCGTGATGACAAAGCCTCATTGTTTCTAATCCATCTCCTGCACACATCCTGTCCAAATTCTGGACATACTGGTGCGATAGTGCTCGCTCTCCGACCACCAAAGGGCTGCCTTTGCCCGATATCGACAATCAGTTTTCCACTGTCGGCGTTGGCCTGAGAAGTGCATTGGAATCTTTGTCACTTCAGCCGCCTTACGCCCAACGCCGAAGTGCTGTCGCGCCGGACAGCAATACCAATACTCAAAACTTCAGCAACCAGAGAACCATGGGACTGGCAATGGCGGAGCCACAGGCAATCCTTGCTGGCCCGCAAGCGATAACCAATTCGGAGAACAAGCCGGAGCCGCAGCCCAGGCATTGGATCGCCGTTTACACCCGGCCACGCCACGAACTGGTGGTCGCCGCGCAATTTCAGCAGAAGGGGTTGGACGCCCTGCTGCCGACCTATCGCCGGCTGAGCCGCTGGAGCGATCGCATTCGCCGCAGCAATGCACCACTGTTCCCCGGATATGTTTTCGTTCGTGTGGGCGAAGGCGAGCACGGTCGCGTCTGGCAGACAGGCGGAGTTGTCAGCATTGTCTGTCGCAGCGGCAAGCCCGTCCCGCTGTCGGACGCCGATATAGAAAAGTTACGGTTTTGCACCGCCAATCCAGCAGCGGTCGAACCTCACCCTTTCCTGCGCGTTGGTCAGCGAGTTCGGGTCAAGCATGGCCCGTTTCGCGGATGGGAAGGCGTTCTGGTGGAGAAGAGAAATTCCACCCGGCTGGTGCTGACCGTCGAGCAGATCATGAAATCCGTCGCCATTGATATCAGCGGCGCCGATGTGGAACCGCTGGGTTAGAAGTTTCTGTGTCGATGACAGAGTTTGATTTGAAACACGTAGTCCACGAAATCCTCCCCCAGGATGCCGGATGGGTATTGTAGTTCCCTTTCCCCGAGGGACTGCTGACGGACAGGAACGCACCCTGGCCGTCAGCCCCCCCCGCCGGCTTCCTTCGATCCTTGCGGTTGTCGAGCGCCTGCTCGACGGGTTCGCCGTGGGTTGCGGGGTATTGCTGCCCATCGAGATCTACGCCCTGCGCTACCCTGCACGCCGCGCTGGATTCTCGAGCGCAGCCGTCATCAGCATCGCCGCACTCATTGGGCTGATGGTAGTTCTCCTGCTCGAGAAGCATGGCGAATATCGGCCGTATTTGAGCCTGCTGGCCGTTCGCGAAACCGAGCGCTTGCTGCGGGTCGGTGCGGAATGCTTTCTCATCGCCCTGCCCGCAGTGCTGTTGGCCGCGCCCGACATGCCCAAAGAGTTGGTGCTGGCCTGCCTGCTCACCGTTCCTTTTGGGCTAGTGCTGGAGAAGTCCGGCCTCTGGGTCGCGGTGGCACTGCTGCGACGTCTCGGCTCCGACCATCAAAACGCCGTCATTCTCGGAGGAGGTCCCTTAGCCAAGAACATTTACTCGGCTCTGCTGCGCTCTCCCAAACTCGGCATCCATCCCGTCGCAATCGTCGACGAAGAAGCGGCCATGAACGGTAAGGAGATTCACCCCAGCTCCTACCGGCAGCGCGCGTCGGCGTTGATACTGGCCGGTCCGCTGTCGGCTCGGTTGTTTGAGAACATGCGCGCGTCCACCTTGATAATCGCCGATCCCAACTTGGATAACGCTGAGATCGCCGAGATCGTGGTTCGGGGGGCGATGGCCGGCGTCAGCACCTATATCGTGTCGCGTGACTATCTGGAGCCGGGCTATTGGCTGGAATACTCCGAAATCGATGGCATGATGCTGGCCAGCCTGGCCGCGGAAAACGAACACCGGGTCAGCGAACTGGCCAAGCGCGCGGTGGATATTGTGCTGGCCTTGGCTGCTCTGCTGCTGCTCGCCCTGCCGTGCGCTCTGGCCGCCTGCTTGATACGGCTAACCTCTCCCGGCCCGGCAATCTTCAGCCAGCTTCGCGTCGGGCACCGCGGGCAGCTGTTCTTCCTGTATAAGTTTCGCTCGATGTATAGCGACAGCGCGGCGTATGCCTTCTCGCCCAAGATCGGTCTCGATAGCCGCATCACCCCCATCGGACGCTTCCTCCGCCGCACCTGTTTCGACGAGGTGCCGCAGCTTTGGAATGTCTTGCGGGGCGAAATGTCGCTGGTCGGCCCCCGGCCCGAGATGCCTTTTATCGTCGATGAGTACACTCCGCTGCAGCGCAAGCGGCTGGCGGTAAAGCCCGGCATCACCGGGTTGTGGCAGTTGAGCGGCGACCGTGGTCGCCTGATTCACGAAAACCTGGAGTACGACCTGTACTACCTGCGGAATCGTAACCTCTTCATGGATTTTGCCGTGCTGCTGCACACGCTGGTCTTTGCGGCGCGGGGTATTTGAGGCATGATTTTGCCGGCCGAACGCGGCGCAACCGAACAAATCGTGCCCGCCTATCCGGCAGCCCAGCCGCCGAACGAGCTGCTATTGCCGGAGATATTCCTGGTGCTTCGCCGCCGCGCCTGGGTGATTGCCGGCTGCTCGCTGGCTGGACTTCTGTTGGCCCTGTCTTATGTTGGGTTGCGTGCTCCGCGCTACGATGCAGCCGCACAGATCGAGGTAACCCCTGCCAGTACCAACCGGCTTGGCCTGGACGAACTCGAAGCCACCGCGCTCAATCCCAACGAGTCGACGCTGCGGCTGCAAGCGGCGGTCAAAATCCTGCAAAGTAACACGCTTGCCCTCGATGTGATGGACCATGTTGGGCTGGCGCAGAACGCGACGTTCGCCGGCCACTGGCAGCAGCCTCCCGGCGCCAAATCGAAGGAGTGGTCAGCCGCGGCCCGCGATCACTTGCTGTTGCGCTTTCAAAAGAGCCTTACTGTCGAACTCGTTCCCAAGACCGACATTGTGCTCATTAGCTTCCGCGCCAAGGATCCCCAACTCGCAGCCGCTGCAACCAACGTCATCGTCGAGACCTTTCGCGAGCGCAGCTTACGAACCAGCTACGAGTCCGCCAGTCAGGTCTCCGATTGGCTCTCCAAGCAGCTGGAAGACTTGAAGGCCAAGGCGCGCACCTCACAAGAACAGCTGGCGGCGCTGGAGCGGACCACTGGTTTGCTCGGACAGGACGACACTGACAACATCGTGTTTGCCAAGCTGAAGCAACTGGATGAACAGCTGACCGACCTGGAATCGGAACGCATTGTGAAGGAGGCGCGCTATCGTATTGCGGCTGCGGGCGATCCGGAGTTGCTGGCCACCTCCGCACCCGATACAACCTTGCAGATTTTACGCACGCAGCAGGCCTCGCTGCGGGCCCAGTATGCGCAGCTCAGCTCGAAGTACGGCGCCGGCTATCCCAAGCTGGCCGAGATCGCCGAGCAGATGACCAGCGCCGACACCGCCGTCGATCACGAACTCCAACAACTCAAGCAACGTTACCGTAACGACTATCAGGCGGCGGTACATTCCGAGCAGATGCTGCGCACCAGCTTCGAGGCGCAAAAGCAAAAAGCCTATCGCCTGAACGAGGACGCCGCCCAACACACAATTCTCAAACGTGAGGTCGAATCGACCCAGCAACTATATGAAACGCTGCAACTGAAGTTGAAGCAGGCAGGAATCGCCGCGGGACTGGCGTCGGCCAACATTGAAATCATCGACCCGGCGCAAGCCCCCTCTGAGCCGTCGGAACCTAAGCCTGCGACAGCAACCCTGATCGGCTTAGCCGCAGGCCTGTTATGCGGCGCGGTAGTAGCACTCGGGCTGGAGTCGGTAGATGATTCGGTTCGCACTCCCGAAGAAGCCGAGCAGGCTTCCGGGCTGCCGGTGTTGGCGGCGATTCCGCGCTTGCAGCTGGCGTCGCGAGGATTCCTGGCTTCACTCCCCGGGCGCAGCCAACCAGTTGGCGAGGAATGGGACCGCTCGCTGATGTTTCGCGAGCCGGCGTCGCTGGCCGCGGAGGCGTATCGCTCGGCTTGTCACAGCCTGCTGCTCGCATCAGGGACGGCTCCCCGGGTGATCGCGTTCGTCAGTGCATCGCCGCTCGAAGGCAAGACCACAACCGCCGTGAACTGCGCCATCGCACTGGCCCAGCATGGAACCAAGGTATTGCTGGTCGATGCCGACCTGCGACGGCCCTCACTCCACGAATTCTTCGGCCTGGAACTGAATCCCGGTCTGCGAGACGCGGTTTCGGCGGAGCCGGGCGAAGACTTGGCTTGGGAAGTCGCGCAACAACCCGGACTGTGGGTGCTGCCTGCGGGTGACGCTCACGGCGGCTCGCGAGCCTTGGATGCGAGAGCGATTGCGCCCCTAATCCGGCGATGGCGCGAGCGCTATGACTATGTCGTGATCGACACCCCACCGGCGTCCCTGGTCAGCGATGCGCTGGTACTCTCCGCTGCTGCCGATGCGGCCGTATTCGTCGTACGTAGTGGAATGACATCGCGGCGGGCCATCCGTCGCACGCGTGATGCCCTGCAACGCGCCCATGCCAACGTGAGCGGCATTCTGCTGAATGCAGTCCAGGATTCTTACCAATATGGCTCCCGTGCCAGCGGACTTCGAAGTGCTGAAGCTTACTACGGCGGGCACAACACATGATCACTGCGCTGCTGGAAAAGCCCCGCCCGCAGATGGAAGCGCTTTCGAGGATGGAACCGTATCCGGCGGTGGAAGCGCTGGGCTTCAGCCCAGCGAAAATGCAAGGCCCTGAAAGCGGCTTTAGCCGCGGGTGGCCGGGCAAAGCCAGTCTCCGACCGACCGGTTGGTGGCGCGGCTGAAGAACCGTGCCTTAGCCAGCCGCAATGCGACATTTTTGCAACCCTCACCGTGCGGCCGACGCTTATCCACGTTCGCTGTTCGGCGTTTTGCTTTCGACCGCAGGCTCGCACAGCTCTTCTGCTGGTGCATCAGCACGTCAGCTTTCGCCCAACCGTCTCGGCACAGCCGCATGCTGCTCCGCTTCGCAACGTACTTCCCGACGCGCAGATCGCGCCCGGCGACCTGATTGAGATCAACGTATTCGACACCCCCGAGCTGTCGCAGAAGACCAGGGTCGACAACAATGGCCACATCGAGCTGATAGTCGGCGGAAACATGTGGGTCGCCACCCTGACCTCAACCGAAGCCGCTCTGGCGATCGAAGCTCGTTTACGGGCTGCCAAGGTGTTGCGCAATCCTCACGTAACCCTCAATGTCCTCGAAAGTGCAAGCCAGACTGTTACCGTTCTCGGCGAAGTCAAGAATCCCGGCAGCTATCCCGTATGGGGCCAGCAACGCGTCGCCGAAGCCATCGCCGCGGCCGGCGGACTGACGCCCAACGCCTCGCATCTGGTGACGTTGACTCACAAGGATTCGACAGTCACATCGACGGTGGAGCTCGATGGTATGTCGCAGAATCAATCGGCTGCCGACATCGTTCTCGTGCCCGGCGATCGCCTGGTGGTCAATCGAGCGGGGATCGTCTACGTTCTCGGCGATGTCGGCAAGCCGGGCGGATTTATGCTTGACGATCGTGCTCCCATCACGGTGCTGCAAGGGCTGGCGCTGGCGCAGGGCATGAATCGTACAGCGAACCAGCGCGGCAGCCTCATCCACCAGACGGCGCAAGGCCCGCAGCAGGAACGGCTGGACTTCAAGAAAATTCTCGGCAACCAGACGACCGACCCGACACTGCATGACGGCGACATTGTCTATGTGCCGCTGAACGCCGCCAAAGACTGGGCGAACCGGGGATTGAACTCGATTCTTCAGATGGCCACCGGGGTGGTGATTTACGGCAGATATTAGGAAGCATTTCGGCCGGAAGCACCGCGCTCTCTTGCGTAGAAGCACCATGCTTTAGGGTGGAAGCACCGCGCTTTAGCGTAAGGGTTTGGGTGGAAGCACCACGCTTTAGCGCAAGGTTTTGGGTGGAAGCACCACGCTTTAGCGTAAGGGTTTGGGTGGAAGCACCACGCTTTAGCGCAAGGTTTTGGGTGGAAGCACCACGCTTTAGCGCAAGGTTTTGGGTGGAAGCACCACGCTTTAGCGTGGTGAAAGAGGCTCAGTACCAAAAGGGCTTTAGCCCCGGAATAAGAATGCTTGCTCCACAACAAATCCGAACATTCTTCCTTACCGCGGTGACTTGGCAACGCCGCGCGATTTTCCGCAACCAACCGATGGCGGATCTCTTCCTGGACACGCTGCAGCGTTACCGTGGCCAAGAGACGTTTCTGTTGCATGAATTCGTTCTCATGCCAGATCACTTACATTTGCTGCTTACTCCGGCGCCCGAGGTCCCAATGGAAAAGGCCGTGCAACTGGTGAAAGGAGGATTCTCTTTCCGCGTGAAGAAAGAACTCGGGTCAAACCTCGAAGTCTGGGAGCGGGGCTACACCGAACACCGCGTAAAGGACGCGACCGATTACGCGCGCCACATGGACTACATCCGCGCGAATCCCGTCCGTGCGGGGTTGGTCGAAACTGCAGGCGCGTATCCCTACGGCTCCGCATGTCGCATATCAGAGATTGATCCGGTTCCGCCATGGCTAAAGCCAACATCAAGGATGGCGCTCGTTTCACCACGCTAAAGCGTGGTGCTTCCACCCTAAACCTGACGCGAAAGCGCCGCGCTTCCACCCTAAACCGGACGCTTAAGCGTGATGCTTCCACCTAAGATGCTCTTGAATCGACTTCTCCCAAAACGCGAACGAAAAGCCGATACTCCCGGCCTTTGGATCGCCCTCTACGGCCCGGATGGAGCTGGGAAGTCCTCCCTCGCGGCGCGCCTTGCGGCAGAGTTGGAGCCGTGGTTCAGCCGCGTTCAGCTTCATCACCTGCGCATTCCGCTGTGGCCAAGTTCCCGACCGTCCTCTATCGTCACCAATCCCCATGCCCAGCCGCCGCGCGGACCGGCGCTCAGCTATCTCAAGCTGGCCTACAGGTTCATTCAGAGTTGGCCGGCGCACCTGCTTCGAACGCTCCCTGGGCTGGCTTCCGGACAGCTGTTAATCGTCGACCGCTACTTCCTCGACTACGCTGTCGATCCCAAACGCTACCGCCTGGCTGCGTCGAGCGTCGGCTTGGCGTCGCTGCTGAGTAGCTTCGCACCACAACCTGGCTTGCAGTTTGTGTTGGATGTCCCGGCGCAGGAGTTGCAACGCCGCAAATCGGAGGTGAGCCTGAGCGAATCCCAACGTCAGCGGCAGGAGTATGCTGCCCGCATCGCAGTTCTGCCGAATGCCCTCCTGGTAAATGCCAATCGTCCCGTGGATGAGGTAGCGGTCGAGATCACCAGCGACATTCTGGAGTGGCTAAGCCGTCATTCTTCGGTAGGAACCGAGGCTGATCTTGCCAGCGTCTGATAAAGGCTGGCGAAGCCCCAATCGGAGACGTTTGGCTGCCACCCCTCGACTAACTAAGCACTGCCAGGCTCTACCAGCACGTTTTTGCCCTTGTCAGGCTGACCATGGGTATCTGAAGATGAAGCGGGACTCACTCAAAACGGGCTAGGGGCCATGGCCAAAGAGAAAAAAGACAAGAGTTCGAAGAAAAAGAAGGCGCAACCTCCCAATCCAGTGGTCGCGGCAGGAGCCGAAACCTATCTCGACGGCACGCCACTGGATAACATCACTTATCTGGAGGCCAAGCTCATCCTGAAACCGGATCGCTTCACTTCAGTGGAGAGCTTCCGGCAATTCGGCAAGCTGGTGCAGAAAGTAGCCAAGCGGTGCGGGGTGGGCTTCATTGCCGACGTCGAAGCGGGTCTGCGGCCGCAGATCCGCGAAATCACGTTTGGCGACACCCCGGATTTCCGCCTTTATAACAACGCATTCATTCTGCGGCGCCGCATCTGTTACGTCGATGGATTCCCCGTGGGCGACCCGGAGATTGTCGTAAAGTACCGCCATCCCGACGAGAAGACGGCTGCAGCGGTCGATATGCGGCCGCACATCGCCGGTAAGTATCGCCTCAAATTCAAGGCCGAGGCGCTTCCGCTGAAGGACCACGTCGGTGGCTACCGCATTCTCTATTCCCACAACTGCCAGTTCGGATTGAGCCAGATGCGCGAGGCTGACAGGGTGTCGATGAAGACGCTGGTCACGGTAATTCCAGCGCTCGCCGCCCTGAAGAAATCCGATAACGAAGTGATTGGGCTGGTGAACGAAGGAATTGTCGAGGAGGTACTGCTGCCATTGGGCCAGCTCGACTTTGGCAAAGGGCTGGTCGGCAAGTGCGACATCAGCCTGTGGCGAACTCGCGGGGAGCATAAGTCGCTGGTGGGAGAGTTTGCTTTTCAGGTGAGGTTTCCCAATCGGGAATTGGTTGCCGCGAAGCAAAAGAAGCTGGCGACCCAGTTCTATGTCAATTTGCAGCTTGAAGTTCAGAGCTGGCTCGCGCTCGGAGTAACCAAAACCGCGATGGTATACCGCCTGAAGGGGAACGAGCCCCAAAGCCATGAGTGACATTGCGGCGAAGCCCGCTCTCCAACCTGCTGTTGCCTCGGCGCAACTCACGGCGACGGCCTCGATTGTCCAGATTTTCTGGGAGTTTCTAGTAATCGGAGCTACCAGCTTCGGCGGCGTCGTGCCCTACCTGCGCAGCAGCCTGGTGACCAACAAAGGCTGGATCAACGACAAAGAGTTTGTCGAGATGCTCTCCATCAGCCAGTCGCTGCCCGGCCTCAATGCCACCAACATGGCCATCCTGGTGGGGAATAAGCTGCGCGGCGTTGCCGGCTCCGTCGCCGGCATCCTTGGCATGTGCTTACCCGGGGCAGTGCTGATGTATGTGGTGGGCATTTTCTATCGCGACCATGGCGACCGTGCCTGGGCGACCGCCGGGCTGAAGGGGGTAGCGGCGGCTGCGGTCGGCTTGATCCTGTTCACGGTTGTGCAACTCAGCGAAAAGTCATTGTGCAGCCATTTCGACTTTGTCTTTATGGCGCTTACGGTGATTGGCGTGAACCGTCTCCATCTGGGCGTTCTCCGCACCCTGATCGGAGTCGGCATCCTCGCCATTCTGTTTCATCGGCCGCGGCACCGCGAGAAAGAGGGCGCCACGCAATGAACCAAATTTGGGCGCTCGTCCGTGTGTTCTCTTACCTGTCGCTGCTCACCGTGGGCGGCGGCATGGCAGCCTTTCCGGAACTGAAGACTCTCACCGTTGACGTGCACAAATGGCTGACCTTCACCCAATTGATCCACCTGTACAGTATCGGGCAAATGGCGCCTGGCCCCAATATGATGATGATTGTCTGCATCGGGCAGTGGGTGGCGGGTTTCGGCGGCGCGGTCGTAGTCTTGCTCGCATTTTTTGGACCCACCGCGATATTGGCTTTCGCGGTCGCCCGGGTGTGGAACAAGCTGGAGAAGTGGCCGTGGAGAACTTCGATTCAGCAGGGATTGGCTCCTGTTTCTATAGGCCTGCTGCTGGCAGGCTGCTTAAGCATGGCCAAGGGCGCCATCACGGGGACGGAAACCGCAGCCTTGGCGGTCGCCGTGCTGCTCATATTGTTGCGGTACAAGATCAATCCCGCATTGCTGGTAATGGCAGGTGCAATCGTAGGAGCGCTGACGCTCGCGCCCCCGAAATGATGCTGTCGCCACCAGCTCTCAACCTTCGCTACAGCTTTCACAACGACGGGTACAACTCAGGCAGCACTGCGCAAGTCCTCTCGCTGTAAACCCATTTGGCGAAGTTCGACAAACTATAGCCTCTCACCTCTTTCCTTTCTCTCAGCATGCAACCCGGTAAAAAGACATTCTTTGCACTGGGCCGCGCGGATAATCCGCGTTGGCTGGCTCCCGCGGGATATCGCCCGCATGACGAGTCGTTTCTCGGCTGGCAACCGTACCGCCTCACCTCGCGCTTTGCATGGTCAGCGATGAAGTCGGTGGTGCGCTGGGGCGTGGCTCCGGCCAAACTTCCGCCGGACAATTTCTACGTCAAGTGCATCGCTGATCTCGATTGGAGAAAGCTGGGCTGGTGTCACACCGCAGAACCCGAACCCCTGGTGTACCTCGGGACCCCCGGACCAAGACGCAAGGCCGTGGTTCACCTCGTCGATCCCGTCTCGCATGCCTGCGAACTGATTGTGAAAGTACCCATGCAAGACGCCGCCAAGCGGGCCATTTGTCATGAGGCGCAAACTCTTCTCGAGTTACAGCGCGAGGGATTTGTAGCGGCCCCGCGCCTGGTGTCGCTCGACGAAGCCGCCGGTATCGCTTCGCAAACGGTGGTAACCGGCGCGCGCGCCGGCTTGAGCGGCACGCGTGAAGTTGCGGTCCTGCTGCAATCCCTCGAGCGTCGCGGAGAATCCATCACTTTGCGGCAAGTAGCTTCCTCACTCGAACCCAAAGCGAGCCGGCTCGATGTGACGGCTGCGGATGCAGCCGCGGTGACGCGCGCCCTGGCGCAGATGGACGATCCCTCCGGGCTGCCCGCGGTGCGCATTCATGGCGACTTTGCGGCCTGGAACATAAAGCTGCAAAACGGCGCCGCGGCGTTGCTGGACTGGGAAGACTCCCAACCTCGCGGACTGCCGTTGCTCGATGCTTTTCACTTCGTGCATATCGCGCGCTGCCTCTTCGGCAAGCGGCCTCGACCAGTGTGGCACGAGCTGCGCTTCCGCTATGCCTTCCACCTGACTGCGGCCCAGCGCCGCCAACTCGAACTCGCCTACCTGTTGCAAATGCTGGTGCGCGAATCTCCGCGTCCCCAGCAGACATATGAAACCTTCCTGCTGGCAACGCTGCGCCAGGCGGTAGCGGAGCGGCCATGACGACTTGCGAACACCAGCCAACTGAGATGCGGGTAGCCCTGGGGGCGCAGCAGCCGCACCTCGCTCGCGACAATTCTGTCGGCCCTGACGTGGGCGCCACTTTGCGGCGCACGCTGTGGTCAGCGGTTGTACGGGAGCTCAACCATTCGAAGCTTCCTTATTGCGTCCTGGGCGCAAGGGCTGAGGCCATCGAGCGCAACCAGTCCGACATGGACTTCGTCGTTCGACCTGGCGACTACCCTTTCGTTCCCCACCTGCTTGCCGCAGCGGCGGCCAGCGCCGGCGCCCAACTGGTGCAGGCGATCGATCACGAAACCACGGCAACGTATTTCGTGCTCGCCAAACAACAAGGCGAAATGGTCGCCTTCCTTCATCCCGACTGCACCACCGACTACCGCCGTCAGCGCCGCCTCTGGATGTCGGCGGAGGAACTGCTTCGCGGGCGGCGACGCGCACCGGGCGGCTACTTTCACCCCACGGCCGATGTCGAATTCAAGTATTACCTCGTCAAGCAAGTGCTGAAACAGACGCTCAGCGATGCTCAATGGCAGCAGCTCGTTGCGCTTTACCAGGCAAGCCCACTCCCGCACAACGCTTTGTCTCTGTGGCGAAGAAGTACGGCGGCGCAAATCGAGCAAGCACTGCTAAAGCCTGATCGCGATGGCTTTCGGAAGCTGCTCCCACACGTCAAGCATGAGTTAACCAACACCTCTCCCCGGGAAGGCACGCTGCCCAGAGGCGGATCGTTCCTTCTCGACTGCGCCCGTATGGTCACGCGCATAACCCAACCCACGGGTCTCTTTGTCCAGATAACGAATGGGGGCCTCGGGGAACGCACTGAACTGGCTTGCCGGCTGGCGAAGGCGTTAGCCCCGGCGTTTCGCCGCTCGTCCCTCGTCGCTACCAGCAACCCGGCCGGAATGCTGCGCGCTTTGGTCGAATCCACACTAGTCGTATCGTCCGACGAGGTGGCCCCCTTTCGCACCTTTTACGGCGGCGTTGATGTCGATTGGCGGCCGGCGCTGTCCCCACAAAAAAACCTCGAACTTGCGATTGCCGCCGTCCTGTCTCACTTGGCGCACCGAACCATGCTGAGACTCGAACTGCAAAATTCGCAGACGCTCGAACCGCGCGATCTCGCGAGGACGACGATCTACTGATGGCACGCATTCTGCTTTCTGCCTACGCATGCGAGCCGGGAAAAGGTTCCGAACCGGCTGTCGGCTGGATGTGGGCGACGGAACTGGCCGCCGCTGGCCACCAGGTTTGGGTGCTCACCCGCGAAGCCAACCGCAGCGCGATTGAGGCGGGCATGACTGCACCCATGCCGGCGGGCCTTCACTTCGAGTATTGCGATCTGCCTCGCTGGGCGCGCGGCTGGAAAAAACTTCCCGGCGCCATTTACCTCTATTACTTCGTTTGGCAGCTGCTGGCATGGCGCGCGGCACGAAGGCTGAACTGCGCCTGCGGTTTCGATCTCGTGCATCACGTCAGCTTCGTCAGCCTGCGAGCGCCCAGCTTCATGGGCTGGCTCGGAATTCCCTTCTACTTCGGGCCGGTGTCAGGCGGAGAATGCGTTCCCCCGACGCTGCGCCGCAACATGACATCAGGGGCGCGCGCCTTCGAGTTGGCCCGCGACTGCGCCAACTGGCTGACCCGCTTCGATCCCCTGATGCGAATCGCATTTCGCCAAGCGAAGCGGATCTATGTGACCTCAACTGATTCGCTGAATTTGGTTCCCGGAAAATATCGGCATAAATGCGAAGTGCATTTAGCCGTCGGCCTCACCCGGCAGCAGCTCGGTTTCAGCTGTCGCACGGCCGCCGGCAGCCACCGCGAGCTGCGCTGTGTGTACACCGGACGCCTGTTGGAATGGAAGGGTTTGCACCTGCTCCTGCTGGCGCTCGAGTGCTTGCAAGCGCAAGCGGCGCCGGTGCACTTGACCATCATCGGCGACGGACCCGCAAGGGCCTCGCTCCACTCGCTTGCGCACCAGCTGGGGATTGCGAACCGCATTACCTGGCATCCCTGGCTTGCGCGGGACGAAGTCCAGCGTAAGCTGCACCAGCACGACGTGTTCGTGTTTCCCAGCCTGCGCGACTCCGGTGGCATGGCCGCGCTGGAAGCTCTCGCGCACGGGCTGCCGGTAATTTGTACCGATCTCGGCGGACCGGCTCACATCGTAGACAGCCGTTGCGGACGGGTGATCGTGACCCACGACCGCTGCGCCGAGATGGTCGCCCAGGATATCGCCCTGCATTTGAACCAGCTGGCCGAAAACCCTGGGCTGCGGCAATCCTTGAGCATCGGGGCTAGGCGGCGCGCTTGGGAATTCGAGTTTCGGCGACTGGTAGAGACAATCTACGGCGCGCCGGTCAACCCCAGCTCTATCTCAGAGCTGGTGCCGGCATGAGCGCTCTGACCTCGGCGCTGCAGTCTCCCCTCTGGCTCACGCCGCCGGCGACTCCAGCTCGCCCAGCCGCCGCGGTTCGCGTCACTCGATTCACCGCATTGTGCTGCCTGCTGTGCCTGGTCTTTGTCACCGAGTACGAGCAGACCAGCAGCACTGCGGCCAAGAGCATTTTGTACGACACGCTCGCCGGTGGCTTCCGCGTGATCGACTTACTTGTTCTATGCCTGGCGCTGCTGCATGGCTTCGCGCTCGGCTGTTCGCGAAAGAGAATTCGACTGTTCCCGCGCAAACTCAAAATACTTGTGGCCGCCTTCGGGATGGCAATCGCGATCAGCCTGGTCTACGGGATGGAGCGCGGCGGACGAAACTTGTTCTTCGACTGGCGGGCACTCGCCTTGGGCCTGGCCTTCTATCTTATTTACCGCTTCTGGATCCAGAGCGCGTCGGATGCTCGCGCCGCCATCATCGCCTTCGGGCTGGTGATCGGCATGCACATCGTCACCTTGTTCCTTTCCTACCTGCGCGGACAGGGTGACAGCCTGCTGGGAATGCGTATCCCGTTGTTTGACGGGCCGTCCATCTCCGCCTTCGTTTTCGCAGCCCTACTGGGGCTATCGCTCTTCGGCAGCGAGTCGTCAACCCGCCAGCGCTGGTTATGGCTGACGCTCAGCGCCGCCGCCATGCTGCTGGTCGCTCTCTGCTTTCGCCGCACCTACTGGGCGGAACTTGCCATCGGTGTTGCCTTGCTGGTGATGAATGCCCCCGGCCGTCGCCTGCGCACCCTCGCGCTTCCGCTCTGCATGACCGCTGGTCGCATTCCTGGCCCTCGGCGCAACCTTCACCGAACGCCTCTCCAGCCTCAACTTCACCCGCGATGACGTGCCCTACAGCGAGGACAACTCAGACCACGTTGGCGATGTGCTCGACGCCTGGGTGCAGGTCCGGGCCGCTCCCCTGATGGGAATCGGACTGGGAACCGCCTACCCGACCTGGCACATCCGCAACTGGAAAGAAGAGTCGGTAATGGTGCATAACGCGCCGCTGCACGTGTGGCTGAAGTACGGGCTGCTCGGTCTCGCGCTGTACTTCGTCTACCATCTTTCACTCTTTCGCGAACTGCGGAGCCAGGGAAAGCGCTCCCCGCCGCGGCATCGCGCCGTGGTCAATGCCGCGCTCGCCTACCTGGCAGCGCAGTTCGTCGTCTCACTCGGTTTCACTCCCTGGCCTTACTCAGCCGTCCAGGCCACCAACCTGATCGCCTTTTTACTGGCAGTCGCTTTCGTCCGAGAACCTTTATGTCAATCCCAACCATTTCCGTTATCACCCCGACCTTCAACGGCGCCACCTACCTGGAAGACGCAATACTCAGCGTAGAGCGGCAAAGTGGCGTCGCTGCCGAGCACATCGTCGTCGATGCCGCGTCCACCGATCGCACCCTCGCGATCCTGCAACGCCATTCGCAGCTGCGCTGGATCTCCGAGCCCGACCGCGGCCAGTCCGACGCGATCAACAAGGGTTTCCTGATGGCGATCGGCGATCTGGTCGGCTGGCTCAACGCTGACGATTACTATCTGCCGGGCTCCCTCGATGCGATTGCGCGCGCTGCGGCCGAGCATCCCGAAGCCGATGTGTTTTACGGCGACTGCATCTTCGTCGATCCTGCCGGACGAATCGTGCGCTCCAAGGTCGAGCACGACTTCGACCCGCAGGTGCTGCTCTACTTCGGTTGCTACATCCCTTCCACTTCGACCTTCTTCCGCCGCCGCCTGATCGAACGTGGATTGCTGCTCGACTGCGACTACCGCGTGGCCATGGACTTCGAGTTCTTCGCCCGCCTGGCGCGCCTGGGATGCCGCTTCCACTACGTGCCGCGCTTCCTCGCCGCCTTCCGCTGGCACCAGGACAACGTCAGCCTGCGCAACCTCGACCGCCGGGCACAGGAGCGGCGCATGGTGCAGCGGGCCTCGCTCGGTTGCGAGCCGCCGGCTTGGCAACTGGAGACACGCCGCTACTGGGCGCGGGCGCGACGGCTGTTTCACAAAGTGCGCAGCGGCAACATCGCGCGCGAGATTCGCATTCGGCAGCGGATGGGCTACGACACGAAATGGGTGAGAGCTTCCAACCTGACACTATGGCAAGACCTGGCGTCCTGGTAATTCACAACCGCTACCTCGAGCCCGGCGGCGAGGACTCGGTGGTCAATGCCGAGATCGCCCTGCTGCGCCGTAACCGGCATCGGGTGCTGCAATATGCGCGTCACAATCGCGAAATTGCACAATTCAGCAACCTGCGAAAAACGCTGCTACCCCTTACTACAATGTGGGACAACGAATCCTATCGCGAGTTGCGAGCGCTGATCCGTCAGGAGCGGCCCGCCATCGCCCACTGTCACAACCTGCTGCCCTTGCTCAGCCCCGCGATTTATTACGCCTGCGCCGCCGAGGGCCTGCCGGTGGTGCAGACCGTGCACAACTACCGCCTCGTCTGTCCCGGCGGAAACTTCTTTCGCAGCGGCGAGCCATGCGGCCTCTGTGACCGCAGCCTGATCAAGGCGACACTCCACGGTTGCTATCGCGATTCAAGATTGCAGACCAGTGCCGTCGCGCTCATGTTGGGCGCACACCGTCTTCTCGGCACCTGGCAAAACAAGGTCGCGACTTATATCGCCCCCAGCGAATTCTGCCGCGCCCTGCTGGCCCGGCGCGGTCTGCCGGCAAACCGAATCGTGGTGAAGCCGCACTTCGCGCTCGAGCTGCTTCCGCGGAACCACGGCCTTGGCGAGTACGCCATCTTCGTCGGCCGCCTCAGCCAGGAGAAGGGTATCCTGCAGCTCCTCGAAACATGGCGCGACGTTGCGCACATTCCGCTGGTGGTTGTGGGCTCCGGTCCGCTGCAA
This sequence comes from uncultured Acidobacteriaceae bacterium, assembly GCA_963809865.1. GTDB lineage: Bacteria > Acidobacteriota > Terriglobia > Terriglobales > Acidobacteriaceae > CAVVDY01. The sequence goes on along the minus strand of CAWELL010000004.1, from coordinate 953,861 downwards.
GAACGCGCGAAGGAGCTCGTCCGAAATTCGCAGCTCACCAGCATCACCTTCGCCGGACAACTTCCCCACCACGAAACGCTAAGCCGCATTCGCGGCGCTCGATTCCTGGTCGCCCCCAGCCGCTGCTACGAGACCTTCGGCATTTCAGTGCTGGAGGCAATGGCGTGCGGGGTGCCGGCCATCGTCCCTCGCACCGGCGCTCTGCACGAACTGGTGTCGGACCGGCGCACCGGCTTTCACGTTGATGTCGACGACCGCGAGCAGTTCTCCGCCACCCTGCGCAAAGCCTGGTCGCATCCGCTGGAAACCAGGGAAATGGGCCGGGCCGCGCGCCATCGCTGCATGGAACACTATTCAGCGGACAGCAATTATCAGCGGCTGACTGCCATCTACGACGCGGCGCTCGACCGCTGCGAGCATGTCTCCTCCCGGCTGTCATCCCGAGCGACGAGCCCGCCGCGGGCGGACGAGGAGCCGAGGGAGCTGCAGTTCGCCCCTACCCTGCCACCAGTTCCCAGCTTCCACGCTGACTGATTCGTTATCTCGCCTCAACTTCTGATTCCGACTTTTATCTATCTACCACCACTCTGAGGAAATCATGAAATCACAAACTCGCGTTCTGGTTACCGGGGCCGGAGGGTTCATCGGCCACAACCTGATCAAACGGCTCAAACTGGAGGGCTATTGGGTGCGCGGCGCCGACATCAAAGAGCCGGAGTTCGAGCCCACCGTTGCTGACGATTTCGAGTTGCTCGATCTGCGGCAATGGGCCAACTGCCTGCAAGCCACGCGTAGCATCGACCAGGTCTACAGCCTCGCCGCCGACATGGGAGGCATCGGCTACATCACCGCCAGCCTCGCCGACATCGCGCGCAACAACGTCCTCATCAACACCCACATGCTTGAGGCCGCGCGCATCAATAGTGTGCGGCGCTACCTGTTCTCCTCCTCGGCCTGTGTTTATGCCGGATACCGGCAACACGAGGCCGCAGTCACTCCGCTGCGCGAGGAAGACGCTTATCCCGCCGATCCCGAAGCCGGGTTACGGTTGGGAGAAGCTCTTCACCGAGCAACTCTGCCGCTATTACTTCCACGACTTCCGCATGGACACGCGCATCGTTCGCTTCCATAACGTCTACGGTCCGCTCGGCACCTTCGAAGGCGGCAAGGAAAAAGCGCCGGCGGCCATCTCGCCGCAAGGTGGCGCTCACCCCCGATGGCGGCGACATCGAGGTCTGGGGCGACGGCCAGCAGACCCGTTCCTTCATGTACATCGATGATTGCGTCGACGGCCTGCTGCGCCTGATGGCTAGCCAATACCGCGAGCCGCTCAACCTGGGCACCGATGAGCTCATCAGTGTCGACGGGCTGGTCGACCTGGTGTCCGCGATTGCCGGCAAGCGGCTGATCAAGTACCACGACCTGGGCAAGCCTCAGGGAGTGCGCGGCCGCAACAGCGACAACTCGCGACTGCGCGAAGTGTTGGGCTGGGAGCCGCAGATTCGTCTCTGCGACGGCCTGACCGTTACCTACAAGTGGATCGAGTGCGAGCTGCGTAAAGCGGGGCGGCTCGCCCCCGCGCTGGCCTATGCAGCCGATTAGTTTCACCGGCCTGCCGCGCGCCAATGTGCTCGGAGTCGGGGTTCACGCCACTACCATGGAGGAGGCGGTTCGACTCTCCGGCTGCCTCCTCCAAAGTGGAACCCAGAGTTACGTCTGCCTCACCGGCGTGCACGGCGTTATGGAAGCACAACGCGATGCGCAACTGCGAAGCATCCTCAATCGCGCAGCCCTGTGCCTGCCCGATGGTATGCCCATGGTCTGGCTGGGGCGCGCGCAGGGACATCACGCCATGAGCAGGGTCTACGGCCCTGACTACATGGCGGAACTCTGCCGCTGGGGCGCCCCGGCTACCGTCACTTTCTGTACGGAGGGAAGCCGCGGGTTGCCGAACTGCTTCGCCAACGATTGGAGACACGGTTTCCCGCAATACAAATCGTCGGAAGCTACGCCCCTCCGTTTGGCGCATTGTCAGAGGCGCAAGAGCACGAACTGCGCGAGCAAGATCCGCCTGCGCGCCTGACATTCTCTGGGTTGGCCTGAGTACGCCCAAGCAGGAACGCTTCATGGCCGAACACGTTGGCCAGCTGGACGTCGCGTTGATGGCCGGCGTCGGCGCGGCCTTCGACCTTCATGCCGGACTGGCGACCGACTCGCCGGACTGGATCAAGCAGTGCGGCTTGCAGTGGCTTGACCGCCTGCGCAAAGAGCCACGCCGCCTGTGGCGCCGCTATCTGCAAAACAATCCCGCGTTCGTGTGGAATATCGCTCTCCAGCTGACTCGCGTAAGACAGTTCTCCGTCGACTAAGCGGTTTCGCACCTTCTGCGCCTGGGTAGTGCGGGCCTTCAGGCCCGCGGATACCAGTCGTTCCCGAAATTGGGGGATTGCATCCCGCTGCTTTGCGGCGGAATGCAATCCCCCTCAAACAAGTATCGCGACCCCTCGCGCGGCGCTGAAGCGCCGCTGTACCCGAGCCTGCGTAGCCAACACTCCGAAGCGGCTCTAAGCGACTACCTTACTCCGGCAAGCAACCAACTGCCGAGCGCACTCAGTCAATTTTTCCCTTGAGCGTTGACGTTACTGGGACTACGCTGGTGGCACCTTTACGGCCAGAGGGGTGAGCTATGCGAATCCTCTTGCTAGTCCTCGTTTCTGCCTTCGCGATCTTCGCCGAAGATCCGCCAGCCACGACTCCGGCTGGTCAAGCCCCCGATAACCTCAGCATCCCCGCCCAGCTCGGCAAGACCGTTGACACCAAAAAGTGCAAAGCTGGCGATGTGGTCGAATTGCGCACCCTGGAGCCTGTGCTCATCGCCAACGGCGCTGGTCATGCCGGAGCACACCAAGCTTCACGGCAGAATCGTGGGCGCAGCCTCGCGTCAGAACGATAAGCCCTCATGGCTGTTGCTGATGATCGATCGCGCCGACTGGGACCAACATAGCATTGCTCTGCGCGCTTTCGTCACCTCGCAGATCACCATAAAAGCCAAGGTCGACTCCCAGACCGACAGCGCCTTTGAAGGGGCTATCAGCCTGCCTGACAGTCTCTATCAGCGCCGCTCGCACTCCCAGAGCTATCCCCAAAACTATCCCGCCAGCGACCTGGCAGCCTCGGCAGCCCATCCGGTAAGGGAAGGGACGGTTGAAAGGGGCCAAGACCAGCAATTGAATTATCAGCGGTTGGACGACGTTCACATTCTGCAAGCCAGGAACGGCGCCGTGTTCCTGCTCTCCCCCAAAGACCACCTGAAGCTGCCCTCGGGCACAATGTTTATGTTGCGCAACCGAACGACCGTCACTCAACCCCAACCGGCGGCGCAGAAGCCGGCCGCCAGCGCGCAGTAATCAGCGCCGTGAATCACTGATTCCTTGTATCGGCTTGTCATCCCGACCGGAGCGAAGCGCAGGGAGGGACCTGCAGCACACACCCGAGCCGCGAAGCGGCGACTGGCCTTTTAGCCCCGGGCGCAAGCCCGGGGTTGCTCCGACAAAAGGAGACTCTCAGGCCGCGGAGCGGCCCACCCCAATGGCACATACCTACAACCTCAATTACGTTCATTGCCTGTTCAGGTCGAGTAAAGCCGCAGCTCGTGGCTGGTTGATTCTGCCACCGACGCCTGATACCAGATACCCCGAATTGCTCCTCCCTTCTCCCGTCAATTACACTTATCTGTTTCATCCGTTAGCCATCCTCTAAGGAGATAAGCGGCCCATTCCGGCCGGCGCGGCGGAGCTACGTAGCTTCCGCCCACCTTCATTAATCATGAAAATTCACGAGTATCAGGGAAAAGCCATACTGTCGAAGTACGGAGTGGCCGTCCCGCGCGGACAGATGGTCGAGAGCGTCGAAGAAGCGCGACGCTGCGGCGAAAGTCACTGCTCGGCGACGGCGCCTCCGGAGTCGTAGTCAAAGCACAAATTCATGCCGGCGGACGCGGTAAGGGCGGCGGCGTCAAAATCGCCAAGTCGGTCGAAGATGCTGCTCGAGATCGCCGACAAGATGCTGGGCATGCAGCTGGTCACCCACCAGACCGGGCCCGAGGGCAAAAAAGTCCAGCGCCTGCTGATCGAAGAAACCTTGCCGATCGCGCGGGAGCTGTATCTCGGCATCGTGCTCGATCGCCAAAACGGCCGCAACGTCTTCATGGCCTCCGCTGCCGGCGGCATGGAGATCGAAGAAGTCGCAGCCAAAGATCCCAACGCGATCATCAAGGAGCACCTCGTCCCCGGCTTCGGCTTGCAGCCCTACCAGGCGCGCAAGATTGCTTTCAAGCTGGGACTCGATCCCAAGTACGTCAGCGGCGCTGTGAAGTTCATGATGGCGCTGGCGCGCGCGGCCGAAGACACCGACGCCTCGCTGGTCGAAATCAATCCCTTCATCACCACTACCGACGGCCGGTTGTTCGCGCTCGACGCCAAGATGAACTTCGACGACAACGCGCTCTATCGCCATCCTGACATTCAGCGACCTGCGTGACGTCACCGAAGAAGATCCGCTCGAGGTCGAAGCCAGCAAGTATGCGCTGAACTACATCAAGCTCGACGGCAACGTGGGCTGCATGGTCAACGGCGCCGGCCTGGCGATGGCCACCATGGACATCATTCAGTATGCCGGCGGCATGCCCGCCAACTTCCTCGACGTAGGCGGCGGCGCCAACGAGGAGCAGGTCACGCACGCGTTTGAAATCCTGCTGGCCGACAAGAACGTGAAGGCGGTGCTGATCAATATCTTCGGCGGCATCCTGCGCGTCGATACCCTGGCCAACGGCGTGGTGAGCGCGGCGCGCAAGACCAACATCCAGCTGCCTATCGTGCTGCGGCTGGAAGGAACCAACGTCGAGCAGGGCCGTGTGATCCTAAAGATAGCGGACTTGAACTTCATCGTGGCGCAAACCATGAAAGATGCGGCCGAGAAAGTTGTCGCCGCTGCCAAGGGGGTCAAATGAGCATCCTGGTCGATAAATCAACACGACTCGTAGTGCAGGGACTGACCGGCCGGGAAGGCACCTTCCACGCCAAGAATTCGGCTGCGTACGGAACGCAGGTGGTCGGCGGCGTCACTCCCGGCAAGGGCGGCACCACGCATGAAGGCTGGCCCATCTTCAACACCGTAAGCGAGGCGGTCGACCAAACCGGCGCCAACGCAACCGTGATCTTCGTTCCGCCGCCGGGCGCGGCTGACGCCATCATGGAAGCCGCCGACGCCGGCGTTCCGCTCATCGTCTGCATTACCGAAGGCATTCCCGCGCTGGACATGGTGAAGACGTGGGAGTTCCTCAAGACCAAGAACTCGCGGCTCATCGGCCCCAACTGCCCGGGCATCATCTCGCCCGGCAAGTGCAAGATCGGCATCATGCCCGCGCACATACACAAGGAAGGCCACGTCGGCATCGTCTCGCGCTCGGGCACGCTGACCTATGAAGCCGTCTATCAGTTCACGACGCGCGGCATCGGGCAATCGACCGCCATCGGTATCGGCGGCGACCCGATCATCGGCACCAACTTCGTCGACGCCATCGATCTGTTCAACGAAGATCCGGAGACCGAAGCCATCATCATGATCGGCGAAATCGGCGGCAACTGCCGAAGAGACTGCGGCCGAGTTCATCAAGGCCAACGTGAAAAAGCCGGTGGTGGGATTCATCGCCGGACAAACCGCTCCTCCGGGACGCCGCATGGGCCACGCGGGCGCCATCATCTCCGGCGGCAAAGGCACCGCCAAAGAGAAGATCAAAGCCATGGAAGCGGCGGGCATTCACGTGGCCCAGTCGCCGGCAGATATTGGCGAGATGCTGGTGAAAGCGCAAGCCGGCGCTGGCGGGAAATAGTTGTCAGTGGTCGGTTGTCGGTTGTCAGTGAAGTCGCAGTGGACGATAGCAGGGATGGAATAGGGATTAGTGCGCCCGAAGGGCGAAACATTTGTAGCCGGCTGAGCGGTAAGCGTTGCAATGAATCTGATACCTAGACGATCTCGCGCATTCTGCAACGTGATCAACCGAACAGACTGAAGAACCGAAATAATCGCAAATCATGAAGACCCTGCAACGTACTCTGTCCATCGTCAAGCCGGACGCGGTCGCCAAGAACGCGACCGGCGACATCATCCACACCCTTCTGCAAAACAACTTCCGCATCATCGGCATGAAGATGCTGCACATCAACAAGTCGCAGGCGGAAGGATTTTACGCGGTGCACGTGCATCGTCCGTTCTTCGAGTCGCTCACTAACTTCATGTCGAGCGGACCAATCGTCGTAATGGCGCTCGAAAAAGAAGAGGCCATTGCCGACTATCGCAAGCTGATGGGAGCAACCGATCCCGCGAAAGCGGACGAAGGCACCATCCGCAAAAAATGGGCCGCCAACATCGAGCACAACGCCGTGCACGGCTCCGACGCCGAAGACACTGCGCGCTTTGAGCTCAGTTACTTCTTTGCCGGATACGAGTTCGCGAAGTAGTTTCTGCGAGGCAAAAATACGGCAAAAATCTGGGTGCCCCATCCCGCCACCCTTTGGCGGGGTGGGATTCTGGGTGCCCCATTCCGGCTTCCTTTGCCGGCGTGGGATTCTGGGTGCCCCATCCCGCCATCCCTTGGCGGGGTGGGGCTTTTGTTTTAATCACGGAACATTCCGGGTGCCCCATTCCGCCATCCCTTGGCAAAGTGGGGCCTTTGCTTTAACCACGGAACATTCTGGGTGCCCCATTCCGCCATCCCTTGGCGGGGTGGGATATCTGAATGCCCCATCCCGGCCATACCTTTGGCCGGATGGGGCACCCCATTTCTCTCCTGCCGGTGCCCCATTCCGCCATCCTTTGGCGGGGTGGGGCTTTTGTTTTAATCGCGGAACATCCGCTCGATAGTAAATCCCCACCCGGCCAAAACCAGGCCGAATGGGGCACCCTATTTCTTCCTGCGCAGCTTTACTGACTACTGCGACGAGCTGCCGTTTCCGGCGCCGCTGGACCCGCCGGACTTTTCGTCCTTGTTCATCTTCTCCGCCAGTTGCAAATGCTCCTGCAAGGTCGGAAGCGTCTGGCTGGCGAAGTTCTTCACCGCCGGATCGCGCCCCGAGCTGGCTTCCTGCTTGAACTCCGCAATGTCCTTCCTGTGGTCAGCAACCATCATCTTCGCGTAAGCCTTGTCGAAAGCTTCGCCATGCAACTTCGACATCTTGTTGTATTCCGCCTGGTCGTGCGAACTGGGCGCGGCCGGTAGTGTCACCTTCTGCTGCTCAGCTACCTGCTTCAATTGATCGTTGGCCTTGGTGTGGTCTGTGACCATGCGCTGCCCGAAGTCTTTGACCTCCTGGCTCTGCGCGTTCTGCTGCGCCAGCTGCCCTAGTTGCACCTCGGCCATTCCACCCTCGGCGGCTTTCTTCATGAAGGTCTTGTCGTCAGCTTGAGCGCCAGCGGTTCCCATCTGAGGGTTCATCTGCGCGTCGTTCATACTTCCGTTCTGGCCCGGACCCATGGTGGGCTCATGACTCTGCGGGTAGGCGCCGCTCTGTGCGTAGCACATCGTGGCCCACAAAACCAGAGCGGCCGATGCCGCCAGCCAGCCGGCTTGTTTCAGGTTCTTCATTGCTGATCTCCTTTTCGTGATTGCCCCGCCGCAGTTGCAACACGCTTGCAGATGTGTGCTTACGGCGGACAGTCGCGCGACAGCAACCCTCGTCCAAGGTGTCGCTTGCGCCCAGCCTGTAAGAGCCACCCGTGCGGCGCTGGGTTGTCAGAGTGAATCGCGTCGAAGAGAGCTGGCGCTACCGAAGGTTTGGATTTTGCGAGGGTTCGCGTCAGGGCACGAATTCATTCGTGCCGACAAGCTCCCTTCCAATTCTCTGGGCGGACTTTAGTCCGCAGACAGACGGCAGCCAAAAGCCCTCCTATCATGGAGCTTTTCGGCACGACCGAGGTCGTGCCCTGACGCTAATCTTCGCAGACGCGAGATCTTCGAGATCCGTTTCTGCCAATAGGGGTCTATCTCATCCAGTTGCGAACGGATTTCAATTCGCGGGCTTTGTCAGCATCCACTCCGCGCGAGAGCAGCAGCACCTGAAACTTCTCCCCCATCTCCTCGGGCGAGAGCAGATGACGCAATTGCAGTGCAACCTTGGCGCGCTCCTGCGGCAGCTGGCAATCCTGGAAGGCGTCGGCGAATTGCGTTTCTTCTCCAATGCCGAGTAGAAGCTGGGTCTGGGTGAGCAGCGCGATCTCGTCCAGCCCAGCCTCGGCGGCGCGCGAACGCAGTGCGGTGAAATTCACGTGCGCGGTGATGTCCTGCTCTCCCGGAGCTTCATAGGGAGAGGCGCTGGCGCGATGCTGCCGGTAGGTCATCAGCGTGTCGCGATGGCGGCCGGCAAGCTGCTCCTCGCGCGTATAGCCGTAATCGATGAACATGGCGAAGCCTGCACGATTGCGAAACAGTTGCGCGATGCGATCCATCCAGTTCAGCGCCGCGAGTGAAACTTCGACACGCTCACCCGCTTCGGGATGAACCGAGTAGCGATCGATGTAGGCGAGTTCTTCGGCCGACGGCGGAACGAATTGCTCGATGAATCTTCCCTGCTCTTCCCCCACCCGCACCGCGCCACGATGATCGACGATCTCGATCGGCAGCGCGTCGAAGAACTCGTTGGCGAAGAGGATCAGGGGGACATGATTGAGTTCTTCAGCGCCCGCTGGAGAACCCGGTGCGCCAACGATTCGCGTCAGGGCACGACCTTGGTCGTGCCGATGCGGACTTTTTTCCACGTCGGTGGAGCCGACGTCAGAGGCTGCGGAAAAACTCTGCGGAGCGCGGTTTTGAAAGGGCACAGCTTTAGCTGTGCCACAAAAGTCGTGTGTTTTTGTCATCCCGAACCTCTTTAGAGGTGAGGGATCTGCTCTTTTTCCCGCTGCCAGGAGTTTTTCCGCAGCCTGTTCAGTCGGCGACACGAATCCCGCATCGAGCCCTTCATCGTCTCTATGCTTGGACTCTGAAACCTCTTTTGAAAGAGGGGCTTCAGCCACGGACTTGCCGGTGGCTAATTTGCGAATTGCATCGTCCTCCGACGAGCCCCGCGCCGGGGGCGCGGCAGAGCTTAGCCCGGCGCTCTCAGCGCCGGGTAACGCCGCATCAAAACCGTTCGAGTCCCGTAGGGACGACAGGCCCTCAGCCCCCGCGCTCTCCAGCGAATCGCAAACCCGCGCCTTTCCCGCCGCGATGTGTTCCGCTAACCGCTCGCGCAATCGCGCGCGCAGATGCTCCGACTGCTCTACTAACGAATACCGCAACGCCTGCGCGAACTCGGGAAACTGTTTCGCCGACCAATCCAGTACATCCGCCGCGAACAATCCTCGCCCCGGTCCTAGCTCGACCAAATCAATCCGCTGGGGTGAACCCAGCGCCCGCCACATCTCTTCGAACTGCCGCGCCAGCAACCGCCCAAACACGGCATGAACGTCGCTCGAAGTGTAAAAGTCTCCGCGCTTTGCCGAACTGCTCCCGCGCACGCGCATAGTATCCCAGCTCGGGCTCGTACAGACACATCTCCATGTAACGCGAAAATGGAATGGGCCCGAGGCGGCGAATCTCCTCAACGATGCGCGCCCGCAAACTCCCACTCAATCCAACTTCAGGATTGAGTGGGGCACCCGAGGTCGGCGAACTCACAACTTCCCTTCGCGCTGCATCCGCGCGTTTTCTTTGCGGTGCTGCGGGGTGCGGATAAACATCTCGACCAGGTAATCATGCAGGCAGTCGAAGATCTGCCGCTGCAAGGTCCACTCAAACTGCGGGGCGTCCAGATCGCGCGGGTGCAGATCGTAGTAGTAGGTATGGACCTTGGGCTCGGTAAATCGCGGGCTGAGTATCACCTCGACGCCGTCGCCCTTGGCGCGCGCGCTGAACGACACCAGCGGATGCTCATAGAGCTTCAGTTGGTCGAGCACCTGGGTCGAGACGGTCGGAGGCCACGAATGAATTGTAGAGGAACGAGCGCTCGACGCCGCCACAGCGGACCGCCGCGCATTTCCCCATCCGCGGCTTACGCTTTCACTTCTTCGCCGCCGTGGAGAACAGGTTTTGGCGGCCGCTGTCGTAACCGATGAAATGGATGGCACCCCCCACGATGGCGAGCGGCACTCCGAGATAGAAGAGCGGAAACCCCAGCATCCACTGCACCCACAACGGTTCGTATTTGAAAGGATTGGCGATCAGTATGCAGCCTATAACTGCCAAGCCCACCCCGATCTTCAGCATTAGCGATTTACTCTTTGCCATCATGCCTCCTCGCGGAGCCAAAATCCTCACGGTGGTCGGAATTTATAAGCCAAACATTACCGCGCCGTCTGTGATGTACAACATGAGTTCGTGTGATAAACAACCGGGGATATCAATGAATAGAGCCGACGCGGAACTCCTGGCAGGCGGTCCAAGAAAGCTCGCTATACACCACCTTAGAGCCATATTCAATGGTTAAGCCCCCTGGAGGGCCATTACACGCGCAGCCAGAATAGCCACAGAACGCACAGAATCAGCTCAGGAGCGCCTTCCTCGCCCATCGACAGTCCCGAATGCCTCGACGACCAAGGAGCGCATTAAAACGCCTCCTGACGCGAAATTGACCGAACGACCATAAAAATCCCGCACCAAAGACTGCCATCTTCGTGCTATATGATTGCCGCCAGTCGCGCTGCCTCGTTATGTTGTGCGAAGATTACTGCCCATGGCAGCAGTAACCGCGACCTCCCCGCGGCCCACGACTTCCTCCCGCATCCTGTCGGTCGACGCCCTGCGCGGCGCCATCATGATGCTGATGGCGATCGACCACATCCGCGATTACGTCGCGCAAAGCGCGATGCAGTTCCTGCCTACCGACCTGTCGCGCACTACCGCTGCTATCTTCTTCACTCGCTGGATCACGCATTTTTGCGCGCCGGTATTTTTCCTCACCGCCGGCATCGGCGCATTCCTCTGGAGGCAACGCGGCAAGCACAGCAAGCCGGAGCTCTCGCGCTTCCTCATCACTCGCGGGCTGTGGCTGATCTTTCTCGAGATAACAGTTCTCCGGGTGATCATGTTTTCCCAGGTCAACTATCGCGGCAGCATGGTGATCCTGCTGATCCTGTGGGCCATCGGAGCGTCGATGATCGCGCTCGCGGGATTGATTTACTTGCCGGTCCGAGTGCTCGCCGTGGTGAGCATCGCCATCATTGCGCTGCACAATCTGCTCGATGGCATCACGGCCGCGCAGTTCGGAAAAGCTGCGTGGATTTGGACCATCCTGCACCAGGCGGGGTTTATCCGGATCGCCGGAATTAACTTTCGTACCGCGTATGTGGTGCTGCCGTGGATCGGCGTGATCTCTGCCGGCTACTGCCTGGGCACGGTCTTTACCTGGGACGCCGCGCGTCGGCAACGCTTTCTGCTACGGCTGGGAACGGCGATGACGCTTGCCTTCGTGGTGATTCGCGCCATCAACCTCTATGGCAACCCGTTTCCCTGGCGACATCAGGCGTCAACTCTGTTCACCGTGCTGTCGTTTCTCAACACCACAAAATATCCACCGTCGCTGGACTTCCTGCTGATGACGCTGGGACCGGCGATGATCGCGCTAGCGTTGCTGGAGCGGCCACGCTTCTCTTCCGACAATCCGCTGATCGTGTTTGGCCGGGTGCCGTTCTTCTACTACGTGCTGCACATGGCGCTGGCGCATCTCATCGCCATCGCGATGAACTTGGTGCGCTACGGCCGCGCGCCGTTCTTGCTGCTGGCTCCGCCGTCGATGGGCGGCGACGCGAAACTGTTCCCGCCTAATTACGGATACCCGCTGTGGACGGTGTATGTCGTTTGGATCGTCATTCTGCTGCTGCTCTATCCGCTGTGCCGCTGGTTTGCACGGCTGAAGCAGCGCCGTCACGATTGGTGGCTGAGCTACCTATAAATCGGGAGGCGGAACGATGGGCGCCGCCCGCGCGAAGTAGCTTTCCCGACAACGCAGCACCACGGTCCTAAGTTGCTGCAGGTTCAAAAAAATGGGCGCGGGGATTATTCCGCGCCCAAGGTTGGTTTCGCAAATACTTGACTATCTCTTACCCGGCGTCGCGGCTGAGCCCCAGTTGGGGGTCAACTGAGCCGGGTCGGGACGCTGCGGCGGGCTGAACTTCTCCGACATTTGCTCGTCGGGCAGACCAAAGGCATAGAAGTTCCCGTCCAAGGAAGCGAAGTACAGCATGCCGTTAACCACAGTCGGCGCAACTTCGACCCAATTACCCGTTGGGTAGCTCCAGAGCACCGCACCGGTGCCGGCATCCACAGCATAGAGGTTGTGGCTCGGACCACCGACATAGAGCACACCATTCGCTACCGTCGGCACATAAGCAGGCGTCCATGCGGTCTTGTACAGCAAAGCGCCTGTAGTAGCATTAAAAGCGTATAGCGCGTCGGAAGTGACATAGACCACGCCATTGGCCACCGCCGCAGCTCGTAGGCTGACACGCTGGCATTGCATAGCTTCCAGACTAGCGCGCCGGTACCAGCGTTTAGCGCGTAAATTGCCCGGAGAATATGCAGACGCTACGTAAACCAAGCCATTGGCCACGACTGGTGTCGGATCGATGGACGACCTTGCGTTGCGATAGTTCCACATCAGAACGCCTGTGGCAGCGTCCAGCGCATAGACGTTGTTGTCCATCGGCAGCCAACGTAGACCATACCATCTCGCTACGGCTGTTGAGCCCTGGAAATTGCAGGTGTTAATCCCAATTCCACCGAAGCGCACCGGTGTCGGCATCCACAGCCACAGACACCATAGGGCCTCATTGAATAGACTACGCCGTTGGCGAAAGTTGGCGCACCACTAAGGTGTCGTATTCCAGAGGCTTGTACCAGATGGTAACGCCTGTTGTGGCATTCAGGGCCCAGGCCCCACCCCAACCCTGGCCACCGCCGCAGGTATACACCACCCCGTTGGCCACTGCAGGCGATATTGAAAGTGGCGGTGGTCCAGTATCCCAGAGCAGTGCTCCCGTGCTGGCATTTAGAGCAAAGAAATCTTGGGTCAGCAGAAACATAGACGGCACCGTTGACCACCATGGGCCAGCCCCACAAGAGGTGTACTGTCCGCGTTGCGTATGTCCATCGCACTGTCAGATTGCCGACTGTGGCTCGGACTGAGAACGTTTTCGTAAGGGTTAAAGCCCGTGTGCTGCGCATTGAATTGATACTGTGCCCAATCGGTCCTGACGGTGAACGCTACCTGCGCCTGTATCTCAGTAATCCGTTCCACGGCGGTGATCGTGTGTGTACCCGGAACCGCGTCCGCGGGTATCAGTATCGCGCCTCCGCTTTGCCGGAGGGTCGGCGCTTTCAGCGCCAATCCAAAGCTTCCGTTGTTGTCGGTGACCACGAGGCCGACGTCGGTGCTGTCGAAGTAGAGGTCGATGGTAGCGTTGGGATCGAATCCGTTGCCCACAACTTGTGCCTGGCTCGTGGGCGGTCCGACCTGGGGCGAAACATAAATGTGCGGCGACTGTGCCACGGCCACGCTAGGGAATAGGCAAAGTGAGAAGACCAACAACGTGGTTAGAAGTTGCACTGCCCGGTCTGCACGAATGCAAATGGAATTCAACCGTTGCGATGCACTAAGGATAAAATGAGGGGACTGCATCATGCACCTCCGATGCTGATTTGCTGGTGAATACGCTGGCCCTTCGGAAGGGCAACCTGGGATTGCGTTTCGCCTCAGTGTGGACGGCAAAAGATGAATTTGCCTTGAGACGAAGTACCTTGGGCCGAAATTATAACCCCGTTCCGGTCCAAGTCGAAGTTCAATCGGGGTGGGTCGTCAATTGTCTCTCGAATTAAGAACTGTTGAACTAAGAGTCACTGTAAAAGCGTTCGCCTTCCGGCGGGACAGCCATCATCAAGAACATGGGCCTTAGTGTGTGCGTGAGAACTGGACTTTGCCAATGCCGGTGGAACAACCCGCAATCCGAGCCCCCTTTGGGGGCGACCAACATGACAGCCCGGCACGCAGCCGCAGGCGGAGTGCTGGGTCGGAGTGGAAAAAGCGCCTGAGTCGCGTAGCGACGGCACAGGTCCTCACGCACACACCTTAGCCCTGGATTAGCCCGGCGCTAAAGCGCACCCATTTCGAAAGCTCATTTCCCCCGCATAAATGCGGGGGCTTCCACCCTATCTGATGCTTCTACTCGTAGCGCAGCGCCTCGATGGGATCGAGACGCGAGGCCTTGATGGCCGGCAGCATGCCGCTGATCAATCCGACGAGGCCCAGAATTACCGTGGCAATCACCACGATCGTAGGATCGATGATGAGGCGTATGTCGCCGGCTTCAGCATTCTTCGCAACCGCGCTATAGAAGGTAAGACTTCCCACGGAGAACGAAATCAAATACGCAATGGCGATTCCGGCAACGCCGCCGATGGCCGTTATGGTCAGCGCTTCAGCGAGAAACTGAATCAGGATGTGACTGCGCCGTCCGCCCAGCGCTTTTTCCACGCCGATTTCACGCGTGCGCTGAGTAACCGACACCAGCATGATGTTCATCAGGCCCACGCCACCGATGCCCAGCGTCAGCGTGCCGATAAAGCCCAGCAGGATCTTCAGTCCCATGGTGATGATCTGGAACTGGTGCAGTTGCTTCATCATGTTGAAGACGTAGATCGCACGCTTGTCGTCGGGCTTGAAGTTGTACTGCTGCGCCAGTACGTCACGCACCTGCCGCTCCACCTGTTCGAATTGACTGCCTTCGTAATCCAGCCAGATGCCGTCGAGGTAGTGCGTGTCCTTCAGGTCGCTCATGGTGGTGAAGGGGACGTAGATCATCTTGTTGATGTTGTCGTCGCTCTCCTGCATGCGCGGCGCGATAATGCCCACCACCTCGAAGTTGATGCCGTCAATGCGAATCGACTGGCCGAGCGCGTACTCGCCGGAGAAGAGCTTGCTCTTGGCTTCGGAGCCGATCACGGCGACCCGCCGGCGCGCCGCCATATCGTCTTCGCTGAAGAAGCGCCCTTCACCAATCTTAGTTGCGAGAATCTTGAACAGATCGGGATAGCAGCCCTCGACCGGCAAGGTGTAAGTGCGCACGTCCACTTGCGCATTGGCTTGCTTGTCGACGGTGGGAGTAATGCGGCGCACCAGCGGCGCTGCGTTCACAATGCGATCCACGTCGTCGAGAGTGAACTTGATCTGGGTGCCGGCTTTCTGTCCTCCCGCCTGTTGCGACGTGCGGCCGGGGAAAACGCCGATGATGCGCGTGCCCCAGTTGGCAAAAATGACTTCGACCGCGCGGCCAAACCCGGAGCCGTAGGCCAGCAGCAACACCACCGTCGCGATGCCCCAGGCCATGCCCAGCATGGTGAGCATGGTGCGCCGGCGGTTGTAGCGCATGGCTTCGAAAGCTTGGGCGAACAGATCGCGCATCATGGCTCTACTCCTGCCTCAGGGCTTCGACGGGTTCCAGCAATGCCGCCTTGCGCGCGGGATAGAGCCCGGCAATGATGCCCGCCAGCGACAGAGTGCCGATCGCCACCAAGGCCGACATCAGCGACAGCTTGGGCGGATCAAATCCGCCTTCACCCTGTATGCCGCTCAACGCCTGCATAAACAGCGCCGCGCCCGCCATGCCGATTCCGCCGCTCATCAGCGTGAGGAATGCGCCTTCCAGAAAGAACTGCAACAGGATGCTGCGATTGGTGGCTCCCAGCGCCTTGCGTAAACCGATTTCCTTGGTGCGCTCGCTCACCGAAACCAGCATGATGTTGATGATTCCTATCGCGCCCAGGCCGAGCGTCACCAGGCCGACTCCGCCGAGAAACATATCCATCACGTCGAAAATCACACCCACGGTTTCGGCGCTCTTTACCGTGTCCCAATCCTCGAAGGCGTCTTCGTTCTTGGGATCGAAGCCATGATTGCGGGCGATGATGCGGCGCACTTCGTCGCGGGCGATGAGGTGCTCCTGGCGGACGCGCGGCCGGTAATTCAGAAATGAGATCGCGTCCTCTTCTTCCTCGCCCTTCATCGGGAAGTACTGATGCATGGTCGAGTAGGGCAGGAAGACTCGATTGTTGGTGGCGTTGTTGTCGCCGTGGCCAACCCGTTCGGTAACCCCAATGACCTCGAAGCGAACCCCGTTCAGCAGAATCGTCGTGCCTACCGCGGTAATTGGTACCTGCCCGGGAAACAGGTTCTTCAGCATCTCGTCGCCGACCACCGCGACCAGGCGTTTCTGCGCATGGTCGGCATCGTTGATCCAGCGTCCCGCGGCGATGGGCAGGTAACGGATCTGGTTGAACATCGGAAGCACACCGGTGACTTCGCCGTTGGTGTTACCGAAATCGCTGACCTCGCGTAGGTCGGTCCGCCGCAGCACCGGCGCAACTGCCCGCACGTGGGGCGCTTCGTTCTTTACGTCGAGATAGTCGCGATAGGTGAGCCGATACTCATGGCCTGAACTCATGTTGCCCGCGACGGCAGGGGCGCGCCCGGGAAAAATAAACATGATGTCCTCGCCCATGGAGTTCAGTTCGCGGCGATTGCCGGAGCGAAAGCCTTCTCCCAGTCCGACCAGCAGCAGCAGCGAGCCCACGCCCCAGGCGATGCCAAACATGGTCAGAAATGAGCGCAGCTTATTCGCCCACAAGCTGCGAAACATCTGCCGAAGGATGTCGAAGAAAACCATTCTGCGCGGGCCTTCCCGGTGCCAACTAAAATCTGGGTTCCAACTATCAACTGGGTGCCCCATTCCGCCATCTTTTGGCGGGGTGGGGTATTAGTTTCACATTCCATACTTCCTGTGGGTGCCCCATTCCGGCTTCGTTTGCCGGGGTGGGGTATTACTCGTCCACTTCCATATACGTTGCACTCCTCGGGGTAGTTCCTCAGTCTCGGTTTCAAGTCGTTCTGTACCTATATTGGACACCGATGTCCAAGAAGTGGAAGAGCAATGCAGCCCAGTTGCAAAGTTGTGTTCCAGGATGGTGAAAGTTGTGGATAAACGCTGCTTCTGGCCGCAAAATGGCCTCAAAGTTGGTTATAGTTAAAGTACGCACCGGCAGCGACGAGAGTAGAGCGCGGACCGGGGTGAATCGATTCAGGGTTTAGGAGTGACGTCACGATGCCGAAAGCAACACGGGCCAACGATAGCCAGGAAACGCCGAAAAAACGGAGCCGCAAGACCCAACCCGCCGACGGGAACGGTACTGCCGCGGTCGAGCCGGTGACGACGGCGCCCGCCATTGCTGAAGTGAAGTCCGAAGTCAGGGCAAAGCCGGAACTGGAAGCAACAAAAAAAGTTAGCGGGAAATCGAAGCCTGTAGCCGGCAACGGTCACGCAGCCCAGGCCCCGACCGAAGCAGCTGTCGCGGAAGCGAAGCCGGAAGCGGCTGCGAAATCGGTCTCTTCGACGCATCATAACGGGCACGTCTCGGAAGAGCTGGTGCGCCGCAGGGCCTATGAGCTTTATTTGCAGCGTCGCGGCCAGGGTGGATCGCCCGAGCAGGACTGGTTTCAGGCATTGCAGGAGATTTCCGGGCAGCACGTCGCCTAAGCTTGTCGCAGTAGGATTCGGCCCAGCCAACCGCAAGCGTTGTCAGGTCGTCTCTGCATTAACTTGTTTGCCTGGTACGAATGGATAGCTGGTTGGCACCTTGCCTGGCAAACGGTTGAAAGAGAGAAGCGCGTGAGCCAGCTGCTTTTGATCGACGACAACGCTCTGCAACTCAGCGTACGGGAAGCCGTACTGCGCAACGCAGGCTTCACCGTCGCGGTGGCAACCACGGCAGAAAGTGCGCTGGCGACGCTGCGGATACTGGGCGAGCGCATCGGCCTGGTCATCACCGATCACATCATGCCGGGATGCAACGGCACGGAACTCGTGCGCCGGTTGCGGCAGGAAAACGATTGGGTGCCCGTCATTGTCCTCAGCGGCTTGGCCGAAGCCGAAACCGAATACGAGGGCCTCAACATCGTGTTTCGCCAAAAGCCGGTACCCCCACCG
Source organism: uncultured Acidobacteriaceae bacterium (assembly GCA_963809865.1). GTDB lineage: Bacteria > Acidobacteriota > Terriglobia > Terriglobales > Acidobacteriaceae > CAVVDY01. The sequence goes on along the minus strand of CAWELL010000004.1, from coordinate 935,795 downwards.
GAGCTGATCGCCTTGGTTCGCCACATCGTGAACGCGAACGGCAACCAGGCAGGAGCGGCGTAGCGCCCTTCGGATTCCGCTTTGTCTACAGCTTGCGAATAGGTCCGGGATACTGGGCTACTACCGGGTCGAGCGTCAGCAGCGTAATTCCTTCGACCATTGCTTGCGCAACTAACAGACGATCAAAGGGATCTTTGTGTATCGCGGGAAGTCCGTCAAGAGCGAACACGTGTTCGCTGACGATCGGCAGCTCGGAGTAGCCGTTGTCTAACAGGCTGCGGCGCAAAAGTCGCGCCTCCACCCGAAAGTCGTTACGGCCAAGTCCACGCTTGATAACCACTTCCCACATGCTGGCGGCGCTGAACAGCAGCTCGTTGTCTTCGCTCTCCAGCAGCCGTCGCGCAACCGACGGCAGGCGACTGGCCTCATTCGCCGCCCACAGCAAGATATGGGTATCCAGCAGCAGCTTCATTTCCGGCCGCTGAAGATGCGTTCGATCTCGTCAGCACCCATCGAATCAAAATCTTCAGGAATTGAAAGTTGTCCCGCCATAAACCCCAGCCGGCGACACTGCTTCCCAATCGGCGCATCGATAGCAACCACCTTGACGATCGGCTTACCCGCCTTGGCGATGATGAAAGGTTCGCCTTTGCTCGCCTCTTCGACAAGCTTCGAGAGATGGGTCTTCGCTTCGTGGATATTGACGGTTTTCATATGGACTTAGTTCACTTAGTCTAGTCTGATTAAGAACGCCGCGGCAAGTGCGTTCTGGGGGTCGCGCTGTCCGCGCCAATGTTCCGGCGTGCGCCGTTATCGCCCATCTCTTGAAAAATGCTGTCGCTCTGTGACCAACATCACATAGTCGTGGGTTGCTGAAAGGTTTATGCTTACCTAACACGGGGTGCGGCTTCGGTCTGCCCCGCCAGAACAATCATGTCGGAACAATCTCGCAGATATTTGCGCTTCGGCGCAGTCATCACCGTAATCATCGTGGCCCTCGGCTATCTCGCCTTCACCGGCGTGCGGGACAGCAAGAGCTATTACGTCACCATCAAAGAGCTCAACGGCATGGGCTCGAGCGCTTACAGCAAGCGGCTGCGCGTTGCCGGAAATGTGGCGCCGGGCTCGATCAAGCGTCAGGGTACGCACGCCGAATTTCTGCTGATTGAGCAGGACCGCACCCTGCCTGTCGTCTACACCGGAAGCGAGGCGCTGCCCGACACCTTCAAGGACGACGCCCAGGCGCTGGCCGAGGGGAAGTTTGGTCGCGACGGCGTGTTCCGCGCCACCAACATCCAGGCTAAGTGCGCATCGAAATATGCTCCAAAAACGCCCGGAAATGCCTCCGCAACCGGCGAAAACCAGCAAAAAGCCGAGCTAAATGGGGCGCAATCAGCCCCTCCGAGCAGGTAAATTGCCGCCCAGCGATCCGGAAGCCGTGGCTCCCAACTCAGCCCAACCAGCCATAAAAGTCTCTAATTTGGTGAAGTTTTTTGGCCGTTTTGCGGCACTTCGTGGCGCTTCTTACGACTTTTTCGCAGAAAACCTCTACGTCGTTCTCGGCGACAACGGGGCCGGCAAGAGCACTTTATTGCGCGTCGTCGCCGGACTGATGCAGCCCAGCCAGGGCAGCGTCACGGTGCTGGGCTCCGATTCGCTGCGCAAGGTGGCGCAACGCGTCGGCTACATGGGACACGCGCCGCTGCTTTACGACGAACTCAGCGGCATGGAGAACCTTCGCTACTTCGCCGGCCTTTATGGGATCAGCGACGACGCAGTCTGCCGCAACGCGATGCAGATGGTCGGGCTTGATCCCGAGCTGCAGCGTCGCATCGGCCAGTATTCGCAAGGCATGCGACAACGGCTGTCGCTGGCGCGCGCGGTGCTGCACAATCCTGACGTCATCCTGCTCGACGAGCCATTCTCCAACGTCGATGTTCGCTCCGCGTCCGACATGGCCGCCATTCTCGGAAGGCTGCGCGACTCCGGCAAAACGATCGTGGTGATCACCCATCAAGCTGCGGTGATGCAAGACGCCGCCGACTGCTTTCGTGCATATGTCGGCAGGACAGATCGTCTCGACCACGCCGTGCACGCAACAACCCCACCCCGGCAAAAGATGCCGGAATGGGGCACCCGGACGAGAACGGGGCACCCGGACAACAACCCCACCCCGCCAAAAGACGCCGGAATGGGGCACCCGGTCCGCCACTGCGAGGCCGCGATGAGCACCGTGTCGATGACTCGCGCCACGCTGCTGAAAGACCTGCGCATGGAATGGCGCTCGAAAGATGCCATCAACTCCATGTTGTTCTTCGCGCTGCTGGTGGTGGTGATCTTCAGCTTCGCGTTCAATCCGAATGCAGAAGAGTCGCGGCACATTGCGGGCGGGCTGATCTGGGTGGCTTTCCTGTTCGCGGCGGTGGTGGCGTTGAATCAGACCTGGGCGCGCGAACTGCGCAACCAGGTGCTCGATGCCTACCGCGTTTCGCCGGCTCCGGCGAATGCGCTGTTTCTCGCCAAGGCCATCGGGAATTTTTTGTTCGTCAGCATACTGGAAGCCTTGATGGCGCCGCTGTTCATCGTCTTTTACAATCTGCGCTCGGTCGGACCGCCGTGGCAGCTCGCGGTTGTTACCTTGCTCGGAACCTGGGCCCTGGTGGTGAACGGAACGTTTTTCGCGGCGCTCTCGATTCGCACCCGCAATCGCGAGATCATGCTGCCGCTGATTCTCTTCCCTATTTCCATCCCGGCGCTGCTGGCGATGGTGGACTCGACAACTTCGATCCTCACCGGCGATGCGTCGCCCGACTTCTGGATCAAGATGCTGCTGGTTTACGATGTTGTGTTCACCGCAGTCTGTCTTCTTCTTTTTGAAAGCGTGTTGAACGCCGAATGAAGCTGGTATCGAAACTCTTTATCGCACTCACCGTCGCGGCGCTCGGCTTCGCCGCGTACCAGGCGCTTATGGTCGCTCCCACCGAGCAGACCATGGGCAACGTGCAACGCATCTTCTATTATCACGTGCCTTCGGCGTGGACGGCGTTCCTGCTGTTCTTCGTCAACTTCCTCGCGTCGGTGGTCTACATCTGGAAACGCAATGCCGCAGCCGACGCAATCGCCGCCGCCACGGCGGAGGTCGGCGTCGTGTTCTGCACGGTGGTGTTAATCACCGGGCCGATCTGGGCGCGTCCGGTATGGGGCATCTGGTGGACGTGGGATGCGCGGCTCACCACCACGCTGGTTTTGTGGTTGATCTACGTCAGCTACCTGGTACTGCGAAGCTACTCCACCGGCAGCCAGACCGCGCTGTTGGCGGCGGCGCTGGCGATCTTCGGTTTCGTTGACGTGCCCATCGTCTATATGACGATTCGCTGGTTTCGCACCCAGCATCCGTCGCCGGTGATCGGCGGCGGCTCGAATTCAGGACTCGATCCCAGCATGTGGCCTCCGCTGTTGTGGAACTGGCTGGCGTTCTCGATGCTGGCGGTGATTCTCGTTGTGGTGCGCTATCGCTTACAGCGGATGGAAGAGGATGTCGAAAGTCGCCACGCTCAGGCGGCACTGCAAGGAGGTGCGTTGTGAAGGGTGACACCGCACTCAAGGCCGCCTATATGGTGACCTGGGTGATTCAGTTGGGATACATGGGCTATCTGTGGGGACGCTTCCGGCGCGTGCGCGAAGAGCAGAAGGATTTGAAGCGCGGCAAGTGATGTTCGGCGGAATGCTGTCTGGGTGCCCCATCCCGGCTTGGCTTGCCGGGGTGCCGTGTGGAACTGCGAGATGAACAATTCCAGCCCAACGCGGAAGCATTGGGTTTATTGCGGTTGCTTATGAGGGCTGAGCCCCTTCAGGGGCTGAACAATCTTCGGCCGATGCCCCACAACTTCCAAAGTGCCGCCCCTGAAGGGGCTGGAAACTCTGAAACCGGCTCTTACCCAACGCTTCCGCGTTGGGCTGGAATTGTTGTCGACTGATCTGTGTCTTCATGAATGCATTGGCAGATTTCCCCAACCCGACGGTTCGTATCGCAACCGCTGCCGATGCAGAAGGCGTCGCGCAATTGTCTGGACAACTCGGATATCCGACGACAGCCGAGGAAACCGTCGAGCGGCTTCGGTCGGTGAGCCGTTATTCCGAACATGCGGTCTTCGTTGCCGAAGCGAACGGAAAATTAGTGGGTTGGGTCCACGTTTTCATGCGTCCGTCGCTAACCACCGAGCCATTCCGCCGAGGTTGCCGGCCTGGTGGTGGATGAGCACTGCCGAGGCCGCGGCATTGGGCAGGCGCTCATGAGCCAAGCGGAACGCTGGGCAATGGAGCAAGGATGTCGCATGGTGACATTGCGGTCGAACCTCAAGCGCCTGCGCGCCCATGCTTTTTATGAGAGGCTGGGATATGAAACCGTGAAAATCAGCAAATCCTTCCGCAAAATTCTGGGGTAAGAGTGTGTCCAGTCTTTGTCATCACGAGCAGGATCGTAAGCATGGGTGCCCCATTCCGGCTTCGGTTGCCGGGGTGGGGCTTTTTCTTCGCTCGAACAGAATTTCGCAGCCGGCGTTCAAATCCCCACCCGGGCAACACCGGCCCGGATGGGGCACCCGGCTACCAAGCGGCAAGCCTCAGTGGAGTTTTGTATCAGGGCACGGCTTTAGCCGGGCCAACACGGCGCGGAGTTGGAACGGCTTTAGCCGCTGCAAATCAAACCCGTCAGGGGCTGAAGCCCTTATCCTATTGATGCCTCTTTCGGCACGACTAAAGGTCGTGCCCTGATACAAACCAATTGCAAGCATGAAACGACTTCGATATCTCTGTTCATCTCCGTGTACGCAGCCTGCCCTGAGCGGAGCCGAAGGGTGCCTCCGTGGTGAACGCTTGGGTTCCCGCACATGAACGAACGCAGCGGCACATTACAGGCAATCGCCGTTGCCTGCCTGATCATCGGCGTCATCCTCATCATCTTCAGCGCGCCGTTTTACCTTCATCAGATCGGAGTGCTGCGAACCTGGCCGACTGCTGAAGCACAGATTCTGCGCAGCGACGTGACGGTCGATCGTATCTCGCAACACGAGCAGTTCTACTCCGCGCACATCGGATTGCTCTACAGCGTCGATGGCAAACCGATCACGACCGAAGTCACCAGCTTCCAGGACCAGGATTACCAGAAGACGCGCGCGCGGGCGAATGAGTTCCAGGTCGGCAGTCACCACGAAATCCGCTACGATCCTAACGATCCTCTGCAAGCCCGCATCGGCGCCGGATGGAACGCCCACTTCTTCGCTTTGCCGCTGATTGTCTCCGGCGTGGGAGCGATCTTCTGCCTGATAACAGTAGCGCTGCTTGTGGCCGCCCGGCGCGGTTGAACCAGGTCTGTTGCCACTACACAGAGCATTGCAGAGGGCGCAACCGGTCGCTCGACGCCTCGCCTCGCTGCGTCGGATCGCGCTCGGGACTTTACGCCCAAATACTTTCGTGCTATTTTGGCCTCTCTCAGGCTTCCGTCTAGGCAATCAGTTACAGGGAGGAAAGTATGAAGCGCTGCATCCCGGTAGTATTGCTTTCGTTGCTTGTGGTATTTGCTGCGCAAGCAGGCGCGACTAATCTCATCCAAAACGGAGACTTCACCTCAGGTTTCGATCACTGGACGCTGGGAACAACCTCCAACGGCACTGCTGGCCAGGGGTTCCCGGCGGTCACTGGCTGTATGTTCCATATCGGCTATCTTTGCTGGACGGGGCAGGTTGGCCAAGTGAACTCCAGTGACCAGTTCGAAGGGGCAACTTTGTCGCAGACCTTTCTCTCGGCTGCCGGATCGGCCACTATCAGCATGTGGTACAGTCTTCAACGCTTTCCAAGAACACGGAACAGAGGGCGGCTTGTTCCAGATGTCCTCGATGGGAGCCTCGTAGCTCAGCAGAACGGGGTATCTGCAGTATCTCGGTGGGTCCTCCGGTACTTTGACGGGGACCGGTTCAGTCGCCCGATGGTGTCGATCCCGAGCGTAGTCGAGGGACCCGCAGTTTCCGGGTGTCATCCCGAGCGTAGTCGAGGGACCTGCAGTTTCCGGGCGGCATCCCGAGCGTAGTCGAGGGACTGCAGTGCCGGTTCATCCCGCGTGCTCGAGGCGACCTGCGCAGGGCGAATCCGGGAGTCGAGGGACCTGCAGTTTCTTCACTGGCCTGAACCGATTGCGGTGAGGGACATCAATCTCGTCCCCGATGAAACCCTTCGCTCGCTTCTCCTTCACAAATCCCGCATGGTCAAACTGGGACAAAAATTAGGCGTAGAATAACCGTCAGCAAGATGGCTCCGTCAGCCGGACGGAAGGGACGACCCCGGAGGTATTCCACCCTTGAGCGATTTTCCGCAGACCTTAGGCGAGCTGCGCCGCAGCCGCAATTTTTCCGAGGAGAAACTCAGAAAGCGTCGCGTGAAAGACGAGATGCGCGAGAACCTGATGCAGCGCTTGCGCAGCGACGGGCCAATCTTCGCCGGAATCGTAGGCTATGAAGATACGGTGGTGCCGCAGATCGTGAATGCGGTTCTCTCGCGCCATAATTTCATTCTGCTCGGGCTGCGCGGACAGGCCAAGAGCCGCATTCTGCGCGCGCTGACGACGCTGCTCGACCCCAAGATTCCTTACCTCAGCGGCTGCGAGATTCACGACAATCCTTACGAGCCGTTGTGCTCGCGCTGCAAGCAGTTGGTGCAGGACGATCCCGAGGGCGCGAAGATCTCGTATCTCACTCCTGAGCAGCGTTATGTTGAAAAACTGGCGACGCCGGATGTGACTATCGCTGACCTGATCGGCGACATTGATCCCATCAAGGCGGCCAAGAGCGGTCACGAACTAGGCAGCGAATTCACGGTGCACTATGGCCTGCTGCCGCGCGCCAATCGCGGCATCTTCGCGGTGAACGAACTGCCTGATCTCGCCGGCAAAATTCAGGTCGGCCTGTTCAACATCATGCAGGAAGGCGATGTGCAGATTAAGGGCTACCCGGTGCGCCTGCCGCTCGACGTGGCAATCGTCTTCACCGCGAATCCGGAAGACTACACCGCGCGCGGCAAAATCATTACCCCGCTGAAAGACCGCATCGGGTCGGAAATTCGCACGCATTATCCCGCGGCGGTTCACGAAGGATTGGCCATCACCGCGCAAGAAGCGTGGACCGAGCGCGATGGATTCCAGTTGCAGATTCCGCCGTTCGTCAGCGAGGTCATCGAGCAGATTGCGTTCGTCGCGCGCGAAGACAAGCGCATCGACAAGCGCTCGGGTGTGAGCCAGCGGTTGCCGATTAGCGCCATGGAGAACGTCATTTCGAATGCCGAGCGGCGCGCCATTCGTTCGGGAGAAAAGCTGGTGGTGCCGCGAATCGGCGACATCTATGCGGCGCTGCCGGCCATCACCGGCAAGCTCGAACTGGAATACGAAGGCGAGCTCAAGGGCGCCGACAACGTGTCGCGCGAGATCATTCGCGCCGCCATCGCTCGCACCTACGATGGCTACTTTCACGGCAGCGGCAACATGAACCAGATCGTGCAGTGGTTCGATCTGGGCGGCGAGATCCAGATGCGCGATTCGGCCGGCTCGCAGGAGATGCTGCATAAGCTGCGCAGCATTCAGGGCCTGCTCGACAAGCTGAGCGCGTTGAACCTTACGGGCAAGGAATCGGCGGAGATGCTGGTCTCGGCGGCGGAGTTCATCCTGGAAGGCCTGTACGCGCACAAGAAGATTGGCCGCAGCGAGGAGCGCATGTTTACCGCCGGCGAGAAGCAGCCGCGTCCCCAGAAGCAGAACTACCGTGAAGAGGATGAGGAGCGGGAATTTCGGCAGACAACGCAGACCATTCAACTAATGGCAGGTAGCGGGCGTGGCGATCCACTCGCTTGTCATCACGAGCGCAGCGAGGGATCTGTTCTTTGCTCGCGGAGTCATGAGGTGCGGTTTGAGAGCAAAGTGTGTGTTTCTCGACTTTTTTCGCAATAGCGGAAGCCGTGGCGACGGAGAAGAGAGCAGATCCCTCGCTCCGCTCGGGATGACAAACCAGGAAATGGGTACTCGAGATCCGAAACTCACTGACAACTGACCACCGACAACTGACAACTGCTTTATGAAGTTCATCAAATACAAAAAATACGTTCCCGAGCCCGCCGGTGAAATGAGCCTGGAGGACCTGCTCAGCGCGCTGTCGGACTACCTGCTGCAAAGCGGATTCCAGCAGCAATATCAGGATTATTACGACCTGAACGACGGCGAACAGTCGCTCGAAGACCTGAAGCAGGCCATCGCCGAAGCGCTGATGAACAGCGACCTGCTGGACGAACAGATGCGCGAGCAGGTCGAGAATATGAGCGGCGAGCAGACTGGAACAGCTCATCGAGCAGTTGCTGGAGCGCATGCAGCAGGAAGAGTACATCAGCATCGATCAGCCGCATGATCCGTCGCGGCAGTCGAGCGTTGGCGGGCAAGTGGGCGAGACGCAGGCGCAGGCGAAGTTTGAAATCACCGACAAGAGTCTCGACTTTCTCGGGTTCAAGGCGTTGCGCGATCTGCTGGGCTCGCTGGGCAAATCGAATTTCGGCCGACACGATACGCGCGATATGGCGACGGGCATCGAAGCCAGCGGCGCGTCGAAGACGTATGAATTCGGCGATACGCTGAACCTCGATATCACGGCAACGTTGTCGAGCGCGATTCAGCGCGAGGGGCTGCATCTGCCGCTGAACATCGAGTACAACGATTTGCAGGTGCATCAGTGTGAGTATCAGTCGTCGTGCGCGACCGTGCTGATGCTCGACTGCTCGCACTCGATGATCCTGTATGGCGAAGACCGCTTCACTCCGGCGAAGAAAGTCGCCATGGCGCTGTCGCACCTGATTCGCACGCAGTATCCCGGGGATTCTCTGTCGCTGGTGCTGTTTCATGATTCGGCGGAAGAGCTGCCGCTGTCGCAGCTGGCGCGCGTCAAGGTCGGCCCGTATTACACCAACACGCGCGAGGGCCTGCGCATGGCGCAACGGATCCTGCAACGCCAGCGCAAAGACATGAAGCAGATCGTGATGATCACCGACGGTAAGCCCTCGGCGCTGACGCTGGAAGATGGGCGGATTTACAAGAACGCTTTCGGGCTCGATCCTCTGGTGGTGAGTGAGACGCTGAAGGAAGTCTCGAAGTGCAAGCGCGCCGGCGTGCTGATCAATACGTTTATGCTCGCGTCGGACCATGGGCTGATTCAGTTCGTGCAAAAAGTCACGGAGATGTGCCGCGGCAAAGCCTACTTCACCACGCCGTATACGCTGGGCCAGTATCTGCTGATGGATTACATGTCGCGCAAGACAAAGACCGTGCATTGAGCGAATCGTCGTTTCCTGCGTTGTCATCCTGAGCGAGGAGCGCAGCGACGAGTCGAAGGACCTCTATTCCCACAGTAGTGGCGCGATAGAGGTCCTTCGACTGCGCTCGACTAACGTCTCGCTCCGCTCAGGATGACAACGGAAGAAAACGCCGGGATCACTTCAACGATCGGTGGAAACAAGAAACCGTTCGAAACACTTCGTTAGACAACAGACGCCCGCGCGCAGTAAGCCGCAGGCGACCGTCGCAATGCTCCAATAATCCACCGTCGACCAGTTCGGCGATTGAGCCGTCGAATTCGGCAACACGATCCGCTCCATATCGCGCCGCAATTTCGGCTAGTGAAACTCCGCGATTCATGCGCAGGCCGAGGAAGAACTCTTCTTCCAGCGCAGCTTGAGCATCGACGAGCGTGCGCGAAGTGAGAAGCTGCGAGATGCGCGCATTGCCCGGCTGCAACTGCATGGCCGCGGCAGAAAACCCTTCCAGCGAATCGGGCGTGGCGAAGCGAACGGCTTCGATTCCCTTCTCCGCCAGTTCCGCCGTCCGCCGGCAAGCATGGAATGCGCATCCACTCCGAAGCCGAGATACGGCTGGCGGGTCCAATACTTCAGGTTATGCCGCGAATCGCGCAAGCCGATGCCGTGCGTCACGCTGCACGCGAAGTTGGAAATCTCGTACTGATGAAGGCCGCCGCGCTCCAGCTTCTCGCAGGCCGCCAGATACATGTCTGCGGTGAGGTCTTCATCCGGCGCATGATGCGCGTGATAGCGGCTGCCTCCGGCCAGCAGCTCGTTTCCCAGGCGCGAATCTTCGTCCACCTCAAGCATGTAAACGCTGGCGTGTGGAACTCCGGTGGCTAGCGTCTGGCGAACCGAATACTCCCAGCTCTCCATGGTCTGGTGAGGCAGCCCGGCGATCAGGTCGACGCCGATGTTGCCGATACCCGCGGACCGCAACCGCGCGATGTCAGACGAGCGTGATCTCGCGGGTGTGAAGACGGCCAACGGAGGAACATTCTTTATCGACGAACGACTGCACGCCCAGGCTTACGCGGTTTACGCCACATTCCAGCAACGCGTTCAGAATCGAATCGGTGAGCGTACCGGGTGCGCATTCAACGGTGATCTCTGCCGAGCGGTTAACGTCGAAGCCGTTGCGAACCGCGCGAAACAGCGACTCCAGCTGGTCGGGGGCGAGCACCGAAGGTGTTCCGCCGCCAAGGTAAATCGAATCGACGCTGCGGTCGAGTCGCGCTCCAAGCCGCTGGGCAATCTGGCCGCTCGCAGCCATGTCATCGGCCACCTGCTCGACATAGCGATGGAACAGGGTTGGGGAGAACACATCCGACGCAAAATTGCAGAAACTGCACTTGGTGCGACAGAAGGGGACGGAGATGTAAATTCCAAGTGACAAGTTCGTGACCAGATTCGGGTAAGGATGATGCCTCTTACCATTTACCATTATTACCTGCGTCCCGCGGGGAGCGGTGATCGGCAGAAGTCTTCCGTTTCCTGCATGCGGGCTGAAGCATCACAAGAACATTGATGAAAAAACGAGTCGTTGTCACCGGCATTGGTGTGGTGAGCCCGAACGGCATTGGCCGCGTTGACTTCTGTCACGCCATATTGGCCGGAACGAGTGGCATAAAGCGCATCAGCCGCTTCGATGCTTCTGATCTGCCGGTTCAGATCGCAGGAGAAATCTCCAATTTCGACGAACTGGCGTGGATGGACGCGCACGAGCGCAAGCATGTTTCGCGCGTGGTGCCGATGGCGCTGGCTGCGTCGTCAGAGGCGCTGGCACAAGCGGGCGTCGATTGCGCAAAGCTCTCGCTCAAAGAACTGCGGGATATCGGTGTGGTGCTGGGCACCGGCGGCGGAGCGCAGGAGTTCTCCGAAGAGATGTATCGCCTGTACTTCGCGGGCAAATCGAAACAGGCCAGCCTCTACTCCATTCCCAGCGGCACCGCCGGAACGCTGGCCAGCGAGCTCAGCATGCGCTTTGGCTTTCACGGCATGAGCCATGTGATCTCGACCGGCTGTACTTCTTCGACCGACGCTCTGGGATATGCGCTGCGGCAGATTCAGCACGGCTACCTGCCGATGATGCTGGCCGGAGGCGCGGACGCACCGATTGCGCCGGGAATCATGAAGGGCTTTACGCTGATGCGCATCCTGACCGCTTCGTGGAACCACCAACCGGAGCGGGCATCGCGGCCCTTTTCCGCGGATCGTGATGGATTCGTGCTGGGCGAGGGCTCGTGGATGTTCGTGCTGGAAGACTACGAACACGCGAAGGCGCGAGGCGCGGAGCCGCTGGCGGAAATCGCCGGCTACGGTTCAACTTGCGAAGCGTTTCATCGGGTTCGGCTGCAGGAAGACGGCGAGGAGCCGGCGCGAGCCATCCAGATGGCGATGGACGATGCCGGCATTGCAGCGGCTGATATTGACTACGCAAATCTGCACGGAACTTCGACCGAGCTGAACGATCGCATTGAAACGCGCGCGCTCAAGCTGGCTCTCAACTGCCGCGCGCATTCCATCCCCATGTCGAGCCTGAAGTCGCAGATCGGACATCCGCAAGGCGCGTCGGGAGCGGCTGGAGTGGCCGCAACTATCGTTGCCATGGTGCATGGGCAAATCCCGCCGACGATTAACCTGGAGAAACCTGATCCTGATTGCGACCTGGATTACGTGCCGGAGACTGGGCGCACGGCGTCGATAGAGCACGCGGTGTGCAACTGCATTGGGTTTGGATCAAAGAACTCGGCGCTGGTGCTGCGGAAGCTTTGAAGGGGCGGCTTTGGCTGCCCACCGGACGATCTTCACTTGTGTCATCCCGAGCTAGCGCAGCCGAGTCGAGGGACCTGCAGTTTGTGTCCGGGCCAACAAACCACATCTAATCCGAAAACAACGACCATCCAGGGCCCAGCTTCTTCGCTCCGCGGAAAAAGCAGATTCCGCTGCGATCGCGATGACAAATCGGGAAGATGTTCGCGATGCGAACAAACAACAGGTCCTTCGCTTCGCTCAGGATGACAATTCAGAAGGGCGATTGCGGCACGACTGAAGTCGTGCCCTGATACAAAGCGAAGCCGAATACCGGTACGGCCATCTGCTTAGGATGCAGCTGTAGCGCATCCTGAAGGCTGGCTCTACCCAGCTATTTGGCCGCTTTGGCTTTTGTCGTCTTCTCGGAAGCCGCCGCTCTCAACTCTCGCGTCTTAATGCGAAGTTTGTCTCTTTGTGCACGTAGCCGGTGAGCGCGCGAGCGGTCACCATTTTTGAATGACATTGATTTACCTCAAGTGCGATTGTACTATCACCCGTACCTGGCCTTCGCCGGTCCGCATGCTGTTCTGTTCGGCGCCTGCGTTTCCGGCCAATTCTGCGTAGCCGAAAACCCCACGGCAGATAATCGGTCTCGGAAGGGTAAAGTCTTGTTTGACCGCGTTGATTATAGGACTCTAAATAGTCGACAGAAGGAAATTTTCAATTTCCAAAAAATCGCGGCCACGCTGGCCGATTTTGGATTCAATTGCATTAAGCTTGCCGACGATTGGTTAGGCGCCGATTTCCTTGCGTACAACGTAAGGGATACAAAGACGCTAAAAGTTCAGTTGAAGTCAAGAATAACGATTCAAAAGAAGTACGCCGGCAAGGACATTTCGATGGCTTTCCCGCATAAAGGCATCTGGTATCTCATCGACCACGATAAGTTGGTCGAGAAGATCGGGGAACATACGGATTGGCTGAAAAGTGAGTCATGGCAGACCGCGAATGCTTATAGTTCTGTCTCCATTAATGCAGATTTGCTTGCTAGTTTGGATGAAAACAGGCTCGGCCCCGTCTACGGACCAGTTCTCGAAACTGAATAGAACTTTTCAGCGTTAACTACTAACCCGCGGGCCCCATGGATGTGGAAATCCCACTCATTCCAAACGATGGAATGAATGGGGCACCCGCTCTACATCTCTACTTCCACCGGCTGCGGCTGCGGCGGCGGAATGACGTGCAGCGCATCGACCATCGCATCGGTGAACTCGGTGGTGCTGGCGTTGCCGCCGATGTCGCGGGTCAGGTGCTTCTTTTCGGTGAAGACCTTCTCAATCGCCGCGCGGATGTGGTTGGCCGCGTTCTCTTCGCCCAAGTGGCGCAGCATCAGTATGCCGGAGCGCAGCACCGCCGTCGGGTTCGCCATGTCTTTGCCGGCGATGTCAGGCGCGGAGCCATGTACGGCTTCGAAGATGGCGATTTCATGGCCAAAATTTGCGCCCGGCACCAGGCCGAGTCCGCCGACCAGACCAGCACACAAATCGGAGACGATATCTCCGTAGAGATTCTCCAACAGCAGGATGTCGTACTGGTAGGGATTCATCACCAACTGCATGCAGGTGTTGTCAACGATGTGCTCGCCGTAGGTAATCTCCGGATATTCCTTCGACACATTGCGCGAGCAGCGAATGAAGAGGCCGTCCGACATCTTCATGATGTTGGCTTTGTGGATGGAATTAATTTTCTTGCGCTTCACCCGGCGGGCGTACTCGAAGGCAAAGCGTGCGATGCGCGTGGAAGCCTTCTCGGTGATGATCTTCAGACTCTCGACCACGCCGGGCACGACTTCATGCTCGATTCCGGAATACAGTCCTTCGGTATTCTCGCGCACCACGATGAGATCGATGCCCTGATAGCGGGAGGGGACGCCAGGCAGGCTGCGAATGGGCCGGAAGTTAGCGAACAGCTCAAACTTCTTGCGCAAGGCAACGTTGATGCTGGAGAATCCGCCGCCGATGGGAGTCGTTACCGGACCTTTCAGTCCGACTTTCGTGCGCTCAATCGATTCGATGAGTTCCTTAGGAATGTATTCGTGATAGCGCTCGTATGCCTCAGCGCCCGCGGCATACCTCTCCCATTGAAACTTCACTCCAGTAGCTTCCAGAATGCGAACGGTGGCGTTGACGACTTCAGGGCCGATGCCGTCACCGGGAATCAAAGTAACTGTATGTGCCATTGGTTTTTCCAGTTGTCAGTTGTCGGTTGCCAGTTGTCAGTTGTCAGTAGTCGGTTGTCAGTAAGGCAGTTCTCGGTACTCGATTCAGAGTATGCGGTTCTGCGTTCGCCGGTTATCAGTCGCTGAGATCGAGCGCCACCGCCTCTTCTAGCGGCGACTGACAACTAATAACTCCTGTCTGACAACCGACAACTGACAACGGATCACTTGCCCTTGGCCAGCGGATGTTCTTTCGTGTCGAGCAAATCCTTCAGCTCCAACATGAACTCGCCTACGTCTTTGAAATCGAGATAGACGGATGCAAAGCGCACGTAAGCGACCTTGTCGATGCCCTTCAGCCGGTTCATGATGAGCTCGCCGATTTCGCTGGTCTTGCGCTCGCGCTCCGCCGAATCGATGACAAAGCCTTCAGCGTCGTTGACGATCTGCTCCAGCTTGCCCATGGAGACAGGACGCTTTTCGCAGGCGCGCAACAGTCCGGCAAGCACTTTCTGGCGCTCGAACTTCTCGCGCCGCCCATCTTTCTTCACCACCATGTAGGGGATTTCGTCGATGCGCTCGTAGGTGGTAAAGCGCCTTTCGCACTTCAGACACTCGCGGCGCCGGCGAATCGATTCGCCTTCCTTGCTCTCGCGCGAGTCGACTACCTTGTCGTTTTCAAAGCCGCAGAACGGACACTTCATGGATGAGAGAGAGCGGGCATGGCCCGAACTTCGATTCTAGCAGGGGGGCTTGTGGAGCGGGTTCCGCTCAATCAATTCCAAATCTCTCAACAGCTTGGAACACGAGGTAGTGTATTTACGGCAATGCGGGGACATGGCGATTACCCAAAAGGGGATCACCGCAGAAGCACCTTTGCGCTATTGCAGTTGTGTGACCAGCAGGACAAGATGGAAAGGCCTTGCGCTGTGGCGTTCCAGCGAAAAATGGGACCGCAACCGGATCAATCGGAACGCTGCGGTAATGAGCTCCCGCGGACAAATTGCCCATCCTAGTCGGAGGCACCATGCTTCTCGCCCCGCTTCGTCGTTCTGCTTCTTACTGGTTGCTCACTGCCAGCGCTCTCGTGGGCATCATGTTTTCGGGTCGTGCCATCGCACAGGAGAGTTTCCTGGTCACCACCGACGATGGAAGCTTCAGCGTCTTTGATCTCGCAACCTACACGCTTCAGAAGACGATGACGGCGGGCTATTACGATCACTCGATCATCGTCGGGCTGAATCCGCGTCTCGCTTTTCTCTCCGCCGACGCGGCGCCAATGAGTGTGGTTGATCTTACTATCGGACGGGAGATAAAGAAGATTCCTAACGTCTGGGGCGAGTCGGCGACGCTAACCGACGACGGAAAAAGTGTGTTGATATGGGACGACGAAAATTCCACGCTCGACATTATCGACGTGGCATCCCTTACAGTAACGAAAAGAGTGAATCTGTATCCTGCCATGGGTGCACAGGCAAACGACGGAGGCACTGTCGTTCAGGTTGGGAATAAAGCATTCCTGGCGCCTATCTACTTCAGTTATAGTCCCAATAATAAATATGTTGCAGGAGTTGTTGACCTGACAACCTATCAGGTAACCGCAATCCCCTTAGCGTTGGGCAGCAACCCGTACTTCGAGGGATGGACCAACAACGCTGCCGCCACACCCGACGGAAAGCATGTCGCCATGGTTCTGGATGCCTATCAGCAGGGTCAAGATACTCCTCTGTTGGCGCTGATTGACACTTCTACCTATCAGGTAACGTCGCAGCCTTTGATGCTGGTGCCCGATGCGATAGTCATGACGCCGAACAAATCGGACCCAACAAAATATTTTGGTTACATAACCGGAGAAGAGGAGAACTACTACACCGATGTCGCCGCGGTTGTCGACTTTCGGCCGGGCTCGCCGACCTATGGGCAGGTCCTTCCATCCACAATCGTGGAGTTGACTAATCTATATCGGGATATCAATGGCAGTGGGCTGGCGATCAACTCAGATGGCAGCAAACTTGTCGTGTCGGGCGATGGGCAGCAGCAGTACGGACCAAATCTACTCGTGGTCGACACTGGAAAGATGTTCACCGATCCTACGCATGCCATTATCGACAGCCAAATCATTGTGGGAGGAGCGAGCACGTTCGGCCTCGGGATCGGTACCGTCGACCTGATGTCGCCTAATTCAGCTCCTACCGTTACCAGCGTGCAAGGCGACGTAACCAACGATAAGGCCACTGAGATTACAGTTTTGGGAACGAACTTCATGGATGGGGCTCTGGTTCGGATCGGGGGAATCCCGCCATTGCCCGCCAATGTGGACAATGCAACTACACTGCGGGTCACTGTTCCGGTCAACGCACCCTCTGACCCGGGACTCGACATCATTGTGACCAATCCGGACACGAATGACCCCCTGGATCAGCAGTACCAGAGCGGTCTGCTGGCCGGAGCGCTGAACATTAAGCTTAATCCGGCATTCCAGCCCGCCGAGCAGTTCGCGTCCCTTAAGTTGGCCGGATATGGCTTGATGCCGCGCATCTTCGATCTGCAGCAACGAGTGATGACTACATTGCCAGGTTTCGGATTCAGCCTCGACGGAATCGAATTCGCTTCTGACGGTGCCGATCTATTCGGCGCCGGTTACGGGGCTCTGGCAGCTTGGAATACTGCTACCAGCCAAATGCGCGGCAACATCTTAGGAGTGCCGGGTGGACTATCGATTCGGCAACCGCTCGCGCCTTCCATTGACCCGCTCAGTGGTAAGCCTGTGGTCTACGCGCCTACCGATAGTTCGAGCCAGCCTTATGACCTGCTGCTGGACGTTGTCGACGCCAATCCTCAGTCGCAGACCTTCAATACGGTTCTGAGGCAGATTCCAGCAGGCCTTAGCTATCAGAGCAGGGTTTCGATAGTTTGGTCTGTGGCTTCTAGACCAGATGGAAAGTATGTTTACGCTTATTTCTACCACTCCGATGTCAATGGCATTAATCACCTGGCAATCTATGACACTGCGCATAATACCGCAGTTGTGGTTGACATGGATCGATTCAATCTACCGTCGAGTGAATTGCAAATAACCATTTCACCGGACGGGAAGTGGCTTGTGATGCAAGGATATTCGTCTCCAATAGAAAAACCACAGCTCAAGGTCTTTGATATCGGAACGAAGCCCAACAACCCGCGCCTGGTAGGAGTAATTACGCCTCCACACATTGGAGGCACTTACCCATTTTATATGAGCAGCTATGTTGTGGCGGGAAGCCATCTATTTGCATTGGGGAATGCATATGCAATCATAGTAGCTTTCAACTTCAATCCGGCAAACAATGACTATCGTCCTACTGCCATCTATAACCTTCCGGCAGATGGAGATTACGTATATTCTCCCCTGGTCCCTTCTCCGGACGGCAAGTACATCTACGTTGCCATTGACGAGCACAGTCTCATCGCCGTGCTGGATCCGGACAAGCTTGCCCATGGCATGGACCCGCTGGTCACCACGATTGCTGACTCCGACAACACACGGTATCTGGCGGTCAGCCCGGTGCCACCGCCCAGCAAGGCCAGCGCTCGCGTTCAGCCGAGTCGATAACAAAACCTTCAGCGTCGTTGACGATCTGCTCCAGCTTGCCCATGGAGACAGGACGCTTTTCGCAGGCGCGCAACAGTCCGGCAAGCACTTTCTGGCGCTCGAACTTCTCGCGCCGCCCATCTTTCTTCACCACCATGTAAGGGATTTCGTCGATGCGCTCGTAGGTGGTAAAGCGCCTTTCGCACTTCAGACACTCGCGGCGCCGGCGAATCGATTCGCCTTCCTTGCTCTCGCGCGAGTCGACTACCTTGTCGTTTTCAAAGCCGCAGAACGGACACTTCATGGATGAGAGAGAGCGGGCATGGCCCGAACTTCGATTCTAGCAGGGGGATCGAGAGACGATGCGTGCCGCCGGTTGCGCGTATTTGAGGCGATCTCGCCTTCGCGGCATTGCCTTTCAATCGACGCAAAAAAAGTCCGACCCCAATGGATGATGTACCGGCCCACCTTCGTGCTATTGCCTGGAGCCACACTGGCCTTCAAGATTACAGTCCATACGGTAGCCGACTTTACGTCCGGGCAAACGCGCGACTGCGGTCAGTCGACGCGATTACCGGGTTCTGTTCATGACGCTTCCGCTATCAGCTACTGGTCGAAATTCCTCGATTCCCGGTCGGAGGCACTATGCCGTTCATGAAGCTTGGTCGCTGCCTGTTGTGTCAGATCTTCATCCTTCTGGTCGTATTGCAGGTTCTCTCTCTGTCACCACTGCTGAGCGCGCAGGAAAGCTTCCTGGTGACGGCGAGCGACAATAGCTTCGGCGTCTATGACATGGCTACCTATACGCTGCAGGAAACCATGACGGCCGGGTATTACACCCACTCGGTGAACGTGGGGGTTAATCCACGTCTGGCGTTTCTGTCGGCGAACACCGAGCCGATGAGCGTGGTCGATCTGACGATTGGCCGGGAAATCAAGAAGATTCCGAATGTGTGGGGTACCTCGGCGACGTTGTCTAACGATGGGACAAGCGTGTTGGTATGGGACGACCAGAATTCAACTCTCGACATCATCGATGTAGCTAGTCTCGCGGTGACGCAAAGAGTGAATTTGATGCCGGTCATGGGATCGCAAGCGGCAAATGGAGGCACCGTAGTCCAGGTTGGAACCAAGGCATTTCTTGCGCCTTCTCGTTTTTCTTTCAACGGCAAGAGCGTTGCGGGAGTGGTTGACCTATCCACGTTTCAGGTTACCGCGATCCCGCTGCCGTTTACCAGCTATAGTTACTTCCAGGGATGGACTGGCAACGCCATAGCCACGCCGGACGGAGCGTATGTAGCCATGGTGGTAGATGTTTATCAAGGTCAAGACATCCCGGAAATGGTCCTTATTAATACTTCTACCTATGCCGTTACTACGAAAATGTTGGCGATTAGCTATCCAAACGCGATCGTGGTGACGCCGAACAAATCTGATCCCACGATGTATTTCGGCTATGTAACGGGAGCCGATCCGCAAACCTTTAACCCGGTGGCTGCTGTAGCCGATTTCCGGCCCGGTTCGTCAACCTATGGGCAGATACTTCCCTCGACTATCGTGCAACTTAATACCTTCAATCGCGACAGCAGTGGCAGTGGGCTCGCGATTAACTCCGACGGAAGCAAGATTGTCATCTCCGGCGACGGCCAGATGCCTCCGGCTCCGAACCTTCTGGTTCTCGACACGGAAAAGATGCTGAATGATCCCGAGAATGCCATCATTAACAGCCAATCCATTGCTGGAGGTGCGAGTCTCTACGGACTGGGTATTGGCACGGTTAATTTAATTCCGCCGAGTTCAGCTCCTACAGTCACCGGGGTAGAAGGCAACGTAATTAATAACCAGGCAAGTCAGATCACAGTCACCGGTACCAATTTCATGAATGGTGCGCTGGTTCGCATCGGGGGAACTGCGCCGCTGGCGGCAACCGTCAACAACGCCAGCAGCTTGCAGGTTACGGTTCCGGTAAATGCCCCTGCCGATCCGGGGCTGGATATCATCGTGACCAATCCTGAAACTGGCGGCGGACTGGATCAGCAGTACCAGAGCGGGCTACTGGCTGGACAACTCGCGATTGGACTGAATCCGGCGTTCCTACCAGCACAGCAGTTCGCTTCTCTCAATGCCATTGGCGGCGGTACGGTACGGATGTTCGATCTCACGCAGCGAGAGATGCTCACCTTGACGGCATCGCCGAACCCAGCGTTGAACGCCATTGAATTTGCTGCCGATGGCGCCGACCTGTTCGGGGCCAATTACGCTGATGTTTCTGCGTGGAACACAGCGACCGGGCAAATGCGAGGTAGTCAACTATTCATGCCTGGTTCCTTAGCTATTCGCAGGCCACTGGCGCCGTCGCTCGATCCGCTTAGTGGGAAGCCGGTAGTGTATGCGCCCACCGCCAGTGCCACCAGTCCTTATGATCTGCTGCTGGCGGTCATTGACGCCGATCCTCAATCGCCAACGTTCAACATGGTGCTAAGGCAGATTGCTGCGGGCCTGAGCTACACCACCGCTCCCACCAACTGGGCCGTGGTTTCGCGGCCCGACGGCCACTATGTTTACGCTTTCTATACCCACCTCGACCCCGACGGCGCTACCCATCTCGCTATCTACGACACCGTCGATAGCACGGCGGTCGTGGTCCCGATGGACCGTTTCAATGTTCTGACTGGCCAGTATCAACCTACGATCTCGGCTGATGGGAAGTACCTGGTACTGACGGGCAATAATTCCTCCGGCGGCTATCAGTTAAAGGTTTTCGATATCGGCACTAACCCGATAAGCCCGCGAATTATCGGGGTAATCACTCCACCGCGTATGCGCGGCGTAACTAATTTCAATATCCAAAGCTATGTAATTTCGGGTAGCCATTTATTTGCGCTCGGGCTTTCCAACCCAAATATAGTGGCTTTCAACTTCAACCCGGCAAATAACGACTACCGGGCGGTGGCGATCTATAGACTGCCGGGCGACGAGGCCGCGGTATTTGCGCCGCTGGCTGCGTCTCCAGATGGCAAGTACCTCTATGTGGCTATTGAATACAACAGCCTGCTGGCGGTGCTGGATCCGAATATGCTTGCCCTGGGATTGGACCCGCTGGTCACAACTATTGCCGATTCCGACAGCGCGCATTACTTAGCGGCTAGTCCGGTGCCACCGCCGTCGCGTCTCAAGAAGCGGCCGCGTCCGGCGATTACTCGAAATGCGCCAGCCTTCAAAGCGAGTATTCAGGCGGCGGAGCGTTAGATTACAGACGAGAGTTCGCGGCAGGCTTGTAGTCCCGGGTGGTCCATCCGGCTGCAAGCCTGCCTTCTCGATCATCGTCCGAATCTCGGGGATCGACATGAACGACTTCCAGAGGATGCACGAGCGATAGTTCCCGATCATCACCGCCATGGGGATTGCGGCTTATGCCGAGCAGCCTGGTTACTAAAGTCACTTGCCGCCGCGGAACGCGGGTTGTAGCGTTGAACTGATGAGTAGGCTTGCAGGGCTCAGAAGCTGCGCGGGAATCATGCTGGCGCTGGCCCTGGCGATTCCTGCCTACGCCGCCTCCAAACCCCATGTCGTCTTTCTTGGTAAGCCGCAGTCCGTTAAGATTTTCCTCGGACGGGACGAAAGCCAATCCGCCACTATCAGCGTGCGTCCCCTATACGTCGACACCAAGCTGAAGGACTACACCACCGGCGACGCCCACGATATTACCGATCGACAATTCGTGGTGCAGCGCGCCTATCGCCTGAACGATGCGCTTCCCGAAGATTCACCCAAACCAAGTAAATGGATTTGGCAACGCGGAGACTGGCTGCTGGTGGATCGCGTCAGCGGGCGCATCGCACCGGCCAAGTTGCCCGACTTCGACGCTGCCAACTCGCACGTCAGTTGGTATCGCGACTACGCGGCCTATTGCGGAACAGCGGACAACGGAGCCCGCTGGAACGCCATGGTGGCACAGGTTGGCGTACGCAAGGCACTGTTTCGCAAAGAGCTGGCAAAAGCTACGGCCGCCGATAGCGATGCTCCTGCCGCCGATTGCTCGCCTGCAAAATGGGAGCGCCACCCTGCCCGCGTCACCTTCTCAACTGCCGACGGTCAGCCGTTCACCGTAAACGTGGTACCGCGTCACGCAGAAGAAATACTGGGAGATACTGAGCCCGAGCCGTAGGTACGTTCTTCCTAATATCTGGTTGGCGGAATCAGGAAACCTTGATCAGCAGTTTCGCGACGGACGCCGCAGAAAGATTGCGCCCCAGGTTCGAGTGTATCCGGGACAAACCTTGGGGCGCACAAAATCGACTCCTTCGGATTGAGGCTGCTGCCTACTTCGAGCTGTCCAACGTCGGATTGTACGACGCGGAATTGATGAGATCGCCGCTCAGCGTACACTGCGCGTTCTTTCCCGTGAGCTGGAACGGTCCATAGAACACCGGGCACTTGCAATTCGCGGTGCCGTCGCCGTTATTGCGACAGGGCGCGGTCATGCAGCCGGCATAGGCTGCCTTGCCGCAGGTGGTGAAGTTCTTGCCCGCAGTCGCGAGCGCCTTGATGATGTCCGCGCGCGACTCAGGATCGAAGGTGGAGATTACGTCCGCGCCCGGAATGAGCTCTCCGTTGGTCAGCAGCTTACAAACCGGCGCGTCATCCGTGTTGGGGCACTTTAGGCCATCCGCGCCGCACTTCGAAACTGTCGCGGCGTAGACGGGGTAGTTCAGAATCGCTGGCTCCAACACGTAATTCGTAGTGGTCTGAACGGTACACAGGCAGTTGGCTGAGCGCCCATCCGGCGCGAGATGACAGGGGTAGGGATCAGGACCCGAGTGGAAACACAGCGCATACTGTTCTGAGCACGCTAACATTTGCGAAGGCATGCCAACCGTGTCGCGATAGGCAGGCCCGTAGTTCGTGGGCCAGTTCTTTGAGTTGTCCCAGAACAACTGATTGTCGGGCACAAACTGCTGCAGCCAGTTTGCCGGATCGCTCCAGTAGCCAGATCCCGGAGCAGCTTGCGAGTGAGAGCTGAACGACTGCGCCGCTAGCGGACTCGTCAAACCATAGCCGACGAGCACTGCGAGAGCGCATAACAGTAGATATTGGAGTGGTCGCATGGTATTTTCCTCCGAACGCCGCGCCGGACTTTAGCACATCGGATGTAGGTTTGGAAGGCACCTAAGTCGGGCCGCTGCGTAATCTAGAATGAAAGCTAGAAGTGACTGACGATAACAATTCGAACTCGCTGGACGCGCTGCTGCGCGAGGCAGAAATTGCCCATGGTCATCTGTGCGCGGGACAAGTGCTGGGCGTGCGCATGGCCATGCTCGGACTGGATCTGCTTGGAATCGAAGATCCCAAGGGCCGCGACCGCAAACGGCTCATCACCTTCGTCGAGATCGACCGCTGCATGACCGACGCCATCGGCGTGGTCACCGGATGCCGCCTGGGAAAACGCGCGCTGAAATTTCGCGACTGGGGTAAGGTGGCTGCGACGTTTGTAGATTTGCAAAACGATCGCGCAGTGCGCATCGCTGCCCGCGAAAGCTCAAAAGCGCTGGCGCGACAGATGCATCCGGAGATCGAGAGCAAGAACCAGCAGCAGATGCTCGCCTACCGCGAGATGCCCACGGAAGCGCTCTTCGACGTGCAGTGGGTGAAGGTTCATCTCGCGCCGGAAGAGATGCCGGGCTACAAGGGCGAGCGCATCGTCTGTGCATACTGCGGTGAAGGGATCAACTTCCAGCGTGAAGTGCGACGTGACGGCGAGACGTTGTGCAAAGCGTGCGCGGACGGCAAGTATTACGAGCCGGCGTGAGGAAGACCCGCTCTTGGCTTTTGGCTCTTGGCTGTTGGCTTTGCTGACATGAGGCTTGCAACTCGCGCCTTGATTTAGCTGGTAGCTGACGGCTGGCGGCTGGCGGCTCGCAGCTCTTTCTGATACCTGAAATCTGATCCCGACACCTCAAGCATCACTGACCTGCTACATCTTCATTGCTATACTTTTTTCTTCATGCTCAAGGACACACTCGAACAAGGACGCCTCGCAACTGACGAAGCTCTGGAACGGCTGCTGCCTCCCGCGACGCAATATCCCTCTTCTATTCACCAGGCAATGCGGCACAGCGTGTTTGCCGGTGGCAAGCGCTTACGGCCGATCTTGTGCATCGAGACGGCGCGCATGGTCTTAGGCCGCGTTCCACCCGGCGTGGAAGAGCTGGGGGCAGCGCTGGAGATGCTGCACACCTATTCGCTCATCCACGATGATCTACCCGCGCTCGACAATGACGACCTGCGCCGCGGCCGTCCTACGTGCCACAAGGTATTCGGCGACGCCATCGCGATTCTTGCCGGCGACGCCTTGCAGACCCGAGCTTACGAGGTGTTGGCCAATCTACTGTGTCCCGCCGTGTCACGAGCAGCTATCATCGCCGAGATCGCGCATGCCACCGGAACCATCGACGGCATGATCGGCGGCCAGGTGATGGATCTCGAAGCCGAGCATACTCGTCCCGATGCGAAGACGCTGGAGTATATCCATCGCTCCAAGACTGGGGCGTTGCTTACAGCCAGCGTCATCAGCGGAGGTATGTATGCCGGCGCCGACGAATCGCAGGTGCAGAATCTGCGCGATTTTGGCATGAATATCGGGCTGGCGTTTCAGATTGTCGACGACGTACTCGACGTAACCCAGACCTCGGAGCAGCTCGGCAAGACTGCGGGCAAAGATACCGCTACCGAGAAAGCGACCTATCCGGCGTTGTTTGGCATTGAGGCGTCGCTCAAGAAAGCTGACGAGTTGATTGCGAAAGCCGATAGCGCTTTGGATGCTTTCGGCGAGAGATCGCAAACGCTGCGCGAGATTGCGGCGTTCCTGGTGGAGAGAAAGAAGTAGAGGACTACTCAGTTCCGCCGGCTATGTTCTCGGCTTCCCCTCCCTTTATTCGTCGGAGACGCTCACGAACAGCTATGGTGATAGCCTCCTCGGCGTCCACGCCGATAAGCTGCGCCAACTCTTCTACAAGCGCACATGTCTCTTCGTCTTCAATGTTGATTTCCAAATCTCTCGCTCCTTTTCGACGTACACCCTTCCAGCGTCATCGTTCATATCGACTGCACCGGAATCGCCATTAGGTCGTCCACCAGCCCTAGCTCTTTCTGCACGAAGGGTTCGGCATATTTCACGCCCGCAAGCAGGCCGTAGAAACCGGCCATGTGCGCGAGCTTCTCGCGAATTTCCGCCTCACGCGGAAACAATCCGCTGCCGGAAGACTGATCGGAATACTGTGAGCGGTAGGCCAGCAATGACCGCAATCGCGCTTCGAACTGGTCGGTGATGTCGACAACAAACGTCGGCCGTACATCGGCGTACAGGCTGGCATAGATGATTTTGAAGGGACGATGCGCGGGAAAGCCGAGGTCGAGCTTTGCCAGTCCGGCGACGAACGCGGCTTCGTAGCCCAGAACGCCCGCAGTGTAGTGATCGGGATGGCGCGCCTGCCAGTACGGCAGAATGAGCACCCGGGGCCGCAGCTCGCGAATCACAGCGGCGACCTTCTGGCGGTTCTCGAAGGTGTTCTCGACTCGGCCGTCGGGAATGTCGAGCGCCTTGACGCCACGAGACGCGCAAAATCTGTCGCGCATCCTCGGCCTCGCGTGCGCGGTCTTCCATGGTGCCGCGGGTTCCCATCTCGCCGCGCGAAAGGTCGAGGATGGCGGTGGTGCGGCCCATCTGCGCCATCTTCAGCAGCGTTCCGCCGCAGGTCTGCTCCACATCGTCGCGGTGGGCGGCAATAGCGAGGATGTCGATTGCATCAGGCATGGCGTGATGATAGCCGATGGCACGTGCGTAACGACGGCGCCGCCGAATCGTCCGGCGCCAGTTATTCCACCTTACGACTAGCCTCAACGCACGTCGGTGCTACGGAACTGCTATCACGTTCGTGAGTTGCTCCAGACGAGCATGGTCTATATATTTCCCTTCGGTTACAAACTAGAGATTACTGAACAATCCAAGACAGGAGAGACACCATGAAGGCAAGAACTGCGTTATTGACTCTGGTTATGTGTTTGTTCGCAGGCACGTTGTGGGCGGCTGAAAACCCGACCATCGGCACCTGGAAACTAGATCAAGCGAAGTCGAAGATCGCCCCCGGGGTCGGCAAGAACACCACCGTGGTTTACGCGGCCGATGGCGACAACATGAAGGTCACGCTTGACGGAGTGAACAGCAGCGGCCAGGCAACCCATTCCGAGTGGGTCGGAAAGCTTGACGGAAAGCCTTATCCGGTGACTGGCGATCCCAATATAGACATGCGGTCGGTCAAACAGGTTAACCCTCACACCTTAGATGTCGACAGCATGAAGGATGGCAAGTCAGTGGGCACCGCGAAGGTCGTCATCTCCAAAGATGGCAAGACCCGCGAACTGACGACCTACGGCACGGTAAACGGCAAGAAGGTCGAAAGTCACTACTTCTACAACAAAGAGTAGCCAGCCAGAAATATCGCGGGTTTCCCCAATGCCCCAGGTTCGCGCCGGTTGGACGCCGGCCTGGGGGTTCACAGAATTACCCGCTCATCCCCAACTCGCTTGGTCACGCGCTCGCGGTCCAGATACTCGAGCAACGGGATGGCATACTTCCGCGTAATTCCGAACAGATCTTTGAACGACGCGACGTTGAGCTTCGGGGTCTTTGTCTTTTGGGCGGCGATCTGTTGCCGCAGCGACTCCAGCGCGCTCTTGTGAAACACCAGATCATCGCCCAGCTTCACCAGCACGCGATCGCGCAGCAGCAGGGTCACGATTTTCTGCGCCCGCGCCTGATCGATGCGCACGGATGCCAGCACATCCTTTAGCAAGGGAACCTGCAATCCTGCTTTGGCGAAGGCCTGCTCGATCTTCTGCTTCGATTCCGCCTCGTCGTCGCGCATCACTACGCCGCGCCCTGCCACCCGAACCTGCTCACCGAAGATGTCCAACTTTTTGTCGTCTGCGAGGGAATCGAGGACCCGCCGCAATATTTCGGGGCGCAATTGAAGCTCTTCCCGCAGCTGCTCCTTGTTCAATCCGGCGACAAGCGGATTCTTATCGTGAAATTGATTGACCCTTGCCATCAGGTAGTTCTTCAGCCGAACAAACTCCTGGTTCGACAGCAACACATCTCCGGCTTTAGCGAGGCTGCCACCCTTCTTCAGTTCAGCAGCAAGTTCAACGATGCGCGGCTCCAGCCATCCGGTCTCCGCAACGGCTTCTGCGAAGGATAGCCCCATGCCTCCTCGCCTCAACACCCGAGCGAGCAACGCTTCTTCCGGCGTCGCGCTCGCCACCTTCCGTGCGAATGCCAGCCGGTCGGCCACTTTCATGCGCCGCGCCGGTTCGACTGCGTCCAGCACCTGCCCGCCGCCGATGGTGATCACGGGCGAGAATTGGCGGATGATGAACCGATCACCGGGCAACAACAGCAGCGAGTCGTCGAGTTTCAGCCGCGCATAGCCGGACTCGCCCGGCTTCACCAGCTTGCCTTCCAGCAGCTTGATCTCAGCAATGGTCTCCGCAGTGAAGGCGTGAAAGTGTACCCGCGCACCATCGCGCAGTGGCTTGGCCGATGGCAGCAGGTCGAGGCTTACGGTGAGCCGCCCGGTCGGCTGAAATAGTCCGGCATCGGTCAGCATCATCCCGCGCGCCAGGTCGGCGGTCTCTACACCCGCAAGGTTCAGTGCAGTGCGCTGGCCGGCGATGGCCTGCTTCGCCTGCGCTCCATGAACTTGCACCCCGCGCACGCGCAGCCGCCTTCCGCCCGGATGAGCTTCGACTTCCTGCTCAGGAGCAACGCTGCCGGCGATAAGGGTCCCGGTGATCACCGTCCCGAAACCCTTCATGCTGAAGACGCGATCGATCGGCAGGCGGAAGGCCGCTTTGGAGTCCTTTGCCGGAATCTCTGCCGCCAATCGCGCCAACTCTCGCTTGAGTTCGTCCAAACCTTCGCCAGTCTTGGCGCTGACGGCGACGATCGGCGCAATCGAGGGATCGAGAAACGATCCCTTCAGGTAATCGGCAACTTCCATGCGCACGACTTCAAGTGTGTCGCGATCTACCAGGTCGGACTTGGTGAGCACCGTCATGCCGCGCCTCACGGAAAGCAGGCGCACGATATCGAAGTGCTCGCGAGTTTGCGGTTTGATCGACTCTTCCGCCGAAATCACTAACAGAACGAGATCGATGCCGCCCACGCCGGCCAGCATATTGCGCACAAAGCGCTCGTGCCCGGGAACGTCGACGAAGCCGATGCGTACCGGCTCGCCCGACGGCGCCGCCAAGTCGAGGTTGGCGAATCCGATATCGATAGTGATGCCGCGGCGCTTCTCTTCTTCCAGGCGGTCGGGGTCGGTTCCGGTCAAGGCGCGTACCAGCGCGCTCTTACCGTGGTCGATGTGCCCGGCGGTGCCGACGATTACGAATTTCATTGGAGACCAGTTTATCGAATGGTTTCTGCGTAGTGGGTGGCTAAAGGATGCGTGCCTTTCGCGCGCCGGCGCGAATCGGCACGCCTAAATCCCTCACTTCGCAAAAGAGGCTTGTTCGGGATGACACCCACTACGCGTTTCTGGAACTAAGGTGGGCAACCGAGCGAACTCTGAATTAGGGACAGGTGTGCGAAAATAAGGAAGAACGATTTGTCGCTCGCTGCCGGGTTAATTTCTTCGCGCCATCCTTGTGGACGGGGTTGCCCAGCCACCAGTTCCCTGGGCGGGTTGTAGCTTAGCGCAGTCGAACACACGGATGGCATCAATTCTTACATCGCCCGGAACTCCACCCGAAGAACCCAAACCGCAGCGCTGGAATTCAGCTGCGGCGGAAGCCGAGTTCCTCACGCCCCATCTCCTGTTGCAACTGGAAGATGAGCTGGAGCGCACGCGCCGGCGTGAAGCCGCGTGGATCTCCGTCATGGTCCACCTGCTGGTCTTGCTGATGCTTATTAACACCACCCGCCTTTTTCCAAACCTGAAGGGACCCATCATCGCGTCGGCCGCCGACTTGATGAAGAACCAGCAGCTTACCTATCTCGACCTGCCCCCGGATTTGCAGAAAGAGCCGCCGAAGCCGCCTCCGACCAACGTGATTTCCGACAAGAACCGGACTGCCGAGAGCCGTCATCCGCAGATTGACAAGAAGACGCTGGAAGAGTTGCGCCGGGCCGGACCACCGGGCGGAGTGCGGGCGCCAGCACAACAGGCGCAGGCAGCGCCTCCATCGCAGCAGCCGGGACAAGAGCCGCCGCAACCGGGTCAGCAGCAACAGGTGGCGATGAATAATCAGCCGGTGATGCAGGATCCGCGGCTGGCGGTGCCGCAGCAGGGTACACAGCAAAAGCCGACGGTCGATTTTCGCAGCATGATGTCGCCCGGCCAGCAGATCAGCCAGGCCGCCAACAATGTCGCCATGGGCCGTACCGCTCCCTCTGTCGGATTTGGCGGTTCAGTAGGCAGTGGCGGCGATTACGGAGCCGGCAGAGGCGGGGCCGCGCGGGTTCAAGGCAATCTCGAAGTTCTCAGCGACACGCAAGGTGTCGACTTTGGGCCGTATCTCTCGCGCGTGCTGGAGGCGGTTCGCAGAAACTGGTACGCCATCATCCCTGAGTCAGCGCGGCCACCTTTGCTGAAACACGGCAAGGTTTCCATTCAATTCGTTATTCTCCCCACCGGCAAAGTTGCAGGACTGCAATACAACGCCTCGTCGGGAGACATTGCTCTCGATCGCGCGGCCTGGGGAGGCATTACCGCTTCCGATCCGTTCTCCCCGTTGCCCAGCCAATTCCACGGTCCCTACCTGGCGTTGCGCTTCCACTTCTATTACAACCCGCAGAAAGGCGAGCTGCAGTAACAGTCGCGTTCGCTGCGATAAAATAGACTCACGATGATCCTTCCATTCGTTCGCGAACTCTTCGCGGACGTGGAAACTTCTCCAGTCCTGGCGCGCGCTATAGCCCATACCAAGGGCGGCGCGGGGCGGCTTCGTGTCTCCGGACTTACCTCGACAGCCAAAGCCCTGTTCACGGTCCTGTTGCAACGCGGTTCATCTCGGCCGCTGGTCCTGATGGTCGGCGACAACCGCGCCATTGAAGAACTGCTGCCGGTGCTGCGCTCGTTTGCTGACCTGACCGGGGCGCTGGCCCCTGAGTCCGTGGTCAGCCTGCCCGCTTACGATGTGCTGCCCTTCGAGAGCCAGTCACCGCACCCTGAGATTCAGGAGGTACGCGCGGCTTCGCTATGGAAGATCGCGACTGGTGCAGCCTCCATCGTTGTCACCACGCCGAACACCACCGCCAGACGTATGCGCAGCGCAGACTTCTACGCCGGCTTGGCCAAGATCATGCGACGCGGCGAGATGGTCGACGTGGAGCGTACCGTCGAACACCTGCGCATGGTCGGTTACAGCCAGGTGGACGTGGTCGAGATGCCGGGTGAGTTCGCGCATCGCGGCGGTCTGCTGGATGTCTACCCGCCGGAGTCGGACCGCCCGATTCGCATTGAGTTCTTCGGCGATGA
Organism: uncultured Acidobacteriaceae bacterium; assembly: GCA_963809865.1. Taxonomy (GTDB): domain Bacteria; phylum Acidobacteriota; class Terriglobia; order Terriglobales; family Acidobacteriaceae; genus CAVVDY01. The sequence goes on along the minus strand of CAWELL010000004.1, from coordinate 905,335 downwards.
GGTCGAATCGATTCGCAAATTCGATCCCGCGACCCAGCGTTCTGCCGCCAGTACTGACGATGTGGTTCTGCTTCCGCTGACCGAGACACCGCTGGATGAGGACACACTCGCGGCCATCAATGCGCGGCTTTCCGGCGAACGGCTCGCCGGAAGCGAAGAACTGATCGAGCAAACCGTGCGCGCCACTGGCGTCGCGGTCTTTCCCGGATGGGAGCTCTACGCGCCGGTCGCCGGAGCCAACGAAACGTTCTTTGACCTGTTGCCTAACGCGCAAATAGTTCTCGACGAGCCCGAGCAGCTTGCCGAGATGCACGATGGCTGGTGGACCAAGGTGGAGGAAGCGCACGAGCGCAGCCTGGTCGGCAATCTGGTACGTCCCGACGACTTGTACCTCTCGCCGGAGCAGTGGAACGAGCGACTGCAAGCCTTCCCGGTTATCAGCATTGAACAGCTCGGCATTGAATCGGGCGATGACGTCGAGCACCTGATGTTCCAGTCGCAGCCGACGACGCGCTTTCACGGCTCAATCGCCGCGGTGGCGGAAGAGGTGGGCCAACTCGCGAAAGATGGCAAGCACGTCGTCTTCGCCGTCTCGAGCCTGGGCGATGTCGAGCGTCTGGCCGACGTGTTCAACGAATACAACTTGTCGTTTCGCATTGGCAGCCGCACTCCCAGGCCCGGACAAGTATATGTGGATGAGTCGACCTACTTCTCCGAAGAGATTGCGACCACCACCATCGTCAAGGCGTACGTACCGGAAGGCGTGGTGCTGCCGGAGTCGAACCTGGTGTTGTTCGGCTCGCGCGATCTGTTCGACGAGGCCGATGTCTCAGCCGGGCGCCCGCAGCAACGCAAATCGAAGGTTTCGGCGTTTCTTTCAGACTTTCGCGACTTGGCAATTGGCGACTACGTAGTTCACGTCGAGCATGGCATCGGCCAGTATCAGGGGTTGAAAGAAGTTCCGCAGGAAGACGGTGCGGCTGCCGAATTCATGGTGCTGGAATACGCCGAGGGCGCGCGACTCTACGTCCCGTTGACGCGCCTGGATCTGGTGCAGAAGTATCGCTCGTCCGAGGGCGTGAAGCCGGTACTGAACCGCCTGGGCACGCAGCAGTGGCAGAAGACCAAGGCGCGGGTGAAGAAGGCCATGAAAGACATGGCCGACGAGCTGCTCAAGCTCTATGCCGTGCGCAAGAGCGCTGAGGGTCACGCGTTCGCGTCGGATACCGAATGGCAGCGCGAGTTCGAAGATGCCTTCGAGTTCACCGAAACCGATGACCAGATCGACGCCATCGCCGACGTCAAGCGTGACATGGAAGCGTCCACACCGATGGACCGCCTGCTGTGCGGCGATGTTGGCTACGGCAAAACCGAGGTCGCGATGCGTGCGGCCTTCAAGGCGATCAGCGACAATCGCCAGGTCGCGGTGCTGGCGCCGACGACGGTGCTCGCATTCCAGCACTACAACACCTTCCGCAGCCGTTTTGCCGCCTTCCCCATCAAGATCGAGATGCTCAGCCGATTCCGCACTTCGAAGCAGCAGAAGGAAACCATCGCCAAGATCGAAGCCGGGCAAGTCGACATGGTCATCGGTACGCATCGCGTGCTGTCGAAAGACGTGAAGTTCACCGATCTCGGTCTGGTCATCGTCGACGAAGAACAGCGCTTCGGAGTGCGCCACAAAGAGCGCCTCAAGCAGCTACGCAAAGAGGTTGACGTGCTCACCATGTCGGCCACGCCGATTCCGCGCACGCTGCACATGTCACTGCTTGGCCTGCGCGACATGAGCGTGATTGAGACCCCGCCCAAAGATCGCATGGCGATTCAGACCATTGTCGCTGCGTGGGATGAGAAGCTGATTCGCTCCGCCATTGAGAAGGAACTGGAGCGCGGTGGCCAAGTCTATTTCGTACACAATCGGGTTGAGAGCATCTACGACATCGCAGACAAAATTCGCGAGATGGTGCCCAAGGCGAGAATTCTGGTTGGCCACGGCCAGCTGCCGGAGGCGGAACTTGAGCGCACCATGATGGCCTTCGTGCGCCACGAAGCTGACATCCTGCTGGCCACGACCATCATCGAGAACGGGCTCGACATTCCGCTGTGCAACACCATCGTCATCAATCGCGCCGATCGCCATGGCCTATCGGAGCTGTATCAGTTACGCGGACGCGTAGGCCGCTCCGATCGCCGCGCGTATGCCTATTTGCTGATTCCTCCGGATCGCGATCTGACCGAATTGGCGCGTCGCCGCCTGGCAGCGTTGAAAGAGTTCAGCGACCTGGGCGCCGGATTCAAGATTGCCGCGCTCGACCTCGAACTGCGCGGCGCCGGCAACCTACTCGGCGGCGAGCAGAGCGGCCACATCGAAGCCGTCGGCTTCGAGCTCTACACCACCATGCTGGAGCGCACGGTGCGCGAGTTGAAAGGCGAGCTCAAGGAAGAGGTTCCGGAGACGCAGCTCAATCTCGGGCTCAACATTCGCATTCCTGCCGACTACATCCACGAAGAGAATCAGCGGCTGCGCATGTATAAGCGGATAGCCGGCGTCGAATCGGAGACGCAGCTCGAGGATGTTGCCGGGGAGTTAGGCGACCGCTACGGCACGCCTCCGCCACCAGTGCGCAATCTGTTGGAGTACGCCGGACTACGCCTGCTCTCGCAACGCATCGGAGTGGCGCAGATCGAGCGGCGCAAAGATGCGGTCAGCATTCGCTTCAACGAGAAGGCCAACATCGAACCTGATCGACTCATGCGCTTCGTCGCAGCTGAGTCGGGCGCGCAGTTCACCCCCGCGGGCATCCTGAAGTTCTCAATCAAAGAGAAGCAGCCCGAGCTGGTGCTCGGGCGGTTGAACGCTCTGCTGCAAGAACTGGCCGGGCAGGAGCAGACGGTGTAGGCGACTAGCGCCCCACCAGCTTTTGCAATTCCTCGGGATAGCGCGCGCCTTGCACCGCAATTGCTGACGACGCTTCGTCGATCTCACGCAAATCTTCTGGCGTTAGCTCGACGTTCACGGCAGCGAGGTTCTCTTCCAGTCGATGGACCTTTGTCGTGCCCGGGATCGGCACCATCCACGGCTTCTGCGCGAGAACCCAGGCCAGAGCGATCTGCGCTGGTGTGGCTTGCTTGCGTTCTGCGATCTTGCCTACCCAGTCGACTACCGACCGGTTGGCCTTTCGATTTTCGGCACTGAAGCGGGGAACGATATTCCTGAAGTCGTTGGGAGCGAATTCGGTTTCCGCCGTGATCTTGCCGGTCAGGAAGCCCTTACCCAGCGGGCTGAAGGGAACGAATCCGATGCCGAGTTCTTCCAGCGTCGGCAGTATCTCCTGTTCGGGCTCTCGCCACCACAGCGAATACTCGCTCTGCAACGCGGTTACCGGCTGAACGGCGTGCGCCCGTCGGATGGTCTTCGCGCCTGCTTCGGAGAGACCGAAGTGCTTCACTTTGCCTTGCTGGATCAATTCCTTCACCGCACCCGCGACATCTTCGATCGGCACCTCGGGATCGACCCTGTGTTGATAAAACAGGTCGATCACATCGGTCTGCAAGCGTTTGAGCGAGGCTTCGGCAACCTCCATGATGTGCTCCGGTCGACTGTCTAGGCCCGCCTGTTTGCCGTTCTCGATGCGAAAGCCAAACTTGGTGGCAATCACAAGATTCTTACGAAAGGGCCCCAGCGCCTCGCCGACCAGTTCCTCATTGGTGAACGGTCCATATATTTCGGCGGTATCGAAGAAGGTCACGCCACGTTCCACTGCGGCCCGTATGAGAGTGATTCCTGTCTGCTTGTCGACCGCCGGCCCGAGGCCGAAGCTTAAGCCCATACAGCCCAGGCCGATGGCAGAAACTTCCAAATTGCTCTTTCCAAGTTTGCGCTTCTGCATGATTTCCCTTTTGAAGTCGAGTTCTAGAAAGAATGAGACGACGCCCCATCTGATGCCTGCGCCAGTTAAGAGTGTGCGGGTTATCGTCGGCGGTTGCAGTTTGCCCAGCCGTCTGTTATCTCTGGCGTGCGACCCTGATGAGCGGCCACTTCGAATCCGAGCAGTGGGTACCTGCGCCGCTGGCGCGGGTGTTCGCGTTCTTCGCTGACCCGCACAACCTGCCGCGTATCATGCCGCCTGCACTGGGCACAAAATTGGTGAAGCTCAATCTGGTGCCGCCGCGCTTCCCTGCTGGCCAGGTACCTGTGGGCACACTGCGCATGGCAGGTGCCGGCACGGAGATGACGGTCGCATTTCGCGTGCTGCCGTATCTACCTGTCCATGAGCGCTGGGTGGTCAACATCCGCGAGTTTTCCTTCAATCAATATTTTCAGGATGTGCAGAAGCAAGGGCCGTTCCGTCATTGGCAGCACACGCATAGCTTCGAGCCGATGACACAAGGCGGAGTTGACGGAACCCTGATTCACGATGAAGTCGAATACGAGGTCGGCTTCGGCATGGTCGGCCGCACGCTGGAGATGGTCATTTTCCAGCAAGTGTTCCGCGCTACGTTTAGTTATCGTAATCGAGCGCTGGAGGGAATATTCGGCAAGAGCAGTAATTAGTGGATAGTGAGTAGTGGATAGTGTTGAGGGATAACGCCGGCCGGCAGCTTTCCAATTAGGCGCATCCCCAGTGCTAATTGCATAATTGTTGTTTACGAATCACTATCCACTAATCACTACCCACTTTCTTTATGGACCTATTCGCACTCACTCGCAAGCTGGTCGACATCGAGTCGATCACGGGTAACGAAACCACCGTCGGCGAAGTGCTGGCCGACGAACTGCAGCGCCTGGGCTATAACGTCGAACGCATGAACGTGGAAGGCAATCGCTTTAATATTTGGGCGACGTGGCCCGGCGAGCCCAATCCTGCAGTCGTGCTCTCGACCCACATGGACGTCGTGCCGCCGTTCATCCCGTCGTCGGAAACCAACGACCGTATCTATGGCCGTGGCTCGTGCGATGCCAAGGGCATCATCGCAGCGCAGATCGGTGCAGCCGAGAAGCTGAAGTCCGAGCGGCATCCATGTGGGACTGCTGTTTCTGGTTGGCGAAGAGCGCGACAGCCAGGGAGCGCAGGTGGCGAATCAGCAGCCGCGCGGCGCCAAGTTCCTCATCAACGGCGAGCCTACGGAAAACAAGCTGGCGCTGGCATCGAAAGGCACATTGCGCGTCGAGGTAGTGGCGAAAGGAAAGATGGCGCACTCGGCTTATCCCGAGTTGGGTGAGTCGGCGATTGAAAAGCTGCTCGATGCGATGGAGCGTGTGCGCAAGATCGAATTGCCCGTCAACCCGAAAGCTGGTCCGTGCACCATGAACATCGGATTGATCGAGGGCGGCCGCGCGCCGAATGTCATTCCCGATCACGCAGTGGCGCATCTGCTGTATCGGTTGGTCGGCCCGTCTGAGGACTTGCAGCGCAAAATCGCTGAAGCGGTCGCAGGCAAAGCCGAGGCGCATTTCCCGCTCGAAATTCCTTTCATGGAGATGGCGACTGTTCCTGGCATCGAGACCATGATCGCCGCATTCACCACCGACATACCTGCTCTGACCAATTGGGGAAAGCCTGTGCTCATCGGCCCGGGGTCGATTCATGTGGCGCACACGGAAGGCGAGTACATCGAAAAGAAGCAGTTGCTGGAGGCGGTGGAGCTGTACGCGAGGATTGCGCGCGGCCTGCTGGCGAAAGCGTAGAGCCTTGTCCGGAAAATAGGCATGTCATCCTGAGCGAGGAGTCCGCCGCGGCGGACGACGAGTCGAAGGACCTTCAGTTCGTGGACGGTCAAGAAACTTCAGGTCCCTCGACTCCGTTCGCTCGCTGACGCTCACTCATCCGCTCGGGATGACACTGGCTTTGAATCTTTCAGCTACCTTGTCGAAACCGCTTGTCCACCCTCCCGCTTTCTGCCACCATACATCTCGCCCATCTCGTCGGAGGTACCTATGAGTGCGCCCACAGTCCAGCCCACCAGCCAGCCCGCGACCGCTCCCTTCATCATCCAGCGTGGATCGCCCATTCCGTGGGGCGCGACACCGTTCCGGCGCGGAGTTAACTTTGCCATCTTTTCCAAGTATGCTACGTCGTGCACCCTGGTGCTCATTGATCCTGCGACGCACAATACGCTGGCCGAACTCGCGTTCGACCCTGAGCACAATCGCACCGGCCAGGTGTGGCATGCCTTTGTCGAGAACGCTGATATCGGGATGCATTATGCCTACCGCTTCGACATGCAGCCCAATCCGGATCCAACGGTGTACCGTTTCAATCCGGCGACTCTTCTGATCGACCCGTGCGCACGCGTTATCTCAGGGGGAGGCGTTTGGGGAGCACACACCGAGGCCAACGCACCGCAGCGTGTGGGAGTAATTAAGGAATGGGGCCTGGCTGACTGGCAAAGCGATCAGCCGCTCGATATCCCGTTGGTGGACAGCATCATTTACGAAATGCATGTCCGCGGATTCACCGTGCATGAAACGTCGATGGTGGCCAATCCCGGAACCTTTGCCGGGCTGGTCGAGAAGATTCCTTACCTCAAACAACTGGGCGTCACCGCGGTTGAGCTACTTCCGGTTAATGAATTCGAAGAGGCGGATACCGATCGCGCGAATCCCTTCACTGGCCAGCAACTGCTGAACTTTTGGGGATATCAGCCGCGCGCCTTCTTCGCTCCCAACACCGCATATTCCTCGAAACGCGGCGATGGCGAGCAGGTGACCGAGTTCAAGGAGATGGTGCAGGCCTTCCACGAGGCGGGCATCGAGGTCATCCTCGACATCGTGTTTAATCACACTGCCGAAGGCGACGAGCACGGCCCGACATTCTCCTTTCGTGGCATCGACAATCCGACCTACTACATCCTGAATCAGGTTGGCGCTTACGAGAACTTTACCGGCTGCGGAAACACCGTCAATGCTAATAATCCCGTGGTGCGCGATTTCATTATCCAGTGCCTGCGCTATTGGGTGATCACCACTCATATCGACGGCTTTCGCTTCGATCTCGCATCCGTGCTGGGACGCGGCCAGGATGGCTCGGTGCTCGCCAATCCTCCACTGCTGGAAACCATGGCCTTCGACCCGGTGCTGGCCAACACCAAGCTCATCGCCGAAGCCTGGGACGCGGGGGGGCTTTATCAGGTGGGAACCTTCCCTGCCTGGGGGCGCTGGGCGGAGTGGAACGGCAAGTTTCGCGATGACGTGCGCAAGTTCGTAAAGGGCGATGCGGGCATGACCTCTGCGCTGGCGACGCGCATGCTTGGCAGCCCCGATTTGTACGAGACCAGTGCGCGCGAGCCTTACCACAGCATCAACTTCGTCACCTGTCACGACGGCTTCACACTCAACGACCTCGTCTCTTACAACGACAAGCACAACCTTGCCAATGGCGAGAACAACGCCGACGGCGGGAACGACAACAACAGTTGGAACTGCGGCGCTGAAGGACCGACCAGCGATGGCGGCATCCAGGACCTACGCGATTGCCAGCGCAGGAACTTCGCAGCCATCCTGCTAATGGCACACGGGGTGCCGATGATCCTCGCCGGCGATGAGTTCGAGCGCACGCAACTGGGCAACAACAACGCCTACTGCCAAGACAACGACATCAGTTGGGTGAACTGGCATATGGCCGACTCCAATGCCGACCTAGTGCGCTTCTTCCAGTTGCTGATTGCCTTCCGCAAGCGTTGTTCGCTACTGCGCCGCTCGACCTTCAACTTCAGCGGCTCCGACGGCTTCCACGTGACCTGGCATGGCGTGAATCGTATGCAGCCTGACTGGAGCAACGATTCGCACACCGTTGCCATGCAACTGACGCAATTCAATCCCGACGGCTCGCGTCAGGACCTGCACTTCATCGCCAACGCGCATTGGGAAGACCACGTCTTCGAGTTGCCACAAATCGGCGAGTACGAGTGGTTCCGGCATGGTGGACACGTCGCTGCCCTCGCCGCACGACATCGCCGATGACGGTCAGGAATTTCCTCTGCTGTCGCAGGACAGCTACAACGTAAGAGCGCGCAGCGTGGTGGTGTTCGTGGCTAAATGAGCGGCGACACTCTCGATTTGACCGCTATTTCCCTATTGCTTATCTGGGAACCCCGCTCCGTAACCGCATAAAAAGCGGCCTAGAACGACCATATCTGTGGAAAACCCGCATAAAATCAGGCTGAAAATGCTTTGCGCCGGCCCGTCGTTGGTATAACATACCGTTCAATTGAGCGTCATTATTGGCTCAAACCTTCAAGGAGGTAGTATCCAATGGCAGCAGGTATGACAAAGACTCAGCTGGTACGGCACATGGCCGAGCAGCATGAGATGAGCAACAAGCAAGTCGCCGCGTTCCTCGATGCGCTGGCGGAAGTCGCAATCAAAGAGACCAAGAAGAACGGCGTATTCGTGGTGCCGGGTCTTGGCCGCCTGGTGAAGTCTGCCCGCAAAGCCCGCATGGGCCGCAACCCGCAGACCGGCGAGGCAATCAAAATTCCTGCCAAGACCGTGGTGAAGTTCCGCGTGGCCAAGGCAGCCAAGGACGCAATCGCGCCCAAGAAGTAACTGCGTCTCACGCACCGCGATTATTATTCAACCGAAGGCCGGCCGTGCGCCGGCCTTTGCTTTTGCCGGATCGCTCCGACTTGTCCAAGGAAGAAATGTTGAACCTTCGAGCGTAACTGATCTGCAAATAAAAAGCCGGAGCTTCAAGAGCTCCGGCCAGCAAAACTTACTGCGGCAACAGGATTACAGCATCAGCTTGCGGCGTAGAAGTCCAGCCAAGCCCAGCGCGCCGGTGCCCAGCATGACAAAGGTTCCAGGCTCCGGAACCGTCTGCCCAAGCTGCAGTGCGATCTGAGCGGCGCCGCTGCCCGAGTAAACCGGAACTCCGTAGCCACTGTAGTTGGAGTTGCCGCTGGTGAGGGCGGTCAGCCCGTTGTTGCTGTAGTTGATCGGCGGATAGATGTAGCCGTAGTCAGCCGTGGCATCGGAAATGACGCCGAAGTAGTAGGTCTGTCCTGCCTGCAATGTGAAGTTGAACTCAGGCGAGTAGACCCATTGCGGGTTCTGAATCGGAGCCACATTATTCAGCGTATTCAAAAACAGCAGGTTGGTGTTGGTGCTGTCATAGATAAAGAACTTCAGATCGCCGCCATTCGGCAGATCCAAGTCAAAACCCATGCTGTTGATGGTCGTGTTATTGGTGACGCTCACGCCCTGACCGACACCGCTACCCGAAGAGCGATTGGTGAAATTGTTTGCCGGGGAAAGGTCAAAAATAATGTTGTCGGCGAAGGCTGTAGTGGTTACGCACAAAATCAACAACACAAAAAACAGGGAAAGCTTCCGCATCTTACTCCTCCCAAATTTCAGACAATAACCTACAAGTACAGACAGCGCACTCCTGTCTGCCTGGGTTTTACCGACGGAACCGTCTGCGCAGAGGGGCGTCGCAGCGCGGCAATAGAAACCCCTGATTCCTCCGCAGCGGCTAGTGTCCGTAAGTGTAGTCGAATCTCGACTTCGCGCCAAGTGAATTTCTTCGTCGCGGGCACAACGGCGCGAAGCTGAGCTCGATATAACCACCACCTTTGGGTAGGAGCACAAAAGATGCCCGCTCATAAGCCTTCCAATTGCGCCATTCCCTCCGCCCCGTTATGCTTTCGGCAATCACGAATTGGGTTTATGGCAAAACTCTACACGCCGCGCGATGCTGCCCAGGTGCTGGGAATCAGCTACTCTGCGTTGAAGCAGTGGATCTACCGGGGCAAACTAAAGACGGTGCAAACTCCCGGCGGACATCACCGCATCCCGGAGTCCGAAATCGACCGATTCCTTCCGCGGCTCACGGTTTCCGGGTCTGCGGCCAAACGGCGTCGCAGCTTTCGCCGCATCAGCGGGCGAAACCAGTTGGTCGGCCGAATTACCGACATCAAGATTAGCGGCCTGCTGGCGCAGGTCACCCTGACGATCGGCGAGCAACACATCACATCCATCATTACCGCGGACGCGGTGCGTGAACTGCGGCTGACGAAGGGCCAGATCGCCGCTGCTCTCATCAAGTCAACCGAAGTGATGATTATCCTCCCGGAGTAATCCCCGGCTCGGCGCAGAATTCGTCTGATTTGCCTTGGGACAGTTTCAGGCCGACGCTATCTGGCAAGGATTCCGCCAACCGTTCGTAACGCCCCGCTCTTGCGCTTGACGTAAGCGAGATGCGGAGCCCACCTTCCAGCGGGCCCAGCGCGGCGTCCCCTGCCAAATCACGCCGTCGCTATGCAAGTGCGGATACTTCCCTCATATTCGTTTGACAGTAACGGTTTGATTCGATTTAATCGACTGCATGCGAGACTTTCGCAGGTGAGGTGAACGTGCGCCGCCTGTCCTCCCTACTCTGCCTGCTGGCTGAGCTGTCTTTGTGCTGGCTGTGTCCCAGTGCTGCCCATGCCCAGGTTTCAGCCGCGATCTCAGGGCGGGTCAGTGATTCGACGGGCGCCGTCATCCAGGGCGCAAGTGTCAGCGCAAAGAATCAGGAAACCGGGCTCTCGCGTTCAACCCTCACCGATTCCGCCGGGCACTTCGAGCTGGCGGCTCTTCCCGTCGGCCAGTACGAGGTGAGTGCCGTGAAGGACGGATTTTCTGAGCGGGTGCGCTCCGGCATCCTGCTGGTTATCGGCCAGAACGCGACCGTGGATCTGTCGCTCGCTATCGGTAATGTCCATCAGCTGGTCAAGGTTTCCGGTGACGCCGCCCTGGTCAACGCAACCACGCAGAACATCTCCGGCCTGATCGGCGAGCAGGAGATCAAAGACCTGCCGCTCAATGGCCGCAGCTTCGATCTGCTGCTCACGCTGAATCCTGGGATCGTGAACTTCACCTCGGAAAAAACTGGCGGCATCGGCGTTTCCAACTCGACCACCGGCAATAACTTTTCGGCTTCGGGGCAGCGGCCGCAGCAAAACATGTTCCTGCTGAATGGCGTGGAGTTCACCGGCGCGGCGGAAAACAATATGCAGCCCGGCGGACCCAGCCAGAACCTGCTGGGCGTGGAAGCGGTGCGCGAGTTCAATGTGCTGCGCGATAACTACGGCGCGGAATACGGCAAGCGGCCGGGCGCGCAGGTCAGCATCGTCACCCAGTCGGGAAGCAATCAGTATCACGGATCGGTGTACGAATACTTGCGCAACAATGCGCTCGATGCTCCCAACTACTTCGATCTCGGCTCGGCCCCGCCGTTTCAACGTAATCAGTTTGGCGCTGCAACCGGCGGCCCCATCGTGAAGAACAAGAGCTTCTTCTTCCTCAACTTTGAAGGCTTCATCCAGAACCTGCACCAGACCTCGGTGGCCTTCGTGCCCGACCTGGCCTCGCGCGCTAAGGCTGCCGCCAGCGTTAAGCCGTTGCTGAACCTCTGGCCCACGCCGACGGCAACGGATCCTGACTTCAACGGAATCGCCGCCGTCTCCAGCAGCCCGTTGCAAACCATTCGTGAGTATTTCGGCAATGCCCGCTTCGACCAGGTGTTTTCGTCGAAAGACAATTTCTCCGTGGTCTATACCGTCGACAGTGGCGACGATGACACCGCCACCACGGCCAACCCCTACAGCACCGACTTACTCACCCTTACAGAACAGGTGGCAACCCTGGAGGAGACGCACGTCTTCTCCCCCACCCTGCTGAACACCGCGCGCTTCGGATATTCACGTGCCGGCTACTTCTTCACCGGCGAACCGACTCCAGGCACGCCGGCCGCCGATGTTTCCGGTTTTCTCACTGGGCTCCCGGTGGGAGCAGTGGTGGTAGGCGGCAGTGCGGCTTCGAATCCGCAGGCTCAGTTAGGACTGGCGGGCAGCAACAACGGCAGCAACCTGACGGTCGCGCGCAACATTTATACCTATACGGACCAGGTTTCCTGGACTAAAGGACGCCATCAGTGGGAGTTCGGGGCCTGGGTGCAGCAGTTCCAGTCGAATGAAAACATCGCGCTCAGCCAGTATGGACAAGCCACCTTCGCCAGCCTGCAAACCTTTCTCCAAGGAACCACCAGCAGCTTCCTCTACGATCCGTCGCCCACCACGCTGAACTGGCGATCGCTGTTCGGCTCGCTGTATGCGCAAGACACCATTCGCGCTACCGACAAACTGACCATGACGCTCGGCTTTCGCTTCGAATCGTCGACCGGATGGAACGAGGCGCATGGCCGCGCCGCCAACTATACCTTCACCGATGGCGTGATCTCCAGCGAGCCGCGCATCGCCAGTAGTGCGTTCACTACCAACAACGCGAAGTTCCTGCCCGAGCCGCGCGTCGCCTTCGCCTATGCCGTTCATCCCGAGACAGTGATCAAAGCCGGCTTCGGAATGTACTACGAACTTCAGGACGCGCTCGGGTATCGCATGGACCAGAACGCGCCGTTCAATCCAACGTACAGCATCGCCTCGCTACCAGTTTCGCAACTGCCGCTCAATCCCGACGCTCCGCCGCCCGCGAAGGCGCTGCTGGTACCGGGCGGCGTGCAGCCGAACCTGAAGATGCCAACCCTGATCTCGTGGACGCTCGGCATCGAACAGCAGATCAGCCCAAACACTACTTTTTCACTGCGCTACGTCGGCTCCCATGGATATCACGAGATTGTCGGCGTCGATGCGAACACTCCGGTGCCGACCATCTGCCCGGCGTCGCCGTGCCCGGCGGTCTATCCCAGCAACTTCCCTGTCGGACTGGCGGGTACGCCGGTGCCCGCGGGTTCGTACTACATCCCCGCTGGAAGGCCAAAGGCAAATCCAACGTTGGCGAACACCTGGACGTATTTCGGGGTGGGCGACAGCCTGTACAACGCGCTGGAGGTGGACTTCAACCGGCGCTTCAGCAACGGCCTGGCGCTGCGCGGCGTGTACACCTGGTCGAAGGCGCTGGACGATGGCGATTCGGTGAACGGCACCACCGACGGCAACGCTCCGGGCTTGGTTTCCAATCCTTATGACATTAAGGCTGACTGGGGACCCGCGACTTACAATGCGACGAATGTCGGCGTGGTCAGCGCAGTCTACGACCTGCCGTTCGGCCAAGGCAAGCAGTTCGGCAGCGGACTCCACGGACTCGGCGGCGTGCTGGCAAGCGGCTGGAGCGTCAACAGCATTCTCACCCTGCAAAGCGGATTTCCCTTCACCGCGCAGCTCAGCTACAACCCCTCGAACAACGGCGACACCCGCAATCCGGTACGGCCATTTCTCAATCCCAACTTCACCGGCAATCCCATCCTCGGCACCCCGGCGCAGTGGTTCAATCCCAACGTATTTCTCCAGCCGCCGGCGAACAGCGGCTTCTTCGGCAATGCTCCGCGCGACAATCTGGTCGGTCCCAGTGTGGCTACGTGGGACTTCTCCACCGTCAAGAACACCAAGCTGCGGGAGAGCCTGAACCTTCAGTTCCGCGCCGAGATCTTCAACTTGCTAAACCGCGCCAACTTCAATAGTCCGGCGCTGATTACGTTTACCCCGACTGGTGTTTCCGGCACTGCCGGGGCCATCACCAGCACGGCGACCACCTCCCGCCAGGTGCAATTTGCGCTGAAGCTGATGTGGTGATTTAGCTCGCCGAAAACCTGGCGCCCGATAGCTGACACCCGCCGTCCCTTCAGGGTAACGCCGTTCCCGGTAATTTCACTGAACCTTCTGTCTGTGACATGAATCACATACCGCCGTACACGCGGGGATGACAATAAGCTAAGTTATGGTGTGAGCCGGACGTGTCCCCCCCGACGTATGTGTGTTCCTAATTTGAGGTCAATTCATGGATAGCGCAGCACTCCTCATTCACCGTTTGCAATTCGCCTTTACAGTGACCTACCACTACCTGTTTCCGCAGCTCACCATGGGCCTGGCGCTGCTTATCGTGGTGCTGAAGACCATCGCTCTGCGCAAGCACGACGAGGCCTACGATCGCGCCGCCCGCTTCTGGGCCAAGATTTTCGGCATTAACTTCGTGATGGGGGTCATTACCGGCATCCCCATGGAATTTCAGTTCGGCACCAATTGGTCACACTTCTCGCGCTTTGCCGGAGGCGTGATCGGCCAGACGCTCGCCATGGAAGGACTGTTCGCCTTCTTCCTGGAGTCGACTTTCCTCGGCCTCTTCTTATATGGCGAGAAGCGCCTGAGCAAGACCATGCACTGGTTCTGCGCCTTCATGGTCTTCTTCGGATCGTGGCTGTCGGGCTACTTCATCGTGGCCACCGACGCCTGGATGCAAAACCCTGTGGGCTACGAGAAGGTGGCTAATGGCTCCGTGCAGCTCACCAGCTTCTGGCAACTGCTACTCAATCCCTGGGCGCTGGTGCAGTATGCGCACAATATGAGCGGCGCGGCCATTACCGGCGCCTTTGTGATGACAGCCATCGGCGCCTTCTATCTGCTGATGAAGAAGCACACCGAGCAGGGCCACATCTACGTGCGTATTGGCGTAATTGCGGGACTGATCTTCAGCCTGCTGCAACTGTTCCCCACCGGCGATCAGGCCGGCAAGATGGTGGCGCAGAAACAACCGGTCACCCTGGCCGCGATGGAGCTGCTGTTCAATACCCAGGAAGGCGCGCCGCTGGTCATCATTGGCCAGCCCAACATGGTGACGCAAACCCTCGACAATGGCATTCACATTCCGAAGATGCTGAGTTTCCTGACCTATCGTCGCTGGAACGCCGAGGTGAAAGGGCTGAACGAAGTTCCGCAATCTGACTGGCCGCAGAACATTCCACTTCTCTATTTCTCGTATCACATCATGGTCGGCCTGGGGACGATGTTCATCGCGATCACCGTCGTCGCGGCGTTTCTGTTGTGGCGCGGAGCGCTCTACAACGCGCGCTGGATGCTGTGGATCCTGCTGCTCGCTGCGCCCTTCCCTTACATCGCAAACACCGCGGGCTGGATGACGGCGGAACTCGGCCGCCAGCCGTGGCTGGTGTACGGGGTGATGCGCACCGCGGATGGCTACTCGAAGATGGTCTCGGCCGGCAACGGCTGGTTTACCTTCCTGGGATTCGCCGGTATGTACACTGTGCTGTCGATTTTGTTCATGTTCCTTATAACGCGCGAGATTGAGCACGGCCCTGAGCCGGGCGTCCTGGAGAAACCGAAAGTTATCACCATGAATTCCGCGGAGGTGCGATAGCCATGGCAACGCTCTGGTTCATGATTGTCGCGGTCATGGTGGCCGCTTATGTTCTGCTCGACGGATTCGACCTGGGAGCGGGCGCAATTCATCTCTGCATCGCAAAAACAGATGACGAGCGGCGCACCATCCTGCGCGCCATCGGCCCAGTGTGGGATGGTAACGAAGTCTGGCTGCTCGCCGCCGGCGGCGCGCTGTACTTCGCCTTCCCCCTGCTCTATGCCTCGAGCTTCAGCGGCTTCTATCTGCCGCTGATGATGGTGCTCTGGCTGCTGATGCTGCGTGCCATCGGTATTGAGTTCCGCACTCACATTGACGAACCGATGTGGCAGGGATTCTTTGACGTAGTGTTCAACGTCTCGAGCATGCTGCTGGCAATTTTCTTGGGAGCAGCGCTGGGCAATGTCGTTCGCGGAGTGCCGCTCAACGCCGACGGCTACTTCTTCGAGCCGCTATGGACGAACTGGCGCGTCGGCCAGAACAACGGCATCCTCGACTGGTACACCGTGCTATGCGGCGTCATCGCACTAGTGACGCTGACCGTGCATGGTTGCCTGTATCTGTCGATGAAGACGGAGGGCGACCTGCAACAGCGGGCGCGCAAAGTTGCGTCGGTGCTGTGGCCGATGCAGGTGTTACTGACCGGAGCCAGCCTAATTGCGACTCTGTACGTGCAACCGGCCGTGGCGACCAACTACTTCAAGTGGCCTGCCGGATTCGTCATTCCGGTGGTGGTTGTCGGCAGCCTGCTGTACACGTTCGTTGCGATGAGAAAGAAGAACGACCTGGGCGCGTTCCTCGGCTCCTGCGGCTACATCGTCGGCATGCTGGTGGGAGCCGCGTTCGCACTCTATCCCATGGTGCTGCCGTCCAGCTCCAATCCGGCCTACAGCCTGACCATCGAGAATACGAAGACTGGCGCGCATGGAATGGCAGTCGGCTTCGTGTGGTGGAGCATCGGCATGGTCTTCGCCATTGTGTACTTCGTTTTCGTCTTCCGCATGTTCCGCGGCAAGGTAAATTTGGCAGAGGGCGGGGAGCACGGGTACTGAAGAGCAGTAATCAGCAATTAGCACACAGTTGGCGACCAGCGTTAGAGGGGTCGCCATTTTTGTTGCGTCAACGTGTCAGCCTCCGCAGGAGGCGATAGGTGAAAGCCCCCCTCGGGGCGGGGTGCGCGTCGCCAAAGACGGGGAAGTGCCGTAGGCACGGCAGCGTCTTCTTGCCCTCCGCAAAGACCTGTCGTGCCAACGGCACTTGTCTCTTTTCTTGAAGCTTTCCCCGTCCTGAAGGACGGGGCTTTCACCTTTCGCCGCACTGCGGCTGAATGTAAACGGGCGCGGAACTTATCCCGCGCTCAAGGTTTGTTTCGCAAATACTTGACTATTTCTTACTGGGCGTCGCGAGTGTGCCTGGCTGCAGTCCCCAGTTGGGCGTCAGCCGAGCCGGGTCGGGACGCTGCGGCGGGCTGAACTTCTCCGACATCTGCTCGCTCGGCAGATGGAAGGCGTACACGTTACCGTCGAAGGAACCGATGTACACCATGCCGTTGACTACGGTCGGCGACTCGATCGGACCTCCTGTCGCGTAGCTCCACAGCAACGCTCCCGTGCTCGCCTCAAGGGCATAGACTTTATCATCCGTCGACCCGACATAGGCCACACCGTTGGCGATTGTCGGCGAGTTGACACCGAATGCTCCCTGCCACACGATCAGCTGCGTCGCGGCGTCGACGGCGTACACGCTATTCCCAGCATAGAAGCTATAGCAGCCGATGTAGACCAAACCGTTGGCTACCGACGGGTTGGAACAACTGTCTCCCGGGTTTCCGTTCGCGTAGAACCTCCACAGAAGCGCTCCGGTACTGGCGTTCAATGCGTAAAAGCCAGGCGCATTATTCCCGATGTATACGACTCCGTTGACCACCGCCGCCGAAGAATCGACGTCACTGTCCGTCGCGTACGTCCAAATAAGCGCGCCAGTTGCGGCATTCAGAGCATAGACGCTTCTTGCACCATCGTCACCGAAGTAGACCACTCCGTTGGCCACCGCTGGCGACAAATCGATCGCTCCTCCTCCTGTTGTGTACTTCCAGATGAGCGCGCCAGTTGCGGCATTCAGCGCGTAGAGGCTCGGCTCATTGGCAGCACCCACGTAGACCAGCCCGTTGGCCACCGTCGGCGGAGATGTAATATACCCGGCTGTGTACTTCCACAAGAGCGCTCCCGTTGTAGCGTTCAAGGCGTACAGGTGGTTGTCGACACCACTGGTCACCGCGTATACGACTCCGTTGGCCACCGTGGGCGATAGACCGATCTCATCCCCCGCCGTGTATTTCCAGATTAGCGCACCCGTGCTGGCATTCAGGGCGTACACATTATGGTCAACGGACCCCACATACGCGACGCCGTTCACTACCACCGGCGAAGAAAAAAAGTTGTTATCTTGCGTCGTGTATTTCCAATCGAGAGCGAGATTTCCCACCGTGGCCGTGCTCAAAACATTCTCGTAGGGATTCAGGCCCGAGTTGCTGACATCGAAGTGAAACTCTGGCCAATCCGTGCGCACGGTAAACGTCTGCTGCGCCGACAGCTGTCCCACGCGTTCTTTTGCCGTGATGGTGTGCGGGCCCGGCAGCGCAGTGGACGGTACCTGTATGCGGGTAAAAGTTGGTCCAGTTGCACTGATGACCCCGTTGCCGAACGCGCCGTTCTTGTCGGTGGTGGTCGAAGCAAGCTGAGTGCTATCGAAGTAAATGTCGATGGCTGTCACAGGATCGAAATGAACGCCCTGAAGGCTTACGAAGGTCGTCGGCGGCCCTGCCGCTGGCAGCTCATAGAGTTGGGGCGAGGCAGGGTTCTGCTGCTCAATGGCTGTGCCTGGGAGCACACAGATTAGAAGGAACGCGAGCAATGCGAAGGTCAGAAGTTGCATCGCACCCTTCGCCGACACGCGAACGGAGTTCAACCGTCGCGATTCACTGGGGAGAAAACGATCGAGCCGCATCATGCACCTCCAAGTGCTGGGGTTTCAAGGTCGCTGAGCGCGGCCGAGGTAGTGATTGAGAAAGGGTCTTCGTCCCCGACGTTCGGGAGGGGGTTGACCGACTTCACGTCTATATTCTTGCGACGAATCTTACTATCTGGTCGGATGGCAACGAGGTTAAATTCAAGAAGAAGTCGTCAATTTTCGCAACATTTGAACATCCCGCTGATTGATGCCCTCAGTCTGCCGCCTCTGACTTTGCTTTGGATTCACCTGCGTCTGCATACACGCCGCGCTTGCGTCCCCAAACGTAGTAGACCACCGTGATCAGCAGCAGCCACGGTATCCCTGACTGCAACGCCACGCGCATCCCTTCCACCCACCACGTCGAAATGAGTATCGCGATGATGGCCAACATCCCGAAGATCGTCGTCACCGGAAACAACGGCAGAAAGTGCCGCACGTTTTGACCGCGGGTGTGTCTGCGAAATTGCAGATGAGTCATGAAGATCAGCACCCAGGCAAACAATGCTCCGAACAGCGATACCCCAAACATGTAGACGTACGCCGAACGAGGCAGCACGATGGACAGCAACAGTGCGGCAGCCAGCCCCCCTGCGGATGACAGCAGCGCCGGGAAAGGTGTTCCCTTCCGCGAAACGCGACCCAACACCGGCGGGGCGTAGCCTCCGCGCGAGAGGGAAAAAATCATGCGCGTCGCCATATACAGGTTGCAGTTCATGCTGGAAAGCGCCGCCGTCAGGACCACGAAGTTGATGATGTGCGCTGCCGCGGGAATGTGCACGATCTCGAAGACGCGCACGAACGGGCTCACCGTAATGTCGTGGCCCGGCTGCGCCTGCGTCCACGGAATCACGCCGACCAGGATGGCGATGGCGCCGACGTAGAAGATGATGAGGCGTGCCAGCATGGTTTCCATCGCCCGCGGGACGGCGCGTTGCGGATCTTTAGCTTCGCCTGCGCTGACGGCGATCACCTCCGAGCCGAGAAAGCTGAACATCACGAATACCAGCGCGAACCACACTCCACTCCAACCGTTAGGAAGAAAGCCTCCGTAGGCGCGAAAGTTCTCCAGCCCGATTGGCTTGTCCTGGTGATAACCGAAGAGCACTGCCGCGCCGAGCAGGATGAACACCACGATCGCGCTCACCTTGATCATCGAAAACCAGTATTCAAATTCGCCGAAGGCGCCCACGCTCAGCGCGTTGACCAAGATGAGCACCGCCGAGTAGAAGACTACCCATCCCCACATTGGCGAGTTGGGAAACCACCACTGCGTGTAGATCGCCGCCGCAACTGCCTCGCTGCCCACGCTAATCGACACCGCAACCCAGTAGGTGTAGCGGATGGTGAAGCCCGCCCAGCGCGACAAATAAAGCTCGGCGTAGATGCCGAACGATCCGGCCGTGGGATGAGCGACCGCCATCTCCGCCAGGCAGCCCATCAGTACCATAGTGACGAGGGAGGCAAAGATGTAGCTCAGGATGACGCCCGGGCCGGCGATGCGAATCGACAGCGCGCTGCCCAGGAACAGGCCGGTCCCGATGGCGCTGCCGATGGCCATCATGCCGAGTTGCCGCTGCGTAAGCTGGCGCGACAGGCCCTGCTCGTTGGCGAGAAGCTGGTCAGCGTGGCGGGCGCGCTCGGCGTGAGGTGAACTCATGTGGTGAGTCCCGCCGCGCGGGACGACTCAGTGTAGCCCAGCATTAAGCGAAGCGGAAGGAAGGGGCCGCGCGGGTGAGACCCTAAGCAAAACGAACCGCCGATCAACATGGATCGGGCAGATCAGAGTGGAACTGAATCCTAAAACTCATCCGTGCCGATCCGTATAAATCCGCGGTTCGAATCTCTACTTAAACTGTCACCAGCTCCATGCTTCTGTGTTCCAGTTCGTGCGCGACCGCGATCGATAGGCGGCGCACGCCTTCGCGAATCATCTCCGGTGTAGCGTTGGAAAAGTTCAGCCGCATATGCGAGCCCTTGTCGCCATCGGGGAAGAACGGGTCGCCGGGAACGAACGCAACGTCGTTGAGCAACGCCTGGTCGAGCAGCTCGCGTGAGTTGATGCCGCTAGGTAGCGTGACCCACAGGAACAGGCCGCCGTGCGGATGCGTCCAGGTAACTTCCGGCGGGAAGTAGTCGCTCAACGCCGTCAGCATGGCATCTTTGCGTTCGCTGTAGCACTTGCGAATGAGCTTCACATGCTGGTCGAGGAAGCCGTCGCGCGCGACTTCGTAGGTCACCATTTGCGCAAACGTTGAAGTGTGCAGATCGGTGCTCTGCTTGAGCTGGCTCAAGCGGGCGATGACGTCTGGCGGAGCGACGATCCACGCGACGCGCATTCCCGGCGCCAGCAGCTTTGAGAAGGTGCTCAGGTAGATGACGTTGCCCAGCGTGTAGCCGTTGTCGCTATGCATGTTGGGACGGTCCAGCACCACCAGGGGCGTCTTGTGGTCGCCTTCATAGCGAAGCTGGCCGTAAGGATCGTCTTCGATAATCGGGATGCCGTACTTGTCGGAGAGCAGTACCAGCTCGCGGCGGCGGTCCTCTGACAATGTGACACCACCCGGGTTCTGGAAGTTAGGCAGGATGTACATGAACTTCGGCCCCGAGCGCAACGCGGCTTCCAGGTAGTCGGTGTTCAGTCCGTGATCGTCGATCGGGACGGTGACGTATTCGGCGCCCATCAGATTGAAGGCCTGCAACGCGCCGAGATAGGTAGGCGATTCCACCAGCAGGCGGTCGCCGCGATTGATGAGCAGCTTGGCGATGAGATCGAGCGCCTGCTGCGAGCCAGAGGTAATCATCACGTTGTCGACACCGGCGAGAATTCCATAGCGCGCCATCTGCTGCACAATGAACTCGCGCAGCGGACGGTAGCCTTCCGTCGGCCCGTACTGCAACGCGAACTGCGGCTGGTCGGTCAAGACCTTGTCGCAGGCTTCTTTGAACTTCTCGACTGGAAAAACTTCCGGCGCGGGTAAGCCGCCGGCAAAGGAAATTACTTCAGGACGTTGCGTGACTTTCAGAAGTTCGCGAATGATGGAGCTTTTTGCGCACTTGGTGCGCTGGGCGTAGCGGTGCGCCCAAGGTGCTGCCATAGGAGATCCCCCTTACCAATTACAGGAAATCCTAGTACGGCACGACCTGTTCGTCTGTGACGAGCGACACCAGAAGATGTGCTGTAGGTACAGGCAGCGGCAAAGGGAGCGCCGAGTTACGAAAACTGTGAGCTCGATACCGCAGGTACCAGGCTGCCATCCTCGAATACTACGACGCACGCACAAACAGGCTGAATATAGGTGTATCCCTCGGTTGCGCACCTTATATCGGAGTTGCGCGATGGAATAACTCGGCGCCTAGTCCGACTCGTTGTTGTAGACGGGATGATGCGCGATGGGATCGTCCATGCCGCCCTCGGCGCCGAACGCAGCTTCATCGGCGATGGTCTGCAACGCCTGCTCGAACTCCCGGCTGCGCCAGCGCACTACCAGCAATTCCTTGTGCTCAACTCCGTGACCATGGCAAAGCGGACACAGCACCACACTCTCATCCGGCGAATGACTCACGACCAAGCCTCCAGGCGCGGACTGTCTGCGCATCCCTATTCAACCCCCACTCCGCAAGCATCGCAGTGAGGAGGGTCACCTCTGCATGTGAGAAAACATGCGCCGGGCTCGCAGGTCGAGCTCCGGCGCGAGGCAAGTTCGCCGTTTGCCGATGGGTTCGTTGGACGCTACGATGGTGGCATGCCCCGGTTTTACAGCTTTCTGTTCTGCTGCAGTTTGTCTCTGCTCGTGCTTCCCGGTTTTGCCCAACAGGCCGCGCCACCTCCGAAGCCCGCCAACGCTGCGGCCAAGAACGAAGCCCTGATCGATGCCCTCACCACCTATCCTTTCGGTGAGGTGTACAGCGACGACATCAATGTCACCAACAGCATTACGTATTCTGGAAAGGCGGTCTCGGAAAACCCCGGCGATGGCGTAATCCCACTGCAACAGATACGAGCCATTGCCGGGCTGGGACAGGCTGCGATTCCCCTGTTGATCAGCCATCTCACCGACCAGCGGCCTACTCTCGCCATGTACCACCAGCAGCCAGTTCCGATCGCCTACCTGGCGCTTGATTTACTGCTTCATATGACAGACATGAACGACGAGAGGGTAGTGGTGCCAGGATGCGAGCAGCACGGGCTGGGCGATTGCATGCAGCCGGATTTTTACTTCTCGCCCGACACCAAGGATCCCAACACATTGGCGTCAGTGAAGAAAGACTGGGCGGATGAGAACAAGAAGCAGCCGATTGGCTTCATCTACCCACCCTGGTGGCGGCCGGACCCGAGCGCGGCTCCGGCGAGACCTGCGCCCCAGCACTAGGTGGGTGTTTTTGGCCATAGCGGCATAAGACGCGAACACCCCCACCCCGGCAAAAGATGCCGGAATGGGGCACCCCAAGTAATTGCTAACTGCTCGTTACCCCTTACATAATCGCGGTCGGTGGAGCCGGCTCATCCGGGCTTCCCGCATTGGCCAGCGGCACGCGAATCATCACCGCAATCAAGACCGCCAGCGCGATCAGTGCAGCGATGAACGGCGGCGTCCACTTCAGCAGGGTCACGTCATGCCCTGAGCCCACAAGTCCGGCGATTACCAAGCCGCACAGCGCTTCGCCCGCAATCAGTCCCGATGCCGTCAGCACCCCGGCGTTCTCGACGCGCGCCTTCTGCGCATCGTTGAAGCCGCGGCGATCGCGCAGCTTGTCGGTCATCCAGCGAACCAATCCGCCGACAAAGATGGCGAACGTGGTGCCCAGCGGCAGATACATTCCAACCGCAAACAGCATCACGCTGCGTACTTCGATCATGATCAGGGCGAATCCCATGAGGATGCCGACGATCACCAGCGGCCACGCCATTTCGCCGCCCACAATGCCCTTGGCCAACATCGCCATCAATCCGGCCTGCGGCGCCGGTAACGCCGAACTGCCGAAGTGATAGGCCTTATCGAGAATCGCCAGCGGAAAGAAGAGCACCAGCGAGGCGACAACGATGCCCATCAAGTCGCCGATTTCCATCTTCGCCGGAGTGCCGCCGAGAATGTGTCCGACCTTGAGGTCCTGTAGCATCTCGCCCGCAACTGCCGACGAAACGCAAACCACGGCCGCCACGCCTAACACCGCCGCGACACCGCCGGTTCCCGAGACTCCCAATGCGACCATCAGAAGCGCCGCAACCACCAGGGTGCAGAGCGTTAATCCCGACACGGGATTGTTCGACGAACCAATCATGCCCACCAGGTTTCCAGAGACGGCGGCGAAGAAAAAGCCGAGCACGATCATTACGCCCGCAGCCACCAGCGCTCCGGCCATCACCTTCGAACTCGACAGGTTCCCTGCGCTGGAGATGAACCAGTAGTACAGCGCAATCATCGCCAGGAATACCACTCCGACTCCGGCGAAAACGAATTTGGCTGGAAGATCACGCTCGGTCCGGCTGGTGCCCGCGTGTGCCTCCGCCGACTTCTTTAGGTCAGAAACCGCGCGGCCCATGCCCACCATCAACTGTTTGCGCATCTTGAACAGCGTGTACGAAGCGCCGACCAGCATGCCGCCCACAGCAATCGGCCGCACGATGGAGTAGTAGATGGAATTGGCCAGCAAGTTCCATGACAGCGTTGTTCCCCCCGGCTGCTGCGCCTGCAGGTAGGGACCAATCAAGTAAGTAAGGAGCGGAACCAGCAGTCCCCAGGCGAGCACGCCGCCGGCAAAGTTCAGCGCCGCCAGTCGCGGTCCAATGATGTATCCCACACCAAGGTACGCCGGGCTCACGTCGGGAGCCGTCAAGATCGAAGCGCCGCCCGTCAGCGTTGTCGCCACGCTGGGATTGGTGCTGGTGCGCAGGTTCAGCCGCTTGCCGAGCGTAGCGATGTTCACCAGGAAGGTGTTGCTGGCCGAGAAGACGTTGATCGCTCCCAGCAGATACATCAAGCCGCCGAAGCCCATGTTGCTGAACAGGATCTTCGCCGCCTTCGAGCCTTGCTGCCCTGCCTTGTGAATTTCCGACGCCGCAACCGATTCAGGATACGGAAGCTCGGGATCTTCGACCATCACGCGCCGCAGCAGCGTGACCAGCAGGATACCCAGCGTGCCGCCAATCACCATCAACGCGACCGAGTTCCAGTAACGCTCCCTCGTCAGCCCTGTCCACAGGCCCGCCATGACAAATGCCGGAATGGTGAACACCGCTCCCGCCGCCACCGACTCGCCGATCGAGCCGATGGTTCGGGCGATGTTTTCTTCCAGCAAGGTGCCTTTCATCAACCGCAGCAGCGCCATTCCGATGACGGCCGCAGGATAGGTGGCAGCAATGGTCATGCCGGCCTTCAGCCCGAGATAGGCATTAGCTGCGCCCAGGATGCCGGTCAGCACCAAGCCGATCAGCACGGCGCGGAAGGTGAACTCCTTCATCTCCATGCTGGCGGGAACGTAGGGACGGTGGACCCGGCTCTCTGGCCGGGCTTCAGTAATCGTAGGAGTGCTCATTTTGGGACCTCGAAGGTCTCCGCGAGTTCGCGGAGTACAGCAAGGGCGCACGTTAACACGCCGGAAGTGCTTGATACAAGTATCAGTTGAACCGACACACTCTCAGTCAACGCGACAGGAAATAGGCTACACCATCGACGCCGCGGTATGAAAAGATGGTGAACGCTGCGCGCGCACCATGGGCGACATTGCAGCCCGCCGACAAACTTCATATACTGATTCCATTGGTATTCTCCTACCAGCGAGATCGAGTGCCCCAGGCACTTGAAAGCGGAGGTCGGTCTTCAGCAGTTGTGAAACCGTAGCGAGAAAACGACGAGTCATGCGCGTCGAGCCGCGTACGAGCTTGGTCGCGCCTTTCCAAAAGGTTGTCAGCAGTCTTTCTGCGGTCTTCTTCCCATCCGATTGCCGTCTTTGTCATACCCCTCTGGTTTCCGTCACTCGTCTGCCTGTCTGTCCTGAATGCCTGGATTCTCTCGCTCCCATGCGGCTCGCCCAATGCGTGCTTTGTGGCGAGCGCCTGGCTCCGGCGCAATTGCTTATCGGCAACGGACAATGCCATGCGTGTTGCGAGTATCCCCCAAACTTCGACCGGGCCGTCTCCTACGGAGAATACGACGGCTGTCTGCGCGACCTGATTCACCTGCTCAAGTACTGCGGAGTGATTCCCGCTGCCAAGCCTCTGGGCAAGCTGCTGGCGGAGAGCATTGAAAGTCTCCGACTGGGTGATGCCGATGTCGTTGTAATTCCAGTGCCGCTACATTCATCCAAGCGGCGTGAGCGGCAATTTAACCAGGCGGAGCTGATTGCCCGCGCAGCGCTGAAGCACTTGCCGCCACAGTTTGAGCTCGATCGCAATGTGCTGGTGCGCCACCGGCCAACGCGGCCACAGGTCGGCCTCGATCGTGAGGCGCGAATCCAGAATATGCATGGCGCCTTTCGCGTCGCTGCGCCGCTGCAGATCAAAGGGAGAATCGTCATCGTGGTCGATGACGTGATGACGACCGGAACTACGGTGTCCGAGTGCGCGCGCGTCCTCAAGCGTGCCGGAGCCGAAAAGGTTTTTGCCGCGACCGTCGCACGCACGCTCAAGCATGCGGATGCGCCAGGTTTCAGCAAAGCATCAGAGGGGGAGGAAGTCGAGGCTTCGCAGTTCGCCTCGGTTTAACAAGCTATGAATACGGCTCAGAGCTCACCATCGCGCCACAAGTCGTTAGCCGGATACATGCACCACGCCCGCGTTGCGCCTGAAGAACGCGTTCAGCGCTCGCCAATGCACGCTCCGGTGCTGGTGCTGAACGCGTCCTACGAACCCATCAACGTCTGCGGAGCCCGCCGCGCCATCATCCTGGTGCTCAAGGGCGTCGCCATGATGGAAGAAGAGAATGGCCATCGTATGCATGCGGCCCGGCTGGCGATGAACGTCCCCTCGGTCATCCGCCTGCTGGAGTATCGCCGCATCCCGCACCAGACCCGCGCATTGTCGCGCAAGAACATCCTGCTGCGCGACCGCAACACCTGCCAGTACTGCGGCAAGATTCTTGCCGCCGGAGAGTTAACGCTCGACCACGTTATTCCGCGCTCGCGCGGCGGCGCGTCGAGCTGGGAAAACCTTGTCGCCTGCTGTCACAACTGCAATCGCCGCAAAGGCAACATGCTGCCACTGGAATGCAACATGAAGCTGATGCGCGAGCCGCACGCCTTCAATCTGCACACCAGCCGCCACATCATGCGCATGATGGGCCGCTCGGACTCCAAGTGGCAGAAGTACTTGTTCTACTGACGGCGTGATTCAGGCCATGCCGCGGGGATTGGCATCGGCTTCCGCCCGAAGATGTCGGCGTAGCGTCTCTCCATCCCCGAAACCCGCGCTCTGAGCAACGGTCTGCAGTTTGTCGCCGGTGGCTTCCCGCTTGGCCTTCGCGGCCTCGGTACGCAATCGCGCCACAAAGCGCGCTGGCGTCATGCTCACCTGCAGGGTGAAGACGCGGCTGAAGTTGCGCTCGCTCATGCCGGCGCGCCGCGCCAGCGCAGGTACAGACAAATCGGCGTTCAGGTTTTCCGAAATCCAGGCGATCAGTTCGCGGATGGGTTGATGCTCTGTGGCTTGCGCCGCCAGCTGCGGGCTGAACTGGCGTTGGCCGGCACCGCGACGCATGAAAATCACCATATGCCGGGCGATCTCGAGTGCAAGCGCGTGTCCGTGGTCCTCCTCGACCATCGCTAACGCAAGATGTACACCTGCGGAGACTCCGGCGCTGGTCCAGATACTTCCGTCCTGAGTGTAAATTCGGTCGCCATCCACGCGAATCTGGGGATAGCGGTTGGCTAGCAGATCAGCCAGTTGCCAGTGCGTTGTCGCCTGGTGTCCATCAAGCACACCCGCGGCCGCCAACAAGAAAGCGCCTGAGCAGATCGAGCCCACTCGGCGCGTGTCTTGCGTTCGCGCGCGAATCCACGCCAACAAATCCGGATCGATACGAGCGTGCGCTGTGTCGCCACCGGCAAGCACTAACAACGTGTCAATGGGGTGGTGGGCTTCACGCCACGGTGTTCCGCCCAGAATAGACAACCCCGGGGTGGTCGCCAACGGTGATCCATCCTGCGTCAACAACTGAATTGCGTACGCGGGCGTGCGCCGTTTGCCGGAGCGCGTCAGAAGAATCGAAGCCCGCGTGAATACGTCGACGGGGCCTGCCAAGGTCGTGAGGTTCATCCCCGGTAACGCCAGGAACGCAACCTGCCGTGTCGGCCATTCCTTGCCGGACAGGTGATGGTTGCCGTTGGTTCCGCTGGCAATCTTCATGAATAAACAGATGAATTGGAATTGCACAAAGCTACATGAATATGTGGCTACGCAGAATGGCAGAAATTGAGGCGAATCTGTCGGTGCAACCAGGTGAGATGGCAAATCTCATGTTGCAGGTGAGGAGGTCATCATGAAGAAACTGCTTTTGACCGGAATTTTGGTGTTGCTGTCCGTTGCCAGCCTGCCAGCACAGAATGCACTACCGGATCCGCACGACGATAGCTGCTGGTCGAGCCTCTCGGCGCTGCAGGCCTGTCAGATCCGGGCCGACGACGAGGCGCAAGCCCAAGCCCAGAATTGCACGTCCTATCCGGAGTACCAGTGCTTCGACTACTATCAGCCGCCGCAGAAAGAGGCTGCCGTGAAGTTGGCGCCGAAGGCGAATACCGAGTCGATCAACGCTTCGAGCCGCTCCTCGAGCCCAATGGCTAAGGGACCGGAAACCCTATTGCTTACCGGCAGCAAGAACTGAGCCGTCGCGAATGATGGCGAGCGCTCCAGGGTGGTGACGGGGCGCGCCGCGCGCCCCGCTCATTCCAATCGGTTGGAATGAGTGGGGATCGACGCTCATTCACCTTCGACGCGCTCTCTAACCATAGCGGTACAGGTCGAGATCCCAACCCCACACTAATCCTACTTCGTCTCTCAATATCTCTCTCTGGCTAGTTCTTAGCGCCTGAGTCGCACACATTCCGAACGATGGAATGTGCAGGGCGCCCTGCACCCTCGATGAGGTTCACGGATTCCGGTAGTGCGATGCTTCCGCGACGCGTCAAGCTTAAGTGGATTGGGTACGGCGGCGCTTCAGCGCCGCGTCAACGCTCTTATTTATTCACTGTCATCCTGAGTGAAGCGAAGGACCTGCTTTTCGCCTGCACGAAGTCATTGATGGATGTTCAAAGTTCCTCGATCCAACTCGTCGATTAAACGGATGAGTCGGGCACTCGGCGACGCATAATTGAGTCATGTCCGCTGCTGATTCCAACTTCGACCAGAATTTGTGCGTCATCCTGGTGCGCACCCGTAATCCGCTCAATATCGGAGCGGTAGCACGGGCCATGGCGAACTTCGGTGCTTCGCAGTTGCGGCTGGTGGCGCCGTATGATCCGGCGTTTCGCGAGGCCCGCTCAGCGGTCGGAGCCAGCGAGCTCTTGGCCAACGCCGAGGTGTGCCAGAACGTGGCGGAAGCCGTCGCCGATTGCACACTCGTCATTGGCACAACCGCAGCCACAAATCGCAGCGTAAGCCTCCCGCTCATTAACCTCCCCGAAGCAGCTCCCCAGATCACGGGCGCCGCACACACCGGGAGGGTGGCACTGCTGTTTGGCTCCGAAAAACGCGGTCTCGCCAACCAGGACATGAGCTACTGCCATTGGCTGATGCGCATTCCCACAACCCAGCAATCTCCTTCCATGAATCTCGCGCAGTCGGTCGTCGTCGTGCTATACGAATTGGCGCGAACAGGGAACCAGCCTCCAGCAACCGTAAAATCCGACGCCATAGCTGCGGCCGAGCCTCCAGCAAATATGCAAAGTCTGCGGCGGCTCGCCGAGGTCATGCACGAAGCTCTGGAGTGTTCCGGCTATTACTCCGAAGCTGCCGCTGCGTCTTCGGAAGAACAACTTCGCCGGCTGCTGCTTCGCATGAAGCTGACCGAGCCTGACTGGGAAATCGTCGTTGGGATGTTCCGGCAAATCCTCTGGAAGCTGCGGGCGAACTCGCCCCCGTGATACGAAGCCTGGGTAAGCGCGTTTGTAGCCACTGCTGGGGTTCCTCAACGACCTTTCGAGTCGTTCCATGCCTCGATTGTGACGACAGGAATGGAGGTGAATAATAGACCGAGTACGCTATTTCAAAGATCCCGGAGAAACCATGAAACTCGTTCGTTCTTTGTTGCTGGTTCTTGTTGCTGTTGTGATTGCGAGTGTATCTCTGCTGGCGCAGCAGAAGCCAGTGCTCAGCCCGCCGGGAGAAGCGTCGGTGAAGTTCGACGATGGCAAGACCGTCACCATCAAGTACAGTCGTCCCTCGATGCGGGGCCGCAAGATCTTCGGCGAACTGGTTCCCTATGGCAATGTTTGGCGGACCGGAGCCAACGCCGCGACCAGCCTCACCACGGATACGGCTCTCGCTATCGGCGGCACCACTGTTCCTGCGGGCAACTACACGCTGTACACAGTGCCGGGGGAGAAATCGTGGCAGCTCATCGTCAACAAGCAGACCGGCCAGTGGGGCACCAAGTACGACGAAGGGCAGGACCTGGCGCGCATCCCCATGAAGGTTAGCCAGCTTCCGTCAGGGCTGGAGACCTTTACTATCTCGCTCGACAAGACGGGCGCGAAGTCGGCGACGTTGAAGTTGGAGTGGGAGCTGACCAGCGCCAGCGTGAATATTGCGGAGAAGTAGAACGCTTGGTTCCCACATTTCTCAACAAACGGAAATGTGGGCCACCCAAATTCTTCGCCCAAAAAATGCTCCGGGATAAATCCCCGGAGCATCGGCTCTGCTGCCTGCGAAGTGGCTATTTCGGGCTGCCGTGTCCGCCGGATGCGTGGCTCGCGCCACTAGCTCCGTGGGATCCGCTGACCGCGCCGATCGAACTGGGCGAACTCGCTGTCGAGCCTGACCCTAAGCCTCCGCCATAGCCGCTCCATCCGCCAGCACCGCTAGCAGTGGCGTGCGGAGGCGCGGCAAAGACATGGCCGGAATGCTGACCGTAGATAGCGGGAGTTCCAGCTCCGGCCACCACCGGCGATGCGCCCTTGTTCGCAGTCGGGGGGACGTAGGGAGTAGCACCGCGATTTGGCACAGTCAGTGCTCGATCGGCGGTTCTGGAAGGCATCGTCGTAGGTATAACGCTGCGGAAGTTCGGGACCGCGCGTCCACCGGGAATCGTGGGCGGCATGTTGCCAATGGTTCCGACCTTCATGGTGGGCGCGTATGTGGTCGCTCCTCCGGTGACGAGAGGCCGCGTTGGAGCTACAAATCCCGGGGGACCGTTTACGACCGGAACTGCCTGAAAGCCGTTGGCATACCAGCCCGTGTTGCGATACGTATTGCCCGATCCCGGGAGCCAGAACCAGCCTGAGCCTCCAAGGTAAGACCAGGAACCGTAGTGATAGGGAAGCCATCCCCAGGGATAGGCCGAAGCCCAGGCATAACCCATGCTCGGGTAGAATGCCCACGCGCCGGCGAGATACGGATTCCAACCCATCCAGTTGGAGACACCATAAGGCTGCCAGCCGTAGCCGACGCCAGGGATGTTGGACCAGCCGCCGTAATAATTGAGATCGGAATAGCCGTAGCCGTTCAGCCCGGAACTGACGCCAGAGTTGTTGTACGAATAGGCGGTCTGATAAGCAGAGCGCTCATCGTTCCAGCGATCCAGCGGCTCGGCATCGACGCCCTTCGCGATGTCGTACCCGGCAGCATTCTTCGAGTCGACGGTCAGCGTCTCTCGCTTTGCGACCTTGACCTCGTGAGACGGGTTCTGCAACTCGGCTTCACCTTTCAGAACGGCCAGCGTCGGACTGCCGGAATCGGTGCTGAGGCGGGCTTCTGTGTCGCGATGAATCAGGAAAGTGGAATCACCAACGGTGGCGCGATAAATATCGTCCTTACTACCCTTGGTGTCGAAGTATGCCGTGCCTTTGACCAGCTGGATCTCGTTCACCTTGGCCCCGCTGTCGTTGATCAGCAGCTTGGTGAACTGGACCTCGGAGTCCTCGCCCAGGCGTAGGGTACTGTTGTTTTCAAACTCGACCTCAGCCAAACCGTCGTTGCCGGTCGCCAGCCGCACGCCTTCGGTTACCGGCGTGTTCAGGATCGCTCGCTCCAATCCCTGCCCGGTGGCGCGGTCCATCTGTACGGTGCCATCAATGTAACTCAAGCGGATGATGCGAACGTGTGATTCAGCTTGTGCGCCGATGCCGGCCAGGACGAATGCCATGGCCAGGAAAGCTGACAATGCGTTCCCCGTGCGCGTTGCCATATATCAACCTCAGACCCTTTCCCCGGTTGGTCGAATGCTTGTAACCGGCTGGAAGCGCGACCTGGGACACTTCAAGCCACTTCTGTCTATACGTATTTAACACCGTTTTGATGCGAAGTTGCCGGAAATCGGTGGAACGGGCCTTTGGGAGCGTCTTTAGGGTTGCGCGCCTATCGGCTTTGCGGTCGAGACGTCGGGATTCATCGATTTCAGCAGCTGTTTCGCCTCGATGCGGGCCATGTGCATCATGCCGTCGTCTTCGGCAATCTTGCGCAGGATTGGCTCAATCGCTTGCAGCTCCTCCGCCATGCCGTTGGCGTGTAAATCCACCAGCTCTTTCAGGCGGGTGTCCATTCCGAGTTTGTCAAAACGGTATTGGTACGACAGCTTGCGGCCATAGTCGATGGTGGTTGCGATCGCCTGAAAAAGCTTTGTGAGCTGCTGGACGTTGGGATTCGAGGAGTAGTTATACGTGGTCGAAGTGTCAAGCGAAGGGCCGTGAAACTCCAGCGTCTTGGCGCCGGTCTTGGCGACATTCTTTACCCTGGTCTCGAATTGACCCTGGAAATAGTCGGTGGCCTTTGCTAGCTGAAAGACCTGCTGCAGGTTGGCTTCCGACATGGTGAAGTCCTGCTCGAAATCTTCAGCCTGTCCGCTTTCTGCCCCATTGAGCGTTCCTCTGAAGTGAGTGGCTCCGTTCTGGTTGACGGTGAAAGAGTAATCCGACCACGGCAGTCCTTTGTCCCAACTCAGCTTGAACACAACCGTCGGAGGCTGCGGCGGCCCAGCCGTCTGTTGCGCGTGGGCGCCGACAACGGCCAACAGCAGGCCCAGGGTGATTGCAACAACGCGGAGCAATGGCATCTTCAGCGAACGATTCTAACTGATGCAGCCGCAATCATCGGCCGGCTCCCGCAGATTGGCGTTGCAGTGTGGCCGCCGTGTGCAGATGGCATATCGCGATGGCCAGCGCGTCGGCGATGTCGGGAGGTTCCGGAAGGTCGGGCAGGTTTAACAGTCGAGCCACCATATGCTGTACTTGCGCCTTCTCCGCCCGGCCGTATCCAACTACCGCCGACTTCACGGAGAGCGGCGAATAGGCCACCACCGACAATTGGGCCTGGGCCGCCGCCAGCATGGCGACCCCGCGAACGTGGCCCAGCTTCAAGGCCGACTTCACATTCAGCGCGTAGAAGACGTCTTCAATGGCTACGATTTCGGGATGATGCAGGACGATGATTTCATCCAAGCGGTCGGCAATTGACTTCAGCCGGAGCTCAAGCGCGTCACGAGTCGAGAGCCGGATTGCGCCACTACAGACGTGGCACAGGCAGTCGGCATCGTCCTGCTCGACAACCCCGTAGCCGGTATACTCGCCGCCGCAATCGATGCCCAGAACTCGCATGGCTCTGCGGGAAGTGTAGCAAGTGGAGGCGCTGTCGAGTCTGGGCAAATTCGGGCCGGAAGCGGAGACGTAAACCTGAGGGCCAAATGTGACGCAGATCACGAAAAAATCCTTTGTTCGTACCTTTGTTTTCATGATCTTAGCTCATGTTTCTACTCTACATAATTGAGCGCCAATGGTTTACAGGTACATATGTGATTTCAAAGAACTTACGAAGCAAAGCTTCGGTGGCGCAGCCAAGCTGCTTGATTGATTGTAAGAGGCTATTCGGGAATGAGTCACCCGAAATCTTCTTCGCTGACGTTACGAAGGTAATCAGCCTTGCACGGTAGTGGCGCACTTCGGGTGACCCTTGCTCGGCCACTAGGCAGTTGTCAGCCACTGCCTATTCTGAAACACTTAGCCTCTCGATATCGGTTTTCTTAGGATTGATGGGATATCCAATGCGAGCCTTCATACGCCGTGCGCTGTGGATGCTTCTGTGCGTGTCAGCCTCCTCGCTCTGGGCGCAAAGTCCGTTCGCCCCAAAGGTCAGCGGGCCGCTTTCGCAGCGGTTTGTCGCCTACGTCATCGACGCCAAGTACGATCCCGACAAGCACTCGGTTGACGCCACCGAGACGCTCACGTATCACAACCTGACCGGCCAGCCGCTGGATCGCTTTCCATTTCATCTGTACCTGAACGGCTTTCAGCCGAAAGCGACTTGGGTGCACGAGGCCCATCGCGACGGAAATTTTCGCTCAACCACCTTCGAGGACGCGTGGGATCCCAAAGACACCGGCTCGAATGAGGTCACATCGCTGGAAGTCGTCGGCATGGGTGACCTTACTAAGCAGATGAAGTTCGTCTCTCCCGACGATGGGAATCCCGACGACAAGACAGTGTTCGAAGTGCAGCTTCCCCGCCCTGTGGCGCCCGGCGAGGACGTTGTATTCAAGCTGAAGTTCCACGCTGTCTTCCCCGAAGTAATTGCCCGCACCGGCTATAAGCGTACGTTCCTGCTGGCTGGACAATGGTTTCCGAAGATCGGCGTCTGGTGGAACGGCGCATGGAATTGTCACCAGTTTCACGCCATGACGGAATTCTTCGCTGACTTCGGCACCTACGATGTGAAGGTCACGCTGCCGAAGTCATACGTGATTGGCGCGACCGGCGTGCAGACTGGCGAAACACAGAATGCTGACGGGACGAAGACGGTTGCGTTCCATGCCGAAGACGTTCACGACTTCGCATGGACCGCCGATCCGCACTTCAAAGTAATTAACAGTGAGTTCAACGGCAGCGTGGGCGCAGTTAAGATTCGCCTGCTGACCTACGAAGGCCACAAGAACTCGTGGGATCGCTATACCAACATCATGCAGCAGACCATGAAGCGTTTCGACGAATGGTACGGCCCGTATCCTTACGCCCAGATTACAGTGGTCGATCCACCGCATGGCGCCGAGGAAGCCGGCGGGATGGAGTATCCGACCTTCATCACCGGTGATACCGTCTGGTGGGCTTTCAAAGGCGAAAAGTTATTTCCCGAAGGCGTCACCGAACACGAGTTCGGCCACCAATATTGGTACGGCATGGTTGCCACCAACGAATTCGAGAACGCGTGGCTCGACGAAGGCATCAACAGTTACACCGAAGTCAAGGTGCTCGACGATATCTATAGCCACAACACCAGCGTGCTTGATTTTCTTGGCGCGCAACTGGGAGATGCGGGATTGCAGCGCGAACAATACTTGAATCGGCCGGATTTCGATTCGCTGGCGCGGCCCAGTTATACCGACATGAGCTTCGGATCCTACGGAGCCGTCAGCTACGGCAAGACAGCTACGATGCTGTTGACGCTGGAAAACATCGTCGGTGAGAAGACGTTGCGCAATGCCCTGCACAACTACTTCATGAAGTATCGCTTCACCCATCCCACACAGGAAGATTTTCTGCGTACGGTGAACGAGACGGCGCAACAGGATCTGGGCTGGTACTGGCAGCAAGCTGTCTACGGCACGCAGATGCTCGACTACGAGGTGTTTCGGGCGGAGTCGAATCCAGTGAACTGGTACGACCCCAAGCTGGAAGAGAAGAAGGGCGAAACCGAGTACGAGACGCAGATTGTGCTGCATCGCAAAGGTGAGTTCGTTTTCCCAGTCGAGGCGGAGATCAGGTTCGACAACGGCGAGTCGGACCGCGTGCGCTGGGACGGCCGCGATCGCTGGGTGCGATACGTGTACACCAAGAAGGCGCAAGTGGTCTCGGTGCAGATCGACCCCGACTACCGCGTGACCATGGACCGCGACTACCTGAACAACAGCGATACCGACACCGCGCAGCACCTGGCGGTGGCGAAGCTCGCGACGTACTGGACGTTTTTCACGCAGTTCCTGGGCCAGATGATCGGCTGGCTGACGTAGGGATTTTCGGGTGGAGTACGCCTTCAGGCGTACATGGTTGCGCAAGTATAGGAGCACGGTCTCAGCCGCTGTGGGCGAAAGAATTCCCTCAGCGGCTGAAGCCACACTTCGGTGAGCTCTCCTGCTGCACGCCTGAAGGCGTGCTCCACCCAGAGCTGTTTCAGGTAAGACAGGAAGAGACATTGCCAAGTGGAGACAAAGGCGTTCTGGGTTCAGGGTTTTCGCTGGTGGTCCGCCACCAGCGCATCCTGTGGTGGATATTTGCGGTCAATCTCGTACTCGGAGGGTTGGGGGCGAGCAGCACCGCACGGGTCCTCGGCAGCGCACTGCATCATAGCCTGGCGGGCCAGAAGCTGACGAACACGTTCGACGTTGGCATGTTCCTCGAGTTGGTCAAGCAACCGGACGTGAAGCTTTTCAGCCAGTCCGACGGAGTGCTCCTGTTCGCATGTCTCTACTTTCTCTTTCTTCTATTCATTACCCCGGGCGTTATCTCGGCCTACCTGGAAGACCGCGCGCTGGCTACGGGCGAGTACTTCGGGGCCGCAGGCACATTCTTTTGGGCGTTCGTCCGACTGGCGCTTTGGTCGCTGATCCCGTTCATTGTCGTCAATTTGTTATATGACGGCATGGACCACTTGGCGGATTACATCGGTGACCGCGCCGTCGCCGATCAGGCCGGCTTCTACATCCTCATTATCGGCTGCATCCCGGTCTTGTTGCTATTTGTCTGGGTGCGACTGTGGTTCGATCTTGCGCAAGTGCGCGCCGTCTCTTTGAATGAGCTTAAGACCCGACGTGATGTAGGGCGCAGTTTCGGGATGGCCTTGCGACGCGCGTGGCATGTCTACCGGAGCTACATACTGATCAGCGTTCTTATCTGGATCGTAACGGCAATCGCGCTGCTGATCTGGACCAAGGTTCCGGGTCGCGCCGTCCCGCTCACGTTCCTGCTGCTGGAAGTGATCATGCTGGCCCACATCGTCGGCCGGCTGTGGCAGAAGGCATGTACCACAACGTGGTATAGGTTGAATCCAGAACCGGTTGCGGCCGTGGTGGGACCAGTGCCTTTGGAGCCAGTCATGCCGCCTCCGCCGATTCTGGAGGCAGGTCCTATTTCCGACGTTGACGCGCCGCTCTCTCCGGAAATTGAGGGCGTGCCGGAGGATGGGACGCGGAACCCGAAACCGTTGCCGTAGTCGGCAAGGGCGGAATCCCGCTTCAGCGGTGCAATTTAGTCCAGACTAGGAAACAAAGCCGCGGAGATGAGTGAAGCTCATCTCCGCGGCTGAAATAGAAAGTGCCTGCGTCATGCACACCTGAAGGTGTGCTGCACCCTCGTTTACGCTTCTTCTTCCTTCAAGCTGGCGATCACGCCGAAATCTTCCAGCGTGGTGATGTCGCCTTTGACGTCTCCGCTGGAGGCCAGTTCGCGCAGCAGGCGCCGCATGATTTTGCCGGAGCGCGTCTTGGGCAACTGATCGGTAAAGCGAATATCGTCGGGCTTCGCCATCGAACCGATCTCTTTCGCCACCCACTGCCGCAGCTCCTCCTTCAGCTCCGGAGAAGGCTTGTGGCCCATTTCCAAGGTGACGAAAGCCGACACGGCCTGTCCCTTCATTTCGTCGGGACGCCCGACCACTGCCGCCTCGGCCACCTTCGGGTGCGCCACCAGTGCCGATTCGATCTCCATGGTGCTCAGCCGATGTCCAGAAACGTTGAGCACGTCATCGACGCGGCCCATGATCCAGAAGTAGCCGTCCTTGTCTTCGCGCGCGCCATCGCCGGTGAAGTACATGCCCGGAATATCGGACCAGTACTGCCGCACGTAACGCTCAGGATCGCCATAGACGGTGCGCAGCATCGAAGGCCATGGCTTTTTGATGACGAGAAATCCGCCGGAACCGAGCGGCACCTTTTCGCCTGCGCGGGTGACCACTTCAGCCACGCATGCCCGGCAGCGGCTTGGTGGCCGATCCCGGCTTGGTGGCCACGGCACCGGGGACGGGCGAAATCAGGATCGCGCCGGTCTCCGTCTGCCACCAGGTATCGACGATCGGGCAGCGGTTGCCGCCGATGACTTCGCGATACCACATCCAGGCCTCGGGATTGATGGGCTCGCCTACCGGTGCCCAGCAGACGCAGGCTGGTCAAGTCGTGCTTCTTCGGCCACTCGTCGCCCCATTTAATAAACGTGCGGATCGCCGTCGGCGCGGTATACAGGATGTTGACCTTGTGCTTTTCGATAATCGACCAGAAGCGCCCAAAGTCGGGCCAGTTCGGTGCACCCTCATACATTAAAACAGTTGCGCCATTCTGCAACGGTCCATAGACGATGTAGCTGTGCCCGGTGACCCAGCCGATGTCGGCGGTACACCAGTAAGTATCGTCCTCTTTCAAGTCGAAGACCCACTTGGTGGTGATATAGGTCTGTACCGAATACCCACCCGTGGTGTGAACGATGCCCTTGGGCTTGCCGGTCGTGCCTGAGGTGTACAGGATGTACAAAGGATGCTCAGAATCAAGCGGGACAGCCTCGCAGTTGTCGCTAGCCTTCGCCATCTCGTCATGCCACCAGTGGTCGCGCCCATCTTTCCACGTCACTTCGCAACCCGTGCGCTTGTAGACCAGCACGTGCTTCACCGAAGGACAGCGATCCAATGCCTCGTCTACCGCAGCCTTCAGCTTCACTTCGCCACCGCGGCGATAGGAGCTGTCCTGGGTGATGACCGCGACTGCTTCCTGATCGGTGATGCGATCGACCAGCGCGTTAGCCGAGAATCCGCCGAAGATTACTGAGTGCACCGCCCCGATACGCGCGCAGGCGAGCATGGCGATGGGCAGCTCCGGGCACATGCCCATGTAGATCGCGATGCGATCGCCGGACTTGATGCCCAGCGACTTCAAGACGTTCGCGCACTTATTCACTTCTTGGAGAAGCTGCTGGTAGGTCAGCGTGCGTACTTCGCCCGGCTCGCTCTCCCAGATGATGGCCGCTTTGTTCTTGCGAAAGGTCGCTACGTGACGGTCGAGGCAGTTGTACGAGAGGTTGATCTGGCCGCCGAGAAACCATTTGGCCCACGGCGAATTCCATTCCAACACCTTGTCCCAGGGTTTGAACCAGTGGAGCTCGCGCGCGATGTCGGACCAGAAGGCTTCCGGATCGGCAGCAGCCTTGGCGCAGAGCCGGTTGTAATCTTCCTCGCTGCGGATGTGAGCGTTTTTGCTGAACTCCGGCGGAGGAGCAAAGGACCGAGTTTCAGTGAGAATGGAGTCAATGTTCTGGCTGGATGCCACCGGTTGCGACGACATGAATTCCTCCGAGAATAGTCTGCTGATTAATTTTGTGCTCAATACTGTAATGCATCGGGGTCTTCGAAGAACCCGGGCATGTTCCGTTTCCCGGAGCTTCTCCTGAAAGGGCACGCCTTCAGGCGTGCCGATTGGCTTCCCAAGCGTCCGGCTTCAGCCGCGGAGGGAAACCGATTCACCTCAGGGCCTAAAGGCCATCGTAGGTTGTACCGGTAACGGCAAGGCTAAAGCCATGCCCCTTCAAACACGCGTGCCTCACTGCTCCAAGGTAGACAGATCGCCGATCTCCGCTCCCGTCTCCTGCGCCTTCAACAGGCGACGCATGATTTTTCCTGAACGCGTCTTTGGCAGAGCGGCAACGAACTTGATGGCTGACGGAGTCGCAATCGGCCCCATCTCGCGACGGACATGGTCGATAAGCCCGGCGAGCAACGCATCCGAAGCATTGTGCCCAGCGCGTAACTGCACGAAGGCAACAATGGCTTCGCCCTTCAGCGCATCGGGTATCCCAATGGCCGCCGCTTCGGCTACCGCCGGATGAGAAACCAGCGCACTCTCCACTTCCGCCGTGCCGATGCGATGGCCGGCAACATTGAGAACGTCGTCCGCCCGGCCGATCACGCTAATGTAGCCGTCCGCATCCTTAACCGCAAGGTCGCCGGTGACATAAGTGTTCGCAATTTCCTGCCAATCTTTTTCGTAGCGCTCCGCATTGCCCCATACCGTGCGCATCATCATAGGAGCAGGACGCGTTAACACCAGGCGGCCATTCACGCCCGGAGCGACGGGCGCGCCGTCGAGGTCAACAACGTCGGCACCCCAACCGGGCAACGCAACGCCGGCCTTGCCTGGACGCATGGGAAGAGTGCACGGGGTAGCCAATGCCGGTCCGCCCAGCTCGGTCTGCCACCAGTTATCGACCACGTATCCCCACTGCCCATCGCCCGCGAGATAGGTCTGGGCCCAGCGCCAGGCTTCGGGGTTCAGTGGCTCACCTGCACAACAGATCAGTCGCAACGATCGCAGATCGTGCGACTGTGGATGCTTCTCGCCATAGCGCATGAACATGCGCAGCGCGGTCGGCGCGGTGAACATCTTCGATACGCCATACTTCTCGACGATCTTCCAGGCAATGGAAGGATCGGGGTAGTCGATGGCGCCTTCGCGGAACAACGTCGTTACCCCGCCGCACAGAGGGGCATAGACGATGTAAGAGTGACCGACGATCCAGCCGATGTCGGAGGTACACCAGAACATATCGGACTGGCCGATATCGAAGAACGAGGTCAGATAATAGGTGGTGCCGACCATGAATCCGCCATGCACGTGCACGACGCCCTTCGGCTTGCCCGTGGTCCCGGAGGTATAAAGGATGAACAACGGGTCCTCCGCATCCATTTCTTCGGCAGGACACTCTGGCGGGAACTTCATCAATGCGCGGAAATCGACCTCGCGAGGACTGGCGGGCTCAAAGGCTTTGGGATCGCGCGTGAAGACGACAACTTTCTCGACGATCTCCAACCCATCGAGCGCTTCATCAACGATGCCCTTCAGCGGCACCGGCTTGCCGCGACGGAAGCCTGCGTCACCGACAATCACGACCTTGGCCTGCGCGTCTTCGATGCGGTCACGCAGCGAGGTGTGCCCCAATCCGGCGTAGACCACCGAATGGATGGCCCCGATACGCGCGCACGCCAGCATGGAGATCACACCCTCCAGCGTCAGCGGCATGTAGATGACGACGCGATCGCCCTTCTTCAATCCCAGCGACTTCAAGCCCATTCGCAAAGCGGCAGACGTCGCGGTAAAGCTGGCCGTAGGTAACGATCCGCTCGCTGCCATCCTCGGCCAGCCAGATGAACGCGACCTTATTGCGGTTTGCACCATTGGCGTGCCGAT
This sequence comes from uncultured Acidobacteriaceae bacterium, assembly GCA_963809865.1. GTDB lineage: Bacteria > Acidobacteriota > Terriglobia > Terriglobales > Acidobacteriaceae > CAVVDY01. The sequence goes on along the minus strand of CAWELL010000004.1, from coordinate 864,820 downwards.
CGAGAGCATTGATGGTGATGTTCGTCTTGGCGCCGAGGAACCACTTATGATGAACGCCGTCCCATTCGAAGACCTTGTCCCAAGGCTTGCTCCACTCGAATTGCTTTGCAATCTCTGACCAGAACCCATCAGGATCACTGTCAAAGCGTGTCTTCTCAGCCCGCCAGTCTTTCAGCAGAGCCTGTTCTTTTACGATCGCCGGAGCGGCGTATTCTTCGACGTGCGTAGAAGCCGAGACGGATGCCGGATCCGGCGACTTGGAGACTTGCGTAGCTGTAGCCATATGAGTTGCTCTTTCCTGATATTTATGAAGACCGCCCCGGAACAACTAGCTGTTCCAGGGCGCGACACAGCTGGAAAAAACTAAGCGTGCTTCGGGCGTTTTGCCAGAAACTCCGCAATCAGCGCTATGAGCGCCATCACCGCGGCGGTATAGAACGCCATCTGATAATTGTGGTACCTGTCATACAGCTTCCCACCGATGCGTCCACCCAGCAGGCCGGCGACACCCCAGGCAGTGAACAGCAACCCGTAGTTGAGACCCACGTTTTTCGTTCCCCAGAAATCGGCGGAGGTTGCCGCGTTCACCGTGAGCTGCGTGCCATAGCACCAGTAGACGATGAACAACATGACGAACAGTGCCACCACGTTGCCGCCCACCTTATAAAGAATTGGCATGGCCACCATGGATATGCCGATCATCAGGCGCAGGACGTTGATGCGCCCCAGGTGGTCAGACATCCAGCCTGACAAAATGCGGCCCGATGCATTGCCCACCGCTCCTACCACCAAGCCAAGTGAGGCCAGGGTAATACTAGGGATGCCAACGCTCTTGGCGAACGGCACCAACTGGCTGATGACCATCAAGCCGGCCGCACAGCCAAAGGCATACCCGATCCACATGAAGTAAAAGGTCGGGGTGCTGAGCATTTCGCCCACGGTAAAATCGTAGGTCGTGGCTACAGCCTTGCCCGTCGTAGTCGGGGTCCAACCAGCTGGCCGGTACCCGGCGGGTGGGTTCTTCAGAAGGAAGGCTCCGATCAGCGTCATCACGAAGAAAATTCCACCCAGCACCTGGAAGGTGGTGCGCCAACCGAGATGGGGAATCAAATAGCTCGCCGAAAGTGGCCCAAAGATCGCCGATCCGGCGCCGTAGCCGCCGACTGCGAGGCCGACCGCCAGGCCGCGCTTATCAGGAAACCACTTGGCCATTACCGGAATGGGCGTTGCATAGCCGAAGCCGTTTCCGAGCCCTCCGATCACACCGAAGCATATAAAGAGATAGTTCAGGCTGGTGGTATAGGCGCACAGGAAGAAGCCGAGACTCACCAGGATTGCGCCGGTAAGCGATATCCAGAACGGCCCGAATTTGTCTTGCAGCCGGCCGGCAACAATGAAAGATAAAGCGAATACAACCACGGCAATGGTGAAAATTGTCGAAGTGTCAGTACGCTTCCAGTGAAACTCCTTTTCGAGCGGAGCCACAAACACGCTCCACGCGTAGAGGGTGCCAAGAGCGAGGTTCATCAGCAGGCCGCCTACGACCCGCCACCACCTATTGAGCCCGGTGCTGCCGACTTCTAGCGAATCTGAATTGCGCGTAGCTGTTGCAGTCATCTATTTTCTCCCTTCGGATGGCGGCGAGAACCATAACATATGGCAATTGTGACAACAATTTGAAATTTGCCAAAAATCTACAACTTTAGGTAAGGAACTAAGTTCGCTTCGGCCCTGCCTTTGCCCTAGTAACCAACTCCCCATACGGATCGACAGCTTCTTGCGGATTGCGACCGTCTCTGCTGCACTGGGCTGCAGCCAACATCACCAAGGGCGGGAAGCGTTGGGGTAGAGGAGAGTGGTCAGGTTCACCGCTCGCTTCGCTGCAAGCGCAGTCCGGAGTTCAACGCCGGCGCCCGAGTCTCGACGGAGGTCAATCGACCGGGCCCTGCTGAGCGGCACAAAGACCGGCGCTTCCCGCCTTACTTGAGCCGTTGTGGGCGTGATTCTCATCCCGGAGATGGACACCGGTCTGTGATGCCGAATACCGGCGCGTGTGATGGGGGTCACCAGGTATCGGGTTATGGAAACCGGTGAAATGCCACAAGGACGTGGATTTCACCTCACTTGGGCGTATATCAGCTGGTCAAGGACTACGCCGTTTTTTATTGCGCTGCGGCGCAGCACGCCCTCGCGTTGGAATCCGGCTTTTTCGAGCACGCGGATAGAGGCTGCGTTGTAAGCAAAAACCAGCGCGAAGACGCGCGTGAGCTTGTACTCGGTAAAGGCCCATTCCGTTACGGCGCTAACAGCGCGCGTGGCGAACCCGCGCCCCCATTGGGTTTCGCCGATCCAATAGCCGATTTCCGCGCTTACGCGCGAGATATCCAACCCCACCTGAAATCCCAATCCGCCGATCGCTTCGTCTCTATGCTGGATGGCAAACGCCCGCTCCGGCGTCTGGTCGCGCACAAAACCCAGGTACTCGATGGCATCACGCCGAGTGTAGGGGTGAGGAAACTGGTCGCGGAGATTGGCCGCAATCTTTGCGTTGTTGGCGTGGCGCAGCAGGGCATCCAAATCAGACTTGCGCCAGGAGCGCACCTGCAGATCGCCAAGGTCGAGCAGCATCGAAAGTCATGTTGCTGCATTGCCGCCGATTGCGCAACCTAAACGCAGAAAAGGAGCGCGAAATGCGCTCCTTTAGGGACCTTCTGTTCGACTGAGGCAGTTACACCGCCATGACTTCTTTCTCTTTGCCCTTGGCCATCTCTTCCATCTTCTTGATTTCGTCGTCGGTAAGTTTCTGCATCTGCTCCATCGCACCGCGCTCTTCGTCCTCGGTAATCTTCTTGTCCTTCATCGCTTTCTTGATAGCGTCGTTGCCATCACGGCGAATGTTGCGGACGGCCGTGCGGTGCTCTTCCAAGACTTTGTGCAGATGTTTCACCATCTCTTTGCGACGATCTTCGGTCAGAGCAGGAACGGGCACGCGCACCAGCTTTCCATCGTTCATGGGATTCAGCCCCAAGTCGGCGCTGCGTATCGACTTTTCGATCGCGCCGATCTGGCTGACGTCCCAGGGCGCAACCGTGATGAGCTGCGGCTCAGGCGCGCTCACGTTCGCAAGCTGGTTCAGCGGCATCTGCGAGCCGTAGGCATCCACGGTGACGCTGTCGAGCATATGGACCGAAGCCCGGCCGGTGCGCTGCGAAGCCATCTCTTTGCGGAAGTCTTCCACCGCCTTTTCCATTCGAGTTTTGAGCTGCGAAAAACTGTCTTTCAGTGCTGGAATTGCTGCCATCGAAACTTGTGCCATAGATAGGACGCCTCACGTTAGGATCGCAAACCTGTGATTATAAACCTCTGCGCCCGGAATCTTTTCACCACGGAGGCACAGAGGACACGGAGAAAAAAGAATAGAGAACGAAAAATGGCTTGACATGTTTTGCGGCCGAATTCCCCATCCTTAGGCCAGGTTTGATTGCGGATCGCGGGACACTCTGTTGAGCGTGAACCCGGCAGAGACCCATTCCTCCCCGTGCTCTCCGTGCCTCCGTGGTGAATGGGGGTCCTAACCCTCGTTTACGAGCGACCCGATCTTCTCGCCCATCACCACGCGCCCGATGTTGCCGCGCTGGTTCAGGTTGAAGATCACGATCGGCAGGTTGTTCTCGCGGCAGAGCGCGATTGCCGTGGCGTCCATCACGCGCAGCCCCAAACGCAACACGTCCATGTAGGTGATGGTCTCGAACATGGTGGCATCTTTCACCACCACCGGATCAGCCGTGTAGATGCCGTCGACTTTGGTCGCTTTGAGGATGGCGTCGGCTTTGATCTCCATCGCACGCAGTGAAGCAGCCGTGTCGGTCGAGAAGTACGGATTGCCCGTGCCGGCCGCAAACACCACGACGCGATCCTTTTCCAGGTGACGAATGGCGCGACGCCGGATGAACGGCTCGGCCACCTGGTTCATCTCGATGGCGCTCATCACGCGAGTCCAGATACCCTGCTTCTCGAGAGCGTCCTGCAGCGCAAGAGCGTTGATGACGGTCGCGAGCATACCCATGTGATCGGCAGAGACGCGGTCCATGGTCTTGGCCTGCTCCGCCACGCCACGAAAGAAGTTGCCGCCTCCGACCACTATGGCAATTTCAACCCCGAGGGCATGCACTTCGGCAATTTCGGCGGCGATCTCGTGCACACGGGTGTTATCGACGCCAAAGCCCTGGCCCGCAGCCAGCGCTTCACCAGAAAGCTTCAGCAGAATTCGTTTGTAGGCAGGAGTAGGCATGAGTCAGCAGGTATTCCGGAAAACATTCCAGTGTAGCAGGGGAGATGCTGCCGTCGGCTGGCAAGTGCGGGGCATGAACGCATTTGGTTCCGTAGTTCTAAACCCGGAATAGTAACCACCGGCTTGAGAATTCCCCATTCGCGTTGCACTCCGACACCATAAACTGGTGGTAGTGTCTGATCAGCCCGCAGCCTCCCGAGCCATGGAATCCGTTGACCGGCTCCTCACGGAAGCGTTCCACCTGCCGCAATTTCGCCCGCAGCAGCGCGAGGTCATCGAAGACGTGCTGGTCGGCCACGATGTTGTCTGCGTTATGCCGACCGGAGCCGGCAAGAGCCTCTGTTATCAGCTTCCCGCTGTCGTGCTCGGCGAACTGACGGTCGTCGTTTCGCCGTTGATTGCGCTCATGGCCGATCAGGTACGCCAGCTCGACGATCTCGGCATTCCGTCGCTATTGCTCAACAGCTCGCAGGATTCCGTCGCGCAACGTGACACCTTGCACAAGCTGCGCGCCGGGTTCAGCGGCATCCTTTACGTCGCGCCTGAGCGCTTCGCCGCTCCCTCGTTTCACGCTCTGCTATCGCAGCTTCGACCGCGCCTCTTCGTGGTCGATGAAGCACACTGCGTCAGCTTCTGGGGACACGACTTCCGGCCCGAATACATGCGCCTGGCCGAAATTCGCGAGGCACTGGGATCACCCGTCACTATTGCACTTACTGCGACGGCGACGCCGCAGGTCCGCAGCGACATTGCCACCTTTCTTAAACTGCGCTCGCCGAAGTCGCACGTCACCGGATTCGATCGGCCTAACCTGCGCTACGCCGCGCGCTTTTTCCGCAACGATGGCGAGAAGGACGAGGCGCTGCTGCACGGCCTGCCACAGGTGCGCGGGACCGGCATCGTCTACTGCGCCACACGAAAGACAGTCGAAGAACTCACGGCACTTTTGCAAGAGAAGTTCCCTGAGCGCACCATCTGCGGCTATCACGCGGGAATGGAACAGTCGCAACGCAAGACAAGCCAGGACCGCTTCATGCACACACCCGGCGCCGTGATTGTCGCAACCAATGCGTTTGGCATGGGCATCAACAAGCCTGACATCCGGTTTGTGTTGCATTACAACCTGCCCGGTAGCGTCGAAGCCTATTATCAAGAAGCTGGCCGCGCCGGACGCGATGGCCATCCTGCGCATTGCGTCCTGTACCATTCGCCACGCGACTTCGGAATTCAAGAGTTCTTCATCCAGAAGATCGGCGATAACAACGAGAAGTTGAAAGATGCCGACATTGCGCGTCTGCAATCCAGCGCGAGCCGTAAGCTGGAAGCGGTAATGCAGTACGCCAAATCACGACGATGCCGCCGCTGGGCCATCCTCAATTACTTTGGCCAGCCCGCCATCATTTCGGATTGCGGCTGCGACGTATGCCGGGGAAGGGTCAAACAGCCTCCGGAGAAAGCAGACGCGCCCTCATCGCGGAAGGACCGTAAATCCGCAAAGAAGAACGCACAGGAGATGCCGCTGGATTCCGCAGGGGAAGCTCGGTTCGAGGTTTTGCGACAGGTGCGTCTCAAGCTGGCGCAAAAAGACAGCGTCCCTGCGTTTTGCATCATGCACGACAAAGTGATGAGGGAGTTGGCACGCGCGGCTCCGGCCAACACGGCAGCCCTCTTGAAAATCTCCGGTATCGGCCCGAAGATCGCCGCTAAATATGGAGACGTTTTCCTTACGGCCCTCCGCAACGGTCGCGCGCAGCAATGAAAAGGGCGGGAACTTGTCCCGCCCAATCTAGTCCGAACGTGAGGTGAATCTACTCGGCAGCCGGCTCCTGCTTGCTGACCGCTATGGTCTCGGCGACGTCGCCCACCTTAAAGCGCGCGAAGCGCTTCACCGCGATGTTCTCGCCCAGGTTGCCGATGACCGCCGCAATCAACTGCGACACCGTCATGGTCTGGTCCTTGATGAAGGGCTGCTCGTAAAGGCAGACTTCCTCGTAGAACTTACCCATCTTCCCTTCGAGTATCTTCTCCACCACGGCGGCCGGCTTGCCGGTCGCGGCGGCCTGAGCGCGATAGATTTCCTTCTCTTTCTCGAAAGCTTCCGGCGTCACGTCTTCCTTGCGGATGAAGCGCGGATCGGTGGCCGCGATGTGCATGGCAACGTCGTGTACCAGGTTCTTGAAGTCGTCAGTGCGGGCCACGAAATCGCTCTCGCAATTGACCTCTACCAGCACGCCAATCTTTCCTCCGGCGTGAATGTAGCTGGCGACGGAACCCTCGCTAGTTGCGCGAGTGGCCTTCTTGGCGGCCGTCGCTACACCCTTCTTGCGGAGGATAACGATCGCGTCTTCGACGTTGCCGTTAGCTTCCGTCAGCGCCTGCTTGCAGGCCATCATGGGAGCGTTGGTCTTGTCGCGAAGTTCTTTTACCTGTGCTGCGTTAATGTTCACGGATGTAGTGCTCATTTCCTGTATATCCCTCTCGTTACCTAAGCCGTCAGCTGTCAGCCATCAACTTTCAGCTAAATCTTCAAGGTATTCAGACCTGCTCTCTTATGATTGGATGAGAGCGAAGCAATGACGGTGCAACGGTCCAATTTTGCGCCGGCACGCTCAAGCTGAGAGCTGACGGCTGATAGCTGTCAGTTTGTTACAAAAAACCCGCGCCGTCGGCCAGCGCGGGTCACGAAACAATTCGAACCTTCCGCTGTTCTTAAACGCGTGAGTCGGAAGCAGCGCGGCGTCCGCTCTTGCCCAGCACTTCTTCCATGCTGACTTCTTCCAATTCGCTGGCATCGAGACCGGGAGCTTGACCTTCGGCTGCCTCGCCTTCCGCAGGCGTCGCCGCGCCCTCTTCCGCGCCCTCGGTGAAGGCGACAGCAGCGGAGATCTCGGCACCTTCCTTATCGTTCGCGGCCTGCGAACCTTCAATCACCGAGTCGGCGATCTTGGAAGCAAACAAACGAATCGCACGCAGCGCGTCGTCGTTACCGGGGATCACGTAATCCACTTCCGTCGGATCGCAGTTCGTATCGACCACGGCGACCACCGGGATACCCAGCTTGCGCGCTTCCTTCACCGCGATCTGCTCTTTGTTCGAGTCGATCACAAAAACCGTGTCGGGCAAGCGATTCAGGTTCTTGATGCCGGCCAGGTTGGCCTGCAGGTGCTTGCGCTCGCGCTCCAGCTTGATAACTTCTTTCTTCGGCAGCAGCTCATAGCGGCCGTCGGTGGCCATCTCATCGAGCTCCTTCAGTCGCTTCACCGACTTTTGCACCGTCACCCAGTTGGTGAGCAGTCCACCCAACCAGCGCGAGTTGACGTAGAACATGCCGCAGCGGTTGGCCTCTTCGGCGATGGCATCCTGCGCCTGGCGCTTGGTGCCGACGAACAGTATCAGCTTGCCCTGCCCGGCCATTTCGGTCACAAATTTCGACGCTTCCTTGAACATCTTCAGCGTCTTCTGCAAATCGATGATGTAAATCCCGTTGCGTTCGCCGAAGATGTACTCCTTCATCTTTGGATTCCAGCGCTTGGTCTGGTGCCCGAAGTGAACGCCTGCTTCGAGCAGCTCCTTCATCGTAATGTTTGCCAAATGTCCTCCGATTGGCGGTGCATCCTTCGCTTGGGCGCCCCAGCCCCTCGCGTTAGTTGCGAAAGGTGGAAACTATCCGTCGTTCAGGATTACTTCCCGTACCCCGCCCCGTTGCCCGTGTGGTTCAGCGGGTGCAGGAAAATTCGTTCCGGTTGTTACTTCAAGTGGTCAGTTGCCAGTTGTCGGTTGTCAGTTCGCGAATGCGGCTGACACGCTTACCGATAACCGCTGACTGTCCCTTGCCGCCTAACTCTCGCCCCCCGGAACCAGAAGGGAAAGAATGGTCCGTCGTCGGCTGTCCGTCGTTTTTGCTGACAACTGACCACCGACAACTGACAACTATCTCTTAGAGAACTGGAAGCGCTTGCGAGCGCCCTTCTGGCCGTACTTCTTGCGCTCCTTGCCGCGAGCATCGCGACGCAGGAAACCTTCGGCCTTCAGCTTGGGGCGCAGCTCAGGATTGAACTCCTGCAATGCGCGCGCAATGCCCATGCGCACCGCGCCGGACTGTCCGTTGACGCCGCCACCATCGGTGGTCACCACGATGTTGAAAGTGCCGACTGTTTCGGTCAGCACCAAGGGCGACTTCGCCATGATGCGCTGGGCTTCCGTCACGAAGTACACATCGAACGGCTTGCCGTTAACTGTGAAGTCGCCGCTGCCGGGGCGCAAAAACACGCGCGCCACGCTCGACTTGCGGCGTCCCGTACCGTAATACTGAACCAGTTCTGCCATTATTCTCTCTAAAGCCGTCCGCTCTTGATCCCAGGCGTCAGCTATCAGCTAAAAAACTCTTGGGTGCCCCATTCCGGCATCTTTTTGCCGGGGTGGGGATTTATTAGACGACTGCCTGAATCGCTTCCGGCTTCTGCGCCAGGTGCGGATGCTGTTCGCCCTTGTACACCTTCAGCTTCTTGGCCATGGCGCGGCCTAGCTTGGTGTGGGGCAACATGCCGACGATCGCCGCTTCCAGCACCTGCTCCGGCTTGCGGGCCAGGCGCTTCTTATATTCTTCCGCGCGAATGCCGCCGGGAAAACCGGTGACGCGGTAATAGATTTTGTCGTCCGCTTTCATGCCGGTAATACGAACCTTATCGGCATTGATGACGATCACGTGATCGCCCGTGTCGAGGAACGGTGTGTACTTGGGGCTATCTTTGCCACTGAGGATGCGCGCCACGCGGCTCGCCACCCGGCCCAAGGTCTGGCCCGAGGCGTCGACAACAAACCATTTGCGCGCAATTTCCCCCTTGGGGAAATACGTTGACATCTTGCAATCTCCCAGATGTGTGAAAACCGCGAAAGAGCCGCTGAGTTCGGTGGCGCTGAACGCGCAAAGAACTTCTAGACGGGCAGACGCAGGACTACCAAAGAACTACCAAAGCGTTAAGAATAGACCAGCCACAGCGCTGCTGTCAATGAACCGGCCGCGCAGCAACAGCTTGCGATGCACTGGCTGCCCAGCGTTATTGTACCGCATACGCACGCAGCTTAGGACCTCTCACCCAGCCGGCATGCTGTCTCTTCCCTGCAACTCGGCGAAAAGCCGGGCCGCACGCGCGGATGACTTGGAACAACCGCATACCCTGCTCAGGCCGAATGTCCAAAAATTGCGCTCTGAATTTAAAAATACTTTAGGGGTGCTCGGCACTCTATTGTGCAAGCGCATTGCGGCTCGAGAACCGAGACCATCAAGAAATGAAATCTTTGCTCTCGCCTGATGAAACCGTCACCGGCGAGCAGCACAGCGCCGTCGCAACGACGAGTTGTTTCGAGCCCAAGTGTGAACTAGCGGCCTTTTAGCTGTCCTCAGCCAAGAGGACGCCTCTATCCCCCGAAGGAGGGAAAATAAAATGTTTCGATATATAGCAACATTCGCGATGGCGGGAGCACTCGCCTTGACGGGACTCAGCAAGCCCAGTTCAACAACCGGATCCTGGCAGGTGGACGCGCGTCACTCCGACGCCAAGATCACAACCGACGGCACTACTGACTTCGGAAAAACAAAAATCGACGTCGTGCTCGGCTTTGGCAGGGTCAACGGAGAAGTAAAGCTGGTCGACGGCGATCCTGCCAACTCGCACGTTGATCTGCACATTTATCCGGCTACGTCTATGAATCCTGTCATCGCGGAGGATGGACAGTTCAAGACGAAGTGGCTGGCGAATCCGGCCAACCAGACGCTGGTGTGCTTCCACTCCAAGCAAGTCACCCGGACACCTGATGGCAAGGTGCAAGCCACAGGCGAGTTGAAGCTGGCTCGCGTGGACCGCAATGTCCAGGCAGACCCGAGCGAAGCGTATTCCGGCCCGGTGTATGGTCCACCCATGGTTCATACGGTGTCGAAGGAAGCGACCTTCATCTTCGACCTCCCGAGTGAGACCAAGGCCCAGCAGAGCGGAGCACTGAAAATGTCCGGCTCGACCGCCATGACGCGCGAAATGTTCCCGCAACTGTTGCGCGCGGTGGTCAATACCTACTGGCCACCACTGGTTCAGGATGCAAATTGCCAGGCAGCTTCCAACCCGGGAGCAGAGGACTATCGCGGTGGCATGTGTAACGGTACGGTTCTGCAGGCACCGGCGCTGCCCCAAGGGCCCTATTCCGGGGCAAGAGAAGACTACCCCGGACCTGGGGATTACAACGCGGTCTCCGGAAACGAACTGGGTATCGTCATCCACATGCATCTGCTGCCCGCGAGTTCTGCGGGGGCAGTAGCCACCGGCGACTAAACCCATTGCCGGTAGTCGGCAGCTCGGCGCTGTCACGGCTGATATCTGATGGCCGACTACCGAAAAGCTGACGGCTACGGCTTGTCCAGATAGTCCAGCAGGCTCAGACCACTGGTCTGAGCCGCGGCGGCAAGTGCAGAGTTGCGCGCGCTTTCGGCGTTGACCAGGTCAGTGGCTGCGACATTCATGTCCACCCCGACATTGTTATTTGTCGTCTGCGCCAACTGCACCTGCTCGTTCTGCAGAAAACCGGTGTCTGCTGTCAACTGGTCTACGGTTGAGCCGTAGAAGACACGACTGCTGGTGAGCTGGTCGAAGGCGGTGCGCACCGACTCGGTTGCGGTATCAATGCCGGTGCCATTCTGCAGAGCGGTCGTAAGATCGGCAAGAGACTGAAAAACGCTAGCACCGGTTGCGGAAAACAGCTGCGAGCCGGGAAGGTTCATGGACACAGTTTGTCCCTGCTCGACCTCGATCTGGTTGGTCGAATCGTTGCCCTGATATTTGACTCCGCCGGGCGAGTTGGGATCGAGTACGTAGGGGGTTTGCGAATCGGCGGTACCGGCAAAAAGGAAATGTCCGTTGTAGTTGAGATTGGCAATCCCCAGAACCTGGGTCGAAATTCCTTGCACCTCACTCGCTAAGGCTTGGCGATCCTGTTGCGACAGGGTTCCGTTGGCACCTTCTACGCCCAGGGTTATGGCGCGTTGCAACGCCGTGACACAGGAACTGAGCGCCGAATCGGCAGTCTGCAGCTCGCCGGTAACACTGGAAATACTGCGTAGGAACTGGTCTCCGGCGAGGGTTTGGTCTGAGGTCTGCACCTGCATCGCCGCCGCCGCAGGATCGTCTGAGGCGACGTTGACGCGCTTGCCGGTGGTCATCTGCAGCAACGCCTTTTGCTCAGCCTGATCGGCGGCGTTCAGGCCATTCAGTACGATGGTCGATTCAGTGGCAGTCAGCCGCATTATTGAGTTCCCATGTTGATGGCAGTTTGCAGCATCTGGTCGACGGTAGAAATGGCGCGCGCAGAAGCCTGGTAGGCGCGCTCGTACAACATAAGGTTCGAAGCTTCCTCGTCGAGCGAAACTCCGCTGACCGACGTCTGTTGCTGCTGCAGTTGCTGAAGCACGTTGGTGCTGGCAGTCAGATCGCCATTGGCATCGCTGATGGAAGAACCGACTTGGAAGACCAGGTTGCCATAAGCCTGAATGGGCGTCATGCCATTGGAAACCGCTTGGGTTGCGACCGCGGTGAGATTGGCGATGTTGCCGTTGCTGCCCGTGCTGCCGTCGGAGCTGGCGGCCACCAGATTAGGGTCGGTGATCGCCACCGTCATGGCCGCGGCTGCGCCGGTGCCAGTAACTGGATTAAACAGGTTCCCGCCCGGATCGTCGTTCAGGTCGTAGCCCATCTTGTTGGCGGCGTTCAAATTGGTTACCAGCGCCGAGGCCAGAGTATCGAGCTGCCCAAGCATCGACGGGATCTGCTGATCGCGGGCCTGCAGCTCACCGCCCAATTTCCCACCTGAGATCGAACTGGTGATGTCGCCGGCTTGAGCATAGATGTGCTGCGTCCCGTCAGTGGAATCGAGGCGAGTGCTCAGGTCAAAGCTCTGACCGCCGACCACCAACGCGGTTCCCTGCCGGGTGGTGAGGGTGAGCGAGTTTCCTTGTTGAAGGACTGACACGTCGATGAGCCCCGACAATTGCTGAACCAGAGCATCGCGCTGATCGAGAAAGCTGCCGTACTCGCTGCCGTTGCTGCTGGTGGCCGCGAGCGTGCTGTTAATAGAGGCGATCTGCGAGGTGAGCTGGTTCACCTCCTGTACGTCCTGTTGCACGTTGAGATCGAGATTGCTGCTGGTGGTGTTGAGCTGGTCTGCAGCCTCACTGAAGGAACTGGCCATACCGTTGGCAGCCGACAACACGCTTTGGCGTAAGGAAGAGTCCGAGGGGTTCGCGGAAAGGCCATTCAGGCTCTGGAAGAAAGTGCTGATAGCGGCTCCGACGCCTGATGTGTCCGCGGGGAACAGCGGCTGCACTTGGTTCATGGTGTCAACAAAGGATTGTGACTTCGCCTGCTGCTGCGTCTCGTCGTCGATTTGCACATTCAGCAGACTGTCGCGCAGACTCTCGATGCCGGTGAGCTGGACGCCGTTACCGAAGGCCAACTGTCCCTCAACGATAGGGTCGGCTTCCTGCAACACCGGACGCTGCCGCGAGTAACCCGGCGTGTTCATGTTGGCCAGGTTGTTGGTAGTGGTTTCGAGGCCAGCCTGCTGTGCCTCCAAACTGCCGACCGAGATGTTAAGCGCCGCGAAGAGGGAGCCCATTCAACACCACCGGGAAATTTCGGTTCCACCGTAGGTCGGAGCGTCGCGCCGCATTTCCATCAAGTTGCGCCGCAGAAAAAGGCCCCGGCGACAGCGGCGCAAAGCTGCGAGATAGAAGGCGCGCGCTTCCAGCACGGGCAAGAGAAGGCGTCGACGTTGCTGCTCAGACTCCGCTAGCGCCATGCCGTTGCGGTTGGGAAACAGCTCTCCAAATGCCGGGCGAAGGTTCACAACCGCGCTGGTCAGGTCCTCGCAAGCTTGCTGTATTTGCGAAGCATCGCCGGCGCAGAGAGCCTCGGCTGCTCGCAACAGCAACCCTCGTAAACTGTCCAGCTGCATCGCAACTGCGGGTGCAGCCGGGGTGGGGCTGCCGGCGATGGATAGTCCGCCGCTGTTCGTGCCAATCACGCTTTGCTTCTCCTACAAAAGGTCATCCAGAACATGGCTCTCTTCGGCGTTGTCCTCAAGCTGCTCATTTTCCTGTTCTGGCTGAGCAGCAGTTCGCCGTCGAAGCGGAACCGGACGCTGCTCGGTCGCTGTAAAGCGTGAACGCTCTGCCGTCTCACTCACCGGCGGAAGCGTCTCGGGAATGCCGTCGATAGTCACCGCTGCCGTCCATCACCGGAGCTTGCTGGTAGCCTGCGCCAGCATGGACTCGGCCACCTGCGAGGACGATACCTGGTAGGTTCCCTGATCTACGGCTTGGCGCAGCGCCTGCACTTTGCTTTGGCGCACGTCCGGCGTCGCCTGCAGCGCGGTGGCCAGATCGCTGATCGAAGGGGCAACGGCGGAAATGTCGGCCAGGTCCGTCACTCCGGCAGATTGGGAGTCTCGGGCCGTCGCCGAGGCCTGGGCGGTGGCGCCGCCCTGCTGAATCGGCCCCGCATTCAAGCCGTCCTGCGGCTCCATCTCGCGCAGCGTGCTGCGCACTCGTTGCTGCTGCTCATTGGAAGAAGTAGTTGCACTGGGGTAATTGGTGTCGATTCTCATATTCACAAACCTCGCCCCTGAAGGGGGTTCACAGAAGTTTATCGGCCAAGTTCAGTGGAACTTGAGACCCCCTGAGTTCTTTTTTTCGGCCCCTAACCCTGCGCTTCCGACGGCTCCAGAAGCTTTTGTAAAATGCTGTAGCAAGACCTTGGCCAAGCCGATTCCGCCCCGTGCGGCCAGAGCAGACGCAATGGCCTGTGTGCCCATAGAGGCCAGCGTGTCGTGCGCCGGATCGGAGCCGTCATTCGGACCGGTGAAGCTTGCCTCCAGCTTCTCCAGCCAGCTCGACAAGAGCATGCTCTCAAAATCCTGTGCCGCCTTTACCAGCTTGGGAGACGGGGCGGTTCCCTGAGCTGTTTTGTCCGCCGCCGAGACTGCACCCACCGGATTCACTTAGATCACCTCCAAGTCCGCATCCAACGCTCCGGCGGCTTTGATGGCTTCCAGAATGGCTACTACGTCGCGGGCCGTGGCTCCGATGGCTTGCAGCCCATGCACGAGTTGCTCAACCTTGGCGCCTTCGGTGAGCTCGATCTTGCGCACCGGCTCGTCCTTGCCCTCCACCGAAGTCTGGGGCACGACAGTAGTTTCGCCGCGATAGCTGAACGGCGCCGGCTGCGATACCTGGTATTCGGTTGCAATCTCGATCGACAGGTCGCCATGCAGGATGGATACCGCGCTCAGGCGAACCTCTTTGCCCATTACGATGGTTCCCGTCTTCTCGTTCACCACCACTTTGGCGCGAGGATGAGTCTGTACCTTCACCGACATGACCCGCGCCAGCAGCGCCGGAACGTCGGGCTCCCCCGCCGTCTGCAACTCGACCCGCCTGCCATCGATCGCACTGGCAATGGGTCGGCCCATCTCGGCATTAATCGCCTCCGCGACGTCGTGGCTAACCCGGAAGTCGGTATCGCGCAGCATCAGGCGCAATCTGTTTCTGGCTGCCCAGATCGATGGCCACGTCGCGTTCTACCAGCCCTCCGTTGGGGACCCGGCCGACGGTAGGATGATTCACCTGTTTGGTGTTGCCTCCCTTGCCGGCGGAGTAGCCGCCCAGGGTCAATGCCCCCTGCGCCTCGCCATACACCTGACCGTTCGCGGCATGCAGCGAGGTAAGCAGCAGCGTGCCCCCGGCAAGGCTGGTGGCGTCTCCGATGGAGGATACCGTGACGTCGATCTGCGTGCCCGGACGAGCGAATGGCGGCAACGAAGCCGTCACAAACACCGCGGCAACATTCTTCACGCTCACTGCGCCGACCGGAATGGTTACTCCCATTTTTTGCAGAATGTTGCCCAGGGTCTGGGTACTGAACACCGTCTGTTGGCGATCGCCCGTTCCCGCCAGTCCTACCACCATGCCGTAGCCGATGAGGGGGTTTTCCCGAACTCCTTCCACCGTCATCAGGTCGCGAATCGGAGTCCGCGCCACATCGGGATTTTCATTGGCGCCACCCGTCAGGCAAGTAAGAGTTGCGAGCAGCAGAACAGCCACTGCCGACGATTTGGCCTTCATCAGAACCCCACGATCTTCCATAGCCAGCGCATAAACAGGTTGGGCTGACGGGTGGCGTCGGTTACGACCCCTTTGCCTTTCAGCTCAATTTCCAGGTCGCTCAGGGCGGTCGAGGCTACGGAGTTATCGGAGCCAATATCGACCGGCCGCACCAGTCCGCGCAGAATCAGAGTCTGGCTCTGCTGATTGAAGGCCACCTGGTGCTCGGCCTCCACCACCAGATAACCGTTTGGTAAAACCGCGACGACACGCCCCGCCACGCTGGTCAACAGCTGCGACTGGCTGTTGGCCGTCCCCGTTCCTTTGAGATTGCTGTCGGAGCTGACCCCGATCAGCGGATTGAGGTAGGGCACAGTTTGTCCACCTATCCCGGTGATGGCCGAATTCGCGGCGTAAGTGCGCTGCGCCGCCACCGATCCAGAAGCCTGGGCAAGCGTGTTCTCCACAATGCGGATCACCACGATGTCGTTCAGCCCGCGCGCCTTGGTATCGGCGGCGAGTTCGGTCAGCGCACCTCCATTCACCGGGAACAAGCTCCCCACCGAAACCACCGGAGCCACCTGCTGGCCGCGGACACGATCGAGAAACTGCTGCAGCGTGGAGGGCTGCACCACCTGCTTGGCCGGTTTCGCCGAAGCCAGCGTGGCCAGCAACAATAACCCGCAAATTCCCGCCCGCCGCAGCATCATTCCTCCACCGTCACCTGGCCGGCAGCGCGTACCCGGGCCACCACCACACGCCCGGACGACACATTACGGACGCGAATTCTCTGCCCCATCCTGCCCGCCTCCAGACAAACCACCGGGGCGCTGAGGCGCATACCCGATCCCTCTTCTGCCAGCTCCACCCGCTGACCAGCTCGCACCAGGGGCGTCGCCAGACGAACTCCAGGGTCGAGCGAACCGGGTTTTGTACGAGTGTCCGGAAGGTTTGCCGTAGCTTGGCCGCGCGCCCGCAAAAGCACTTCGAAGGGCAAACACGCCGGGCGCGAGCTGCACTCCATTCGCAGCAGCCAGAGATTGGCCTCCGGGACGGCATGCACCGCTGCCACGTGCAGACCCGATTGCTCGGCCACTCGCACTTCCGACCCGAGTATCCGCACCCCAAACGCGCTCGAACCCTCGGTCTCGATTCCGAGGTCACGGGCGACGGCTCGCCCCACGTGACTTTTTAACCCAGCTGTCTGGGCCAGCCCCTGGCCTGCCGACAGCAGAAGCGCGCTCAGCAACAGGCCGGCTACTGCTTCGCATTCCATCCTCCTAACGCGACAAGTTGTTGAGTTCCTGCAGCATCTGGTCCGCCGCAGTAACCACCCGCGAGTTGGCCTCGTAGGAGCGTTGCGCCAGAATCATCTCGATGAATTCCTGCACCACATCCACGTTGGACTGCTCCAGATTCCCCTGCTGCAGCGAACCCAAACCGTCGGAGCCGCCAGGCGTGCCCACGATGGGATCGCCGGAAGCCGTGGTCGCCAGGTAAAGATTGCCGCCCACGCTGTTGAGTCCACCGGGATTTTGAAAATTCGCCAGCTGGATGCTGCCCACCTGCTGTGCCTGAGTCTGCCCCGGCTGGGTTACGCTAACCGTGCCGTCGGAGCCGATAGTGACATTGGTGGCGTTGGCAGGAATAGTGACCGCCGGCTCCAGAGGGTTGCCGTCGGCAGTCACCATGTTGCCCTGGTTATCAAGATGAAACATTCCGGCGCGAGTGTATGCGGTCTCGCCGTCGGGCAGCTTCACCTGAAAGAAGCCTGCTCCTTGAATGGCGAGGTCGAGAGGATTGCCGGTGCTGGTGAACTCGCCCTGCACGCCAACCACCTCGGAAGCGTCGGGCCGCGTGCCCAGCCCCACCTGAAGCCCGGAGGCCACGGTGGTGTTCTGGGTGGCGGCCGCACCCGGCATGACCGTGCTCTGATACAGCAGGTCCTGAAACTGTACCCGGCGGCGACGGAAGCCGGCGGTGCTGGAGTTGGACAGATTATTGGCAATGTTGTCGAGGTTTAGCTGTTGCGCAACCATTCCGGTCGCCGCAGTATCGAGCGCTTGAAACATAAGGCCTCCCTTAGATACGCGAAAGGTCCTGAGCCGCGATGCGGTTGAGTTCCGAGTGGAATACGGTCAAGGCCTGTTGCAACAGGCCCATATTGCGCTGCAAGGCCACCAGGCCCACAGCGGCGCTGATCGCATTGACGTTGCTCCCTTCCAGCGCTCCCTGCACCACATCGACGGAATTGCTCGTGCGTTCCGTCCCCGCAGGAGCCGAAAACGTTGCTGCCCCTTGCGGCGTCAGCTGAGTCGCGGCGGGAAAGTCCACGACACTGAGTTGGCCCGCCACTGCGCCGTCCACGGAAATCGTGCCGCCGGAGCTTACCGAGATCTTGCCCGGAGGAAGCAGGATTGGCCCTCCCGTTCCCAGTACCAGGCTGCCGTCGGCCGCTGTCATCTGGCCTTGCCGGTTGACGTGAAATGCGCCGTTACGGGTGTACAGCCGTCCACCCTGTGGGTTCTGCAAAGCGAAATAGCCGCTGCCCTGAATAGCCAGATCCAAATCATTGTTGGTCTGATCGATCGGTCCCTGCTGCAAATCGAGGCGGCTTTCATCCAGCACGCCGAATTCACTGACAGCCCGAAGAGCGGCATTGCTCACCACGCCCGAGTTGGCCATCAGCGAAGCGAAGTGCGGCACCTGGCCCTTGTATCCCCCGGTGTTGACGTTGGCCAGATTGTTGGCTGCCAGATCCAGGGCCTGGGTTTTGGCCAGCAGCCCAGCGCAGGCGGCATAGAGTCCGTTGTTCATGGACGTGCTCCGGTGAGTTACTAAGCAAGGGGAGTACCGAAGCAGAAGAGCAGCACAACCACAGTAAAAGACTTAGCAGAGGCTGGAGATTAGAAAAGGTTCAGGACATCCTCAGGATTGCAGCTCGAGATGAAAGCTCACCGCCTGGCCGTCAAAGTCCATCACAATATTGAAACAGCGATCGCAAGCCAGGCAGCGCACCTCATAATCGACACCGCGCACTACCGTGGGGGTCGACATCATGCACCCCGCACCGGCATCCCGCAACCTCGTCTTGATGGAGCCTGCCACCATATTGCAGATTTCGCCCAGCGCGTCGCACACCTGGTCCGGAGCCAGTTCCTCCAGGCTCGATCCCAGCATGCGGGCGGCAATCACGGCCGCAGCGTCCCAGGGACAGCGGACGCTAAACACGCCGGTCGGCGCTCCTGCGAACCCCAGCATGGCGGTAACTCCTGCGCGGCGCTGCTCGCCTGCACCTGCGGGCGTCAGTTTGGCTGCCACCATGATTTCGAAGACTTCCTCGGCCGCTTCCACGATCAGGCGGTTCCACTCCACCCCCGACGCCGTATCGTGTGCCTCCATCGTCTGCGTGGGAATCTGAAGCAATGTCATTTGCGCGGCTCCAATAAAGGCAACACGTGCTCCTTCACCTGATCCGGCGTGAACGGTTTGCGGATATAGCCTCGGGCGCCGCAGGAGATGGCTTCCACCACGTGAGACTCGCTGCCTTCGGTGGTAATCATCACCACCGGAACTCCGCGAGCGTTCTCCACCCCCGCGATTTGGCGGACAAATTCCAGCCCATCCATGACCGGCATATTGATGTCGCTCAGCACCAGGTCCACCTTCTGTCGCCGCAGGAGCTCCAATGCGTCGGAGCCATTCCCGGCCTCAAGTACCTGGTCCAGACCGATGCCCGCCTGGCGCAGCGAGCGTTCCACGATTTTTCTCATCACTGCTGAATCATCGACAATCAACGCCCGAATGCTCGGCATGTACTCTCCGCCACTGCTGCGCAATGATTGCAACGCAGTCCCACAATCTATCCTTCACGGCGCTGCCGCTCCGGGGATGGTGCTGAGCTGCGAAAGCTGTTGGTTTCATCGGCATGCAATCGGGGTTCTTTAGTCGAAGCGCAGAGCGGAGAAATCATCGGGGCTGGAGAAGCGCCCTGTCTCGGGAGCGACACGAAACAGCAGATCCAGCGATCGCAGATCGCCGTACAGCCGCGTCCAGAGATATTGCTCACAGCGAGCCACGGCGCAGCAGCTGGCTTTGGCCTGCTCCGCATATCCTGCGATGGCGCGCGCCATCTCTCGCGTAGACTGGCGCTGCTCGATCGAGACCGCCTCACCGCGCAACTCGGTTTGCCATCCCGTGACCGCCGAACGGTGAAGGCCTTCGGAAACCATGCAGGGCTCGATGCGGCAGCCCGTGAGGTAAGCGGCAGCACGCAGGACCGAACGGTTGAGTGGCCCGGCGAAAGCGAGATAGAGGGTGTTGGCGGCCGCGCTGAAGTACACCGGCACACCCCCGTAGAGACCGATCAGCAGCGCGGGAAACTGCATGGTCTCGGGAAAGCTGTCGGTTGACGCCCGGGAAAAAACCGGGCAGTTCTGCTGCACCGCCAAGGCGCCGGTGATGTCCTGCTCGGTAGCAGCGCCGGTGCGCATCAACCATTCCCCGATACGACCTTGTCCGGCAAGGCGCTGACAGGATAGCGCCTTTTGTAACTGATCCTGGGAAATGACGCCCTGTTCCAGCAAGATGAGACCCAAGGGGAAGCGTGGCTGCGACTGGCGCAGTTGCGACCGGGGGCTCGCCAGTGTGTCCACCCGGTTCAGCAGACCGGAGGTAAAACACTCGGCCGAACAGTACCAGCCGTGCTCAAATTGGATGCCTTCATGCCGCGCCCACCAGCGCTGCCACAAGGTGGGAGGCCGTAAACAGGCTGGATTAGCGCACACCGGCAGGCTGAGGATGGCCAGACTGGCGGGAAGCGATTGGGTAAAGCGCGAAGCAAGAGAGGCCACAACACGACTCCTTGATCGATACGCCTACAGGTCGCGCAATCTCTGCTCGGGAGAGATGACGTCGGTGATATGCAGTCCGTAATTGCCGTCCACCACTACCACATCCCCGCGGGCAATCACCCGGTCATTGAGCAGCAGGTCGACGGGCTCCTGGATTTCGCGATTCAGCTCCAGCACCGCCCCGGGCGACAGCTCCAATACCTCACGTAGCGGCGCGCGCCGGCTGCCAAAACGCAAGGTCACTCCCAACTCTACGTCCAGCAGGAGATCGAGATTGCCCTCGCGCAGCAACTGATCCAGACTGCCACGATTGGCATCGGGAACCACCTGCGGGCGCACACTGTGGCGGCGCTCGAACTGCGACATGAGTTCGGTGTCCATCTCCACCTGTAAGCGCAGGCGGCGCTCGCCCGACGAGACTTGCAGCAGACGACATCCCAACAGGCCGGGAGGAACACTGGTCTCAGGAGCAACTTCGACCGAAACCTCGCCGAACACTGGCTTTAACTCGCTGGCCGCCAGCCCAGCCCACTGCCTCAGCAACTCGATGAGGGCTTCCACCTGCGAAGCCTCCGGCGGCCCGGAAATCTCCAGCTTCTCTCCGGTGAACAGCTCCAGCAGCAGGGCTGCGTCGGCAGCGCTGGTCGAAATGCGAAAGCCGCCTCGCAATCCCTTCGCCAGCTTCACCGACATCGCAGCCACCGAACTGTAACCCTCCGCCGAGCCGGCCCCGGTGAACGACCATGCCCCCGAGCTGAGTTGGGACAGCAGGGTGGCCAGCGTGCCGGACCAGGCCTCGTGGAATAACTCAATCTTAGGAACGGAATTTGCCGCGGGCGTGTCGGGCATTTATGTCTCCTTCTCTTCCGGTTGCGCGATGCGCTCCACCAGCTGGGCTGCCCGGCGGCGTGCGCCGCTCTGTACCGGTCGAGCCTGCCAATAATCCCTGCCACCCAGCCGCAGGCTGGCCGGCTCTTCAATGGGCCGGCGCAAGGGCAGTACGTGGCCGGGACGCATGGCCAGCAGACGGCCCAGTTTTACCGGGAGCAATGGGGTGCCCAGCACCAGCTCCACCGTCGAATCCAGCAGCCTTTGCCGGATGCTCGCCTGTTGCAGGGGAGCTTCCTTTCGGCGACGGTAGACAAGCTCGGTCGAAAGCTTGCGCAACAGCGCGTTAGAAACCACGGCCGGCACCGCAACATTCAACACCCCATGCGAATCGGGCATGGTGACCTCAAAGCTGAGCGCCAGCGTCTTCTCCTGTGCCGGCATAATGCGCAGCATTTGCGAACCGGCCTGGCGTTGATCAAACTCCGTTTCCACCCCCAGGGGTTGCCACACGGTTGCCAGCTCGCGGCAAATGATGTTGCCCACGCCTTCCAGAATCAACTCCTCGATCTCGCTGACCTCGCGGTTGGGGGTGTCGATGCGTCCCTGCCCCCCCAGCAGCAGATCGATGACGGGAAAGGCCAGTGACAAATCCAGTTGCAACACTCCACTGCAATCGGATGGCTGGAGATGAAACGACGCATAATAGGTGACGTCAGGGACGCGGGCCAGAAACTCGCGATACGACAACTGTTCGACTGAAACCAGAGCGACCTCAAACTTGTCGCGCAGATAGGCGCCCAGCGAATGCGTCAGGTTGCGGGCGAAGGTTTCGTGCAGCTGGCTGAGCGAGTGCAACTGCTCCTTGCGCAACCGCCCTGCCTCGTGCAGATTCCAGCGCTCCATCTGCGGCGTCTTGCCGCCGTCACCGGCGGCCTTACCCGCTCCCCATGCCGCCCGAAACAGAGCATCGATCTCCTCCTGTGTCAGGACCTTTTCCATGTGCCCTCACCCGCGAGCCGGGGCGCAGAGATCGCCGCCGCCCTCGATTTGCCGAGCTCAGCCAGAATCGTGCGCAAGCGCGCCACCGCCAGCGAATGGATTTGGGAAACGCGGGACTCGCCCACCCCCAGCACCTCTCCCGTCTCTTTCATGGTGAGCTCCTCCTGGTAGTACAAGGCCAAAACCTGCTGCTCGCGCTCCGGCAGCTGAGCGATGGCCTGAGCCAGCATCTGCTTGCGTTCGCACTCCAGAAAGATGTGCAGCGGATCGAGATTGCTCGGTCCGGCAATCATGTCGGCCAGGTTGGTCTCCCGCCCGTCCTCCAGCGACTCCACCTGTAAGCTGCCCAGGTCGAGACCGCGAATCTCGTCGAGCAGGTGCTGAAAGTCTTCCAGCGACAGATCCATCGCCTGCGCCAGCTCAATCTCGGAGGGCGCATGGCCAAGCTGTCCCTGCATCTGCTGGATCAGCTCCTCCACCCGTCGCGCTTTGCGCCGCAGGTCACGCGGGCTCCAATCCATCGCCCGTAAGCTGTCGAGGATGGCGCCGCGAATACGGAACTTGGCGTAGGAAGCGAAGCGCACATTCTTGTTGGCGTCGAACTTATGCATGGCATCGATCAGACCCACGATGCCGGCGTGCACCAGATCTTCAAAGGGAACGTGCTGGGGCAGGCGCTCATGAATCCGTCGCGCGATGAATTTCACCTGCGGCAACTGCTCCATGAGCAGGTCGTCGAACTGCTTTCCGCTTTGACTGATTTCTTCATAGGCTTGGGCTGCGATCATGGTTTTCCCCTTCTCAGCGGATCATCCCTACCGACTGCACCTGCACCACCGGAGGAACCTCAGCTGGCGACAGCACCACCAGCTTGGGCAGGAACGGCTCCAGCATGCGGCGCAGATGAAAACGCACCGGGCTGTTACACAGCAGGACCGGCGTAGCCAGGCGCACCTGCTCGCCGGCAAGCTTCTTCAGGCCCTCCAGAATGCGGCGGACGAACGATGGCTCGAGCGAGGCCCCATTGGCTGGCGCCTGCCCGTTGAAGGCGCGGCCCAACTCCTCTTCGATGGCAGCGTCGAGGGTGACTACCTGCAATCCGCCGTTGTCCGACAGCAGAGGCCGCACCAGCGCCCGCCCCAGCGCCTGCCGCGCCGCCTCCACCAACAGCACCGGATGTTTCCCTGTTGCCGCAACCTCCAGCAGGCTCTCCAGAATGCTGGACAGGTCGCGAATGGAGACCTGCTCACGTAGCAATTGCTGCAGCACCTTTTGCACCTCGCCCAGGCTGAGCAACTTGGGCACCAGCTCTTCCACCAGCTTGGGATGGCCCTCGCCCAGCAGATCGAGCAGCCGCTTGGTCTCGGCCCGGCTCAACAGCTCATAGGCATGCTGCTTGATGACCTCGGCCAGATGCGTGGCCAGCACCGATGTCTGGTCGACGACGGCATAGCCCAGTCCCAGTGCCTGTTCGCGAAGTCCCGGTACAATCCAGCGCGCGGCTACGCCGAAGGCCGGCTCGTTAGTGATCGTTCCTGCCAGCTCAGGAGGCGTCGTCTCCGAGCTGATGGCCAGCAGGCAGTCGTCCTGAATCTCCCAGCGCGTGATCTCTACTCCGCGCAGGTTAATCACGTACTCCCGTGGCTTCAGCTTGAGATTGTCAGTAATGTGCACCGGAGGAATGATGAAGCCCAATTGCAATGCCAGGTGACGGCGAAGCGCCTTGACCCGCTGCAACAGTTGCCCTCCACGAGCGGCGTCTACCAGCGGCACCAGACCGTAGCCAACTTCGAGGCTGAGGTCGTCGAGCTTCAGCAACGCTTCGAGCGCCTCAGGCTGCGACGCCGCTCCGCCGGCAGCAGTTCCGCCCTGAAGGCTGGCCGATGTTCCGTCAGCTCCCTTGGCCTCGGGCGCGTCTTTGGCCCGCCGCGCCAGCAGCGCGACGCCTACCGCAATAGAGAGGAAGGATATCTTCGGCATGCCCGGAATCAGGGCTAGCGCACCTATCACTCCGGAAGCGATCCACAGCGGACGGCTGCGCGCGAACAACTGCTTGCCGACATCCCCGCCGAGGCTGTCATCCGACGAGGCCCGGGTCACCACGATGCCGCCTGCCACCGATACCAGCAGCGAAGGGATCAGGGTTACCAACCCGTCGCCCACGGTCAGGACGGTGTAAGTCTTGAGCGCATCGCGGAACGGAATGTCGAGCTGAAAGACTCCGATCAGAAAGCCGGCAATGATGTTGATGGCGGTGATCAGCACAGTTGCCATGGAGTCGCGCTGGTTGAAGCGCGCGGCGCCGTCCATGGCACCATAAAATTCGGCTTCGCGAGCCACCGCGTCGCGGCGCTGCCGCGCCTGCTTCTCGTCGATCAAACCGGCATTCAGGTCGGCGTCGATGGCCATCTGCTTGCCGGGCAATGCGTCGAGAGTGAAGCGCGCAGTCACCTCAGCCGTGCGTACCGAACCGTGGCTGACCACCAGGTACTGAATCGCGATCAAGGCCAGAAACAGCACGAAGCCGACGACGTAGTTGCCCCCGACCACGAACTGACCGAAAGCTTCGATCACCCGCCCAGCGGCCGAGGCGCCTTGGTTGCCCTGTAGTAGAATTCGGCGGCTACTGGCCAGGTTCAGCGCCAGGCGGAATAGGGTCAGCAGGAGCAGGAGGCTGGGGAAAACCGAAAACTGTACCGGGCGCAAGATATGGAGGGCGCACAGCAGTACCAAGACGGACGTGGTGATGCTGATGGCCAGCAGCAGATCGAGCAGGAAAGCCGGCACCGGCACCAGCATGACGAAGACCATGGAGACGGCCGCGACCGGCGCGATCCAGTCGAGCGAGGTAGAGGCGCGCTTGGCGAGCGCCTTCGGCTTGGCGATTTCTGCCATGACTTAGGCTCGCCCTCCTGCTGCCGCCTGTTGCGCTCGCATCTGCGCCCGATAGAGATAGGCCAGCATCTCAGCCGCCGCAACATAGAGCTTGGCGGGAATGGCTTGCCCGACTTCGACGGTGCGGTACAACGCCTGCGCCAGGGGCTTGTTCTCCAGCACCGGAATCTCGTGCCAGTAGGCGATGCGCTTCATCTTTTCCGCCAGTTGGTTGCTGGCTTTCGCAACTACGATGGGAGCGGCCATCTCCGGCCGGTACTCCAGCGCGACCGCTAGGTGGGTGGGATTGGTCACCACCACGGTCGCGTGCTCTACCTCCTGCAACATGCGGCGACGCCGCAGTTGACGTTGCAGGCGGCGTATCCGCGCCTTGATGCTGGGGTGGCCATCGGTCTCCTTGTATTCCTCGCGAATCTCCTGCTTGCTCATGCGCAGATCGCTCTCCATCTTGCGGCGCTGCAGCAGGTAATCGACTGCGGCCCACAGCAGCAGCGTCAGGGTCGATTTCCAGGCAATCTCAAAGGCGTCGCGGTAAAGCAGATTGGCTATCGCCAGCCGGGGCAGGGTGGCGGCATGGGCCAGCATCTGCCAATCGCGCAGCAGAACTGAGACGCCGAGATAGAGCAGGATGGAAAACGGGATCAGCGATTTTGCCGGCGCGCTCAGACCGGCAACCGAGAACATCTGCCCCAGACGGCTTGCCGGACTAAGCCGCTCGAACTTGGGAGCCAAGGCTTCGCTGGCAAAGACGAAGCCGCCTTGTGCCAGCGTGATCCCGAGCGCTGCCGCCCAGGCCACGACTAACGGCGGCAGCGACCAGCCGAGCGCCAGCAGCGCGGCCTTGGTCATCACCGGCGATGCCAAATCGAAATCCGAAGCCCACGCCAAATCCATCCACTGCCGAAAAGCAACCCGCCAGCCGTTCAGCGAGTTTTCCGCCAGCCACAACGCCACCATCAGCCCGGCAAAGCCGGCCACCGCCGAGGGCAGCTCGCGGCTGCGCGCCACTTGCCCTTTTTCGCGCGCTTTCTGCCGTCGCCGCGGAGTTGCCTGTTCGGTCTTGTCGTCTTGTGGCATGCTTCAATGCACCAGGTGCAGCATCTGCTCGGCGCCGCGGGCCGCGTGATTGAACTGCTGCTCGAAGATCCCGGGCCAGTACTTCAGTGCCACCGCCAGCACCGTCAGGCCGGCGAGACTTTTCACCGACAGGCCGAGAAACAACACCGGCAACTGGGGCGACGCCTTGCCCAGGAAACCCAGCAGAAAATCCGCCAGCAAGGTAGTAATCAGCAGCGGAGCGGCGATCTGCACCCCGGTAAGCCAAATGCCGCCCGCCGCCCGCAGGAGTTCCTGCGCCACATTGCCGGGCAGCGAACTCGCACCCGGCGGAAGATAGGCAAAGCTGGCCGCCAGGCCACGCAGCAGGCAGCGATGCATGCCGAAACCCAGGAAGATCAGGGTGACGATGGTTTGCGAGAACAGCGACAGTACCGGAGTGTCGACCTGGGTGTTGGGATCGAGGATGTTCACCAGGGAGAAGCCGACCTGCACTCCCATGAGCTGACCGGCAAACTGCGCCGCCTCGAACACCAATTCCACACTGAGCCCCAGGAGCAAGCCCACCAGGAGTTCGCCAACTGCGACCCGCAGAATGCCGGAGGGGCTCAACTCCAGAGCCCGCGGCCCGCACACCGGATACAGCAGCGCGGTGATGGCGACCACGAGTCCGATCTTGATGCGAGGTGCAATGGCGTCGCTGCCGAAGAACGGCGCGAACAGCAGCAGGCCCGAGATCCGAATGCCGATCGAAGCCAGGCCCAACACCGTGCTTTCCAGGTTCCAGTCCATGCGCTTACTGCGTCCAGCGCTGAAAGTCGCCGAACAACTGTATGGTGAAGACGCCCAGCTTGCGCAGCATCCAGGGCATCAGGACGATCCCAGCCACCGCCGCCGCCAGCAGCCGGGGGACGCTGGAGATGGTTGCATCCTGCAATGAGGTCAGCGTCTGCACCACGCTGATGACCAGGCTGATCACGGCCAGCACAACGAGCAGGGGCGCCGCCAGTAACACCGCCATCTCCAGCGTCTTCTGTCCCAAAGCGACAATCACCTCTGACGACACGACGGTGCCTTTCTTTCCCTCACGAGAAACTCTTCATCAGCGAGCCCACCAGCAGGTTCCAGCCATCGACCATCACGAACAACAGGATCTTGATGGGAGTCGAGATCACCACCGGGGGCAACTGCAACATGCCCATCGACGTGGTGATGGAAGCCACCACCAGGTCGATCACCAGAAACGGCAGGAACAAAACCGCGCCAATCTGAAATGCGACTTTCAGCTCCGAGAGCATGTATGCAGGCGCGACTACTCGCATTGGCAGCTCGTCAGGAGAGGAGGGCGGCGGCAACTTGGCCAGCTCGACGAACAGTGCAGCATCTTTTTCGCGAACGAACTTCAGCATGAAATGCCGCAGCGGTTCAGCGCCAAGATCGATGGCTTGCCAAACCGTAATCTGCTGTGCCTCCAGCGGAATCCAGGCCTGCTGGTAGATCGCCGCTCCCACCGGCTGCATGAGAAAGTAGGTCAGCACCAGCGCCAGTCCTACCAGCGTCTGGTTGGTGGGCACCGTCTGCGTTCCCAACGCCTGGCGCAGGAAATGGAAGATCACCAGCAACCGCAGCAGCGGCGTCATCGCCAGCAGCAGCGCCGGCAACAGAGTCAGCAGCGTGAGTAAAACGACGATGGTCCAGGGCAGGCCACTCCCGGCCGATCCGATACCCGGCACTGCGGTGTGCACTACAGGAGCGGCCAGGGCCGGCAGGCTGCACAGGCAGAAGATCACTACCAATGCCAGCCACCACTCGCGCTTCCTCATCACCGACTTGGTCGCCACCATCTTCACCGTCATCGCTGCCGCTCGCACCACTCGGTCAGCACCTCCGCAAAATCAGCGGTCTCGCCCAACCGCGCCAGCAGGTTGACCGACGCCGCTCCGCCGCCAATCAGAAACTGCTGGGTCTCGAACTGCACCACCGCCACAAACCGCTTTTCTCCTAGAGACAGGCTTTCGCAAACCCGCAACCGGGGGCTCTTCGTACGCGAGGTCGCACGGCGGCAGAAGCGGGAGAAGAAATCCCACAACGCAGCCAGTACCGGTTGCCGCTGTTCTTCACTCTGTATCGCCACACTCATAACGTTGCTTAGGTCAGCTCCGTGACCCGAACTCCGATGTGATCGGCCACCGGTTCAAACTCGGCCCAGCCGATCAGCTCGCCGTTGGCGCGCAAGGGAATCTCCGCCCCCCGGCTGTAACAGGTTTCGACCACCGTTCCCACCTTCAACTGCAACAGATCGCGCACGCTGAAACGCGCCACCGGCAGATCCAGCGTGAGATGGCAAGGCAGCCAGCTCAACTGCCGCCACTTGTCCTCTGCCGAAAGCGCCACGGCGGCAGCTTCGCTGGGCGAGGATTCTGCGAGTAGGAGACCTTGTGTCATTTGAGGACCAGCGGACCGAAACCGCTCGTGGTGAAGCAGTGCACGAAGCGTGCCGATTTAGTTTCGGAGTTTGTAATCTAAGCAGAACCGCGGAAGCCCAAGTAAGCCCTTGAAACTCCGTGCCTGACATCGATAAGCCTCAAGTCGGCGACTGTCGCGGGCTTCCCGGACCAGGAAACCTATGAGGAATAACCATGAAGATGAGAAAACCCTAATGAGGCGGTTCTGCGGATTGAAGATGCTTCCCGTTCACGAAGGCCGGCGACACGGCCCAGGGGCACCGCGCCGCCTCACTTCGCACGTGCTTCACAAGATTCTCCATCGTCCACGCCGGACCGGTACTTTAAGTCTGCTTCAGATTGATGGTGTCCTGCATGATCTGGTCGAAGGTGGTGATGGTCTTCGCGTTGGCCTCGTAGCCGCGCTGGGCCACGATCAGTGCCGAAAACTCCTGCGCTATGTCGACATTCGACAACTCCAACGAGCCCCCGGAGAGGGTTCCGCGTCCGCCTGAGTCAGGCGCGCCAACCACAGCCGCCCCGGAAGCCAACGTGGCGGAATAGTTGTTGCCACCATCACGCTGCAATCCCTGCAGGTTGGCGAAGTTGGCCAGCGCGATCTGTCCCAGCACCGCGGTACGGCCGTTACTGAAGCTGCCCATAATGGTGCCGTCGGATCCGACGTTATAGTCGCTCAAGGTTCCGCTACTGTATCCGTCTGCCTGCGTGCTCGAGGTCGTGCTTGAGCCAGCCACCTGGCTGAGCAGCCCGGAGCCGCTGGAGTCGTACAGACCCCAGGTAAACTTCAGCGCGGTTGCGCCATCACCCAGCGTGGGAGAAACAATGCCGGTGATGTCGCTGCTAGGCGAGGTCAGCTTGCCAGAGCTATCAAAGGTCAGAGCCCCTGCGGTGATCGCTGTACTGGTGTCGGCAGGCACGGATGTTCCCATGTCCTGCCAGGTGGCGCCGCCATCGCTGACCGCAGACCCGTCGGTGGGCCAGGTGGGTGCGCTGCCGCCCGAGCTGCCGGCCACCGTGCACTGGTAATAATGGCCGTTGCCCGGAGCCACCAGGTTGCCCACCGCGTAGGGCTGGGAAGACGTCCAGTTCGACGGGCTGGCCAAATCAGAAGTCGGAATCGAGAGGTTGTAAGACCAGCTGTTGGCACCCGTCTTCTGAAAATTGAACGACAGCACGTGCGCTGTACCCAGCGAATCGTAAACCGTCACCGGGGTGGAGTAAGGCGTGCCGGCGGCGGCGCTGGCATCGAGATTGGTGGTCAGTCGAACATCGGTGGTTGCGGCCGGGGGATTGATCTGTCCTTTGTTGATCTGTAGCGGAGTCAGCGCAGCCCCGGGAGGAATCACCCCGTTGACTGCGGCAAAACCCATCACCTGATCGCCGTCCTGAGTGGAAAAGTTGCCACTGGAATCGACCGTGAAGTTTCCCGCACGAGTGTATTCCGACGTGCCGTTCTGCTGCACCACGAAGTAGCCATCGCCCATGATGGCCACATCCGTCGGCACCCCGGTGGACTCGATGCTGCCCGCCGTCTGGTCGGTGGCCGTGGAGTCGACCGCAGTGCCGGCGCCGATCTGCACCGGGTCGCCCGACCCACTGGTACCCACCGTCTGATAGAAGAGATCAGAAAACTGGGTATGACTCCCCTTGTAGCCCACGGTGTTGAGGTTGGCGAGATTATTGGCGATGGTCGACATTGCAGCCGAACTCGCGGTAAGTCCTGAAAGCGGTATGGAAAACTGTGGCATTAGTCGCCTCCTGAGGAAGAAGTCGTGGTGCCGCCCAATGTGTTCTGCAGCAGTTGATTGATCTGCGTGAGCTGATCGAGGCTGCTCACCTGTGACAGTTGCGTCACAAAGGTCGATGGATCCATGGGCGACAAGGGATCCTGGTTCTGCAATTGGGTAATCAGCAGCTGCATAAACATGGAATCGATGCTGCTGGCGCTGCCCGGAGTGGAAGTGGTTCCGGTATCGGTTGTGCCGTTTGTCGGGGTAGAATTTATCACCGGACTGGTTGCCATAAATGCCTCCTTCAGGCGCGCACGTCAAGCCGGGAGCTTCCTTTGAGGGGGCCCGGTGTAGGCGCCACCTCAGACTGCGAGGGCTGCGGGCGGGCCGCTGGCCAGGCCGCATTGCTTGAGGCCGCCGTCCCCGCCGGCTGACGTTCGTCGCTTCCGAAACTGTTTGAGTTTGAATTTGCCGAGCCGGTGCCGATGCTGAACGAATCCAGCCGTAGGCTGTGTCTCGCCATGGCCTTTTCCAGCGAAGGTGCTTCCACCAGCAGGGCGTCGCGCAAGCCGGGGTGCGAGGTGCTAACGGCTGCTCCCACCTGATCGCTGGCCACGGTTGTGTGCAGCCGGATGGCGCCAAAGTCGGTGCTTTGCAACCCTATGTGTATCTCCGCCTTGTCCATGCGCTGGAGAACCTGTGTGGTTTGCAGTGCAGGCAGAGCGGAGGCGGGAGTGGCGTCTGGCTGCCGGGGACTGGGCGCCTCTGCGTGCTCCGACGGTGGAAGAGAAGCAGGGGAGTGCGGCGTGGGCGCTGCGATTGCCTGACTCGCCCCCGGTGCCGCAGTTTGCAGCGAAGGAGTACTCTGCACCGCGCCCGGGAAGCCGCCGGCGCCAGGGCTGCTTTCCTGTGGGTCGGCGGTTGAGTTCCCCTTCTGGTCCCTCACCGATTGGGTTGCGGCAGTCGCAGCAACGACGAAGGCCGAATGTGACGTAGGGGCTGCAGCGACCGCATCGGCACCTGGCAAAGAGGCATCTGTGTCGGGCTTGGGGGTTTTGTTCGGGTCGGCCGTCGGAGCCATTGCGGAACCAGCAAATGAAGATGGCTGGGATGCCGGATCAGCCGACCCCATAGCTGACCTAAGCCCTGTGCCAGCGATCTGATTAGTCGGTGGCAAAGATGATCCGGCCGATGTGATTGACTCGCTGCTTTCTGCCATCCCAGCCGCTTCCTTCCTGTGCCCCGCGTCCCCCGAATCGGGAGAGCTCGGTTTGTGGCCTGACGACCTTGCTGGAGCAGCGTGACTCTCGGGTTGCGTGCCGATCTGCACGGCGGCCGCATCCAGGCTGTCGGCAGTTTTTGTTCCGGGCTTAGTTTCCCCCCCAAGGTCACCAAAAAGCGGAGCTTCGATCCCGTTGGCGTCTTTCGAGGCCGATGCAACTGAGCCGGCGAAGTCACTTAGCGGGGGAATCTGCGGGTTATCCAGAGACCCGGCGTCTCCTGTCTTGGTCTCCCCAGGCCAAATAAACCGCGTGTCGAGACGAAAATTCGCCGCCGCGGTCGGGCCTGCCGCCTGACTCGAACTTGAGCCGGCCGTGCCGACAAGAGCGACTTCGTCGTTTTTTCCATCACTCGGTGCCCACTCTTGCGACCGAATCGCCGCCGGAGGGGGAATCGCCAGCCCCGCCAAAGCACTCCCGAGGCCGCCAGAATCTCCTGAAGTTTTGCTCGCAGCCTTTCTTCGATTGCCCACCCCGGCAGATTCGGCGCTCCCGGAAAACTTCTCCGCTGGGGACGGTACAGTCGGGTAACCGTCAGATCCGCGCGTGTGCTGTGTGGCACTTGCAAACAAAGACTGAAAACCGCCCGCCTCAGGGCTTGACCGAGTGTCTAGCATCATGTGACTGCCAGGCGAATTACCCGTTGGTGTCAGTTGTGCGTTCACGCCGGAGGTTGTGTCTGCAGTCAGCTTGCCAGTGGAGATGAGAAAGATGAGAGAAGACAAATGGTGGAGGTCGCCTCTCGCACGCCGTTTTGCCGAGAATCCTGAGTCACCCCTGCCACATCCAAAGCACTTCACCTGGTTGCGGAGGCGCCATGTCGCAGTGTGAACACTTGAAAAATGCTAATCCCAAGGTCCAGGCTCAAACCCAGGGCTGCGAAGAATGCGAGAAAACCGGCCAGCAGTGGGTAGCCCTGCGGAAATGCCTGACGTGCGGCCACGTCGGCTGTTGCGACTCGTCACCCGGACGCCACGCGACCGGGCACTTCGACCAGACCGGACACGCGGTAATGCAAGCTCACGACGGCGGCGACTGGAAGTGGTGCTACGTCGATCGCGCTTATGTGTGAGGCATGCGGGCCGTTTGTATACTGAACAACGCGTGCTTGCAAAAGCTCCTCGATACCCAATGAAACTCTTCTCGAAGCAGTCGCGCCGGACGACGCGTGCCGGCGAGTACCTGTGCCTTGGGTTGCTGCTTATCTTTTCCTGCTCCGTCGCATTCTCCCAGGTCCCGTCTCCCTGGGTCGATACCCAACCGCTGCCCATCGACGAAGGATCCACCGGGCTCAAGCTTGTGCTTCGGCAACTGCACACCACAGCGCGGCTGATGCATACCGTCGCGCATCCCGACGACGAAGATGGCGGCATGTTGACGCTGGAAGCGCGGGGCCACGGGGTCACCGCCCTGCAGTTGACCTTGAACCGCGGCGAAGGCGGGCAGAACATTATCGGCGCCGATCTCGGCGACGAGCTAGGCATTGTGCGCACGCTGGAGTTGTTATCCGCGGACCGTTTTTACGGCGTGGAGCAGCGTTTCACGCGCGTTGCCGACTTCGGATTTTCCAAGACAGCGGACGAGACCTTCCAGAAATGGGGTGGCCACGACGTTGCGCTTGGCGACATGGTTCGCGTCATTCGGACCTTCCGCCCGGATGTCATTTGCACTCGCTTTCAGGGCAGTTCGCGCGACGGCCATGGCAATCATCAGGCCTCCGGAATTCTGACCCGCGAAGCCTTTCGCGCCGCCGCCGATCCCACGCGTTTTCCCGAGCAGATTCGCGAAGGACTGCGGCCATGGCAAGCCAAGAAGCTGTACATGGACAATGTTCGCGCTAACGAAGACTGGAACGTCGAACTCGAAACCTCGCAGGTCGATCCGCTGCTGGGCGAAAGCTACGTCCAGTTTGCGTGGAAGGGGTTGCAGCACCAGCTATCGCAAGGCGCAGGCGTCTGGCACCTCACCGAAGGCCGACGCACCAGCTACTACAAGCTCATTGATTCCGTGCTTCCGAACGCTCCGGTCAGCGCTAAGCATGAAAAGGATTTCTTTGACGGCATCGATACTTCGCTACCGTCACTCTGGTTCCGGCTCGGCCAGGACAGGGACCACAACGCCTGGGTGCGCGTTGACCTTGACTGGATCCAGCACACCATCGACGATGCCACGACTGCTATAGATAAGTCCCCGCAAGCCGCTGCCGTACCCCTGCTTCGCGGGCTTACTCTGACCAAGGAGCTTGTCGCAAGGTGGAAGCCTCGCAGCTCAGCCCGATCGAGAAGGCCGACATCCTGGGCGAACTACGGACCAAGCAGCAGCAGTTCGAGCATGCCGCCAACCTGGCACTCGGGCTGGAGCTCAGCGCCGGACCGGGTACGCCCGACGGCCGTCCCATGGCCGAGGAGTTCCCGACGTCGTCCAACGGACCGGTGCTGGGCGCAGTCATCACTGCCGGCAAGCCCTTTCTAATGGTTGCGAAGTTTCGCAATGGAAGCACAGTCTATACTTACCATCAAACAGTTGGCCTTGGATTTGCCGCAGGGATGGAAGTCCGAGCTGTTCATGGACAAAGTGCCCGCCTCGCTCGGGCCGGGAGAGGGCTGTTCGGTAACCTTCCGCGTCACCCCGCCGGCGGACGCACAGATCACTAAGGCATACTTCCATCGCGATGATCCCGAGACCGACTCGATCTATCACCATCGACGAACCGCGTACGTGACGCTGCCGCTGCCGCCGCCGCCGGTGAGCGCGCACGTGGTTTACGGACTGCTGGAACGCCAGGGTGATTACGCAGCGGTGGCGCGCACTCCCTTGCACGACGACGCGGGCAACGCCTGGTCGATGCCGCTGTCCGTTGTGCCGCCGTTCTCCGTTCACACGGTTCCTTCGACCCAGATCATTGCTGCCCAGCCAAATCCCTCGGCCGAGTTGAACGCCCAGGTGCGTTCGACCGAGGATCATCCCAGCGGCGAGGTTCGGGCGCAGGTTCCCTCGGGTTGGAACGTACAGCCGCGGTCGGAGAAGGTCAACTTGATAAACAGGGCGAGGACGATACCGACTTCAAAGTTCTGCCCGACGGCGCGAAGGAGGGCCGCTATCGTGTATCGGCGCTGTTGCCACGCGGCGGACGCGACTTCCAGCAGGGCTACAGCCTGGTCATGCGACCCGACATAGGCGGCTTCTTCTACTACCAGCCGGCGGTACAGCGCACCAGCATCGTCGATGTGAAGATTCCGCCAGGCTTGAAGGTCGGCTACATCATGGGCGCGGGCGACGACATTCCGCCGGTGCTGCGCCAGATCGGCCTCGACGTCACGCTGCTTACGCCGGAGGATGTGCCTCGGCGAAACTTGCAGCGTTTCGGAACTATCGTGCTCGGCATTCGCGCCTACGACACGCGCGACGGACGTAAGGAAGAACAATCAGCGCCTGCTCGACTATGTGCAAGATGGCGGAACGCTGCTGGTGCAGTACAACACCGCCCACGCGACTTCAATGCCGGGAACTATCACGCCGTATCCAGCGAATCTCAGCCGCGATCGCGTTACGGTGGAAGCAGGCGCCCATTACTCTGCTCGACCCGCACAACGAAGTGTTCCATTATCCGAACCAGATCACGCAAGCATGACTTCAACGGATGGGTGCAGGAGCGCGGGCTGTACTTCATGGAGCAGTGGGACCCGCAGTTCACGCCGCTGCTGGCGTCCAACGATCCGGGCGAGCCGCCGCAAAAGGGCGGCCTGCTGCTCGCGCAATACGGCAAGGGCTATTACATCTACACCGGCTATGCGTTCTTCCGCCAACTGCCGTTTGGAGTGCCGGGCGCGATCCGCCTTTACGTCAACCTGCTGAGCGTGGGACATGCTCCCCGATGAACCGGCGTGCTCAACCGGATCTGATTCGCGGCGTCGGCCTGTGCAGGCCACCACGCTGAACATGATCGACATGATCGGCGTGGGCCCGTTCATCACCATACCGCTGATCATCAGCGCCGCCGGCGGCCCCCAGGCCATGCTGGGCTGGATTTGCGGTGCGTTGTTCGCGCTATGTGACGGGCTGGTCTGGGCAGAGCTGGCGCGGCCATGCCGGAGGCCGGCGGCTCGTATTTCTACCTCAAAGAAATCTACGGACCGCAGACATGGGGACGCCTGCTGTCGTTCCTGTTCATCTGGCAGCTTTCCTTCAGCGCGCCGCTTCGATCGCCTCGGGCTGCATCGGACTCGGCGACTATGCTTCTTTCCTCTGGCCTGCGCTGAACCACACGCTGCTCGAGCGCACCTTTCATCTCGCGGTTCCGGTGCTCGGGCCGCTGGAGCTGAGCCTGCTGGTAAAGACCAGCACATTCGTCGCGATGGCCGCATGCCTGCTGGTAGTCATCCTGCTTTATCGTCGAATCACTGCTGTAGGAAAGCTGGCGGAGCTGCTCTGGGTGGGCGTTGTGCTCGGCGATTGTATGGATCATCGTCGCCGGTGTCACCCACTTCAGCGCAGCGCGGGCGTTCGACTTTCCTCCCGGAGCATTTCACTTCTCCCGCGGGTTCATCACCGGCATGGGCTCGGCCATGCTCATCGCAACCTACGACTACTGGGGCTACTACAACGTGTGCTTCCTGGGCGGGGAAGTGCGCGACCCCGGCCGAACGATTCCACGCGCTCTGATCATCTCGATTTTCGCGGTCGCCGCAATCTACATCGTGATGAACATCAGCGTGCTCGGGCGTGATGCCGTGGCGCGAGCTGGCGCGGTACACCGAAGCTGCACGGCGGCTTCGTCATGTCGGTATTCATGGAGCGCATCTTACGGAACCTGGGCCGGCCGTGCCATCGCGGTTCTGATTATCTGGACGGCGTTTGCGTCGATCTTCTCGCTGCTGCTGGGCTACTCGCGCGTGCCCTACGCGGCCGCGCTCGACGGCAATTACTTTCGTTCTTTCGCAACTGTTCATCCCAAGCACCGCTTTCCGACTGTTTCGTTGCTGGCACTAGGTCTGGTCGCGACGCTGTTCTGCCTGCTGCGACTGGCCGATGTCATCGCCGCGTTGGTTGTGATTCGCATCTCGCTGCAGTTTCTGATTCAGGCCATCGGGCTGATTGTCTTTCGCATCCGCCGGCCCGATGTTCCGCGCCCGTTTCGCATGTGGCTGTATCCGATTCCGGCTTTGCTGGCCATTGCGGGTTTCGTCTTCGTGCTCTTCGCGCGAGTGAATTCCATGCGCGAATTGCGATACGCGATTGTCATTACTGTCGTCGGCCTGGTCATCTTTCTCGTCCGCTCGAGCACGCCGGGGGGAGTGGCCTTTCGCTTCAACCCGGACGGGTAATGCGGCGCTTTAGGCCAGAAACACGCCGGCCCCAAGGTCCGCACTGCCCATGCACCCGAACTGCATTAGAATAGCCAACGCTGTTTCTCGGCAGAAAATTCGAGGAGGAACGATGAAGCGGTTATTCCTTATCGCCGGACTGGTACTGGCGACGGTATTGAGCAACGCGGCATTCGCGGCGAATCCGCAGGCCGCAGCTCCGGCACAGAAGCCCACCTTCGCCATGGTCTACGACAAACTCATTTCGAGCGTCGAAAAAGAGGTGGTCGACGCGGCCGACGCCATGCCGGAAGACAAGTTCAACTTCGCGCCCACAGGTCCGGGCGAATTCAAAGGCGTGCGCACCTTTGCCCAGCAGGTCAAGCACATCGCCGCGGTGAATTACATGGTCGGCGGCGCCTTGCTGCAAGAGAAGCCGCCAGCCGACATCGACGGCGAGTCGGGGCCGGCCAACCTCACCTCCAAGGCGGACGTCATGAAGTACCTCAAAGACTCGTTTGCTTACGCCCACAAGTCGGTAACGGGCCTCGATGCGAACAGCTTCTTGAGCAGGTAAAACCTCCGTTGGCGATCACCCGGTGACTCGTCTGAGCCTGGTGACCATCATGATCTCGCACCCCTACGATCACTACGGACAGATGGTCGAGTACCTGCGCATGAACAGCATCATCCCTCCGGCGAGCCGGGGACAGTAACCACGCTGGCCACAGAGGCCACGGAGAATTACAGGAAAACAGATATCTAAGTTTTTCTCCGTGCTCTCCGTGTCCTCTGTGGTGAAATCTTCCTCGCCTCACTCCCGTACAACATCCGCTGCCCGCCCTCTTCCGCTACAATTGCCAGGCATCGTTTGATAGCTCTCTTGAGCTTCGGAGGAGAGCAATGAACAAATTAGTGTTACTCACGTCATTGATGATTGCGACGTTGAGCAGCGTGGCATTCGCCGCGAATCCCCAGGCCGCTGGCGAGAAGGAAAAGCCCACCTTCGCGTCGGTCTATGACCACGCACTCAGCAGTCTGGAAAAGGAAGTCGTCGAAGCTGCCGAGGCCATGCCGGAAGACAAATTCGACTTCGCGCCAACCGGTCCGGGCGAGTTCAAAGGCGTGCGCACATTCGCCATGCAGGTGAAGCACATCGCCGTCGCCAACTATGCCTACGGCTCTGCCATTCTCGGGGAGAAGTCTCCCATTCCGCTGGGTGGCCCTAACGGTCCGGACAACATCAGCTCGCGCGCCGATAGCCTGAAGTACCTGAAGGACTCGTTCGCTTACGCTCACAAAGCGCTTGCCAGCATCAACGAGAGCAACGTCCTGACGCCAACCAAGGGCCCCTTCGGCGATCGGCCAACGACCCGGCTGGCTATGGCGACCAGCATTCTGTCGCACCCCTTCGATCACTACGGACAGATGGTTATCTACCTGCGCATGAACGGAATCATTCCGCCGGCCAGCCGGAAGTAGGAACTTGGCGCCATCAGCGACACCGAGGTGACGGAGAAGTGTCGAGACAATCTAGCCCCATCCTCCTCCGTGCCCTCCGTGTCTCCGTGGTGAGATTCTCTTTTCGCCCGCTCTCATTGCCCCTGTAGCCGCGACAACGGTACACTGAACTGCACTAGGGGTTCCTATGCTTATCGTGATGAAGTCCGCCGCGACCGAGGAGCAGGTACGCGCGGTTTGCGAGAAGGTCGAAAAGCTCGGTCTACGCGCGCATCCCATGCCCGGTGCAACCCGCACCGCCATCGGCGTTACCGGCAACAATTCTGACATCGAGACCGGCACCTTCGACGAGATGCCGGGCGTGCAGGAAGTCATACACGTAAGCAAGGCTTACAAGCTGGTTAGCCGCGAAGTGAAGGACGAAAAGACAGTTGTGCGATTCCCCATTGCCGACGCCAGCATCGGAGGCAGCGAAGTCGCCGTCATTGCCGGCCCATGCGCCATCGAGTCGCGCGAGCAGGCATTCGCCGCCGCTGAGAGCGTGGCGCGCGCGGGCGCGAAATTCTTCCGCGGCGGCGCTTATAAACCGCGCACGTCGCCATACGCGTTTCAGGGTTTAGGCGAGGAAGGCCTGCGCATCATGGCCGATATCCGCGACCAGTTTGGTCTGGTCATCGTGACCGAAGCCGTCGATAATGAATCGCTCGACTTAGTTGAAAAGTATGCTGACGTCATTCAGATTGGCGCGCGTAACATGCAGAACTTCTCGCTGCTCAAGCGGGCCGGGCGTTCCCGCAAACCCGTACTACTTAAGCGCGGCATGTCGGCCACGTTGGACGAGTTCCTGATGGCGGCCGAGTACATCATGAGCGAAGGCAACTACCAGGTAATTCTCTGCGAGCGCGGAGTACGCACTTTCGCCGACCACACCCGCAACACGCTCGACCTGAGCGTCGTGCCTGCGGTACAGCGGCTCAGCCACTTGCCCATCATCGTTGATCCCAGCCACGGCACAGGTAAGCGCAACAAGGTAACGCCGCTCTCGCGTGCAGCCGTCGCAGTCGGAGCCGACGGCCTGATCGTCGAGGTGCATCCCGATCCCGACCGAGCGTTGAGCGACGGCACGCAATCGCTATATCCCGAGCAGTTCGAGCAGCTCATGCGCGAAGTTCGGCAGATTGCGGCGGTGCTCGGCCGCTCGGTCGCTGAGCCGGTCGCCCGTCCCGCGGTTCCGGCGACAGCCGCTGCCCGGTGATGCCTGGCTTTTCTAGTTCAAAGTGGCAGGCCCTGTGCCTGCTACTTGTTTTTGCGCTCGCGATGGTCGGCTGCCGCCAGCGCAAGCCCATCAATCCCGGTTATCACGAGTACGCGTACGTCGCCAACGGCAAGAGCGATTCGGTCAGCGTCATCGACGTGCTCTCACTGCGCAATATAAAAACCATCGCCGTAGGTAGAAATCCCACCGGCCTCGCAGCCAATCCGAAGAAGAACGAAATCTACGTCGCAAATACCGAATCGGACAACCTCACGGTCATCGATGCCGAGCGCAATGAGGTGGTCTCGACCATCGGTGTCCATCGCGCCCCATATTTTGTTTCGGTATCGGCAGATGGCAAGCGCGCTTACGTCGCGAATTCAGGTTCGTCGAACGTCTCGGTCATCGATCTCGACAGCCGCAAGGCAATCGCCGCCATTCCCGTGGGCAACGCACCCGGCATGGCGCGCGTTTCCTCCGACGGAAGCGTCGTCGTGGTCAGCAACCGCGCCGACGATACCGTCTCAATCATCGACACCGCAAAGCTGGCGGTCCGCACGACGCTGCCGGTGTGCCATCAGCCCCAGGATGTCGTAGTTCTTCCCGACAGCTCGAAAGCTTTTGTAGCTTGTCCCGGATCGGGCCAGGTCGCATCGCTCGACCTGGGGACCGATCGCGTGCTCACGTTGCTTGAAGTTGGTAAGACTCCCATCCAGATGGCGCTCAAACCTGACGGTGGCGAACTTTTCGTCAGCAATTTCGACTCGAACAATTTTTCCATTGTTGAAGCCTACCCGAACGAAGTTGGAGGCAGCTATCTGATCGGAAGCAATCCGGCGCACGGCCTGGTCACATCCGACAACTCGCTGCTTTACGTGAGCAATTTCGGCTCCGACACCGTCAGCGTCTATGCCATCGACGAAGGCAGGGTAATCGGCTCGGTACGGGTCGGGAGCCGTCCTGACGCGATTGCGCTGGCTCCTAACGAGGAGCACCTGCTGGTCGCCGATACGGGGTCGGGCGATGTAGCCGTAGTGCGGACGGTCAAGACGAAAGACAACTCTAAGTTCAGCGCCGAACGCGCGCTGGTGAACGTCATCCCGGTCGGAAATCAGCCGAACGACATCGTCATCAAGGCATTCGAGGTGAAGCCTGCTGCGCGGTAGGGACGTAAATCTTGCACTGTTCCTGCCCGGGCACGGTGATGGTCAGCACCTCTTGTAATTCGCTGCGATGTTCTTGCGCAGCCATCCACACCGGATCTCCCTTAAACGCGACGATGTAATCTGCCTTCTGCGCCGGATCGAGCAGCGCCCACTCCCAATCGGGATGGCTGACTTCGCTGATCACGTTCTTGAGTGGAATGCCCGCTCGTTGCAGCGCCCCCACATGTGATCCTTCGTACATCAGAATCGTCGATTTCTTTCGAATGTGGGACAAGAATTGCGCCAAAGCGTCTTCCATCGCCAGCCGGGTTCGCGAATTCGCCCGCGCCTCCCGCAGCGTGATTGGCACATCGGCCCACGCTGTCACATAGCTCCCCGTAACGCAGGCAATCAGCAACGCCCATGCCGCCACTTGGCGGCGCGCCATTCGCTAACCTCTCCACAATCAAGATTGCGAGCACCACGGGAAACACCGCAAAGGCCGGCAGCAGCTCCAGCCCATATCTGACGTTGTAGTACGAGAACGGCCACCATGCTGGAACGAAAATCGGTACGCTGCCATAAGCAATCGATAGAGCATAAAAAACCAAGCGGTAGCCACAGCAGCAGCCAGACTTTGTATTCGTCGGAGTCGCCACGAGCGCAAGCACCGCGCCGAGCAGAGCCAGTATCAGCATGGCGCGCCCCCACGCCACAGTTCCCATATTTAGCTGTGCAGCCTTGAGGAAATACAGGCCCGCGATAACCGGATGGTCTTTGCCCGGATAAGGAGGCGCATTAGATTTCGTGGTTCGCTCCGCAATCGCCTTGGCCGAATACGGCCCATTCGCCCAGTCCATCGCCCGGCCCGACACGCGATGGTTATAGGCCAGCCAGAACACGGGGATCAGCGCATTCAGCAGGAGAAACCCAATAAGCGACTTGGTCAACATCCGCCGACGCGATCGCTTCTGTCTCTCTCCGCCACCAGCGCGCGACAACAATGATGACGATGGCGCCGACTACCGCACCGGTAAACCATCCGTCGTAGCGCGTCCACGCCCCACCCGCCAGGCAGATACCGCAGCGCTCCAGCGCTTGCTCGCGAGTACTGCTCCGATCATTCTCTGCAGCCGCGCCAGCACGCAGCATCTCCTGCAAATACACCAGCGCCCAAAGGAAGAACGCGATGTAGATTGGTTCGTTCATGGCCGTGGTCTGCATGTAGAGCAGGTTGGGATTGAATGCGTAAATCGCGGTGGCCACGAAGGCCGGAAGACTTACTCTGGGTGCCCCATTCTTTCCCTGGTTTTGGGAAAGGGCGTGAGTGAAACCATTCACCAGCCGAAAAATTCCCATCCCGCCGAGCACATACGCAACCATGCTGGGAATCGATCCCGCGACACCGGTCTGCCACAGCCGGTTGTTCCATACGAACGGCAGCATGGCAACATGTTGCAGCGGCAAGCCAGACGGTCCCCAACTGAAAGAAGGACGACAGCCACGAGCGATTGTCGATCACCCGCCGCGCAATATTGATGTGCGCTACCGCATCGCCGTAGAGCAGCAGTTGGTTGTGCGCGTAATACCAGAGAAGGGAGCTAACGGAAAGAAGGGCGAGGAGAATAGCGACCAAAAGGTCGGGACGCTGCTCGGCGGTTTCGGTCGTCGTGGAGGTGCGTGCCAGCGGGTACTCTCTCTGTAGCTGTCATCCTGAGCGGAGCGAAGGACCTGCTGCATACGGGTTCGCCATCGATCTCCGCTGAGACGAATCGAAATGAAAAGTATCCTACCTTCGATGCTATGCGCGCTCCCGGCCGAAAGCAGGTCCTTCGCTCCGCTCGGATGGCGATCGATATGGGTCGCGTGATTACTACGACGCTTTATTAATCCAGATGCGTCAACTCACGAAACATCTCGAACCGCTGGTCGATCTCTTCCCGCGTGAGGCCCTGCATTCGCTCCGTGCCAAATCGCTCCACAGCAAACGATCCCATGACGCTGCCGTAGAACATGGCATGCTTCAGCACCCGTCGTGTCACTTCGCCTTGTGAGGCGATATAGCCCATGAAGCCACCGGCGAAGCTGTCGCCCGCGCCGGTGGGATCGCGCACTTCATCCAGCGGCAGCGCCGGCGCGCGAAATGGATGATGTCCACCGGCGAAGTCACCATCGCGGAAAAAGATAGTCGCACCGTATTCGCCATGCTTGATGACCAGCGCCTTCGGTCCCAGCTCCAGCACTTTGCGAGCGGCGCGCGGCAGGCTGCCATCGCCGGACAGCATCTTGGCTTCGCCGTCGTTGATCAGCAGCACGTCGACGCGCTTCAACATCTCGCCCAGATTCTCGCGCTCGATGTTGATCCATAGGTTCATAGTGTCGCCACCCACCAGCTTCACTCCTGGCATGCTGTCGCGAACCTTAACTTGCAACGCGGGATGGATGTTCGCCAGGAAGAGATATTCCGAATCCATGTATTCGGCCGGAATCTGCGGATCGAACTTCTCGAACACGTTGAGTTGGGTATCGAGCGTCCTGGCTTCATTCACGTTATCGCCGTATTCGCCCGCCCAGAAGAAGGTCTTCCCTTTGGCGTGCTGGATGCCGCGCGTATCCACCCCGCGCCGCGTCATGACAGCTTCTTCTTCCGCCGTGAAGTCCTCGCCCACAATCGCTACCACCCGTACGTCGGTGAAGTAGCTGGCCGCGAGTGAGAAATGAGTGGCTGCGCCGCCGAGGATTTTCGCGCGCGTGCCAAAAGGAGTTTTCAGGGAATCGAATGCCACCGAACCAACCACGACGATAGACAAGGGACTAGGCTCCCGCTTTCTTTTCCAGATCGAAATATTTGCCCACCAGCAGCTTCAACCTCTCCAGCGTAGCCGGTGGTACAGCTTCTTTGTGCGTAATGATGGCGTGCTTCAGTGCCGATCCGCATTTGCAGTTGCGCTCTTTCGGCAGCACCGCTACTGCCTCGCGCACCACGTTGCAGGCGTTCTCGGCATTTTTCATCAATACGCCGACAATCTGCTCGACCGTCACATGATCGTGCTCCAGATGCCAGCAGTCGTAGTCGGTGACCATCGCGACCGTCACATAGCAGAGCTCGGCCTCGCGCGCTAGCCGCGCTTCCGTCAGATTGGTCATGCCGATCACGTCCATGCCCCAGCTGCGGTAGAGATTCGACTCGGCCTTGGTTGAGAACTGCGGACCTTCCATGTTCAGGTAGGTTCCGCCATGCTTCGCGTTCACACCGGCGCGGCTGCAGGCTTGTTCTACGAACTTCGCCGTCTCCGCACAAATGGGGTCTCCCAAACCGACGTGCGCAACTAGCCCATCACCAAAGAATGTATCCACCCGATGCCGCGTGCGATCGACGAACTGATCGGGAACGACGAAGTCCATCGGCTTATGCTCTTCTTTCAGTGAACCGACAGCCGACAGCGACAAGATGCGTTCGACCCCAAGCTGCTTAAACCCGTGGATATTCGCGCGATATGGCAGCTCGGTCGGCATCAGCCGATGGCCGCGCCCATGCCGCGACAGGAACGCCACCTTGCGTCCGCTGAGCGTTCCCAGCACATAGGCGTCCGAGGGCTTGCCGAAAGGCGTTTCCAGCGAAACTTCGCGAATATCCGTCAGTCCCGGCATGGAGTACAAACCGCTGCCGCCGATGATTCCAATCTCTGCCTGCTGCAATATGATCTCCTGAAGAATTCTCGATTATACCGACCGCGGTATTTTTCGGCGTTGACCTGGAACGAT
Source organism: uncultured Acidobacteriaceae bacterium (assembly GCA_963809865.1). Taxonomy (GTDB): domain Bacteria; phylum Acidobacteriota; class Terriglobia; order Terriglobales; family Acidobacteriaceae; genus CAVVDY01. The sequence goes on along the minus strand of CAWELL010000004.1, from coordinate 820,348 downwards.
GCAGAAGGTCGGTTATCGAAAGCAAAGGCTCAAACCAGGCTTATCGCTTAAGGCTCCCTATCCTTCCGGCCACGCCCGCAGCGCCGTCTGCGCCACACCCTCCAGCGCGGCGCGGGTAGCTCCTCCGGCAGCCTGTACCGACATTCCGTGCATTACCGCCATATAGAAGCGGGCGAGACTCACAGGATCGGCGGTGGGGGGCAGTTCGCCTTCGTCTTTTGCTTTCTTCAGACGCTTACGCAGCGCCAGCTCACCCGCTGACCGTCGAGTCGCCAGCTCTTTACGCATGGCGCTCGATTCATCGCCGCAGGCCAACGCTCCCTGCACATACAAGCAGCCTCGCGGAGACTGCGGACGAGTGAGGACCGCGACCGTTCCCTTCAGCATTCGCTCGATCGCGCCGCGTGCCGTAGGCGCATGCAACGCTTTCTCCATATACGCGACGGGTCCGTGCTCATAGCGTTCCAGCACCTGTCGAAACAATGCTTCCTTGTCGCCAAACGCCGCATAGAGGCTGGGACGATTGATTCCCATGGCTTCGGTCAGATCCGATAGCGATGCGCCCTCATAGCCCTTTTGCCAGAAAACGCGCAATGCGGCATCGAGCGCGTGCTCTTTGTCGAAGGAGCGCGGACGCCCCCGACTGGCCGGTCTGGATTCTTTCATCACCTGTTCATATTAGATAACAGACCTTCTGTACCGGATAGTAAAGAATTATGAATCATTTCTTTCCTCTCCGCTATCTGTATCGAAAGGTACAGAAATCGTATCACCGAATTCAGCAGGAAAAGGAAGGAAGCGTATGGGCAAGCTGCAGGGTAAGGTCGCAATCGTAACCGGAGCCTCCAAAGGTATCGGCGCCGGCATCGCAAAGCAATTGGCGGCAGAAGGCGCCACCGTGGTGGTCAATTACGCGTCGAGCAAGCAAGGCGCTGACGCCGTCGTTAAGGAAATCACCGGCAAGGGCGGCAAGGCCGTCGCCATCCAGGCTGACATGGCCAAGCAGGCCGACATTGAGCGCCTGTTCGCCGAGTCCAAGAAGCAGTTCGGCAAGCTCGACATCCTGGTCAACAATGCGGGGATTTACGAATTTTCGCCGCTCGATGGCATTACCAGCGAGCACTTCCACAAACAGTTTGATCTCAACGTGCTCGGCCTGGTGATGGCGTCCCGGGAAGCGGCCAAACACTTCGACGGCGACGGCGGCAGCATCATCAATCTCAGCTCCCTGGTCAGCATATCGCCGGTGCCGAATGCGTCCATCTACAGCGCTACCAAAGGCGCGGTGGACGCCATCACCAAGTCGCTGTCCAAGGAACTTGGGCCGCGTAAGATCCGCGTCAACGCCATCAATCCGGGAATGGTTGTCACCGAAGGCGTACAGACCAGCGGGCTCGACCAGAGCGATTTCCGCAAAGACCTGGAATCTCGCACGCCGCTTGGCCGTATCGGGAAAGTGGAAGACATCGCGCCCGCCGCGGTCTTCTTCGCCTCAAACGACTCGGCATGGATTACCGGCGAGACATTGGTGATCGCCGGTGGATTGAGCTGAAGTTCGCCGCTCTCTTGGCTGTCATCCTGAGCGACGACGCCGAGCGGCCGCCAGGGGGGAGGAGTCGAAGGACCTCTACTCCCGCAATAGGGGCCCTCGACTCGGTTGCGCAAAAGCGGCGGCCTCGCTCGGGATGACAGGCCATATCGGACGCGGTTTCGCGATCGAGGCTACAACGAAGAGATGGCGCGATGCTAAGCTAGACAGCACCGGATGGAGCTCGCCATGAACCTTCCCCGTCGCACGCTCTTAGTTGCCGCCTCAATTTTGCTGATCACCGCTGCCGCTTTTGCGGCTGACGCCCAGCCCCCAGCCGACTGGCAAAAGGACCTGATGTCATGGCACGCCGAACGCGCCAAGAACCTGCAAGCGCCGAACGGCTGGCTTTCGCTGGTGGGGTTGGAATGGCTCAAGCCGGGAGACAATTCCGTCGGCAATGCCGCTGACAATACCCTGAAGATGAGATCAAAGGCTGTGCCTCACCTGGGCATTGTGCGCATGCAGAATAACTCGATCGAGCTTCTGTCGCCCGCGGGTGGATATCCCAAAGAGCTGCGGGTCGATGGGAAAACTCCCGCGAATCCGCAGCCGTTAACCGCCGACGATAGCGGCAAGCCATCGAAAATCACCATCGAAACTTTGCAAGTCACCGTGATCCACCGCGGTGAGCAGTATGGGCTTCGTATCCGCGACTCGCAGTCGCCGACACGCACCGGCTTCCACGGCCTCAAGTGGTATCCGCCCGACCCGGCGCTGCGCGTAAAGGCCGAGTGGACGCCTTACAATCCGCCCCTGAAGCGCAAGGTGCCAACTGTGCTGGGAACCGAGATCGAAGCCGAGGTTCCGGGCAAGGTCACGTTCACGCTCAACGGCCAGAGCCTCAGCCTGGAGCCGATCCTCGAGGAACCGACCGACAAAGAGCTTTTCTTCATCATTAAGGACACGACCAGCCAGGACAAAACTTACGGCGCCGGGCGTTTTCTCTACACGCCGTTTCCGAATCACGGGTTGACCCAGCCGGGCGAACTCTGGCTTGACTTCAACCGGATGGAAAATCCGCCCTGCGCCTACACGCCGTACGCAACGTGTCCGCTGGCTCCGCCGCAGAATCGCTTGCAAGTCGCATTGCCGGCGGGTGAACAGCGCTATCACGACTAACTGCGGGAAGCAGTCAGCGCTCGGCCACTACAAAAGCTTCACCACAGAGGACAGCGAGGACACCGAGCACGGAATTTCGAAATCAAATAGTCTTTCGGATTTTTGAGTGCCCTCCGTGTACTCCGTGGTTCATGATTTTCGGGCTCTTCCCTTATGCTCCTCGACGCGCTTCATAAACTAGCGAACCACGGATCCTCGCTCACGCGCGACGAGGCCCGCACGGTGATGACCGAAATCCTGAGCGGCGGCGCGACCGACGCGCAGATTGCCGCACTGCTCGTGGCCCTGCATATGAAGGGCGAAACCGTGGAGGAGATTGTCGGATTCGCTCAAGCCATCCGCGCCGCTGCTACTCCGCTCGAAACCGAGGACGGACACGCCCTCGACCTGAGCGGCACCGAACGAGACGCGCTGGTCGACACCTGTGGCACCGGAGGCGACACCAGCGGCACCTTCAATATCTCAACCGCGACCGCACTGGCGGCGGCCGGTGCTGGAGCCAGAGTTGCGAAACATGGCAACCGCAGCGTGACCTCAAAGTGCGGCTCAGCAGATGTCATGGAAGCGCTCGGCGTCAACATCGATCTTCCTCCCGCGCGCGTCGCCGCCTGCCTCGAGCAGACCGGCATCGCCTTTCTCTATGCTCCCGCGCTGCATTCGGCCATGAAACACGTGCAAGTGGCTCGGCGCGAACTGCGATTGCGCACGGTGTTCAATCTGCTCGGCCCGCTGACCAATCCGGCGCACGCTTCCGCACAGGTGGTAGGCGTCTATTCCGCTGACCTTGTCGAGAAGCTCGCAGAAGCGCTGAGCGAACTGGGACTGCGGCGCGCGCTGGTGGTTCACGGCCGCGATGGGCTTGATGAGATCACGATTACGGGACCGACCAAGATCGCGGAGGTCCGCGATGGGCGGGTGCGCTCGTATGAGGTCACGCCCGAGGAATTCGGCCTTCAGCGCGCGACGTTGAGCGAGATTGCCGGTGGCGACGCGCAGGAAAATGCTGCCGTCATTCGCCGCGTGCTCGACGGCAAGCGCTCACCCTATCGGGATGTCGTGTTGTTGAACGCCGCAGCTGCACTGGTCGCAGCCGGCCATGCCGACACCATCCAGGCAGCTGTTCCCGTGGCGGCTTACGCCATCGACTCAGGCCACGCGAAACAGCGGCTGGAACTGCTGGTGGCGTTTACGAACAACAGCGACTAGCAATTAGCAACTAGCTTTTGGTTCCCATTTTTCTATTGCGCGGAGATTCGGTGCTTTAAGTCCACCATCTAAAGCATGGTAGTTGGGTTCCGTGCAACTCGTGGGTAGCTATGCGACGCTAGTTGCTCGCTGCTGGTGGCTGGTTGCTTCTTCTTCACTTTCCTCCCAATTCAATCCTCCGGCCATTCAACGGCTGCACAGGCCGATAGTCATCGGGATCGAGCGCGGCAAATGCGGCGATCTGCTCTTTCGACAGCGTCATCTTGTGGGACATCACCAGCCAGGTAACCCCTTCGGTACAGGGCGGCGTAGTCAGCGAGCCCTGAAACGTGTAGTACTCGCGACTGCTGGGCAAAAGCTGTGAAGCGTTGACCTTCACTCCTGCGGGCTTGCTTTCGTTGCCTGCTGTCTTCGGCATGTTGCTCCAGACGGTCGCAATCGCCGGGTTCTCGCGCCCTTCTTCAAAAAAGACTGCCACGACAGCTAGTTTGCCGTCGTCGCTTTTGTGGACCAGGTGTCCCTCAAGCGGAAAATGTTTGCCATTCAGCATATTTTCGCTCATGTGATGAAAGTGGAACTGGACCAGGTTGTAGGTCTTGCCATCGATGGTGATACTACTGCCCGGTTCGTAGTCCGATTCTATAGTATGTCCGTTATTAATGACGTCGAGTGCGGAAGGCTTGTAGTCGAACTCGACGATGGGTAGCTTTGCATGCTGGGCGTGGGTAATATTCACGGGCGACTGCTGCTTACCCTGGGAGCAGGCGGAATAGTCTGGACTTAATTCTCCCCAATGCGCCGGGCCAGTATCGCCGGAATAGCCCCAGTGGGGTTGTGTGCCGTGTTCATCTGCGGCAAAAGAATTAACCGAGAAGACTAGTAGAGCAAGAAGAAGGATATGAATAAAGAAAGGTTTAGGTAGCAGGATAAGTTCGAACATACCAGCCTCCAGTTCAGTTGTCAGTTGTCAGTTTATTGTGTACTAGTTAATTACTAATTGGACGATAGTGATTTACGGCAATGGCTACCCGTGCTAGGGTAGACATTTTACGGACGGCGGGTTGGTAATTTATAGTTTGCCGGTCGCTGATGGGTAGTTTTCCCATCGTTGATCTATAGGTCTAACCACTAGTTTACAGCCATTTTCCAGCCATCGACCATCTGTCAGTTAGTCTGCCATTCGCTCAATTATAGGTTCCGAATTATTCATTGTTAGAAGAAACCTTATAGATTAGCGCGGCTGAACCGGCTGCTGAAAAACTCGTCGCCAGTCGAAGAAACAGCAGATCCCTCACCTCTAAAGAGGTTCGTGATGACAAAAACACAGGGCGCCTTATGGCGCAGCTGAAGCTGCGCCCCTTCAAAGCCCCTCACCTCTAAAGAGGCTCGGGATGACAAAAACATAGGGCGCCCTATGGCGCAGCTGAAGCTGCGCCCCTTCGAAACGGCGTCCTTCTTTCTACTTCCCTGCCTTTGGCCCGGCGTTCCTGATCTCCGCCGGCGCGTCGAACTGCTCGAAGTTCTTGGCGAAGCGCGCGGACAAATCAGCAGCCATCTTGTCGTAGGCCGCTTTGTCCTTCCATGAGTTGCGCGGATTCAGCAGCTCCGAGGGAACTTCCGGCACTTCCTTCGGAATGCTGAAGCCGAACGACGGCTCGATCTCGAACTCCACCTTCGCCAGCTTGCCTTCGACCAGCGCATTGACCATGGCACGCGTGTACGGCAGGCTCATGCGCTTGCCCACGCCATATCCTCCGCCATGCCACCCGGTGTTGACCAGCCAGCATTGTGCTCCGTGCTCTCGCAGGCGGCGGCCTAGCATCTCAGCGTAAACCTTGGGCGGAAGCGGCATGAACGGCGCGCCAAAGCAGGTGGAGAACGTTGCCTGCGGCTCGGTTACTCCGGCTTCGGTTCCGGCAACTTTCGCGGTATAGCCCGACATGAAGTGGAACATCGCCTGCTCGGGCGTGAGCTTCGAAACCGGCGGCAGCACGCCGAAGGCATCGGCTGTGAGGAAGACAACATTCTTCGGATGGCCGCCGAAGCCGGGAATCACCGCATTTTCGATGAAGGTCACCGGGATACGCGGCGCGGGTGTTCTCGGTCTTGCTGTCGTTGTCGAAGTCGGGATAACGCGTCACCGGATCGAGCACTACGTTCTCCAGCACCGTTCCAAAGCGAAGCGCGTTCCAGATCTGCGGCTCGTTCTGCTCGGATAGCTTGATGCACTTGGCGTAACAGCCACCCTCGAAGTTGAATACGCCATCGACGCTCCAGCCGTGCTCGTCATCGCCGATGAGGCGGCGAGTGGGATCGGCCGATAGGGTCGTCTTGCCGGTGCCGGAAAGGCCGAAGAACAGCGCGCTCACGCCATCGTCGCCAATGTTGGCGGAGCAGTGCATGGGAAACACGTCGCGTTGCGGCAGCAGGAAGTTCATGATGCCGAAGATCGACTTCTTCATTTCGCCGGCGTATTGCGTGCCGCCGATGAGCACGATCTTGCGGGTAAAGTTCACGATGACGAATACTTCGGAATTGGTTCCGTCGCGCTTGGGATCGGCCAGGAAGAGCGGTGCGCTCACGATGGTGAACTCGGGCTTATGGCCGGCGAGTTCTTCCACCGTCGGGCGGATGAAGAGCTGATGCACGAACAGGTTGTGCCAGGCGAACTCGTTGATGACGCGGATGGGCAGTTGATACCGCGGATCGGCGCCGCAGAACAGGTCCTGCACGAAGAGCTCTTTGCCGTGCAGGTATTCAATGACCCGGTCGTAGAGCGCGTCGAACTTCTCCGGCGGGAAAGGCTGGTTCGCCGAGCCCCACGCAACTTTATCGGCAGTAATCGAGTCCTTCACGGTGAACTTATCTTTAGGAGAGCGTCCGGTGCGCTTGCCGGTGGCAGACACGAGGCAGCCGCGCGCGCTCAATTCGCCTTCGTTGCGCCGGAGAGAAGCCTCAACCAGCAGGGCAGGAGAAAGATTGCGATGAACGTTCGGCTGCTCCAGCAAGTCGGAGAGTTTGGGTGCCTGAACGGCAGTAGACATAAGAGAGAGCTCCTCTAGAAAATTTATCAATGCTGGATCATCGTCCAGCACTCCCGCCGAAGCTGGCGGGTCGTGGCCGGAGCGCAAAATAAAAAAGCCCGACTGGGCTTATCGGGCGACTGCTTCCTGATGGACGTCGTGCATGAGCTGATTCAGGTGATCGAGCGTTTCCTCGATGCTAAGGGTGTACATTTCGCGTCCGCTATCTTCTCCCGACTCGATGGCCCACTTCAGATAGTGGCCTGCAATCTGCACCGCCATAGGGTCAGTGATGACTTTCCCGGTTTGACGGTTGTACTCCACCCAGGCGAGATGAGGAAGAGCGATCCAGACCGGGCGCTCATCGACCAGGAACTTGACGTCGACGGCGTCGGCGTGGCGGGTGGCAATTGCGATGATGAGCGCCTGGTACTGACAATGAACCCGCTGACCGCTCCAGCGATCGACCGCCTGAAAGTCGTCATACATACGTCTAAAAATCATATCTGAGCGGAACGGGGTGGGGCAATGGTTTGCGCAAAGGGGGTGGAACCAGGGGGCGGGCTTCTATTCGCAAGTCATCAGAGCCTCCGAGTGACGGGGCTCGTCACGGCTCGGATTGACCGTTGCTTGGCCTGAACGGCTACATTTAATTGCCTGCCACGCAACTGTCACCACCCACATCGCGTAGGTACAGAAGGCGAACCGTGGAGGCCAACCAATATTCACGCCGGGACCGTAAGCCTGCTTGCCCAAGGGAAATACGAAGATGGCGCTGTACACCACGAATCCGCCGAAGCCGAACAGCGGCAAGCCGGCGGTCCAGAGCAATACCCGGCGCGCACTGGCCCAGGTCGCGCTCTTGCGGGCGAGGCTCAGGTTGATGAGCAAGGCGGCGAACGGCAACAATGCCAACTGAGCTGTCCCGAATATGACGTGAAGTGTGCCTCTGGTCGACAACGGAGGCCAGAGCGGCATCGGGTCCGTCGTACAGATACTGACGCCGAAAGCGCTAATCATGCAGATCAGCAGGATGCCCAAACCGATACGGTCCATCGCTCCACGCACCTGTGATCTGAGCATGATGAACATTGCCGCATAGCTCACCCCCGAGATGAAAAACGCTCCTGACATGATCCAGCCGTAGGGCCCAATCGCCCATTCGCTGATGGTGTGCCACGAAGGATCGAGGTCGGGCCTGAGAAGAATCAGCACGACAAGGAGAGCCTGATACGAAAGGATGGCGACGATCGCCACTCGTGCTGCCGTGGTTGAAATTGCTGTAGATGTGTCAGCCATCATTTTTTTCGTCATCGGAATCCTCCCGTCGTGCCGAAACTTACCCGTTCGCCCGCGTCCCTAAACGGGATCGAAAATCGCGAAGCTACAGCAATCCTTCCAGCCGCTGATAGCTCGCTTCCATCCCGTGCTCCATGCCGGTGGCAAGCATTGCCGCGCGCGTTTCGGCGTTGGGCAAAGTCATGCGCATGGTTATGAGCGTGCCGGCGCCGTCGGCATCAAAATTGGTTTCAATGTGGTTGTCCGGTGTGGGATCCGGCAGGTGCATGCGCTCGACGTGCACGATCCGGCTATACGGCTCGAGTTCCAGATACTCTCCCGTGAGGTAGAATCCCTGACCCTTTCCGTTGCTCCACTCGTAGCGGATCTTGCCGCCGGGTTTCGCTTCGCTGATGCAGACGGGCATGGTCCAGCCTTCCGGCCCCAGCAGCCATTTCTGAACTAGGCTTGGGTCGGTATGCGCGCGGTACACGGCCTCGGGAGCTGCGGCGAAATGCCGGGTCACAACAATGTGGGTATCGCCTTCGGTCTTCAGCGTCATTTTGCTCATTGCAGTTTCCTTTTTTTATTGGTTTCCATCTCGGCCAGAACGTTGTCGAGCCGGTCGTAGTTTTTCTCCAAGGCTTGACGCAGCATTGCCAGCCACTGATCCATCGCCTGGATGCCGGCTTTTGCCAACCTGCGTGGGCGACGCGTGCCGTCGACACGGCGAACGATGAGCCTTGCCTCTTCCAGCACCTTGAGGTGTTGCGAGATTGCCGGCTGGGTCATCTCGAACGGCTCAGCCAGCTCCATCACCGTCGCCTCTCCATTAGCGAGGCGGGCCAGGATCGCCCGACGAGTGGGGTCGGCGAGGGCTGAAAAAGTGGCGTCAAGATTGAGCGCTTCATTCATTAGTGTTAACTTATATAAGTATATACTTATTGTCAAGAAAGAAAATGATATTCAAAATTCAAAGACCTCCGCGAATCCCTGCTTTTGCCGGCTTTACTACATCTTTTCCTCAGAAATGTAATGCCCTAACCAACCCGTTCCCTTGCCTCAGAGGCATCAACCCGCAGATAATAGTATCTTCGCCTTTTGTTCGACTGGGTCGTAGGGAGGCCGAGTGCGGCATTCGGATAAAGAACAGACTGCGTTCCTGTTCGATGAGGAGACCCCTCGCGAACAGACGCCCGCGTTCGTCCCGACCGAAGCCCAGCGGCAAGCCATCGAGCACGTGCATGGTCCCATGCTGGTGGTCGCCGGGGCAGGCACGGGAAAGACCACCGTCCTCACGCAGCGCGTCGCGCGACTGCTGGAACAAGGACACGCGAAGCCAAACGAGATCGTGGCTATCACCTATACGCGAAACTCGGCCCATGATCTTGTGGTGCGGCTGGCGGAAGCGTGGCTCGGAAGCAAAGACCAGCGGGCGGTGCGCCGGGTTCTCGATTCCGGCGTAAAGGTCGGCACCTTTCACGCCTACTGCTATCACCTGCTCTGCGATGCCCGCCGGCGATTTGAGCTCATCGAGGATCAGGACCTTTACATGCTCCTGCGTCGCGACATCGATAAGCTTGGGCTGGAGCACTTCATCACCGCCGGAGATCTCGGCAAATTCCTGAATGATCTGCTGAAGTTCTTCCGTCGCTGTTCCGACGAGCTGCGCGGACCTGACGATTACGATCGCTATGTCGCCGAACTGTTGACCGGCAAAGAAAGGCCTCCGCGCGTCTCTACCTCGAAGCAGACGCTGAGCGACGACGAGGCCATCGCGCGCTGCCGTGAAATTGCGCGCGTCTTCCGTCGTGTGGACGAGAAGCTTGCCGCCGCCGGTATGGGAACCTATGGCGATGTGATTAGCCGGGCGCTGGCGTTGCTGGACGATGGAGCCAATCCCGAATGGTTGCGCCGGGCGCAAGACGGAGCGCGCTTCCTGTTGATCGACGAGTTCCAGGATTCCAACGTCGCGCAGATCAAGTTGGCAAAGCGGCTGGCGGGAGACCAGGCCAACGTCTTTGCGGTCGGCGATCCCGATCAGGCAATTTATCGTTTTCGCGGCGCCACTAGTGGAGCATTCGATCAATTTCTCGCTACCTTTGGAGCCGAACACGTGAAGCGTGTCACCATGCGAGAGAATCGCCGCTCGACGCAGGCGGTGTTGAGTAGCGCCTATGAGGTCATCGCGCGCAATCCGGAGATCACAACTCATGCCTTGCCGGGTGGCAAAAAATGGAAGCGGCTCCCGCTGGTTCATGCCCGCACTGCTCCTGAACCGGCGCCCGTTCCGCCCGTGCGCGTTCGTGGCTGCGTCGGCAAGGGCAGCGAAGCCGCGTTTGTGGTCGAACAGATCGAGCGGATGCACAAGGCTGGCCGTCCCTGGAGCGACTTCGCCGTGCTCTACCGGCAGCACAGCAATCGGGAAGATGTTGTGCATCGGCTGCGCGAGCGCGGCATACCCTTCGACGTGGCAGGTGTCAGTCTGCTGGAGATTCCAGAAGTGCGCGACCTGCTGGCAGTGCTGCGGTTCATGAAAGACTCCGACGCGGTGAGCGCGGTCCGCGTGGCGTCGCTACCGCAGTTCCACATGGATGGCGCAGCGCTTCGTACGGCGTTCGCCAATGCTGGCGAGAATCTTAAAGTTGAGGCCGCGCTCGCCGAGGTTGCCGGAGGAGCCGAGGTACTGACTGCTCTGTCAGAGTCGCGCCGCCTGCTGGCGTCTGCCGACGGAAAAGCCAAGGCTGCGGTTGATATTGCGCAACGTTGCTTCGCCCTGCCCGCCGACAAGAACGGTGAAGCCTTCGCCGAATTTGTCAATCGCTGGGCGAAGAAGCCGGCAGCGCTTTCGGGCGACGGCACCTTGCCCGAATTCCTCGATTATCTGGAGCTGTTCATTGAAGGCGGAGGCAAGGTGTGCAGGCCCGAAGATGATGGCGAAGGTACGCCGGTGACTCTGCTCATGGAGTCTGGCAAAGACGAGCGGAAGAGCGAATCGAAAGATGCTGTACGCCTGATGACCGCGCATGCCGCTAAAGGGCTGGAGTTCCCTGTGGTCTTCGTGGTGCGGGTCACGTCGGGCAGTTTTCCCGCAAATTACCAGGAAGAACTGGTGGAATTTCCTGAGGCGCTGCGCAGCCACGAGAACCTTCCTGAGCGCGATCCGGAATCGCTGCATAAGGAAGAAGAGCGCCGCCTGTTTTATGTCGCGATGACGCGAGCGGAGGATGAACTCATCCTCAGCGGCAAGCCCGCCGGCAAGAAAGACCTGCGGCCCGCCGGGTACCTGCGCGACCTGGCCGAATTGAAAACGGGGCCGCTAGCCGGACAGGTTGAGTTCAGTGAGGTCGCCGAAGGCACACTGCTGCCGACCCTGCAAGCCAGCGCTGCCGCGTTGCCGCGTGTGCATCAGTGGGTGGCCCTGCCTCCGCTGGACGCGACGGATGTTCTGCGACTCAGCCCGAGTGCCGTTGAGAGTTATTCGTATTGCCCGCTTCGCTTCAAACTGGAAAGAGATTGGAACCTTCCTGAGGAACCGGGAGCGGCGATGCAGTTTGGATCGGCGGTTCATACCGCGCTGATGGGCTACTTCGATGCGCAGCGCAAAGGCAAGAATCTGGATGCGGAAACGGTGATCGCGTCGTTCCTCGATGAGTTTGCCAAAGCGAAGATCGAGGAACCGCTGCAACGCCAACTGTTCGAGCAAAAAGGCCGCCGCCAATTGACCGCGTTCTTGGGCTCGAAGGCCGCGAAGCCGCACGGACGTGTGGCGATGATCGAGCAGCGCATTGAAATGAACATCGCGGGCGCGAAAGTCACCGGCCGCATCGATCGCGTGGACGAAGATGAAGACGGGCTGACGATTATCGACTACAAAACTGGGCGCCCCAAAAACCAGAAACATGCCGACGAGAGTCTACAGCTTTCCGTCTATGCCCTTGGGCTGAACACGGGCAAACCGGTGAAGGCGGTGATCTTCGAAAATCTGGAAGACAGCAGCACGGTCATCGCGACGCGGAATTCGCGGCAACTTTCTAAAGCGCAGGAAGACGTCTCCAAGGCTGCCGAAAACATCAAGGCCGGCAAGTTCGATCCCAAGACGGGTTTTCATTGCAACTGGTGTGCCTACCGGGCGCTCTGTCCGGAGCAGGAACTGGTGATGATTGCGGCGGCGAATTGAAGAACGCCATTCGCATTTCGCTATTCGCTCTTCGCCGGATCTAACCCTTTTACGTGTCATCCTGAGCGAGGAGTGCAGCGACGAGTCGAAGGACCTCTATTATCACGACGATGTGTACGAGCGGTAGAGGTCCTTCGACTGCGCTCCCCGCCTTTGGGCGGATCGCTCTGCTCAGGATGACGCCCGAGGACAGAAACGCGCGTGGCATGAGCCAAAAGTTAAGAGCCAAAAGCCAAGAGCCAATAGCCGCCTTTCTGCTAATCTCCAAGAACCCATGACTACGCGAGCCAATGCCTGGGCTGCGCTGGCGGTGCTGACGGCACTCAACTTCGTCAACTACATCGACCGCTCCATCCTGTTTGCGGTGCAGGAGCTCATCAAAGCCGAATTCTCGGTCAACGACAAAGACATCGGCTTCCTCACCTCCGCCTTCTTTATCTGTTACATGGTTGCCGCGCCGCTAATCGCCCCGCTGGCCGACCGCTTTCCTCGCAAGTACATCATGGCCGCCGGCGCGTTCGTCTGGAGCGCCGCGACACTGCTCACCGCCATCACTCACACCTACGACGAGCTGCTGCTGCGCCACATCATCGTCGGCATTGGCGAAGCCACGTTCGTGGTCTTCTCCCCGGCGTATCTCTCCGACTTGTTCCCCGAGCGCATGCGCGGCAGAGTGCTTATCCATCTTCTATCTTGCGATTCCGGTGGGCACCGCGTTCGGGTACATCATCGGAGGCCAACTCGGCGCAGCGCACGGCTGGCGCATGCCGTTCATGATCTGTGCGGCGCCTGGTGTGCTGCTGGCGTTTGCGGTGCTGGCTTTGCATGAGCCACAACGCGGCGCCAGCGATCACATCGCCGACAACGTCGAGCGCGGCACGTTGCTGGGGCTGGCGCGCAACAAGGCGTATTGGACGGTTTGCCTAGGCATGGCAATGATGACGTTCGCCGTGGGCGGACTGCAGGTCTGGATGCCGACGTTCCTGATGCGCATGCGCGACGTGCCCCTAAATAAGGCGAATACCTTGTTTGGCGGCATCACGGTTGTAGCTGGAACCGTTTCGACCCTTTTCGGCGGATGGCTTGGCGACCGCCTGCTGCGACGCAATCGCGCAGCCTATCAACTGATATCGGCCATTGGAATGTTGCTGTCGATCCCGGCAATGCTGGCCGCCCTATTTATTCCAGGATGGCCGATGTATGTCGCTATCTTTCTCGGCGAGTTTCTCATCCTGCTGAACACCGCGCCGCTCAACGCCGCGCTGGTCAACTCGGTCAGCGCGCGCATTCGCGCCACCGCAGTTGCAGTGAACGTCTTCACCATTCATCTGCTTGGCGATGCCTTTTCGCCTACGCTGATCGGCGCCATCTCCGACAAGACGAACTTGCGGACCGGCTTTATGGCTGCAGTGGTCGCCGCCGGAATTTCCGCAGCCGTCCTGTTCTATGGAATGCGATTCGCACCCGAGCTGCCCGAGTCCGGCCTGATGCCCGACGCCGCGCCGGAAGGGGCGTCAGCCTAGATGTCTTTGCATTCTTGGGTTGAGACTTTTATCTGGATCTTCGGCGCATTTCTCGGAGCGGTGTGGCTCTCGCGCATCGCAGTTGTCTGGCTCAATCGCAAGAGCGTCGCCGACATCAGCGCGCCGGAATACGATGTCTTGCCGAAAACCCCCACCCCGCCAAAAGAAGGCGGGATGGGGCACCCTGACTTTCACCGTGCAACGCCACGCGTGAGCATCATCGTTCCAGCACGCAATGAAGCCGAGCACATCGAAGCAGCGCTGATCTCGCTGTTACAACTCGACTATCCCGATTACGAAGTGATTGCGGTCGACGACCGTTCTGACGACGCGACCGGCGCCGTCATGGACCGGGCCAACTCCGAATGGCGGGAGCGCGGAGAAGCATCGCATCATCGACTGAAGGTGCTGCACGTCAGCGAGCTTCCCAGCGGATGGCTGGGAAAAGTTCACGCCATGTGGAAGGCTGCGCAGCAAGCCACGGGCGAGTGGCTGCTGTTCACCGATGCCGACGTCGTGTTCCGCGCTGACGCGCTTCGCCGCGCAATGCTTTATGCCGAGCGTGAGCTTGCCGATCACATCGTGCTGTTCCCTACCATGGTGATGGAAACGATGGGAGAACGCATGATGATGGCGTTCTTTCAGTCGCAGTTCGTCTTCGCGCATCGGCCATGGAAGGTGGCCGACCCGAAGTCGCGCGACGCCATGGGAGTGGGCGCATTCAACCTGGTTCGACGCTCAGTTTACGAGAAGATCGGCACTTACGCCGCGTTGCGTATGGCGGTGCTCGACGACATGATGCTTGGCGAACTGGTGAAGCACCGGGGATTTCGCCAGCGCTGCGTCTTTGGGCGCGATCTCCTGCGACTGCGCTGGGTTGAGGGCACGCTCGGCATGGTGCGCGGCCTGACCAAGAACTTCTTCGCCATCTTGCGGTTTAACGTTACGTTTGCAGTTGCAGCGATTTGCGGTGTGGTGCTTATCAATGCGGCACCGTTTGTCGGAGTGTGGGTCGCACGTGGGTGGGCGCGGAGCGGATACGTGGTGGCGCTATTTGCGATTGCCGCCATGTATTGGGGCATGTCCCAGAGAAGCGACATCTCGCCGTGGTATTTCTTCTTGCATCCGGCGGGAACGATATTGTTCGCGTTTGCGATGGCTCGCTCCATGATTGTGACACTCGTGCGCGGCGGAGTTGTGTGGCGAGAGACTTATTACCCCCTGTCAGAGCTGAATCAATTTGAAAAAACAGTGTCGCGATGTAACTGGATATAGCTTTTTCCGTGCGAGCCGCTCCGCCCCCCCCCCAGCCTTTTTCCCCAGGAGGCAAAACAGCAAGTCCTTCGCTGCGCTCAGGATGACAAATCGAAGAACCATCGATAGCCAGTGCTTAGCTGATAGCTGACGGCTGAGCGCTAACAGCTTCTTCTACTTCTACTTTGTCGGCTCCATCCTTAGCGCATCGTTGAAGCGATTGAAGTAGTTGAACAGCCCGATCGCCGCCAGCAATTCGATGAGTTCGCCTTCGTCGTAATACTTCCGCAGCTCGGCCCAGAATGCATCGTCCACTTCATGCGGATCGCGGGTAACGCGCTCAGCGAGTTCCAGCGCAGCTTTCTCGGCGTCAGTAAAGTCCGTGCGTTTGCGAAAGTCGGAAAGATGCTCGATCTGGTCGTCGCTCCATCCGTGCCGCCTTGCCAAGGCGGTGTGGGAAGAGAGTCAATATTCGCAACGATTGATCTGCGAGGTGCGAACGATGACCAGCTCTTTCAGCTTGGCGGGAACAGTGCCGGTATTCATGATCGCGCGGAAGTGAGCAATCATGGTGCGGAAGATCTCCGGGCGGTGCGCAACGGTGCGGAACATATTAGGAATGTTGCCCCGCTCCGCGATGTAAGTATCGTAGATTTTGGCTGTTTCCTGGTCGACCTGATCTCTATCCAAACGCTCAATCCTAGGCATAGAAAGATTGTATGCTCCGCTAAACATTTCGCGTTCCTAAATCACGCAGATGCGAAGCGCCGATGTAGTTCCAGCCACACGCGAGCCGCAAATCGTCGGCCCGAACTGGGGAGCAGCACACTTCGACCTGCATACCATGGCGAATTAGCGACGGAGATCGTGCGGCGTCCCACGCAAGAAAAAGCCACTCCGTGGCCCAAACACTCTACGGCCATCACCCCCACACTCACGCGTGGGCCTAGCCTCTCATCGGCGCTCCGCGCCTGGTGTTCCTACTGCTTTATTGGCAGTCACTTCAAGAAGCGCATACAATACTCTTCCGTTTGTACTGTCGGGGACTAACACATAATGAAATCTTCACGCCGTCAGTTTTTGGGTGTCAGCGCAGGTGCCGCTGCCGCAGGAGTACTTTCCGCCGCCACGCCTTCACATGCAGCCCAAGCCGAATCAACCAAGCTTCCGCCGTCCATTGCCGCTCTCAAGTCGCGCAAGAGCGAAGCCGTCCCCATCAGCGCCGAAGAGATGAAAACCCGCGTGGAACGCGCGCGGCAGCTCATGAGCCAGAATGGTCTCCAAGCCATCGCGGTCACCAACGGCAGCTCGCTAACTTATTACAGCGGAGCGCACTGGTGGGTAAGCGAACGCTTCTTCGGCATGTTTCTTCCCGTCAAGGGTGACCCGTTCTTTGTCTGTCCTGCATTCGAAGAGGACCGCGCCCGCGAGCAACTGGCGCGAGGACCGTTCGGCGAGAAAGCTGACGTGCGCACCTGGCAAGAAGATGAGAATCCCTACACCCGCGTGCAGCAGGGCATGGCCAAACTTGGCGTAAAGAGTGGAAAGCTCGGCATCGAAGAGAAGACGCCGTTCGTTTTCAGCAACAACATTGGCATGGCGTTGCCTGCGTTGGAGATCGTCAGTGCCACTCCGGTCACGGCGGGATGCCGCATGATCAAGAGCGATCACGAGATTGCGCTGATGCGTCTGGCCGCGCACGTCACGCTGGCCGCCTATGCCGCCGCCTATCACGCGCTAGAGCCGGGGATGACGCAAAATCAGTTTGCTGAACTGGTGCGGCTGGCGCATGAGCAGCAGGGGTTCACCGGCGGCGCCGAAGTGCAGGTCGGCGAATACTCCGCCTTGCCGCATGGCTCGATTCATCCGCAGGAGATACGCGAGGGAGCCATCCTGCTGATGGACGGCGGCTGCTCGGTCGAAGGCTACGCGTCCGACATCAGCCGAACGTTCGTCCTGGGCAAGCCGACCGACAAGATGAAGAGCGTTTTCGACATCGTGCACAAGGCGCAGGCAACCGCCGTGGCGACAGCGCGGCCCGGCCTTCCCGCCGAACAAGTAGACGCCGCTGCGCGCAAGGTCATCGTCGATGCCGGCTACGGCCCGGGTTACAAGTACTTCACCCATCGCCTAGGGCACGGCATGGGTATGGACGGTCACGAATGGCCGTACCTGGTAGGCGGCGACAAACTGCCGCTGCACGAAAACATGACGTTCAGCGACGAGCCGGGCATTTACATTCGCGGCGAGTTTGGTGTGCGGCTCGAAGATGACATGCACATCTTGGGCAACGGAGCGGAGTTGTTTACGGCGCAGAGTCCTTCTCTGGAAAATCCGTTTCCGGCGAGCGCGTCATGAGACGGTCCTAAGCGATCTTCTGCTTTGCCGGTCCTTGAGCAACCTCGGCCAACTGCGCTGGCGATGCTTCAACTCGGTACAGCATGCGGCTGGCGTTGGCGAAGCGCAGCTTATAGGGATATTCGCCTGTCATATAGTCGCAGCTAACGCCTTGCTCCAGCGAAAGCGCTGTGGCTTCGAATACCAGCACCACGCCGGGAGAATACACGGCCCACTCGGGATCGAAGTAGATGGTGTAGAAGCGGCGAATGTCGCGGTCGAGAAAGGTCACCAATCCAGCGACGATGCAGCCCACGCCATCTTCGAGCGTGAACACCTGGCACTTCTCTGCCTCGGCTGCGGCGACAGCCACCATGAACTCGCGGCGGCGTTGGTCGCGAAATACGTTGTTGGCGTCTCCGGCAAACTGATCGCACTTCAGCTGGTATATCCGCCGGACCAGTTCGCTCTGCACGCCTGAATACTGACGGAGCGTCACCCCTTTTCTTTGCATTCGGCGGAACTGGCGTGCGGAGCGCGTATGCAGCTTGCGAAACTGTTCTGCCGTCCCCCTGGCAGCATCAACCCAGGGTGCGCGCGCAAATTCGACGAGATCGAACTCCTTCCAGTAGGCGGCTGCGTTCCCCGATTGCACGGCTGTCACCGACAACGGCAGGTCAAACTCTGCCAGCATCTGCCACGCAACCTGAAGTACGTGTTCGTCACCCACGTGCAGCAGGTCGCGATAATCGAAAAGCGTCTCGCCTAGCAGTTCGAGGCGATTGCTATGGCGATGGATTGCCGCCGGGATGATGGCTGCTCCGTTATCACTCTCAACTGCGCAGATCAGAAGTGACAAGCGATGGCTGAAGATTTCCGCCGCCAGCCGGTTCCACTCGAAGCTCTGAAACATGGTCTTCGGCCGTTGGCGAAACAGTTCGGTCCAAAACGGCGCGAGCCTATCCAACTCGCCGACAGACCGCACAACAGTCCTTCGTAGTGAACGGATCGAGGAGGGCACGACAGTTAGAAGCCGACCGAATGTGGCAGGTTGTGAGTAGCTCGACTACCCTGGGACGCGCAAGAACGGCGCATTCGGGGGCGCCGGATCACTCAGATCAACGCTATTGCAACCTGCTCAGATCGCCGCCTTCGGTGCGTTCGGTTCTTCATCCTGGATGTCTTCGCTGATACCTGCACCGCGATAGGCGCGCACGATGTCCTCCAGAGACAGAACTCCCAGCAATTGCTGGAAGTCTGCCCGATGTACTACCGGCACCACGGGCCATTGGCCGATGAGTCGCAACGCCGTATCGAGAGTGAAATCCGGGTGGACGTAGGGGATGTGGTGCGTCAACACCGAACGCAGCGGCTGATCGGAGTCCGGCATGGCAAGCAGCTCACTGCGGCTGACACCGCGCCAATCGGTGCCTCCCATGCTGACTACGAAAAATTCCTGCGCTGAGCCCTGAACCTGTTGCAGCGCCTGATGCACCGCCATGTTCCGTGTGAGTACCTGCCCCACCGCAGGGCGCATCGCATCTTCTACACGCAACAGCGGCGTCTCGCGCTCTTCTTCCAACGATGGCAGGTCCATACCGTCCTGCCGTGAAAGCAGGTCGAACACCGGCGTAGGCTCAAAGCTCCGCGAGATGACGTATGCGATGGCATTCGAGATGATCACCGGGACGATGATGGTGTAGTTGCCGCTGACCTCAAGCATCATGAACACCGAGGTCATGGGCGCGCGCAAGATGCCGGCAAACAGCGTTCCCATTCCCACCAGCGCATAGGCGCCGACCGGAATCGCGAGATAAGGAAACAAGTGCTGTTCCATCATCCCTACAGCTCCGCCGATCATCGCTCCCATGAAAAGCACCGGCGCAAATAGTCCGCCGGGCGTTCCCGAGCTGAAGGAAAGTCCCGTCCCAAAAATCTTTAGTCCGCCCAGGATGAGCAATACCTGCCAGGTGAATTGCTCGTGCATTGCCTGATCGATGTAGGTGTAGCCGGCGCCCATGATCTGGGGGTACCAAATGCCAACCACTCCGATGATGAGACCGGCAACGGCGGGCTGTACCCAATGCGTCCACGTGGGCAGACGCCTCAAGCGTGGCCGCAAATAGGCGATGTACTTGATGAAGACGATGGAGGCCAGTCCCCCGATGACACCCAATACGGCGTAAGCCGCAAGCTCGCCGATGTGCTCCAGGTGATACAGCGGAACGCGAAACAGCGGCTCATCGCCAAGAAACCAGCGGGACACGATCGCGCTGGAGATTGCGGCGAGCACCACCGCTCCCAGGATGCCGGCGGTCCATCGGCCGATGACCTCTTCGATAACGAAAAGGACTGCGGTGAGGGGAGCATTGAATGCCGCAGCTAATCCAGCGGCGGCTCCGACCGGCGCGATCAGTCGCAGCTTTTCGCGCGACATGTGCAGTCTGCGGCCGACGGCCGAAGCGATGCCCGCGCCAATCTGCAGTGACGGATCTTCCGGTCCTAATGGCGCCCCGCTTCCGATGGCGAGCCCCGCGGTGATGAACTTTCCAATGATGGTGGAAAACGGAATGAAGCCGTCATAAATGTAAAGTGCTGCTTTGGTCTGGTTCACTCCGCTGCCACGCGCCCGCGGGAAGAACAGGATGACCAGGGCCGCCACTACCAGTCCGGTCAGGGCAGGAGCAAGAACCACCCGAGGAAACGTGGGGTTCAGTCCGCTTCCCAGCAGCTTGATTCGTGCGAGTTCAATGCAGATGCGAAAACATACAACCGCCAATCCTGATGCGAGTCCGATCATCACCGCGACGACCAGGAAGAACTGTTCCTCGCGTACGCTGAAACGCTCCGGCGAGAGCATTCCGCGTAAGGCATCCCAGTATTTACGGCGCGTGGGAGTTGAGACCGCGGGCTTAGGCGTCGGGGTCGCAGGAGCTGGCGGTGTCTCGCTGGGAACCGTACTCATGGCTGACCCTCTCCCTCATGCCGCGCGATCAGTTGCAAGGCCCGCTCCTTCAGCGTCGTAGGCGGACAAGCAACTTCCGTGGCGCGCACCACTTCGAAGACGAAGTCCATGGTCGGCGACATAGCATCAGGGTTGCGGCGCAACGCCTCCGGCCGTGCCGAAGGCTCCTTCTGCGTTCCGCTGTCGTACAGGAGCTGTAAAGAATTGGGTGCGGCGGCCTGCGGAACGATCGACGTCACATATCCGTTTTTCTTGCTGGGCAAGGCGGCGCTTGATTTTTTTGGCGCAGTCGCCGGAGACTCCGGACTTAGGATTACGTTTTGCTGCGATGCACATGACCGCAATCGATCCATTGCCACATTGAAGGCTTCCGCCACCCGATTGGCTCGCTGGGTGATGGTCAGGTTACGCAAAAAGGGATCGGTATCGAATGCTTCGCGCGCCACCGCCAACTCGTCTGCTTCGGGACTGCCCGCCTTGGAACCGGTCATCTCATCGGCAGTAGTCAGCAGTCGAACCGCTTTGCGGTAATCTCCCATGGCGAGCGCAGCCCGGCCGGCGCCGGTCAAGCCCTCGACACTCTTCGCATTTTCTTTGAGCACAGTGTCGAACGACCTGGCGGCGCGAGAGTTTTCTCCCACCTTCAGCAGAAGATCTCCAACTTGCACACTCACCGCTGGATCTTCCGGCGATTCTGCCTGCAGCGCAATCAGTTCCGCGCTGGCGCGTGCCTTGTCCCCTTTCTGCATCAGGTAGTGCACCAGTTCCATCCGGGCATCGATACGGCTCTGCAAGGGATTGCTCATCCAAACCCCATCGACCGCCGCCCGGTAGTAACGAATGGCAAGCTCGGGCTTGTTCAGCATGGCGTACACGCGTGCCAGGTCAAGATTCAACTGAGCGTCGGCTGGGTCTTTTGACCACAAGGTAAGCAGGTAAGCTCGCGCCTCTGCCAGCCGCCCTTCTTTCATCAGGGCTTCAGCAAGTCTCAGCTGATATTGCTGATTATTTCCGTCATATCCCAAAGCGTTTCGATAGTCGTCGACGGCAACCGAAGGATAGCCTCTGACGATTGCTTCCTCGCCTCGCTGGAACCAGCGCTGCGCCAGCGACGACTCGAGGTTCCTGAGATACGAGACATAGACCTTGGTGAGAGCGAAGCCCGCAATCAGCGACACAACAAGGAGGATGAAGATAATCCGCACCCCCAGCGTGACGTTGAGCTTGCCGCACGAAGGACACCAGTAGGCGCTTTCGGGCATCGGCCTGCCGCAGCGTACACAACGAACCTCGGCGGTAGCGGGCGCTTCTACGGGCATTCGGGATAGGGGCTTCTGCAATTTTCCGCAGCACTCCTACTGTAGCAAGAGATGCGTCGACGCGGAGAGTCCTGAGCGGATGGTGGTTGGTGAAATTTAGCTGATCGGCGAGCCATAAGCCAAGAACATTGGGGATCCAGCGCGGCAGCTATTTCGTAGCTCCGCCACTCGAACTTGCCTTCTATCCACGGCCCACTGGCCCACTCTCCGCTTTCTACATGATGATTTCTTTGGCCTGCTGCGTAATTGGATGCTGCATTTCTTGCAGATCGCTCTTCACCAGGTTAAGGCCGTACACGCACGATTCAAATTCGTGCGCCAGCTTTGCGAATAGAGGCGCCAGCTTGGTGTATTCAAACTGATCGAACTTGGAGACGATGTAGTAGCTCTCTTTGCCCGCTTTGAGAAAGTCGACAAAGTTCTCCAACCGAGCTCTGCGCAGGCGAAATCGATTGATGCTCTCAGGAAACATCCCGGAGAGGAAGAGCGTGTAGTCGCCGATATGCTTGCGTACCTGCCGCTCGCGATCGAACGACGGCGCCGGCCCGTATACCGGATCGGCTTCCAGCAGCATCTCGCCGACGTCCTGCAGCGGACGTTCGGTTGCGTTGCGAATCTTGAACAGCTGTTCGCACTCGCAAAACTCGGTCAGGATGTTGGCGACATAATCCTGCACCGCGCTGTCGTGCAGCCCAACCTCACGGTCGAAATGGTGGTGAACTAATTCGGTGAAGAGTTCCTGCAGCGGATGCGATTCAGGAATCATAGCCTGAGTTCGTTCCTCCGTCCCCGCAAGGGGTCTACCCACAACGAACATCGCAAAATCTTGTTCGTCTTCTTAATCTAGTTCGCATCGCCGACGCAAGCGAATCCGTTGCCACGTATCCGCAAAGACACTGCCTTGCAGAAGCGCGCCGAGCCCATGAGCGATGCCGGCTTATCTATTTCGAACACTCTTTCCGGCGTATTTGGTTGCTACCAGAGCTGGAGATTGGCGAGTGGACTATGGTTCTGGCGGCAATGTACAACGACTGCCAGCAGGTCTCGCGGACATCGCCGAAAGGAAATCATGGAACGCAAGAACATCGCAGGCAACTCGCCATACGAAGGCAAAGTCGGCTACTCCCGTGCCGTGAAAGTTGGGCCGTTCGTCACTGTCTCGGGAACGGTCGCTACGGGACCCGATGGAAAAATCGTCGGCGGTGACGACATGTATGCCCAGGCGGTGCAGGCGCTGAAGAACATCGAGCGCGCCCTGGAAAAGGCGGAGCCAGCTTCCGCGATGTGGTGCGCACGCGCACCTTCGTGACCGACATCAATCGCTGGCAAGACGTCGCGCGCGCCCACGGGGAAATCTTCGCTGAAATACGTCCCGCGGCAACCATGGTCGAGGTCAAGGCTTTTATCGCGCCCGAGATGATAGTGGAGATTGAAGTCGACGCGATTATCGCTGCAGAACTGAAGTAGGCGCCGCTATGTCCGCTCTGTCACCACGTGGAATGACAACACCGATGCCGTCACCTGGCTGCGTCCGTAAAACAGGAACAGCAGCACCCACAGGGTTTGCAACACCAGAAACACCGGAAGCTTCGCCAACTCTGCAAGGCCCAATGCCAGGTCGGGTGCGGGACCGCTTGAGGGCATGAGGAACGTAGTCGTCGAGAGATAAGCCAAGGCGATAAGGCTCATGATCTGATACACCGAAATGCGCGCGTGCCCACGATGATCGGCCCGCAGATTTTCGGCGATGGCTCGCCATCCCCAGGTACCGATCATTGGGACCAGCACCGCAAGTCGCCAGTTCTGCATGACAAAGAAAACCAGCCCTATGAGTCCCGACAAGGTGAATACCACAGAGGTTAGCGCCTGCACCGGAACCAGCGGCTCATCCTGCAAGCTGGAGGCATAGGCGGCTTTCTTCGTCTCGCCGTGAAATACAGTATTGAAGCGACGAAAGATTCTTGCCAACCGTGGCGACGCCTCGCGCAGCGGCATGCCATAGCAACATCCGAAGCTCATGCATGCCAGGCGTCCAATCGCTTCCGCCAGTGCGTATGCGATCGCCGCAGCAGCCAAGGTGGGAACGACATACAGCGTGAGCCCCCAGTCCGGCGAACAGCTTCCCGCCGAGCCAAACCAGAGGCGGCAGCAGCATCGCTGCGATGAATGCGGCTCCCGCGATGGTGTAGGTATTGCTTTTCTTCTCCACGATGGCAGCAACCAGCCGAGACGCGGGCACGCAGACTACGAGCATCGCGGCGACGAGAATCACGGCCACCAGCATCGACACATGGACGGAAGCGAGCAGCAACAGCGCCAATCCGATACCGAACACGCAGCCCGTCGCACTGAAGAACCCATAGAACGTCAGGTTCAGGCCGCGCCATTCACCATGGCGATCTTTCGCCACAGGCACGGCGGCAATCATCTGCCAGCGCTCTTGCGGAAGCGTCTTGAAACCCCAGGCAAACAGTGCAGCCATGAGTGTGGCCAGGGTTGCGATGAAGGCAGTGTCGATCATGAGGTTCTCCTTTTTGCAGGCAAGGCCAGCAGCGAGCGGACGGCCACATCGGTCTCCACTAGCGCCTGCCCGAATGCCCGCGAGTAACGGCTGCGAACTTCGCGGCGTTGCTGATTGCGAACCAGGTCCTCAGCAAAACGAGTCCTGTCGCGCTGGAACAACAGAACCACGGTGCTGCTGCCAGGGCGAAACAGCGCCTTCGGAGCTCCCACGCGCAGCATCATGCCCGGCTCGATCGGACGCGGGTCGAGGTATTCGTGCTCGCTGTAGCGCTGATCGATGTTGCCGATCATGAGAGCCACGACTTCGATCATGGCGACGTAACCGATGCCCGTGCCGCCGACACAATCCGTGTTGATGATGGTGACCACGCGCTTGTTCTTCGAATGTGGGGTTATCAGCTTCACCGTCGCGTTGGGATTGCACGAATGATAGCGGCCATTGACCGCATAGAAGTCGGCGACGACACCTTGTACCGGTACGTGTGTGTAGTGGTATTTCTCGGGAGTGAGCCGGAAGACCGCGTAGTCCCCCTCTTTAAACTCTTTCGTCCAGCGATTGCGTGGACCGCCCAACAGTTCGGGAAACGCGAAAAATTTTTCCTTGATCAGCAGCTTCGACGTTTTGGACATCGAGCCCACAGCAACCCGCGAGTCAGCCGGACAAACCACGCAAGGGCTCACTTTGGGCAGCGGCCGGCACTCCCAATAGCGAATCTTGCGCTCGAACATCTGGCGCGCGGTACTCAACGACGCAGGGTCGTCGACCAGTTCAGACGAGGTCGATGCCGCTCTTCTTCAGGAAACGCTTCATTCCCGAAGCGCGCGAAGAGAGCCGGTTGTCGTAGTTGAGATAGCCGAGCAGCTCGGAAATTTTTCGGCTCGACGCCAGCCGCGATACCCAGGCTGCGTTCTCCAGTCTGGGCGAATACAGAGCAGCCACCGTTTTATCGCCGACCAGCCGCTCGCGTGCGATCTCACCTGTTTCCCTTACGATGTATTCGTGCATCATGCCCTATTGGCCATTGTTCGGCGCTCGCTGTACCCGTTGCGGCAGGTTCTCAATCGGCGGAAAGCACCAGCAGCAGACTCAGCAGCAATTCCAGTTCCGCCAGCCGAAAGCTCCTCGCGCAGCATGCGGTCGCCGATGCTCTCGAGGAAGCGCAGTGGATCCTGCACGCGCACTCCGCACCGGATCAGGGTTCGCAATTCCTCCTCCGCGCCGATGGGAGCTTGGGCAACGTCCTCCCGCAGGTAATGCAACGCCTCCCTCAATTGCGCCTGCCGCAAATCATCGCGATAGTACTTTTCTGCCGCGCGATTGAACTCTGCCGCATTGGTTCGCATTGCATCCTGCTCGCCGCAACTGTTCACGATTTCTGAAACCATCCGTTCGGAAGCGCGCATGCGTTTGTCTGCCAGTCGCCAGCGCAGATCGCCCAGCAGCAGGTTCGCGTCGAAATCCTCGATTATGCCCGTCGCGGTTTCTTCCAGGAACGCCAGCAGCGCGTGACAGTAGTCGCTGAGCGAAACGCGCAAGTAGTCCGCGTGCCGCCAGCTCGAGCGCGTGTTCTTTGCAGTGACGCAAGATGCGGCGCAGCAGTTCATTACTGCGATACGCTTGTGGACGTAGAAGGCCGGCAGACCAGCGGCGCGGAAGAATAAGGGCTGGCGACGCTCGCTCTCCGATGTCGGATCGTCCGGGATGTCTTCGTGCACCGACGCCCCTTCCAGCGCCAATTGGTACGACGCTGCCAGAAGCAGTTGTTGCAGATCGATCGCCGGTGCCATGTCGCGGTATAGCTGGGAAACAGGCTGTAATAGCGCGCCTCGAAGCCCGAATATCCACACGGCTGCCGAATTGACGCAAGTCGCAGCGGCATGTAAAACGACATGCGCCGGTCGACAATGCCAAGCTGATCCAGTTCTGCCGCCAAACGCGAGGTATTTCCCGGCTCGCCGTCCAAGGCCGAGGCGTGCTCGGTGGCCAGCCATGCCACGGGATAGTTGAGCAGCCGGTAATCGGGAACCAGATCTCCGCGCAAGCGGAACAGCCCCGACATCGCACGATCCAGCCACTGTGGTCCATACGGAGTAGCCGGTCGCCCCAGAATCTTCAGCTTCGCTTTTTCCTTCCACTCGCGCCACATCAGCCGCAGGTGGGTGAAATCGAGCTCATGCGGAAGAAATGCCAGCAACACCTCAGGATGAAATTGTGCGAAGTCGATGCGATAGGGCGCGGCGGAATAGGTTCCCACAAACAGCGGAAGAAAATGTTCGAAGATTTTTATGGCAAGATCGCCCAGCCGCTTCTCTTCCCTGAGCGCTCCGGGGCTCAGCCTCCTGCAAAGCCCGAGTCAGCGAACGGCTTCCCATGCTGACGTGGATTCCGTTGTTGGCCAGGCTCACGTTCGACGGACTCGGCAGCACAATCAGGTTGTTGGCGATCAGTCCCGCCTCGCGCAGCTTGGCAACGGAGTTCAGTTGGCTGCGGCTCAGCACCTGATGGCATAGGTGCATGTACTCCGCCTTCGCTTCGCCATCATCCCAGCCTGACAGGCAGGGACTCATAAACAGCTCGCGGTAGAACGAGTCAGAGATGCACGACGACAGCTCGGCCTGTCGCACCGGCGGATGCGGGCCGTGATAAACCATTCCGCGCTGCCCGTTTTCTGCGCAGCCCGAAGCGCTGATTGGCCCACGACATCAGCAGCGTGGTGAACAAGAATCGTCGCGCCGACTCACGCGCCACCTGCTCGCCAATTGTGAGCTGCGAGCGTAGCCGATACCACGTGGAAGGATGTTGTCTCCGGCGACGTATTGTCGTTTAAGAAATGTCCCAGCAGGCGCTCAGCTTCGCCGAGTATGCGCCCCGGTAAACGCGGCTGCGAACCCATCAGATCGGCGAGCGCCAGTTTCAGGGCATAACTGATCGGCACCCGCAACCAGGGCCGCCCCTCATGCATGAAGCTGTAACGCTGAGACATCGGTGCGCGTGGGCTTGACATTCGTTCCCGGGTTGCATTCCCAGGTCGGCGCGGAATGTTTCCAGTGCAGGCGTACTCAGGCGGCTTTCGGGAAAACGTATCCAACTGTTCTCCCAGACCTCGCCGGAATCGCTTAAGAACTTCTCAATCTCGAGATAAGTCTGCCGCGGAGCCTCACCACTCGAAATGCGTTTGCTCAGGTTGCGGTAGAACTTCGATTCGCGAATAGCGGCGGGCAAGTCGCAGAATGCAGACTCGCCGGCGACAACGGCCTGCAGCTCGTCCTCGCTTCCCGCGGTGACATCGCCCGGGCCAAAAGGAAGCTCGCTCAGCGCCAGGCGGCGACCACGCGCTGCGTATAACCGGGTTTGCGATGCTTCAGTGCTTATGAGCATGCACTCCGAGGCCCGCCGGCGGCGGAAGGTCCATATTGCGATTGTGCCCGAGCGTAGTGACTCCCTAGTTAATGCCTCGTGAATTGTGCATAAATGTGCAGTCCGGGAACCTGTTTTAGAAACTTGGAAACCGTACGCGACTTTCAAGCCAATCTCTGGAACCGCCGATGAGCTATAGGTGCAACGGTGTGCAAATTCCGTTGGCTCCGTCGCTGCGGTGTTCCCGGCGCTGCCGCCAGCTTGTCGCCTTCGCCCGCGAGCAACGAACCGCTCGTGCGCTCCGCGAGCACTACGGAACGCAAGTCGACTGCGACGCATTCGGTGGATCGGCATTTCGTTACTGGCTCTTCTTTTTCCATCGTTCTGCCGCTGTGCGCAGTCCTCCGCGCAAGTCTCCCTTTCTCGCGACGATGTAAGGGCCGCCGTCCTGTTTCACCTCACGCAGTTTGTTGAATGGCCGGAGAAAGACGAGGCTCAACCTTATCGAATCTGCGTGGCGGGCAGTTCAACTACCAGCGCCGCGCTTATGCAGCTAGCGCACGGCCAGCTGGTCCGAGGACGCCCCCTGCAGGTCGAGCCAATCACCGGACCGACGGAAATACGTGGTTGCCAGATTGTTTTCATCGCGGCGTGCGCCCGGCCAAGGCTGCAGCAATATATGACAAGCCTTCGCGACTCCCACATCCTCACCGTCGGCGAACAGCCCGGATTTCTCGGTCTGGGCGGCATGATCCAACTTTTCTTTCAAGCTCAACGTGTGGGACTGGCGGTTAACCTGGAAACCATTCAACGGTCCCACCTGACGGTGAGCTCAAAACTGCTTCGGCTGGGTCACCCAGCTGGTGGAAAGGGTGCAGTCGAGAACCGTTGACTATGCGTAGCGCTAACCATCTGTCGCTTGGTCGAAAACTGGTCCTCATCATCACCGGCACCAGCGGCACGGCGCTTTTGATCGCCTGCCTCTTGATCGTCAGCTACGATATTCATCGTTTCCGAGCCAATCAAATCGAGCAGTTGAGCCTGCTGGCCGACGTGTTGGGGCAAAACAGCGCCGCCGCCCTGGCCTTCAACGACCGGCAGTCTGCCTCTGAAATCCTCGCTTCTTCGCGGTTCGCCTCTTCCGTGATGGGTATCTGCCTCTACCTGAACGACGGATCCAGCTTCGCTCGCTTTGCGCGCGCGTCGGATTGGAACTGCGACTCCCCGCCGGCACGCGATGGGTTGTTGGCCACGTTTGGCGAGCTCACGCTGACACGTCCTGTAGTGGCGAACGGTGAACGCCTGGGAACCGTAGTCGTGCACTCGCATTTGAGCGAGCTGAACCCGCGATTACTGCGTTACGCCGCGATCATCTTCTGCGTGCTGCTGAACTCCTCCCTGATTGCGCTTTTTCTCGCCATCCGACTGCAACGGGTTATCACTCGTCCGGTGCGCCGGCTGCTGCGCATTGCACGCGCAGTTTCGCGGACCGGAGATTACTCCTTGCGCGCCGATGTGGAAACCGAAGATGAGATCGGGCAGCTGGTGCTCGGCTTCAACGAAATGCTGATGGAGATCGAGAGCCGCGACCGGCAGCTCGAAACGAACCAGGACAGCCTGCAGCAAGAAGTGGCACGGCAAACCGCAGACCTGCGTTTACTGAACACCGACCTGCGTGCGGCCAAGGAGGCGGCGGAAGGCGCAAGCCGCACCAAGAGCGAGTTCCTGGCCAACATGAGTCATGAGATTCGTACGCCATTGAATGGCGTTATTGGCATGCTGGGACTGGTACTTGATTCCACCCTCAGCTCTGAGCAACGCGAGTATCTGTTGATGGCGATGGGGTCGGGCGAGACCTTGTTGCGAGTGATTAACGACATCCTCGACTTCTCTAAAATCGAGTCCGGCAAACTGGAACTGGAAGAAATCGATTTCGACTTGCCGGAGCTGGTTCGCGATGTAGTGAAGATGATGGCGGTACCGGCCCGGCAAAAACAGCTTGAACTGGTCTGCGACCTTCCGCCAGGGCTGCCCTCGATGGTGTGCGGTGACCCGGCGCGGCTGCGGCAGGTGCTCTTCAACCTGCTGGGCAACGCCATCAAGTTCACCCCGGCAGGCGAAGTGGTGATCGAGGTCAGCCACTGCGGCTCGGCTGCCGGGAAAAAGGAAATTCTGTTTCGCGTGGCCGACAGCGGAATCGGCATCCCACCCGAAAAACAGGGCACCATCTTCGACGCTTTCTCCCAAGCTGACAGCAGCACTACCCGGAGGTACGGCGGAACCGGGCTGGGCCTCACCATTGTCTCGCGCCTGGTCTCTATGATGGGCGGACGCATATGGCTGAAGAGTGAAGTGGGCAAGGGCAGCGCCTTCCTGTTCACCGTGTGCCTGGGCGCGGGCCGGCTTTCGCCAGCAGCGAGCGAGTCTATGACGGCCTGCCCATTCTCCGGCCTGCGGGTCCTGGTGGTGGATGATAACGCCACTAACCTCCGCATTCTGCAGTCTGCCTGTGTCGCCTGGGGTATGCGGTGCGAGGGAACTGCCTCGCCGCTGACCGCATTGCAGATGCTGCACGAGGCGAAGTCGGAAAGGCGGCGGCTATCGGATCGCCATCATTGATTCGCGCATGCCTGAGATGGATGGGTTTGAGTTGATACGGCGCATGCGCAGCGATGCAAGTCTTGCCGACACCACCGTCATTATGCTGAGTTCGGCAGACCAGCAAGGTGATATCGCGCGCTGCCGGGAAATTGGCGTCGATTGTTATCTCGTGAAGCCCGTCCATAACAGCGAGCTGCGCAGCGCCCTTGAGATCGCCTTGCAGAAGCCGGGTGCCTGGTCCGCCGGGATGGTCACGCGTTCGACTATGCCGGCAGCCGCCACCTCCTGCCGCATACTCATCGCGGAGGACAATGCCGTCAATCAGAGATTTCTGCAACGTCTGCTGGACCGCATGGGGCATGTCACCGCAGTCGCCAACAATGGTACGGAAGCTGTCGGCTTCTTCCGCACCGGCAATTTCGACCTCATCTTTATGGACGTGCAGATGCCGGAGATGGATGGCTATGCCGCGACCGCGGCGATTCGCGATCTGGAGCAAGCGACCGGCCAGCACATTCCGATCATTGCCATGACCGCACATGCGTTCAAAGGAGACCGGGAGAAGTGTCTCGCGGCAGGTATGGACGACTACCTCAGTAAGCCGGCGCGCCTGGCGGAAATTGAGCAGGCCCTGACTCGCGCCATGCAAGCGCTCCCATTCTCAGATGAGAGCGATGACCCGCCCTCCAGACCCAGCGCACCCGACAAAGCTGTCTGGGATCGGGCCGCCGCACTTGATCGACTCGGGGGCGACGAATCGCTGCTGGACGAATTGATCGAACTCTTTTTCAAGGACTACCCGGTGTTGGCGCGGCGTCTAACCGAGGCGCTGACCCGGGGCGATCTGGCTTCGTTGCGCGAGCCCGCTCACAAGCTGAAAGGCAGCCTGGGTGCACTTGGACTTCCGGCGACGGCTGACTTGGCCCAGGAGATCGAATCAGCCAGCCAGGTCGAGGACGCTACCGCAGCCGTCAGCCTGATCGACCGGTTCATGGCAGAAGTTGAAATGCTGCAGGACGTGATGCGGCCACAGGTTGTCGCCGGCGGAGTCGCCAATGAGTGAAGCGACCTCCCGGAACACAGAATCGTCCCCGACGCCTGCGCGGGCAAGAGAAATATTGGTCGCCGAGGACGATGCCGTTTACCGTCATCTCTTGCAGAAGCTGCTGGAGCGCGCCTCGTTCTCGGTCAAAACGGTTGCCGATGGTCTTGACGCTCTCCACGCCGCACAGGCGGACGATGCTCCCCGACTGCTGATTTTCGACTGGGTGATGCCCGGCATGTCTGGTCCCGAAGTGTGCCGTCGGCTGCGCCAGGAACGCGCCGCTTATCCTTATCAGTACATCATTCTTCTAACCGCGAAAGATGCCAAGACCGATACCATCGCCGGCCTCGAAGCCGGGGCCGATGACTACATCACCAAGCCGGTCGACTACCAGGAGTTACTGGCCAGGCTGCGTGCCGGCACGCGCATTCTGGAGCTGGAAGACAGGCTGCTGAACGCGCAAAGAGAAATGGAGTACCTGGCCACCCACGACTCCCTGACTGGGCTTTGGAATCGCCTTGCGTGGAAGCGATTACTGGCTGCCGAATTCGAGCGTGGCTTCCGCAACGCGACCAGCGTCGCCTTGCTGATGCTGGATATCGATCACTTCAAGGCAGTGAACGATACCTATGGACACTGCGCCGGCGATGCTGTCCTGACACAGATGGGGAGCGCGCTGCATTCCCTGGTACGTGCCTACGACCATGTCGGCCGATATGGCGGAGAGGAGTTCATCATCCTCGCCCAGGATTTATCGCGGCAGAGTGCCTTTGATTACGCTGAGCGCATTCGCACCACCTTGGCGCAAACCAGAGTCCTCCACCAGGGAGCGACCATTTCCGTGACCGTAAGCATTGGTGTGGCATTTGCCGAGACATTGCAGGAACGCTCACCCGACGCGATTGTACGCATCGCCGATCGAGCACTCTATGAGGCCAAGGCCCGGGGACGCAATTGCGTCTTTCTGGATTCCATTTCCCATCCCACCTCGCCGGCGAACGCAGGTGTGCACGAACTTTCGGAAACCCACGTCACGTAATCGTTCGTTGCGCATCCCCGTCCCGTCCCAAGTCCGACATACCACCGTTCTCCTGTTAAACTTGGCGATTGCCGCCACCAGGAATCGGCACCGACCATGCGCCTGCTTCGCTACATCTCCTTCGCATTTCTGCTCTGCTTTGGCGTGGCTGCCAGCCTCGCGCAATCCCCGCGCTTCGAGATCACGGTTCCCGCTCGTGCACATGCTGCTCCCATCACTGGCCGCGTGTTCGTCATCCTGAGTCGCCAGGAAGACAAAGACTTGCGCGACCAGATCGGCAACTGGGAGCAGGAGACTCCGTTCTTCGGCGTTGACATCTCTGCTCTCGCCCCGGGCAGCGCTGCAACCATTGATGCCGATACCCTGGGGTATCCGCTAAAGAGCCTGCGCCAGATTCCCGCTGGAGACTATTACGTGCAGGCACTCGTCAATGTCTACACCGAGTTTCATCGTTCCGACGGACACACCATCTGGGCGCACATGGACCACTGGGAGGGGCAGCAGTTCAATCGCTCGCCCGGCAATCTCTACAGCGCTGTACAAAAGATCCATCTCGATCCTGCTGCCGGATACGACGTACATCTACAAGCCGACCACGTGATTCCCGCGATCAAGATGCCTGCCGATACGCCTTGGGTGAAGCACGTCAAGATCCAAAGCAAGCTGCTGACAAAGTTCTGGGGACAGCCGATGTTTATCGGGGCGACGATCCTTCTGCCCAAGGACTACGACAAGCATCCTGACGCTCACTATCCTGTCATCTACGAGCAAGGTCACTTCGGCCTGGCGCCGCCTTTGTTTATCCAGACCGAAGCTCCCGGCGACGGCAACGAAATATAGGAGCATGGGTTACGCCGGCTTTCAGGCGTGGAGCGGCGACAACTTCCCGCGCATGATTGCCGTTACCTTCCAGCATCCCACGCCCTACTTCGACGATTCCTACGCCGTGAACTCGGCCAATGACGGACCCTACGGCGATGCCCTCATGCAGGAGCTGATTCCCTACCTGGAGGAACACTTCCGCATCATTCGCCAGCCCTGGGCGCGCGTGCTCACCGGAGGTTCAACCGGCGGTTGGGAGTCGCTCGCGCTCGAGCTCTATCATCCCGACTTCTTCGGCGGTACCTATACTGGCTTCCCCGATCCCATCGACTTTCGCCACTACCAGCTCTCGGACATTTACAACGATCCCAACGCGTTCGAGGTTCCGGGTTACGAGTGGGTCGCGCGCGAGCGTCCGCTGATGCGCACTGCCGAAGGCCAGGTCGTGGAAACTGTGCGGCAGATGAGTCAACTGGAAGAAGTGCTCGGCTCGCATGGCCGCTCTGGTCAACAACTCGAAGCATGGGAGGCGGTGTACGGCCCCGTCGCTGCCGACGGTTATCCGGAGCCGCTGTGGGACAAGCGCACCGGTGTCATCAATCGTCAGGTCGCCGACTATATGCGCGACCATGGCTACGACCTGCGCGATTATGCCGCGAAGAATTGGACGAAGATTGGTCCCATGCTCACCGGCAACATCTTTATCTGGGTCGGCGACATGGACAACTTCTATCTCAATCTCGCGGTCTATGACATGGAGGATTTCTTCAAGCAGCATCCCGAAGCCAAAGCCCACTTTGAGTATGGGCGTCCCGAGAAAGGCCACGGCTGGTTCCCCTGGTCAATCGGCGATTTTGTAAAGATGATGAGCCAACATGTCGAAGCCCACGCTCCCCCCAGTACCGACTTCAAGAGTTGGAACTACTGAGAGCGCATGAGCGTCTACCTCTTCACTGCTCTGGTCGGATTCGGCTCGCTGCTGGCGGGCTTTTTGGGCGCGCTCACCGGATTGGGCGGCGGCGTGGTCGTCGTGCCCATGCTCGCCCTGGTTTTTCACGTTGACATCAAGTATGCGATTGGCGCTTCGCTGGTTTCGGTCATTGCCACATCGTCGGGCGCAGCCGCGGCTTACGTCCGCGAAGGCTACTCCAACATTCGCATCGGAATGTTTCTGGAAACCGCAACTACCGTCGGAGCCGTCGTCGGGGCCTATGTCGCGCTGCTGGTCTCGGGCAGCGCGATCGCTATCGTCTTTGGGCTGGTGTTGCTGTACTCCGCCTTTCTCTCCAGCCGCCATCGCGAAGTGTCGGGAGTCGCCATTCAAGCCTCGCCTCTTGCTAACAAGCTCCGATTGAACGGCAGCTATCCTACCGAGCACGGCCCGGAAAAATACAACGTCACCGGCGTGGTGCCGGGCTACGGATTGATGTTCGGAGCGGGCGTGCTCTCCGGCTTGCTGGGCATAGGATCGGGCGCGGTGAAGGTATTGGCGATGGACCAGGCGATGAAGATTCCCTTTAAGGTCTCGACCACCACCAGCAATTTCATGATCGGCGTGACGGCGGCCGCCAGCGCGGGACTCTATCTCAGCCGCGGCTACATCGCTCCGGGTATTGCCATGCCGGTGATGCTGGGCGTGCTGGCCGGCTCGCTGCTGGGGGCGAAGGTTTTGGTGAAGGCCAAGGTGAAGGTACTGCGCTATGTTTTCGCGGCCGTGATTGTCGTGCTCGGTTTCGAAATGATCTTCAACGGAGTAACGGGGCGCCTGTGAATCAGAAAGCCTGGACCGATCAGCGGATCGAGATCATCATCGGAGCGCTGCTGCGCACTGGAGTGCTGCTGGCCGCTAGCGTAGTCCTCATCGGCGGCGTGCTCTACCTGGTACGTCACGGGCAGGAGACCATCCAATACACAACTTTCCATGGAGAGCCTGAAGCGCTGAAGAGTATCCCGGCAGTGGTCGAGGGAATCGTCGCCAATCATGCGCGCGCCATCATTCAGTTCGGGTTGCTCTTGCTGATCGCGACTCCTATCGCGCGTGTGTTGTTTGCCGCCATCGCCTTCGCGCTTGAGAAAGACTACATGTATGTTGTTATCACGTTAATCGTGCTCGCAGTGTTGCTGTACAGCTTGTTGAGCTCGGCAGGCTGATGCGATGATGATGTCCGTTGCGAATTGGGTTTGGGTAGTGCGGACCTTCAGGTCCGCGTCGCGTGGGTCGTTGAATAACGGGGAATGCATCCGCTGCGCCGCAGCGGATGCATTCCCCGATGAAATCGCGCAATAAACGCAGTGCTAAAGCGCTGCACTACCCGGTGAAGTGCATTTCGGGTTCAACCAGGAGACACTCAATGGCAGGAGTAACACTGGCAGATGCGCGCCGCGTCATCGCGGCAGCGGAAAAGAAAGCAGAGGACATCGGTCAGCCGATGAACATCGCCGTCGCCGACGAAGGCGGTAACATCGTGTCGCACGTCCGCATGGACAATGCCTGGATCGGCAGCATCGACATCTCCATGAAGAAGGCCTACACCTCGCGCGCCTTCGACATTGCTACCAAAGACCTGGCGACGCACTCGCAGTCGGGCGGGCAGTTCTTCGGCATTCACGCTTCCAACGACGGCAAGATCATGATCTTCGCCGGCGGCATTCCACTCAAGCGCGACGGCAAGGTCGTGGGCGCCATCGGCGTGAGCGGCGGCTCAGGCGAGCAGGACCACGCCGTTGCCGAAGCCGGCGCCGCAGCGTTCTAGAAGTATGACCAATACATTTGAATTTGCGAAGCACCGCGTCAGGGCACCCTTCGACTTCGCTCAGGGCAGCCCACGGTCGTGCCGATATCCGCCCAAATCTCAATTGCCATCCTGAGCGGAGTGAGTCCCGGCACGCCGGGATGAACGCAGTCGAAGGACCTGCTTTCGCTGCACCGTGCAATGGACTCGCCCGCAAGAGCAGGTCCCTTCGCAAGCTGAAGCCCGCTGGGGATAACGAGAAAGGGAATACGATTCGGCACGAATAAATTCATGCCCTGACGTGGCCTGTTCTCTCGGCCGAGCTCTTAGTCAATCTGCTTCAGTCGGGCCGAAATGACGCATCCGATTAACGCTGCTCACGTAACAATTCTCGCAACACCGTTACCGCCTCGCGCAACTGCTCCTGCTTCTTTGGACTAATGCCCGCAATCATCTCCGCGAGCGCATGCACACGACGCTCTCGCGCTAGCAGCATCAGGCGCCGCCCGCGCGCCGTGGCCGCAATTACCAGCTTGCGCCGGTCCTGCTTATTTGCACTGGCTGTCGCGAGTCCTTCCTCACCCAAGGCCTGCACGATCCGCACCATGGTTGGCGGCTTGACCTGCTCTGCGGCCGCAAGATCGCCCAGCGACATCCGCCCACCAAACACCAGCACCGACAAGGCCGACAGTTGCGCCGGCCCAATCCCGGACGCACGGTCCTCGCCTCGCACTCGACGGAGCAGGTGGATCGCCGCCGAATGCAGGGCATCGGCTAACTCAATCGCGTCCTTGCTGATTTTTTTCATTTGCTTTTCACCGCCAACCGAGTTAGCTTATCGCAATGTCAAATTAGTTAGCAATGCTAATTAATTTACCGGAGGAGAGAATATGGCGGAACGAAATCTTTGAAGCCATTCGAAACGGCGATTCTGAACGAGTGACCACCCTGCTTGCCGCCGATCCGGCCAACGCTCGCGCGCGCGATGACGCTGGCGTTTCCGCAATCATGCAGGCGGTCTATCAGCGGCAGCCGGCCATCGTGGAGCTGCTCCGTAAACAAGCCGGCGAACTCGACATCTTCGAGGCGTCTGCCGTCGGCGACGACAATCGCGTGCGCTCGCTGCTGCGTGAACATCCTGATCTGGTATGCACCTGCAGCGCTGACGGCTTCACGCCGCTGCACCTCGCCAGCTTCTTTTCTCAGCCGGCCGCGGCCGAAGAGCTGCTGAACAACGGCGCCGATCCCAATGCCGTCGCCACCAACGGCACCAAACTCGCCGTCATCAATAGCGCCGCCGCTTCAAACAATGCCGAGCTGGTAAAGATGTTGTTGCGTGAGGGAGCCGATCCCGATGCGCAACAGGCGGGCGGCTTCACCGCGCTCCACGCCGCTGCACAGCACAACAATGCGGAGATGGTTCAAGCGCTGCTCGATTCCGGCGCTGACGCTTCCCTGCGCGCCGACGACGGCAAGACCGCCCCCGACATGGCCGGTCCGGACGTGGCGAACATGCTGAAGAGATCGGGTAGTGCGGCGCTTTAGCGCCACGGCATAACCGGGCTGCTTGTTTGGGGGAATGTCCGGCATCCGCGGGCCTGAAGGCCCGCACTACCCGGCCTCTACACAAGAGCGTTATGACCCGCGAAACCTATTCGGCTGGCAACTGCGTGCGCACAGAATGCGTGCGCAAGATCAGCATACCCACTAACACGGCACATCCCAGTAGCAATACACGCATGACGTTGACGTGCAGCACCTGATCGCCCATCACGATGCGCACCAGGCCGAACGAGGCGCTTCCGGCACACAGTGCAAAGTAGACCTTCTCTTTGGTGCAGTCGGACGCCTTCAACAACAGAAGCAGCACCGTGGTCACGACCAGGTAGATGCCGAGCAGGATAACAGCGCTGCTGGCCCGTGAGCCGTGAATGGCGAGTGGCTCAGCGTGCGAAACCGCGGCCTGAATTCCTGCCACGCCGAGAAAGACGATAGTGTGGATGAGCGCGATGATGGCGCGCTTGCGGCTATTGAGGATCGAAAACGATTCCATGACGCTGATTCATCATGCTCTATAATTAGACCATCCAGCTGTGACAGGGATCACACCTGTGGCAATCAAGACAATCAGCACCGACGACACGGAACGCCAGAGAAGTCCAAGGGAACTCGTAGGTCTTCCCCGCTGTATCCGTAACCTCTGCGCTGATGGGTTACCGTGACGATCGACAATCGGAACTGCCTGTCGTTGTCCAATCGCAACTACCGTTTAGGAAAACCGTGCTACTTTGGGAAGCATCCCACTTCCGGTGTAGCTGCCTGAGACCAAAAGTGCTTGCTAATATTGGATGAAATCATTTATCGTCACACATTCGCCAAGTTGCTTGAGCGGTGTTTGTGCCGCTGGAGCAAAAACTTAATAATGCGCAATTCTATCTGGCCGAACTCGACTAATAAATCTCGCTCTATGCGAACTGTGCTCGGCGCGACGTTGCTGTTGCTGATCGCAGGCCTCAGCGTGCCCGCGTCGGCCGTCACCCACACCCGCGTACACAAAGTGCGCCGCACCAGCCTCCGTGCCACCCATCAGTTCGCTCTCCACTTCAGTCCTGTGTTTCGCGGCTCACACGAAATGCTGGTGCAGCAGAATGTCGAACTCGACAAGCTGCAGTTGCCGCGTATCTACGACGATAACGAGTTGCTGAGTTATGAGCTGTCGCAGGACCTGGTCCCGGTATCCGAGTCCGATGCACTGAAGATTGCCGCCAATTTGCCGGACAATCGACGCTACTGCCGTTCGTGGACGCGCGATTTCCTGGAAGACTTCAGCCAGGCTTTTTATACCGAGTTTCATCAGCCCCTCCAGGTGAACTCGCTGGTACGCACGGTCGAGCAGCAAGCCAGCTTGCGCCGTCACAACCGTTTTGCCGCTCCTGAGTTTGGCGACACGGCATCGACTCATCTGACCGGCGTCAGCGCCGACCTGTCGCGTCGCGGCTTCACCACGGCGCAGTACGCCTGGGTACGCGCTTACCTCATGCCCCTGCATGAAGCCGGGCTGATAGATCCGATCGAAGAGAGCCAGCCAGTGCTGCACGTCGTGGTGTATGACAAGTATTCCGCCCATAACACCACTAGCGACGCGAGTTTGTCGGAGGCCAGCGAGCCCGGCGAGTTTCCGCTCAGCACTCCCGCTCCCAAGCCCTCCGACGCCCATTCGCTCGGTCGTCCGTAGTCCTCCAATATCGCAATCAACAGCCACCCGTGCAGCAGATTTGCGCTATGTAAATAGATTTTTGGACACGAGCCAGAATATTCGAGCTGCCAATACGGAAAAATTTTCATGGTTGCCGCCATGCGTACCCTGTAAGTCTCAGATTTCACTTGACAATGGATTTGGTATTAGCCATGCACCTCAACTCAGAGTCGCTGCAGACCCAATGCTGCGGCTGGTGCAGACGGGGTCCTCGGTTTTATCTGCACCCCCGAAGAAGAAGAAAGTGGGGCAATAGTTGCAATCGAAGTCCAAGGAAATTCTTTGCGTGCATCAAGATGAACTGACGCTTCAGGTTCGTCAGATGCTATTGGAGCATTTCGGTTACAAGGTCCTGACCACGGGCTCAGTACGAGAAGTGCACAGCATATTACGCCAGACGTGCCCTGACATGTTGTTGCTCGACACCAGCGATCCGGAAGTTGACTGGCGGGAGCTAACCGACGAAGCCAAGACCGTTTGTCCCGACATTTTGTCGGTGGTGCTGACAGCCGACTATGGACGCGTCAACAGCGGACATGATTCCGTCGACCGCTTCCTGCGACTTGACGCTCCCCGCGAGGAGTGGCTGTCGGGAATTGAAGCGCTCTTCGACCGGCGGTCGGAGGAAGGCGCCAAATCCTCCGAAGCATCGATTTAGCTGAACGCCCGCAGCCTCCTTTTCCCATTCTGAAATCCCATTCTGAGCCGTTTCTCATTTTGGAGCCGCTGGCTACGGCCCAGCCGTCTTCGCTTTTTGTTCGCAATCGATTCTGCTGTAACGACTTGCCGGTTCATTAACTGCATCGCGATGAGTTGGCAGTCCGCCTGCATTTACCCAGTGCATAGCACGCACATCAGTCACTCGCCGTAAGGAGACTACCGATGTCAGCCACCACGTCCTCGACGCAGCCCCCGAACCGCACCATACTTCTTGTGGAAGATGAGGATGCGGTTCGCGAAGTCACTCGCTGTGTTCTGGAAAGTGCGGGATATCTGGTGCTGGAGGCTTCCAGCGCCGAGCAAGCGATGGCAATTTTTCGCCGCTTCGAGGGCTCGATCAGCCTTCTGCTCACCGACGTGGTGATGCCCAGCATGAGCGGCGACGAGTTGGCGTTGCGGTTGAAAGCCATGCATCCAGGCTTCGTGACCCTATTCATGTCGGGATATTCGGGGCACACCGGATCGTTGCGAGCTAACCTGTGCCCTCCCGATTATTACCTTCAAAAGCCATTCAGTATCCCCATGCTGCTTTCGCGCGTTGCGGAAGCGTTAAGTCTTCCACTCAATCCGCGGGAACCATCGGTGCGCACGCAGTTGCCGTTTTGAGTCAGGGCAGCCTTCATACTCACGGTTTCGCGGCTGCCTGCGCAGAACCTGTGGCTGCTGCCATTGCAACCCGGCTCGGCGGAATTACCTGCGGCACAATCACTATGTCGAGCCTGCGATTCAATTGCTGACCCGCCGCCGAAGCGTTGTCGGCGACGGGATGAAACTCTCCGTAGCCCGCCGCCGAAAGTCGCTCGGGCGCTAGACCTTCGTTCTCGATCAGCAGCTTGACCAGGCCGGTCGCGCGCGCCGTCGAAAGCTCCCAGTTCGAAGCGAACGATGCGGTATGAATGGGGACGTTGTCGGTGTGGCCTTCGATGCGCAACGAACAGTTGCGCGCCTTTAAAAATTCGCCCACGCGATGCACCGCGCCCATGGCTTGCGGTTTGATCTGGGCCGAACCGCTATCGAAAAATCCTACCTCGCGCAGGCTGATGATCAACCCATCGGGCTCCAGCCGGAGGGCCACTTCGTTGCGCTTGATCTCGGGCGACAGCAGCTTCTCCAACTCCTTCTGCAGCGCCACGAAATCCTCCGGCTTGTGGTTGACATTGCTCAGCCCCGACTTCGGTGAGGGAGTCCTGGCCAGTTCGTCGGCACGGCTTTGTGGGGAATGGGGCCTCGCAGGCGCATTCGCTCCCAATTCCTGAAACCCCGATTGGATAGCATCGGTAAGCTGCGACATTTTTGCCTTATCGACGCGAGCCGAGGCGAACATCACCACGAAGAACGCGAACATCAGGGTAATGAAGTCGGCATACGAAACCAGCCAGCGCTCATGGCTCACGCGCGTGTTATATCGCCTCTGATGGATCATCGCCGGCCTCGGTCGTTCTTCGCGGTCTCACCGTCGTCCTGCAGGAAGCCCATCAGCTTGGTTTCCAGCATGCGCGGGTTCATGCCCTCCAGAATAGAAACCACTCCCTCCAGCGTCATCTCGCGCACGATCTGCTCCTGACGCATGCGAATGCGCAGCTTACCCGAACCGGGTAGAAAGAAGAGATTCGCCGAGCCGACCCCATACACCGTGGCCACGAACGCCACCGCGATGCCGCGGCCCACCTCCTCGATGTTATCCAGGTGCTGCATCACTTGAATAAGGCCCAGCACGGCGCCGATGATGCCAATGGTGGGAGCGAATCCCCCGGCCGACTCGAATACCCGGGGAATGTGGTCTTCATATTCGGCCTGGTTGTCTAACTCCAGCTGCATCATCTTTCGTAGTTCGTCAGGCTCGGTGCCGTCGACCGCCAGCATCAGGCTCTTGCGCAGGAACGGATCGTGGATGTGAGGCAGCTCCGAGTCGAGTGACACGATGCCTTCTTTGCGCGCTTTGTTGGCGAAGTTCACCAGCTCGCGCACTACAGCTTCCGGCTTGAGCTTGCGTTCGAAGAAGACGTTGACGAGGCGGCGAAATGCGGAGATAACCACGGGCAGCGGGAACTGCAGCATCACCGCGCCTAGCGTCCCACCGAAAACGATGAGAGCCGCTGTCGGTTGCAGGATCTGCGAGAGCTTGCCGCCTTCCATCAACAGCCCGGCAACGATTCCGCCGATCGCAAGAATCAGACCCGTGAAACTGCTTTTGTCCACAGCTTATCCCCCGGATTCGGCAGACAGATCATCCTGGGAGGACGCGGGCAAGACGTTCTCGCCCGCCAGGCGAAATGCAGGATGGGCGCCGCAGAGAATCGAGCGCCGAAATTCACGTACGCGCTCGATGACCTCGGCGACGCCCTCCCGGACAACGACCTTTTCTCCGCTGACCAGGGTCAATACCGTATCGGGGGCAGCTTCCACGAATTTGATAAGGTCGGAGTTGATCGCCAGCCGCGAATTATTCAAACGCGTCAACTGGATCATTTGCATCCTTCAGCCCGGGGAAGCTTGAGACAACTTCCTCATCGGCAATCGTGCGTATTGCTTGAAAGAGGACTTGCCGCCGAGGTCACGCCTTCACCACGGGGTGTCATTCCGAGCGCAGCGAGGAACCTGCAGTTTGTGCGCGTCCCCAACGTCGCGTCTAAGTGTTAACTAACGCTGCAACGAAGCCTCCGTTCTGACTGGTTTGCCGCGTCGCGTACCAGGCCATATCGCATGGAAGTGACCAGCTAGGTCCCGCGGCTCGTAAAGGCCGATGTACAATTCGCATGATTATGAAGAAATGGCATGTCATCGCTGTGGCAGCGTTGTGTTGCGTCGCATTGTATGGACAGGAAAGGAGGCAGACACCCTTGAAGGCGACGCCTACGATCATAGGGCCTGATGTGTACAAACCAGGGGAGACTTTGAAGCTGATCGTGCGGCTCACACCAACGCCGGACGAATACCATGGCGGCCGCGTCGCAGCAACAATCGTCAATACAGAGCCATCGACGCAAGCCGATCAGGCAAGGGACTATCGAGGAGAGTCATCGGCCGGGGAGAGTGTCCCTTTAGAAGACGGGCAATCGGAGTACGTGTTTCAATTTCGGATCGACCAACGGCTGAAGAGCGGTGAGTGGAAGCTTGGACGGGTTGAATGCGGTAATGCCCAGATGACGGAAATTCCTGTGTCGGACAACGTTACCTTCAAACTTGATACCGATGAACCGCCGATCAGCGTCAGCGTTTCTGGACCTAAAGCAGTAGAGAATGGGACCAAAGCAACATTTCACGTGAGCGTCGATAAGTCCCCGGAGCCGGCCGCACCAGGCATGTGCAGGGACTCGCTTGAGGTGATATTTTACCCATCGGAAACCGGGTATCCAAGATCAACCGCGCGCGCATTTGGAGAGAGCTCTATGCCAATCGAGTTGAAACCGGGCACTGTTTCCTATGACGTATCTTTCGAACGCTTGCCTGACGCCCCACGCACCGGAAAATGAGTAGCCGAGATATTGTCCTATAAGTCTGGCCAGCCGAGGCAGCCATGTCCAAGGCCCAGGAAGGTAGTTGGCCAACGATTCTTGGCTTTTGAAGTACTACCAGCGGCAGGCCTCGTCGTGCCGAAATCGGCACAAGTGACTCTCAATCCAAGCGAGGTTAAACTACTTCAGGTACAAGCTTCCTTGCTGCGCGCGAAAATCACCCGAGTAAGACAAAAACTTTCTGAAGGGAGTCCGGAACAAAGTAAGCAAGTGCTTCAGCAAACTGTGGCAGAGGCGCTCCAAAGTGTTACGGAGACCGAAGAAGAGTACAGAAAGCTGGCCAAGAGCCGAAGTTCCGCGTCCAACGTCTTCTTCGATGACATTCGTGGCAATTACCATGACAGCCTCTTAAAGCTCTCCACACAGCATAACTCCCGGGAGCATCTGCAATTTGTTTCAGCAGACCTAGCCGCTTCGCCGGACAGCGTCGCCACATTTGCTATCGGAAGCATATTGCACAATGTCAATGCGTATGAGACGGCCGCGAATACCGCTCGACTCACGTTCACGCTCAAGCTCCGAACTGACCCACAGGGCGCCAAAATCCTCTACCGTCGCAAGCCGGACGACTTCCAACCATTTTCGGACGTCACCAATTCCACCATCGAAAACCTGCCGATTGCCGTCTGGTTTGTGAAGTTTCAGAAGGACGGCTATGAGGAAACAGAAGAAGTGCTGTACGACGCAACAACTCAAACCACCCCTGTATTCGTAAAACTAAAGCCAGTTCGAGGTAAACGATCACGCTAACAGTTGAGCAATACCTGAAGGCGTATGTCAGGCCGCACGGTTGGCTATCGCTGATTCCTTTCCTATTAGAGGGAGTTTCAATCAAGGTACCTAATGGCGGGTTC
Source organism: uncultured Acidobacteriaceae bacterium (assembly GCA_963809865.1). Lineage (GTDB taxonomy): Bacteria > Acidobacteriota > Terriglobia > Terriglobales > Acidobacteriaceae > CAVVDY01. Next base: position 776,088 of record CAWELL010000004.1, on the reverse strand, counting down.
CTCTATCCCCCACTGGGTGACATTAGCCCCTTGGCGATGGGGTTGACTTCATTCTTTTTGCTGGTTGCAGTTGGGGTGGTGTTCTTCGCCTTTCGCAGATCGCGAAAATACGCTCTTCTTGTGGCGATCATATGCTCTTTAGCGCTCTTAGGTTCATTCCTGGCGTACATCGCTTACAACCAACGTTATGTGCGGATCGTACCTATTCCAAGTGTGGGAACTGCTAAAGCGGTGTGTGTTGGGGATGAGCGAACAGATTACGCAAGGAAGCTCGGGAATGTTGATGACTACGAACTCCTACGTTATCGGGGACCTTACGAGGAGGAAGTGGACAGGCTATGGACACCTGGTTCTCTAGCAAAAGCCAAAGCGAGTCTATGGTTGTCCTACACAGGAACCGCATTCTTCTGGGTCTGCTTCATCAGCGTGCTCGTAATGCAGCAGGCCTCTGAACAACCATCACATCGTGCCGGTTCTGACGAACACTGAACCGCCCGCGGCACCACCGGACGTCGTGCCCTGATACAAAGCCTTCGGATTTTGCGACGGACCTGCTCTTTAGGGTGCAGGCGACAGCAGGTCCTTCGCTGCGGTCAGGATGAAAAAAGCTCTCGCTGGGCAAGGTACAAACTGCAGGTCCCTCACTTCGTTCGGGATGACAAATCAATCGATGGATGACAGATCGATCCGGGTTCGGGATGACAAATCGATCGAGGCGGGACATGACAGATCGACATAAGTAAGGCCAATCAAATTCACGAGCCTCGCACTTGAATTCCTTTCCTGCATGCCCGCAGCTTGCCCTGAGCGCAGCCGAAGGGTGCCTCCGTGTTGAATCCGTCTTTCGTTAAAGCCTCTCCCGCTTCCGCCGATGAACACAGTGAGCAAATTCGGTTCCACCAGTAAAAACCCCCGGCAGCGCAGCTGCGGGAACAAAGCCTGACAACGCTCAGGCAGGTGGAACGAAAAAAAAGGAGCTATTCCATGGCTATCAGTATTCTGAATAACATTCCGTCCCTGGCTGCGCAGAACCAGTTGTCGATCACGCAGATGAACTTACAGAAGACACTGTATGAATTGTCGTCTGGTTCGCGCATCAACTCCGGCGCCGATGACGCCGCCGGGCTGGCCATCGCCGATGGCCTGAACGCCAACATCACCGCCCTCACCCAGTCGGCGCAGAATGCGACCGACGGAACCGGCAAACTACAGGTCGCCGACGGCGCCCTTTCCCAGGTCACCACCCTGCTGAACCGGGCTGTGACCCTGGCCACCGAGTCGGCCAACGGGACCGTCAATGACGGTTCGCAACGTGAAGCCATCGATACCGAGTTTCAGTCCATCAAGGCTGAAATCGACCGCATCGGCAGCAACACCACCTACAACGGAGCAGCCGTGTTCCAGGGCGGCAGCGCCAACTACAGCCAGGCGGTCGTGTCCGATAGCAGCGTCGGCGGCCTGGGCACGTCAACCAAGGTGACCGGGCAGCTGCTGCTCAAAGGCGGCACCGGCAGTACGGCGTTCACTTTCACCTCAAGCGCTTCGGATGCCACCGTCGGCGACCTGGTCACTGACATCAACACCAACGGCAACGGCCTCATCGCCTCGCTCGATGCCAACGGCAATCTGCAGGTAACCGATACCAAGAACCGCGGCGTGGATGCCGCCAGTGAGTTGCAGGACAACACCAGCACCCTGAAACTCGGCGGCGACAGCAGCGCGGCGACGGTTACTGCGGCACCCACGAACTCCTCCACCATGGATGTGTTCCTGAGCGATTCCACAGCCGTAGGCAGCAGCACCATCTCGGTGGCGTTGAACCAGCTCAGCAGCGGCAACATGAATGGCGCCAGCATCGCCAATGACGACCTGCTCAGCGCGGCTGACGCACAATCCTCACTGACCGACCTGAATAGTTCGATTGCTCAGGTGGCGGCACTGCGCGGCGATATAGGCGCCGGCATCAACCGCTTACAGGCGGCGACCAACGTCATGAACACCCAGACCCAGAACCTGACTTCCGCCGAAGGCAGTATCCGTTCGGCCGATATGACGCAGGTAGTGGCCAACCTCACGCAGTACTCCATCCTGAGCCAGACCGGTATTTCCGCCCTGTCCCAGGCCAACCAGATGCAGCAGAGCGTCTTGAAACTGCTCCAATAAGTTGGCAGCGGGCGGGATAACCGTCCTGCCGCGCTTTGCACGGGGGAGAAGGTGGGGCCTTCGCGGTCCCCCTTCTCCCTTCCATTAGCTCCCTCTTAAGGTGGTGGTCAGCGGCTTGCACTTGCCCCACGAGAGAAGGATTGGGTCCTCATGAGCACTTCCGGCATCTCCAGCATACTTTCCAACATCAACGACGCGTTCAGCGGCAAGACCAGCGGCATCGACGTCAACTCCGTGGTGAGCGAACTGATGCAGGTGGAGGAGCAGCCGGAAACGCTGATGCAAAGCGAGCAGTCGGCGGTCCAGCTGCAGATCAGCACGTTGGGCAGCATCGCCTCCCAGTTGAGCCAGTTGCAGACCGACGTGCAATCGCTGACCGACGTGTTCGGGGCCCTCAGCCAGAAGACCGTGACCTCGTCGGACCCCACCATCGCGACCGCTACGGCGCAGAACACCGCCGCGGCGGCTACCCACAGCGTCGTCGTCAGCCAGCTGGCGACCACGTCTTCCAGCTACTCCGACCCTATCTCCGATCCGACCACGCTAAACGGGACCACGCTGACCATTAATTACGGTGACCCGAATAATCCCAGCAAGACCGACAGCATCGCGCTCCCCAGTACCATCCAGACCCTGCAAGACGTGGCCAACGCCATCAATGGCTCCGCCAGCAACACCGGAGTTACTGCCAGCGTGCAAAACGATGCCAACGGGCAGCGCCTGGTTCTGGCCAGCAAAACCTCGGGGGCGGCCGGCAATCTAACGGTTAGCGGGCCGGTGAACTTTACTCAGGGCGTGCCAGGACTGGACGCAACGGGAAGCGTCGATGGCGTCCCCTTCGATAGCGCAAGCAATACCCTCACCGGGGTGATCTCCGGCGTCAGCTTGCAGTTAGCCGCCAGCGCGCCCAACAGCACGGTGCAGATCGGAATCACTCCTGACACCACTACCGCGGCTACGGCACTTACCACTTTCGTTACCGATTACAACGCCGTGATGCAGAGCATCAACGCGCAATTCACCCCCGACAGCTCCGGGAACCTTGGACCGCTCGAGGCCGACCCATCCCTGCGCGCTTTGCAAACCCAGATGCTGCAGCTGGCCGGCGACTCAACCAGCGCCACCGGCCAGTTCGTGAACCTGCAGTCGCTGGGCGTCGAGATGCAAGATGACGGCACCCTGCAGTTGAACACCAGTGCGCTGCAAACCGCCCTCACCACCGACTACACCGATTTCCAGAACTTCTTTCAGTCGTCGAATGGCTACGGTCAAGCCATCAGCAGCATGCTGCAGCAGATGACCGACCCGACGGCGGGGCTGGTGGGTTTGGACACCCAAGGTTTGCAGGCGCAGAACGACAGCCTGACCCAGCAAATCAGTGACTTCCAGAACCAAATGACGGCCGAGCAGGCGCAGCTGACCACCCAATACAGCAACCTCAACGTTCTGCTGCAGCAGTATCCCGCGGAGATGCAGCAGATCGACTTGCAACTCTCGTCTCTCGATCCGAGCACCAGCAGCAGCAGCACAAGCTAACTTGAAAATGAAAATCCCCAATGCAGCATTAGCCTATCGTGAGACCGCTTCCCTGGGTGTGAGTCCGGTGGGTGTGGTGGTGTTATTGTATGACCGGCTGGCGCAGGACATCCGTGCCGCCATCGCCGCCCTGAAAGCCAACGACGTGGAGGCGCGATCCTCGAGCATCAACCACGGACTGCTCATCCTGCAACATCTGCAGGGCAACCTCGACTTCGCCGCTGGCGGCGCGGCGGCCCGTCAACTTGACACCTTCTATAGCCACATTCGCGCCAAGCTGCTGGAGGCGCAGATTCGCCAGTCGCCCGAAATGATGCTCGCCCAGGCCCAGGCCATTGCTCAGGTTCGCGAGAGCTGGGCCGAAGTCGAGCGCAACGCCACGCCAACTTCCACCCCTGTGCCACCGGCCGTGGCGGATACCCCGGGCGATGCGACGCCGGCGCTGAGTTTTGGCGCCTGAGCGAATTCGTGGGCTGCGCATCGCGGCTTTCCTTTACCAGGATGGGGAGAGTTTCCCTTCACCGTTATCTTCGTGTCCTTCTCCACTCGCAGCGCGGCAACGGTACCCGCCTTGCCGTTGATCATCGCAAGCCCGCTCATCCCCACAGTTACAGGTGAACCAGTCAGCCTTAAGGCTCGTTCCACGATTCAATTCACGGTTCAAATAAAGAAATTGATGTCCAATTTCTGCCATAAAAGTAGCGCAATAGCTCTCTGACGGACTGCGGCTGATTCTGGCGCTACGAATTTACTTGCGTGGATCGAGCAAACCATCCATACTCTTTGTCCCCGGGAGTTGTGCGACTCCCCGGTTCGGCGTGAAAAGTTACCGTTTGTCTGCCTAGGAGGAAACCGGATGAGGACTACGCTTGTATGTGCGATGGTTATAACTCTCTGCCTGGTCGCGTATCCCGCGGTCGCCATCAACTTGATCCAGGACGGCAGCTTTGAATATGCGGCCCCCAACATCTACGGTCCCGGCCCCATCGGTGATGGCTGGTTTGTCGGCACCGGCAATATCGGGATACTGAACAACAGTCAGGGCGACGGCATTGCTCACAGCGGTCAGCAATTTGCCGACCTGGACAACGGCTTTAGTTCCAACATGCTTTACCAGACTATGACCACCCAGCCGGGACAGAGCTATCTGGTAGCTTTCTGGCTCTCCGACGATGTAGGCGGAAATCCTCTGACGGTAACCTGGGGATCGCAGACCTTGTTCAACGGTCCGACGCCTGACACGGGATCCGGCAACTACGAGTTGCTGACTTACTATGTAACCGCGGCTTCGAACAGCACCAGCCTGTCCTTCACCTCGCAATACACCTTCAACGGCGCCGGAGTGGGTGCTGTCATCGATGATGTCAGCGTCGATACCACCGTTCCCGAGCCTGGCAGCTTAGTGATGCTGGGAACCGGTATCCTCGGCGCGGCAGCAGCCATCCGCCGCAGAATTCTGCGCTAGCCTTTCTCGACGCCTGCCCCGCTCATTCCTGCGCTTGGAATGAGCGGGAGCGCTCGCCCTTCAACTACATGCCTTCGGCGATAGTCTCCTGATGGAAGGGTGACATCCACTTGCCGCCTTTCTTTACCCACAGCGAGCTGGCGATGACCTTGCCGGGCTGCTTCTTTCCGTGACAGGTACATTCGAATCCCGCGCGTCGTTTGGGCATCCGAGCCAAAAGCTGCCCTCTCTCGGACAGCCCGATTGACTCTTGCAACAATTTCGCTGCGCGTTCGACTTAGTGATGGCTGTTGCAGTTATCGGGAACTTCCTAAACTTTGCGATCCGAGTGCTTCCACTTAAAGGACTGCGGTCGTGGTTGTAATATTTCTCCGCCGGTTGTTCTGACAAAGGTGCACCCGTCGTTACGCAACACAATCGCCGAGACGAGAGTCACTCGCATTCTCATAATCAGCTCCTTTCAACGATTGGAGCTGTATCCGTTTGCGAGCCGGTACCGGTGATAACGATCTGCTCCGCGCCCACTCCGTGCCCCTTAGCGGATCACTTCCGCCGCGCCCAACCTGATCTGTGGGATATACCGAGCCTGCTAGAGACGGCAGAAGAAAGCCCAGCCTCTCGAGGCTGGTAGAGTGTCTCAGTTTCGAAGAAACGAAACAATCTGTAGGACATGACGAGTTGCCTGGGCAGTCGTCGCTGGAAATCCAAGTCCCGCAGGGACGGCTCATGAAAACCCAGCCTATAAGGCTGGTACTGTCCGGAGACGAAATAGGTGCCCAGGCTGATAGGTCGTGGGAGTCGTGGTGTTATCCGAGTCCCGGTTGGGCGCGCGGAATCTTCACTCATACCAGCGCGATTGGGCCCGGCAGGCCGTTATTGGCCATCGCGTGACTCAAGAGCTCAGCTCACTGCCCTGCTTGTTCTTCGGTTCGCCAGCGTCGGCGATCATTACGTTCCTGGAAGCATCATAAACCGCGGTGTTCAAGTCCCGATAAAGCGGATCGTCCTCAAGGGCGTGGGCGAGGTGCAGCATGCGGAGTCCCACCCGTACATCTGCATCGGCGAGCCAGGTATCGTTCGTTCCGGAGCCCGCTAGGCCGAGCTGGACCGCCAAATTGTCATTACATTGGCTACCGGAATCTTTGCAGGCGCCGTATTGATCTGGCCTGTGCAGTCAAACTGGTGGAGTTCTGCCGGGTTCACGGATCGAATTGGAAGTGATAGTACTAAATATCGTTCGAGGTCGGATTGAATTGTCGATGCCGCCGAATAAATCGGATCGATCCCCGTCGGAGGTGCGTTTGGCGAGTCGCGCGGCCCGGTCCGCCGCCCAGAGGAGAAACATAGTCCATCGCCGTCATCGAACAGCGCCATTTGCATGGGAAAGAACCCATAATCAGCAAGCCTATCGCCGGTCGGCTGCCGCCTATCATCATTTTCGAGATCGCGATCATAAGCGCCGGCCGTGTAAATCCTTCCTGTCGGTCCCCCAGAACCCCCTCCACTCCAAGCCGAAGGCATCGCCCCGGCGTTGGACTGGAGGTTCCGGAAATCGTTGTGCTAAACGTAGTAGCCTAGTTGGCCGTTTCTCTCCAAACACGTCATCGACTCTTCGGGTAATACCGGGAAGTCCCCATCTCTCTGCCGTGCTGTACCCTGGGTTATAGGCCACCCATCGGGACCCCAGTAGGTGTAATACGCGCCCGTCCATCGTTGGTCGCGACCTTGCGAGAATGAATTGAAGCTGGTTCCTCGAAGACAATCATTTGCCTGCTTGAGGGGTCGAATACAGCGGAGTGGGCCTTACCCAGCGATGGTCAATTTGAAATCCAGCTCTGCGCTGCCGAACCTGCACCGCGGCTGCTGGAGCCGCAGTGAAAACCAGGTGGTGCTATTTCTTTTCACAGGACCTCCCTTGACGGTACCCAACAAAACGACTTGACGGAGCCATTCTGCAATGGACTTCGCAGAGTTTTGCCTAGTTGACACCAGTGGAGAAAACATTATTGTTTGGACCGGAACCGCCAAAAACGATCATCACGTTTCTGAAGCATCGTAGACTGCTGTGTGTTGAGCGTCATTGCCTGGACCATCAATGGGACCCTCCTCATTCCCGGACCAAGTGGGAACTCCTCCAACGCCATTGGCGTATGTGAGAACACAGAACCATGTGCACAATCGGCAGGCCCGCGAACAGCGTCTCTCCGCTGACATAAGGCTGGCCATTGAACAGAATGTTGTTGCCGTTCAGGTCGAACACGGCAAAGGAAACGTTGACCCACTGCACGATCTGGGTGTCGCCGATCGACAGGTTGGCGTCGGTCGGGGCATCGGGTACGCTGTACCCGAAGAAGCCGATGCCTACGCCCAGCCAATCAGCCAGCTTGGTAGGAACGGTGGCTGGCTGGTACTGGTTCTGAGCCAGCGGATCTTTAGAAATCACTGGGTGCTTGGCATTCCAAAGCAGCTGTTGCGGTTTCGTAGCCTCAACGGGGTTGGCTTGGTGGAACCCGAACTGTAGCTCGGTCGACTGGTTCTTTACCAGGTCGCGAAGCGGCGGTGTAATGGCGAAAGCCGGTTTGCTGATCTGGGGATTTCTTAACACGTGATCACTCTGCGCCGACATGCTGCTTGCGCACGCGAGACAAAGAACCACAGCGAGCAGTCCGCACGTGGAGCTCTTCATAGTCCTCTCCTGTGACTAAGTTGTTAATTCACCTGAACTTGAATCTCGCCGCGGATGGCAGCGAATTGGCGAGACCAGAGTATAGAACCACAGTACTAGCGTGGCCGTATATCGGATTTCAGCTTTTCCCCCGAACGAATGACGGGGTTCCGCGGAGCCTTACCGAGTCTAGCGCTGTCACACACATCTGTGACGAATACGCTTGGTTTCAACTCGCTGAGTTGCGTAATATAGAGACCATGAGGACGAGGGAGATTTGTCTCTCGCCGCATCGCGCCCTGATGGGGAGGCGTGACGCAGAAAAGCCGTCATAGCGCCTGTTGGCCGCTGTTAACCACTTCCGAAACACTCCAATCCTCTCACCTCGAAAAAATCGCAGTTAAGTCCTTTGCTACTAAGATTTTGCCTGTAAGTCCCACGCGCTCAAGATTTTGCGGAGGATTTTTTCAGCTCGCTCAATGCTTTCAAGATTTTAGCGCGATGCCAGGGGGGAGGGGTATCCTTTGGATTGCACCAGATAAGGTGCAAGTCGAAACTCGTACGTCATATTACCGAGCGGTAAACATCTGTCGCCCCCTAGTCAACGACATCTATGATGTGCCGACGAAAGGGGCACAATGAACTATCGCCACGGAAGTCTAAGTACATTCTCAGTTTTGCTCTTGATGCTGCTCGGCGTCTCCCCACTAGCGCTGGCTGACACCGTCACCGTCAACATTGCGAACAACACCGGAGCCACGCTTTACGTCAGCTTCACTACGCTAAACCACGCTCCCGGCACCATCACCTGGAATTCCTCCGGCAGCGGCTGCGTCAATTCCGGCAAGGGCGCGAACGCCGCCTACACCCAGATCAACACCGGACAGACTTGTATCGCCGCAGTCGACACCGCCAGCAGTTCTACGCGATTCTGCACTGCCAAGAACAGTCCTCCGGCGGATTGCATGAACGCGCAGAGCAATCACCAGACCATGGTTGAGACCAACTTCGAAGCCGCCAGCAACTCCGGCTGCTTCAACTCTGGGGCGGCGTGCGTCTGGTACGACATCAGCGTCATTCCTTCAACCTGCACCGATACGCTTTGGCAGCAGAACCAGTGCGCCAACACGGGCGGCGCTTCGTACAACGTGCCGGTGACGCTCTCCTGCACCAATCCGGCGGAGCCCGTCTATACCTGCCAGGGACCAACCAGCGCGGCCTACGGGCCGGAGAACTATCCCAGCAAATGTGGGAACCCGAACGCGACCTGCGCGACCGGCACTCCCAATTGCAGTAACGGCGTCAGCGCGTATTTCTATCCCATGTTCGATCCGCCGGAGAATGCATATCAGCCAAACGCGGTTTGCGTGAAAGGCAATTTGTCGATCAATTTCTTGGGAGGATCGTAGGGGAGTGGGATAGTGAACCGTGGATGGTGGATATGTGAACGTCTCGGCGGGTGCCCCATTCAAGCCTTCGTTTGGCTTGAGTGGGTCTTTCTGTTCACTGACTATTGCGAACTGAACGATCCGTTATCCCGCCGTGCTATCCTCCTACCTTTCGCACGCGCTGAGGAGCCATCATGAAGTTCAGTCGCCGTGAGTTCGTTGCCACTACTGCCTTAGGTTCTGCCTCGCTTGCGCTCGATCTGCACGCGCAAACTCCAGCTCCCAACTATCAGACTGAGAACCAGGCACCCACCGCGAAACCCAAGGCTCCGGTCATCATCTCCGCCGCCAACGGCTACAACTATCTCGACCGCGGCTACGCTGTGCTCACCAGCGGAGGCGACACGCTTGACGCGGTGATGCAGGTCATCACCGGTCCGGAAGACGATCCCAACGACGACAGCGTGGGACTCGGCGGCCTGCCTAACGAAGAGTGTGTGGTTGAGCTCGACTCTTGTTGCATGCACGGACCAACGCGCATGGCCGGCTCGGTCGCGGGCGTGCACGACATCAAGAACGTGTCGCTGCTGGCGAAGACGGTGATGGAGCATACCGGCCACGTGATGCTGGTCGGCGAAGGCGCCAGCCACTTTGGCCTGGTGATGGGCTTCCCCAAGGAGAATCTGCTGACCGAGCGCTCGCGTAAGACCTGGCAACTGTGGCGCGAGACCATGTCGAACGACGATTGGTGGGGGCCCGGACTGGCCAGCCCCAACTTCAAGTTTCCCGATGAAGCGGGGAATCTGACCGAGCTCGACAATCCGCTCATCGAGAAGATGTACCAGCTCGCCACGAAGATCGGCATCGAGCCCAGCTTTCGCATGGCGGCGATCGAGCGCGTGCTCAAGCCGCCGACGGGAACGATTCACTGCTCGACCGTCAACGCGAAGGGCGAGATGTCGGGTGCGACCACCACCAGTGGCCTGGCGTGGAAGATTCCCGGGCGCGCGGGTGACTCGCCCATCATCGGCGCGGGCAGTTACACCGACCAGGATGTCGGCTCGGCGGGGGCGACCGGCAATGGCGAAGAGAACATCAAGACCTGCGGTGCGCATACCATCGTCGAGAACATGCGTCACGGCATGTCGCCCAAAGATGCAGGCATGGACGCGCTCAAGCGCATCGTGCGCAACTACAACGGCAACATGCAGAAGCTACAGTACCTCGACATGAGCTTCTACATCTTGCGGCGCGATGGGACATATGCGGGCGTGTCCCTGTGGAGCGGCTCAGCGCAGCATCCGCGAAGGTTCGCGGTGATCGACGAAAAAGGCAAGCGTTACGAGAATGCCGTCGCACTGAACGAGGGGCAGTCGCTGGGCTGGCCTCCAATGCCTGGCGGAAAGCGTCTCGCGCCGGAGCAAAAAAAGTAGGCGCAGTCGGCGACTCCGCGGCCCGCGCATTAGTAACGAGATTTCTAAACTATGCTACACCGCGACCGTTACACTAGTTTCCGTGCGCACCACCGGGCGATACAGCGTGTCGCGCTCGAAGGGAACACGGCCGGCTTCGGTGATGAGGCGAATCAGATCCTGACGGCGCAAGCCTTGTGGCGTAGTCGCGCCGGCATCGTGATAGATCTTCTCTTCGACGACGGTGCCATCAATATCGTCAGCGCCGAAGCGCAGCGAAATCTGCGCCATCTTCGGCGTCATCATCTGCCAGTACGACTTGATGTGCGGGAAGTTGTCGAGCACCAGTCGCGACACCGCAATCTGCTTCAAGTCGAGCATGCCTGTCGTCTTAGGCAAATGCTGCAGCGGCGTGTTCTCAGGATGAAACGCCAGCGGGATAAAGGTCTGGAACCCGTGCGTGTCGTCTTGCAGCGCGCGCAGCTTCAGCAGATGATCGACGCGATCTTCCTCGTTCTCGACGTGGCCATAGAGCATGGTCGCGTTGGACTTCAGCCCAATCTCATGTGCCGCGCGCGCAATCTCCAGCCAGTCGTCGCCGTCGATCTTGTGATCGCAGATGATGTGCCGCACGCGGTCGGAGAATATCTCCGCGCCGCCGCCGGGCAGCGAATCGAGCCCCGCGTCTTTCAGCCTGAGCAGCACCTCGCGCGGCGTGGTCTTGCCGATGCGCGCGAAAAAGGCGATCTCCACCATGGTGAAGGCCTTGAGATGTACCTGCGGGAAGCGCTCTTTCAAGCCCGAAATCAGGTCGAGGTAATACTGGAACGGCAGGTCGGCATGAAGTCCGCCGACAATATGAAACTCGGTGATCGCTTCGGTGTAGCCTGTTGCTGCTGTCTCCCAGGCTTCCTGCAACGCCATGGTGTAGGAGCCGGGCGAATCTTTCTTGCGACCGAAGGCGCACAGCCGGCAGGCAGCGACGCAGACGTTCGTATAGTTAATGTGTCGATTGACGTTGAAGTACGCGGTGTCGCCGTGCATCCGCTCACGAATGGAATTGGCCAGCCAGCCGACGGCAAGAATGTCACCGCAAGCGTACAACGCGAGCGCGTCTTCAGGAGACAGCCGCTCCTGCGCCATGACCTTATCGTGTATCGAACGAAGGCGCGAATCGTCGGTCTGGAAAGGATGAGGCTGTTTCAAAGCGGTTGAGCCAGCATGCGGCATAACTTCCGGCATAAGTCCATGATATCGCACGTGCCTTCAACTCATCACAGGCCTTTGTGACGCCATGCCTTGTGAGCGCAGCCACAACTTGGTTCGGGAGGAACCAAGCGCCCGGGCTTCGGCTCGAGCGCACGGCGTATGCTGCTCCGCGCACCAGGGATTGTCCATCGCGCCATTCCGCCCTCGATCGCGGCATTCCGAATGACCAGCTCCAATTACACAGCCACCTTCATCGGCGTGTTCTGGTCGGCGCGGAAGCGCAACCGCGCGGCGATGCGTCCGATGCGATCGAACTCCTCGTCGTTATCGATCCACAGCGTTTCGATATTGCTGCGAAGGGCATGGCCTACGATGGCGTCGCCAATATCTTCAAGCTGGGTATTCGGCTTGCCGCACACCACGCAATCTTTCGCATCGTGCAGGTCCATGTGGCCACAGTGATAGCACTTCACGCCCGCAGCCTGGAAGTTGGAGCCCAGCAGCAGCATCTGCACTTCGCCCACCTCCAGCGAGCGCAGCACGCGCCGCAGACCAATGGCGCCATTCCCATTGCGATGGGCTTCGCCCACGACTTCACTAATCAGGCGCTGCTTCTCTACGCTTTCGTGCTCCGCGATCTTTTGCGACGCCATTTCTTTCACTTGCTCAGGCGTGGCAACTTTCGGATCAATGCGGAAGTGCCCGATCAGCTTCTGTTTCGCAACAGTATGCAGATGAGCCTCGATCTCGGGCCACTGTTCGTCATGGCATCCGATAAGAAGCTGGTCGAAGGCATCGCGCTCGTAGCGGTCCTTAACATAATCGGCAATAGTCTTGAAGTGGTGAGCGACCTCATTCAATACGCGGCGCTCGGCGTGGCCACCGTCGTACCCTGCGAAGCCATCGCTCTTGCCGTGGCGCGAGAGCTCATTGAAGAAGTCTTGCAGTTCGGTGATCTCGTCATCGGAAAGCTCGAACACCCGGGCTTTGGTACGATCCGCAAGAACGATCAGCGTTTTGCGACTCTCTCGCATCAACGCCGCCAAGGGCTTCAAATGAAAGCGCTGGCTCAAGATGATCTGCGTCTTGGGAAGTTGCGGTGGCAGGTCGTATTCGCGCCAGAAGCTTTGCCCGGCGCAGGCGAAGATAGCCTTGGCCTTGCCGCCATTGCCGCGGAGCGCCTCGACGATCGTACTGACACGCTCCAGGTCCGTCTTGGCACAGCCGTTCTTGCCGCCTTTCTCCGTCTCGCGGAGGGCATTGCGCAGCATGTCTTTGACCAGGATCGACTCGCCACGATGCGAAAGATCCTGCGGCGTGCTGGGCTGGTAGTAGAAAGTAAGGGCGCAGGTTTCCGGAGAGTGGAAGTTAGCCAACTCACGGATTTCATCACGTGCAATCATTCCGGTTCTCCTGATGTGAATTTGATTTGCAGCGAGGCCGGCCCGACGGCTTTTCCGTCAGGCCGTTTTAGCATACTCGACAAGCTTGTCCTTCAGTGGATCGCGCAGGGGCAACGCCTTTTGCACGTGTTCGCGCGCAGCCGAAATGTCGGCGCGAACGTTTTGCGGCGGGTGATTGGTTATGTCAGCGATCTCCTCCACCGTGAATCCTTCAATGGTGTAGAGGATGAAAGCTTCACGCTGGTCGCGTCCAGCATCGCGCAGCGAACGCTCCACCAGCTCGATGAGCTCGTTGCGAGCGGCAATGTCCTCGGGAGATTGCGCCGCGCTGTCGATAATCGCATTCTCAACGTATAGGTGCTCTTGAGGCTCGCTGAACTGCGCGACCGGCTCATCGGTCTCGCGAGCTTCACCCGTTTCAGATGCACGACCCAGCGGTATTCGGCCTTCGTCGTTGTCGGCAGACGCCAGTTTTCCGATGGCATCCATCGCCAGCCGATATAGCCAGGGCTCCAGACGCATACGTTCGGGCTTATCGCGCTGCTCATCCAAAGCATTGGCGATCGCCTCGGACACAACGTCATCCACTGCGACCTGGTCCGGCATCAGTTGGCCTTCACTCTGGCGGTGCTCCAGCTCGCGCGCCACGAATCGCCGCAGGCGCGGAAGATTCGCATCGATGTACCTGGAGATGTCGCCTGAGGAAACCAGCTCTGGTTTCACCACGGCAAGCGTCTGCTCGAAGGGAACGGTTTCGACAACAGCTCGGCTCGGGCCGCGACGTCTCGGCCAACTGTGCTGGTTGCGCAGCAGCTCCTTGTGTTTCTTCAGTTGACTCGAAAGCTCGGAAAAGGCAGCCTTCACAGCTCCGTTGAGCGTGTCGCTCTTTTCGTGGGACGCCATCTGTCCGGAGGGAAGCCGCAGGTTCAGAGAAACGGCGTAGAGCTCAGGCGCCGAGTTTTCGCCAATGCTTCCTTTCAGGTGCACCAGATCAGGCCGGAACACCCGCAGCAGTCGACCCAATTTGTCGGTTTGTTGTTGGAGGAGGTTTTCGAGATCGTTGGTCTTTGCGATTTTGTAGCTGAAGTGGACGTTCATTGAAATCCTCTCCGGACGGTTCGCTTCCGTCCGCAGCTACAGTCCCTGTTAATTAGATTTTAACTCCACTAGTAAAGAGGGGGATAAGAAATGGGGAGTTGTACTGAAACCGCGGTCGTTGTGCGCCGATTGCGGGCAGCTGGTTTAAGTCCCAGATGACCCGAAGCCTTTACTGCCCCTCGCCGCGTCGCCAAGGTCGGATTCGGCAACTTCGCCGGCCAGAAACGGGTGCTCCAACAGCTGGGCAATCTTATCGCCTTTGCTGATGCTGTACGGCTGATCGCCCAGGTTCTCCAGCAGGACGATGATCTCGCCGCGATAGCCCGCATCGATCACGCCCGCGTTACACAGCAATCGTTTTTTTGCCAGGCCAGAACGGGTTTTCACAATTCCGCCGGCGGTGGGCACGAACTCAATGGCAATGCCGGTGTGAACTCCGGCCGCACCGTGCGCCGCAATGGTGACGTCCTCGACCGAGTACAGGTCATAACCAATATCTTCGCCGGGATGGGCAACGGTGGGCAGGCTGGCGTCGGGTGAGAGCTTCTTCACTTTGAGCATGAAACGATTGTGACACGAGACTTGAGCAGGCGAAGCGGCTCCGATGCGTCTGCAATCTGCTCGGGCCTGCCGCCGGAGATGTGAGCGTCGTTGCCTTGCGACAACTAGCTTCCAGTTTGGCCGTTCATCCAGCAGCAGTTCGGACAGGGTACTTGTAGGGCATGCCAACACGGGCAACTTCAGGATTGCCCGTGATCCGACAGCAACCAGACTCAGTAGCCGCGCCGCTCTGCTAGTGGCTGGAGTGGCTTCATCACTCTCCATTGTTCGATGAATTGAACGGAGGCATTAACGAAGGCCTCGCTGTCTTCGCGCCCCCGATCCGCGGTCGCTTCGCGGGTATCACGTTCGCTCCAAACTCCTGTTTTTGTCATTTCCCGAGTTGACGTATGCTTCCCCGTGTCCTTGGGTTTCAGGGCCTCAGCGAGAAAGATCGTATTGGCTGTCTCGTCTCCGGCGATCACTTGCGGCAGAACCTTCTCGAGATGATCGGGAAGCGTTACTTGGTTCGGGCCTCCTTTGCTGAGGTCCACCAGGCTCGGAAACAAATACAAACCCTCAGATGTTTCTCCAACTCCGGCATGGCGATCAAATTTCTTTACCTCGTCGCGCTTTGGGCTCTTGAAAAATGGCCCTGCGGCGTCGTTCAACTCGACCGCAATTCCTGGCGTCTCCTGGTTAATGCGGTCGATAATGTAGCGTGATACATTCCGGTTTCCGGCATGACTCGTCAGAATCATGAATCGGCGAAAACCGTGATGAATGAGACTTTGCACCGCCTCAAAGTAGACACGCTGCACGGTATCTTCGGAAAGTGTAATGGTGCCGGGGAACTCCATGTGGTAGGGCGATATTCCCGGCAGCAGAATGGGCGCAACCAGCACGTCGGTTTTCTGCGCGATCAATTTGGCCAATTCCTCTCCGGTGAAATAGTCGGTTCCAATCGGGAGTTGCGGACCATGCTGCTCGATCGCCGGGATCGGAATGATGACCATGTCGCTTCGTGAGAGCAGATCGTCTACTTCAGGCCAAGTCATGTGGGGAAGATAGTTCTTGATTTTTTGCGTGTGCCACAGGGGATTGGACTGAGGATAAGCTGCAGATGACAGAATCCCGGCAAAAACCAGAGCGATAAGCAACTTGCGCATCTTCCTTCTCCTTACTGGACGCACGATCGTGTTTGGCGGCTCGTGGACATGGGCTTTCCCTAAAGCCAAAACACCGAAATCGTAGGTCGATCATCTCCGAGAAAAGCGCCATAGCACTCACAACCATAAATCTGATTCGGTCACGAGTGACGGCGGGCTAGGGAGATTGGCGACATTATCTCAACCTTCCGTAAGACGCCCGTTCCCCTCTCTTGCCTGAAGGCAGCCTCAGGGCTCGACTCCGGGAGCTAGCCGACTATCCGGCCAAGTGACGAGAGGCCCGAACCCAATCCGCCTCCCGCCACCCTTGGCCGTATCTCGCGCATGACGATCGTCAAAAGGTCAACTTCCTATTCCCCCCGTACCAGCCCTGCAATAACCGCAGCAACTTTATCGAGTATCTGGTTCCAGCCCTCCATTTGACCGCTATTTTTCGCACTCTCCATGGGTTCATTTCCAATGAAGGTAAGTTTCGTCTGGCCGTTTCCGAGATCCTCAAAGATGGTCACGTCGTACGCACCGTCTATAGCCTCATGTTCTATTCCTAATTGCGCAGGATCGATCTTGTTTCCTTTCGAGTCGGAAAAGTACATGAAGGAAACGATCTTCTCGTGCGGAATAATCTCGTGGTATTCAACCGCATTCCAGAACTCCTGCCCATCCGGCGTCTTCATGCAGCAGAGAAATTTTCCTCCAACGCGAAAATCCATCTGGCAAACGGGCGCAGTAAAGCCCTTCGGTCCCCACCACTGCATTATGTATTTCGGGTCTGTCCACGCCTTCCAAACCAACTCGCGTGGGGCATCAAAAACTCTTGTAACAACCATCCGCTCAATTTCGCTAACCGTGTTTTTTGTCATCTCTGACCTCCTCTTTCTTCATTCGATTTACAACTACGTCCAGTTTGTCGAAACTCTCTTCCCAGAATCGGCGATAGCTGATCGCCCAGTCGCTGACTGTCTTAATCGCCTCCGGCCTGAGCGTGCACACACTCTCTCGTCCACGCTTCGTCTTGATTACTATCCGCGCCCGCACCAGGTAGGCGATATGTTTTGAAATCATCTGCTGCGAGAGTGCAAACGGTTCCGTCAATCCATGCACAGAGGCAGGCCCATGCGAGAGTCGTTGGATCATCGCTCGCCGGGTGGGATCAGACAAAGCCGCAAATGTTGTACCTAATTTATCCACAACCATATGGTAGTGGATTTTCGGGCGATGTCAAATGTATTTTGTGATTCGTTTCAGCGGGCGTAAGACGCCCTAACCGTGCTGTTGAAGCAATGCGAGGTGTCAGGTGGATTAGCGTCGGCGAGGAAGTTTCTTTGCCGATGCCTCGGCTCCAGCAGGTTCACGGAACGGTTCCACCGAAATGCGCTGGTACCGCACTTCCAGCACGGTCAGGTGTTCTGTACCGCCCGGCAATTGAAGGACTACGCTGTCACCCGCTGCTGACTTCATCAATGCGCGCCCCAGAGGTGACACCCAACTGATGTGGTTGCGGTTGAGATCGACCTCGTCGGTGCCCACGATGCTCACCACTCGCTCCGCTCCCGCGGCATTGGCGTAGCGCACGGTCGCTCCGAAGAATGCCCTAGTCGCCGCCTGCCCCACTCGCGGAGCTTCCGGGTCCACCACTTCCGCGGATTCGATTCGCTTGGTGAGAAAGCGAATCCGTCCATCGATCTGCCGCAGCCGCTGCTTGCCGTACCGATAGTCGGCGTTTTCACTGCGATCGCCGTTGCTGGCAGCCCACGCCACGACCTCCGTCACGGCCGGGCGTTCCCTGGTAAGCAGAAACCGGTGCTCATCTTTGAGGCGCTGCAGTCCGTTCCGCGTTATGTAGTTCTTGACTCCCTGTCGCGGGCTCGTCCTCTTGTGGTTTTCTCGTAAATCCCTTCCGCATCTCGTAGTCCTTCCAAGGCGAATCCGGTGTGCCCCCAACGAACGCGGATGAACGCCCAGAGAAAACACCGTAGGTGATCCACTTTCATGGAGTTCAGCTGCGGCCCTGCTGATTTTTTCACATCTTGCAGTCCCAAACGATCCTATCCATCATCTGGAACCGGCGCCAGCGAAGGCATGGTGAGGGCGAAATTACTCGTGCAAAATATCCCGGCGTCTACTGACCAGTTGCCCGACCCTTCGGCGTCTCTACCCATACGTCGGCCAGTGTTTACGAATGCTTTTCGTCCATATTGGCGTAAAACGCCCGAACCGGTGAAGCGCCCTGCGATTTGAGTGGATCGTGGGCGACCCGAACTTGGCAAAGATGCATGTCAAATTGGCGAGACATCACCCTC
Source organism: uncultured Acidobacteriaceae bacterium (assembly GCA_963809865.1). Taxonomy (GTDB): domain Bacteria; phylum Acidobacteriota; class Terriglobia; order Terriglobales; family Acidobacteriaceae; genus CAVVDY01. The sequence continues at coordinate 757,740 of CAWELL010000004.1, read as the reverse complement.
ACACGAGTAATCCTCAGTGACCCGGTTCGCGATTAATCGCGCTTGTTCCCGTTTCGGGAACGTCTACGACCTTCGTAACCTCAGACGTGCAGTTTGCAGCTGTAGGTTGATTTAGCAACCTGTAAACTATGTATCAGGCATCAAAGCTGCCTGCGGCAAACAGCCCCGTTAAGTTCTTTAAAATCAATTATGTGCCTGTAAGTCCTTAAGGATCAATTATGTAGAGCACAAATGTTGCCTAAACTGTTGAAAACACAGCTTCGCTAAACATGTTTTTGCAGTATTTTGGTATCGTTGCTCGTCCTTAGGGAGCCGGGGGCGACTCCACCACGACATGACCGCAAGGCGATCCATACCATCCACTATCCAACTGCGACACGAATTGCTCGCCTGGTATGACGCCCACCAGCGCGAGTTGCCGTGGCGCGAGAGTACCGATCCGTATCGGGTATGGGTGTCGGAGATCATGCTGCAGCAGACGCGTGTGGCCGCTGTTCTGGAGCACTTCGCACGATTTATGAAGCGGTTCCCGACTGTAGCGGCGCTGGCACGTGCCCGAGAGCAGTCGGTGCTCGCGATATGGAGCGGGCTTGGCTACTATCATCGGGCGCGCAGGATGCATCAAGCAGCGAAGGTGATCGTGCGCGAGCGCCGCGGGCAGTTCCCTTCCCACTTCGACGACTGGCTGGAACTGCCCGGCATTGGTCGCTACACCGCCTCTGCGATTGCCAGTATCGCGTTCGGCGAACCGGTCGCGGTAGTCGATGGCAACGTCGAACGCGTATTAGCGCGGCTCGATGGCGAAGCGTTGTCAAACGGAGCTGCGTGGAACCGAGCACAGGCACTCCTGGCTCCCAAACGCCCTGGCGACTTCAACCAGGCCATGATGGAGCTGGGCGCGACCATCTGCACACCGCGGTCTCCGCAGTGCCTGCTGTGCCCGCTGGTGAGATTCTGCGCGACGCGTGGCGAGCAGCCGTCGGCGAAGCAAGCTCCGCGAAAGCGCAAGCAACTGATTTACGTGCTTGTAGAGAAAGCGGGCGCGGTGCTATTGGTGCGGCGCGCGTCGGATGCGCGGCTCATGGGCAGTATGTGGGAATTTCCACAACTAGCCGAGCCTCCCACAGACGCAGCACCGATTGCTCGCCTGCGCCACTCGATCACCGACACAGATTACGCGGTGTCGGTGTATCGCGTACCAGAGTTGAGCGTCGCAAGCTCTCGCTGGTTTACGCCTCAGCAGTGGAAGCGCGCAGCCCTCACCGGACTGGCGCGCAAGATCTTGAGGAAAGCCGCGGCAGCCGGCCTGAGTCGCGATTACGAGCTTTGTAATCCAATGTGCAGGAGGTAGTGAATGGCTGCACTCGAAGCCGGAATTATGGCTCCGGATTTCACCTTGCCAACAGTCGATGGCAAGCAAATTTCTCTCACTGAGGCCCTGAAGAAAGGTCCGGTGCTGCTCGCGTTTTTCAAAGTGAGCTGCCCGGTCTGTCAGTACGCCTTACCATTTTTCGAGAGAGTTTTCCAGGCGAACCGCGACAACAAGGTGACCGTACTTGGGGTCTCGCAGGACAACGCGAAGAATACTCAAGCATTCCTGCGCGAGTTCGGCGTCACGCTCCCGGTCGCGCTCGATGATTCATCCAATAGCTATCGCGTCTCGAGCGCCTACGGCCTGACCAACGTGCCGTCAGTGTTCTTGGTCGCTCCCAGTGGAGAGATTGAAGTGTCGTCGGTCGGCTGGTCGAAGCGCGACGCCGAAGCGATCAACCAACGCCTGGCAGAGTATCGCCAGCAGAAACCCACGCCCCTCTGGCGCGCGGGCGAGAGCGTGCAGGAGTTTCGCGCCGGTTGAGGGTCCAAGAACTGATCTGCGGTTCGCAGATCGAAAAACCTTCAGCCACGGATTCACACGGAAAACACGGATCGGAGGTAAGCATCCGGATTCTTCAGTCCTGAGCTTTTTCTGATCGGCGTGGATCCGTGTCAATCCGTGGCGAGTGTTCTTCTGGATGAAGCCGCTGCGGTTCACTACTCTTGTTGTAAGTGGGTTGGAGCTGAGTTACTCTCCAGTGCGTGTCCGCCTCTGACGAGTTGTTCATGGAAGAAGCGTTGCGCGAGGCGCAGCGTGCGCTCGCACTGGGCGAGGTACCGGTGGGAGCCGTAGTGGTCAGGAACGGCGAGATAGTAGGTCGAGGCTGTAATCGGCCCATCACCTCGAACGATCCCACAGCCCATGCCGAGATCATCGCACTGCGTGAAGCTGGCTCCGCGGTCGGCAACTATCGTCTGCTCGATTGTGGTATCTACGTCACCGTCGAGCCCTGTGCGATGTGCGCCGGAGCCATCACCCATGCCCGCATTCTTCGCCTGATCTACGGCGCGGAAGACCCGAAGGCAGGAGCGGTGCATTCTGTGTTCCAGGTGCTGAATAACTCGCGTCTGAATCACAAAGTCGAGGTGACATGCGGCGTCCTGGCAGCCCGTTGCATGGAGCTGATGCAGAGTTTCTTCCGCGAGCAGCGTTCGTCACAAGCTACTTGAGGTAACGCTAATCGGCCATAAAAAGAAGGCCGGATGCTGGGGCTTCTCGAACTGACGATTCGCTCCCAAGTTGGTGGAGACAAGAAACGAACGCATCGGTTGGGTTGAGGGTTTGTCCGTCGAAGCAGAATACGACTCCGATTTTGTTAGACTGAGAGGGCTGGCAACTCCAGCCAGCTTATAGCCGCGTGCGGAGAGGTGGCCGAGTGGTTGAAGGCACCCGCCTCGAAAGCGGACGTACCTGAAAGGGTACCGCGAGTTCGAATCTCGCCCTCTCCGCCATTAAGTCGTTAATATCAGAGAAGTAACTACATCCAGCACCAAAATCATCGTCTTTCGCCGGAATTCGCGCACTCCTGCGGGCGTAGCGGAAGTGGAGAGCGTTCTCGCTTATCCACCCGGGCTATGTTTTGGCGGGTGTTCTCTGTTCGTAGTTTCGGCACTTCCCTTGCGAATGGGACGGGACAAGACTCAAGACAACACCAATTACGTGTTACGTGCTGAGCATCGAAAATCGCTCGAAACTCAAACCATCAGGGAGCCGCTTACTGATCTGGAGAGGGCTAGTTCGCGAGCTAAGCTCCAGCAGGCGCGCCGGAGATCTGCTCGTTCCAGTTCATCGGGATCGTGGCGAGCAGGTCGGTAAGCGAGAGCGCAAGCGAATGGGGCGACGCATCATTGTTGCGATCGCCGGCGGCCCCAGCTGAACCAACTTCATGTGCATGCGGATAAAGCGCGGTGACACACCGTGCGATCCGGCCAGTTGCGCAATGCTGCAGGCTTCTCCCGTCGTGATCTGCTCATACCAATGGCGGGCACGGGCGATGGCTTTGAGCATGGCCTGACGGCTGGCGTCGGTGGTGATATCGGTGTCGCCGATGACGAGGCGCAGGGCACGACCTTGCTGAACGTGGCGGAAAGCGCAGTCAAGCGAGACGATCGGCGGGAAACCCACTGCCGACGGGTCAGGACCGAGAATCTCGTTAATCAGTGCGGGCACGCGCAGGCAGATCTCTACGTGGGACGGATGGATCACCACGCGTTCGATGAGGGCCTTCAGAAATTGCGTGCGGTTTGGGGCGCTGCGTTCCGGCCAGCTTTGTGCGGTTTTGGCAGCCTGCGCCAGGATGCGAACGAAGACGCCCTCGGGCGCAGCCTGGGTCGTCTCGTCACGAAGCGCGGCGAGCAACTCGGTGGGAGTTTGTGGATGTCAGCGATCAGTTGCTTCAGCGCCGGTCGGTCGATGTTGCCGCCCGAGTAGCCTCCGTCGTCGTAGTGTGTGGCGATCACCCGCCAGCCCTCGTGGTGCTGACTCTTGATGTAGGCCTCGCAGGCCTCGCGCTGGGCGTCGAGCGAGTTGAAAGATTGTTCGAGACCCTCCTCGGAGGACTTGCGCGTATAGATGGCGCAGATTGGTGGCTTCATGCGATTGCCTTTCTTGGCTCGCGCCTCAGGCCAAAGAAAGCCGGCCCGGACCACTTGGCCCCGGTGATCACCTTGGCGATTTCCGTGAGGCTGCGGTAAGCATTGCCCTGGTACTCGTAGCCGTAGTCGAGAACCGTGACCTCATGCAGTTTGCCATCGTACTCACGCACATAGCGCCTACCGATCTTGGGGCGCACCGCGTCTTGTACGGGTCTTGGATCGCCACCGTGCTCTTCAGCAAGCTTGCGCAGCTTGCGGACAGTGGACTCTCTGAGCCCGCCAAAGGCCTTCTCCTGAATCCGGTAGGCCAAGATGGGGATGAGCGTCTCTCTCCGGAGGGCCGGGCTTGGTACTCGGTCGAAGAGATCGCGCCAAAGCTTCTCCAACGCTCTTCGATCCATCGCCGGCAACTGCGCTAGCCGCCGGTCGATCACCGGCTGCCGAGTGGGCCTTGCTGGGCTTGTTCTGTTCCGTAACATGAGGTTGCCTCCTTGGGGCCGGTCCATTCCCGCTCTGCTGGGCCGAAGAGTCAAGCGAACTCTTCTGCTCCAACCAAGGCATTGGTGTTCGCCAACTCCGGCGAAATCCAGTCCGGCAGGAGGGCATGCAGTCCACATGCGAACGCCTCGGGTGGCTCAAACGCCACACTTTTCTACAGCTATCGCCAAACATTCGCCTGCGAAGTGCGAGGCAGCGCCAACCCCTCACAATCTTAGGGCCTCGGCTCTGCGGCCAGAATTCTCCGCAACATTATTGCTAACTGCAACCTACGGATAGGTCGAGGCTTAGCGGTTCCGAACCGTACCGAAGGTTCGAATCCCTCTCCCTCCGCCACCTAGTCCTACATTGTAGGATATCTCTTGAGAAAGTGCCCAAAAGGCCGCGTTTACGCGCTATTTGCGGCGCAAACGAACCGGAGAAATGGCCACTCAATCGGCATACAGGCACGTTACGGAGCTTTCTCTCTGGCCAGCAAAACGATGGTTCGGTTTCGCGCATCCCTAACAAGCGAAACGTTTGCGATAGCAATGCGAACGGAACCCGAAAGCGGATTTGACTTCTGCTGCCCGTGATGATCTGTTACTTCCCAGTTCGCTGAAGTCAACGATTGCCGACTGCTCATGAGTCCTGGCGCGATTCTTGATTGTGAGTGTAATGGGGATTTCTCAGCGTCTATTAAGAACCGCTTCCATCAAGTCTCTCGCGAGTAATCTCCATGATTCCTTGCTTTACGGGGATTTGACAGCACATATACGGTCGCGTCAGAAGTCCGGGAGGGCTTTATACGTCCAGATGAAGAGAAAGAATCCGTAAACACTTGCCGACTTCCCGTTACCAATCACATGATGGCTGACGGGGGCTACTTCCGAGTATCCGACTGCCGGGAACCTCGGCTTCAGCAGCTAATGGCGCAACACGCCGTTTCCACCGAGCTTAGTTATCTAGGCGTCCGCGATCCCAGGCCCCATGTCATCGTGCAGCCATGCGTTTGGATCGTGCTCCAACGAAGGGTGAATGCCCGGGTTTTGCATGATGGTGCGCGCACAAGTATTCCAGCGCAGAATGGCTTCGTGGTTCCCTTGCGGAGCCAATTTGATCGCCTGCTCGTAATGATTCATGGCGTCTTGCAGCGCGTGATACGCGGAAATACGTGCACCAGGATCGCCCTGGCGAATACGAGCATGCCCCAAGCGCTCCCAGACGATGCCGCCGTAATAGGCCCGCTCGTAATCACCCGCGATTCGCGCCAGAACCTCGAGCGCGTCCTTTGGCTGCGCGTTAGAGTGGAATTGATCCGTCCGCGCCAGCAGCAGCGAGATCAGCGCCTGCTGGTGATCAGGATTGATAGCAAGCATGTCAAGGCAAATGCTTTCAGCCAGCGCGGGCTCGTTCAGCAGCCGGTAACGCTCCACTTTCGCCAGCGCCTCGGGAATACTTTCTTCGGAGATGGACTTCAATTCGAAATGCATAACACCTCCTATGCTTTCGTATTGCTGAACATGCGGAACAATTTTGAGAGCGGATCGAAGAAACGATCGACCACTCGTTCTTTCAGCGGAATAATCGCGTTGTCGGTGATGGTGATGCTCTTCCGGGCAGACCTTGGTGCAGCACTTGGTGATGTTGCACAAGCCGATGCCGACTGCTTGCGTCAGCTCGGCTACGCGGTCCCCGGCATCCAGCGGGTGCATCTCCAGCGCCGCGGTGTAAACCAGAAAGCGCGGGCCGATGAACTGCTCGTGCATGTGGTGGTCGCGCAGGACGTGGCACACGTCCTGGCACAGAAAGCACTCGATGCACTTGCGGAACTCCTGCACGCGGTCGACATCTGCCTGCGCCATGCGCCACGTGCCGTCCGCCGCATCGGGCTTGCGCGGCTTGAATTTCGGGATGCGCTTCTTTCACCTGGTAATTCCACGAGACGTCGGTGACCAGGTCTCGCATGTGCGGGAAGGCCTTCATCGGCTCGACGGTCACCGGCTTGTCCAGCGGCAGCGTGTTCAGGCGGGTCATGCACATCAGCTTCGGCATGCCGTTGATTTCGGCGGAACACGACCCGCACTTGCCCGCCTTGCAATTCCAGCGCACGGCCAGATCGCCGGCCTGTTCCGCCTGAATCTGGTGCACCGCATCGAGCACCACCATGCCGTCGGTGACTTCGGTCGTGTAGTCCTGGAACTCTCCCTGTCCCTTTTCGCCGCGCCAGATGCGGAACGTCGCCGTCGCCATTACTTCATCTCCTCAATGATCTGTTTCAGCTCGTCGGGCATCGGCGGAATGGGCTCGCGCGTGAGTTGCGCGTCTCCATCGGGTCCTTTGCGCACCACGATGTTGAACTTGCCGGCCTGCTCGTCCTTGTTCGGGATAGTCGTCGCGGAAGTGAGCGCCGCGGCTCTCCTTTCGCTCCAGCGCGGCGCGCGTGACGATCTCGGACACCGTCAGCAGGTTGTGCAGATCGAGCGCCGTATGCCAGCCGGGGTTGTATTCGCGGTTGCCGTCGACACTGACGGCGTCGCTGGCGCATCTCCAGCTCCCGAATGTTCTCGAGCGCCTGCCGCATCTCCTCTTCCTGGCGGACGATGCCGACCAGGTCCTGCATCATCTCCTGCAGCTCGTGCTGCAACGCGTACGGTTTCTCCGGACCGTTGCGTTCGAAGGGCTGCAGCGCACGCTTCTCCGCCGATGCAAGCGTCTCGGACTCGATCGCGCCCTGCGAGTTTTCTTTGGCGAACTTCGCCGCGTACTCGCCGGCGCGCTTGCCGAACACCAGCAGGTCGGAAAGCGAATTGCCGCCCAGCCGATTGGCGCCGTGCAGGCCCGCCGCGCATTCGCCGGCGGCGAACAAGCCCGGGCACGTCCGACATCTGCGAGTCGGCATCCACGCGCACGCCGCCCATCATGTAGTGCGTGGTCGGGCCGACCTCCATCGGCTCCTGCGTGATGTCGATGTCGGCCAGCTGCTTGAACTGGTGGTACATGCTGGGCAGCTTCTTCTTGATGTGCTCGGCGGCGTTGGGAATTCTTTCCTTGATCCAGGCGATGTCGAGGAACACGCCGCCGTGCGGGCTGCCGCGGCCTTCGCGCACCTCGCGCCGAATGCAGCGGGCCACGTGATCGCGCGTCAGCAGTTCCGGCGGACGGCGCGCGTTCTTGTCGCCCTGGGTATAGCGCCAGCCTTCTTCTTCGGTGTCGGCGGTCTGATTCACGTAGAGCGGCGGAATGTCGTCGAACATGAAGCGCTCGCCGTTCCTGTTGCGCAGCACGCCGCCTTCGCCGCGCACGCCTTCGGTCACCAGAATGCCGCGCACGCTGGGCGGCCAGATCATGCCGGTCGGATGGAACTGCACGAACTCCATGTCCATCAGCGCCGCGCCGGCGTCGTAGGCCAGGGCGTGGCCGTCGCCGGTGTATTCCCAGCTGTTGCTGGTGATCTTGTACGCCCGGCCGATGCCGCCGGTCGCCAGCACGACGGCCTTGGCGCGGAAGAGATGAAACCGGCCGCGCTCGCGATCGTAGCCGAAGGCGCCGGCGATGCGGTCGCCGTCCTTCAGCAGCGTGACGACGGTGTATTCCATGTAGACATCGATGCCCGAGATGGATGCCGTGGTCCTGCAGGGTGCGGATCATTTCCAGGCCGGTGCGGTCGCCGACGTGCGCCAGGCGCGGATAGCGATGGCCGCCGAAATTGCGCTGCAGGATGCGGCCGTCCTTGGTGCGGTCGAAGACCGCGCCCCAGGCTTCCAGTTCGCGCACGCGCGCCGGCGCTTCCTTGGCGTGCAGCTCGGCCATGCGCCAGTTGTTCAGGTACTGGCCGCCGCGCATGGTGTCGGCGAAGTGGACGCGCCAGTTGTCGCGATCGTCGACGTTGCCCATGGCCGCGGCGATGCCGCCTTCGGCCATGACGGTGTGCGCCTTGCCCAGCAGCGATTTGGAGATGACACGCCGACTTTCACGCCCGGCGGCGGAGGCTTCGATGGCCGCGCGCAACCCGGCGCCGCCCGCGCCGATCACCAGCACGTCGTGCTCGATGCGTTGATGTACTCCGGTCATTAGATAGATTCTCCAGTCGGTCCACACGCCCATCGAGCACATCCGCACGTAGAGATCGGAGAAGCCCACCCAGAACAGGCTGCACCAGGCAAAGAGCATGTGGCCGGCGGTTGAGGCAGCTGACGCAGTCGTAGGCTTGCTTGCGCGCCGGGCGATCCGGCAAGTCGGTCGCGAATGCCGCCGACCAGGTGGCGCAAGGAATGGCAGCCCAAGGTGTAGCAGCTCAGCAGCATCGACGTTGACCAGCAGCACCAGCGTGCCGACGCCGATGCCGAAGTGGCCGTCGAACCACATCGCCTTCCACACGTCGTGCGCGAGAAGAACAGATGAAGATCAGCGCGAGGTACAAGAAAGTAGCGGTGGATGTTCTGCATGATCAGCGGGAAAGATGCGCTCGCCGCAGTACGTCTTGCGCGGCTCGCCGACGGCGCAGGAAGGCGGGTCGGCCCAGAACGCTTTGTAATAGGCGCCGCGATAGTAGTAGCAGGTGAAGCGGAATCCGCCCGGCGCCCACAAGAATGAGCATCGCGGCGGTAGACCCAAGCGGGGAACCAAGTCGGGCTTTGCGCCGAACCAGGCGTGGCCGAGGCCGAACAGTTCCGGCGAATAGAACGGCGAGAGGTACGGGCCGAACCGGTAGTGGTCGCCCTGCAACGCCGCCCACGTGGAGTAGACGATGAAAGCGGAGAGACCGAGAAAAACGAACAGCGGCTGCACCCACCAGTTGTCGGCTCGCCGTGTCTGGCCAAACCCCGAGCGCGACAATGGGACGTCAATGTGACCCACTGACCCTCCTCACCCCTCGAATCGCAATGACCGCGGAATACGAAGCGGTAGATATCATACACAAGCGAATCGTCGCTGCGGCTTGGAGGTGAGTCCGGCGGCGGAATCGACAACGCGTCGACGCATCGTGCTGGGCATAAGGCAACATCGATGCTCCTGCCGATTGCTATGGTACAGTTGCGTCATTGCCGGTTCTCCGCAGGCGGTTCGAATCGGTCGGAAGAGACGTTGATGAGCACGGTACGCCAGATTCGCAGTTACGATTACGTCAACCATCCCTACGATAGGGTTCGCGATGTGCTCACGAAGAACGCAATCGCCGTATTCCAATCCGCTACCAAGGCGGCATCCGCGCGCGCCGAGTCCGTTGCTGCTGAACTGCACGTCGATTTCGCCGGTGTGGGCGTGAAAGCCGACATCAAGATCATGGTGAAGAGCGTCGAGGAGAAGCCCGCGGAGGATATTTCCAGCCCAAGCACGAAGTTGCTCCTGGAATGGGAGGCCACAAGCTTGCCGCGCTTGTTTCCGCTGATGCGGGGCGAGCTGACGGTTTACCCGCTGACGTCCACCGAAACACAGTTGGATTTTTGCGGGATATATGAACCGCCATTCGGCGCGGTAGGAAAAACGATGAACGCGATCGTCGGCCATCGGATCGCTGAAGCATCGGTCCATAGCTTCGTCAACGACGTCGCAGGATACCTTCGGCAGTCTCTCGTCGGTTAAGAGGAACAGCCCGTCACAAGGCGATTTGAGCGCAATATCGGTTCACGCAATCTGCGGACAGTAATCTTCAGTTGCCGTAATCTCGGACAATCCGGAAGTTGTCCCTTCCTCCGTAGGACCAGTACCGAGAAACGCTCGAGTATTCATTGATCCGAGCGTTGGACTTTCACTTGGCAGTGTAGTTGGCAAACCGTTGAACTGCCACTCGCATGCTAACTCTCGAGAAACCGGCTTCTGGGAGATTTCTCCCCGGTAAGTCCGCTTGTGGAATAAAAGGCATAAGACACTCGGACAGCAGAACATATATGACGCTTCGCCAGAGAACCTAGTCCGCACGCGACTCTCTGGCAGGCCAGCCAATTACTGGCGGTTCGCTCGTGACTTCGTAGGAAGGTGGGAAACTGACTACTCGGCAAACCGATAGACATACGCAACTTGTTGGCAGAGAATGACATCTATCACTGTTCGAATTCACTTCTCTCCGCCAGCTAGTCTTGATTTTCAGAGAAGTAACTAGCAAAGCGCCGATTTTATCGAATTTGGCGGCATAGTTCGCGGTTCTCAGACCGGGACTTGCAGCAGAGAAATTCTGTTTTCCTTTACTAGAGCGCAAGTCCCTCAAATTTCTCTGAACGCCAAAACCCGAGTACAGGTCTGCGCGCCGACCTGCACCGGAGAGTTCGCGATCTGACGCTCCGCCCGGGCAGGAAGCCAGCGAACTATCGACTTTGCTTCGCCGAAAAGCAGTCGGAGGTGCCCTGGCATGTTGATAAGTCGCTAGTCCGTTCGTGGACGCGACCATGTTTTCCAGCACCGATTGTGTGAAACTTCCTACAACCCGACTTCGTGGGCATTTCGCAGGCACTGCGACGGAACGGGCGTTATTCATCCAAGTGGCGGTGCAAATGCGGTTGCCGGAAGGCGGCTGAGTTATCGGGACGAATTCGCACCTGTGGGCACAACAGGCACAATCGATGCCAAGAGCGGCATCACACTCTTGCTCATCATTCCTAGGTCTGCTTTGTCACCGGACCGTAATAAACAATTGAATCCCCACGTGGGAAGCGAGTCGGGCTTTATCCGCTTCAACTCCGCCTTGCCCGAGAGCATCCATAAACCCAACTGCAATGCGGTGATTCTTGATCAGATCGCGCTCAAGTAATTCCGGATTCGCTGCGATCACTGCGGGCCGTCGGCGCTGGGAGTTGCGTGATTCCAACCTTCCCCAGTCGAACTCCGATAAGGCGCTTGACTACGTGAAGTGGTTCCTTAACGTCGGGCGCGGTCTACGGGGATGTTTGGCCCACTCGGCGGCATTCGGGTCGATCTCTTTACGCTGGTCCCCTGAGACGGGAGAGGGACCGTCGGCCCTTGAACGTGCGGGCTCGCTCGACTTGGGCACCCCCGGAATGGTCGGCGACCTATTGTTCGCCTCCCGGCACAGCAGGCTTCGTTGCGGCTATCCCTCGTTGAACGAGCACCAGGGCCGTCACCATGCAGAGTGCGAACGGTAAAGACCACCCGGAGGCTCAGCCCCCAATCGGGGATCGTGTCGAGCAGGAGACCCATGAGCGCTACGCTGCAACCTTCACGCATCCGGCATCAACGTTCTGGCGCCGCATTTCCACGCCGCGACAGGAGCACCAAGTCGGCCGCTTCCTCAGCATCTTTGAGGAGCGTCTTGCGCGGCGTGCCTATCCGCGCACGCATGGTCAGGCCACGAGCAAAATCCGTGACTTGGATCGCGCGCACGGCTACCGGAAAGTCAGGCGGGATGTCTCCTGCACAGATCCCGTCCCGGAAACGGCGCTCCACCAGCGCCGCGCCGCCCGCGACCGTGCTCTGCAGGAACCGCTGAACCTCAGCGTCGTTCACAAGCGGCGCGACGCACACCATAAGGCAGCCCCGGGCGGACCCTTTCTCGGTCGCACTTTCGACGGCGTACCTCAGAAAGTCCGCGATCGAGTCGCGAAGACTCTGTGGCGAGAGGAGTGCCTTCGCGGCTGATGCGCCCTTCCGTTCTGCGTACGCCTTAAGGACGCGCAAGAATATCGCCCGCTTGTCCCCAAAGACGGCATACAGGCTCGGCCGTCCCACACCCATCCCGGCGACGAGATCGTCAATCGTCACTCCGTCGTAGCCTTTCGACCAGAACACCTGAGTCGCCTTTTCCAGCGCCCCCGTCTCGTCGAAGCTGCGCGGTCGACCCCGCGGCCTAGCTGTATTTTGAATCATTTAGTTCAAAACTCCTTGACAATCTCCATCTCCACCACTATATAACTGAATAGTTCGAAATTAACAAGCCGGCTCTAGCCTCGGGCCTCACGGCTCGGCCTTCACCCTTCACCACGGAGACACCCATGGAACATTCGATCGCGCTGGTCACCGGCGCCACCTCCGGGCTCGGCCATGCGGCAGCCCGCCTGCTCGCCGGAGAGGGCTGGCACGAGATCATCGTCACCGGGCGCAGCCTGGCCGGGGCCCAGCAAGCGGCCGCTCAACTCGCGGCTGAGAACAAAACAGTGATCTTCACGCCGCTGGAGCTGGATCTGGACACGCCGTCCAGCGTTCAGTCCGCCCTCGCCGAGCTCGTCAAGCGAGGTCGGCCGATCGATTTCCTACTGCTCAATGCAGGGTGGTCCCAGGTAAGAAGCGCGTGCTCACTGCGGCGGGCGTCGAGGCGTCTCAGGCCCCGCTGATCGGCCATCATCAACTGACTGTCGGGTTGCTCCGCGCCAACCTGCTGAGCCCCAACGCGCGGATTGTTATCGCCGGTGCGGAGCCAGCCCGAGGGGGCGTCCCCATGTTCAAGTACACCGACGTGCCAGCCTTCGCGGCCAAATACCACCGGGGTGACCGAACCGCCGCTGTTGAAGCCCTGATTCGCAACGGGCCGAACGTGAAGTACGTGCCCAACAATGCGTATGCCGACGCGAAGCTCATTATCGCTTGGTGGGTCGCGGCGCTGGCGCGCCGGCTACCCTCCGGCATGGCCGTGTATGCTGTCTCGCCCGGTGGGGCGACCGACACCAAGGTGGTGCGAAGCGCTGGCCCGTTGTTGAAGTATCTGTTTATCCCAATCGTGAACCTCATTCCCGGCATGAATCAGACGCCGGAGACCGCGGCCCGTCGGTACCTCCAGGCGTCGGAGTTCGGAACCGACGTCTCAGGGCAATTCTTCGCCTCGGCTCAAGGGAAGTTCTCAGGCCCAATTGAGGCGCAGCGCCACCCACACCTCCACGATCGCGCCAGCCAGGAAGCCGCGTGGCAGGCCGTCGTCAAGGTCTCCGGCGTCGATTTCTGCTTCCGCAGCAACTTGAGAGCGGTGTCCTGAAGGAGAGCCCGATCGCGGCTGGACTGATCCCGGTAACCCGGATCCGCAGGCGATTGCGGAGCTAGCTGATCGTCCACGGGGTCCTGCGGTATTTTGAAATAACTAGTTCAAAACTTCCTTGACCATGGCCATCGCGTCTATTATCGTACCAAACAGTTCAAAATCAGCAAAGCGACCCCAGACGTCGCGAGGATAATACACATGGAACGGTACCAAGGTAAAAAAGTGGTGATTATCGGCGGCACGAGCGGCATGGGGCTCGCGACGGCGAAGATGCTCCTCGATGGGGGTGCGCGTGTTCTGGTGACGGGTCGCTCGAAGGCCGGCCTGGAATCGGCGCAGAAAGAGCTTGGAAAGGACGCCCTCGTGGTTTCGAGCGACGCGCGTTCGTTGACGGACATCGACGCCCTCGCCTCTCGGGTGAAGGCCGAGTTCGACACCTTCGACCTGCTCTTCGTCAACGCCGGGCTCGGCCTCTTCGCCCCTCTCGAGAACACGACCGAGGCCATGTACGACGAGATGTTCAACCTGAACGCCAAGGGACCGTTCTTCGCAGTGCAGAAGCTCGCGCCGCTGATGAACCGGGGAGGCGCTGTCGTCCTCACGACCTCCGCTCGCAAACGTCAAGGGAATGCCCACCCTCGCGGCATACGGAGCGGCCAAGGCTGCGCTGCGATCATTCGCTCGGGTGTTCGCCGCTGAGCTGCTTCCTCGGGAGATTCGCGTCAACGCGGTGACGCCCGGTCCCATCGACACGCCGATCATCGGCAAAGCGTTTCCCGATAAAGACGTGGCCGCCCATGTCACTCGGGAGATGCGCGAAGCCAATCCGATGAAGCGCTTCGGGACGTCGGAGGAAATTGCGAAGGCCGTCCTCTTCCTCGCGTTCGACGCGACCTTCACGACCGGCGCCGAACTTCCGGTCGACGGCGGTTGGTCGCAACTCTGAAAGCAGTACGCGAAATGCATCGAAATTTAATCTGAGGAGCCAAGTGCGACTACTAAAGAACTTCTGGATGAATATTTTCAAGGACTAGCGAAGAAATTTGGTTGGGAGCATCTGATTGCTGACGACTTCAGGCTTTCGTCGCGCCAGCGACTCAGTTCAGACGCTCCAGGCCGCCAGCGATTCACGTGAGCGCGCAGTCTTTCCAGGGGCAATCCACCTGGACGAGTGGTCGGCAAACCGTCGAAGTGTTCCTGGAAGCCCCCCAAGAAACCGGCTTCTGGGAGATTCCTCCGTGCCCAGTAAGTCGGCTAGTGGAACAAAAGGCATAAGGCACTCAGACAGAAAAACATATATGACCCCAGCCAGAGAGCCTAGTTCGCACGCGACTCTCTGGTAGGCCAGCCAATTACCAGCAGTTCGCTCGTGACTTCGTGGGAGGATGGGGAACTGACTACTCGGCAAAGCCATAGAAATACGTAACTTGTTGGCAGAGAATGACATCTATCGGCTGTCCGAATTCACTTCTCTCCACCAGCTAGTCTTGATGGTCAGAGAAGTAACTAGGAAAGCGACGATTTTATCGAATTTGGCGGCATATTAGGCGATTCATGGACCGCGACCTGTAGCATAGAAATCTTCTGTTCATTTACTACAGCGTAAATCTATCAAAATTCTCTGAACGCGAAAAGGCGAGTACAAGTCTGCGCTCCGAGCTGCTCCGGAGAGTTCGCGAGCCGACGCTCTGCCCGGGCTGAGAGTCAGCGAACCATCGACTTTGCTTCGCCTCTTTTTTGGCAAGCAGTTGATGCAAACCGGGACCGTCGCTGTTTCTTTCTGATTGTCAGTCGGCCGACCATCACTCAAACCTGCCCGACCAATCAATAGAAGCGCGTTTCTCGAACCCCAATCAGCGAATTTCAGCTGCCGTAGAGCCATTTAAACGTTTGGGCCTTATCCGGCAACTTGACCTCGGAGATCCGAGCCTCCGTATTGGTCGGTCATTCGCCACTGGCACGTTCATTGATTAATGCTTGATCCCAGTCAGTGAGATTTGGGAAGCCGGCACCTTCCTCGTAACCCCCCAGTAGGTCAAGGTTGGTGCGGGACGGGGTGGACGACGTTTTCTAACCGTCTGCCTTGCTCATTGTTGCTTGGGGCGGATGGCGACGGGTAGAAAACTTCCATCGTTCTTGCCCACTTCCTTGGCTATGAGTTCGTTCAGCAAAGCATTCATGCGCAGGATCAATTCCTTGTTCCTTTGTGGCTCGAGGGCAAGATTGCGTGTCTCGAGTGGGTCGTTCTTTAGGTCGAAAAGTTGGACGTCGTTATGACCCAGGATTTGCTCGAGCGTTTCCGGTGTATTGAAGTCGTCGGGGGCGTAGTAACGTGCGAACTTGTACCGCCCATCGAAAGCGAAGCTCAAGAAGCCGCGTTTGTTGAGGTTGGGCTGAAGTTCCGTCAACGATGGCGCCGGTTTATTCTGCATCAATTCGTTCATCGCCGCGAGCAGATAACCTGAATCGATGGTCATGGGGCTGACGTAGTTGAAGAGGACGCCGGGGCGCACGGCTTGCGGGGAGGCAGTCTCGGCGTCTGCCAGGACGCTGGAAAAATCGTGGCCAGGCAAACCCTTCACCGCCTCGCGGCGTTGTGCTTCGGGTACTCCTGCCAACCCGGGCAGGGTCGGCAACAGGTCCAGATGGCTGGTGAGCGCAAACGTGGATTGGCCGCGGGGATAGTTGGGGTGATCGATGATCAAGGGTACGTGGGCGTTGCCTTCGTAGGAAAAGGGTCCCTTGCCCCGCAGACCGCCATGGTCGCCATCCATCTCGCCGTGGTCCGCGGTGAAGATCACCACCGTGTCCTGCCAGAGATTCAGTTCATCCAAACCATCCTCTAGCAATTTCAGGCTGGTATCGGTGTCGCGGATCATATTCAGGTAGTAGTTATTGAACACCTGCCACATGTCCGGCCGGTTGACCGGAATGTAACCGAGGACCCCGGACCAGCCCTTGTTGTATTCAGTCAGCGCCCCCGGCATTCCCGCCGCTGACAGCGATTCCTGCATGGTCGGCGAGAGGGCGCTGTTCCAGTGCATGGCATAAAGCGAATTTTTCGGCGGCGCGGTGAGCACGCCGTTCAGGGCGGCCTTTTGCGCCTGGATAGTTCCCGCCACATTGGCATCCGCATACATAATGTCGTGCGGGTTGACGAAGCTCACGATCATGAAGAACGGTTGCCCGGACTGCCTCAGCTTGGGCACATTGCCCCGCAGCCAGCGAACACTTTCGGACGCGGTGTAAACGTCAGTCTTGTAGCCCTGGTCTGGCGCGCCGGTTTTGTCGCCATCAGGCTGGTAGATGTCGAAACCGTAGGCCTGGAGCGCTTCGCTGTAGTTGACGGTCGGCTTGGGCGGAATAAGCTCGGACTCCATTTCCCATTTGCCGAAAAATGCCGTCTGGTAACCGAGCTTCTTCATTAGGGAACCCATGTTGGGCCGGTCCTTGGGCAAATTTGGCACGTAGCCCGCCTCCATCTGGTCGAAGACTCCGTTGACCTGTGGTGGCTGCCCCGTAAACAGCGCCGCACGCGAGGGCGTACACATTGCCGACGCAACATAGTGGTTGCGAAAGACCACGCCTTGTTGCGCCAGACGGTCAAGGGCTGGCATCTGGTAACCCGCAGCGATCGGCAGGTCGTAGCGCGTTTGGTCGCGTAAAACCAGGATGATATTTAACGGGTGGTTTGGTGCCGGGATCTTCCCTGGAGCTTGGGCGTAGACGAATGGAACCCCTGCTACTAAGGCGAGGAACATAGGCAGTCTGCCAACCAACCTCAATCGGGTTCCGGTGCGGTCCTGTTTGCTCGTGCCAGGAGAAGAATAAGGCATAAGGACTCCCTTTCCACTTCGCGGATGATGTGAAAACAAAAGCTACCGGAGACACTTAATCGCAACCCCGTTCCGGCGAGACGGCAAGTCTACCCCTAGGAAGAAGGCGGGACAACTAGCCGTACTAAAAGTCGTAAGAACGACATCGGGAGATTCTGCCGCGTGTCGTTGGTGGTCGGCGAGTTACGGGCAAACCGGAAGTTATCCATT
This sequence comes from uncultured Acidobacteriaceae bacterium, assembly GCA_963809865.1. Lineage (GTDB taxonomy): Bacteria > Acidobacteriota > Terriglobia > Terriglobales > Acidobacteriaceae > CAVVDY01. Next base: position 740,325 of record CAWELL010000004.1, on the reverse strand, counting down.
GGGTCGTATAACGCCCGACCCTGGTTCCGGAGGAACGCCACAATTCACCCTCAGGGCCTACCACACTGCGCTCAACATCCAGAGAGGGTTTCTGGTGAGTTCCTCCCACAAGAATTTGCGTCGTAAACGAATCGGAGAAAATGCCAGACAACCTCGCAAAGCCTCGCTTGCGGCGCTTTTTCTCTCCGGCTTGAGATGATGGTTCGGTTCCGCGCAATCTGAGCAGTCGAAACCCTTGCGATCACGATCCGCACAGAATGCGAAAGATGACTGGACTTCTCCTCTCGAACGATGATGCGGACTTTTCCTCCTTGGTGAAGAGCTGACCGTTTTTTCCACGGGTCTACTGCCAGCTACTTCCAACTGGTTTCTCGCGATCGCGCTAAGTAGATTCCGGGGGCAGCTCTAAGGGAAATTGCGGCTTGGTAGTGGAATTCAGGGCTGCTACTTTGACCCTAATCAATCTCTGTGCTTGTTTCATGCTGTGGCAGGCTGTGGCCAGTCAGAAATCTCTCCCGATCCTGACATGTTTTGTTCTTGAGGCTGTGATTCCAACCGCATGCAAGCCTATCGCCGTTTTCTGGTTGCCATGCAGTTGAAACGGATTTGTGTGATGCGGCTGGTCCCGAATCGCACTCTGACACTACTTATACGGGTGAGTCGAGAGGTTTCCATGTCGCAACGTAAGCTTCTGTTGTTTGTCCTCATTCTGTTTTCCGTCATAACCGCCGGTTTCGCTCAGTCGAACGGCCAGGGTAATTCGCGGCACGTGGTCGTGGTTATGGAGGAGAACCGCAGCATCAGCATTGCCTCCGAATACATGCCATATCTAAAGTCTCTTGCGGTTGAATATTCGCAAGGCATGCAGGTCTACTCCGATTCGCACGGCTCGTGGCTGGCCTATGGCGAGCTGAGTTCCGGATTGGCACCCTTCGGCGGAGAAGCTGAGGGCCTCATCTGTAACGGCGACGGATGTACCCAGACTCTGACCATCGACAACCTGGTGAGAGAGTTTGCCAAACAAGGCATCTCCTGGCACGGTTATTTCCAGACGATGCCGCAAATAGGATATCTGGGATACCAGTACGGGGAGTACGTTCGTCGCCACAACCCGTTCGCCTTCTACAGCGACGTCGTGAACTCGCTTACGGAGCAAGGCAATTTGTATCCCGCCGACCCCTACATGCTGAGTGACATCGAGGCCAACCGCCTGGCGAATTTCACTTGGATTTCCCCCGACCTCGATCATGACGCCCACAACGGCAGCGACGATCAGCAGGCGCTGGCAGCCGCCGACGCATATCTGCAAACTTTCATGCCACAGTTGCTGCAATCGCCACCCTTCCAACCGGGCGGCGATGGCGTGCTTATGGTTACCTTCGACGAAGGCGAGTTGTCCGGGGACAATAAGTGCGGCGGCTATCCCGACCCCGACCTCTGCGGCGGGCACATCTGGCACGTGCTGATCGGTCCCCAAGTTAATCGCGGTTATGAGTCGGACACACTCTACAAGCAAGGAAGCGAGCTGCGCCTGATCTGCGATTTACTTGGCGTGAACAGTTGCCCAGGCGACGGCGCCACTTCGTCTCCGATGGTGGAGTTCTTTCAGGGAACGCCTCAATGCACGGCGCACCAGGACAGAAGCGTTGCGATCTGCTCTCCGGCGGCAAATGGTGAGGTGAACTCGCCGGTTCAGCTCAGCGCGGCTGCCAAGGACAACCAGTATTCCATCACCGGCATGATCGCCTATGCCAACGGCCAGATTGTTGCGGAGAGCCCGGATGCCGTTCTTAACGCGAAAGTCCCTTTGAGTCCCGGCACCTATCAACTGGTGATCCGCGCATGGGATTCCAAAGGCTACTACTACTCATCGCAAGAGAACTTCACCGTGACTTGGGGAAGCTCGCAGGCGACGCAAGCGGACGAAGCGCAGTAGGCTCGCACAATTTTGTTCCCAGACACGCGCGGGCGCTGCACGCGCGTTGCTGTTAGAGTAGCTGCAAATATCCTGGGTCTATTCCACCGTTGAAGTACATGAAGCGCAGTTCTGTCTTCGGGCCTCCTTCGAACGTCGCCCGCAACGCATCGTACCCCATTCAGACGCTAAGGTCGTTTGCGATGCTTGTGACGGCACTCTTCGCTTTCAGCGGTGTCGCCGACGCGCAACCCAAAGCGGTTTGTCCCCGTCCCATTGCGGGCGCGACGGTAGAAAATCCTCCGGAGCTGCGCAGCCAAAACGGCGTTCTTGAAATCGGCCTGCATCTGCGCTATCAGCAGACGCTCGCCAGCGAGGGACCCCCTCGATACTGCTACCTCACCGACGACGGCTTGGAATCCCCGACGTTGCGCGTACGTCCCGGCGACCGCCTGATCATCCACCTGCACAATGATTTGCCGGAGTGGCACGGATATCGTCCGCCGCGTCACAAAATGGATGACATGCCGAAGGACGATTGCTCCGCTACGAGCATGGATCCGTCCATCACCAATCTGCATTTCCACGGCATGACAATTCCCCCTGTTTGTCACCAGGACGAAGTCATCCGCACGGCAGTAAGATCGGGACAAGTTTTCGACTATCGCATTACCATTCCGTCCGACGAGCCGCCCGGACTATACTGGTATCATCCGCATCCCCACGGATTCACCGAACGGCAGGTGCAGGGCGGCGCTTCGGGCGCGCTCATCGTAGAGGGCCTGCAGCAGACGCTTCCTTCTCTGGCTGACTTCGATGAAAGGATATTAGTCCTGCGCGACCAGCAGCGTATCGGCCCCGAAGCGGCCGGACCGTCCGTCCCTGCATTCGACATCTCAGCCAATTGGGTGCCGATCACTTATTCGCAGGGCGAGCCGGCCATAATCCAAATGGCGCGCGGTGGGCGAGAACTGTGGCGCGTGCTGAACGCAGGCGCGGACACCATCTTCAAACTACAAATCCTGGTGGACGGGGTCGCGCAACCTGTAGAAGTTTTGGCCATCGATGGCGTGCCGCTCCGCCCCGGAAAAGCCGCAGCCCTGCCGAAGGAGAGCAGCATCGTGCTACCGCCGGGCGCGCGGGTGGAGTTTCTAGTGACGATTCCCCGTCACGTCCGGGACACGCGGCTGGTCACGCAAGCTTGGGATACCGGACCGCAGGGGGACAACGACACAGCTCGCACAATCGCCAAGATCATAAGTTCTGCCACCGGCGAAGCCCATGACCGCAAGCCGGCGCAAGCGCTGCAAAAGACCAGCCATTGGAAACTGCCATCGCCGCCCGCTACCGTGCCGAGCCGCGTGTTGTACTTCTCACAGCATTCTTCGAACCCGCAGGACCCCGACAACTTTGTGCTGTATTACCTGACGGTTCAGGGACAGACGCCGGCAACCTATAAAATGGGCTCTCCGCCGAATATCGTCGTCCATCAGGGCGACGTCGAAGACTGGACCATTGAAAACCGCTCGCCGGAAGACCACGTCTTCCACATCCACCAAATCCATTTCATAGTGCAAGCCATAAATGGCAGGCCCGTCAGCGACCCTACCGAGCGCGACACCATCGACGTGCCTTACTGGAGCGGCACAGGCCCCTATCCCAGCGTGAAACTACGGATGGACTTTCGCGATCCGAATACTGTCGGAACGTTTCTTTATCACTGCCACATTCTGAAACACGAAGACTTGGGCATGATGGGATCAATAGAGGTGCTGCCACTCCCGTCGAAATAGGTTTATCAAGAATTGGGTTTGGTGCTCCGAAAACGTGGCCGTCCGCGTAGTCGACAACCGCAATGCGGCAATAAACCAGAAGCAGAGTTTAAGTGACGAAGAATTCGCCATCGGCAGGCCAAATGAAACTTCAAACATATATGCGGAAGAAACCGCTAGCCGTCGGGTTTGAAATCGTTAGGGCAACCAGAGAATCGTCAGCAATTTCTGACTCCCCGCTAGGCAAGTAGTCACAGCGAACATTTTGGTACCCGGGCACAACTTGAAAGCGACCAATTTGAGCTCCGGATTCGCCTGCACTTCGCCTTACATACGAATGGAAGGCGAGTCGAAACCGAACTCCTCGAAAGTTCTGATCTCGGTTTTCGCTGCCAAAATTTTCTGCAACACTCTTACTCTCTGTAAGTTAGGGATAAGTCGAGGCTTAGCGGTGCGAAACCGTACCGGCGCTTCGAATCCCTCTCGCTCCGGCACCTAGTCCCACAATGTAGGGTATCTCTCGGGAAGGCACCCAAAGGCCCCGCATTTTCGCGCTTTTCTGGTGCAAACGAACCGGAGACAAAGACAGTTCAGTTAGGACGGAGTCGCTTTCCGCTACTTTCTCTGGAGCCTCAGATCATGGTTCGGTTTCGCGGAGCCTCAAATGGCGAAACCAGTGCGATCACAATCCGAACAGAATGCGAAAGCGGATTTGACTTCTTCTCCTCATCGATGATCTGCACTTCCCGGTTTGCGGAACAGCTTAGTGGTTTTCTTGATTAACTGCGCCACTTGCGAGTCGAGGCTAGCTGGCTCGACGAAGAAGTGGACGCCAAGTCACCTGGCGGCGGTTTCACTGCCGAAGGGCTCCACATGATCAAATGCTCTGCGAGTGCCTGTTTCTTGCAGGCATCCAGGACCTTACATGTGGGAGGTTCGCCGCACGGTTCAAGGCCCTGGGGACATTGAATAATCGGATTATTGGGGGCAGTGAAGGGTGGTGGTGGGCAGAGCGGGCAATCAACTGCGATGAGCCCGCGCGACCGAAGCCCTACGTAGAGCCGTGAATGGTGCGTCTTGGGATCCAATATGGGATCGTAAAAGACAGATGTGACCATGGCGACAGGATTCATCTTTCCGTCGTTGGGTTCGTTGTTGGCAACCATGAGCGGCGTCCAATGTTTGCCGGCATCATTGGAAAAAGCAACCCGCCGGGATAGGTGGCAATCACGCGAATATTCTTATCGTCGCGATCAAAATACATGTCGGAGAGCGGCGGATAGTTATCGGCAGTAACATTGCCCGCTAGAAGGGAAAACGAGAGAAACTCCTCATTGTTACTGGCGATCTCGGACAAAATGGGTTCGGGATTCCATGTCTTGCCGCCATCTGACCTCGATTTAATGCTAATCTACTTACCCATAACATCCGAGACGTATGCGACGTTGGGATCGTAGGGGTCAACGATCAGGCGAGCTATCTGGGCTAGCGGCCCCGAGTTCGCCGCACGCGCAGCTCGCACGCCTCGGTAGGCGCCGCCTAGAGTCTTACGCCGGATTTAGGAGAGGCATCAGTCGTTCCCCCCTTAGGTGCAGCATTGAGTTCTTCCTCGAGTTGGGATTTGAAACTGCGACTGACCTCGTCGAATTGGGCTTTGACCCGGGCCACACGTCCCAACAACGCGTGCAGCTGTTTTGGGCCCAATACCAGCAATCCAAGCATAAGAATGAACAGAATTTCTGTGCCAAAACCCACGCTTCACTCCTGGGTTACTTTTTGGTCGTTATCCACAGACATGGCGGAGCCGGCGGGCTTCTCCTCGTCAGTTTTCATGGCTGCCTTGAAGCCGCGGATGCCTTCTCCGATTCCCTTGCCAAGTTCCGGCAGCTTCTTGGGGCCGAACACAAGCAGGGCGATACCGAAAATGACCAACAAATGCATGGGCTGAAATAGTCCTTCGAGCATGATTTCTCCTGAGTACAGATGGTTGAAAAATGAGGTTAGTAAATGCGGACGCCGCTCGATATTCCCGCACAGCGTCCGCCCGGAGGGAAAACACCAAACTGAAGCCGTTGTGATCAGCGGCTCTGGGCTCCATCCGCCGCGTTAGCCAAATTGAGCAGCATTTCGGTAAACTCCGGCGGCTGCCCGATGAAGAGACCGTCGCTGATGAAGCTGTTAATCGCTCCCACGGCATCGATCTGCCCGGGTGAGGTGGGGCGAATTACCGCGCAGGGCGGTAGATCGGGCGCGATGAATTCGCAGGGCACCGGGAAAATCAAGTTAGTTTTAAGCAGGGGGTTTCCGGTGGCGTTGAAATCAGGGAAGGTCAACCCATTGGTCGGATCGGTGAAAGGCGCGATCGGCTGCTGCACGCCATTGCCCGCAAAGTCCACCCACTCCAGAAAGTGACAGATTTCGTCTCCCCCAATGCTGAGCGTGATCTTCAACACCTCTGGGTCTGAGACTTTCTGGCTGAGCGTGGCATATAGGCTGGAGCCACCTTGCTCAATAAATCCAAAGTGAAATGCCGCGGTGTTGGCGATGGCCTGGATGTGATCGGCAGGTCCGAAGTCCTCGTTGTTTCTGGGAATCGCCGGGAACTGCCCCGCGTCGAGCGCGGGAAGCGCCTGAGCGAAACTCGCTCCGAAATCGGGGTTCGTTGCACTGCGATACCGGACATACCAACTTGTATCCACGCTGAGCTGCATCAGGTTGGTGAGCCGCCCGATTTGCCTGGCTCCCGTCGCCTGGCTGCTCGGCAGAGTGCGGAACTGGTCCAGGTTCACGGGTTGCTCGTTCTTGGAAACCAAGTACGCATTCAGAAACGCGGCGTGGCTCTGTTCATCGGCAGTATTGCTGGAGATGTATTGCGAGCCGTCGCCATCCAGGTTCTGCAGCGCAAGCTGGTAAGGGTTCTGGACGAACGCCTTCGAAAGGCCACCCAGTTCGGCATACTGCTGCCAAAGATCAGCCTCGATCAGTTCCGCTGCGGCGAGCAGCCGCAAGATGGCAACATCGCCGCCCGACAGGCTGCTTGAACTGCGCTGGGTGCTCTTCGCGTAGCCCTTGGTCGCCAGGAGCGGGCTGGCAGACAGTGCGACTCCAGCGATTCCGAGACCTTTCAAAAAGGACCGTCGTCTGACCAGCCCATTCTGGTCACGCTCCAGCAATCTGCCACTGGAGGGGGTTGTGGTTTCCGATGACTCTATTTCAGATATCACCGTGGATGGAAGAATTTTGTCTTTCACGTTAAAGCTCCAATTCCTTTTGCTGATGATGTGGTTATGGCCGTCTGTGAAACTCTGCTCGTAACCTAATATTTCCTCAACTACAGGAAATATTCTTTGTGTGTAACCACCCTACTGCCAGCGAAAGCTTCGTTTGTCGGGGCGCTGTCCTACTTTCGTCAAATTCTTGGTTGCGGCGAGCTGCTACCATAGACTAGATATCCGCCTGACCCCGCTTCCGTGTTGTAGTCACAAGCCAAGCCACTCCGATACTGATCGCGTAAAGCGCGACCATTGGTGCAGCGAAGAGACACATATTCAAGATGTCGGCGGTCGGAGAAACAATGGCAGCGACTATAAAAATCGCGAGTATCGCATATCGCAGATTCCGCAACATCCAGCTTGCCGTAACCACCCGCATTAAGGCGAGGAAGAAGACAAGAATGGGCATTTCAAAAATCAGCCCCAGGCCGACGGTGATGGTTACAAATAGCTTCGTATACTCCCCAATTGTGATCATTGGCTGGAAGCGCGCGCCATAACCGATCAGGAAATCCAGTGACGCGGGATACACCATCTCATATCCGAAAAGCCCCCCGGCTATGAATAATCCAACCGTGCCGATCAAGAATGGCAGAATATATAGCTTTTCGCGGCGATACAGCCCAGGAGCTATGAACAACCACACTTGATAGAAAACAAAGGGCGAAGCGGCAAATAGTCCGGCAGCCAAGCCAACTTGCAGATATAGGTTGAATGGTTCTGTTGGATTTGAATACACCAATCCTCCGCTGAGCCCATGGTGCCGCAGCGCCTGGATGAGAGGTTGCTGCACCAAACCAAAAATGCGATCTGCGTGCGACCAGCAAGCGAGAAACCCGACAAATACAGCCGCAACCGAGAAGATGATTCGTTTCCTCAACTCCTCAAGGTGAGCCAGGAGCGAGATGGAATTGGTGTCTTGCGCCAGAACAAGAACCGCTACGTTAGCCATGGAAAAGCCTCTACTCATCCACAATTGCAGTCGGCACACCGGAGTGGGCCTTGCTGTGGAGATTTTGCGTTAATTGATGATCGAGTTGACTGTAGTGGTATGACTTAGCTGGTTCTGTCGTCAGTTGACTGCTGACTTGTTTCATATATTCCTTTCGTAGGCCGTCAATAATTGACGACTGATGAACATACTTTGCACCCATCTTGTACTTGGGATCGATTGTCGATGGTGATCTGAGGCTACCGCCGGTTCAGCATGCGAATGTCACGCATTTGCAAAAGGAATACCTAAACCGCAGCCATACAAGGATGTCCGTCCGCGAAATGCTGGACTTCAGTTGCTATGCCTCGGGGCGCAATCATCGACTGCACGGAACCGGGTGCGAAGACGCTGTCCGGGGATGACGAGTGGACCCCAGCGAAGGGCCGGCTACGCCCCTTCTGCCGCAACCGGAGTTTGGTATTGCACCCTGCCGGAGTGCTTCTCCGGGCGCACACTCTTACAGGTTTGGGCGACCCAATGCGTGCCGGCTCCGGAGCTGTTTGAGGCGAAAGTCGAAGGAACCGCTTGGAAGTCGAAGCCAAGCTGGTACATCGTCGCCAAGAACGACCGTACTATCCAACCTGACTGTGAGCGCTTCCTCGCTTAGCGCGTGGGCGGCACGACGACTGAGGTCGCGAGCAGCCACGTGGTGATGCTGGCGCAGCCGCAAATCGTGATCGATGTGATCCGAAAAGCGCTAAAAGCCGCTCAGGGAGTGACGGCAGCCTAAGGCCGCCAAGCCCCCTCCATCTTCGGCGGGGGCGCCGCTCAGTTGGCGGGCCACTGTCCTCAATTGTTGATCAATCCCCCGGGTGCACTCCTCGCCCGCGGTGGCCCAGCGGGGTGATCTATATCGGCTCGAACGACGGGTAACATCTATGCGCTGAACGCTGCGACCGGCGCTAAGCTGTGGAGCTCTGCGACCGGTTTTGGTGACGAGGCCTGGTCCTCCTTCTCGGTGGGGACCAATGGGGTGGTCTACGTCGGCTCGGACTACAAACTGTACGTTTCACATTTGCTGGGACCACTGACGAGGTAGCGGTCGTTAAGTGTGCTCCAGGCATAGGTCCATTGCAACCTCGGGCGACCGGCCAACCGTCTTGCTGACTCTGGGTAGGAATTGCGGCCAGAGAAGGGTTCGCACGTGACTGCGTCCTCCGCCATAGCTTTCAGAAGACTCATCGTCCACAGAAATCCCTCGCTCGGCTCGGGATTTCGCCTGCGGGCTCCCGCTTCACTCGCGCCCGCAAGACGGCTCAAGTTCCAATCTCGCCCTGCCCATCATAACTTTCCAAGGTTCGCTTTTCCCGCGTCGGGATATCGCCCTCATCAGGTTTCATTTATTATCCCTGCTACAGCCAGCGCGACAATTTGCTAACTACAACATGAAGCTTCTCACCAAGTTCAATATCGTTTTGCTCATTTTCTTTGGCGCAGGCGGAATTCTGATCGCCCAACTCGCCAGGAATTTTCTTCTGAACAACGCCCGCGACCAGGTGGTGCAGCAGGCCGAACTGATGATGGCCGCCGCCAAGGCCACCCGCGATTACACTAACGATCAGCTCAAGCCTTTGCTGTTGAAGAACCCGGACCACGAGATCAATTTCCTGCCGCAGACGGTACCGGCCTTTTCGGCGATCACCATTTTTTCCGCGCTCAGGAAGAATTACAGCGACTACTCGTATCGCGAAGCTACCTTGAATCCCACTAATCTGGCGGACCGGGCGGAGGATTGGGAAGCGGACCTCATTCGCTATTTTGAAGATCACCCGAATGAGAAGCAGTTGGTCAACGAGCGTGAGACACCGACCGGCCGTCAGCTTTACCTGGCCAAGCCAATGCGCGCCGGGGCGAGTTGCCTGGAGTGCCACAGCGAACCATCGGTCGCGCCTCCCGCCATGATTCGCAAATACGGCTCGAATAACGGCTTCGGCTGGAAGTTGAACCAGGTTATTGCGGCACAGATTGTTGCTGTGCCCATGACGGTTCCGAACGGGATCGCGGAGAAGGCCTACCACAATTTGATTCTGTTCCTCGTCGGCGTGTTTCTGCTGACGATCGTCGCGCTGGATAGTGCGCTCTACTTCCTGGTTATCCGACCGCTGCATGTGGTTTCGCAGGCGGCCGACCGTGTGAGCCGGGGCGATACGGACGTGGAGACGCTACAGGTCCACAGCAAAGATGAAATCGCTGACGTCACGGCGTCGTTCAATCGCATGCGGGTGAGCCTGGTCAAAGCGTTGAAGATGCTGGAGTAGAGATTCGAATTGAACCGGGGTCGGTGTGGCGATTTCGAAGAAGGCGATGTCCGCACGACTCTTTCGGTCTGTTAACCCGGCAATTGATCTGCTCTGCGAATCAGTTTGGTTTCGGACCCGATGCAACCGTATCCTCAAATAGGTGAACGACACAATGCCTACAGCTCAGAGCGGAATCTTCGCCTTAGGAAATCCCTCGCACGCGTTTCTGGAGTTCGATCTACTACACGGCAAAACCTGCGGCGATCTGCTGGCAGCGGTCAAGTTATTTACCAGGCCTTGGACCACCGGCGGCGGAGTGAACCTGGTGGTGGGCTTCCGTCCGGAGTCATGGCGCGAGATTGCTCCGCCGGACATACCGACCGATGTAGCCGGATTTAACAAAGACATTCTTGGTCTTGAAGGTTTCAAAATGCCGGCGACCCAGCATGATCTGGTACTGTGGTTCACCAGCAGCGCCTATGACTACATCTTCGATTTGACCCGCGAAGCGATTCAGGCGCTCGCGACAGTGGCACGTATCGCAGATGAGACATCAAGCTGGCCGTACCACGGGAATCACGATCTGACTGGATTCATCGATGGAACGGAAAACCCGAAGCTGACCGAGGCTGCTGAAGTAGTCTTGATTCCCGAGGACAAACCCGGCGCCCGCGGAAGCATACTGCTGCTGCAGAAGTGGCCGCATGATCGAGCGAAGTGGGAGGCGCTGCCGGTCAAGCAACAGGAGCTGGTGATCGGGAGGACCAAGGCCGACAGCATTGAATTAGAAGACAAGCCCGCAGATGCGCATGCCGCAAAAACCGACCAGGATGAGTTTGGCAAGATCTTGCGGCGGAACATGCCCTACGGAACGGTAACCAATCACGGCACCATGTTCGTTGGCTTCAGCGCGGACCAGACGCGACTCTCGAAGATGCTGGAGAGTATGGCAGGCCTGATCGGCGGACAGCGCGATGCTTTAACGTACTACACGCGTCCGGTCACCGGGGCTTACTACTTCGTGCCGCCCCTTGAAAGCCTGGCGCCTTCCGACGAGGAATCGTAAAGGAAAGGGCGCGCGCCTGCGGCCCTTGATCTACGTAATTATTCCCCGTCGTTTGGGAGTTTCCTCGTAACCTATTTGACCTGGCTGACATGGTTTTGGATAAGTGTCGGCTCTATTTCTTCTTTTTCTTGAAGAGCGGTGCGAGCGACGACTGGATCGCCGTCCCCACCGGACTTCCCCAGCCGCTGCACGGATCCCATCCAGCCGCTGCTTTGAAGTGACCGTTATTGCCTGACGTGATATCGCGAAAGGTGCCCTTCGTAGGGGCCACCGTTTGGTAGAGATTCGTATTCAGGTATCCCACCGGCTTGCTAAGCCCCTGGTTGAACAGCGCGATCAGGCCGGCCCATAGCGGAGCGACGGCGCTGGTACCGCCAACCGTAAAGCTCGATCCGTCGGCTGTCACCTGATAGCCGGTGTTCGGGTCCGCATCGCCTGCGACATCGGGCACACCGCGGCCTTTGAACTTTCCCTTGTTGGCCGATGGCGGGACGTTGGCTTTGGACTGATATGACGGAAGCGGAAATGTGTCGCTTACCCCGCCGCCGGTAGCTCCCCCGCTGGAGCCATCGTTCCATACCACCTCGCTGGTGATGCTGCTGCCGCTCAGCTTGAGCGACGTTCCACCGCAAGCGAGCGAGTACGGACTGGAGGCGGGGAAGTCGACGTGGTATTTGCCGTCGCTCACCCCATCACTTGAGCCGTTATCGCCGCACGCGATGCATACGCTGACACCAAGAGATGCCGCAGCTTGCAGCGCGCTGTTGTAGCCCTGCAACGACTGCGCCGTCCAAGTCGACTCAGCACCGCCCCAACTTATGGAGATAACCGATGGCTTGTTGACGTTATCCGTCGCAGCCTGATTGATGGCGTCAAGAAACCCAGCATCGGTGTTGGGGGCGAAGTACACCACGATTGTCGCGCCAGGGGCTACGGCACCTGCAACTTCGATGTCGAGTGCCACTTCTGTGTCCGGACCATTAGGATCGCCGGTGGGCTGGTTCTGCGCGCCGTCAACCGAAACCGCAATCACTGTAGGAACGGGAAGCTTGAGGCCGGTGAAAAAGGTCTGAAGATCCGACTGAGCATAGCCGCCGCCAAGTTCGATAATGCCGATGGTCTGCCCTGCTCCGTTGCCGGAGGGAAACTTGTAAGCAGAGGCAATCTGCAGTGGCGTATACGAGACAGAGGTCGCGCTCGGGTTCGCTTGCGCCAACCGAAAATGCGCCTGCGCTTGCGGACGATTGTCGAGTCCGTGTACTGACACGACGATTCCCGACAGGGCGGCTGGAATGTTGACGGCCCCGGTGCGCTGGCGAAACTTGCTCCCCTTATATTCACATTGCTCGAACTGAACTCGAAAGGCTTGCGAAAAATCGGCAGTACGACCGGTGAGAAGCATCGTCCTCGCCGCGAAGTTCACCTGCGCAATGGTGAGTCCGTGCTGGCTGGCGAAAGCCGCGACTTGGGAAACGTCAGCCGGATCGGCGCCATAGCGCGCCTGATATTCCTCGCGCGTCAACCGCTCACCCTTGGCAATAAGCTTGTCAAGATTGGGCTGTTTTTTGCCACCCGAACGCGGTCGCAGGACTACGGTGACATGCATCAGCTCATTGGGATCAGGAGCGCCTAACTTGCTGGCTCCCGGCATGGGAGCGCGCTCGCTTCCCGGAACCTTGGTGTACTTCGTCGAGCTACTTTTTTTGAACATCATTACTGCTCCTCACTCGCAGGGTGGCCGTGCTCTGCCGATTGTACCGAAGAGTTTGCCGATTCGGCGCGGAGGGCTGGGTATTAATGTGTCGCCAGGAACTCGCGATAGACGGAGATGTGCCGCTGCGAAAAATCGCGCCGATCGAACTTAGCCGCCTGCGCTAAGCCCAAGGTCTGCAACTCGTGCCAGCGTTCATTTGATAGAACAACGTTTTCGATAGCCCATGCCATGGATTCGACATCTGCGGGATCGAAATACTCAGCAGCGTCGCCGGCGACTTCCGGTAGCGACGCAGCATTGGAACAAGCTACTGGAGTGCCACAGGTCATCGACTCGATGACGGGCAAGCCGAACCCCTCTTCGAACGACGGCAACACCGTGATATCCGCGCCTGAATATGCGAGTCGAAGATCATCGTCACCGACTCTACCTGCGAACACTACGTCGCTGAGGATCTTCAGGTCCGCAACCTCGCGCACTGCCGCCTTTCGTCCATGGCGATCATCGCCAATAATCAGCAGCTTGTGATCGACTCGGCCTCGGTGCCGCAGAATGGCAAACGCATTCAGCAATCCCGACACATTCTTATGCGGCTTGAGGTTCCCGACGAACAGCAGGTAGTTCCCGTTGAAGCCGCACGTCTGGTTGGTGCACATGCGCGCTTCATCGCGCAGCTCAGGATAAATGTGCGGCGGCACTGCGTTGTAAGTAACCGTGATCTTGCTCGCGTCGGCTCCTAGATGCTCAACGATTCTGTCTTTCGAGTACTGGGAGACAGTAAAGATGTGATCGGCGCGTCGTGCCGCGTGCTCCAGCATGGGCCGGGCGTATACGCGGCTCTTCAAAGTACGGCCTATGGTCTCGTAGAGCAGATGAGTCAGATCGTGGATTGTCACCAGCAGCGTCTTGCGCCGCCGCACGGGAGCGTTGTAGTGCGGCACGTGCAACACTTCATAGTCGCGCGCGGCGCGAGCAACGTCGATTTGCTCGCGCACCGAATAGAGCCGCGCGCTCGAAAGGACGATGTTGTAGCTGAATGGCGCGAGCTTCGCGCGATGCTCGGGCAAAGTTATGAGCGTCACCGGCAGGCCGCCACAATCATGCAGACCGCGAACCAGTTGCAACGTGTAAGCACCAATCCCGGTGTACAACCACCGCGCGTCGATGATCAGCCGGCTCACAACGTGCTTCTCGTCCGAGCGCCGTCGCCCCTCACTGCTGAGGCGCAGTTGTCTTTGGCGTACTGCTGCTCTTGTGGGTCGTGACCGGCTTATGCGTCGCTGCCGGATGGCGCGGGTCCACAATGACGATGTGTTTGATGACGACTGGTGTCACCGGCTTGTTATTTGCCCCCGTTTCGACGCGCGCGATCTTCTTGACCAGCTCGATATCTTCACATTGACCGAAAAGGTTGTACTTGCCGTCGAGCCACGGCGTAGCCACCTCCGTTATGTAGAACTGCGAGCCGTTGGTGTTCGGTCCGCTGTTGGCCATGGCAAGCCGACCCGGTACATCGAACTTCAGGTCGCTAGTTTCGTCGTTGAACTTATAACCGGGGCCTCCCGTCCCAGTTCCTTCCGGATCGCCGCCCTGAATCATGAAATTGGGGATGACGCGATGGAACGTCGTCCCGTCGTAAAGCGGCTTGCCCTTCACCGGCTTGCCAGTCTTCGGATCGGTCCATTGCTTTTTCCCGGTCGCGAGGCCGATGAAGTTTTCGACAGTCGCCGGCGCTTTGTCGGGAAATAGCGTGCAATGGATATCGCCCATGCTGGTCTCGATGGTCGCTGTGGGCTGCGAGGGCGCGGTCACGGTCGAAGCCTTGTTGGGAACGGTGCCCGCGTCGGGAGTGTGCGTGCCCACGGGAGTTGTGGAGGTTTGCGCGAAGGCCGAAACGTTCAGCAATATACAAAACGAAGCAATGAGAAAAGTTCGCATGATTCATCTCTCAGGGTTGGACTAATTCGATACTAAGATAGCTTATCTGTCATCGTCAGCCACGAATTTAGGTTTGTGATCCTGAACGAAGTGAAGGACCTGCTTTCGGCTTGCAGCGCAAATCCTCGCCCCTTAACAGCAGGTCCATCGCTGCGCTCAGGATGACAGGTATTTGTGCACTAAATCCACAAAGACAGCTATTGCCCGCTGGGCGCCACTTCTTTTCTCGTGTCCTGCTTCGTCTCCAACTGAATCTGCTTGGCCGTCTTCTCTACGTCGGCGAAGACTCGCATCAGATTGCCGCCCAGAATCTTCTGCAGGTCGGCAGCCTTGTATCCGCGCTGATACAGCGCTTCCGTGATCTTCGGCAGATCGGCGACCGAGTCGATTCCCTGCGGTGAGCAGTCGATGCCATCGAAGTCCGAGCCAAGTCCAACATGATCAACGCCCGCGACCTTCACCATGTGGTCAATGTGGTCGATGAGATCGCTCAGCGGAGGACGTGGCAGCTTCTTCTCCAGCGCGGCTTCCGCTTCGTACATCTCTTCATGGTCTCCGGCGTGCGTTCAGCGCAGAAGAGCGCCTGAACTTTCATGTAATCGGGATCCTTTTCACTCTTGCAGCTTCTTCGACGTGTCCACCCACTTCTGCGAGATGAAACCGCAGTAGAAGTTCACCTGCGCCACGCCACCGTTGCGCGCCAGCGCGACCAGCATGTCGTCCGTCATGTTGCGCGGAGCATTGGTCAGCGCGCGCGACGACGAATGCGATGCGATCACCGGAGCGCGGCTGGTGGCCAGCGCCTGATACATAGTCTTGTCGGCCACGTGCGAGATGTCGACCATCATGCCCATGCGATTCATCTCGCGCACCACCTGCCGGCCGAAGTCGGTGATGCCGTCGTGGTGCTGCACCGTCGTGTCATTTAGATCGCCGCTGGAGTCGCCCAGTTCATTGGTGTTCGACCAGGTAAGCGTCATGTAGCGCACGCCAAGGCGGTAATAATCGCGCAGCACGCGCATGTCGCCTTGGATGGCATGGCCGCCCTCGACGCCCATCAGCGCCGCCAACTTTTTCTGGCGGTGCGCGCTGAGGATGTCCTGGGTCGAGAAGGCCATCATCATCTTGTCGGGATGCAGCCGCGCCTGCTCGTACACCGAGTCGATCATGTCGAGCGCGCGCTTAATCTCCTGCCCTTTGTAAACCTTGGGATCGACCCAGATGGAGAAGAACTCCGCGCCCAGGTTGCCCGCCTTGATCTCGGCGAAGTCCATGTATCCCTTGCCGGCATCTCTGCGACAAATCGAAGTTCTCATCGACAAAACGGCCCGGCGTGTCGGCGTGAGTATCAACCACGAGCGCGGAGTTATGGATGGCGCGCGCGGCGAGCGGCAATTCGCCTGCGAGCCAACCGTGACGCCGTGCGCCGATGGCTTGCCCGTCGCAGGCGGTTGCGCGGATTGGGACGGCGGAGCCGATGAGGCATTTTGTGATAAAGCAAACGAGGTAAGAGCAAGCGAGGAAGCGACAACCCAAGCGAGGCTTCGCATGAGAATGATCATTCTCCCGAAAGATGAGGTGCGAGAGGATTGTAAATGAAGCGGGATTCAGGCACTAACGGGCAGTTTCAGGCCAGGAGTACTTGTTCGCCCAGTCCAACAGCAGCTAACTGCGTTGTCTTTCTCGCTCGGTGGCCGGCATGTAATAGTCGTGAATACACATTTCCAATGAACCTGCCGAATGCAACACGAACCCAGAATCTCATGCTGCTGTCCGTCACTGTTGTGCTCGGAACCTGGCTGCGATTGTTTGATCTTGGCCAGAAGAGTTACTGGTGGGATGAGATCATCACCATAAGGCTCGCCAGTCTGCCGTTCGACGCGTTTCGATCCACCCTGTGGCATTACGAAGCCAACATGTCTTTTTACTACCTTCTGGTTCGTTGGTGGATCCAGTTTGGCAATGGCGAAGCCTGGCTGCGCTCGCTTTCGGTGGTGACGGCGGTGCTGTCGATCCCGGTCATCTACGCGGTCGGAACGGTTCTTTCGCGGAAGAACACCGGGCTGATAGCAGCGTTTCTGCTCAGTATCAACGTCGCGCACATCGCTTACGCTCAGGAAGCTCGCAGCTACAGCCTGCTTGTGCTGCTGTGCCTGCTCTCGCTGTTTTTCTTCCTGCGCATCGACCAGCGCCGGCAACGCTAACGCTATCGGCTATGTGCTGGCGTCAGCCTTGGCGGTATACGCCCACTTCTTCGCCGTATTTTTTCTGTTCGCGCAGTGGACCTCGTTGCTGTGGCTGCCGAACAAGCGTCTGTACTGGAAGCGATTCTTCCTGCCGGTTTCGGCCACCGCGGTCCTCATCCTGCCCGCTTTGTACTACATGGCGTTCCGTCGCTCCAGCCAACTGGCGTTCATTCCGCCACTGAAGCTGCACGAACTACCGCAAGTGATCTACGTCCTGACCGCCGACGCCGGCAAGTTCCGGAAAGCCATCGCTCTGCTCTATCTGCTGTGTTGCGGAGTCGCATTGCGGTCGCTGTACTTGCGCTGGAGGAGTAAAGGCGACTCACTCGAAAACTGGCGGGTTCTGGTGGTCGCTCTGTGCGCAGCCCTGCCCATTGCCATTACCTTCTTTATATCTTTCAAGGTATCTATTTTCTTTCCGCGCTATCTGCTCATTTGCCTGCCCGCGCTCATCCTGCTTGCCGCTTATGGGCTAGCGACCATGCGTCAGCCATGGCTTCGTGTCACAGTTTGTGCCCTCATCGCGCTTCTGTCAGTCACAACCCTGAAGTGGTATTACTCCCAGCCGAAGGACGATTGGCGTTCGCTGACCGCATATCTTTCGACCCACGCACGGCCCGGCGATGTGGTGGTCGGATGCACGGTGGGGACGGAGTGGCCGGTGCAGTACTATCGCTCGAAAGCTTCTTTCGGGACCAAGCCCGAACTGACCTATCTTGCGCCCGACGAGTTGACAACAGCTGTACAAAACACCCACGCAGCGGGCACTACGCCGCCGCGCCTTTGGCTCGTAACCTGGAGTTGTCCGGATTCCAGCAGAGTTCCGTCAGCCATCGCGCCGGAGTACCGCCGTGTGGATGAACAGCATTTCGCAGGTACCGTGAGCCTTGCTCTCTACGAACGCCGCAATTCGGAAAGGTAATCCGGCGCGAGAAGAACAAGCCAATCTAGCGCCGCAGCGGTCGAGGTAAGCCACTAACTTCCTACCTCGACAAGTAATCTCTGCCGTTCACCCGCAGCAATGCCCAGAGCCTCCGCTCGCCTTCGAGCGTCACGCGAAGCGCACGACTATCGCGCATCGGGCGCAATCCACTTCAACTCGCGAAGGCGAGCCAGCATTGCCGAACCCAGGTGTCCGGCAATGTGATGTCTTCGCTCCGTCCAATCCAGGCAGCGCCGGGCAAAGCGCGGATCCTTCATTTGCCGTTCGGTTATCTCGATTCCAAGCTGAGCAAACCACTCCTGGCCTCGTTGCGTAACCACAAACCGGTCCTCGCGTTTCACGAGCAATCCATTAACTTGCAGCGCCTCCGCGATATCCACGCCCAGTCGGCCGGCAAGATGCGAGTAACAGGTTCTCGCGTAGGCGAGAGGGTCGTCCGGCGAGCGGCCTCCGGCTAATTTGCGGGCGACAGGATGGTTCGCGCGCGGAGCTATGACCATGAGCGCCTCAATGGCATGTGCCACATCAACACCCGCCAGCCTATAGTAGCGATGCCTGCCCTGCTGCTCGACGGCAAGCAACCGGCCGTCTACCAGTTTTGTCAGATGGCTGCTGGCGGTCTGAGGGGCGACGTTCGCAATCATCGCGAGTTGTCCGGCCGGCAATGCGCGGCCATCCATGAGCGCAGTCAGCATCGCAGAGCGGCTTGGATCGCTGAACAGGGCTGCGATGTCTGAGAAGTCCCGACTCATGAAAACAGTGTAGTCCGGGGTGCGGCAGAATACTTCGATGATCGTCGAAACGTTTTGTATTGCTACGGCGCTAGATTGGAACTGGTGGAGGTGCGAATGCTCACAGTCTGTATCCGCTACACAATCGATATTCAAAAGACCACCGATTTCGAACAGTACGCCCGCAACTGGCCAGAGGCGATCCGCCGCTGCGGAGGAGAGCTGGTCGGCTACTTCCTGCCAACCAAGATCGCCGGGCCCACGAACTTCGCCCTGGCCCTTATCAACTTTCTAACCCTCGCCGCTTACGAACAATATCGAGACGCGCTGATGAGCGATCCTGACGCAACGGCGAACGTTGAGTTTGCCGATAAGTCAGGCTGCATCTTGGTCGAAGACCGCTCGATCCTGCGACGCGTGTCGTGATATCAGCCACAAGCTCGCAACCAAGCCACAAGCTGCAACCAGGAGGTCAAACGAATGGAATACATTACGTCACCCGAAACAGACGATAAAATCCACATACCGGGATACGACTACGGCGCACCAGTTGCCGCCCGTTCTCCGCTTGCGCTCGAAGAACTGCGACAACTGGAACAGACCGTCGGCTGGAGCGACGCAGATGCTCATGTGTTGCACCGTCATACCGACATGTTTCGACGTAACGCTGAGGCAATGGTCGATTCCTGGCGCGCGGTGATCGGCTCGCAACCCCATCTGGTGAAGTGGTTCTTCGACCCCAACGGCAAACGGGATGACGAGTATGCCGCAAGGGTCAAGCCGCGCTTCGTGCAGTGGGTGATCGATGTGGCAACACGTCCCCACGGCCAGGCATGGCTCGATTATCAGGAGGAAATCGGGTTGCGCCACACTCCCCAGAAAAAGAATGTCGCCGACGACCGCCCGACTCCGCCGCTAGTGCCGCTCCGGTACCTGCTGGCGTTCATTCCGCAAGTTACGATCGGCGCGCGCAAGTTCTTTGTTGATGCCGGTGTCGAGGGCAACGAGTTGGCTCGACTCGAAGTTGCATGGACCAAAGCCGTGCAATTGCACGTCACGTTGTGGACGCGGCCATATGCAAAAGAGGGGCTGTGGTAAACACGCCCCTCGAAATGCGCTATACAGAAGAGACTTACGTCCTGAAGAAATCCTTGACCGCCTGCCACATCACCTGGCCGCCGACATCGGCGATGGACTTGGTCAGCGGAATATCTTTGGGGCAGACTTCGACGCAGTTCTGCGCGTAGCCGCATTCCTGGATACCGCCGTCACCCATCAGTGCCTTTAGGCGATCGACTTTCAACGCCTGGCCTGTGGGATGCGTATTGAACAGCCGAACCTGAGAAATCGTTGCAGCGCCGACGAAGCCGGTCTTGTCGTTGAACTGTGGACATGCTTCCATACAGCAGCAGCAAGAGATGCAGCGTGAAAGCGGATACGCCTCTTCCTGAGCGGCAGCCGACTGCTTCGGCCCAGCGCCTAGATCATACGTACCGTCAACTGGCACCCAAGCTTTTACAATCTTGAGGTTCTCGAACAGCACGCTGCGATCGACCGACAGGTCACGGATGA
The DNA here is from genome assembly GCA_963809865.1 of uncultured Acidobacteriaceae bacterium. Lineage (GTDB taxonomy): Bacteria > Acidobacteriota > Terriglobia > Terriglobales > Acidobacteriaceae > CAVVDY01. The sequence goes on along the minus strand of CAWELL010000004.1, from coordinate 719,922 downwards.
CCGGAAATTTCGAAAACGGCTCCAGCGTGACCGGCTGCTCCAGGTTGTCGATCAACGCCGAGCAGGCCATGCGGGCGCGGCCATTGATCAACATGGCGCACGAGCCGCACACCTCTTCCAGACAGTTGGAATCGTAGGTCACCGGCGCGGTCTTCTTGCCGTCGCGGGTGACCGGGTTGGCGGCGATATCCATCAGCGACGACGTGACATTCATGTTCCGCTTGTAGGGCAGCTCGAACTCTTCCCAGTAAGGCTTGGAGTTGGCGTTGTCCTGGCGCTTAATCTTGATGATGATAGTTTTGCCGTTAGTAGCCATATTCGTAGTAATCAGCAATTAGTGATTAGCAACTAGCACTTTTTCACGGTCGTCATCACGAGCGAAGCGAGGGATCTGTTCTCGCGCTGGCGAGCACAAGTTCCTCTCGCCAAGTAAGCCGACCGCAATGACAACTTCCAAAGACCCCGCGGCCACACCCGCTTTACATCTGCCGTCCCTACGGGACTCGGATACTTTCTCCCACTTCACCCAGCGCTGAAGCGCTGGGCTAACCTCTACTGCGCCGACGGCGCGAACTCTTGCGGCTTCTCGATAGTTCGACGCTCGAAAGCCAAGCTCGAACCCGCAACTTGAAACTCGGAACTTCTTTCCGGCCACTGACCAGTAGGCACTGACAACTTCCGCTACGTCGCTGCGTCGTACCTTCTCGGACGCGGCGTAATCAGCGAGGTATCCACTTGCTCAAACTCAAAGCGCGGTTCGTCCGCATCCGCGGCGAAGTACGCCTTGGTTGTCTTGAGCCAGTTCGCGTCGTCGCGCTCCGGAAAGTCCGGCTTATAATGCGCACCGCGCGATTCGTTGCGCATCTCCGCGCCCTGCGCGATGACGCGCGCTAGTTGCAACATGTTATAGAGCTGCCGCGCGAAGATGAACGATGTGTTCGCCCACATGCTGCGGTCGCTCAGGTTCACATGGCGATAGCGCTCCAGCAGTTCGACCAGCTTGACGTCGGTCTCTTTGATTTTGTTGTTGTAGCGAATGACCGTGACATTCTCGGTCATGATGTTGCCCAACTCGCGCCACAACAGAAACGGATTTTCGGTTCCATCGTTCGAGATCAGCCGCTGGTTGATCTCTTCCTGGCGCTTCTTTTCCGACTCGTAAATGTTGTGCGCCGGAGTGTGTCCGCTCTTGTGGACGTTGCGCGCGTACTGCATCGCATCCGGCCCGGCAACGAATCCTCCGGTGATGCACGACATAAGGGAATTCGCGCCCAGGCGGTTCGCGCCATGAATCGAGTAGTCAGCCTCACCGCAGGCATACAGGCCCTCGATGTTGGTGCGCTGATTGAAGTCCACCCATAGCCCGCCCATGGTGTAGTGGAAGCCGGGGAATATCTTCATCGGCACGTCGCGCGGATCGTCGCCAACAAACTTCTCGTAGATTTCGAGAATGCCCTCGAGCTTGCGGTCGAGGACCTTGCGATCGATGTGCGTCAGGTCGAGATAGACCATGGGCTGGCCATCGATGCCCAGTCCAAGCTCGAACACCACCTTGTGAATGGCACGGGTCGCGACGTCGCGCGGAACCAGGTTGCCGTACTTGGGATACCACTCTTCCAGGAAGTACCAGCGCTCGTTCTCGGGAATGCTCTTGGGATCGCGCTTGTCCCCCGGCTGCTTGGGAACCCACACCCGGCCGCCTTCACCGCGCGCCGACTCCGACATCAATCGCAGCTTGTCTTCGCCGGGAATGCACGTCGGATGCACCTGGATAAATTCGCCGTTGGCGTAAAACGCTCCCTGCTGATACAGCGCCGACTGCGCCGAACCGGTGCAGACCACAGAATTGGTCGACTTGCCGAAGATGGCGCCAATGCCACCGGTCGCGACAATCACAGCATCTGCCGGGAAGGTGACTACCTGCATGCTGCGCAGATCCATGGCGCAGATGCCGTGGCACACGCGCTGGCCATCGAGCACCGCGGAGAGAAACTCCCAGCCTTCGTACTTGGTGACCTTGCCTTCCGCTTCGTAGCGGCGCACCTGCTCATCGAGCGCGTACAGAAGTTGCTGGCCGGTGGTCGCCCCTGCAAACGCAGTGCGGTTGAAAAGGGTCCCACCGAAACGGCGGAAGTCGAGGTCGCCTTCCGGGGTGCGGTTGAACGGCACTCCCATGCGGTCGAGCAGGTCGATGACCCCCGGCGCCATCTCACACATCTGCTTCACCGGCGGTTGGTTCGCCAGGAAGTCACCACCGTAGATGGTGTCGTCGAAGTGGAGCCAGGTGGAGTCGCCTTCGCCCTTCAGGTTCTTGGCGGCGTTGATGCCTCCCTGCGCGCATACCGAGTGAGACCGCTTGACCGGAACGATGGAGAACAGGTCGACGTGACCGCCCATCTCCGCGATCTTGATGGTGGCTGCAAGTCCCGCCAGCCCGCCACCAACAACGATGATCTTAGGATTAGCCATATTCAGTAACTAGCAATTAGTAATTAGCAATTCTTTGCCGATAACGACAACTTCTTTAATCATGCTCGATGATAGGAACCTGGTCAGCCGGCACCCGTACAAATCCAGTGATGCGAATACAGTCCGATACCAACCAGCGCGATACAGAGCGCCAGGCAGACATAACCAAACTTTCTCCGCGCCTGCTCGCCGACCGTGAGGCCCCACTTCGCGGCGAAAAGCCACAGGCCGTACGAGAAGTGCCACGAAGCAGCGATAATGCCGACGACGTAAAACGAAATCCGGAATGGTTCTTTGAAAGTGTACCAAACTTTGGAAAAGGCGTACTGATATCCGCCGCCCATCAGGTGCACGCCGGTAAAGCGCATGTCGATAACGTGGTACGTGATGTAGATCATGCGCGATGATGCCGGTCCAGCGCTGTGCGGTGTACAGCCAATTGCCGGTCCAGGGATAATCGCCGACATTCGAGTCGCCGCGATACCAGATCCAGAGCCCGTAGAGCCCGTGATAAATAAGTGGGATGAAGATAAAGACCCACTCCAGCACATGCACAAACGGAAGACTGGTCAGGAACTTCACCTGGTCGTTGTAGGCCTGCACACCGTTCATCGATTCCGAATTGGAGATGAAGTGCTCGATGAGGAATGCGCCGATCGGGATGATTCCGGTGAGCGAGTGCAGCCGGCGGAGAACGAAAGAAGAACCCTGGCCCGCCCGCAGCGGAGCCACGCCTTTATGAACGGTTGCCGAGCTGGATTCGATAGGACTGGCGGTTGAGGCCACGACGCCGACTCCTTATGATTCGCAGGAATGTTGCGCGAACCTTTGATTATCAAATTCGCTAACAGCGCAAGTCAAGAAATCTGGAAACCCTGTTTGGTAGTGCCGACCTTTAGAGCCTGCCCTGAGCTCGCCGAAGGGGCGTAAGCCATCATTCGTAAGTTTCACTATGGAGGAGCGCGGACTCCGCCAGCTTTCCTCCATCGAATTCCGAGATGATGCCGGGAACGCTGCGCTGAAGCGCCGCACTACCAAAATTGCTGCCGCTGAATGATCAGACTAACTGATGCCGTCCTCGGATTCTTCGTGACCTCCGTCACAGCTAACTGTGAGGATGTTGGTCCCGCAGGTGATCGGCCCAGTCGAGAAACTGTCGGAAAGCCGCGCCGCGATGGCTGTATTGCGCCTTTTCCTCGGCAGCAATCTCGGCAAACGTTTTGTGGATCTGGGAAAAGAAAAAGAGCGGATCGTAGCCAAATCCATTGTCGCCTCGCGGCTGATGCAGAATGATTCCCTCTACCTGACCGTGAAATGTGGCAAGCGCATGGCCGTTGCGCGCGACGGCAATGACGCAGACGAAGCGCGCAGTGCGAAATTCGTGCGGCACACCCGCCAGCTCGCGCAGCAGGCGGGCGTTGTTGGCCTCGTCATCGGAGTTGGGAGCGTCTTCCGGAGCGTGCTCCTCGTCGGCTGCGTAGCGTGCCGAGCGTACCCCGGGCGCCCCCTGCAGGGCATCGACCTCCAGCCCGGAATCATCGGCGATGACCAGCTCGCCCTCGACGTATTTGCTGTAGTGCTCGGCTTTTTTCTTTGCGTTGGCCTCGAAGGTCGCTCCGTCTTCGATGACGCCGGGGAAGTCAGAAAATCCAGCCAGGGTGGCGATTTCGACGTTGTGAGCAGCCGCCGCGCCTATCAGATCGCGGATCTTGCCGGGGTTGGAGGTGGCGACGAGAACGCGTTTCATGGTCGCCATTATTTCATTTGCTTTGTCATCACGAGCGAAGTGAGGGATCTGTTCTCGCTGGCAGTTGACAGAAGTCGTATTCGAAAACGGCTTAGATAGCGAGCTCGTTCGTATGTTCGGAATCCTTTCTTCGGCCTTCGTGCTCCTTGGTCTCTTAAGTATCTGCGGCGAGGTCGCTATGCGATTTCGCCTGACCCGACGCTCGCCTGACAAATGGGCATGGTGGCGACGTGGCGGAGACGAAATCGCAGCGAGCTACGCGGAAGTTTTTCCACATAGCCCCCTTCTCTTTCTCCGACGGTTCGCATTCTGGCTTCTCGTTGTCTGCGCGATTATTGTCCTCGTCTACATTTTGCGGAAGGCGCATTGACGCCATAACCGGCACTGAAATCATTTGTCCTCACACTTCCCCCCATTTATCATCACTCGTTTGGCTGATGCACCTTGGCCCTGTGACGCTTGTCATAGCCTGCAAGCTGTGCCTGCGTTACAACCATCCGTAACGGTGTACTCGCCAATTGAGCCAACTATGATCTGTCCCCCGATCTGTTCCCCGTCTCGTCTCTCCTTCCTGAGGCACACATGCTGAGAGAGCTATTCATCGGACTTTCCGAAAACAAGTCAATTCGCCATTTTGCCGAGAACTCGCCGACCGGCCTGCGCTTTTCCGGTCGCTTCGTTGCCGGAACCCAGTTGGCCGACGTCATTCGCGCCGCCGAAGCCGTCAACCAGTCCGGCGCATCGGTCAGCATCGACAACCTAGGCGAAAACGTAACCAACGCCCACGAGGCCAATGAGAGTGCCGAGCTCTATCACCGCATGCTGGACGAGATCGCCTCGCGCAAGCTCAACGCCAACATCAGCCTCAAGCTCACGCACATGGGACTTGATGTCGATCCCGACCTGGCATTTCGCCTGGTTACCCAGCTGGTCAATCACGCGGTCGACATCAACAACTTCGTGCGCGTCGATATGGAAGGCACGCCCTACACTACAAAGACGCTCGACTTCGTGCGCGGCCTGCATCGCGAGCCCGGGCACGACAAGAAGGTCGGCACCGTCATCCAGTCGTACCTATACCGCAGCGAAGACGACGTGAAGACCCTGCTTGGCGACGGCATACGCATTCGCCTTTGCAAGGGCGCCTACAACGAGCCACCGGACCTCGCCTTCCCCAAGAAAACCGACGTCGATGACAATTACGTGAAGCTGGCCAAGATGCTGCTGAAGAGCGGCGTGTACCATGGGCTGGCGACGCACGACGAAAAGATCATCGCCACCATGAAGCAGTTCGCGACCGTCGAGAGGATTCCGCCGACCGAATACGAGTTCCAGATGCTGTATGGCGTGCGCCGCGATCTGCAGGAACAACTGGTGCGCGAAGGCTACGGCCTGCGCGTCTACATCCCGTTTGGAACCGAGTGGTATCCGTACTTCATGCGCCGCCTGGCCGAGCGCCCCGCCAACGTGTTCTTCATCGCGAAGAATATGCTGCGGCGGTAGTCTTCTCGTTTGTCATCCTGAGCGGAGCAGCGCCGGTTCTGCGCTGCGGAGTCGAAGGACCTCTATCGAACCGAACTTGATAGCCATAGGGGGCCTTCGACTCGTCGCTCAGGATGACAGAGTGTGATGAATACCCGGCTTTAGCCGGCGGCACAATGCTGCTATCCTCGCCCCGTGCCAGCAAAGCGCACCAAGACGAAGCCCTCTATCACCATTGTCGGGCCGGGGAACCTCGGGTCGGCGCTGGCGCTTGAGCTTGTGCGCATCGGCTATCCCATTCGACAGATGGTCTCGCGTCGCGAGAGTCGCAGCGCGAAAGACGCGCGAGCATTAGCACGACGGCTCAAGGCGAAGCACATCTTCCTCGGCGAAACCGCGCTCAACTCCGATATTGTCTGGATCACCGTGCCTGACGACGGCATCGCCGAAGTCGCACGCCAGCTCGCGGCGTCACAGTCCTGGAAGGACACAATCGTCCTGCACTCCAGCGGAGCCCTGACCAGCGACGAACTCTCCGCGCTCAAGAAGAAGGGCGCGCAGGTCGCCTCGGTTCATCCCCTTATGTCTTTCGTCCGCGGAAGAACGCCGACGTGGCAGGAGGTTACATTCGCTGTCGAAGGGGATGCCAAGGCACTACGAATTGCATCCGACGTCGCCCGAGAGCTCGGCGGCCGCCCGTTCAAAATCGGCAAGGAGAACAAGGCCCTGTATCACGCCTTCGGGGCCTTCGCCTCGCCCCTGGTGATCGCTCTAATGAGTGCGATGGAACAGGTAGGACAAGCGGCGGGCATTCCGCGCGCCCGCATCAAGAGAACAATGCTCCCTCTGTTACGCGAAACTTGGACCAACTATCTGGTTATGGATGCCCCACGCGCCTTCAGCGGCCCGCTGGTGCGCGGCGACGTGCACACCATTCGCAAGCATTTAGCGGAGTTGAAGCGAACGCCGGAAGCGCGAGAGGTTTATCTGGCGTTGGCGCGGGCGGCGATTGAGCGTTTGCCGGTGAAAAACAAAGAGGCGCTGCGAAAGGAGTTGCGGTCTGCCAATGAGAGCCCTAAGGGCGTGTGATGATAGCCCAGGACGGAGCGTAGCGGAGACCAGGGTTGTCTAATTGGGTTATGAGCCGGCTTCAGCCGGCGGCAACAACCGTTCTTGGCCGGGGGGGCAAAAGCGGGTCCTTCGCTTCGCTCAGGATGACAACCCAAAATTCTTGCCCGGGTAATTCGATCTCGTTGGGACCCACCGCCCTACCACCCCGTAAACAGGTGCCCCATCTTCTCTTTCTTGGTACGCAGGTAGTGTTCGGAGTGCTCGTAAGGCTCAACGTCGGCTGAGACACGCTCCACCACTTCGATTCCAGCGTTCTCCAGCGCAGCAACCTTCTCGGGATTGTTCGAGATCAGCCGCACCTGCTTTACCCCGAGCTGTTTGAGCGTCTCCGCAGGCAACGCATACTGGCGATAATCCGCGTCGAAGCCGAGCTGCTCGTTGGCCTCGATGGTGTCCAAGCCGCGGTCCTGCAACTCGTAGGCTTGCAGTTTGGCCATTAGCCCGATGCCGCGGCCTTCCTGCTGCTCATAGATGAGGATGCCCGCTCCTGCATCGCTGATCATCTGCATGGCCAGCTCAAGTTGCTGGCGGCAATCGCAGCGCATGGAACCGAAAACGTCGCCGGTCAGGCACTGCGAATGGATGCGCACCAGCGCAGGCTCGCTATGAATATCGCCCATCACCAGCGCGACTGCGGTTTCCTTGCGACGTTCGACCTTGCCTTCGCCGACAGGTGCGTCAGCGTGGCCGTTGGTTTTCACCGGGAACTCGCCCTCGAAGCCGTAGATGCGGAACTGTCCCCATCGCGTAGGGAAATTGGCTTCGGCAAGCTTGCGAACAATCGGCAGAGTCACACTTCATTATAGCTATATCGGCCTTCGGATCATCGCAGCCGCGAAGCTTGGATAGAGCGGGGCTGCAGACCCGCAGAGGTTCACCGCCGCAAAAGCTCTGGGCTGCATCCCGCTGAATTTCAGTGGGATGCAGCCCAAAGACAACGCGCCGCTCTAATACAGGTTACCGACCGTGCCCGCCGCCACCGTGCGACGAGCCGCCGCTACTGTGACCACCGCCCGACGGAGCGGCGTAATGCCCGCCACCGGATGGCGCGGAGTAGTGGCCTCCGCCACCATAGCTCCCCGATGGAGCCGCGGAGTGGGCGCTATATCCCCCATTCCGTGCCATCGTGTAGGTGCCCGCGGAACTCCGGCTTGACGAACCATTCCCATAACTTCCGGCGGACGGAATATAGGGACGGCTACCCGAGCTGTAACTGCCTGCGCCGCGGCTAACAGCGCCGTAACCGGCATTGTTGGCATACCCGCTTCGACCGTACTGCGCGGGCCTAGAGGTCGACGCCGCGTGATACGTGTACGTTGACGGAGGCCGCGGGACAGCACCGTATGCCCGGTCGCCGGAGCTGCTCTTGCTTTGCGCCGGAGTCGAGTGTTGCGGCGCGCTCTGGTGCGAAGGAGCCGTCGAGTGCTGAGTGCCCGCGCCCGGTTCGCTCCGCGGAGCTGTGCCTCCCGGCGACGGCGACGAGGTACGCGCCTGCGTCGAAGGATGCACAGCCTGGCTGTTGCCAGCCGCGCTGTTCCCTGCCGCATTGCTATGCGCGGCAGAATTCGCGTTGCTGGTTCCGGCGAGACTCCGGTTCTGCGTCTCCGAAGGAGGCCGCGGGACATTGTGCGTCGCCGAAGCCGAAGTGGTCGTAGGACGGCCCGCTACGTTGCTGTTCCCGTTAGTTGTCGTCGGCGGACGATGCACCGCAAACGGCGTATTGCTGTTCGCTGACGCATTGCTACCCGTTGACCTGGTGTTGTTGATGTTGCCCGCGTGCATCGCCGACGTTGCCCCAATGGTGGGAGCAGTCGCCCGCGCCATCATGCTCGTAGGCGGAGTCGCATGCGTCACCACGTTATGATTCATCGCCGCCGCTGAACTCGGCACGGCATTGGCTCTCGGCTGTTGTCCACCCAGCACGGAGCTGTGTGTAGGCGAGAGGTTGACGTTGCGCATCTCGGGCGCATGCATCAGCGCCGAACTTGGCACCGCCATTCCAGCGCGGTTCATCGCCCGCCCGCTGGCGATGGCGCTTCCCGGCGCTGCGGTGACCGCACCCCTCACCGTCTTGTTCGCGTAGGCGGTATTGGTGATGTTGTGGTTGTAATAGTTGTTCGTAACGTTGGTGATATTCGTGATGTGAGTGTTCGTGATGTTTACGTTGCGAATGTAGGCGGAGCTCAGGCCGTGCCCGTACCAGCCGTGATACCACGGATAAAACGGCTCACCCCAGCCCAGCGCGAACCAGCCAAAGTTGATGCCCACTCCCCAGCCAGCTCCGCCAAAACCGAAGCCGACTCCGAATCCGGGGCCACCTACCCACGCCACCAGCGCCGGCGAGTAGCAGGGAGACCAGGAACGATACGGTCCCGGAGCCCATCCCCAGTAACCGCCGGTGTTTACCCAGCGGCCGTAGTGGAACGGAGCGAAGCCCCAAGGCGCATCATCTACCCACGTCCAGCCCCAGGGCGCGACCCACACCCAGTGACCGTAGCGGTAGGGAGCCCAACCCATGGGTACACTGCTGGGCACCCAAATCGGGCCATAGGGAGCAACCGTCTGCCAGTTGCCATAGTTATCCAGGTCTTGGTAGCCGATTACGCCGGGCGAAACATACTGCGCGGAGATAGAGCTATCGAGCCGCTTATCGCGCACGCTGGCCCAATCGTCAAAGCCATCGGGCGCCGGAGCCGACTCGGCCGTATGCTGCAATGACGCACCGCTGCCGAAGCGTACCTGCTCACCGGATTTCACCTTAACCGCCGCACCACTACCTGTGGCTTCGCCCTGCCCCTTACGGACCGTTACCCAGGTCGAGTCTTCCTTCGGGAACGCGTCGAAGCGATAGACGCCGGGCTTCATCACAGTAAATGCCAGGTTCGCGGTATCGACCTCATAGATCTGTCCCGGGCCAAGATAGCGAACCGTCAACTCCAGCGTTCCCTGATCCAGCTCCAACTGCACATTCTGGTCGCTCACATTGGTGAGCGTCAGGCTGGCTTCCGAGTTCAGGCGGATGAAGCCGCCACCCACATTAAGCTCAGCCTTGGAATTAACGTCGGTCCACACCCGGTCGGAGGTGGTGAGCGGACGATTCTGGTCCGCCGCTACCCAGTCGTTCACGCCACCGGGCTGAATGGAGACCTGACCCGCCATGTACTGAATGCGAGCCACACGCCCCGGAGGGTCGCTGTTCGTCTGCCCCTGTGCGTCCGGTGCGCCGGGTGCGCCCGCCGCGTTCGGGGCAGGAGGCGCGCCTTGGGGATAACCTGCTGAGGGATCCTGTGCCGCGGCGATCAAAGCGCCGACGGTCAAAAGCAGCAGCGTTGCGAGGATCAATCTAAACCGCCGCCCTGCTGTCATCATAAAGCTCCTTTTCACCACGCGCTGGAAACGAACCTGCAATTCGAGTTCGCTCTTCGGGTCAGCTGGGTGACCTTACTGCTAACCGTATTAACACGACTATTTGATTCAGGTTGCTGCTGTCGATTTTTCCGCGGCAATGAACAAATTACACCCATTCCGTCCCGCTCTGTAGCAAAGCCCGCCCGCTCTGCTATTCTCTGTCGTTCTATTCAGGGGGTTTCCGTGCGCAAGGCATTTCTACTTTCCGTCCTGTTTTTGCTCGCTTCGCTCGCGACGGCGCAACAAAACTTAACCCAAACGTCTGAGCCGAAGCTGCCCTACTCGCCTAGCCTGAACCTCGCCGATATGGACCGAACCGTCGATCCCTGCGTCGACTTTTACACCTACTCCTGTGGCGGATGGATGAAGAACAATCCCATCCCCGCCGACCAGTCGTCGTGGGCGGTATATAGCAAGGTCTACGAGGATAATCTGATTTTCCTGCGCGCCATTCTCGAACAGGCCGCAACCGAGAAGAACCGCGACGCCGTCACCCAGAAGATCGGTGACTACTACGGCGCGTGCATGGATGAAACCAAGGTCGAGAGCCTGGGAGCCAAGCCCCTCCAGCCCGATCTCGAATCCATCGCCAGCCTGAAGAGCACCAGCGACCTTGCGCCGCTCATCGCGAAGCTACAGCTCACGGGAGTAGGAGCGCTCTTCGGTTCCGGCCCCGAACAAGACCCAGACAACTCCGATTCCATGATCGTCGGCTTCGCGCAAGGCGGCCTCGGACTTCCCGACCGCGACTACTACGTGAAGGACGACGCCAAATCGAAGGAAACTCGCGAACACTATCTGCAACATGTGCAGAAAGTCTTTGAGCTGCTCGGCGACCCACCCGCGCAAGCCAAGCAGCATGCCGCGACCGTGATGCGCATGGAAACCGGCCTGGCTAAGGCTTCGCTAACTCGCGTCGAGCGCCGCGATCCTTACAAGCAGAAGCACAAGATGAGTCCGGCGGAGTTAGGCAAGATCGCGCCAGCGTTCAACTGGCAGCTGTTTCTAGAGACCGTCCAGGTTCCGAATGCCGACGTCATCAATGTTGCGTGGCCCGATTTCTTTAAGGAAGTGAATAGCCAGTTGAAGTCGGCGCCGCTCAACGATTGGAAGACCTACCTGCGCTTCCACGTGGCGAACACGGATGCAGAGTATCTCTCGTCGGCCTTCGTGAATGAGGACTTCGCCTTCTATCGTCAGTATCTGCACGGCGCCAAGGAATTGCGCCCGCGCTGGAAGCGTTGCGTGCAGTACGTTGATGACGAACTCGGCGAAGCCCTCGGACAGGTCTACGTCAGCAAAACGTTTTCTCCCGAGACCAAGGCCGCAACGGTGGAGATGACTCGCCAGATCGAGGACGCTATGGCGCTGCGCATCCAGCAACTGGATTGGATGAGCCCCGCAACCAAGCAGCAGGCCCTGGCCAAGTTGCACGCCATTCGCAACAAGGTCGGCTATCCCGACAAGTGGCGCGATTACAGCTCGGTCACCATTTCGGCCGACGATTTCTACGGCAACAGCCTGCGCGCTACCGAATTCGAAACTCACCGCGAGTTCAACAAGGTGGGTAAGCCGGTCGACCGCAATGAATGGGGCATGACTCCGCCGACGGTCAACGCTTACTACGATCCGCAGATGAACGACATCAACTTCCCTGCCGGCGTGCTGGTGCCTCCACTTTACGATCCCAGGATGGATGCCGCTCCGAACTACGGCGATACCGGCTCGACCATCGGTCACGAGCTGACGCATGGCTTCGACGACGAAGGACGCCAGTACGATGCCAAAGGCAATCTCAAGGACTGGTGGACCAAGCAGGACGCCGACCAGTTCACTAAGCGCGCCGATTGCGTGGTCGACCAGTACGCGCAGTACGTCGTGGTCGACGACATAAAGATCAACTCCAAGCTCACCGAAGGCGAAGACGTTGCCGATCTCGGCGGAACGATTCTCGCCTACATTGCGTGGAAGGACGCGACCAAGGGCCAGGACCTGCATCCCATCGACGATCTCACGCCTGAGCAGCGCTACTTTGTCGGCTTCGCGCAGTGGGCCTGCGAGAACGATCGGCCCGAAGACCTGCGGGTAAAGGCCATCACCGATCCGCATTCGCCGGCGAAGTACCGCGTAAACGGCGTGGTGGTGAATGTGCCGGAGTTCGGCCCCGCCTTCGGCTGCAAGCCCGGCTCGCCCATGGTCAAGCCCAGCGACAAAGTGTGCCGGGTGTGGTGAGGCCCAACGACGGGGTGTGCTGGGTGGGGTGAGGGAGCGCGCGGAGCGCCGAAAGGTGAAAGCCCCACCCTTGAGGACGGGGAAAATGCGCGCCAAGAGAGGTATGAATCGGCTTCAGCCGACGACAGGTTTCAGCATCTCGATATACTCTGCCTCTCGAAACTTCTTCTGTTGCGTGATGCTGCGCCTGATGTTCCATGTATCGAATCGCCGCCGGCACCGCGCCGGGACTGACGCTAATCACACCATATCCGTCTTGCCAACGAAACGATCCGGTCATTTTGTCGCAAAATCAGCGAGGAATTGGACTTCAAATCACGGATGATATCCGGCAGGCCCGGTAGGCGGTAAGGCCAGCAGCAGCATGAATATGATCTGACGTTCCGTCCTGACGGCGAGGATATCGATCTTCAGATTGCGCGCGATCTCCCGCGTAATTCTCCAGGCGCGTTCGGGTTCCCGGATGCGCGCGATTCGGTGCTTGGTGCTATAAACGCAATGTAAAACGATTTTGCTGTACGTTCGAGGCATAACGCTGCTCCGCAGCTTGGGCTACATATGTGGGTTTTCTGCACCCCACGCTCACGCGTGGGGCTAACAGCTCATCGGCGCTCCGCGCCGTCATGTTGCAGTGACGCCATCGGATCGCGATCCATTCGCGCTTTTGCGTTGGCACTGCTCGCTCACGCCTTCCGAAACACCGCCACGCGGGTCGCCGCTCAACTTCACATCGAGGTCGAGGTATCCCTCACACACCACCCAGTAATACTTCTTCAGCAGCCCGCTCACCAGATCGAGCGCGCGATCAAGGTTGCGCAGTGTAGGGGCAAGCGCTCCGGGGGTTCGCTCCCGCGGAAGAAAGTGGGGCTCGACCTGTTCCTTCAGGTAGGTCGCCATCTTGTCGAGTTCGCCGGAATCGTCGGCTAGCTCGCGGATATTCACCTTCTGGTGCAGCAGGTCGGGGTAATCGACAAGCTGGTCGATGACCCGCCGCAACGACAGGCTGGCTTCGGTCGCCAACAGCCGCCGCAGCCGCATGGTCATGGCGTCGGCGTAAGCTCCGCGGAACATGTCGGCGAAACCGTTCCCATTGCCGGCCGACTCCGAACTGGCTTGCAGGATCTCGCCCTCGACGCGCCGATAGATCTCGCGGTCGGTCGCCATTCCCGAAACCTGAAGACCAATCTCGCGCAGCTCGCGCGCGGCGCGGTCCCGGAATTGCTTTTCGTTCAACATGTCCGCAGTCTAGGCGGCCCACGCGGCGTAAATCTGTGAGGTCGGTCACCGACGCGCAAAAACAAAGGCGACGTTTTCCGTCGCCTGGGAGGAGCACATCCCTACCAAACCTACTTCTTCTTTTTCTTGGCCGCCTTGGTGGCTGTCTTCTTGGTCGCCTTTTTCAGGGAAGGCTTGCCCACGCCTTCTCCCATGCGACCTTTCTGGTTCCCGCCTCCGGTGGACTTGGCAAAGATCCCGATCGGGAACGAGCTAAGTGTCGGTTCTGCGTGCTGAAGAGACATGTACGGTCTCCTGCGAAGTTTCTCCCTTGAACGGAAGGCGCACGCTCAGTTGTGCGCTGCCGAACGATAGCACGGAGCCGCTTGTACAGCACTGAAAATGTTGTCCCGGCTCATCGGCTCTTTCTGACGCCTGATACCTGTTTTTGTGACCCACGACACTGCAATTCGAGGCCGTTCGGGCGGAACATGTTCGTCATGGGTACTACAACAATCCCGGCGATTGAGAGAATCGCGACGTTTACCGACCTTCGACATCGGGCGCAGCAAGTCGGACGATGCCGCGTCGCCATCGTCGTTGCCGACGACGAGGTCGCACTGACCGCGGCCGACCGCGCCTTGCAACTTGGCATCGCTGCTCCGGTGCTTATTGGCGACGCCGGCAAGATCCGCGCTAAGGCTGGCCAACTGGCGCTCTCGGCCCTGCTCGCAAAAGCAGAGCTCGTTGATACCGCCGACACCGCCGGCGAAGCTGTGCGAATGGCGCGCGAGGGCTACGTCGAGGTTCTGCTCAAGGGACACTTACGCACCGACGAACTGCTGCACGCCGTGCTCAATAAAGACACCGGCCTGCGCACAGGCCAATTGCTGAGCGACGTGCTGCTCTACGAGGATACGCTAGCCGGTGAGACACGACTGGTTGGTGTCACCGACGGCGGCCTCAATGTTCTGCCGACGCTCGAGCAGAAGCAACAGATCGTCGAGAACGCGATTGAAGTGATGCGCTGCGTCGGAATCCGGCGCCCGAAGATCGCGATCATGAGCGCTACCGAGGCAGTGAGCGCCAGCGTCCCATCCACCGAGGACGCACAAAAGCTCACGCAGATGGCAGAGGCTGGACAGTTCGGCGAAGTCGATCTTCTTGGGTCCGATCGCACTGGACTGCGCACTGCTGGAATCAGCCGCTCGCTCCAAGGGCATTACGCATCCGGTCGCGGGTCACGCCGATTGCATGGTCGTGCCCAACATCGAGGCCGGCAATCTGCTCGGCAAGGCAGTGAAGTATCTTGGCGGTTCGCAGTGCGCGCACGTCGTGGTCGGGGCGAAGGTGCCCATCCTCATCCCGTCGCGGGTGGAGAGTGTGGACGACAAGGTAAATTCCATCGCCCTGGGGGTGCTCTTTGCCCGCCGCTGAATTTCGAGTGCTCGCCATCAATCCGGGCTCGACATCGACCAAGTTTGCGCTCTTCGCAAACGATCATCCCGTGTTGGTAAAGAACCTGCGTCACAGCGATGCCGAGATGGCGCCGTTTCGTAATCGACCTATTCTCGACCAGCAACAGTTTCGCTCGGCGCAGATTGAAGCGGAACTGGAACGCGCCGGCGTAAGCGTCGCCGAACTCGATGCTGTCGTCGGACGCGGTGGTCTGCTGCCTCCGCTGGCCAGTGGAACCTACGAGGTGAACCCGCAGATGCTTGACGAGCTCCGCGCAGCCAGACGCGGTGAGCACGCTTCGAACCTCGGCGCATACCTCGCGCACGCACTCGCGGAGAAGGCTGGCATCCGGGCGTATATCGTCGACCCGGTAAGCGTGGATGAGTGGCCGCCGATCGCGCGTCTGTCGGGCACCACGATGCTGGAGCGTCAATCACTTTCGCATGCGCTGAACTCCAAGGCGATTGCGAAGCGTTACGCGCGCGAACAGGGGAAATCGTACGACGCGCTGCGTCTCATCGTCGCGCACCTCGGCAGCGGCATCTCGGTCTCGGCCCACGAAAGCGGACGCATGATCGACGCCACCAATTCCCGCGAAGAAGGAGCCTTCTCCACCGAGCGCGCCGGTGGCGTTCCCGCGATGCAGTTGCTCGACCTGTGCTTCAGCGAAAAGTACACGAAGCAGCAGATCGAAGCCATGCTGTGCCGCGACGGAGGGCTCCAGTCATACCTGGGGACGAAAGATCTTTGCGAGGTCGAACGCCGTATCGCTTCCGGAGATACGCACGCGATTACGGTGTTCAACGCTATGGCGTACCAGATTGCGAAAGAGATCGGAGCCATGGCAGCGGCACTCAGCGGACAGGTCGATGCCATTCTGTTCACCGGAGGCATGGCTCATTCCGAGCGCCTGCTCGCGGCATTGACGGCATACGTCCAATGGATCGCGCCAATCGCTCTCTATCCCGGCGAAGACGAACTTCAAGCGCTGACCGAAGGTGTTCTCCGCGTGCTACGAGGTGAAGAGAAGGCGTTGCAATTCGGCGCTGCCACCGAAATCTCAGGCACAAAAGCGACGCCCCACGCGGCCGCGCATCACGCGTAGGACCGTATCGACGTCCCATGTTCGACGCCATGCGTTATCATCTCTGCCACCATGGACAAACAACATTTCTATTTCAAGCTCATTCCGCCGCGCGCAACTTTTCCCAAGGACATCACGCGCAGAAGAGACTGCGTTGATGGCCCAGCACGCCGCTTATTGCCAGCAGCAGTTTGACGCTGGCAAGCTGCTCATCTACGGCCCGGTGATGTCGCCCGAGGAAGCGTTTGGGATGGGCATTCTCGAGGTCGCCGACGAGGCCGAAGCCCATCACTTTGGCAAGAATGATCCCTCCGTACTGGGAGGACTGAACCGTTTCGAGTTTTATCCCATGCGCGTGGCGAATGCCCGCGCGAAGAGTTGACGCTTCGGCTGCGAAGGAGCTTTTCGCTAGCGCACCTCGCGTCATGAAAACGGTCTTCTTCAATCGCCGTGGTCTGCGCGCCGGTTGGCGGCTGCTGATCTTCGTCGCCATCTTCGTGGCCCTGTCTTTCAGCGCCGATTGGGCGATCACGAAGGTCTTTCATCCCCGGCAGCGACCATTCCTCGATCCGATGTCGTTCATTGAGGCCGAGACTACCTCCCTGGTACTGGTTCTCATCGCCACCGGAATCATGGCGCGCATCGAACGCCGGCGCTTCCAGGACTACGGAATCCCGCCGCTACATCGCGCCTTCGGCCGTGACTTCTGGATGGGAGCTGTCTGGGGAATTGGCTCAACTTCAGCGCTTATCGGGCTGATTGCCGCGTTCGGCGGATACCACATTGTGGGACTCGCCATTCATGGTCCTACACTGTGGTATTTCACGGCGCTGTGGACAATCGCGAATCTGCTGATTGGATTTGCGGAAGAGCTTCAGTTTCGCGCTTACCTGCTCGCGACTACCGCTGATGGGATCGGCTTCTGGGCCACGTCCATTCTGCTCTCCGCGGGCTTTGGCGCGCTGCATTACTTCTTCAAGCCGCACGAACGCTGGGAAGATTTCGCTTCCACCGGACTGCTCGGCTTGTTCATGTGCCTGACCCTGCGGCGCACCGGCTCGCTGGCGTTCGCTATTGGATTCCACGCGGCCTTCGACTTCGCAAATCTCTTCATGTGGTCGGGACAGAACGCCGGAGAGTATGCTGTTGGGCACTTGCTGCAGACAAGCTGGCAGGGTCCGCAATGGGTCACTGGCGGCCTGCTTGGACCGGAGGCAAGCCGGTTGGTGTTTCCGGTGATCGCGCTGATGTTTGTCGTCTTCGACCGGCTGTATCGAAGAGTGAAGTTCCGGCCCGAAGATGAGGCTTAGGACCTACCGGCGCCCGGTACCATCCACCAGGCGACAGCGGCGCTGACGAGCACCAGCACGGAGCAAATCCCCATCATCAACCTGAAGCTGCTGACGAACGAAGCGAGAATGGCCGCACGAATGGCAGCGGCGGTTTGAGGTTCGACCATATCCGGCGGCGTAAGCGCAGCCATCTTGATCTCATTCGATTGCAACTCGGTCCGAACGTCGTTGGGCAGGACGAAATGATCCAGGCGGCGATTCAAGTGGTTGCCGAAACTTGCAACCATCGCTGCTCCCAGACCGGCAACCGCAAGCACTCCAGCCACGCGCGCCACAGCGTTGTTGATGCCCGATGCGGTGCCCACGCGGTCCTGATCGACCGCCTCCATTACCACCGTAGTCAATGGAGCAACGCTCACCGCCATTCCCAGGCCCAGCGTGATCACCGCGGGGAAGAACGTACTCCAGTAGCTGCCGCCGACGGAAGGTATCGCGAACAGGCCAAACCCGAGCGCGGCAATACTGGGACCTATGATCAACGGCAGGTGCGCCCCGTAGCGGGCGACCAACCCTCCCGACCAGCGGGAGAGCGCGAACATCAGCAATATCATCGGCAACATCGCCGCTCCCGCTTCCGTCGGCGAGTATCCCTGCACCTGAATCAAGTCGAGCGGAAACACGAAAAAGAAAATACCGACGGCCGCGTAGAGAAACAGCGTGAGCAGGTTGGCGCCTGCGAAGGCCCGCGAGCGAAAGAGCTCCAGCGGAACCATCGGCGAGTCCGTCCCAGCCTCGATATACAACAGTGCAAGCAATCCAACAACGCCGGCGACTAGCGCCGTCAGCACCAGCGGGTGCTTCCATCCCAGGCGCGCCGATTCGATCAGGCCGAACACCAACCCGGTCAAAGCGAACGTTGCGACAAGTGCTCCCAGCCAGTCGATCCGGCCCGCGCGACGGCTGCGGCTCTCCGGTACGTAGCGCAGGCCGATCGCGATTACCGCCAGCGCGAGCGGCAGGTTGAGAAAGAAAGCCCATCGCCACGACAAATGCTGTATCACCCAGCCGCCCAGCACCGGGCCAATTGCAGTGGTGATCGCAGTGGCTCCCGACCACGTGCCAATCGCTCTACCTCGTGCGCTCTCGTCAAAGCACGCGCTGATGAGCGCCAGGCTGCCCGGCACAAGGAAAGCTGCTCCCACGCCTTGAATGGCGCGCGCCGTGATGAGATGTCCGATGCTAGGAGCCAAACCGCAATAAGCAGAAGCAGCGGCAAAAAGCACCACGCCCAGCAGAAACATGCGGCGGCGGCCGAACATGTCTCCCATCGAGCCGCCGACCAGGATCAGCGCAGAAAGCGTGAGGCCGTACGCCTCCACCACCCACTGCACGCCAAGCACGCTCGCACCAAAACTCTGCTGCAATGCGGGCAGCGCGACATTCACGACCGTGCTGTCGATGAATGCCATGCTCGAGGCAAGTATTGTCGCGGCGAGAACCCACGCGGCTTGCCGGCCTCGGCAGGGCGAGCTTCCATTGCGCGAATCGATTACAGCTTCATCGCAGGGTGCGTTCATCAGGGTGTAGTAGATGTGTGCCGCCGAGCGTGGGGTTCGCTTTCAACTGCCGCGAGCGGGACTGCTGCGCGATCATGCCCATCCGGGAACGCGCACCATGTTCCAGATCAACTGGTCGAGCGCCGCATCCATTTCATCGTGCGGCTCTGTGCGGGTATTGGTTAGACCTGCCCAGCACATTCCGGTGGACGTGCGAACCATGATGCTCGAGGTGCCCGGCAGACTGCCGTTATGCCACCAATTGCCCGCGCCGTTGTCGCGAACCATCCAGCCGCGCGCATACTTTCCGCCGGAGTTGGCTGGATAAGCAGCCGCCGGCGTGGTCATCAGCTTGATCGTCTCCGGCTTGAGCATCGCCGGAACCTTTCCCGCGCCCGCGACATGATCGAGGAAGATCGCCAGGTCCTGGGCCGACGCGATCCACCCGCCATGCGAATCCATACGCGTGATGTTGAATTTGTAAGGATCTTCGTTGTACTGGCCGTAGTAGACGACTTCATTGGGAGCGCGTTGCTTCATCTTGTTCTCGGCGATCTTCATGTCGGTGATGCCACACGGCGCAAGGATGTTCGCCTGAACATAAGCGTCGTAGGACTGACCAGTGACCTGCTCGATCACGCGTCCCAGCACACAGTAGCCGAAGTTGGAATAAGCCCAATGCTCGCCGGGAGGATAGGTGAGCGGCAGATTCGCCAGGGTCCAGGTAATGAGCTTGGTGTGGTCCCACGAGTTGAAGCGAAACATGGGATCGGTGGAATCGTTCGGCCATCCCCCGGAAGTGTGGGTGAGCATGTTATCGACCGTGACATCGGTAACGTACTGCTTATAAGGAGGCTTGCCGTATTTGTTGCCGAGAATGCCGGACGGGCCAAACACCTTATCGTTGAGATTCAGTTTGCCCTGCTCGAGCAGCGTGAAGATGGTGACCGAAGTGATCGGTTTGGTGACACTGGCGATGCGGAAGAGGCTGTTTTGCTGCACCGGCTGCAGCTTCTCGCGATCGGCCATGCCGGCAGCTTGGTCGTAAACGAACTCTCCGTTACGGGTGATGGCGATCGAACTGGCGGGCACGCGAAACTTCTTGCGAAACTCGCCGGCCAGTCGGCCCATCTCGCCGCGCTCCTGCCCGGTCGGCTGGCCGTTTCGACGCTGTGCGAAAACTTCGAGAGCGGGCGTCACACATGCTGCTGCGGCCGCTGTGCCTAACAAGTTCTGAAGCAAAGTACGTCGACTTATTATGTTCGTCATAGGTTTTCCGAAGCGCGAGCACAAAAAGGTTTTCGCGAATTCTATATTGCTGCTACAAGTATGGAAACTACCTAAAGTCACTCACAAACCGTTTTGACATGAACGGGTTTTGACATGAGCCGTTTTGAAATGGACGTTTTGACATGAACCGTTTTTGAAAGGGCACGGCTTCAGCCGTGCCGCAAACAGCCGGGAGAGCGTTGGGCTTTAGCCCCTGAGGGATGACCTTGCCATCTATGACATCGCTTTATGCTAATCGCGGTGGGAATTCTGTTGTTTGGGCTGGCGGGCTATCTTCATGCCCGTGCTGGAGGACACTGTGCACAAACCAACGTCACGATTGATTTCACTTTGCTTCGTTCTACTGCTGGCTGTCGGCAACTTCTGCGTTGCTCAAGAACCGCCGCCCCCTTCCGGCCAGCCGCCCGCGAATGTCGCGGGCAAGTGGATCATCTACGCCAACGACCCCGACGGCAGCACATCGACCAAATACATCGACCTCAAGCAGAACGGCGAGATCCTTAGCGGAAAATTCAAGGGTCCCTACACCTCCGGCGGTCTGGAGGGCACCATCCAGGAGCGTCACATCGTCTTCAAGACCAAGACGCGTCACGTGCTGACCTTCCGCGGCCGGGTTGACGGAGACAAGGTGGATGGCGTGATCCAGGGGACCAAGATCACCGGTAATTTCCACGCCCCCAAAGGCACAGGCTCCTTCGAGGCTGTGCACGCGAACTGAGGGTGATTACCCAGGGAAGGCTCAAGGAAGCGGGCATATCTCGGCTCGTTAATCCCACTCATTCCGACCGGCAGAATGAGTGGGGCACCCGGGAAACGTGGGATGTCGATCCTAAAAGGCCAAGTGGTGAAAGGTGTTTTCAGGCGGCCTTGTGCTGCTCACGCCAGGTCTTAACGCGACTGATGGTCTGCTGCAAGTGCTGCTCCTGGGCAGTAATCATGCTGCGCACGTTGTCGGGAATTTCCTTGTCGGCAGAATACTTCTGGAAGGTCTTCAGCGCGTAGGAGTCTCCGGTCTCCATCGAGGACAGGACGGAGTCGTCGCCGCCGCCCAGGTTGGCCTTCAGGTCGGTCCAGCCGCGGTGCACTGCACCCAGTGCGCTACCGGAACGGTCCACGTTCGACTTGCCCAGGCGTATGGCCTCGCTCTCCAGGTCGCCGGCGACTTTGGCGCGCTCGAGGCTAACCTGTTCAAGGAACTTCCGGATTTCAGGGTTCTTGGTATGCTCGGCGCCGTCACGGTAGCCGTTCTGCCCATCGCGAGTCACTTCGATCAAATCTTCCAACGCGCTAACAACATGTTTCTGATCAGACATTGAGTTCTCCTTCCATTGCTTGGATGGGGCGCGCGGGAGGGAGTTTGTATGGACACATTCAGCAGAAGCGCTGCAGGTGCGCTGCATAGGGCACAGAGTGCGGTGGTGGTCTAACGCCCAGCCAGGAGACCGCGCCCGTCTCCGCTGGGAGCAGCCGACATTCGCGGCAATCTGAAATCCCCAGGGCGAAGTGTGCCAGGCCTCGCCCTTCTCGTGCTGCTTATCACAAAAACCGTATCAGCCGGCGGCGGAGCATCCCGGCAGCCGCCAGCCCGAAGGCCAGCATGGTCACGCTGGACGGCTCCGGCACCTCTGTTAACGCATGGCCGGAGGAGGTTAGTACCCCGCTGGAAAACGTTGAGAAAGCACCCTCATTGTCCGCGTTGGTGAAATTCACGCCGAAGAACGGGCTGTTAAAGAACTGCTGGTCGCTGATCTGAGTCCCAACCGAGTTCAGGCCGGTGGTGTTGGCATTGAACGAACGGCTGCCCGGGCCACAAAGCGGGCTGCATTCAGGGACCACCGCAAACCAGTAGGTGCCGGGAGCCAGAACCATTGGCGAGATCGCCACCGACGTAGTGATAATCGGATAGTTGTAGTTGCTTAGACCTGTCGGAGTATTGAGCAGCGCATTCGTGCCAGACGCCACCAGGGTTCCGCCGTTGCCTTCCGAAACACCGCTACGGATTTCCCAGTAACCGATCTTCGGGAGGGCGCTGGTGATGATGAAGTTGTTGGTGAACAGACCAGCTATGGGCGTGTGCCCGTCATACACGAAGTTCTGATAGGTGGCTGCACCGTAAGGGTTCCCACCGATGGTGGAGTCATTTTCATTTTGTAAGCCATTGTTGTTTGGGTCGTTGACGTTGGTATCGCCGCCGTAGAAGAGGCAGGTATAGCCGTTGATCATGGGGCAGGCGTTCGCAGCCACGGCGACAGACAGAAACGCCGACAGAAATAGCCCAGCAAGTTTCTTCATCATCAGCCCTCCTTGGATTCACAGCAAAGCGTGGATGGTAAGGTTCCGACCGTCTTGCGCTGACAACTCTCTCGACAATACGTTGAAGCAGGGCGAAGTGGAAGCCAAGGTATTACTTCACAAGGCCGAAATAGCTGCTTTTTGAAAAACGACCGAGCTGCCCGGGCACAGACCGCGAGCGCGCGCCCCGTGCAACATCAGTTTTGTTGCGTGGCAATTTTGATGCCGCCGCGCCACGCTCGCGAGATCGCATCCGCTGCGCCAGCCTGGGTGTGCGGCTATCCTGCCATAAGGAACAAGAGAGGACGTTCCGGGGCGGGCCGGTCCTTCCAGTAGGCGGTCAGGATTTCGTAGACCATCAGTCCCACTTCGCCAGTACCGAATAATACGTACTTCAGCGCCTGGTTCAGCGGATAGCGCTGCTCCGCCAGGTGCATGAGAACAGCCCGGGCCTTCAGTTCGAGGCTGATATATACCAGCGTATTCGCAATCACGTTCGCTCCTGAAACGGTTACTACATAGTCTTCTTTGTCGCGCGCGATCGTGATGCAAAGCCGCTCGTAGAACTCGCTACGGTCGTCGAGCATTTCGACATGGACAAAGGTGAGAGGACCGGTGACCTTGTACAAGGTCCTGACTCTGTCGCGAAGATGGTCGAGATATCCGGCATCGTAGGTGGCGATGGGGACCATGTTCGCCCCGCCTTCTGAGAGCTGCTTCCACAGTTGCTCTGAGCCCTCGTCCTCGAAGGTGCACCTCTGTACTCTCAGTTCGGTTGCTCGACGATACCGGCTGGCAATGCTGGTAGCGATTAGCAGACTAATGAAGATGCTCGCGATGATGATGCCGTCTGGACGTTCCTTGACGTTGATCACCAGCGTATAGGCGAAGACCACGGCACAAATACCACAGTAGAGGGCCTTGGCTTTCGATCCCGTGGGTTGGCCGGTGCGCGCCTCCTGCCAAAGGCTCAACGCGCTGGCGACGGAGGCCGACAGAATGAGGACGAGAACGCCGGTAGCGTAGGCGCCAGCCTGATGTTCCACGCTTCCCCGAAACACCAGCGTTACGCAGAGGTCGATCACAAACAGAACCAGCACCAGGGGACGTGCCATGGCCGCCCATTGCGGAGCCATGCCCAGCCGCGGAAGGTAGCGCGGAATCAATTGCAGCAGACCGGCCATGGCCGAAGCGCCCGCAAACCAGAGAATCAGTATGGTGCTGAGGTCGTAGACGGTGCCGAATGCGTGCCCCAGGTACAGGTGAGCGAGATAGGCCAAGGCGCGTCCGCTCGCTGGCCCACCGTCACGATACGCCGCTCCCGGGATGAGCAACGTGGTGACGATGCTCGAAGTAAGTAAAAGGACGCTCATCAAAGCAGCGGCGCCGAGTAACAGCTTGCCTGTGTTGCGGATTCTGCCGCGCGGAGGCCCATCCCCGTCCTCATCCTCGCGATCGCCGCGTACCAGCGGCATCACGGCCACTCCGGTTTCGAATCCGCTTAGTCCGAGCGCCAGTTCCGGAAAGACGATCACTGCGGCGGCGAGAATGTGCGACCAAGTCTCGCCATGGCTGGAAAGGGCAGCGTGCCAGTTGCGCAACAACTCGGGGTGCCGGAAGACTTCTAGCGCGCAGCGCACGATGACAATAGCGTTGAGTACAACAAACGGGATTGCCACCAGAATGGCCAGCCGAATCGCCTCGCCGAATCCCCTGAGAAACACCAGCGCGAGCAGCACCAGAAGGCCGATGGTGATGGCAAGGTGGAGATGCCCGATGTACGGCTTCAGCAGCGGATTCTCCACCGCGTGCCGGGCCGAATCGGCTGCGCTCAACGTCATGGTAATCACGAAATCCGTGCCGGCGAAGCCCAGTAAGACCAGGACGAAGAGCTTGCTCCACCATCCGCGGAGGATGTGCTCGAGCATGGCGATGGAGCCAAGCCCGGCATAGGACCGGCGCGAGACCTCACGGTAAACCGGCACCGCACAGGCCAGCGTGACCAGCACCAGTATCCCGGTGGCTATTGGCGCTAACACACCGGCTGCGACCAGCGCGATGCCCGCCTGATAAGCCAGGCTCGAGAAATAGTCGACCCCGGTGAGCCACATCACGCGGTACCAAGGTTCCTGGTGAGAAACCGCTTCCGCGGCGCGGGACTCGGGACTCTCCCCCGCAAAGATCCACGCCGTCAGCGGATTACGATGTGGGCTGCTGGCGGTTGACGGCGGAAGTGTGTGCTGGTCGGCTTGTGCCTTCATGAAGGGCTGCTGTTAGTAACGGCTCAGGTGACTTCGATGCGTCCGCGTCAGTCTGCGATAGTGTACCTGCGATGGTGGTGGCGCAGACGGTTACGCCAAGGTGCATCCCTGTACCTCACAAGGCCGGTCTTGCGCCGGGCCGCCTCCTCCGCTGCCGCTATGGCGTCCCATGCTATTGCACGAGCTTGTGCTCCCGCAGTATCTCTACCGTCTTATCGATCGGCAGCGCCTCAATGGTGTGTCCGTTGCCGGTCATGGTCGTCGCGCGAAACATCGAGTTGTAAATCGCTTCTTCCGTCGCTTCGATCACGGCTTCGAACAGAGGTGATGTAGCGTCGTTGGTCAGCAGCTCAGTCGGCTGCGTCAATGCCTTGCTCTGGGAATGAATCCGCACCTGCGGCGCCGTCGAGAACGCGATCGCGTAGTCTCCGCTGCCGGTTGAGGCCGAGCTCCCGGTGCGCCCCATGCCCACCCACGCCCGCGCTGCCAGCCGCTTCAGGTTGCGCGACTCCATCGGTGCATCGGTGGCGATGATCATCATGCACGAACCATCAGGACTATTGTTCCGGCTCGGCGGCTTCACATCATCCATCAAGTAATACTTGCCCAACTCCTGCCCAACCGGCGCGCCATTGATGGTCAGTATGCCGCCGAAATTCGTCTGCACCAGCACGCCGACGGTGTAGCCTCCGAGCTTTTGCGGCAGACGCCGCGAGGCAGTCCCAATACCGCCCTTCCAGCCGAACGCGATGGTTCCCGTGCCCGCGCCGACATCACCTTCCTCGACTGGTCCGCCCTTGGCATTCTTGATTGCCGCGAACACGTCGTTCTGCGTGATGTGCCGTCCGCGAATGTCGTTCAGGTATCCATCGTTGGTCTCGCCGACCACGGGATTCACCGACAGCACATCCTCATTTCCCGGCAATTCGAACATGTAACTCGAGAGCGCATCGGCCACGCGAAACACGCTCATGGTCGAGGTCAGCAGGATCGGCGTCTCAATGTTGCCCAGTTCGTCGATCTGCGTGGTGCCTGTGAGCTTGCCGTAGCCGTTGCCGACGAAGACTCCGGCCGGCACCTTCTCGCGATACAGATTGCCTGCATGCGGCAGCACGGCAGTCACTCCAGTGCGGATGTTATCGCCCTGAATGATGGTCGTCTGCCCGACCTCAACCCCGGCCACGTCGGTGATGGCATCGAGCGGCCCAGCCGGAAGCACGCCGACCTTCAGTCCCAGCTCGGGCGCGCGAGGACGCGGGTTGGGAGCTTTATCCTGCGCGTTCGAAGCCGCGACCAGGAACATAATGAGCGCAAGAATCAGCTTCGCCATCGGGAGAGTATAGCGCTGGCTGATGGCCGCGTTAGGCCCGCGGCAATGCTCAGGAGCCCCCGCCCATAAACAGCCACGCGACGGTCAGCACGATCATGATGATTGTGGTCGCCCACGCGATCGCGTTGAACCATGTACCGTTGATGTGCTTGCCCATCAGTTCGCTCTTGTTGATGAGCAACAGCATGAAGATGAGCACGAAAGGCAGCACAATCCCGTTGACCACCTGCGACAGGATGCTGATCTTCACCAGTGGAATGTTGGGCAGCAGGATCACCGCCGCCGCCGGCAACGAGCAGCAGCGTATACAGCCAGTAGAAGACCTTCGCGTCGCTGAACTTGTTGTCAAGCCCCGACTCGAAGCCCAGACCTTCGCACACGGTGTACGCCGTCGAGAGCGGCAGGATGGAAGCGGCAAACAGCGATGCGTTGAACAATCCGGCGGCGAACAGGATGTAGGCGTACTCGCCCGCGAGAGGACGCAGCGCCTGAGCTGCATCAGCGCCATCGCGGATCTGGTGGATGCCGTGCGCAAACAGCGTGGCCGCGCACGCCACCACGATGAACCACGCCACGATGTCGGTGAAGAAGCAGCCCAGAATCACGTCCCAGCGCGACGCCCGGTACTCGCGCGCGGTGATTCCCTTCTCCACAATCGACGATTGCAGATAGAACTGCATCCAGGGAGCGATCGTGGTGCCGATTACGCCGATGACCATGTAGATATACGAAACGTCGTGGAACGCATGACGCTGCGGTGGCTTGAAGGTCGCGACAAACGCTTCGCGCCAGCTGGGTCCCGCCAGCACGCCGGCGATGATGTAAGCGAAGTAGAAAAACGACGCGGCGAGGAAGACTTTCTCCACGCTCTTGTAGCTGCCCTTGACCACCAGCAGCCACACCAGCACCGCGGCAATCGGAACGCTGACGAAGCGGGATATGTGAAACAACTCAAGACTGCTGGCGATTCCGGCGAACTCGGCCACCACGTTGCCGAAGTTGGTGATGACCAACCCCAGCATCATGAAGAACGTCACCCGCAGGCCGTACTCTTCGCGGATGAGGTCGCTAAGGCCCTTGCCGGTGACCGCGCCCATGCGCGCCGACATCTCCTGCACCACGACCAGCGCGATGGTCATGGGAATCATCACCCACAGCAGGGTGTAGCCGAACTGCGCGCCCGCGGCGGAATAGGTGTAGATGCCTCCGGCGTCGTTGTCGACGTTGGCGGTGATGAAGCCGGGGCCGATGACGGCCAACAGCATCAGCAGACGTATTCGCCAAAGTTTCAGCCGTCGGGTTTCAGACATGTGCACCGGGAAAGCAGGGAGATGGCGAGCCGCTTCAGAATAAACGGAGTTTCAGAATGCGCCAAATAATAAGAAGATAAAGCGAACCACGGATCGGCACTGATCTACACGGATTCAGAAAGAGCTAAGGAATGCGGATCTGGTTCAGATTCCGTGCTGATCCGTGTAAATCCGTGGTTGGCTGTTTTGTCTGCGAGCAGGCTGATGATGAATCAGAGCGGGGTCGGCGACCGACGATGACGCTTCGCTCGCTCCTGCAGATCCATCCGCCAAGCCTCAGGCAGGGCTGCGACCTCGATGACCCGCTGCAACACGTCGAGATCGGGTCTGTCACCGGTGTACAGCGCGATCAGGTCAGCAACACTCACCGCATTGGGATCGCGTTGCACGATCCTGATCGGGGCACCCGCCGCCAGCGAGCCCTCGCGCGTCACCTTCACATAAAAGCCAAACCGCCGGCTGTTCCAAAAAATCTTCGTCATCTCCGGCCGATTAAAACGCACCTGCAATTTGTAGCAAGGCAGCCGGGGCTGTGTAACCGCGAAACGCGCCGTGCCGATCTCCAACTCGTCGCCGATGTGAATGTCATTCTCCAGCAGACCCTCGATCGTCAGGTTTTCGCCGAAGTTCCCCATCGTCAGCGGCTTGATGCCGTGCTCGATCCAATACGCGTAATGCTCGCGCGGATAGACGTAAACCGCCTTGTCTATGCCGCCATGTACCGTCAGATCAGACTGCACGTCGCCGTCGAGATCGAGAGTTTTGACTTTCACCTCGCCTGCGACCGGAGATTTGAAGATCGAGGTCGTCACCGCCTGCCCCATCCAGTCGCACTGTTTCGGCGCGCCGACGTTTACCGATAAAACTTTCATGAGCACTCCCGCTGCCTGAGGAGACAATTCGCTATACCGATTGGAGACTCGCAGGTGATATTCGGTTGCGGAACCCAAAAATGCGAACCCAACCGCGAACCTCAGGTGTAACGGACAATTTACCCAGCCGTCAACAAATCCACACGCGCGTACTGTACAAGCAATACAGTGCAGCGCTTATAAGCACGTTGCCGCGTCGCTGATAGAGCTGCCAACATTTCGCGAAATAATTTTCGCGAACATTCGCGATGAACCCACGCGAAGCAGTCAGCGAGAAACCCTCGCGCAATGAGCACGGCCAACCCGCCGTGCTTTTTTGTTTGGCCGATGCCAGATTCCTTCCACATGTGTGCAACTGATTGCATTTGCGCACTCGCGGGTGCGGCCGTCTATGTGCAACCTAAAACATCGCGCGAACGAATTCAGCATCTGATAGGCGACCGCCACATTATTCGGGGTGACTCATCATGAAGAACGAAGAAGCTCTGCGACAACAGCTTGCGAAGATGATCGACTGGGGCGAGGCCCACGTGGATTTTGAGAAGGCCCTGAGCCACATGCCATTCAAGGAACAGGGACGCGTACCGCCAGGTCTGCCGCACTCGGCATGGCAATTGCTCGAACACCTGCGGATCGCACTCCGGGACATCCTGGAGTTCAGCATCGGCTCCCAGCATACGTCGCCAAAATGGCCGGAGGGCTACTGGCCTGCCACCGTAGCTCCGCCTGACGACCACGCATGGAAGCAGAGCGTCAACTCCTTCCTGGGCGATCTGGAGGGGATGCGCAGACTGATCACCGACCCGGCAAGCGACCTGTTCCAGCCGCTGGCTCACGGTACTGGACAGACGCTCCTAAGAGAGGCGCTGCTGGCCGCCGATCACAACGCGTATCACCTCGGTCAACTGGTGCTGGTGCGCAAGGCGCTCGACGCCTGGCCGGAGTAGCAGGAGGAGAGCTCCGGCGCGCCCGGCACCAGTAGGCTGGAAGCAGTTGTCAGGTTGTCAGTTGTCAGCACATCATCCGCGGGTGTCATCCCGAGTCCGCCGGGGCGGGCGAGGGACCTGCAGTGGCTTCTCACAGCATCGACAGCGCATCCACATCGACCACCAGATTCCCGCGCGGAATTTTCTTTGCGAGCGCGTGCTCGATCATCGCGCGCAGTGCCGTGTTCATCTTCTCGCGGCTCTTCGACTTGATCATGAAATGGTAGCGATACTCAGTCTTGAGCCGCACGATCGCTGCCGCCGCCGGACCCAGCACACGAACGTCAGGCAGGCGCGTTTCCTGAAACCATTTCCCCAGAATTCCCGACCACGCCAGCGCCTCGTCCAGTTTGGTGCTGCGCACCAGGACGTTGCTCACCGCGGCGAAGGGCGGGTAATGCATCCAGCTACGGAAGCGCGCCTCCTTTTCGTAGAAGCCTTTGTAGTCGTGCGCAGCGGCAAACTGAATCGCATAGTGGTCGGGGAAAAAAGTCTGCAGAACGACGCGGCCCAGCGTCTCGCCGCGCCCTGCGCGACCGGCAACTTGGGTCAGCAACTGAAACGTCCGCTCGGCAGCGCGAAAGTCGGGGAAACTCAACGCCGCGTCAGAACCGACCACTCCTACCAACGTGACGTTGGGGATGTCATGACCTTTAGCGATCATCTGCGTGCCGACCAACAGGTCGATGTCTCCGCCCTGCAATGCACTAAGCACGCGCTCCAGGTCGTCGCGGCCGCGCACCGTATCGCGATCAAGCCGCGCTATGCGGGCCTGAGGGTACAGCGAATGCAGCATGTCTTCCAGTTTCTCCGCGCCGGTGCCGAGATACTGCACGTACTCGCTCGCGCACTTGGGACAGGTCTTCGGCGCGGGACGCATGAATCCGCAGTAATGACAGATGAGCCGGTGCTCGCGCTTGTGATACGTCATCGCGATAGCGCAGTTCTTGCATTGCACCGTCTCGCCGCAACTGCGGCACAGCACGAATGACGAATAGCCGCGACGGTTGAGCAGCACCATTACCTGCTCGCGGCGCTCCAGGCGCTCGGCAATTTCCTCGAGCAGTCGGCGCGAGAGGATGGCGTCTTTGTGGGTGCGCTGAAATTCGTCGCGCATATCGATGACTGCGACCTCGGGTAACGGGCGTTTCTCGATGCGCTCGGGCAACTCCAGCAGCTTGTACTTGCCGTGGGTGGCGTTGTAGTAAGTCTCGAGCGATGGAGTAGCCGAGCCCAGCACCACGGCTGCGCTCGACATCTTCGCCCGCATAACGGCAACATCACGCGCGTGATAGCGTGGCGTCTCTTCCTGCTTGTACGACTGGTCGTGTTCCTCGTCGACGATCAGCAGCGCCAGGTCTGGCACCGGCGCAAATACCGCCGAGCGCGTGCCTACCACAATGTGGCACTCGCCGGAACGGATGCGCTTCCACTGCTCGGCACGCTCATCGTCGCTGAGCGCGGAGTGCAGAATGGCCACCTCGTCGGCGAAAATCTGTTGCAGATCGGCGGCCATGACCGGGGTAAGGCCAATCTCCGGCACCAGCAGAATCGCCGAGCGGCCCTTCGCCAGCACCGCCTGCATGGCCGACAGGTACACGGCCGTCTTGCCCGATCCCGTCACGCCGTGCAGCAGCATCGGCTGGAAACGCCGCTCGTCAACCGAGGCGTTGATGGTGTCGAGCGCCGCCTTCTGCGCCGGGGTAAACAGAAATTCCAGCTTGCGAGGCTTCATGCCGGACATGTGGAATCCGGCCTGCTCGTCACGCAGTTCGACGATGCCACGCTTTACCAGCGTTTGTAGTGTCGTGCGAGGAACGGCCAACGCCCGGATGGCCTCGACCGTCGCTGTCTTTTCCGGCTGCACCGTGAGGTAGTCGACAATCGTCTGCTGGTTGGCGTTGAGCTTAACCGCGACCTCCTTCAGCGTCGCCACCTGGATGGTTCGGCTGGCATCACGCACGTCACTGAGGTCTTCACGCGCAATCCACTTCTTGCGCAACAAGGTTTGCAGCACCACTCGCGTCGCTCCCGTTGAGGTTCGGAGCGCAGCCTCGCGCACCACTTCCCCGTCCGCCAGCCGATTCAGCACACGGTACTCCTGCATCTGATGTTCGGGTTCTTTCTGCGAACGGCGCGATGAGCCCACGGTCGCCGCTTCGTGCAGCGCTTCAATTCCCTTGTCGGTGATGTGATAGCCGATGACGCGACGAAACTCGGCCGCCAGCGGCAGCATGGTGCGCAGCACCTCGCCGATGGGCGCGATGTAGTACTGCGCGATCCAGCGGCCCAGTTGCATCAGGTCCGGCGCCAGCGCAGGAGCCGTGTCGAGGACTTGCAGTATTGGCTTGGCAGCGAAGCTGGGCTTGCGGTCGTGCAACTCGGTGACGATACCGGACAGCCGCTTCTCGCGAAAGGGCACAATCACGCGGCCGCCGACGCACGGTTCAGCCAGCTTCTCAGGGATCGAATAGGTGAAGGTGGCGTCGAGCGGGACCGGCACAGCCACATCGCAGTAGGCGGGCATGGTAGTGCTATTTCACCACGGAGGCACGGAGGTCACGGAGGAAGGGGCTTTCCAAAAACTTCGGTGTGGCAGCGCCTTTGCCGTCAATGTGAGATTGGTCGCACTGCCGGATTCGTCGGAATTCGGACGCGACCTGATGGCGCAACGCATTCTTGAACTCAACCAACTCCGTGACCTCCGTGCCTCCGTGGTGAATCCGTTCTACTCTTCCTTACGCGCAGGCGATTCGAGGCCGAGGTATTTCATCACCATCTGCAAATCCTTCCATGTCTCTTTTTTCTGTCGCGGATCGCGCAACAGAAACGCAGGGTGATACGTCACAGCCAACTTGCAGACGAGAGGATCGCTGTTTTCGTCCACCTCTCCCGGCGGTGAAAAATCATAAAAGCGACCGCGCAGCGATGCCATCGATTCCTGTACGCCAAGCAGGTTCTTCGCCGCGGTCGCGCCGAGAGCGACGATTACCTTGGGCTTGATGACGCCGATCTGCCGCATCAGAAACGGCGAACAGGTATCGCACTCGTCGCGCTCGGGGGTGCGATTCTGCGGCGGACGGCACTTCACGATGTTGGCGATATACACCTGCTCGCGCTTAAGGCCCATAGCGTTAATCATGTTGTTCAGCAACTGTCCCGCGCGTCCGACGAAAGGCAGGCCTTGCTGGTCTTCGTCCGCGCCCGGGCCTTCGCCGATGAACATCAGCTCAGCATGAGCATCGCCGGTGCCGAAGACGATTTGCTTGCGGCCTTGGCGCGACAGTTTGCAGCGGCCACAGTTGGGACCGATGTCCTCGAGGATGACGCGGAGTTGCAATTCGCGATCGCCGGATGATACGGGAGGTATTGCCACATCACAATCGATAACCATTGCATCCACAGGATCCTGCAGTTCGATTGGTGATGGTTGCATCGGGCTTTCGACGGCCCGGCGATATAGCGGCCCGATGCCCAGTTCACGATAGAACTGGAGGCGATCGCGAAGAGCGGCTTTGACGTCTGGATTGAGACTCATCAGCTACGAGCGGGTGAAGTCACCAGTGTAGCTTGCCGCCGTCGCATGTCGAGTACCACCTCCACAATTTTCTGTGCAACGTCGAGCTTGCTCGCTTCTGGCACGGTAATCGTGTCGTCTGCCGTGACAATCGTGACTTCGTTCCTATCCGAGTTAAAACCGATGTCGCTGCGCGACACGTCGTTCAGAACGATAGCGTCGACGCGTTTCGCGCTCAATTTCTTGCGCGCGTTCTCCAGCAGGTTCTCGGTCTCGGCGGCAAAGCCAATGAGCAATGGCGTACGTTTGCCACTGGCATGACGCAAGCTGCCGAGGTCAGCGAGGACGTCGGGATTTGGTTCGAGCTGCAACTCCAGCGCGCCGTTGCGCTTGATCTTCTCCGATGCGACGCTCTTCACGTGATAGTCAGCCACAGCGGCGGCCATGATAATCATGCTCGCCTGCTCCCAGCGGTCGAGCACGGCGGTGCGCATTTGCTGCGCGGTTTCGACGTAGATGGTTTCGGCGGCTGAAGGCGGCTTGAGCGCTGTCGGCCCACTTACCAGGATGACTTTCGCGCCGCGACGCAACGCCGCTTCGGCCAGTGCGTATCCCATCTTGCCGCTGGAGCGGTTGCCGATGAAGCGTACGGGATCAACCGGCTCGTACGTCGGGCCCGCGGTGACCAGCACGGTTTCGCCCGCGAGATCTTGCGATACTCCGAGTCGTTCTAAAGTCGCGGCGACAATCACTTCCGGATCGGGCAAGCGTCCGGCACCGACCATACCGCACGCGAGATATCCGCTGCCCGGCTCGACAATGTGAACGCCACGTTGGCGCAGGATTTCGAGATTAGCCTGTGTTGCCGCGTGCTCCCACATGTTGACGTTCATCGCCGGCGCGACGATCACAGGTGCCTTGGTTGCGAGATACAGCGTGCTGAGAAAGTCGTTAGAAATGCCCTGGGCAAACTTTGCGATAGTATCTGCCGTGGCCGGCGCGACCAGCAGTCGCGTCAATCGATTGCGCAACCGCGATATGCTCGATGGCGGATTCGAGGTTAGGCGTGCTCGCCGTCGGAGCCGAACATGCCAGTGATGACCTTCTCGCCGGAGAGTGCCGCAAATGTCAGCGGACGCACGAATTCCTGCGCGCCGGCGGTCATGATGACCTGCACTTGCACACCACGGTCCTGCAACAAGCGAACGATTTCAGCGGCTTTGTAGGCCGCGATCCCGCCGGAGACTCCCAGTGCGATTTTCATCGTATTAACCTACTTTACACTCGGAGATCCACGCCTGGTTCGGGATTTCGGCTGCGGTCTCCCGCTCCGCTCAGGCCCGCAAAACGCCTCAACTTCATCTTGCAGCAGCCGAAGTTACATCTGCAACGATGTTGCCGCAAGCGAGGACGATTCCGCACAAAAAAGCCGGTTTATGAAGCAAAATCGCTCGAATTCTGACGCCCGTCAGCGTCAATGCATGACTTATAGTGATTGATATTTGAATATTCATGAATTAAACTCATGGCGAAATTGTCGATTTTAGCGGTAATTCTGCGCTGAATCCAGGCCGATTCAAGCCTTGTGTGAGCAAAAAAACGTCCGTCTCCGACTTGGTTGTGAATTCGTGGTCTCGCATGCGGCGAATCCTGTAAGGTAATCTCCGATGGGCCGCATCCACCTTCTCTCCGAAAATGTAGCCAACAAAATCGCCGCCGGCGAGGTGGTCGAGCGCCCCGCATCGGTGGTGAAAGAGCTGCTGGAGAATTCGCTGGATGCCGGGGCGCGTCGCATCCGGGTAAACATCGAAGCCGGCGGCAAAAAGCTGATCCAAGTTATCGATGACGGATGCGGCATGGTGCGCGATGATGCGATGCTGGCCTTCGAGCGGCATGCCACTTCGAAGATTCGCAATGCCGACGATCTGGTCAGCATCGCGACGCTCGGATTTCGCGGAGAAGCTCTGCCGTCGATTGCGTCCGTCAGCCGGCTGCGACTCGAAACTCGCGCCGAAGAAGACGCCGCCGGAACGGTCATCGAAATCGCGGGCGGCAAGCTGCTGACGGTCGAAGAGGCCGGGCTGCCGCTGGGAACTTCGATCACCGTTCGCGACTTCTTCTTCAACATCCCGGCGCGCCGCAAATTTCTGAAAGCCGAATCGACCGAGCTGTCGCACATCGCGTCGCTGGTCACGCATTACGCGCTGGCGCATCCCGAGATGCATTGGGAGCTGCACTCCGCCACGAACGCCATGCTGATCGCACCGCCGGTGGCCGACCATTCGCAGCGCATCTATCAGGTATTTGGCCGCGAGACGCTCGACCAGTTATTGCCGCTAAGCGCGATGCTGCCGCTGGAGCGCATTGGCCTGCCGCAGCCTCCGCCATGGCGACGGCCCGCAACCTGACGAAGATCGAACCCGAGCCGGTGAAGGGCGACTTCAAGTTGCATGGTTTTGTTTCGCGGCCCGAAATCCAGAAGCTCAATCGCAATTCCATCTTCATCTTTGTCAATGGCCGGCTGATTCGTGATCGCCTGGTGCAGCACGCGCTCACCGAGGCTTACCGCAACATCATTCCGCCGACGGTCTATCCCGTTGTACTGCTGTTTCTCGAGATGCCGTTCACCGAAGTTGACGTCAACGTGCATCCGTCGAAGACCGAGGTGCGCTTCCGGCAATCGTCGCTGCTGCATGATTTCGTTCGCGATTCGGTACGCGCCGCGTTGATGAAGGCGCGCCCTGTGCCGGCGTTCATGACCGAGATGCGCGCGCAGCCCACAGCCTCGCCATCGTTTTGTCCGCGTGGCGTTGCGCCGGGAGCAGACGAAGTTGGCGATCTCGGAGTAACCGCGGCTGATGCGGCCTTCGCGCTGCACGCGCCCGAGCCTCCGCTGTTCACTTCGCGCTTACAGTTCGAAGGAAGCGGCATCGCCATTGAAGCGAACGCGGCGATTCCAGTAGCGCGCTTTGGGCCACAGACTTTCGGCGGAGCGGTTCCAAACCGCGCCAGCCATCGTCGTGCCCGCCCACCAATGGCTGCTCGGTATCGCTGCCCGACGATGATGCTCCCGTCGGACTCGAATCACTCTCATCGCTCAAACCGCTCGGGCAGATTCGCGACTCGTTCATTCTCGCCGTCAATCCACAGGGACTTTGGATTATCGACCAGCACGTGGCGCATGAGCGTGTCTCTGTTCGAGAGAATCCTGAAGCAGCGGCTGGCGGCGACGCCGGAGAAGCAGCAGTTGCTGATGCCGCTCATCATCGAGCTCACGCCCAGCCAGATGGCGGTGTTCGCAGAGATCTCCGATGAGCTACAGCTCAACGGTTTCGAGGCGGAACCGTTCGGCACGCGCACGATCGCGGTAAAGAGCACCGCGGCCGGCATGCGTCCGGCGAGACGTCGAGCACATGCTGCACGAGATCCTCGATCAGTTCGAGCGCGAAGAGCAGTCGCTCAACCTGGAGAAGATTCGCACCGGCATTGCCGCCACCATCGCGTGTCACGCCGCCATCAAGGTCAATATGCCGCTGGAGCAAAACAAAATGGAGTGGCTGCTGCGCCGAGCTGGCAAAAACCGACTGCCCCATGAGCTGTCCGCATGGCCGGCCGGTCGTCTTGCGATATTCTGTTAAAGATATTCAGCGGGCCTTCAAACGTATCTGACTTCATCATTCGTGACGTGGTGGCCATTGAAATGTCTCGACTGCTGGTGGCGCTTTGAAAGAGCGCGGCATAGGCCGCGCCGCGAGCCGCCCGAAACGTCGGGCCTTCAGGCCCTGAGGGAGTATTCCCTCAGCGGCTGAAGCCGGGTTTCGATGCGTCCTGTGTGGCACGGCTGAAGGCATGCCCTTTCAAGGCTCCTGGGTCTATTCATCTCGGAAGCACGGCTATACCCTCAACATGCAGGAACAACAACTCCAGGAACTTCGCCGCGAGAAGTGGCATCTGAACGGCCAGCCTGTCCGCACGCTCGATGACGCGCGCGACTTCATCGACTCGGTGGGCTTCTGCCTGCTGTATCCGCATCGTCCGGCGGTGCTGGCGCCGACGTTCGTAGGAGCTTACGTGCGGCAGCGACGAGAAACTGCCCACGGCGCAGACCGCGTTTGCCGACCCGCGCGCGCGCGAAGCCAAGCAGTTGATGGTCCGGCTGCTGCGCGACAAGGCCGCTTACGAGGCGAACGTTTTTCCGGACAACAATTTCCTGGTCTCGGCTTCGGTGTTCCCTTACTTCTATGGCATGGTGGGCGATCGCAATCCCAAGCAGGCGCCCAAGGCGACCACACGCTCCGGCTATTCGCCGCTGGCGGTGGATTCCTTCCACATCATCAATAAGCACGGGCCCATTCCCAAGCACCGCCTGCGCGAGATGCTGGGCAAAGAGATTACCGAAACGGCGCTCGATCGCTCGCTCGACGAGTTGTGGGCCAAGCTGCGCATCACGCGCGTGGATTACAAGCAGGACGAAGGCGTCTTCTGGGACGTGCTGTTTCGCTGGGCGCCGGAAGCAGTGAAAGAAGGCATGCACGTTTCGCTGGCGGAGTCGCTGACCGCGCTGGTTTCGAAGTATCTCGACGGAGTGCTGGCGGCGCAGCAGGAAGAGGTCGAGAACTTCTTCTCATCGCTGATCGGCCGGGCCCGCGTGCGCGACGCGATCAACGCCTTGCAGGCGGCGCGCGAACTCAGCTTCGTACACGTCGGCGGCCGCGTGCTGATGCAGGTGTCGTCGCTACAGGATTCGCAACTCGTTTCCGCAACTTCGCCGGAGCCTGACATCAACCCGGCCAGAGGACACGGCGTTGCTGGCTGCGCGCAGCCGTGCCGCTGGTGAGCTTCGTCCGGGAGGGCCGCTCCGATGCAAACATCCCAAGCCCAAGCCCGGACGCAGACCGCGATGAGCGCGCGCAAGCTGGTGATCGCCATCGATGGCCCCGCCGGCTCGGGCAAAAGCACCATTGCTTCCCGGCTGGCAAAGAAACTTGGCTACATCAATCTCGAGAGCGGAGCCATGTATCGCGCTCTGGCGCTGAAGGCGATGGAGCAGTCAGCGCCGATCTCGACGAGCGAAGCTGCCAT
Source organism: uncultured Acidobacteriaceae bacterium (assembly GCA_963809865.1). Taxonomy (GTDB): domain Bacteria; phylum Acidobacteriota; class Terriglobia; order Terriglobales; family Acidobacteriaceae; genus CAVVDY01. The sequence continues at coordinate 681,908 of CAWELL010000004.1, read as the reverse complement.
GCGCGAATTGGCCGAACAGTCGCGCATTGAGCTGATCCCGCGCGAAGAAGGCAACTCGCGTGCTGCTCGATGGCCGCGATGTCTCGCAGCGCATTCGCGAAGCCGACGTGACGGCCGCAGCTTCGCGCGTCTCGGTGCATCCTTCGGTGCGGCGCATCATGGTCGCGCGCCAGCGCGCCCTGGGCGAGCAGGGCGGCGTGGTGATGGAAGGCCGCGACATCGGAACAGTCGTCTTTCCCAACGCCGAAGTGAAAGATCTTTCTCGATGCCGATGCCGGCTGTGCGCGCCGAGACGCCGTCTGGCGCAGAACGCTGCCGCTGCCGACAACGCGCAGCAGGTCAAGGCCGAACTCGCCGACCGCGATCGCCGCGACCAGACGCGCGCCGCTTCGCCGCTGGTTGCTGCTGCCGACGCGGTACACATCGATTCGACACATAAGTCGATTGACGAGGTGGTTGAAGAGATCGAAGGCATCGTGCAGGGCAGGCTCTCCGCACGCGAATAGGCTGCCTCCAGCGAACAAGACAGCGAAGTGCAATTCGAGCCGACACCGAGTGGGAGCTCGCGGAGGCAAACTCCCACACAGTGGGACAGAGTGTCGTTTACGGCTTGATCGCCCACACAGTGCCGCAACAACCACCGGCCTGGGTCGTTCCGTAGAGCGTTCCGTCCGTGCCGATGCTCACATTACTCTTCGGCTGTGTGGCGTCGCCGGTAAAATCATAAAGTGAGCTGTACGACCAGCCGTTCTGCGTGTTCGTCAATTTGAAAACGTTGCCGTTCTGCGATTGGCCATCGCAGGTTGTTGTCCCGTAGAGATTGCCCGCTGCGTCGAAAGTCAGGGCCGCCTGGGGGCCGCACGTTTTTTGTGGGTTTCCAGGGAAGCTGTATAGCACGTGGAATATCCAATTATTGCCCGAGGGAGTGAGTTGGAACACGGTTCCGCCGCCTGCGGTTCCCTGGCTGGAGGTCGTGCCGTACAGATTGCCGGATTGATCGAAGACGAGTCCGCCGATGGGAAAGCTGCCGTCGCTGGCAGGGACGAGTTGGCGAAGAACCCCCGCCACCCAGCTGTTGTTCGAGGTGAAGAGGTCATACACGACGCCGCCATCGATATTGAAGGCCGGCCCAAAGAGACGCCCCTGGCTGTCGAGAATAACTCCTCCATAGGGATCTAGCGTGCTATCGAAGCCTACATTGAACAGGATGCTCTCGGTCCAGCTATTTCCCGATTTAGTCAGCTTGTAGATGGTGCCACTGTTACCGTCGCCTCCCGCAAGAGTAGTTCCGTAGATATTGCCCTGTGAATCGAAGGCGAGGTCGCCGTTGGACGGAATTGATCCATCGGGAACGCCCTGGAAGTCGTACACCTTGACTTGCTTCCAGAAGCAGTTCGCCGTCTTGCAGGTGCTCAACGGCGGGATCAGCTCGAACACCGTACCGAAGTTGTGGCTACCGCCCTGAGACGTGGTGCCATAGAGATGGCCGTCTGGACCGAAGACAACGCGTGCCGTCGGCGTAGAACCATCAGTACCGCTGAACAGATAGATCGGAACGGTAGTCCAAGTTGACCCTGATGGCACCAACTCGTAGACGGTGCCCGAACCCTTCCCACCAGCAGAGGTCGTACCGAAAAGGGCATCTCCACGGATGGTTACTCCTGCCTGAGGGGTTGAGCCTTCAGGACCGGCGAAGTTGTGAATCACGCCAAAGGTTTGGGCTTGGGCTGATGGTGGGAGGCATGTGGCGAGTGCGATCAGACTTAAGCTGACAAGGGCATGCAATTTCATGGGCGCTCCTGGATAGCCTGGAATTCAGGCCGTGCCATATTACTCCAACACTTCGCGTCCGCGGGCTCCGGAACATTCAAAGGTGTCGCATACCCAGGACTGAGCCTGCCCTGAGCGTAGTCGAAGGGTCCTGGGCTATAGATTGTTTCGCTCTTCGAGCTTGGGTTAGGGAGTTTCGGAAGTTTTTTGAGATCAAATCCCCACCCCGCCAAAAGATGGCGGAATGGGGCACCCACGAAGCATTTGTCGGTTTGTCGGTGGAAGAAGCTGTCAGCTATCAGCGTTAGCCTTCAGCACTAGCCATCGGCGTTAGCCTTCAGCACTAGCCATCAGCGTTAGCCTTCAACTCCAGGCGCATGCACCGCTGAAGCGGTGCTCCACCCGATCACTGCTTATCTTCCGAAGCGCCCGACGATTAGTCCGGTGAGCAGGGCGATATCGGCTGCGAAGATGTTACTGACGAAATTGACTCCATCGTTGCCGATGCGTCCCGCGTTCTCCCACGTAGCACCCAGAATGCTGTCGAAGAGCATACCGACGGTTCCAGCAATCGCAATTACGGGAACCGAGTTCCAACTCACGACGTCGAACCAGGCACTCACCCAGGCTACGAGGCAAGCGGCGATGATCCCGCTTACGGTTCCTATCAGGCTGATGGCGCCGTTGGTGCCAATGGGAACGCGGCGAAATCCCAGCATGAGGTAAGCCTCACGTGCCGAGCCCTGGCCGACCTCGCTGGAAACGGTATCGGCGGCCGCCTCGGCTAGCGCAGCCATCGCTCCGGTCATCAGCAAATCGCTGAATTCGGGAAACCACAGCACCGGCAGCGCACAGCAGGCAGCGACCCCGAGGTTCGCCAGCACCTGCGATGCAGTGCGTCCGCCGGAGCGCTCGGCTAGTCCAAGCCGCTCTTTGCGTCGGCGTCGCCAACGGGTGGCCAGGACCGTCAGCAGAAATAAGCGTGAGCAGGGGAACGAAGCCGGAGAATCCGGCTGTGATCAGGAGGATGAAGGCAACGCGACTCCAGCAAGCGCGCCGCCATCTGTAACCGAGCCCAGATGCGTGCCAATACGCAAATAGGAGTGCCAGTAACCCTGCGGGTACTCCCCTGGTATGTAAGAGGTTCATTCAGAGTCACTTGCAGTAGTACAATGGCCGCCCAGACTTCGCGGGCACTGCGGCGCGCCTCGCGCCCAGACGGCGTACCGGCCGTTGCAGCGCATCCTAACAGATTTGCCGGCGGGGTGGGTGTAAAGCACCATTGTCGGTGCAGTTGGGTTCAGGATATGATTCGCCTGCGCAGTTTCAAAGCGAAGTAAGGTGAGGAAACAGAATGGCTTCTTCAGTCTGGTCGGGATATCTGACGTTTGGCTTGATTTCCATGCCGGTGCGCTTGTTCTCCGGCGCGCGCGGAAACTCACATCTCCTTCAACATGCTGCATCGGACCGACAACTCGCGCATCAAGCAGCAGCTCTGGTGCCCGCAGGATGAGCGCGTCGTCGAGCGCAACGAGATTGTGAAGGGATTCGAGTTTCGCAAGGACGAATACGTCATCATCGAGCCGGAAGAGATCAAGAAGATCGAGCCCAAGACCGCCAAGACGATGGAGATTCTGGAGTTCGTCAAGGCGTGCGAAGTTGATCCCATCTACTTTGAGTCTTCCTACTACATGGTGCCGGAAGAAGCCGGCCGCCGTCCTTATGCCTTGCTGTCCAAGGCGCTGGAAGAGACCGAATATGTGGCCATCGCCAAGCTCACCATGCACAACCGCGAATACACGGTATTTCTGCGGCCATACTACGGCGGCATGATGCTGCACACCATGTATTACAAAGACGAAGTCGAGAAGCTTGAAGGTTTCGGCGCGCCCGATGTCGAACTGAAAGACGCAGAAGTAAAAGTGGCGCACCAGTTGATCGAAGCTTTGGCGGCAACTTTGAACCGGAAAAATATCACGACACCTTTGAAGAAAACCTCAAGACGCTGATCAAGGCCCGGCTCGAAGGCAAGGAAATCGACCGAAGTCGAGAAGCCTCGAAACCGGCTCCGGTGGTGGATCTGATGGCCGCGCTGAAAGAAAGCCTGGCCCAGTTGCCGAAGAAGCCGCCGCAACGGGTGGCCGAGGCGGAGAAGAGCTCCCAGATTCACGCTGTGAGTGGGCCCGCCAAGAAAGCGGCTAAGTCGTCGCGCCGGAAGAGCGCTTAGCGGTCAAGCGCGACGCGGGCACGTCATCCGTAGGCTCCGGTGGGAGAGTGCTGGCGGCAGCTGACGCGGGGTGGCACATTTTTTTCGCAAGCGCCACTTTAGTGATAAGCACCTACGTCCGCACTGGTCTAGAGTAACGTGCGAGGAATTACTCCGTGCCGTCCTCGTCGAAAAACGCCACCGCGCGCATCCACGTCGCGGTTCTGGGATACGATCCGCTACGCCTTGTAGGACTACGCGCAGTCCTGGAGTCCGAGGCCGAATTCTCTGTGCATGAAGTCGAACCCGGTAAGTTGGGTCATCCGTTGCCTGGAGATCTCGTTCTCGTTGGATCGCACGGGCTGGGCTCGGTTTTCGATGCGGTAGCCGCCGTCCGCTCCCTCAAACCCGACGTCAAGATTATTCTCACCAGCAATTCCACATCGGACGAAGCCATTCTGCGTGCCATCACTGCCGGCGTAAAGGGCTATCTCGACGAAGCCGCCCCGGCCGCGGCCTACATGAATGCCTTACGCGTGGTGAGGGAAGGATCGATGTGGATACCTCGCCGCGTTCTGGCGAAGTTCGTTGAGCGCGTCATCGCCGATCCCAGGAAAGCGATCTCACACCATCTGAGCGATCGGGAGCGGCAGGTGTTGGAACTGCTGGTTGCGGGCCGCACCAATAAAGAGATTAGCGACGAGTTGGGAATCGAAGTACGGACAGTGAAATTGCACGTCAGCCGGTTGATGCACAAGGCGGGCGTCGATAACCGAATCGCGCTCTCAGTACACGCAGTTACCAACCTGCTATTCAGCGGCGGCTAGCAGACTTTCCTCAGATCGTCTACAAGAAAGTAACCTCAGATAGTTACGAAAGGGAAGTCGAAATGTGTCCCAATGGACAGTTGCCGTATTCCCTTTCGTTACCTTGCCAAAAGGTACTTCATAGGTCAAACTGCATTCACCTACCACAGAACCTGGGAGATAGGGCTGGAAGAGGGTACGAGGGTCCCCGATTCCGGCCCTTCGTTTTTGGCCGCGCATTGCCGCCTGCCGATACCAGCTGTTTGTATCGGCAGCGGTCCACTGCATAAGCTACGTCACTAAACAGTAACCCACCAACTCGCGCTTCCCCAACGTCTGACCGCATGAACCGACATAAGATGGATTCGGCCCCAGACTATCTCGACCGGGAGTGTGGTTATGAAGACGCTTGCCTTACTAACGACTCTGCTGATTGCCTGCGCGGTGTTTGCTTCCGACCAGCGCGAAGCCGATATTGATCGCCTGCAAATCTCCGGAGTCATCCTGGATCAGATCATGTCGGCGCCTGACCGCGGCATACCCGATTCCATTATGGACGGCGCCAAGTGTATCGCCGTAGTGCCATCGATGCTGAAGGCCAGCTTCATTTTCGGCGCCAACTATGGCAAAGGTGTCGCCACCTGCCGCACCGGCACGGGGTGGAGCGCTCCGGTGTTCTTCAAGATGGAAGGTGGCAGCTTCGGCTTTCAGGCGGGAGGCCAGGCGAGCGATCTGGTGTTGATCATCCGCACCCAGGATGGCATGCAATATCTGCTGTCGAGCAAGTTCAAGCTGGGCGGCGACGCTTCGGCGGCGGCGGGGCCGGTGGGACGCGATGCGCAGGCGATGACGGACCTCACCATGCGCGCCCAGATTCTGACCTACTCCCGCGCTCGGGGACTGTTTCTGGGAGTATCGGTGAGTGGCGCTGTGGTTCATCAGGATGGGGGTGACACGCAAGCCTTCTATCGTGCGCCGCTGACGTTCCGCACAATTCTGAGCGGCAAAACGCCTGCGCCTGAAGAGGCGGAATCGTTCCTGAAGACGGTGGAGAAGTATGCGCCGACACCGCGCGCCCACGTCGCTGTCACAGCAGCCGCAGTACCGGCAGAACCTACGCCCGCAACCACTACAGCAGCACAAGCAGTGAGCACAGGAGCCGGCACAGCCGCTTCGACAACGACGGCATCCGCAGCCAGTGCAGCTCCCACGGCGGCTTCCGCTGCGAACACGACCGCCGACTCGGTCGTCAGCGCAACTCCTGCTGCAAACTCGACTGACGATACGAGTGGGATGGTGATGGCGCCGGAGAGCCAGCCTGCTGAGGCTCAGCCTGCGACCAACGCTGCACCGATTCAATCGCCGGCCGCAGCTCCTTATTCATCGAGCAAGCCGACCAACGAGGCACCTGCACCAACGACACTGCCTCCCGGCAAAGGCGATCAGTAGCGCAGTTCCCTACGCGTCGGGGTGGAGCGCTCGGCTCTGGCAATCGGTGCGAATTATTGGAGATCTTCCTCGAACCAGCGTGCGCTGCAGACGAATCCTGATTTGGCGCGCAACCTGTTGCGTCCGGCACGGCAGCCCACTCACAATCTGCAACCCGCGTTTCGTGTATTGCGCAACTCACCCAGAGTAATCGTATGATAGGCAGTTATAGCTTGAGCTTGTCGCTCCCTGGGGTGAACGATGACCGTTTTTGTCGGCGCGGGAGGATCCGCCCGCGGAGCTACGCAGCCGCAAGACCTGGCCGAGACGGTGCTCTCTCGTACCCTGCTGGAAGCTGTTCCCGACGCGATCGTTGCGGTGAATCACGAAGGCGTAATTCTTCAGATCAATTCGCAGACCGAGAGCCTGTTCGGTTACACCCGAGAGGAATTGATCGGCCAACGCATCGAGACGTTGGTCCCTGATCGGCAGCGTGAACAACATAGGCTTCACTTTTCGCGCTTCGCCGAAAAGCCAAAGACCCGCCGCATGGGAGCCGGTTTGGATTTGAAGGGGAGGCGACGGGATGGGTCGGAGTTTCCGGTCGAGATCAGTCTCAGTCCGGTGTCGACCGACATTGGCATGGTGGTGCTCAGCGCGATTCGGGATGTAAGCGATCGCAAGCGCATTGAAGACGAGCTGGCCCGCACCAATGAAGAGCTTGGCCGCCGCAAAGACCGGCAGCTCTGGGAATATCAGAATCGCCTTGCCCTGGTGGTGGATTCCTCGCACGATGCCATCATCGGCAAGAACCTCGACGGCGTCATCACCAGTTGGAACAAGGGCGCCGAACGTATCTACGGTTACAAGGCCGAGGAGGTGATTGGCCGGCCGATTGAGCTTTTAGCACCACCCGATCGCAAAGAGGAAATTACGAAGATCCTTGCAGATATTCGCGCGGGTCGGCAGGTCGAACACTTCGAGACGATTCGGGTCACCAAAGATGGAAGGCATTTGTATGTCTCGATTTCGGTATCGCCCATCCGTGAGGCGGGCGGCGAAATCGTTGGAGCATCCACGATCGCGCGTGACGTTACCACGCAAAAGAAAACGGAAGAGCAGCTTCGGCAGGGACAAAAGATGGAAGCGGTCGGACGGCTCGCCGGAGGCGTGGCGCACGACTTCAACAATATTCTGGGGATCATCACCTCCTGCACCGAACTGCTGCGACCGCACATCAGCAGTGCCGCACTGCCGGTCGAACTCGCTGGGTATATCCGCGATGCCTGCAAGCGGGGCTCATCGCTGACTCGGCAATTGCTGGCCTTCAGCCGCAGGCAGCAGCCGGTGCAAGCGCGGGTAGTCGAACTGAATGAGCGCTTGCAGGATGTCTCCAAGCTGCTGCGTCCGCTGATGGGCGACGACGTCAGTGTCGTATTTGTTCCGCGATCCGAGTCCGCATTTGTAGAAGCCGATCCTGGACAGCTCGACCAGATTTTGCTCAACCTCGCAGTGAACTCTCGCGACGCCATGGAAAAGGGCGGCAAGTTCGTCATCGAGACGGACACAGCGGATTTCGATGAAGCTTTCGTTCGTCAGCATCCGCCGATGCAACCCGGACGCTATGTGTTGCTGGCGGTCAGCGACAACGGATCGGGCATGGACGAAGCCACCAGAAGCCGCATCTTCGAGCCGTTCTTCACTACCAAAGAGGTCGGCAAAGGCACCGGGCTGGGCCTTGCAACTGTGTATGGCATTGTGAAACAGAACGGTGGCCACATATGGGTCTACAGCGAGGTAGGCCACGGGACTACGTTCAAGATTTTTCTTCCCTCTGCTGACGAGAAAGCCGGCATGGCTCGCGAAGTTGCGGAGGAGGTGGCATTCCCGCGCGGCGAAGGAAGCACCATCCTGTTGGTTGAAGATGATCCCATCATGCGCCGGCTCACGCGGCAGATGCTGCAAGATCAGGGCTATTTCGTGATCGAGGCGCACGACGGAAAATCGGCGTTGGAGCTTGCGACTTCTCATCAAGGCTCGCTCGACCTGGTATTGACCGATGTAGTCATGCCGGGCGTGAGCGGACCCGAACTGGTTTTGCGGCTGATGGACTCGCATCCCGAGACAAGGTTCCTGTACATGTCGGGATATACCGGAGAACTTGTCGCCGAACACGGACTAGCCGAGGGCGTCGCACTGCTCGAAAAGCCCTTCACCCGCGCCGCTCTGTTGACCACAATCGAGAAAGCGTTGCACGACCGGTAGTGGTGAGTGGACAGTGCAGACCCACTCAAGCCAAACGATGGCTTGAATGGGGCACCCGGCTGACCACAATCGAGAAAGCGTTGCACGACCGGGAGGTGTGAGTGGGCAGCGAAGACCCACTCAAGCCAAACGGTGGCTTGAACGGGGTACCCGGGTGTGAGCCGCGGTTAAGTGCCCGTGCTACGATGCCAAAATGTTCAATTTTGGCAGACCAAAAACCGCCGGCGACTGGATCATTCATACCCTGGGGGCAATCGTCGCCTTACTTCTTGTGTGGTGGATGCTGCGGGTCTATGTGCTTTAGTGCACCTCCGCGTTCCTGCAATTAACCAATTACGATTGCTCCGCGTCAGCCGCTGTGCAGCGCGCGTGGGTGGCGGTTTGACACTGATTTTCTGCGGGTGCTAACGTCAACCTGCCGGCGATGCTCGATCGATTGCAATACGCACCGTTGGCCGTTCTGGTCAGGCTTGTCGGTGTGTTGCCGCGTCCGGTAGCGCGCGGATTCGGCATCCTGCTGGGGCAGCTAACGTATCTCGTCTATCCCCGGCTGCGGCGCGTGGGGCGCCGGAATCTTGAGCTCGCATTTCCCGAGAAGTCGCCAAAGGAACGCCGCAAGATTCTAAGAGGCGTTTACACCTCGCTGGGCAGGCTGCTGGCCGAGTTTTGCCTGTTTCCCTATTACACGCCTCGTAATTCTTCGCAGGTCGCGGTCTATCAAGGTTTCGAAAACTTTGAAGCGGCCGAGCGGCGCGGTCTGGGAGTTCTGCTGCTGACGGCCCATTTCGGCGGATGGGAAATCGGCTCGTTCTTTCATTCGTTGCAGGGGCACCCGATTCGCATTGTCGTGCGTCCGCTGGACAATCCTTACGTGGACGATCTGGTCACCAAGTACCGCACTTTGCACGGCAACACGGTAGTCAACAAGCAGGACTTCGCGCGCGGCTTGTTGCACGCCATGCGCAAGAACGAAACCGTGGGCGTGCTGATGGACACCAACATGACTCCGCCGCAAGGGGTGTTCGCGCCGTTCTTCGGGAGACTGGCCTGCACCGCCAGCGGCATCGCGCGGGTCGCGCTGCATACTGGAGCGGCGGTGGTTCCGGCGTTCACCATCTGGGACCCGGAGCTGCGGAAGTATCGCGTGCAGTTTGACCCGGCATTGGACCTGGTCAACAGCGGCGACAACGAGGCCGACGCGATCGCCAACACGACGCTGTTCAATCGCGTGCTGGAAAGCTATATCCGCAAGTATCCCGACCAGTGGCTGTGGGTGCATCGCCGCTGGAAGACACGGCCTCCGGGCGAACCGCCGCTATATTGACTCAAAAAGCGAAAAAACGCGAAAAAACAGCGCGATTTGGCTCCAGAAACAGGTCCGAATTGGGGTCGTAACGGGCTACGGATGGAGCCGGGCACGATCATGCTCGGAGATCACCCCAGCCAAAAACCCTCGGTTTTGAGGCGCTGAAATCGAGATTATTTGAGGTTATTTCGAACCTTTTTGAGGTTTTTCATCGGAATTTGTACGTTTCTTCCGGGGCATACTTGCGGGATTGTCATGCGTGCGCTCGCGGAAGCGCGCCTTCATGCCCGCGGCCAGAGAGACCGCGTTCTCGCCAAACTTCTCGCGCATACGATCGGCAGCGGTTAGCGCCTGGTTCCATTTATCGTGCGCGCCCGGGCCCGACAAGCTCAACTGTTCGTTCTCTTCGTCGAAGTGTGATGCATGCACTCCCAGCAGACGCACCGCCTCACCTTTCCAGTTTTCGCGGAATAGTGTGCGGATCACGGCAAAGACTTCCGAGTCCACCGTTGTTGGCTGCGGAACGGTGCGCGCGCGGGTGACGGTGTGGAAGTCGGAGGTGCGCAGCTTCAGTTGCAGGGTTCGAGCCGGCATCTGCTGCTCACGCAAGCGGCGGCATACCATCTCCGACAGGCGTGCCAGCATCGACTCCAGCACCTGCGCGTCGGCAGTATCGTGCGAGAACGTGTGCTCATGGCTGATCGACTTTGCGCCCTCGTCTGCGCCGATGTCCGCGTCGAACCAGCCGCCGGCATCGACGCCGCGTGATTTGCCTGCCAACGCCAAGCCGATAGCGCCAAAGTTTTGCCTAAGCCAGCTTTCGTCGCGCGTCGCCAAGTCGCCAACCTTGCGAATGCCCTGCTCCTCCAGCCGCTTCTCCATCACCTTGCCGACGCCGGGAATCTTGCGCACATCGAGCGGAGCGAGGAAGCTGGCTTCGCAGCCGGGCTGAATCCACAGCACGCCGTTGGGTTTGGCCTGGTCGGAGCAGACCTTCGCGATCAGCCGCGAGGTGCCGATTCCGATGGAGCAGTTCAATTGGGTGTCACTCTTGATGGCCAGATGCAGCAGGTGCGCCGCGCGCATCGGAGGCCCGTAGAGCCGCTCTGTCCCCGACATATCGACATAGGCCTCGTCGATAGACACCATCTCCAGCTTGGGCGAGAAGCGGTTAAGAATTCCGTAAACTTTTTCAGAACAGTCGCGGTACCGTGCGGGATGCCCCGTCACGAAGATGGCGTGAGGACAGAGCTTCGCCGCGGTACGCAGCGGCATGGCGGAATGCACTCCGAACTTGCGCGCCTCGTAAGAGGCAGCCGCTACCACCCCGCGCTCGTTGGCCGCCCCGCCCACGACTACCGGTTTGTTCTTCAGCGACGGGTCGTATAACTCTTCCACCGAGACGAAGAATGCGTCCATATCGACGTGGAAGATGGTTCTCTGCGGTACGGCCATTTGCCAAGAGTTTATCGATGTGCGGTAACATTCTGCCACTCCATCCCGTCGTGAGGACACCATGACTCGACCCGGCATCACTATCTTGGGGCTTCTTTTTTGGACTTCGTCGCTGATGGCACAGCAGGCGACCCCGCCATCCGCTGACATGCAGAAATTGCATGAGGAAGTCGAGCAACTGACCTCCGCGCTGCAGGCGATGCGCTCTGAGGTGCAGTCCTGTCGCGACGAAATCCACAACTTGCGGTCGGAACTGGAGGCAGCCAAGACCGAGCAATCCGGTAGCTCACCGGACGACACGGCGCACTCCATCGTCGAGTTACGCGAGGACCAGTCCGTCACCGACTCGCGCGTGGCGACGCTTTACCAGACCAAGGTCGAGAGCGGATCCAAGTACCGCGTGCGACTGTCGGGACTTGCGTTGTTCAATACCTTCGTTAACCGCGGAACGGTCAACACGACCAGTGTTCCTAACCTGGCGCTTCCGACGCCTGATGGACAGTCCGGCGGGAGCATTGGCGCAACCTTCCGCCAGACGCTGTTTACGTTGCAGGCTTTCGGTCCCGAGGTCGGAGGAGCGCGTACCAGCGCCGCAGTGCAGTTCGGCTTCTATGGAGGCTTCACGCGCACGCTGGACGGCTATGTTCAGGGGCTGGCAAGTCTGCGAACCGCCGACATTGCGTTTGACTGGAGCAAGTGGTCATTGAATTTCATGCAGGACAAGCCGTTCATCTCGCCGTTGTCGCCGACCACTCTGGCGGCAATCGGCACGCCGGAGTTCGCCTATTCGGGAGATCTGTGGACGTGGACGCCGCAGATTGTGGCCGAGCGTACCTGGGAAATATCGGACAGGCTCAAGTCGCATTTACAGTTTGGATTTCTCGATCCGTTTGACGGCGAACTGCCGGCATCCTTCTATCTCCGACAGCCTGAGGCCGGCGAGATGTCGCGCACACCCGCCATCGCCGCTCGTCCTAGCCTGGATTTCCCCATCGGAACACAGATCGCGACCGTCGGTGTGGGCGGCTATTTCGCGCGGCAGGATTATGGCTATGATCGCGTGGTGGATGCCTGGGCCGCCACCCTCGACTGGAATCTTCCTTTCGGCGAACGCTGGGCATTATCCGGAGAACTTCATCGCGGACTCGGGTTAGGTGGTATGTGGGGCGCGATTGGCACCAGCGTGGTTTATACCGGCCCGGATAGCAGCCCGTATGCTAGCGTTATCGGCGTGAATACCGTGGGCGGATGGACACAGCTAAAGTTCAAACCGGCGGAAAAGTGGGAAGTGAATAGCGCCTTTGGCGAGGAGAACCCGTTTGCGGCAGACCTTCTGCAAAATGCCGACCCAAGTTATCAGCCGGTCCTGCGCAATTGGACGACAATGGTCAACGTGATCGATCACCCCCGCTCGAATCTGCTGCTTTCGGTGGAGTATCGCCATCTGAACACCGTGTTGTTCGGCGGGCAAACGCGGACGGCCGAGCATATCAACCTGGGAGTGGGAGTGGCATTTTGAGAAACTGGGGGCGGCTCGGGCTCCTGCTGGTAGTGGCAAGCTGCGTCTCTTGGGCGCAACCAGATACCGTGTCAGGAAAAATTGTTATCCAGCAGAACGGCAAGGCGGCTCGCTCGGCGGCAGGTGCCGTGGTCTGGCTCACGCCGACGAAGGGCGAGGCGCCGAAGCCGCCGGAGAAGGTCTTTCGCCTCGTCCAGAAGAACAAACATTTTTCGCCGCACCTGCTGGTCGTGCCGGTTGGCTCCGCCGTCCTGTTCCCGAACGAGGACCCATTCTTTCACAACGTGTTTTCGGTCTATGAGGGCACGCGCTTTGACCTGGGATTATATGAGAGCGGATCGTCCAAAGAGGTGCGCTTCAACCGGCCGGGACCGTCGTACATCTTCTGCAACATCCATCCCGAAATGAGCGCCGTCATCATGGTGATGACTACGCCCTACTACGCGACCACCGACGCCGCAGGCGATTATTCAATCGAAGACGTGCCCCCCGGGGAGTACGAGTTTCAAGTGTGGTATGAGAGTGCGCAGCCTGAGCAGTTGAAACGGTTGCAGCATCGCGTAACTATCACAGCGACCAATGCCCGGCTGGATCCGGTGACGGTGCAGGCCGCACCCAGTCTGGCGGTGAACCACAAGAATAAGTACGGTCAGGATTACGAGAAACAGCCGTCCTATCCAATTCCCTGAGACGTCTACCGGACCATTTCCAACTCGTCGGCATCGACTTCGACCGAGAAGCTTTTCATGATCGTGTCGAGCGTTAGTACGACGCGCAAGCTGGTCAGTTCCTTAATGAGGACTCCGGTTTTTCCGGCGAAGGCGCCGCCGGTGATGCGTGCCTTTTGGCCCACGACCAGGAAGGGATGGGGTCTGCTGTTGCGCTCCGCCAAGCCTGCACGTAGCGAGTCGATTTCCTCATCATCGAGTACCGCTGGATGGCGACCCGGCCCCACGACGGATACGACTCCGGGAACGCTCAGCACCTTGAAGTAAAGCTTCGGTTCCAGACGCGCAAAGACGTACCCCGGGAAGAGCGGCTCTTCGATTTTGGCGCGTACCCCATTTTTCCAGCGGCGCGACTGGCGAACCAGCGGCAGGAAGCAATCGACTGACCGATTTTGAAACTGTTTGGCTACCGTCTTTTCGTGCCGGGGGGCAGTGTAATAAGCGAGCCATCGAACGCTCTCGGGCGGAGAACAGACCGAACCAACCGTGTGTGCCTTGTCGTTTTGCCTGAAGTCTCCAAACATGCAAAGCACTCCTATTGGTCGACAAACCGACCAGCGCCTGTTGCGCTGGTCGGGCCGCGAATCCATTGCCACGCTCCCACAACCCGCGGGAGCACGAGGATCAACCGTTCAGCCGACGCAAGTGGCGGCTTGCTTCTGCGCCGAAGAAGCGGGTGGGAGGAATTTGGCTGAAGTTGGAGGGTAAGCTGGCCATCCCTCGGGAGTCAAGCTAAATAGGGCGAAAATGAACCCTGACCGTTTCGATCGGGGAAAAATTGTTTGGCCAAAGCGGAGTAAGCACTTGCTCCCTGGCAAAACCCGAAATCCGCTATCTTTATCTCTCGCAGGTCGACTGGATGCGGAAGGCGTCGACACAGAAAAAGCCGGCCAAAGCCGGCTTTCTCAGATCGCGTATCGACTACTTGAGGCTCTTCACATAAGCAGCAACGGCGTCAGCCTGGTCGGCGGACAAGCCCGAAATGGGTTTGCTGTGGGGGGCTTTCTTCCCGGCTGCGCCCTTCTGCAGTTCTTCGGAAATCTGCGGCGCGGTCAATGCAGTCCCCTTCACAGCAGGACCGATCTTGCCGGCTCCATCCGGACCGTGGCACATGGCGCACTTGGATTTGTAGATGGCAGCGCCGTCTTCGGCGGCCCAGGCAACGCACGACATCGAAAGCAGTGCGATTACGGTCAATACGATGATGCTACGCTTCATGAAAGTTTGGTCTCCTTGTAGAAGTTTGTGTCCTCATTGGCGGTTGGTTTCCTGTGACCGGCGAGGAGAAACATTTTGCAATTGCCTGTCGCAATTCGCAACCCCAATTTGCGAGGTTCTGAAATATTGCAACGACTTTCGGTCGTGGTCGCGTTTCCTACCCACCACCCGGCCTGTAGCCCGGGTAGCTGGATGCGACTCTCTATGCTTTCCCTTTTTGGCAACTGAGGTCTGTGATTACGGTCATAGGGCATGGTGACGTCGGTGGCGAGAGCGATTGGTGAATATCACCAGGTTTGTCATCTGCCTGCGAACAAGGCGGTGTAGAATACGCCCGTCTTTCTACTTCTCGTCGCGAGGATTTCCATGTCAGAGCACACTCCCTCCCACGCTCCCGGAATGTTTTGCTGGGTCGAACTGGCAACCAGTGATCAGGCTGCCGCAAAGAATTTCTACACTTCCCTGTTCGGATGGACGGCCGACGACAGTCCTATGGGCCCGGGCGGGTTCTACACAATGTTTCGCCTCGGAGGCAAAGACATCGGCGGTGGCTACACCCTAATGCCGGAACAGATCGCGATGCACGTTCCGCCAAACTGGCTCGTCTACATGGCGGTTGAGAACGCCGACGACGCCGCTGAAAAGGCCAAGGCTCTCGGTGGGAAGGTGCTGGCTGGCCCGATGGACGTGATGGAGCACGGGCGCATGGCCGTTATCAGCGATCCGACGGGAGCGGTGTTCGCAGTGTGGCAGGCGAAGCAGAACCCCGGGATGGGAGCCGTTGGCACCGAAGGCGCTTTCTCGTGGGCTGATCTCAGCAGCCCGGATCCGACCAAGGCCGCCCAGTTTTATTCAAGTCTGTTCGGATGGCAAATGGAGAAGGGCGAAAATGACCCGGATGGAGGCTACCTTCACATCAAGAACGGCGAGCACTACATTGGCGGAGTTCAGTCGCTCGCCCATCGGCAACCCGACGTGCCCCCGCACTGGCTGATCTACTTCCACGCTTCCGACTGCGACGCCTCCAGCAATAAGGCTAAGTCGCTTGGGGCCAATGTTTGTTTCGGTCCGCTGACGATGGAGAACGTGGGACGGTTCTCCATCGTGGCCGACCCGCAGGGAGCATATTTCTCGCTGTTCCAGCCAATGCGGAAGGAGTAGCGGATCGCCGCTGGCTAAGGTTTGTCGGACAAACGCGGATCGGAAGACCCCTGACTTTCTCCGATCCGCGAATCCGCCAGCTGCGCGGTCTGTGGTCGGCAGAGCGCATGTCTGCGGTTGCTGATGTACTCTGATGAGCGGAGCGCCCTGATGACACGACACCTGATTTGCTTGTTTGCTCTCGCCCTGATGGTTAGCAGCACCATGCCCGCTATAGCCCAGCTTCCCTCGCCTGCTCTGCTGGTACTCGATAAGGACGACAACACGCTCGTTATCGTCGATCCCACGACCAACAAGATTGTCGGCACGGCTCCGACGGGCAATGCTCCGCACGAGGTCGCAGCATCGAGCGATGGTCAGTTCGCTTACGTGAGCAATTACGGCCCGTTTCAGCCGGACGAACCCGGCAACAGCTTGTCCGTCATCGATCTCAGCATCCGCAAAGAGACGCGCGTGGATATCACTCCACTGCATCGGCCGCACGGCATCGTGTACGCCGACGGCAAGGTCTATTTCACCGCGGAATTAAATAAGGCAATTGCGCGGCTCGATCCTCAGAGCTTGAAGGTCGACTGGCTGCTGGGCACCGGGCAAAACCGCACCCACATGGTCGTGCTGGCCAAGGGGCTGAACACGATCTTCACCACGAATACCCAGTCCGGCAGCGTGAACATCATCGAGCGGACCGCAGGGCCGGAGCAGTGGACCGAGACCGTCGTCCCTGTCGGTAAAGGCTCCGAAGGCTGCGATCTTTCGCCTGATGGCAAAGAGTTCTGGGTAGCAAACGCCGGCGATGGAACGGTGAGCGTCATCGATGTCGCCGCCAAGAAAGTCGTGCAGACGCTGAACGTAGGCGCCAAGCGCTCCAACCGGCTGAAGTTCACACCCGACGGCAAGCTGGTGCTGCTGTCGGATTTAGGCACCGGCGACGTGCTGGTGATCGACGCCGCCTCGCGAAAGGCCGCAAGCGCGTCAACCTTGGCAAATCCGCAGCCGGGATTCTGATCGTGCCCGACGGGTCGCGTGCCTACGTCGCGCTGACCGCCGATGGCAAGGTCGCCATCTTCGATCTCAAGACGCTGAGCAAGACCGGCGAGATCGCTACCGGCCGCGGCCCTGACGGAATGGCGTGGGCCGTCCGGTAAATAGAATCTATCCCCTAAATCGTTTTGTATCAGGGCACGGCTTCAGCCGGGCCGGAGTCGACTGCAGTTATCCTGGGCTTCAGCCCCTGCGCCCCCGTTCCGCAGGGGCTGAAGCCCGGACAGTTTTCCACGCCTCGTTCGGCGCGCCTCAAGGCGTGCCCTGATACAAGGCAAACCGACTGATGAGCTGCCTTCTAGTTTCGCCAGCGACTTACTTCTTGTTACTGCGCTTTGATCCCCATCGCGGGATAGAGCTCGCGGGATACATCACCGCTCCGCCTTTGATGACAGTTTCGATCTTTCGAATGTCACTGATGTTCGCAGTCGGATCGCCGTCGACCAATATCAGGTCTGCCAGCTTGCCCGGAGCGATGGAGCCAAGCTCGCCATCCTTCTTCATCACCTTGGCCGCGGTGTAGGTCGCCATCTGCAACACCTGGGGAGCAGGAATGCCAGCCTGGTGGTAAATCTCCAACTCGCGATGCAGCGCGTATCCACTCCCCAGGTCGGTGCCCGCAACAACCGTGATGTTGTTGTCGTACAGCTTCTTCACCATCCGCACCATATTCTGGTACGAGGCCCGATAGAGTTGGGCGGTAGCCGCGTCGGGCATGGGCAACGCCTCGCCCGCCAGCCTGGAGTTGCGCTGTGCCTGTAGCGGCAGCCGCTCGAACATGTAAGCATCCTCTTGCGAAGGCTGACCTACGCGATCGGTATACGTCGCCTCCCATACCGTCATCGTCGGATCGATCACGGTGTGGTGCTGCTTGAGCAGAGCGATGAACTGATTCACCTGGTCGGAGTTCAGGTCGATCCCGGCCGCGCGTTTGCCCGGCTCGATGAAGCGGGCCGGGGTACGCGTCTCCTTCACATCGCCCATGAAGTTAAGGAAGACGAAATTCATGTGCTGAATTTCGTCGGCGCCATCCTCTACGAATTGCGACGCGATCATACCCGCAGGCACGTGCCCGCTGACGCGCAATCCGCGTTTGTGCGCCTCTTCGATGATGACGGGCACCAACTCCGGTTTCACCGAGCTGTAAATCTTGATCTGCACATAGCCGAGATCGGCATAGTAGTCGACGCGCTGGCGGGCTTCTTCGGGAGTGGACGCCAGTACCTTGATGGGACCTTCGTACGGGCCGGGACCGTCGATCAACCCGGCCATGATGATGCGCGGCCCAATCTGCTCGCCCGCTAGAATGTGCCTATTGAGCTTGCCAAGTTCGTCGGGAGGATTGCCCAGGTCGCGGGCGGTGGTGATGCCAGCCGCTTCATCCAGAAAGGCGTTGTCGGCGGAGAGGTGCTGGTGCATGTCCCACAATCCGGGAAGCAGCATCTTGCCGCGACCATCGATGACTTGCGCACCTGTGGGAGTTGTTTGCCCATGCTCCGCTTCGACCGCAACAATACGTTCGCCCCGAACGGTGACTCGCTGCGCAGGGATCGTTTTCGCGTTAATCGAATCGAATACGGTCACGTTGGTGATAACGATGTCGCCTGCCGGATGATGAATGAGCTGCTTTGCGAGATCCGCAGAGCGCGCCGCTTCAACTTCGTCCTGTGCCTTGAGAAGCTGCGCATAGGTACTTTCGAAGCCTTGGCGGATCAGCCCCGACCATCCCGAGACGGCCGCGAATGCATGGTGCTGATCGTCGAGCCAGAGATACGCGGGTGTAAAGCTGAGGCCTTCGATCGCGTACAGGGTTGCGTCGACCTTTTTGCCGTTCGCTTCCACCGGCACCGTCTGTAGCTTCTGGATGCTGGCTTCTCCACCGGGAAGCAGCGACAGCTTACCGCCATTCTTCAATAGCGCCTGGGCTAACTGGTAATCGGCTCCGGGACCCGCGTCCAATCCAACGAAGAAGCGGTTTGTTACGTTGTTTTCGTGGGCGTCTTCCGCCTGGTTCTTCCAAGTGGCAACGCCATCCTTCAGACTGAAGGTCTCGCTCACCGGATTCTTCATGTAGTCGAGGCCGTGCGTTGCTTCCGAGGTCACGATACCGTGCGCGTCGAAGCGATAGTCCGAGTATGTCTTGGGTCCGCGCCCGCGATCGTTGAACTGGAAGAACTCGTGCACCATGCCGTCGGGCGTGCTCCAAAGCGCGTCCTGACCGGAAGGCTTCTGGTCGCTCAGAAACATCCAGATGGTGGCATCTTTGGGAATGTCAGGCGGCAGCTCGGGCAAGGGCGACTGGTTCTGTTGAGCGAAGGCAAAGGACGCTGATACGACGAGCAGAACGAAGGCGAAAAAACGCAAGAGAGCTTTCATAATTGGCCAAGATTACATACGTTCCAACGAGTAAAGTCGTTCCCTGAAACCGTCACCGTAGGGAATCCTGCAGAGCGAGCAAGTTCTGGGGTTGCACGCGGATGACCCCTCCACGAGGACTGTCGAGATCGGCCAATAACAGAAACGCGATGGCCAATATGATCGGCAAAACGATCAGCGGCCTTCGCGCTTTAACATCGCGGGCGGCAAATCCGACGAGGAAATTACAGCAGATAGCGATGGCGAACATCAACGCCCAGGCGGCCACCGGAATGCGGTTCCACCATGCCGCCTGGGTATATCCCTGCCGGTTTAGCACATCGTTCATTCCGGCGGTGACGAGGGCATTGATGGGCGTGGGCTGTGCCTGTGCCGCACCGGCGACGATCGACCACATCTGGTTTTGCAACCCCGCAGCTTCGCGATCGACCTTCGCCAATTCGTCGCGGTCGCGCGTCTGGAAAAATACAACGCGGTCCTGCCAGGTATTGCTTCAGTAGAGCGTGGATTTTATCCGCGTCACCGGCAGGCAACAGGTCAGCGCGAACGTACTCCGTGCCAATCGCATTCGCCTCCTCTTCTTCGTAGTTCTTACGCTGATCGTAGCGGCCCACCGCCATGGAGAATGCGAAGCCGACGATCAGACCCAGAAGGGTAAGGGTAGCTCCGAGCACCAGGTTGAATTCTTCTAATTCCTTGGGCGCGAAGCCGGGCCATGTGATCCGATCTCCGAGGCGCGCCGCAACCCACAGAACAAAAAAGCAAGCTAGACCAATAATGATTGGATAATTCAACGCAGTCCTCAACATGCAGAGATGATACGGCGCAGCAGAATCAAGAACCAAAAACAATTCCTACCGGGCTGCCGACATCGGCGGCTAGCTTCTGCGCGGCCGAGGCCTGGCGGGCGGCAATCTCAAGGTAGCCTGAGCTGCCGATGATAGCGAAGTACTCGCCCTCGGCCCCTTCAGCATAGGACTGGCAGAGCCGGGTGATGGTCTCGCCGGAAATCAGAATGCTGACCGGCGGCAAGCTGGCCGCGAAAAGCTCGGGTGCTTCCTGCTCGCCGATGTTGGTTATCAAGTTTCCAAACTTATCAACTTTAAGCACCACGCCGCGCAGACTGTTATCGCCGATGCGCTCCACCGTCGGCAAAGGGAGGCGCGTGTAGTCGGTGATCTCCGGCCCGAATTCGGCGGGATCAATGCCCTTGCTGAGCCATCCAGCGACCGGCGCGAACACGTCACGCCCATGAAAGGTCTGGCTAACGGGCTCCAGGAGGTAACGCTCCGAGGTGATATGCCGCACCGTGAACTTCGGTTCGCGCGCTTCGATCATCGAGAGCACGCCGTTATCGGGCGCGATGAAAAAGTAATTCTCCGTCTCGGCGAGAATTGGCCGGCGCTTGCTGCCTACGCCGGGATCGACAACGATCACGTGCGCGGTGCGCGGCGGAAAGAAACTGTAAGCCTGGGCGATTGTCCATGCGCCGTCGAGGATGTCGTAGGAAGCAATCGCGTGGCAGATGTCGACGATGCGGGTCTCGGGCTCGATATTGAGCACCACGCCATGCATGATGCCGACAAAAGCGTCGCTGAGTCCGAAGTCAGTAGTGAAGGTAACAATGCGCGGCTCGGCCATGTTGGCAAGCTAGCGGGTGCGGGCGACGAGAGTCAAGTTTGGGAGGTTTTTCTTGACCTATGCCATGCTCGCCGCTCGCGCAGCTTGTTCGTACTCGCGCTCTGACTCGGCCGGGAACAGGACCCACATGCTGTAAATCCCGAGAGCGGTGCCCAAAGGGAAGTTGAACAGCGCCAGGAACGACAACACCAGCGTGAGCACCCGCGCCCACCGTTCGCGTTGCAGCAACCCATAGCCAGCGAAAAATCCGGCAGCAGCTTTGATCAGGACGGCGACACCAATCACCCCCAACAGGGTGGTCAGAAAATTTGCAGGAAAGTCGGCACCGGCTTGTCCAGATTGTTGTATGTGCGGGATCAGCTCAGTGGCGACGATCAGCAGGACCAAGCCAGCAAGGGCGTTAAAGGCCGACAAAGCCAGCCACAGAATGCCCACCAGGCGAACGTGCTCCTGTACACGGCTAGGTGAAGAACCCGCCATTACCAGCGCGTCGGAGAATTGCCTGCCGCACTGGTTGCAAAATCGCTGGTCCGGCTGCACTGCAGGTACCGCATCGATCGCAAAACATACAGACCTCCTTGAGGTCGAAAATATCTGTTGGTTGATACGTATGAGGCAGCGAACTTGTTTCAACCGAAGCTATCAGCCTTCAGCCTTCAGCTCAAACCACCTGTCGGAGGGCAAATGGCTGGACAGCAGCAGCGACTCCGCCTCCGACAGTAGCTGTCCACGGAACGCACAACGGAGAGTGAAAGCTGAGAGGGGGACTACCGTCTCACAACTGACAACTTTCTTCACGGTTCCACGCCGCCGCTGGTAGTCTCCCGCGCGGTTCCTGTCGGAGTAGCAGGAGCACCGCGGCGACGTAACTCCAGCGGCAGATCGGAGCGAGTGATCCACAGCCCTAGCAGCGTTGCTGCCAGCCATGTCGTGCCAATCAATGCGATGGCGAGCAGGTCGGCGCTGCGGTTGCCGCTGATGGGCACCGACCGCGATACACCATACGCAGCCGCTCCGGCAAACAGTGCGGTGGCGAACGCTTTACCCAATCCGAGCCAGGGTAGTCCGCGCAGACGAACCAGGTGGGCACGGTTCAATAGCCAGGCAAGAGTCACGGTGTGCATGAGAATGCCCATGTCGGAGGCAATAACCAGTCCAGTGACGCCAAACTTGTGGAACATCGCGGCGTAAATTGGTAGCGACCCAACGGTGATGATGCTGCTCGCCACCATCGGGGTCACGGTGTTGCCGGCGGCGTAGAAACCGCGCGAATAAAGCGCCTGTGCCGACCACAGCGCCAGCGACAATGAGAACCACGCGAAGTAAACGGACGTCGAGAGCGAGTCGGCGAAGGTGAAGCGGCCGCGGCGGAAGGCCAAATCGACAAAGGGCAGCGACGCCGGAATCATCAGGGCGGTTGCCAGCAGGGATACAGCGGAGATGCGATACACCGATTTGTTGACATTATCGGCAAAGTCGGCACGACGGCCCTCTCCAAACAGCTTGGCAAAAAACGGCATCGAAGCCTGGCCGGCTGCCTGTCCGATAATCGAGATAGGAAGCGCAAACAGCCGCTTGGCGTAATTCAGCCGCGTGATGTCACCTGCGCCACCGGAGGCGAAGTAGCGCAAGATCCAGTCGTCGGCCGAGACCAGCGAAACGCCCAGCATCAGCGGAATGCTGAGCCGCACCCATTCGCGAAACTCGGGGTTACGCCAGTCGAAATTCAGCCTGTAGCCCAGACCGGCATTGGCAGCCCCGATGGCATTGATGAGAAACGGGCCGATAATTGAACCCGCGAGTGCGCCATAGGCCAGCGCTGTGATGCCAAAACGGTGGGCGCCGAGGAGTCCGCCAAGAATAATCGACGCCCCATAGATAACCGGGCTCAGCGCGGGATAAAGAAACATTCGCCGCGACAACAGCACCGCCGACACCACCCCTCCGGCGTAGAAGAAAATCTGCCCCGGCAGCAAAATGCGCGTCAGATGCACGCAGAGCTGCATCTGTTCGCTGCTGAAGTGCGGAAACAGCCAGCCCTCAAATTGCGGCGTAAAAATCTCGATCAGGATGGTGCCGAAGATCATCACCACGGTCATGATGGTGATGGTGGAGTTGAACGCCTCTTGTGCTTCGCGGTCACGCTTTTGCGAGATGTGGCGGGTATAGATGGAAATGAAGGTGATCGATGCCGTTCCGCCCGCCAATATGTAAAAGAGGAAATCGGGCAAAGTGAAGGCGGCAACATAGGCATCGGTTTTCGGTCCCGCGCCAAAGGCCCAGGCGACATACATTTCTCGCAAATATCCGATGATGCGGCCCAGCATGACCGACGACATCAGCAGCAGCGTGGCGGAAAACGCGCTGTGCTGATGCGACGGCCGGAGATTGCGCAGCAATCGCGCAAATAGGCCGTCAGGCCGCGCGCCGGAAGATAGGGAATCCGCCATGAAATTGCGATTCTACGGTAGAGAGGACGGTGCAGCGCGTTACGAGTGTGGTGCTGTCGGTTCAAGGCGAGTATCTCGCAAGAAAAAAAGCCCGGAGCTTGGGGTAGCTCCGGGCTCTCTGGGGTAAGAGGCGGGTCTATCGGAGGGCGATAACCACCTCTTGCGGCGCGGAAGCCTCGTTGCTGGCTGATGCTCTCTCCTCACGTTCCAGCTTGGACTCGCGCAGTTGAATTCCTTGGCCGTCGATGCTCCAAGCCTGAGAGAGGAAGTAGCGCTCGCCGTACTTATGAAATACCAGCTTGGCGTGCATTACCTGCTTACCGTCGGCAGGCTGGAACTGGATCATCGTTCCATTGCCGTTCCTGAAGTCGCGAATGAAAATCGCGTGCGCGGCGACGTCGGAAATATCGTAGGTCGCTGCCGGGAGCACCTTCTCCGCGACAACGAAGTCGAACGGAACGTCAGCACGTGCCTTGCTTTGAGCATTCCCATTTGCAACCAGGGCCACGGCCATGAGCGCCAAGCCCCAAAACAACTTGCGGTTCATAACGCCTCCTTGAGCTCTGCGGGAACCCGATTGAATTTGCAGCGCCTTTGCCGCCAGCTTTCGACTGTCGCTGGTGGCTGACGCGGGAGATGGGAGCAAGCCTGATGCCAAGCTGGCGTCGATCGTGACGCATCTTGCCTCATTCTTGGTTTTCAAGTGTTTAGAAGCTGCGGCCTATATCGCGATTAGCCGCAGATGCCAGCACTTCAGCCGCGGACTATCGGAATGGCTAGCCGCGCGCTATCTCTTCGATTATCGAGTGAGCCGACGGTTGATTTCGCGTCTCTGAGATAATCGGGGCGCGTCGCAAAAGACCTCACGATGACAAATCGAATCACTTGGGACAAGCGCATCGGTCGAGCCGAGGAACTGCTCGAACGAAACTCGTCGGGCTCGCAGGTGCTTGCGTTTTACAAGCACATGCTGTCGCTCCAGCAGCAGATGTCGCAGAGCCTCACATCGCAAAGCCCTTCTGAAGCAGCAGGTGCTTCCCTGCTCGAACAGCTCGACGTCGACCTGGCTATGCGCTGGCTGCCGGCATTGCTCAAACTCGCGCAAACCGAAGGACCCGCGAAACTGGCTCAGGAAGCCGCGCGAATCGGCGGCGCCGGAGAAACCGAGCAGCGGCAGATGCTCCTCGGGTTCCTGGACGGCAATGAGCCCGGCTCGTACTCACCGTCTTCATTCTTCGCTCGCGTCCTGTTTCAGACTCAGGCGCAGTCGCTCTCATCCCGACTGACCATGCCGGCAAATTATTCCGGCGCAACTTGTCCACTGTGCGGCAGCAAGCCGCAGTTAGCAGTCTTGCGTCCGGAAGGTGATGGGGGCAAACGGCACCTCGCCTGTTCGCTCTGTCTGACGGAGTGGGAATACCGTCGCATCGTCTGTCCGGTGTGCGAGGAGGTGGATCCTCTCAAGCTTCCGCGCTATTCGCCTGAGGAGCCTATTGCTGTCCGCGTCGATGCCTGCGACACTTGCAAGTCTTATCTGAAGTCGTTCGACATGACGGTGGACGGCTTGATGGTTCCCGAGGTGGACGAGATGGCGACTGTAGCACTTGATCTCTGGGCGGCCGAGCACGGATATCACAAAATTCAATTCAATTTGCTGGGATTTTGATATTGCCTCTGCCTGGGCACGCGGTAGCAGCGTCATTTTTCGCATTGACCGGCAATCGTTTCGGGGTGTAATCTTCCCTGCATTCCGCGACGATGTGGGCTCGCGGCCGTTGTCTCGATGGCCGACGACATCATGAATCGCACCTTACTCGTTCGTACCTTTATCTTCGTTAGGTCTTCTGTGAGCGTCCTCCCCTCGGCTCTCACTTTGTGCATTGCTGTTCTAACGGTTCCCCCCGGAGGTCTGAGTTATGGATGTGTCTAGACGAGCATTCTTTAAGACTGGCATAGCTGGTGCGGTCGGCATCACGGTTTTCGGCTTTGACGCCCAACCGATTCTGGCGCAGGCAGACAGCCTGAAAATCTCCCGCACCACAGAGACTCGCAGCACGTGTCCGTATTGCGCTGTGAGCTGCGGTGTGATCATCCACACCATCGGCGACAAAGCGAAAAACGTAACGCCGCAGGTGATACATGTTGAGGGCGATCCCGATCACCCCATCAATCGCGGCACGCTCTGTCCCAAGGGAGCCTCGTTACAACAGGACATCCAGAACGAGCGGCGCTTGCTGAAGCCGCAGGTGCGGCGCCCGGGCTCCGATCACTGGGAAGACATCTCGTGGAACCAGGCGATCGACGAAATCGCGGTGTGGACCAAGAAGACGCGGGATGCAAGCTTCATCGAGACCGACACCAAGGGCAACACGGTAAACCGCTGCGAGACGATTGCTTTCACCGGCGGCTGTACCGATACCAATGAGTTCAATTACCTGGTCGTGAAAACAATGCGGAGTTTGGGGGTGGTGCGCCTGGAAAATCAGGCGCGTGTTTGACACGGCCCCACGGTCTCAAGTTTGGGACCAACTTTCGGACGCGGCGCCATGACCAATGGCTGGATCGACATCAAGAACACCGACATGATGTTGATCATGGGCGGGAATCCCGCCGAGAACCATCCCTGCGGTTTCAAGTGGGCGGTCGAAGCCAAGCGTAATCGCGATGCCAAGATGATCGTGATCGACCCGCGCTTCACCCGCACGGCGTCGCAGGCTGACCTCTTTTGCCAGATCCGCGCCGGCAGCGACATCGCCTTTCTCGGCGGCGTCATCAACTACGCGCTCGAGAACAATCGTGTCGCCCACGAGTACCTGGTGAACTACACCAATGCCGCGTTCATCATCAAGGACGGGTTCAAGCTTCCTGTGGATGGACTGTTCTCCGGCTTCGACCAGGAGAAGAAGACCTACGACAAGGCCACGTGGAATTATCAGGAAGGCGGCAACGAGACCGGCAAGGTCGTAGCAGCCTCTGCTCCTGCGACCGAGGGAGCGCCCAAAGGACAAGAGACGCAAGGCAACGTTCCTGCCGCCCAACGTGGCAGTGCGTCAGGCCAGGCGGAAGGACAGGGTTATCAGGCGCAAGGGCCGGCAGGCGCAAAAGGTATGGGCGGCGGGCCGATTCCGCCTCCGTCGTTGCCACCTAATGTCGCCTACGACTTGTCTCTGCAAAATCCGATGTGCGTCTACCAGCTCCTGAAGCAGCAGTACTCGCGCTATACGCCGGAGATGGTGGAGCGCATCACGGGCATCCCTAAAGATCAGTTCCTGAAGGCCGCCGACATGTTCACCTCCGTCCGCAAGGATGGCGACATGAAGAAGGTGGCCACCGTCATCTACGCCGTCGGCTGGACGCAGCATTCGTTTGGCACGCAGATCATTCGCACGGCCGCGATGCTGCAGCTCTTGCTGGGTAACGTTGGTCGCGCCGGCGGAGGCGTGAACGCCCTGCGCGGACACTCCAACATTCAGGGCGCGACCGACATGGCTGGGATCTTCGATATCCTTCCCGGCTATCTCAAGATGCCATCCCCTGCTGACAAGGACCTGAAGACCTACCTGGAACGCGTCACTCCCAAGCCGTCCAAGCCGGGAGAATGGGAATCGTTCAATTACTGGTCCAACACGCCGAAGTTCACCGTGTCGTTTCTGAAGGCGCTGTATGGCCCGGCGGCGACGAAGGAGAACGACTTCGCGTTCAACTATCTCCCCAAGATCGATCGCAAATACTCCTGGGTGGAAAACTGGAACGACATGTACGAAGGCCACGTAAAAGGATTCTTCGCCTTCGGCATGAACGGGGTCATGATCGGCCCCGACTCGAAAAAGAACATCGATGCCCTGAAGAAAGCCGATTTCCTGGTGGTCTGCGAAATTTATCCCGATGAGACCAGCGCGTTCTGGGAGGCGCCTGGCACCACGCCGGAGGAGATGAAGCAGATCAACACCACCGTCTATCGACTCCCCGGCGCGGGCTTCGCGGAGAAAGACGGCACCATGGTCAACTCGGCGCGCTGGCTGCAATGGAAGCACGTTGCGCTTCCGCCTCCGGGACAGTGCAAGCTTGACCAGGACATCCTGTCGCAAATCTTTCTTAAGGTTCGCGAGCTTTACAAGAAGGAAGGCGGCAAGTTCCCCGATCCGATTCTGAACGCGAGTTGGACCTATACGATTCCCACCAGTCCATCGCTTGCGGAGGTTGCGAAGGAGATCAACGGCAAGGCATGGGCTGACATCAGCGACGAGAAGACGAATCTCTCGTTGAAGGCCGGCCAGCAACTGCCCGGCTTCGCAGCGTTGCGCGATGACGGTACAACTTCCTCGGGCAACTGGCTCTATTGCGGATCATGGACCGAAGCTGGACCGCTGATGCAGCGGCGCGGTACCGACGATCCCTCCGGTCTGGGAATTTATCTCAACTGGGGATGGTCGTGGCCGATGAACCGGCGCGTGCTGTATAACCGCGCCTCCTGCGACCTGACAGGCAAGCCCTACGATCCTTCGCGCAAGCAGGTGTGGTGGAACGAGACGGCCGAGAAGTGGGTTGGCAACGACGTTCCCGACTTTAAGCCCGACTCCAAACCTAGCGATCACATGGGCCCCTTCATCATGAACCCGGAGGGCGTAGGCCGGCTGTTTGTTCCCATCGGCGCCGTTACCGATGGCCCGTTCTCCGAACACTACGAGCCCATCGAGAGCCCAATTGCGAATCCGCTTCACCCTGACCAGTCGAACAATCCGGTGGTGAAGAAGTTCAACACTCCGCTCGACAAATATGCCAAGCGGGATGAGGGCTACAACATCATCTGCACCACCTATCGCCTGACCGAGCACTATCACTACTGGACCAAGAACAACCCGATGAACGTTGAGCTGGTGCCGGAGCCGTTCGTTGAAATACCGGCTGAGCTGGCGAACGAAATGGGCATCACGGGCGGCGAGAAGGTGAAGGTCAGCAGCATTCGCGCCGACTACATCGCGAAGGCGATGGTGACCAAACGCATTAAGCCGATGCAGGTGGACGGCAAGAAGCTCTACCAGATCGGCGTCCCGATCCACTGGGGCTTCAAGGGAATCTCCGAAAGTGAGGGCAGGACGTCGCTCATGCCTGCCAATCGGCTGACACCAACCGTTATCGATCCCAACGCATACACACCGGAGTTCAAAGGATTCCTGGTGAAGTTGGAGAAGGTCTAAAGGAGGGCACGAGATGAGTGATCGCGGAACACTTCGTATCCAGCAAATCTCGGCCCACCCCGGGCCGATAGCCGGCGAAGGCACGCAGCGTCAGGACAAAGTTTGCAAGCTAATCGACACAACCACGTGCATCGGGTGTAAGGCCTGCGAAGTCGCTTGTGTGGAATGGAACGACATGCCGTTCCAGACAACGCATTTCGACAACACCTACCAGACCATGCCCGACACCGACTGGAACTACTGGAACCTCATCAAGTTCAACGAGGACCAGCACGAGGACGGCAGCTTCGCCTGGCTGATGCGCAAGCATCAGTGTATGCACTGCGCCGACCCCGGATGCCTGCGCGCCTGCCCGGCCGATGGGGCCATCGTCCAGTACTCCAACGGCATCGTCGATTTCAAGCAGGAAAATTGCATTGGCTGCCGCTTCTGTATTTCGGGCTGCCCGTTCAACATTCCAAAATTCAACCAAAACACCAAGAAGGTTTACAAGTGCACGCTGTGCTCTGACAGAGTAGGAGCCGGTCTGGAGCCCGCCTGCATCAAGTCTTGTCCCACTGGCTGCCTGCACTTCGGCACGAAAGAGGACATGAAATACCTCGCCGAGCAGCGCGCCACCCAACTTCGTGATGTCTCTGGATTCAAGGATGCCGGCGTGTACGATCCCGAATCGATCGGCGGCACCAGCGTTATCTACGTCCTGCACAACATCAATAAGCCGGAGTCGTACGGAGCGTTGCCCAAGAATCCGACCATCCCGCTGGCGTTCACGGTTTGGAAAGATGTCTTCAAGCCGCTCGGCCTGTTTGCCGCCATGATGGGATTTGTCGCCGTGCTCATGCACTACATTTTTGAAGGTCCACGCCGACCGCAGCCGACGCCGCCAATCAAGAGAATCGATCCGCCACCGGCGACCACAACAGGAGGAGACTAAATGGCAACCTCCAGTAATACGTTCCAACATCGCCCCAACGCCATCGACCGGTTGGGCAAGACAGTTGTTTACGTCGGCGAGTTGATGCGTCATCCGGTGTACACACGTTTCCTGCACTGGATGTACGGAATCTTCTTCTTCCTCGCGTTGTTGTCGGGATTCGGAATCTACCTGCCCTGGATCTTCCGTTTCTTCACGCCGCTGTTTGGCGGCGGCGCCATGACACGGTTTCTCCATCCCTGGTTTGGATTGGGGTTCGTATTTTTCTTCGGCCTTCAGACCATCAACTGGTTGCACCCGATGACTTGGACGGCTGCCGACACGCGCTGGATGAAGCACGTTCACACTTATGTCACTCGCACCGATTCGGTCGAGTCGTCCGAGACGGGCTTCTTCAACGGCGGACAAAAGTTGATGTTCTGGGAGATCGTGGTGGGCTGCTTCGCCTACGTGATTACCGGCTTCATCATGTGGTACCCGACGGTGTTCGGGCGGGTGCTAGTGTCAATTTCGTATGTCGTCCACGACCTCTCCGCGCTGATCATGCTGTTCGGGATCTTCTTCCACATCTATCTCAGCACGTTCGGCGAGCCGGGCACGATTCAGGCCATGACGCGTGGAACCGTGAGCGAGCCGTGGGCGTGGACGAACCACCCGGCCTGGTACAAGGCAGTGACGGGACGGGATGCGCGGGAGGCAATGGAGCAGGCGCGAAAATCTCCTCCCGCGGGTGAGCCCCCGACGCTGTAGAGTTTGCGCGACTTCTAAACTTTAGCTGACTTGCTCCGGGTGCAATGCCCGGGGCGGAGCATCTGGCTTTTCCACGCTTTCCGCCAACGACATGGCGAGCCGCCCCGTCGTCCTTGAAAGCGCCATGAAGTCCTTCAGGTGCGGCGAAGAGGCTTCTCCCGACGCGCGAGCTTCCTCTGCCAAGTGGTTCAGTGCGGCAGGCAGCCGATCAGAAGTCGTAACCGTAATGCCATCGAGGCGGTTCGCCATGTCATCCAACGTAGTCGACAGTGCATTGTCAAACTCTGCTTGCGCGGATTCCATGCGCTCCGGCAACTCGAATCCCGGCAGCTCAAGCCGGTAACGAATTGCCGCGCCCCGCAGCAGAAAGAGTGCCCGTAACTGCGGCTGCCAGTCCTTGATTCGCTCGCGGAAAGCCAGATCAGCCGATCGCGATGGACGAAACTCGAAGAGCACCCCATCAGCTAGGGCCCTGGTTTGGTCGAAATTACTGTTGATGGTCTGCGCCAGTGCGTAGGCACGTCGAATAGCGTCCTTGCGATCACCCACGTCAGGTTCGCGGGCCAGCTGCGCCAGTTTGCGAATGCCCTCGATGAAAGATCGCCTCATCTCGACCCCGGCGGGACTTCCCCATAGCTGGTCGAAGATAAGCCACATAGCAGACAGACCGATCAATATGCCGACAACGCGATCACGACCCGTGACCAGTGACGTCTCAAACCTGAAGCTCTGGAGATGAATAAAGTAGAAGGCAATGGCAATCTGTACCCCTAGGTACGAAAGCCGCGGGCTCGCCGTCATGATCCACGCGGAAATTGCAGTCACGATGACAAACAGGATCGTGAACCCGACGATGGTATCGATGGAGGGCAGAATAAAGATCTGCGCGCCCATGCCGAACACAAACCCGCCGACCATCGCGCCACCGATTCGCAGCACCTGCTTCTGCCGCGACGCGCCAATCGTGGTGAGGGCGGTGAACACACAGGTCGTCGCAGCGGTGCTGATTCCGGGCCAGTCAATCGACGTGTAGAACACATAGCAGATCATCGCTGCCAGCGCCCCTTTCACGCCGAACTGCAGGTGCGCAGGATTAGAGAAGGCGTCCCGTGCCAGGAGAGTCGCGGACCGGGGAGCGTCCTCCTTCACTTCCAATTCAGGCACCGGCGTCGCAAAGACTTGGGGAATCAGCGCGACCGTCTGTTCCAGTTCACCCAGCAGCGGCATGCCAGGCATTTCCGAATCCACATTCTTGAAGGTAATAGGAGCCGGCGGCTGACGTTCGAGAAAGTCGCGCCGAAGTTGCGCAACTTTGTCGGCCAACTCGGCTGCCCGTTGCCGGTCGCTATCGTCGGGCCGCACCGCAAGCTGCGTAAGACTCGACGTGGTGTCCACCAGCGTTCCCACCAGCGAGATGACACCGCCGATTCGAGCCTCGTATGGCAGGTTGAATCCTGAGCGTGTCGAGTAGCGCCTCGCTAGCGACGTCCCCAGCATGGCGAAGCGGTTGATTTGCCGCTGCGCATCGGCGTTCACCGGCTCGCCTATGGCGTAGCAGCGGAGCACTTCTTCCATCGCCGTAAGTCTGTCTGCAACCGGAAAAATAACGTTGTCGCCCGGTCGAAGGTGCGCGAAAGCAAGCTCCACCCCCATCGTGACGAAAATTCCCACCAGCGTTGACCAGACCAGCCACAGCGTATCGATCACATTGGTTTCCGCCATCACCGGACGGTCCCACAACGGAAGGGCAACCACGATTACCAAGGCAAACAAGAGTACGCCGATGTAGTTGTTGACCGTGCTGAGTGCAAAGAACGCGATAAACAGCGCCACGCCAACCCAGATGAAATGCAGGATCGGATTGATGGTGAAGAATGGCGCGGAGCAGAGAACAAACATCGCGCCCAGCAGGGTCGCGACAGTCATGGTCATTACCGACTTTATCGTCGCTTGCGTGCTCTCGCGAGACACGAAGAGCGCCAGCACAGGCCCCTGAAAACCAAACGGAATTCGGAAGGCCATACCGATGATCATGGTGAGCGTGGCCGCCAACACCATGCGTCCAACCACTTGAACGCGCTGCGGGTATGGCGCCAGTTCCTCACGAAGGAACTCCCAAACCCAGTTCGACGGGTTGGAAGTGGCAGCCGGGGTTGCCGCGAGCGTCGCCACGTCAGTGTCCGCGAATGACGACCACCGCCGTCTCGCCCAGGCGAAGCGAGTCGGAAGGCGGCTCCGTGATATGGACTCTGACCGGGTAGCGCGACGCCAGATGCACCCAGTTGAGCGTGCGCTCAACATCGGGGAGTCCGTTTCCGAGGTTGCTGATGACCTGGCTTGAGGGCGTCACTCCGTAGCCGACACTGTCCACGATGCCGTGGAAGCGCACCGTTGGTCGTGACAGCACATAGACATCCGCCTTCATTCCCGGAGCGATGTGCCGGAGCTGGGTCTCGCGGAAGTTTCCAATCGCCCACCAGTTACGCGCATCGATCAGGGTGAATATTTGCTGTCCCGTGTGGGCGTAGGCTCCTTCGGAAAGGATCAGATTGGTCACGCGCGCATCGAATGGCGCATATACCTTGCAGTTGTTCAGGTTGTACTCCGCGGTTTGCACCGCGGATTGTCGGGCACCGCGTTGCGCAGTTAGCGGCTCTAACGTGGTCACGGCATGCTGGGATTGCTCCAACTGGGCCTGACTCTGCGTCACCATGGCCTTCGCTCGCTCGTACTGCGCTTCGGCGGACTGCAATTGCGCCTGCGAGAGCTTCAACTGCGATTCCGCCTGTTTCAGCGCCTGCGCACGCGCGACCTCTGTCGTCCGCGCCTGATCAACCTGGTCGGCCGTCACGTATTGCTTGGCCAACAGCGGCTCCACGCGATGCAGATTGTTGTTGGCGTACTGCCACTCGGCATTAGCGCGGCTTACGCCTTGCTCCGCATTCGCCACTGAGGCCTGCGCCTCATTCACAGCAGCTGCATAGCGGTTCAAATCCGCCTGGGCGCTGTGCGTGTTGGCCTGCGAGACCGACACGCCACTGACTTGCGACGCGATGGTGCGGCTCTCGTCGTTAATCTGCCCTTCCAACATCTGCTGCTCCGATTTCGCGCGCTCCAGGGCGTATTCATAAGGCCGCGGATCGATCTCAAACAGCAGGTCGCCCGCCTTCACGAACTGATTCTCGCGAACATAGAAGTGAGTGATCGGCCCGTCCACCTGGGGGGCGATGCCGATGTAGTTCGCGAACACCACTCCTGTATCCGTGCGCGGATAATAGTTGAGGGTGTACACCACCAGCATCCCGGTTAGGGCAGTCGCAACGAGGATCGCAATCTTCAGCTTTCGAGCCAACGATTCCGACGCCGTGGGATTCTCGTTCATCTCATGCGCTCCTCAGGCACGAAAGAAAATCAGCCATAGTGCGAAGGTGAAGAAGGCCGTTAAACACGAATACATCAGAAGCGGCGGGCTGAGTGCCGCGGCCAAGTTGCGCCTGCGCAAAATAGAGCGCGCCCCGACCGTCAGAATCATGCCCATGCATAAGCAAAACAGCCATGCTGGAAAATACGAGCCCAGCACGTTGAACGACGGCGCCTGCTGGCATCCCGTCAGCAACAACGGAACGGACAGCAATGCAAATCGAAAGATCGATCTTCGCCTGGTGCTGATCATGGCTTGCTCTGCTTTGCCGCTGTATTCAGCAAATCTCCGGTGCGAAACGCCAGTTCCGCCAGGCTGGTGAGCACTTGGGTCCGAGCGGAAATGTCGGAACTTCTCGCCTGCGCCAGCGCCCGCTGAGCCGCCGTCACATCGAGCAAATTGCGGACTCCATATTTGTAAGCTTCCAGCGCGGCGTCGTAGGATTGCCCGGCTGACTGCAAAAGTGCGATAGCGGCCTCCCGTTGGCGAAAAGCCGTCTTCACATTGGAGTACGCTCGCCACACTTCGTCGCCAATCTGGTTCCGCGTAACGTTGACTTGCGCTATCGCCGCACGGCTGTCCGCTTCGGCGCGAGCGAGCGCACTCCTGCGCGCTCCACCATCAAATATGGTCCAGTTGAGAGTGGCCCCGGCCGCGCCCGTGAGCAAACTGGTTTGGGTCGACGGTAACTGCTCTTGAAACCCATACAACGTCTCTGGACCTGCCAATGCACTGACGCTGAGCGTCGGATAATATGCCGATTTCGCTTCTTTCTCCGCCGCCTGCTGGGCACGAAGATCGGCAACCTGCTGCATCAGGTCGGGACGCTGCTGCAAAGCTCGGTCAATGAGTTGCTCGACCGTTCCCTCGATACTGTCGGGGGTTGCGAGCGTCGTGACCGGTTCAATCTTAACGGAGATCGTCGCCGAGGTTCCCAACGCGGTAGCCAAATCGCCACGAGCAATCTCTGCGGCCCCGATGGCCGATTGCAAATCGAACTGCGCCTGCGCGGTTGCGCTGCGCGCTTCCAGCACATCCGGCAAAGTTGCCAGCCCGTTGTTCAGTCGCTCTTCGGCGGATTGCTGTACAGTCTGAGCATTCAGCAGACTCGCCTCGGCCGCCTGCTGCTGAGCCGCTGTGCTCAAGACGCGATAGTAACTTTCCTCGACCTGATAGATGATTCGGCGATGCGTATCGTTGAAGCCGAAATCGATGGCGAGTAGTTGCGCGCTTGCCTCCTCTACGCGAGCGGAGCGACGCCCAAAATCGAGGATCGTGTAATTGAGTGCGAGCGCGGGTTGCGCTTCCGTTACTGTCTGCCGGATAAAGTTGGTGTTGAACAACAGGGCAAAGCGCGAAACCTGCGCCGCCGCTACCGCGCTTATAAGCGGATACCATTCGCTGCGCGCAATTCCCAGCGCGGCCGCCTGCGACTTGGCGCGCTCCCAGGCAAACCGGGTTGCGGGATTATATTGCTCCGCAAGGTCGACCAATTCGGGCAGCGAATACGCCTGGTTTGAATCCAGTGTGAATGGGGGTTGAGGAATGCCGGCAGAAAACGTGCGGACCTGGTGCGCGTCCGGCGAGGTCCAGGGCCGATCAGGGGTGGTCGGCGCGGCCTGCGCTGGAGCATAGCCGCAGGTTCCCGATACCAAGAGAAGGCTGAGAAACCACTTTCAGGACAACTTTCACTTGCATGAGCGACTCGCGATCACCCACCACCCCTGTGTCAACAGGCGCCCCCAGATTGAGAGGACTGTTTAGGCACTTTTGACGGATGATATCGATTGCTACTGCGCGATGGAAATTAAGCTGTGTGGGATTGTAAAACGTTCTGCTCAGGAATGCAGCGTGAATGAAAGCTGGTCTCCCGCGCGGAGATGCAGCTCTTCCGCCCGGCCTGCGGGTAGTTCAAGGACGATCCGCGTTGCAGGTGAGGGACAGAGAATCCGGCAGGGCGGCAAGTGCTCCCAGATACGGCGAACCTGCCAACCACTATCCATAGCGATGACATCGATGGGAAACGACATGCCCCAGGTGTGAACACCCGAGGATGGCGCCAGTAGTAACCCTTCTCCGGGATGGAGGTTCGAGGCGCCGAGTAGTCCGATCAGCCTGGCCAGCGGAGTGTTGGCAAAGCGAATCTGATCTCCCACTACGGCGCCCGAAGTTTGGTCGACGATGGTCAGGGTTGGCAGTTGCAGCATTGCGTTCCGCCGCAGCTACGCCAGCTTCTTCTTGCGGTATACCAGCACCGACGCAATAATGACGAACACTACGCCCGCCAAGACTCGAATCAGGGTGACTGTATCCATAAAGATCTCCTTTCAAAATAGGTATCGGGTAGCGATTCGCTCTAGTCGAACAGCCCTCCCAGGTTGTGCATGATATTCAGCGCCGCCGGCCCGATCAGCACGATGAACATGGCGGGGAAGATGAAGATCACTAACGGGAATAAGAGTTTCACGGTTGACTTCGCGGCCATCTCTTCTGCCTGCTGCCGCCGCGTCGTGCGCAGCGAATCGGCAAAGGTAGCGAGAGCGCGCACAATAGGCGTTCCAAAGCGCTCGCTCTGCCACAGCATGGCAACAAACGCCTCGGTCTCTTCCAGCTTGGTGCGTTGCGCCATGCTGCGCCAGGCTTCGATGCGCGGTTTACCAGCGCGCTGCTCAGCGTTGATCTGCGCGATCTCTTCGCTGATGGCCTTGTGGCGAATCGCCAGCTCAGAGCCGACACGGTTCAGCGCCTGATCGAGTCCCAGGCCGGCTTCAACACAGATCACCAACAGATCCAGGGTGTCAGGCAACGCCAGGCGAATCTCCTCGCGCCGCCGCCGGATCCTGTTGCTCAACCAGAGGTCGGGCAACAAGTAAGCCACGAATACCAGTGTCATGGCTCCGAAGAGACCGAATTGCGGCAGGAAGGTACTGCCCGCCAGAGCCAATAAAGGGAGCAGTAGTCGCGTGGCCTGATACGCGCCCGCCTGCCACTCCGCTCGCAAGCCCGCCAGCCGCAGATTGTCGCGCAGCTTCGATTGTTTTCTGAAACTGAGTTTTAACCGAATCCAGTTCAGCACTCGCTGCGGCAGCGGGCGGGTGGAAATGCCGTCCTGTTCGCCGTCACGCACTGCGCTCTCCAGCCCGCGGCGAATACGCTGCTGTGATGAGTGGTTGCGCAACCCGAAATAGCCCATGCCCACCACGCAAAGCAGTGAGATCGTGAACGCAATGGCGAGCAGTGCCGGGGAACTCATCACATCTTCACCTTCACGATTCGGCGAATCACCAGGAAGCCAAACAGGATCATGATGGCGGTGCCTATCAGCAGCTTCTGCCCGGTTGGATCCGTCGTCATCACCCGCATGTAAGCAGGATTGGCCAGACGCAACATCACATACAGGAACGCCGGCAGTAATCCCAGGATCCAGGCCGTCAGGCGCCCCTGCGCGGTATACACGCGCACCTGTCCTTCCAGGCGTATACGCTCGCGCATGACTTGGTTCGCACGGTCGAGGATTTCCACCAGATTGCCGCCAGTTTCTCTCTGCACCAACATGCTGGTCACCGCCAGTTGCAGATCGGCGGAAGGAACGCGCTCGAGTAAGTTCAATACAGCTTCGCGAAACGGCATGCCAAGGTTCTGCTGACGGCAGAGGGTACGAAATTCAGAGCGCACCGGGTCCGGCGCCTGCTCCCCGACAATCTCCATCGCAGCACTTAGCGCATGGCCCGCACGTAAAGAGCGCGCCACAATATCCAGTGCGGCGGGCAGTCCGCGTTCGAACTTCTTCATGCGCCGCTCTCGCTTGCCGCGCAGGAAGGCAAGCGGCAAGGCGGCCGCCCCCAAGGCCGTAGCAATCGCCAGCATCTTGATGGGCAGGAACATCGAGCAGATCAGGTATCCGGCAACCCCGGCCACCAGCGAACCGAGAATTACCTGGCCAACGCTCCGTGAACTGGCCGCCTGAATAAGCAGTTTCTGTACGGCGTCCGCCGTCGGAACCCGCTGCAACACGGCATCCACCCAGCCGACTTCGCTCAACCTCATCTGCTTGAAGATGGCGGGAGCACCTTCTCCCAGGTACACATCATCGGCCACGTGGATCTCCGACAGGCGCGAGTCGATGACCTTCTCCGCCGACGATGGCCGCGTCATCAGCAGCAGACAAACGAAGCTGAGCACCAGAACCAGCAGGAAGGCCGTGACCATCAGGAACATGGTTTGCTACACCTCCAGCGAGTGCTCCAGCAGCGATGGCGAAAACGGCACGCCAGCCGCCTTCAGCCGCTCAGCAAATTTGGGGACGATACCGGTCGAGTGGAACCGACCCAGCACTTTGCCGTTCGGTCCCACGCCGCGCTTCTCGAACAAAAAAATATCCTGCAGGCTGATGACGTCGCCGCTGGTGCCGGTCACTTCGGTGACGTGGGTCACGCGGCGCGAGCCGTCGCTCATACGCGAAATCTGGATGATGATGTTCACCGCTGCAGCAATCTGGGCGCGGATGGCCTTGTCTGGCAGCATGATGTCGCCCATCAGCGACATGGTCTCGATGCGGGAGAGCGCATCGCGCGGGCTGTTGGCGTGGACCGTGGTGACCGAGCCGTCGTGTCCGGTATTCATCGCCTGCAACATGTCGAGGGCTTCTTCGCCACGCACCTCGCCCAGCACAATGCGATCGGGACGCATACGCAGAGCGTTGATCACCAGCTCGCGCTGCCGGATGGCGCCTTTGCCTTCCACGTTCGGCGGCCGGCACTCCAGCCGCACCACATGCACCTGCTTCAATCGCAACTCG
Source organism: uncultured Acidobacteriaceae bacterium (assembly GCA_963809865.1). Lineage (GTDB taxonomy): Bacteria > Acidobacteriota > Terriglobia > Terriglobales > Acidobacteriaceae > CAVVDY01. Next base: position 643,437 of record CAWELL010000004.1, on the reverse strand, counting down.
GCAGAATCTTCAATGGTCACGATGCGTTCGCGGTCGGAGATGAACCCCGACAGCACATTAAGGAAGGTCGTCTTGCCGGCTCCGGTGCCGCCGGAGACGATGATGTTCAGTCGCGCCCGCACCGCCGACTTCAGCACGTCGAGCATTTGCGGCGTGAGCGCGCGGTTGGCAATGAGGTCGTCTTCGGTAAGCGGCGTATTGCCGAAGCGCCGGATGGAAAGCAGCGGGCCATCGACGGCGAGTGGAGGAATGATGACGTTCACGCGCGAGCCGTCAGCCAGACGGGCATCGACCATGGGCGACGATTCGTCGATCCGCCTTCCTACCGCTGACACAATCTTATCGATGATGTGCATCAGATGGGCATTGTCTTTGAATGCCACCGTAGTGCGTTCCAAAACTCCGGCACGTTCCACGTAAACCATGTTGTAGGTGTTTACCAGGATGTCATTGACCGTCGGATCCTGGAGCAGCGGCTCCAGCGGCCCCAGCCCAAACAGCTCGTCAAGCACCTCACGCGCCATGCCGGTCGCGCTCGACCACGCTCAACGGTGTGTTCTGCTCGCCCAGCAGTTGATGAATCATGGCCAACAGGCTTTGCCGCGAGCGTGGATCCTGAAGAAAATCGAGCTTCTCCAGATCGATGCGCGTCAGCAGTTCCCGGTGTACCGCCGACTTGATCTCCTGCTGCGCGCGGCCCAGCAAGAACTTCTGCGGGCGCCCGTCCGGTGGGGCGGCAGTTCGATGCGGAGTGACGGTTTGAGTGGCCATAGTTCAGTCCTTAACTGGCGGGCCTGAGCGAACCCAAAAATGGAATGCGCCAGCCCGTCCGCGCGGGCGATTCCGCTTCGGCTACGATGGCCCCCGGAACCAGCGAGGCGGCCCATTTGCGCACCTGAGTGACAAACTCCGACTTGCTCCCGGGATCCAGAGGCGTGCCGGTGTTCATGGCGCGAATCAGCTCGCTCGAGCAGTTAGGAATGGTGATCGAGATCGGCTGTCGAATGGCCTTTTCGATTTGTTGCAGCGTCACCGCGCCTGCCGAAGAGTATCGGTTCACCGCAACTTTCAGTTTGCCGGGCGAAATGTTGCATTGGATCAGGCGATCGACACAGCGCGACAGGTCGCGCACCGCAGGGACATCGGGAGTCGCGATCAGGTAGAGTTCGTCCGCATGATCGATGACCGCCAGGTTGGCACCGGTAAAGCTGCGCTGGCAATCGAAGATCACGTAATCGTAAAGCCCGCGCAGAAACAGCAGGGCGCGCTCAGCATCGTCCACCGCCGCTTCAGTGGTAGTATCCAGCACGTCGGGCGATTGCAGCACATCTACGCCGCTGGCATGATGCGCCACAAAGCCGGACAGCAGCGCGGAATCAAGCCGTCCGACATTGCGCACCAGTTCCGGAAAGTCGTAGCGACTGCCAGGCAGGCCCAGGTACAGGCCCACGTGTCCCAATTGCGAATGCAGATCGACCAGCAGCACTCTGCGTTCGTGTACGCTGGCCAGAAACGTAGCAATGTGGACCGCCAGCGTGGTTGCGCCGGCGCCCCCGCGACTGCCGAGGAAAGCGAGGATTCCACCGCGCAGGGTTGAGGCTTTTTCGCTACCAGCCCAACGGCTCTGCAAGCGCACCAGCGAATCGGAAAGCTGCTCGATCCTGACCGGCTTGACCAGGTATTCATTGCAACCCGAGCGCATGGCATCGAGAATCAGCGCCGGATCGGCGCGCTCGCTGAGCGCGATCATGGTGATGCTCGCTCCGAACATCTGCTGCAGCGCCTTGGCGGTCTGCACCGCTTCCACCCGGTCGCGATCGAAATCGATCACGCAGAGGCAGGCTTCGCTGTCTTGTGCACGCTGCAGGATGTCAAGATTCGCGGTGCGGCTCAGGTAATCGGTTAGACCGCCGACGAACTGCGCCGCAAATACCTGCAAGGTTGCGCGCATGACGTCGTCGATGGTCGCCGAGTCGGCACAGACGGTCAGGACGCACAGGCCGTTACGCGACGCACTAGAATTCTTGCTGCTCACGCGATCTCCCGTTTACGGCTCCGCATCAGGCGGCGTTACTTGTTCCTTCGGCTGCTTGCTCTTCGACTTGAGTGCGCTGTCGAATTGTTCGCCATTGAGGTTGGGCACCGCTTCCTTGGGCAGCGGCGGCGGCGGTACCGGCGAGGTCAGCGGATCGACCAGCACCGGCGTGATGATCACAATCAGTTCAGTAAATGACTTGTTGATGTCGCGCGACTTGAACAGCTCGCCCAGAATCGGAATGTCGCCAATTCCCGGCATCTTGCTCAGCTTCTCGGTGGTGCGACGGTCGAGCAGTCCAGACATGGCAAAGCTCTGTCCGTTCTGCAGCTCGATCTCGGTTTCTGCCCGGCGGGTGGAAATTGCCGGGATCGTATAGCCCGAAATGGTGACCGCGTTGGTGTAATCGAGCGCGCTAACCTCGGGCGCAACTTTCAGCCGGATGGTGTGGTCGGGATTCACGATCGGAGTGAAGTCAAGCCGCACCCCGTAGGGCCGGAACTGGATGGTGACGCTGGTGAGCCCACCCGAGGATCCCTGAATCACCGGAAAGGGAAACTCACCTCCGGAAAGGAAGTGCGCGGTCTCGCCGCTGAGTGCCGTTATGTTCGGTTCAGCCAAGCACCTGCAAGACCTGGTTCTGTTGCAGATCCGTGAGGATCGCGCCCAAATCGATGTCGTGGTTGTAAACGAAGATGTTGAGCAAGTCCGACAGGCCGAGCGAACCGTCATCCTTCAGGCCAACCGCCCCGAATTGCTGGGTCTGGGTGACGGCCTGTGGTCTTGCCTCCGCTCAGGATGTTGATCCCGAACTGCGCCAGCTTGGTGCGATCCACCTCCGCAATTCTCACCTTCAGTTGCACCTGCGGGGTATGCGGCAGAAGAATCTGTGCGGAGCTCACCACATCCTTGGAATAGGAAGCCATCAGCTTGAGCGCCGCGTCAATGATGGCCGGCGAGCTGGCAACCCCGGTCAGCAACAGCCGTCCACCCTGGCTTTCGACCTCGATATGCTCGACGGGAAAAGCCAGCCGCAGGGCCTTGGCAGGCTGGTTGAGATCGAGATCGGCGACCACATTGTAGAGGGTGGTCTCCCCATCTTCGGTCCATACCGCCACGCTGCTGGAGCCGCCCGCCTTCGCGGTCAACACCAGCTCGTGCGGACTGGCAGTGATGGAGTCGATTACCTCGGGATTGCTGACATACACCCGGCGCAAACGCTGCGAGGTGCGGAGCACGGTCGAGTGTCCCACCGACAAAATCAGCGGCTCACGCTCCGACTGCGCCAGCGGCTGCAGACGAGATGTACCGCCGGTTGGAGGCATGGTTTGAGTAACGGTTGGCGGATTCTGGGCCCCTTGCGGGATCTCCGGAGCAGGTTGCGCCGCCGGTTGGGTCTGACAGCGTAAGCCCGCGCCCGTCAGCAAAAGCGCTGACATAAGCAAAAGCTGCGCGAATTGGATTTTTCGTTTCACGGGATTGCTCACGGCTGGTTGAAGCTGGCGACCTGCCGCTTGTCTCCGGCAATGGTCTCTACGTTGTAGGACCTCACACGTGCTGCCGCGCCTTCGCCGCTCCTGACGATTGCGGGAGCTCCGCCTTTGCCACCGGACAGCTCACGCAGATCGATGGGAGTGTCGGCTATGGTGTCGTGATCGGCCGAGTTGCGAAGCACAAACTGCACCGTTCCCTGGGTGCTGGCCAGGACCACGCGTTGGGCATCTTCGGGAGTAAGCAGCAGCGTCACCACGCTGACCGTCTCCGGCTTGCCTTGAGGATCAGGTTCGATCTTCTGGCCCGCTGTCAGTACCTCGGCGTCCTGCAAGACAATCTGGGTCATCGGTATGGGGGAGATTTCGTTGCGATAAGTCACCAGCACATCGACATGCGATCCGGGATAGAGAAATCCCGCGACCCCGATCACTTCGTTTGACTTCAACGCAGTGGCGCGCATGCCATCGGGAATCTTCGCGGTCAAGCCAATGCCTGAGCCGGCAGCAGCCAGATAGCCTGCGAGTACCGGCTGCCCAGGCGTTATGGGATACAGGACAGCCCGACCTGCAACCTCGTCAGTGCGGGCTAAACCGCCTTGCAGTGCCAGGTTCACCGGCCAGTCGATCAGCGACAAGATTCTCCGCCTTCAGCACTTCTCCGGGAAGCACAGGTTTGTTAACGGTGACATAGGGCTGGGTCTGAGGACGGCCCGCGGCATGGCGCATCACACGCCGTGCCAGAACAAACGTGCACAGGCCAGAGATCAGCAGGGCGGACAAGAGAGCTACGACAATGCGACGAGTGTTCATGGGGCAAGCACTCCGCTATAGAAAGTAAGCAGCGCGCCCACGGCGATGGGCACGCCATACGGTAAGTAAAGACGGGCACGTTGGGGAAAAACGTTCTCAGTTCTGGAACGCGGCCACAAGCCGCCGAAGGCGGTACGCAGAATATCGCCCAATGCGCCGCGAGCAACGGCCACGATCAGCGCGAATACGCCTCCCGCCAGCGCGGTCGCCAGCAGCAGTTCGGGGAGATAGGCCAATCCCGTGAATGCGGCGATGGCAGCCATAAGCTTCACATCGCCACCACCCATGCCGCCCATGAAAAACATGATGGCGAAGGCGGCACCCGCCAGCAGGCAGGCAGCCAGCGAACCGAGAAGGCCGCGCACTCCACCAGTCCAGGTGTTGACAGCGAAAGCGATGAAGACGGCGGCGCCGGTCAGCCGGTTGGGGATACGGCGACAGCGCAGATCACACGTGGCGCCCGCCAGGGCGAAACAGACTCCGCCGGCGAGGGCGTACGGGTTGGAGGACGGGGGCATCATGATTGACCTGATTGGTTAGCAACAGCCGGCAATCTCCTTGCATTTGCGTTGTCCAGGTTTGCGGAGGGGCCACGCGGTTTGCATGGCCCCTTCCGCGCCGAAACCGCGACCTGAAACTATGTGACAGATGCGTTCAGGTGGCTCGACACTTTGCTGAACGCAGTGCTCAGCGAAGTCGCCACCCCCTGCATTGCGACGATCGCTCCTAGCGCGATGAGCGCCGCTACAAGCGCATACTCGATCATGTTTTGCCCCGACTCATCCCGCAGCAGTCTGCGCCAGGCATTTGTGGCCTTGCTCAACATGCACTTCTCCCTTCACTCCGGCGGTTGACCGCCGCGAGCTTTCGTGCCCCCGGTTTCCCGCATGGGCCTGCTCGCTTTATCGGCAAACGTGGGAGGAGCATGAGGACCGGGATTCGCTTTTCGCCAGAAGGTCAACATCACCATATGCACAGGAAGAGGCAGGTGATTGATTGGAATAACTTTCGCACTGGCCATACCTCCCCGGCGGAATTCGACAAATTGCGACAAGAGCGGTCTGGCGGAAAAGCGAATGGCGAACAGCGAAGAGCGTTCTTTTAATCTCTGCGGCAATTGCGCCGATGAGCGCAGTGATGGTTGCCTCCAATACACTCGATCGCTTTGTGCCGGCGCACCCCGGCTGCGATGCCCACCGCTGGTGGCGCACCTTGGCCGGATTTCCTACCGTGCTGGCAGCGGCGCTGGCGACCACCGTCGTCATCTTCGCCAATCGCAACATTGCCGATCCCGACATCTGGTGGCACTTGCGCAATGCCGATGAGCTTGTGCGGACTGGCCACTTCGTTCGCGCCGACGCCTATTCCTACACCGTGCTTGGCGCTCCTTGGATCAATCACGAGTGGCTGGGAGAGCTCCCCTACTACCTTGGCTGGCGCTGGCTTGGCTTGCGGGGTCTGTACCTGGTGATGGTACTGGCTCTGGTGGCCATCGTCCTTTTGCTCTATCGCGTGGCCTATGTACGAGCTCACGATTACAAGGCGGCGGCACTTGCTTGTGGATTCGCCCTACCGCTGGCAACGGTGTCCTTCGGCCCGCGCACGCTGCTCTTCGGCTGGATCTTTCTGCTGCTTGAGTTGCTAATTCTCGAAACCTACGATTCCCACCCGCAACGCCTGTGGCTTCTCCCCCCGCTGTTCGTGCTATGGGTCAACACGCACGGTTCATGGCTGATTGGACTTGCGCTTCTGATCGCCTTTGCCGCCGCCGGATACTGCGACGTTCATGCCGGACGGATCAAGTCAGCTCGCCGTAGTCTGACCGAACTGAAGCAGCTGGCCGCTGTTATCACATGCTCCACCGTGGCGCTATTGGTGAATCCTTACGGATGGCATCTGGTGTTCTATCCCTTTGACCTGGCATTCCGGCAGAAGCTGAATGTCAGCCACGTGGAGGAGTGGCAAAGCCCGAACTTCCACGCGCTTCGGGGAAAGCTATTGCTAGCGATGTTGCTGGGCTTCGTGGTACTGGCCCTGGTTCGCGGTGGCTCGTTCCGGCTGCATGAGGTCCTGTTTGTACTCGTCGCCTTCTATGCGGCGCTGACTTACACGCGATTCCTGTTTTTGGCGGCGATTATCCTCACCCCGGTGCTCGCTGCGGAAATCAGCCTCCGCGGATTCGGAGGGCGGACGACCGCCGACAAGGCTGGTCTGAATATGCTGATGATCGGCGCCATGGTCGCCATCATGGGCTGGCAAGCGCCGTCCAACGCGCAGCTGAGCACGGGGATTGTCGAAGAATATCCGGTTGCGGCATTGAGTCATCTGAACTCCATTCCCGCCGGCATACGGATACTCAATGACTATGACTGGGGCGGCTACCTGATCTGGAACGCGCGCCAGCTCCCGGTCTTCATCGACTCCCGGGTCGACATCTTCGAATACAGGGGCATCTTCGCCGATTATCTCGACATCATGGGCCTGAAGAACTCGCTGGAGCTGCTGCACAAGCACGACATCCACTACGTCCTGTTTGCCCGCCAGAAGCCTCTGACCTATCTGCTGCGCAACTCCGCTGGCTGGAAAATCATTTACGAGGACAACGTAGCAGTGTTGTTTGAGCGCACAGACTAACTGCGGACTGAAGCTTCCGCAATTTTTGCCGATGAAGCGCACAGATGACCGGCTGGCACCTACAACGATTGCGGTCTCGCCAGGACGGCGGCGCCACCATGGAATTCGCGCTGGTCGCGACCCTGATGTTTACCGTGATGTTCGGCTGCTTCGAGTTCGCCTGCCTGATGTACAGCCAGCTCACATTACAGAACGCCGTGCGCGAAGCCGGACGCTATGCCATGACGGGCGATCATCTGCCCGACCCGAACCATGCCGGGCAGAATCTTTCGCGCATCGCCTCCATTACCCAAGTCGCGCAGCAGGACGCGATGGGCCTCGACGTTTCGAATATTCAGATCTCAAGCTTAGCCGGGAGGAGCTAATAATGCCGGCGGCCCCGGCGACACGGTCACCATATCGTTGACCGCGAACCTGCCGCTGATGACCGCGCTCATTGGGCAGTACTTCGCACACGGCGTGTATACCACCACCGTCTCTGCCACCTTTCGCAATGAGCCATTTCCCCCTGGCAACAGCAACTGAGGCAGCCCCATGTTCTCGCCAACCAATCACGAGCCCTCGCCTAGAAAGCACGCACCGGAAGACTCGGGCCAGGCGCTGCTGGAGTTCGCGCTGTGCGCGTCGATGCTGTTCATCATCCTGTTCGCCGTGATCGACGTAAGCCGCGCATTGTTCGTGGGACAGGTGATCGTCAACCTAACCGGAGAAGGATGCGCGCTGGCTTCACGCGGCACCAGTCTCTCAGACACGGCAACTGCGGTGATCAATGCGTCGTCTCCTCTGAGCTTTGCGACCAATGGCCGCGTCATCGTCTCTTCCGTCTACAACAACAACAATGTGCTTCAGCTAACCGGACAATCCGCCCTCGGAGGTCTGGTCGCCACTAGTCGCATTGGGAGCTCCATCGGCAGCACGGTGACGCTGCCCACCGATGCGACTCCGCAGGTCGGCCAAACCGCGTTCATCACCGAGGTTTTCTACACCTATCACTCGATTACGCCGGTGGGAAGTTTTCTGAACGCGACCATCGTGCCATCGCAACTGTATGACGTCGGCTATTACTAACAGGAGCGTTGAATTGAGACAATGGCGCAAACTCGAGAGACTGCACGACGACTGTGGGCAAACCCTGGTACTTTTCGCCCTCGCGCTGTCGTCGCTGATTCTGTCTTTGGGGCTGGCGATCGATCTGGGATTTGCCTACGTTACCAAGGCTAAGCTTTCGAAAGCTGTCGATGGCGCCTGCCTGACGGCGATGCGCAACCTGGCACAGGGGCAGACCACGGCTACTACGCTCGCCACCAACTCCTTCAACGCGAACTATCGCGCGACTTCGCTTGACGCAAATCCCCCCGCCCTCAGCATAAACTTCTCCACCGACGCCAATGGACAGACGTTCGTCAGCGTTAACGCGACCGCCACTATCAAGACACAGTTCATGGCCCTGCTGCCCGCTTACCAGACGTTGCCGGTGAGCGACAACGCACAGGCCACCCGCGGCAAACTAGTCATGTCGCTGGTTCTCGATCGCTCTGGCTCAATGCAGACCAATGGCGGAGGCTCCGCGCTGCCGCCTGCGGTAGGAACCTTCGTCCACTATTTCGACAACACGACAGACGAGGTCGCCATGGTTAGCTTCGCTTCCAATGCCACCGTTGACGTGGGCATCGAAACCAATTTCGTTACCCCGATCACCAACGCCGCGAATGCCCTGAGCGGACACTTTACCGGTGGAACTTTTGGTCCGGGAGGATTGACCCTCGCCAAGAGTCAAAACGATAGCGTGCCGGTCCTTCCCGGGCAGAACGTGGTGAAGGTCGCCGTGTACTTCACCGATGGTTACGTCAACGTTATCCAGGACAATCTCTCCTGCAATGGCACCATGACTCTCTACAACTATGGCGGCTACGATTCCGGCAGCTCGGTCGACTTTTTCGATCCCACGAGCGGAACTTCGCTTGCGACCTATACCAGCGGCACGCATGCCACCTGGAGCCCGTCGAACTTCTGCCTGAAAAACCTGGCGGGATTTCCTTCGCAAATCGACGGCACAACCAAGCCGTTTACCCGCACCAACGTCACCGCCGACGCGCAATACCGTGCGCTGCAAACCGCCAATGCCATGCGCGCCGAAGGCATGTACATCTACGCAATCGGCTTAGGCACGGACGTAGATACTTCCTTTCTCCAGCAAATTGCGAACGACCCAGCCAGCTCGAGCTACAACGCCTCGCAGCCGGCAGGGATGGCGGTCTTCGTCCCCAATTGCCCGTCCTCAACCTGCTCGTCCGACCTTCAGCAGGTCTTTCAAACCATCGCCGCCCAGATCCTGCTTCGGTTGACACAGTAGGAAGCTAGCTGCCAGTCACCACGAGTCGCGATAAATTCGCCCGGCCGGAGGCTAGGAGCCCAATTGAGGTCGGAGCTTGCGCCCGGTCTGCGGTTACCCAGATCGAGCGTCTGACGTGAGTCATCGGGGCTATGTCCGATAACGTGAAATCACCAAAAAAAGATTTTGCGAATCCTTGTTTTCAATGATTTAGCCAACAAATCTGCCCCAAAATCTTGATTCTGTGAGACTTGCAGGCAAAATCTTCATTTCAAATAACTTAGAGACGGCAGTCCACAGGGCGCACTTGGCGCTTTCAGCACTGAGTGTATGGCTTTACCTGGGTGACTGGCACGGAAAAAGTGCGGCAAGGACGTTACGAAGGTAACCACAAATTCTTGAAACAGCAACGACGATAGAGAGCCGTGCCACGGATGAGGGACAGGCGAAGCTCAGCGAAAGCAGAACCCGGTTGCTACCAAGCTTGCCGCAACCCACGGATGTCGATCGGCACCTCGCCGGCGAAGCACTGGTTGCTAATCGCCAACTGCCGATGGCTTAGTGCCGACTTTCGTTCCTACATACCGTCGTAGTTGGGGCCGCCGCCGCCTTCGGGTGGAACCCAGGTGATGATCTCGTAGGGATCCATGATGTCGCAGGTTTTGCAGTGAACGCAATTGGATGGGTTCAGGTGGATCTGCAGACCGCTGGGTGTGTCGGCCGCTTCGACCATTTCGTAGACGTTGGCCGGACAGAAATTCTTGCAGGGGTTACCAAACTCGCGCACGCAACGCTCATTGCAGATGTCGGTGTCGTGGATGACAAGATGTGCCGGCTGATCTTCTTCGTGCTTGGTGCCGGAGTAGTAAAGGTCAGTGAGCTTGTCAAAGGTAAGCTTGCCGTCGCCCTTGGCGGGACCAATGATGTTTTTGTCAGGACCGCCATCAGCCGGCAGATTGGCCAGGTGCTTCATACGGCGGTGTCCGGCATGATTGGTGTAACGCTCTTGCAGGCCGCGGCCGCCGGTGAACTGCTGAATGCCGGCGTGGAACATGCCGGAGAGGAAGCCGTTCTCGAATCCTTGATGGAAGTTGCGCACCGGCCAGAGTTCGGTCTTGATCCAACTCTTGTCAACGCGCTCCTGATATTTTTCGAGAAGGGCAAGCGAGAAGTCGACTTTCGCCATCGCGTCGTATGCAGTTTCTGCGGCGAGCATTCCGCTCTTGATGGCGAGGTGAATGCCCTTTAGCCGCTGCGAGTTCAGGAAGCCAGCCGAGTCGCCGAGTATCAGCCAGCCGTCGCCGGCAACCGGAGGAATGCACCACCATCCGCCATAGGGCAGCGACTTCGCGCCGTAGCGAATCATCTTGCCGCCTTCCAGCAGCTTGGCGATGAAGGGATGCTTCTTGAACTGCTGCAACACGTGCTGGGGGTCGAGACGCGGATCGCGATAGTCGAGTCCGGTGACGAAGCCTAGCGAGACGACGTTGTCCTTCGAGCCGTAAATCCAGGCGCCACCGTACTCATGGAAGGTCAGCGGATAGCCCATGGTGTAGATGACTTCGCCCGCAGCGATGCGGCCGGAGGGAACTTCCCAGAGCTCCTTTACACCAACCCCATAAGTTTGCGGATTGCGTGCCTGGTCGAGTTGGAAGCGCCCGATAAGCTGCTTGGTCAGCGAGCCGCGCGTGCCTTCGGCGAGAATAACGACCTTGGCGCGCAGATCATATCCGGGCTCGAAGTTGCTCTTCCGCTGGCCGGTTTTATCGACGCCTTTATCATCCGTGCGCACGCCAACCACACGCCCTTGTTCAAAAATCAGCTCGGAGCCGGCGAAGCCAGTGAAGACCGTGATGCCCGCTTCCTCCACCTTGCTGCCCAGCCACTTCACAAACTTGTTAATCGAGATAACGTAGTTGCCATGATCGCGCATCGGCGGAGGCGTGACGGGAAACTTGAACTTGCCGGTTTGCGTCAGGTAGTAGACTGACTCTTTCACCACTGCGGCATCGAGCGGCGCCTCCTTCTCGAAGTCGGGAAGCAACTCGCGCATGGATCTCGGATCGAGCAACGCCCCGGACAGGCAATGCGAACCTATGTCGCGCGCCTTCTCCAGCAGATAGATGTTCTCTTTAGAAAGCGGCAATTCCGGGTGCCGCGCGTTGTGTTCGTCAACCAGTTGCGAGAGGCGCAAAGCGCAGGCCATGCCAGCTGGACCTCCGCCGACGATTACGACATCGGCTTCCATCACCGGACGCTCGACATCGGGCATTGGCTTACGAAATACGATCATGCGGGGTCCTTCATGAATAATACGCGGTTGCGTCCAGCCAGTTCCGCAAACTTATAAATATCCGTAGTTATGCGCGCCACTCCAGCGGTGTGGAGTGCAAAATTAAATCTAGTTGCAGCAAAACATGCAGACGACAACTACCAGAAAGAGCAGGACAACTAAAGCATGCGCCAGCTGATATCCAGCGCTACTCGTTCTTAAGCACCTTTCGCTTTCTTCACTTCTTCAATCAGCGGCGGCACGATCTCGAACAGATTACCAACTACCGCTACGTCGGAAATCTCGAAGATTGGAGCCTCGGAATCCTTATTGATAGCAATAATGGTGTGCGATCCTTTCATTCCCACTACGTGCTGGATTGCACCACTGATGCCCAACGCCAGGTAGAGCTTAGGTGCGACCGTCTGGCCCGACGATCCGACCTGCCGATCCATCGGCAGCCAGCCGGAATCGCAAATCGGACGCGAAGCCGCGATCTCGCCACCGATGGCGTCCGCCAACTGCTTGGCCATTTCGATGTTCTTCTGCTCCTTGATGCCACGGCCTACAGCGACGATGACCTGGGCTTGAGTGAGATCGACCGCCTGCTTGGCTTCTTTGAAGGGAGCCTCTGGCTTGTTGCGGACTACCCCGTCTCCAATTTGAACTTGTACGGTTTCAACCGGAGCAGGCGCAGAACCCATCTCAACTTTGTCGCCGCGGAATGCGCCATTCTGGAAGGTAACGAAATAGGGCGGGTCTCCGGCGAACGACACGTCGGCAGCGAATTTGCCCTGGAACATCTGCCGGATGAACAGCAACTTGTCGCCTTCGTACTTATAGCCGGTGGCGTCGCTGATCAGCGAGCGGTCGAGAGCGGTCGCCAACTTTGGAGCGAAATCGCGCACCTGGTAGGTGTGCGGCATCAGCACCAGCTTGGGCTGCTTCTGGTCTACAAGTTGTTTGAGGGCTGCGACGAATCCGTCCGGAGTGTAAGGTTCAACCAACGCGGACTCGACGTCGTACACTCTGGCGACTTTAGCTTTCGCCAGTTCAGCAGCGATTTCAGAGACACCGCTGCCCACAACCGCGGCTTCCAGCGTCCATCCGATGTCGGCGGCGATTGCTTGCGCGCCAGTGAGCGTTTCGAAGGAAACGCGATTGAGTTGCCCTTGCCGTTGTTCTGCCACTACCAAGATTGTGTCTGCCATAAAAAATTTTCTCTCGTCGCCCGCTTTCAGAACGCGTTCGCGAATGCGCGAGCCAACTCATATTCATTAACAAACCGCCAACCGCCAGCGCCCCGGCGATCAACTCTATTCCTCTTGCCCGCGCTTAAGCGCAGCCGGGTTAAAGAACATCACCATAAAGGCGAACAGTACGCACACCCAGCCCATCACCATCAGGGCTGAGCCATTCTCACGGCCTTCTTCGTGTCGATGGCATATCGCCTCCAATCTGCCGATTGCCACCCTCTGCTACCCCAAAACTCCTGCCGGCCAAGCTCATCAACTATGCGACGCGTCTCTGTTCTTCCTCTTCGCGTCGCTGCTGACGTTCAATACTGGCCATGTCGCGTTGACCAAGCCGGCTTGCACCAACGGTGCGGCGGTAGCGCGTGCCCGCAATCACCAGGGCGATCCCGATGACGCCTTGAATCGCTACCCATATCGGCCAAAACATTGAGCCATCGCGCAGACTGCGAAAGAAATACACCGCTAACATCGCATCGAACCACAGAAGCGTCCAGCCCGCCGTCAACATTATCGAACCCAAGCGGCGATTCTCGACCGTGTTGTCGATCGCCCGTTGATCGCGTTCAAAACCTGGCATTGTCTATGCTCCTTTGGAGAGAACTCCCAGAGGATTAGATGCCGGGACGAGTGCGACCCGCCGGCCCGTAATCTAGCCTGAATTTCAAAGAGCCAATCGAACTGCCCTCGGTGAAGGCGTCCGTTCTCAGATTACCCGCACCTCGTTGCGCAGCTTCTCTACCAGCTTCTTGGCGACCTCGGCCGGAGGCCCTTCGATTACCTCGGTCTTCTTGGTTTTCTGCGGAACGTAGAGCCGCTCGATCTTCTGCAGGTTTCCGGCCAGCGACGACTTCACCTCGTCGAAGCCGACCTTCTTCAACGGCTTGTTCTTGGCCTGCTTGATGCCGATGAGCGTGGCGTAGCGCAGCTTGTTGATTCCCGATTGGATGGATAGCACCGCGGGCAACGGCATATCGATGAATTGGAAGAAGCCGGCCTCCAGCTCGCGCTTAACGCGAATGCCTGCATCGGTCTTCTCAATCTGCATGATGATGGTGGCGTGCGGCCAACCCAGCAACTCGGCCAGCACCACACCTGTCTGCGCAAAGCCGTAGTCGTCAGACTGCAGGCCCGTGAAAATCAGGTCGAAGTTCTCGTCCTTCGCGACCGCCGCAATGGCTTTCGCCGTATTGAATGCGTCCAGCGTGGCAAACTCATCGCCCTCCAGGTGAATGGCGCGATCGGCGCCCTTGGCCAGCGCCTCGCGCAAGACCTGCTGCGCCCGCGCCGGCCCGCTCGTGACCACGACGACCTCTCCGCCGTGCTTCTCTTTCTGCTGCAGAGCGCCTCTTCCAGAGCGTAGGCATCCGGCTCGTTCACTTCGTAGGAGACATCTTCGCGAATCCATGTGCCCCTCTCGTTCAGCTTTAACGGCGCATCTTTTTGCGGTACCTGCTTCATGCAAACCAGTATCTTCACAAGAGTCCTCGTCACGACTGCCGGTTCAGAAACGTATCAGCAAACGGGCCAGTATAAATGAATGGCCATTCATTGCGTAAGTGTTCGCGCGACACATAAGAGCCACAATGACTTAGGGAGATCCATCACGCCCACTCTTGCGAGAAACGCATTGCAACGGCAGCAGTTGCAGCGGGGACCGCCTTACCCTGTCGGGAAGAAGGTATTGGCCATCCCCCGATCATCCGCTCCGGGGTCTGTATCTCCAAGATATAAAATCCGCGTCTCCCTGAATTCGGGGTATAGTGTTCACTCCCTTGGGGTGCTGGAGGCTGAGATAGCAATTCTTGAGAATCCGCAACAGCTCATGGCCGCGCTGGCGGCGAATCCCTTTTCCTCAGACCCGATCGCGGATCTGAAAAAGCAAGGGCACACTCTCAGCCCGGGCACTCCAGCAACAGATGAAGACTGCACTTGGCAGCCGGAAGCTTGCGGCACCCCCGGCGGGATTAAACGCGAGCAGCTTCAAAGGCACCCTGAGCTTTGGCGCTGCCACCCCGTTGCTTCCGCCACCGGCTCCTCCCGCTGGAAGCTACGATGCAGTCGTCGGTCTAAGTCTCGACGCCGGCAACCTTGCTCTGGACGCCGTGTATCAAAGCGGCACAGTTCCTCACCAAATTGCGCTTGACCAGCTGCTGTCAGCGACGGATCTGACCGCTCTTGGCGGCGGGTTCGTTCCCGACAAGTCGGGCGGAACGATCACTCGGCTTCATATCACCTCCGCACCTACGTTGGCGGAAACCACGGACGGCAGCCCGATCGTTGCGTTGCTAATTCCGATTCAGATTGACTTTACCCGCTCGTCTTTCTTGCTCGGGCGACAGATCTCGACGCTGGTTACGAAGGCTGTCGGCACGATGCAACTCACTATGAGCCTGATGCCTGACGTGATTATCCAGCCACTGAGTTCGAACTCAAGCCTGACCATATCCGTGCAACTGGTGGCCGACGTAGAATCGCCCGCCACCAGCCCAAGGCTGACGCTCGATCCCTCGTCGCCGGTACAACTCAAGACACAGGTGCCGCCGGACCAGATCGACGGGCTTGCCGTCATCATCCAGAATGCCCTCGCGCTCCAGTTCAACAACAACCTGAGTTTCACCGTGAGCCCACTCATTACGCTGCCCACAGGGAACCTGGAAATCCGTCACGTGGACGTACTAGCAAGAGGGAGCGCGTTACTCGCAGGCGTGCAAATATTAGGCACGCAGGGCACCGCCGATACCGGCACCCTCACCAACCTGCTTCCCAACCAGAACACCAACATTTTTGTATGGGTGCAAGACGTTGTCGCCAACCAGTTGGTGCAAAACGCACTCAACAGCGGCCAATTGACCGCGGCGGCCCAGCAGCAGCACGATAACGCAGTAGTGGAGTCGGCAAGCGCCAAGTTTCAGAACAACGCTTTTGTGGCACAAGTTTCGGGGAAGTTGGTCAACGAATGTCTCGACTCGATCGACCTCGGGTTTATCGAGACTCGCACCGTTACGATCAAGCTGGAAGGCACCTCGATCGAAATCGATCAACACGACGACAACAGCATCGCGGAGTGGAGTAATACGTGGTGCCTGCTGGCGTCGCTGGGACTCATTGCCCTGGCTGCGCTGGGCGGTGCGCTGCTAGGCGGGGTGTTCCCTGCAATTGTGGGCGGCATCTTGGGTTTTGTCCTTACTGGGGTTGGACCATTTCTGGGGGATCAAATCATAAGCGGTATTTTCAGCGGCGGCAGCGGACCGAACTCCACCATCGTCAATCTGACCCGACCGATTCCCGGCTCGGACTCGCTGCCTACCTTGAGCAACGCGTTTATCAACATTACCGATGGTGCGGCGCTAATCGCTGCCGCGGCCGCTACTACAGCCGACGATGTGAACACCATCATCTATGCCCGGTTCCTCGTGCCGCTGGGGGGGATCGATGTGTTCAGTACCGAGCCGCTTACAGGAGTTAAGGTTGAACTGATGGATCAGGACGCACCAGCACCCGCCGGCGACGATGCGTCCACCGTACCACCGCCCGATACCTCGAGCCTGCACGGCAAGTATGGCGTCAGCGTGACGAACACATTCGTTCCGCCGTCGGCCGACGAAAGGCTGGACGAGGGCACCACGGACTTGGATGGCACCGTGCGCTTTGCTCTACTCACGGACCAGTTGCAATCGACCGCGGGCAGAATCAAAACAGTGACAACCCACTTTGATACCGACACCGACCGAGACACCACTACTACAACGTACTCGCCGGTGCCGGAAGCCAAGCCGGATCTCTATTTCCGCGTGACCATGCCGGGTGGAAAGGTGGTTGACACCCGCGGTCTTCCTGGCGGTTTTATGGAGAACTTTACGTCCGCGAGAGTCGGCACGTTGGCCAATCCAATCATCTTCACGTTCGGAGGGAATGCGGGCGAAGCATTGGAAGCGACGACTTCGTAGCGACAATCTCTTCTACCGCTCGTAGGTCTCCACCATTTCTTTCAACCGTCCCGCCGTCGCCGGCAACAAGTCGCCGCTGCGAAACCGCCAACGCCAATTCCCCGAAGCAGTCCCCGGCAAGTTCATTCGGCCCTCGCTGCCCACGCCGAGAACGTCCTGTAATGGAAATAACACTGTCTCGGCAACGCATGCCATCAGAGTGCGAATCATCACCCAATTGATTTCGCTGCCATCGGTATTCAGATAGCGACGGGCATAGTTCAACTCTTTCGCAACAGCTTCTCTAGAACGAGTGCTATCGCCAGCTCCCGTACTGTGCCACCATCCCATCACGGTGTCGTTGTCGTGCGTGCCGGTATAGGCAACCAGGTGATGCGGATAGTTATGCGGCTTGAAATCTGGCGCCTGCGGGTCAGTGCCAAACGCAAACTGCAGGATGGCCATGCCCGGGAAACCGAATCGTTCGCGCAAGGCTTCCACTTCAGGCGTGATCACGCCCAGGTTTTCCGCGATAATCGGCAACTGTCCCAGCGCAGCTTCCAGCCCTTCAAACAGGAGCGCACCCGGTCCCTCCACCCATCTGCCGTTCACCGCTGTTGTGGCACCGCCCGGGATTTCGTAATACGCCTGAAAACCGCGGAAGTGATCAAGCCTGATCAGGTCAAGCATCTCCAACGAGCGCCGGAAGCGCGCAATCCACCAGGCGTAGCCTTCCTCCGCGTGCTGCTCCCAGCCGTAGATGGGATTGCCCCAGCACTGCCCCGTCGCGCTGAAATAATCCGGCGGTACACCGGCTATGACGCGCGGCCTGCCGTCGGGTAACAGTTCGAACAACTCCGGATGGGACCACACATCGGAGCTGTCGAGCGCAACATAAATGGGGACATCTCCCATCAGCCTTACACGGTTTTGCGCACAGTGCGTTTTCAGATCGCACCA
This sequence comes from uncultured Acidobacteriaceae bacterium, assembly GCA_963809865.1. Taxonomy (GTDB): domain Bacteria; phylum Acidobacteriota; class Terriglobia; order Terriglobales; family Acidobacteriaceae; genus CAVVDY01. The sequence goes on along the minus strand of CAWELL010000004.1, from coordinate 625,719 downwards.
CTGTCGCTCGAACTCGAACTGGATGAACTTCTGTCGCCCGATCTCGTCCTGCAGCTCGCGCCTGACCTGCTCGAGGGCTGCTGTATCGCGCAGCGCGTACTTCGACTCCCAAAGCGTCCACATAACGAGGTTGTGTGTCTGCTTGAGCGCCATAAAGAGTGCGAAGTCGTCCAGCCACCACGCATGCTCTGAGCAAAACGCGTCATAAGCCGTGCGATCGCTTCCCACAGCGACGAAACCCTCGTACGCCTTGTTCAGCAGCGGCAGCTTCCACTCGATCACTCGATTGAAATCGACGTGGTCGGCGGGAAACAGCGGACGGTTCTCCAAATCCTTGCGGTTGAGGTAGCCGCGCTCAACCAGCACATCCAGCGAAAGCAGCAGTGGATTACCCGCGAATGCCGAGAAGCATTGATACGGCGAATCCCCATATCCGGTCGGCCCCAAGGGCAGCACCTGCCAGATAGTTTGTCCTGCATCGCGCAGAAAGTCGACGAAGCGATGGGCTTCCGGTCCAAGCTCTCCGATACCATATGGGCCCGGCAGGCAGGTGGGATGAAGAAGAATGCCGCTTGATCGTGGAAAGGTCATCGTTTGTTCGATGCGTGAACGGCCATGTTAATCCCTGACGGCTACCGTCGAAAAGAGGGGGGAGTTACCAGTTGCCCAGCTATCAACACCGTCGGCGCACGACTGTCGTAATGGCGATCAGGCCGCACGCGATCATGACGAGACTCGAGGGCTCGGGCACAACAGTTCCGATCACACCACTGGAAAATATCGGAAAGATACTGATGTTGTCGGCGTTGGTGAAGTTGTAGCCGAAGACGGACGAGTTGAAATACTGCTCGTCTCTCATTTGTATGCCGACAGAATTCGTGCCAAAGGTATTGGTGTTGAATGAGGCGCCCTGCTGGTTGGGAGCGTCGGGCACAACTGTGAACCAATATATCCCTGGACCCAACATCACGTTCAGGCTGCTCACCGTGTTGGTGTACTCACCGTAAACACCTTTTAGATGGTAGGAGTCGACCCCCATTGCCGCCGCCAGCAGAAATCCGCCGTCCCCTTCCGAGACGCCGGTGCGAATCTCCCAGTAAGCAATGGGCGGGGCAAGCGTCATCAGGTCGTTGCTGAACAGGCCGGTTACCTGCCACGTCTGCCCAGTGGGCACGACGAAGTTCTGGTAAACCGCCGCCCCGTACGGATCGCCGTGGACGCCTAGGTCGTTCTCATTGGCCAGTGCGTTCGCGTACCAATCACTACCGACAAAGTCGCCGCCATAGAAAAGGATATCGGCAGACGCATAGGTCGTGCAGAGCAGCAAAGCAACGACTAACAGGGCTTGGAGCCGCGTCATTAGCCCTCCTTGACTCGGCGCAGTGTTCGCCGAAACGAGGCCAGACTCTCGGGGTCCGATCTTACTGCCGAAATCATGGACGGGCAACCATTGCTCACATCTTGCACGACTGGATTCCCTATATAGATACCCGCGATCTATTTGGGAGTCACCGTAACATTCACGACCTTAATGTCGGGCGGAAGCAGATCGGGCTGCGTCTCCAGAAAGTCCGTTATCTGGTCCAGGTCGAGCACGGTTGCTGATGAAAGAGCTCCCTCGCTGCACTGATTCGTGCCTGGCTTAACCAGGTAATCTCCTTGGCCCTGCACCATGGAGCAGGTACACTTCGCCTTGTCGGGATGCTTCTCATCGATGATGCACGGTGAATCTAGACACATCGCCCAGGGCCGGTTATTGGTGCAGCGAGCATAAGTCTTGATGGGGTGATAGCGTGAGCGGATCAGCTGCCCCTCAGGAACCTTTTGCGGCGGCTCACAACCTTGGGCGCCGACCGACCACTCATCGTGACGCACATCGCATGCGCAGGAGAACAGCATGGGTGTGCCCAGGATCTTGGTAGGTTCACAAGCCGAAAAGGTACATAAGGCGTAGGTACTCTTGCATACCTTGAACTGTGGGCCTGCCGGATTCTGGGCGAATGTGGTTAGGCTTAGGCTCGTGAGTGTTAGTAATGCCATCGAGAGGACATTCTTCCAATTCATCTCGCGCCGCCTTTCATGGCAGCTCGATTAGAACACGAAGTCGGGACAGCGGCGAGATTTAGTGGATTGGAAGTCTATCTAAGCTCGCCGGACAAGTAGTCACTCCGCCCGCATGACGGAACTGGGGTCGATGCGAACCGCGCGCAGCGCTGGAGCCAGTGCTCCCAACAGCGTAGTTACCAGGCACAAGGCGGCAGCGATGGAGAATGTCATCACATCGCCAGGGTTCACTCCTGCCAGGAGGCTCTGCAGAAGTCTCGCCGCAAGATACGCCAACGCCAGGCCTGGAACCAGACCAGTGAGAGCCAGCACGGCTCCCTGTCTCAACACCAGGCTGGAAATATCGGCGCGTGCTGCGCCCAAGGCCATGCGAATGCCAAATTCCTGCTGCCGCAGCGAAACCGTGAAGGACAGTAGCCCATAGATGCCCAACCCGGCAAGCAGAATGGCGAGCGCGGTGAACGTTATCAGCACACGCATTTGCACCGCACGCGACTCGGTTTGGCCGGCGACGATCTGCTCCATGGTCCGAATGTTCGAGATAGGCTGTTGCGGATCGGCGTTGGCGATGATTCGGCGCACCGCAGGCACAAGACTCTCGGACGATTGCGAGGTGCTGACGATCAGATCTTTGGGCGCATAGCCGATGAGCCATCCGTCAGGCACCTGCTTGTACGGCAGGTAGACCTGCGGCTCGCTCCTCTGCTCCAAGCCGCGCACGCGGATGTCGCTAACCACCCCCACAACTTCGCGATCATGTAGACCAAACGTAAAGTGCCGACCGATGGGCTGCTCGTCGGGCCAGTACCGCTTCACGAATGACTCGCTCACCACCGCAACCCAGGGCCGCTCTGCCGTATCGCTGTCACTCAGCGCGCGGCCTTTACTGATCGGAATCCCCAAAGTCGAGAAGAAGTCGGAGGTTACGAAGCGCAGGCTGGCGGAGTTCCCCGCCGAGCGATTCTGTTCGGAGCGGCCGTCCACGATGACCGCCCATATTCCGCCCACCATTCGCATAGGCAGCCCGCTGGTGTAGGCGGCGCCGGTCACGCCCGGCAAGCTGCGTATGTCGTCCAGTACCTTGTTGTAGAACTGCTCGCGAGTGATCACCTTTTCGTACTTTGGCAGCGGCAGCTCGGTGCGCATGGTCAAGATGCCGTCGGTTCGGAATCCGGGATCGATCGACTGCACCTTCCACAATGCGCGTATCAGGAGGCCCGACGAGGTCAACAGCACTACGGAAACGACCACCTCCGCAATCACCAACACCGAACGCATACGATGATGCCCCGTCCCGCCGGTGCGCACGCCCTCGCGAAGCCCGCTAAGACTGGCAGTGCGCGAAGCACGCAAAGCCGGCGCGATTCCGAACGCGATGACGGTGAGCGCCGTCAGACAAAGCGCAAACAACAACATGCGAACATCCAGTGGCGGAACCTGTTCGATCGGGAGAGCATTCGGGACGAGCCGCGACAGCAACGGCAACGCGGCAAATGCCAATCCAACTGCGGCAGCACCGCCGACCAGACCAAGAAGCATGCTTTCCGCAAGCAACTGCCGCACGATGTAGCGGCGGTTCGCACCCATCGATATGCGTATGGAAAGTTCTTTCTGCCGCGCCAGCGATCGCACCAGCAGAAGATTGGCCAGGTTTGCGCACGTGATCACCAGCATGCACAACGCGGCGCCACACAGCGTGATCAGCAATAGCCGCGATTGGGTCGACAATTCATCCCGAAGCGAGACAACGTTTGCGTATACGTTTTCGTTCTCTTTGGGATATTGCTGTTGCAATCGCGCAGCGATCAGGCTCATCTCAGTCTGCGCCTGCTCCCGCGAGACTCCAGGCTTCAGCCTGCCGATGCCGACGATGTAGTTATTGTCGCGCTCCTTGTAGGCGTCCTCATCAAAGCGGAAGGTCGTCCAGAATTGCGTCTCGCGGTCCGGAAAGTGAAACTCAGCAGGCATCACGCCAATGACAGCGTAAGGTTCGCCGTCGAGAAAGATCGTCTTACCCAGAACGCCGGCGTCGCCGCTGAACTCGTTTTGCCACAGCGAATAGCTCAGAACTACGGTTCCCGGAGCGCCCGGCGTATCGTCGTGTTCGGTAAAGCTTCTCCCAATCAATGCCGGCTTCTGCAAGACGCCGAACAGATTGCCCGTCAGTTGGGCGCCATCGATTCGCACTGGCTCGCCTACTCCAACCAGATTCTTCGAGTTGAGATTGGTGTACGCCCCCATACTTTCAAACGAAGTGCTAGGCGCTTTGAAGTCGCGATAATTTGCTGGCGAGAGTTCCATGTGGGAGTACCCCTTATGCTTTTCCCAGATTTCGACCAGGCGCTCGGAGTGTGGAAACGGCAGCGGACGCACCAGCACGAAATCTGCCAGTGTAAAGATGGCTGCGTTCGCACCTATGCCGATGGTGATTAACAGCAACGCAGTGATGGCGAAGCCGGGCGAGCGCCACAGGGAGCGCAGAGAGTACCGAAAATCACGGCTGGCAATCCGCCAATGAACGGCAGCAGCGTTCGACCCAACGTCGACGATAGCCGCCAGCCACAGCAGGCACTGGGCCTGCATACCACCGCTCAGTCGAAGCTCTTGCTCGAAATCGGCGCACATCTCATCGCCGTAGTCCGCGCGGTAAGACGAAGGATACAAGTGCAACAGCAGGCGATAGAACTTCATCACGTCGTCCTCGGCACCACCCCGCACGAGCGGGCCATCTTCACCAGATCATGCAATCGTCTCACTTCCGCCTGCGCCATCGCCTTGCCCAACGGAGTGATGTGGTAGTACCTGCGGCGCTCGTCGTCTTCTTCGGGTGCCGGACGAATCCTGGTCTCGACAATCAGGCCTTGCTCTTGCAGTCGTTGTATCGAGCGGTAGAGCGTGCCCGCGCTTAATTTGATCGCACCATTGGTGCGCCGGGCGATATCCTGAATGATGGCATAGCCGTGCCGATCTTCGTCGGCCAACGAAAGCAGGATGTGGAAGCTGGTGGGCTGCAGCGGGAGAAGGGCGTCAATGGATTCCTTGTCAGCCATACGCCAGCAATTATATGCATGTCGCATATAGTTGGGACGCATAGATGTGACGAACAGCTAGCTGGAAGTGGCGAACGGCGCGAGATTCCGGATGTCTACTGGACCGTAAATGTGGCTTTGCGAGCCGCTGTTGAATGGCCCGCCGAATCTGTTGCGCTCAGCTCGACAATATAGGTTCCGGGTTGCAGGTGATCCAGGGGTAACGGCACCCCCATGGGAATCGCTGGATTCCCGGGAACGACCGAAGCTCCCGTATCGGGTACCGCGGCTTCGAGTTCCGATTTACCAGTTTTCTCGTCGACAATATTGAGCTTCAGCGAAATCTTAGGCGCACTTGAATTAGCGATGGGAGGTTCGTAAACTTCCAGATAGACGGCTGCCCGCTCCGTTTTCTTGAAGGTATTTCCGCCGGACGGAACCAGTTGCAGTCCCTGGGTGACAAGTGGAGTGCGGTCCTGCAACAACAGGGCATCCAGGCTCTCCGACATGTCACTGACCCGGTGGAACTCTTTGCTCAGTGCCAATCCACTCATGCTGAACTGGGCTTTGTCGTAGGGATCGACCACCAGTGGGACCTCAAACTTGCCGAACTTGTCGCCCGTGTTTACCGCGATGTTTAGCGTGTACTGTCCGCTCGCAATGTAGAACTGGTTTTCGTAGTGGTAAGGCTTGCCCGCGAAATCATCAAGCTGCTTCTTGTCGAGTTCCAGATCGACCGCGTCGCTGAAACGGGCAGCAACCGTACCATCGGCCTTAGTCGCGACTCCTAAAATGTTCAAGGTCGCGTGGTAGTTGCCTTTGTCTTTATTGAACTTGATGGAGCTGCCGGCGAGATCCAGTGCCAGATTCACGCGAGCTGTTCCCGGCGAAGTATAGAAGAATGGCGCCGCAGCCGAGCCGGTTATGTCGCCCGATGCTGAGCCGAATGCATGAGCTTCCAATTGCTTGGAGATCGGCTTATCGGCCAAAAAGTCCGTCGGCCGGACGGCGCAATAGCCAGTGCGCGCCCGCACCTGCGCTCCCGAACGATCTACTTTAACCTTGAGCGCATGACAGCTTCCATCCTCGGGCGTCGGAGGCGTGTAGCCCACAACGTAGTACTCACTCGAATCCTTGCCAACCTTCTCCAAACCGGCCAACAAATCATTGCTGTTGGCGATGACGAAGCCACCGGTTCCTACCGCCACGGCATACATCACTTGCTGCGCGACTGACAAAGACGGTTGCATGGGCGGCAATATGGTGGTCCGAGGCTGGTACATAGGGTTAGTGATCGGAGAAACGAGAGGTGGGTTCGTGTAACCTCCAGTGCTGCCAGTCCTCCCGCCATTTGTGCCGCTGCTGCCTACGCTGCCTCCTCCACCTTTACCTCCACCACTGCCACCTTTTTGCAGGACATAGATGAGTCGCGGAGCACTATCGGCGTTCTCAGGATTGAACTGCCCATATCTCAACGGTGAATCGTCTTCGTCAAAGAGCGGCTTATTCTTACCGCTCAGGACCGTCGCCGACAGTCCGCGAACGTCCAGCGGATAGATCGCCACGTTGGCGCGATTACATTCGCTGATCAAAGCTGTCATCTCGGCCTGCGTGTCGGAGGTCATGGGCATGCCGGAGGTCAGCCAGATCAGGCTCTTGCGTCCGGGAAGCGTGTTCATGCTGCGGGCCACGCTGCGCAGCGCGAGCAGAACATTGCGATTGGTGTAGGCGTCGTAGCTGGCGAATACCGACCCACCCAGCGAGGCGTTCACACTGGACTCGGTGGAGAGCTTTGCCTGACCGACCACTTCCTTTAGCCGCGCCGTGTCATCGGTGAAATTCTGCGTGACGCGCATGGTGCCGGCGTAGTCGATGACCGCGAAGTAGTGACCGGGTCCGCCATTGGTATCCAGAAACTTGGCAGCTGCAGCTCGTGCCCGGCCCTGGTCGCCCGGCTTCATCGAATCATCATCGAAGAACAGCACCAGGTGGCGCTTGGTGGATTCGCTTGGTGCCGCACCTTGTTCGGAGTTGAAGGTTTTGATCTTCTGCTCCTGGTCATCCTCAAAGACTTTGAAGTCCTTCTGGCTGAGATCGGGGATGTAGTTACCCTTCTTGTCGGTGACAATCACATCCACCAGCACCAGTCTGGTCTCAGCTTTGATCGTCGTTGTCGCGCTCGCAGGCTGTGCTGTCGGCTCTTGGGCCAGCACCGTCCACGAACCAAAGCAAGCTATCACCAGTATGAGAACGGCTACCCAGAAACTATGACGGGGCTTCATGAAGGGCCTCCCTAGATGCGTGCCTTTCGCGCAGCGGCGCGAATCGGCACCCCCCAGTTCCCTCGCTGCGCAAAAGCACGCTCGGGACGATAAATCAAACTCTCAACTACGGAATATCAACAACTTCATTTTGCGTGAGCATCTTGCCCTGCTCGTCACGAGCCACAATGCGCACCAGATAATTGCCGGAAGTCACGTCGAAGTTGCTTCTGACAGTGATTCCAGAATTCAGTTTGCCCGCCAACGTGTCGTCTTTGATGTGCATTTTGACGGTGCTGCTCTTGGCCGAAACGAAATTGTCGTTACGGTCGAACAGCGCCGCAACCACCGTCAGCTCGTTCAGGTTGCGGCCATCGGCCTTCTTGAACTGCATGTGACGCACATCCACGTGCACCACCACCGCAACGTGGGCCGCATCGTCTGCGGACTTGAAGAACTGAGTCTGCACCCGCAGCGGCAGTTCGCGAATTTCATCGTGCGAAAACACTGCCTCGGCGACCTCTCGCTTCACCTGTTCGCTGGAGCCTCCGGGCAGAGGAGCGAAATATCCCTTTCGTGCCTGCACGGTAAGGCCCGAACGTTGCTTTAACTCAATTTTCAGGTTGTGAAACTTTCCGTCGTTCTGCAGGTTCTGCGGGCTGAATGCCAGCGAATATACAAATGCCGGGGGTGCGCTCAGGTTCGCAAGGCCGCCAGAAAAGTCGTTGCTGTTGCGGAAATTCTTGCCGCCGGTTGCATTCGCCATCTGCAGCAAGGGATCCATCAACGCCAGGTTTGAGGCCTGCTTGTACGCCAGCATATCGGCAGACTGAATCGCTACACCGGAACCTCTCTCACTGATGTCGGTGCCTAACAACGCACCTGTGTTTACGCCCCGCAGATCAAGCGTGCTCACTATGACTCCAGCCTTGATTGCACGATCCAGCGAATCGGTGAGTGCCGCCTGCTGGGTTTGTCCGACGTAGAACCCAGGCGACAGAAACACCAGAGTGCGTTGCCCTGCATACGAGCTGATATGTCGCACCGTTTCGTTGAAGGTCTGCAGGATGAGATTTTCCTGCGCCTCGCCCAGGCGAACTTCGCGATTCGCTGCCTGCTGGGCTAGCAGGGAGGCCGTCGCGGTGGTGTTGCCCTCGAATTCGCAAGCTGTAACTTCCGTGACCACCATGTTGAGCGCCCGCGCGTCGTTGTAGTTCACGATTTGATCGGCGATGTAGTAGTCGATGGGAGGACAGTCGCCCGGCCTTGCTCCGGGTTGCGGTCTCGGCTGCAACTGCGCCAGCGCCGCCCGCAAAAGCTTCTTGTCGTCGGTGAACTCCTGCGTTCCCTGACCCGACAGCGTGAATATCCCCAGGAGCTGACCCGGCGCCAGCGAGTCGATCGCCTGGTCGGCGGCTTTATGCGCATTTGCAAGGTCATTGGGGGTCGAATTCAGATCGTCGAACAGATAAGCCATTCGCCACGCCCCGGCGAGATGCGAATGCACGTCGTTCGCTGCCGGCGCGGCGGTCGCGCCGGGCGTTCCTGCCGCAAGCTCGTTGCGTTCCATCGAGAACCTGGTGATTGTCTGCGGCTTTTTGTCATCCAGCAGAACGAAGTCGTCCTGCTTCAGACCGCCGACCGCATTACCCTGCTTGTCGCGGACAACCACCCGCACCTCGACCAGGTTGACCTTAACGTGAAACGACTGCGTCTGTTCTTCGGTAGTGGTGCTGATTTCCGCCGTGTCTGACGCCGCATTGGCGGCGGAAGGCGTTTGGCTTTGATTCGCTGCAACCGGAGGGGACTGGGTGAATGCCAGAACTGAGGTGACAACAACCAGGAACAGCGCGTTGCGTAGTTGCTTCACATAACTCCTGTCAGACCGCCCACTGCTGCCAGCCTACAGCGAAAACCCCGGGTTGTCGAAGTAGTTGCAGTATTATGAAGGGCCGGCGAACGAGTTCCTTCCAAACTCGAACATTCGCGACACAGGGATTTCGCGTGCAAAGAGAGAACCCTCCCTTGCAGGAGGGTCCAGTGGTTGTCGCTAATTGCACTCTTCGTCATCCAAAGTGGCGCGACCAAGAATGCCTATTGCGGAGACTCCCTAAACAGCGCGTACCACGTTAGCGGCCTGGAAGCCCTTGGGCCCCTTGGTAAGGTCGAACTCCACCGTCTCGCCCTCGTTCAAGCTGCGGTATCCGTTTTCCTGGATTGCCGAAAAATGCACAAATACATCCTCGCCCGTGGACCGCTGGATGAACCCATATCCCTTGGCCCCGTTAAACCACTTGACTGTACCTTTCTCTCTCACAACCTACTCCTTTCGCACAGTAATTCGCCTGAGATACCCCTGCTCGGCGGACGCACGCACGACCCTGAGAGAACGCGCGTGAGACGTCTCGACGTCGCCGGGAAACTTTCAACAAGGGTTGCCGCTCAGCTCGCAGCACTTCTGCAGTGGGGAAGGACCGGAAACATGCCGAAGGGAATGATGCCAGGCATCAAAGCATGCCCTGTTGTCCATACAATGCGAGAATTTTGACTGCTGACCAGAAACATCAACCCAAATCGCCTTCCGGGATCGCCGGAAGCCTCCCGCTCAGTCTTCCGAAGGGGAAGCAAAGCATAATCGCAGGAACTCGCAATTTTCGCAAGTACTTAGTTCACAGTGGCTTGTGAGCTACGTATAGGGAATGTCACGAGTCACGACGGTCATAGTAGGTTGGTGAGCGCCAGTGAAGGACTAAAGTGCCATTCCTTCTGGTGAGAGACCCTAGTCGCGCCCTAATCCTGCTAGCATTGATGTGAGAATGAGCAACAAGCCCGAAGTGACTGATGGCGAGAGGTTGAAGCTGCGCTCATTCTCCTCAAATCCCAGGTAAGACTTCGCTGCCCGCCCAGCCTCCGACGACCTTAACTCCGATCCCTTGCGCCCTGGTATTGCTGCCAAACGCTTGCTGGAGACCGACGACGCGCAACACACGGGCGAGGCGGAGCCTCCGTCATACAGCGTCACTGGACGCCTTGGCCGCTATGGGCTGCCGGCACTGCATTATCTGCTGAAGACCGAGGTCCACACCTATGCCTTCTCGGTCGCTGCCAATGCCATCCTGTCCTTCTTTCCATTTATTGTTCTGCTGCTGACGGTCACGCGCCGGGTATTTCACTCCGCCGACATGTACAACATCGTGATCGAGTTGGTGCGGCAATACCTGCCCAGCAACCAGGATTTTGTTATCCGCAACCTGCAATTTCTGGCCAGTGTGAAGGGTCGCGGGCAGGCGCTGTCCTTTGTTATGTTGCTCATCACCTCGACCGGCGTGTTCCTTCCCCTCGAAGTGGCGCTGAACAGTATTTGGGGATTCAAGAAAAACCGCAATTACCTCATGAACGGAATCGTGGCTCTGGGACTTGCTCTGGTGTGCGGAACCTCGCACTGTTATCGGTTGGGGCGACTGCGAAGAGCTTGAACTACCTCGCGCTCCGATTGGGCAGACGACACGTTGCTTTTTCTGCGGAATGGATTTCTTGCTGCTTAAGGTCGCCGGCATCGTTTGCAGGGTTGGCATTTATTTCGTGATTTACTGGCTACTGCCCCATGGCCGCGTTCCGATACGCGCCGTGCTTCCTGCAGCCATCATCATGTCGCTGCTCACTGAGGCCGCAAAATACCTCTATGTTTTGTCCCTGCGCTGGCTTAATTTTCCGGAAGTCTACGGTCCATTCGCCGTCACGGTGACGCTGATGTTCTGGGCCTACATCAGCGGCATGCTATTGCTGGTGGGCGCGTACCTCTCGGCCGCCAAGCACAGCGACAGGATGAAGGCAAAACAGATGCAGGCTGCAAATTCCTGACGCCTTTTGAGAGTTATCGTATCCGCCAGCTCGGGTAGCGCGGCGCTTCAGCGCCGCGTATATACCAGCCATTTCCAAGGTATTGCATCCCACTGCTTTGCAGCGGGATGCAATCTCCCAAACAAATATCGCAACCTTACGCGGCGCTGAAGCGCCGCACTACCCAACCGGGCACAAAATGCAAAACTGCCCTAGCGCTTCCCTTTTGGCTCGTTGCGCGCGCGATTTTTGATCCAGATTGGCGTACCGACGAAACCAAACGACGCGCGAATCTGGTTCTCCAGGAATCGCTCGTAAGAGAAGTGCAGCTTGACTTGCGCGGTCGGTGAACAGTATGAACGTCGGCGGAGCGACATTGGTCTGCGTCATGTAGAAAATCTTCACCCGCTTCGACATCGGAACCGAGGCGCGTTCGAAATCGATGTGGCTGAGGAAGCGGTTCATCTCGCCGGTGCCGATCCGTTTACGACGCTCGCGGGCAACCAGCTCCAGATGTGGAATAGAGTTTGTCAACGTTCTTGCCCGGTTGAGGCAGAGACGAAAACCACCGGGGCATAGGACAGAAACTTCAGATGCCGCCGAACCTGCTCCTCATAAATCGAACGGTCGGCGGGAGGCTTGCCATCGGTTCGCGCCGTCGTCACCAGGTCCCATTTATTGATGACAATGATGACGGAACGCCCGCTTTCGTGCGCATAACCGGCGATTGTGGCATCACTTGAAGTTATGCCTTCGACCGCATCGATCACCATCAGTGATACATCGGCGCCCTCCAGATGCTTGCGGGCCATCACGACTGAAAGCTTTTCGGCCATCAGTTCCGTTTTTCCCTTGCGCCGGATGCCGGCTGTGTCGATGAAGCGGTAGGTCTTGCCATCGTGCTCAACCAATTCGTCAACCGCGTCGCGGGTTGTGCCGGCAACGGGCGAGACGATGGCGCGACCGGTCCCGGTCAACGCGTTCAGCAAGGTCGACTTGCCGACGTTCGGGCGGCCGATGATGGCGACCTTCGTTTCCCGCGGCTCGGGCTCCGGTTGCTCGCCTTCTGCTTGCTCGCCTCAGCCTCCGAATCGCTCGACACCGCTCTCCGGCTCGGCAGCTTGCGGCTGCCGGCTCTTCGTCTCGCACTGGGCTTCCGGCATGTACCGCAACACGTGATCCAACAGCTCGACCAGCCCGTTGCCGTTTTCCGCCGAGATGGGGATGAGTTCCTTGATCCCCAGGCTGCGAAACTCCTCCGCGTAGGGCTCGAGCTTCGGCGTGTCCATCTTGTTGACGGCGAGCACCAGCGGCTTGCCGGTGCGCAGCAGCAGCCGCGCCAACTCCATGTCGGGAGACGCCAGCTCGGTGCGGCCATCGACCACCATGACGATCGCATTCGCTTCGTCGAGTGCGACACGCGCCTGGCGAAAGATTTCCGAAGGAATCAATTGCTGGTCGTCAGGGATGATGCCGCCGGTATCGACAACGCGGATCGTGCGCCCGTTCCATTCCGCCTCGCCGTAGAGGCGGTCGCGCGTGATTCCCGGCTCATCGCCGACGATGGCGCGACGCGAGCCGACCAGCCGGTTGAACAGCGTTGACTTGCCGACATTTGGGCGGCCGACGATCACCAACGTCCTGAAACCGGAGTTGCTCGGGTCGCGCTGGGTGTTATCGTTTTCGAACTTTATGCGAGGCTTCAATGTACCTTTCAGCCGTAATGTTCCGAACGGCTATTATAGGGATTACTTCTCTCGCACCGTGTCTTCCCCAACCCAGTCCGCTGCGTCCGTGCCGTCGCTCTATCAGTTCTTCGGTCCCGGAGGCCTGTTGGCACGCACCCATCCGGCATACGAATTTCGCCGTGGGCAGCTGCAAATGGCCGAAGCGGTCGAGCAGGCGCTTGAGGAACGACGCCATCTCATCGTCGAGGCTGGAACCGGAACCGGCAAAACGCTGGCCTATCTGTTGCCTGTCATTCGTTCCGGCAAGCGCGTCATCATCTCGACCGGCACGAAGACGCTGCAGGAACAGCTCTACTTCAAGGACGTTCCGTTCCTCTCGCAGCACTTGGGCGAGTTGCGCGTCTGCTACATGAAGGGACGCGCCAACTATCTCTGCCGCAAGAAGCTTTACGATCTGACCGACCAGCCAGTTCTGAACGGTTTGGAAGAAATAAGCCAGTTCAAGATCATCAGTGACTGGGAGAAGACGACGCAGACCGGCGACCGCGCTGAATTAGCCGAAATGCCCGAGTCAAGTCCGCTGTGGGGCAAGCTCGACGCGCGGACCGATCGCTGTATCGGCTCCGAGTGCCAGCAGTTCGAGCGCTGCTTCATCACCGAGATGCGCCGGCGTGCCGCCGAGAGCGACATCATCATCGTCAACCATCACCTCTTCTGCGCCGACCTGGCCATCAAGGCTGGCTCGGATTTCGCGGCCGATGCGGGCGTCCTGCCCGAGGCAGGCATTGTCATCTTCGACGAGGCGCATGAACTGGAAGACGTCGCGGCGGACTACTTCGGCATCTCGGTGTCAAACCTTCGAGTGGAAGAGTTGCTGCGCGATGTTGATAACACTCTGCGCCGCGCTAATGTGCTAGCGGTCGATGTGCTGGGAGCGTGCAGCCGGGTGCGCGAGCGCTCGCAGTTTTTCTTCTCGCTCATTCCGCCCGGCGAAGGGCGCTTTGCGTTCGAGAATCGCGGCGAGTTTCTGGAAGAGAACGGCGATGAGTATCTCGGGCTGCAGAACACGTTGATGCACCTCTACACCGAGTTGCAGGCCATTCCCAATAAGCCAGATGAAGTCCACAACCTGTCGCGACGAGTCGAAGAGTTGCGAGTGCAGTTGGGATTCATTCTGGAGTCGAACCAACGCAACACGGTGTTCTGGATCGAGCGTAGGGGCGAACGCCGTGGTTTTCGCAGCGGCGGCCAGCAGAATGTCTTCTTGCAGGCAACTCCCATTACCGTCTCCGACATTCTGCGCACTACCTTGTTCGAGAACCTCAGCTCGGCGGTAATGACATCGGCAACGCTGGCGGTCGGCGGAGGCTTTGACTACATTCGCGGACGCCTCGGGGTTGAACATGCGCGCGAGTTAATTGTCCCGTCGCATTTCGACTATGCCAGCCAGGCTCTGCTCTACGTTCCACCTGATCTGCCCGATCCGCGCGAGCCAGGGTTTGTCGAAGTCGCGTCGCAGCGCGTGCGCCGACTGCTGGAGATTACGCGCGGCCGCGCTTTTTGCCTCTTCACCAGCTATGCGCTGATGAACCAGCTTTACGAACGGCTGCTCGGCGAACTCGAATACCCGATGCTGTTGCAGGGCAGCGCTCCCAAGAACGCGTTGCTGGAAGAATTTCGCATGACGCCCAACTGCGTCCTATTCGCAACCTCGTCGTTCTGGCAGGGCGTGGATGTGCAAGGCGAGCAGCTGAGCTGTGTGATCATCGACCGCTTACCGTTTGCCGTGCCCAACGATCCGGTGGTCGCGGCTCGTATCAAAGCGATTGACGATGCCGGCGGGAACGCCTTCTTCGATTACCAGGTCCCAAGCGCCGTCATCGCGCTGAAGCAAGGGTTTGGCCGCCTGATTCGTTCCCTACACGATCGCGGCCTGCTTTGCCTGCTCGACAATCGTATTTTAAAGAAGCAGTACGGGCGCATCTTCCTCGACAGCCTGCCGAAATACGCGCGAACGACGGAGCTGGGAAAGGTGGAGGAGTTCTTTGGCGTGGAAGCGCGGTGAGGTGTGGCGCTAATCCAAGGTTGTCATCCTGAGCGAGGAGTCCGCGGCGGCGGACGACGAGTCGAAGTACCTCTATAGTCAGAACGAACTCGGTTAATACATGGGTCCTTCGACTCCGTTTGTCCACCTCTGGTGGACTTTCCTCCGCTCAGAATGACAACCTAATCAAAAAGCACGATTAATCCTGCTCAAAGAACCTCTTGATCTCCGGCCAATACTTCTGCACGATGAATTCCGTCCTGCCGTGACCTCCGCGGCGCGAATAGCTTCAGCTTCACTCCGGTCTTCTTCGCAAACCTATCGACCGACCGCCACGGAATGCTGGGATCGTCTTTCGCGTGAAACATCATGATCTTTGAAGGATCGATTTCATCCGCGTAATGAATGGGATTGAAGAAAGTGCCGGAATACAACTTGTTCCAGTTCTTCTGTGACAGACGATAGCCCTGGCCGAAAGCGTCGCGAAGATACGCAACGTAGTTCCGATTCGTAGTCTCGGCTCGCAAGGCACTACGCAGAATCGACCAATCCACAACGGGACAGTTGGCGATAACGCGCTTTACGCGGGGATCGAGCGAGCACAGGACGGCAGCCGTTCCGCCGAAGCTGCCGCCGATGACGAATATCTCATCGGGCTCGACCTTAAATATCTTTCCATAGGCTGCTTCCTCGATCGGCTTGTTCAGGCCGGCGATCACATCGAGAACGTCTTCGTGCGGAGAGCGCGCAAGAAACTCCCCGGCGCTCTCCCATGCGCCGCGATAACGCGGATATAAAACCCAGTAGCCTTTGCGCGCGAGCCAATCAGCAAGCGGCTGCTTGCGTGGAATACCGGGCATTCCATCGCAAAGGATGATCACCCTTTGCCGTTTACGCGGACGTGACGGAGGAAGGAATTCGGCAACGATGTCTTTTGCGAAGCGTGTGCGGAACATGCCTCAGCATAGCAACGCGGACTTGCCGCTAGCGATGGAATATAAAAGGCGCGAATGCTCGCGCCTTCTGTTCCGGGGCTGAAACCCCCGTGTTCTTTTCGGCTTGATCGGCCCGGCTGAAGCCGGGCCCTGATACAAAGCTGCTCGCAGTAGATCAACCAAGCTGAGAGCTGACGGCTGAGAGCTGACAGCTCTTAGTCGTGCACGCCGTCCATGAACGCACGCAGCTTACGCGAGCGCGAAGGATGACGCAGCTTGCGCAGCGCCTTGGCCTCGATTTGACGGATGCGCTCGCGTGTTACCGCGAACGACTGGCCCACTTCTTCCAGCGTATGCTCGGAACCGTCTTCCAGCCCGAAGCGCATCTTGATCACCTTCTCCTCGCGGGCAGTCAGCGTGCGCAGAACCTGCGCTGTCTGCTCCTTGAGGTTAACGTTGATCACCGCTTCGGCCGGCGAAACCACTGCACGATCTTCGATGAAGTCGCCCAGGTGCGAATCTTCTTCTTCACCGATTGGCGTCTCGAGAGAAATCGGCTCCTGCGCGATCTTCAGCACCTTGCGCACCTTGGCCACCGGAATGTCCATGCGCTTGGCGATCTCTTCCGAAGTAGGTTCGCGTCCCAGCTCCTGCACCAGCTGCCGCGAAGTGCGAATCAGCTTATTGATCGTCTCGATCATGTGCACCGGAATACGAATGGTGCGCGCCTGGTCGGCAATCGCGCGGGTGATAGCCTGACGAATCCACCACGTGGCGTAGGTCGAGAACTTATAACCACGGCGATATTCGAACTTGTCGACCGCCTTCATCAGGCCGATGTTGCCTTCCTGAATCAGGTCGAGGAACTGCAGCCCGCGGTTGGTGTACTTCTTCGCAATCGACACTACCAGTCGCAGGTTGGCTTCAATCAGTTCACGCTTGGCGTACTCAGCGTCGACGTCGCCCTGCACGATCTCGCGCTGCGTGCGCTTCAGTTCGGTAAAGCTGGCGCCCGCATCCTGCTCCAGGCGCTCCAGGTCAGCACGAATCTGCCGGGCCTGTCGCTTGTATTCCTTTTTCTGGTCGTCGGAACGCGTCTGCTCGGCACGCTTGTCGAAGTTCGCCGCCTGCTTGTCGAGACCGCGCATGCTGTCGACCGCTTTGTTCACACGGTCGATCAGCCGCTTGCGCTCGACGTTGGTGAAGCCCAGCGTGCGGATGACCTTCGATATCGCTACCTGCTCGCGTCCCAACTGCCAGCGCACCTTGCGATTCAGCCGAGGGTTCTTGCGCTGCGGTGTGTCGGCAAGCTTCTCGACCAGCTGGACCGACTTCTTGTAGTGCTTGTTCAGCTCGTCGATGCGGCCGGTGATATCTTTCAGCCGGTTAAGCAGCACCTCTTCGGTGATTTCTTCGTCATCGAAGAGAACGATTTCCTTGATGGAGCGGACTCCGCGTTTCAGGTCCTCGCCGATGGCGACGATCTCGCGAATCACGATTGGCGAACGCGACAGCGCCTTCAGAACCCGAAGCTGTCCGCGCTCGATGCGCTTGGCGATTTCGACTTCGCCTTCACGCGTCAGCAACGGAACCGTTCCCATCTCGCGCAGATACATGCGGACAGGATCGTTGGTCTTCTCCATCGTGCCCGGCGTGAGGTCCAGTTCCATGTCCTCGCCGGCTTCGATTTCACCGTCGAACTTCTTGTCGGATTTGGGCCCTTCGAGCACATCAATGCCCTGCGTACCGATGGTGGTAATCAGGTCATCGAGATCGTCGGGTGAGTGGACATCGTGCGGGATAAGGTCGTTCACCTCGTCGTAGGTGAGGTAACCCTTCTCTTTGCCCACATCGATTAGTTTCTTAATATCGTCGTACTTGTCGTCTAAAGCCAAGGCAGAAATTTCCCCTGCGTGGCGCCTGCTGTGAGGCGCGCGGTTAGCATGCACACGTCTGGCGGGAACGGCACCGATGGTACCGGCATATGCGGAAACCTTCGAATTTTAGCATAGGCCAGACCCGCTCTCCTAGCCTTTTCTTTCATTTACCGTCGCCTACCGCCGCCCAAGTGGGCGAAACCTACTGCGCGGAGGCACAAACCTCACGCGTACCTATATTTAGATGTCGGTCGCCGAGAGTTGGCTTCAGCTATTCTCTTCAAGCAGTTACGAGCTGGATGCATCGCCTGCCACCCGGCTGGCCTGCTTTAGCCGGAGCCGTTCCTGGGCCAGTTGCACCCGGGAAGCGAGGTCCTCTTTTACCTCCAAATCCTTCACCCGGCGCTGTAGCTGCTCGAGCTCCCGTAACTGATGGCGGCGCTTGAGCGAGCGCAAGGCGCTTTCCAGCAATTCGGGGCTGAGTTCCTCCTCCGAGTGCATCAAGGTTGACGCCAGCAGTGTGCGCTGCTCTTCGCTCAAGGGAAGAGTCATCGGATCGGCGCCCTCCTCCACTCCCGTCAGCAATGCGTTGATGAGTTCTTCGGCGCTGCATCCGACATGCAGCGGCTCCTCGCCTAAAGCAAAATGCGCCTGGCGCGCGGGATCGAAGCCGAGGTCCTGCCCTTCGCGCTGGCTTACGGAAGCCTGCGCCAAGTCGCGCGAGGCGAGGGCGCGGATCAGCACCCGTTCGGCATCAGTGCACTCCGCTGTGGCCGCCGATTGCACGCGCGGCGCCGATCTTGCCGTCGCTGCGCGCCTCAACTCCTGTCTTAGAACCGAGGACTCAATCCCCAAGCGGTGCGAGATTTCGTTTGCCAGTTCGTCGCGGGCAATCCGGCTAGGAACGCGTTGGACATGTGGCAGCAGATAGTTGACTGCCTTAACTTTTCCTTCCGGCGTGCGAAACGGGAACTGCGCACGCGCGCGCTCGATCAGGTAGTCGAAGTAGCGAGCTGAATGGTGCAGCGCGTCGGAATAGGCATCCTTGCCCTTGTTGCGGACGTACAGGTCAGGGTCGAAGCCGGTTTCGAGGGTCAGCACCTTGATTTGAAAGTCCTCGCTGACCAGCAGCGTGAGCGAGCGCTCGGCAGCGGCAGCTCCGGCGGTGTCGGGATCGAAATTCACCACGATGTTTTTGCTGAAGCGACCGAGCAATCGCGCCTGCGGCTCGGTGAACGCCGTACCTGAACTGGCGATGACGTTCTTGAACCCGGCGGCGTAGACCGAGATGCAATCCATCTGGCCTTCGACCAGGATGACGTAATCGAGCTGCCGAATCGCCTGCTTCGCCTTGTCGATGTTGAACAGCACGCGCGACTTGGAATAGATCGGCGTTTCCGGAGAGTTGAGATACTTCGGGCCGGATTTTTCATCCGCCGCGAGCGTGCGGCCGGTAAACGCGATGACCTTTCCCTGTTCGTTGGTGATGGGGAACATGATTCGGTTGCGAAACTTGGAGTAGAGAGAGGTCAGTTGTCGGTTGTCAGTTGTCGGCTGTTCTGGCGGCTGGTGGCTGGCGGCTGGCGGCTCTTTATCCTTCCACGAGAAGAGGCCTGACTCACGCATCAGCTCTTCGCCGAACTGGCCACGCACCGCGTCGCGCAGCAGGAAGCCGCTATCGGGCGCGAAGCCGATGCGGAACTCGGCGATGATCTCTGGCGTCAAGCCGCGCGACTTGAGGTACTCGCGGGCGTGCGTCGACTCGGACTTGCGTAGCTGCTCCTGAAAAAATGCGCAGGCGCGTTCGTTGATGTCGAGCAATCCGCCGCGCTGTTTCGCCTGCCGCGCCTCGTCCTCCGAGGCATACTGCATTTTCGGCATGGGGATGCCGAGCTTTTCGGCGATCGCCCGCACGGCTTCCGGGAAGGTGATGTTCTCGATCTTCTGGACGAAGCTGTAGACGTCGCCCGAGACTCCGCAGCCAAAGCAGTGAAAAAACTGATTGGTGGCATGCACCGAGAAGGACGGCGTCTTTTCCTGATGGAACGGGCACAGTCCCTGGTAGTTCTGCGCTCCCGATTTGCGCAGCTTCACATACTCGCCGATAACGCGCACGATATCGGCCTGCTGCTTGAGGGTCGCCGCAAAGTCACCGGGGTTGGCCATTAAAACAGTCTCCTCGGCCGGCGGTCTGGCCGCAAGCGGTCAGTACCAACACGCTGTGGATTGCCTGTGCGTCGCTGCAGAATCCGGTGGAAGATTCGTTTTGTGTCAGGGCTCGGCTTCAGCCCTTGTCCAGCACTGCAGGGGCTGAAGCCCGATGCATTGCGCATGCGTTCGGCACGGCTGAACAAGCCTGCCCTGAGCGAAGTCGAAGGGTGGCCCGATACAAAGCTAGGCATCCGTCGTGCGACTTGATCTTTCGTCGGCAAGTCGCGCCCGACCGTATGTTTACATATTGATAATCTTTTGCCACCATTTTCGGTTCCAACGGTATGCACACATTTAGGTGCACTCGGCAGGGTACCCCCTCCCCCCGGCACATCGCTAAAATCTTGAAACCATTCAGCCGTTTTGAAAAATGGTCTGCAAAATCTTGAGCGCGTGAGACTTAGAGGTAAAATATTCCGGAATAAGGACTTAGGGGTGGTTTTCTTGAGATGGAAGAATGAGAGTGTTTTAGAAGTGATTAACAGTGGCCAACCGGCTCGATGACGTCTGAATGCGCGTCATGCCTCCCCATTCATGGGCGGGACTTGGAGAAAGACAATTCTCCCTCGTCCTCATTGTGGTCATTCTACCGAACCGAGCGCAGTCGACCAAGCGAGTTGGTCACAGATGTGAGTGACGTAAGCTGAGCTGAGCGGGTAGCGCGAAACAACCATAGCCCAGCGCGGGAGCGCTGGGTAAGGTACCCACACAATGCATCGAGCCGGTTTCAACCGGCGGCACAGATATGCCGCCCCTGAAGGGGCTCCGGAGAAAATTTCAAGGAGGACGCTTACCCAGGACTGAGCCTGCCCTGAGCGTAGTCGAAGGGTCCTGGGCTACAGATTGTTTCGCCCTGCGGGCTACAAGTCACGGGCTTCTTACGACGGCCGCCTGCGCAGAAATACCGTCATCAAGAAATAGGCGAATGACGCCAGTCCGGCATAGAGAAAGCCGTTGGCGAAGATGATGGTTCCTACGGTCATGATGAGCGCCAGGGTGTTGTCGGAGGTAGCCTCCAGTATGCCAGCCAGCATAAACGGCGGACAGATCGCGATTCCGGCCACCCGTACCGGTGCACTGATGGCGTCGGGATGGTAGCGCCACACTACGCACAAGGCCACGGCCACGGCCAGACCAACACCAAAGGCAAGGAATAGCACGGTCAGAAACGGCTTGTTCTTGTTTGCCGGAGCAGCGCTCATGGAATTGGTGCGACCTGCCGATAGGCAATGCGAGCGGGAAGACGCCTGGTGATGGGTTGACGGCACAGGTAGCACGCCGGGGGACGGCCCGCTCGCACTGTCATGATCAGAGCCATCGTACTGGTGGTAGGCATTTTGCTTTTCCGGATCTTCCTCCCTCGCCGGCAACCGCGCACGAGCAGCAGAGTTACTCCTTATGGAAGTGTATTCGATGTTGCCGTTCCGGCGGAGCTGGCGTGCTCGGAGCTGCATGCCACACCAACCTTTACTGCTGATCGGGTGGAGTGCGCTTTCAGGCGTGCAATCAAGTAGTCGGCATGGCAAATGGATTTAGCCGCTGAGGCAACAAGCGCGAACTGGTGTCAGCGGCTAAAGCCATTTCTAGTAGATCGTCTCATTCTGCACGTATGAAGAGGCTGCTGAAAAAAGTCCGTTGGCAGTACCTCAGGGGCTAAGCCCACCGCATTTTCAGCGGCATGGACGCTGGCCTGAAGGCCAACTCTACCCAAATCGGACTCTTTCAGCAGCCTGCTAAAGGCGTGCTCCACCCGCAATCCCATGCTATGCTGGCGCGAATCGAGGTGACTCGCCATGAGCACACAGCCAGCGGATGTGAACTTCAGCAGCCCAATCCCACATAGCATGGTGACCACGGCGTTCGTCCTGGACGGCTACACCATCAAACGCAACTTGGGACTGGTACGCGGAATCATCGTGCGCTCGCGCTCGATCATCGGCACCATCGGCGCCAGTTTGCAGACGCTCGTGGGAGGCAACATTACTCTGCTGACAAATTTATGTGAGCAGACGCGCGAGCACGCTTTCGACTTGATGCTGCAACACGCAGCCGAACTCGGGGCGAATGCGGTGATCGGCATGCGTTACGACGCAACCGAAGTTATGCAGGGCGTGACCGAAGTGCTGGCTTACGGAACGGCGGTGTTTGTGGAGAAGAGTTCATAGCGACAGCGAAAAAAGGAGTGGAGTACGGCCTGGAGGCGTACGAGTAAATAGCACCCCTTTTCGACCTGTCATCCCCGAGCCCGCCGCGGTGGGCGAGGGACGTGCCTTTGGATGCATCGCAACTGCAGATCCCTCGCCGACTAACGTCGACTCGGGATGACAACACAAAGCAACCAACGCGTGTACGCCTGAAGGCGTACTCCACCCGCGGTGCTCGACCCGCGTACTCCACCCGAGATGCTCCAGCCACAATAAAAATGGCGGCTCTCGCCGCCTGCGTAATCCGTCCAATGGTGAGCCCGGCAGGAATCGAACCTGCGACCCACGCATTAAAAGTGCGTTGCTCTACCAACTGAGCTACGGGCCCACATCTTCCTAATTTATCACGCAACCAGGCATGCATCGGCACCGCCTGCGCGAACGCTCGCTTGCCGATCCCGACTCCCGATTAACACCATCGTGACGAGAACTTGACCACAACTTGACGCCCCACCGACCTCCCCATGACAGCCCCGCGCTGCCGCGAGCCCACAATGCAGAACATGAACCCAGCGTTCAGAAATCACGGAGGAAGCAATGCGCAGCGTTAACAACCTATCAACCACTTCACTTGCAAGAATGGCAGTGTTATCTCTGGTTGCGATCACACTGTTAAGCCTTCCTGCAACCGCTCAAATCTTCACAGTTACGAATCTGGTATCCGACATACCCAATGTCGGCACCCAGCCCACCGACTCCGACTTGGTGAATCCGTGGGGGTTTGTCTCCAGCAGCACCAGTCCTTGGTGGGTCTCAGACAATGGAACCGGCAAGTTGACGCTTTACGACGGGAATGGAGTGAAGCAGGGACTCGTCGTCGATGTCCCGCAGTGGGACAACAGCCCGGGCGGCTTCCCAAGCGGACAGATCTTCAACGGGACAACCGACTTCAAGCTTCCCAACAACAGCCCTGCGGCGTTCATCGTTTCAACCGAAGACGGAACCATTCAGGGATGGAATGGAGGCACCAGCACGATCATCGTGGTCAACGGCTGGCCCAATGCTGTCTATAAGGGACTGGCGCTGGGTTCGGCAAATGGAGCCAACTACATCTATGCGGCGAACTTCCGGGCTGGAACCGTGGACGTGTTCGACGGCACGTTTACGCTCCATTCGTTCGGCGCAAATGCTTTCGTCGACAACACACTGCCTGCCGGGTATGCCCCGTTTAACGTCGCCAACATCAGTGGCAACATCATCGTCACCTACGCGTTGCAGGACGCTGAAAAGCACGATGATGTCGCCGGGATTGGTCATGGCTACGTCGACGTGTACACCAGCCAGGGAACGTTGCTGCAGAGACTGCCGCACGTGTATGCCTTGAACTCACCCTGGGCCATGGTGGTTGCACCAAGTGGATGGAACCAATTGAGCGGAAAACTGCTGGTCGGGCAATTTGGCAGCGGCGGCATCGCGGCCTACGACCTCACCAATAATCTGTTCCTGGGAGTGCTGCAGGACGACCAAGGACTTCCCATCAGTATCGACGGTTTGTGGGGCCTGAACTTTGGCAACGGTGGCAAGTCCGGCCCAACGACGACCTTGTACTTCGCCGCTGGACCTTTTGACGAAGCGCACGGGTTGTTTGGCACGATCACTCTGTCTAACAGCAACCTCGGACGCACGCCCCACGCACCTCGCAAGTAGTCCAACGAAGTTTCTCATCTTCGGTCGCGGAGGAATTCTCTTCCGCGACCTTTTGTTTTGAGATTGCCTTTGATGCGAGATCGTCAGCGGCACTACCACTGCGGGTTGATCGCGCTCTCACCCCAGGTCAAACCGATCTGAGCACAACAAAAAGAGCGGCGCCGTGTGGCACCGCTCTGCTGAGTTGCGCGCCCCTTACGAGGCGCGCCAGACCGAGGAGCGAACTACAACTTGGTCAATTACTGCAATCCGAAGAACGGGTTCGCCATATCCACGGGATACGAAACTCCTAGGCCGGTTACCAGGTCGTAGCCCGGGCCTGCCGCGTGGCCGTTATTCCCAGTGACCACGTCGAAGTAGAAGTAGGGATAGTTCGAACCAGGCGTGGCGTACAGCTTGTACGGATGGTAGATCTGTTGGCTCATGTTCTGGAACCTGGCTTTGTTGAAGCCCACGCGAGCAGCTTCGATAACGGCGTAAACTCCCGCCGTCACCGGAGTGGCCACGCTGGTGCCCCCAACTCGTCCATAGCCACCATTGCCGCTGTCGTAGATGTACACGGGTGTGCCAGGCGACGCCACCGCAGCTATGTCCGGAGCAGCGCGGTTAGGCGAGCACAAAGTCACGCCGTTGCTGGTCTGGAAGGTCGGAGCGGCTTCATAAAGGCTACAGCCGCCGCCACTACCTGCCCAGCCGGTTTCGGCAGTGCGGTGGAAGTTGGAGTCCAGTGTCAGTGCCGTTCCGCCTACGCAGGTACCATAAGGCGACTGGCAGGGGTAGATAGCAGGCGCTCCGTCGTCGCCAGAGGCGAACAGCACCGGAACCGGCAGGTTGTAGTACTGGTCCTCTTCGGTTTCCTCCGGGAATTCATCTTCACCCCAGCTATCGGAGACGAAGTTCGCGCCGAGCTTGTTTACTGCCGTGTCGATAGCGGTGTAGAGATCACTGTCGTTAGAGGTACAGCCTTCGACCAGCAAGATCTTGGCGTTGGGAGCCATGGCGTGCGCCCACTCGATGTCGAGCATGGTTTCCAATTCCCATCCGCTGTCGCTGCCGCAGAAGTTCTGGCCGCCATTCTGGTCCGTGTTGGTGAAGCAGCCGTTCTGCGTGGTGCAGGCCGGCAGCCCCATGTCGGTGCTGAAGAAATTCAGATCCGCTTCGTTGTTCGCGTAGTGGTAGGCGTCGACGATGGCGATGGTGGTACCCTGTCCGCCCATGCCGCCAACCACGTTGGCTGATCCGTAGGCGATCTCAAGCGATGGCGGGCAGAAGCCATTCTTGTTGCAGTTGGCCGGCTTGGTCGGAGGCTGGCCGGGCGTGAACCCGCCGCTAACCCAGATGAACGAACGCATGTGGCGCGGGGGAGCGGTGGGCATGACCTTCTGCGGCTGTCCGGTCGCTTCCGCCTTGGCTGCGAGCTTCTGCACATAGGTCGGAGCCTGGGCAAAGATCTGGCAGGCCAGCAGTAAGACTGTGGCGATGACGATCAGTTTAGTCAGCTTCATTACTGCACCTCCTGCGACTTACGATTCATGCGGCGGCGCACCACCCCAAAAATGCCGAGGGCCGAAGGACCAAGCAGCAAGAGAGTGCCCGGCTCCGGCACGGGGTTGGTGGCCAGCAGCATCTCGCCGATGGCAAAGTCGTCCTTGCCGTTAATGTCTTGCACATTGAAGTCGATCGCGTATACGTCGGCTGAGGTGTCGTAGGCTCCAATAAAGAGCGCCGTTCCCTGTTGACTGTTGGAGTTGCCGGTAGCAGAGTACGTGCCCAGCGACTGGAAGCTCGCGTTGTACAGGGTCACGGTAGCAGTGAAGGCGCCTGCCTGGTCGGCCTGAATGTAGGCGCCAGCTCCGTAAACGCCGACCCCGAAGTTGGCCGCGATGTCCGTGGGAGTGTTGCCTTGGGTCTCAACGCCGTTGTATAGAACGCCCATATTGGCGTTGAAGTTGCCGTTCCAGGTAACGCCCTGCTGCCGGACTTCAAACGGCTGCTGCGTTCCTACCAAGCCCACAATTCCCGAGACCCCGCCGTTCGACGTAAACGATGAAGGGGAAGGCTCCAGGAATGGAGTGTTAGCGCAATTGTTGAACTGCACGCACCAGTCAACATAATCGTTAAACAAATTGGGGTTTGTGGTGCCCGTGATGGCCGCGGACGCGTAGGTTGCGCCCAGCACCAAACCGAGCAGCAAAACCAAAGTTGCTCTCTTCATGTTCCTCCTAACTGCACACAACAATACACGCAAGGTCAAGCCCGCCAATGATAACCCCGTTCGGGGGAGTGAAACCAAAAATCGTCAACTATAACAGCTAGTATTTCGAGGCTTGCAAACCAGGCAGGATTAGCTACGCGGTTGACAGTAGAGGTTAGTTACAATCCTCCACTCCAAGTGAGAAAGTTTCTTAGATGCCTTATTCCTGTTGTATTTACGCAAAAAGAGCGATGCCGTGTGGCACCGCTCTGCTGAGTTGCGCGCCCCTTACGAGGCGCGCCAGACCGAGGAGCTAAAACTACATGGTCAAGTGCTGCAAACCAAAGAGCGGGTTCGTCCTATTCGTCGGATTCGATACATCCAGTCCAGTCAACAGGTTAAAGCCCGGTCCCGCGTGATAGCCGTTATACCCCCTAGTCACGTCGTATGGAGACTAAGGATAGTTGGTCAGCTAGAAGCCCGAGAGCTTGATCGGTGCGCCCAAGCCGGTGCATTGGTCCCATCCTTTCGTTGCCGGATGACCGTTGCTCCCGGTAACGACGTCGTAATAGTAAGTCGCATAGGAGGTGAGAGTCAGGCCATACCACTTATACTCATTGGCCAGCTGGTCCACGCTATTATCACGGAAGTTACCTGCGGCGTTGACATAGGATGCCAACAGTGGCGAAGCCACGCTCGTACCACCAACCACACACCACCCATGGCAATAGGGGGTGTTATAAACAGCGACGCCGGTAGCCGGATCCGCAACCGCCGACAGGTCAGGAATGCCGCGTTTCAGGGTGGCAGGCGCGATAATGCGCTGATAGTTGGGAAGCGGCTCATACACACTGATTCCGCCGCCGCTGCCACTCCAGCAGGCCTGGGTGCCCTCGTAATTGCCGTTACCGTCGCGGTTGACGTGCGTACCGCCGGCACAGTTCACATTCGGCGAGACGCATGGGTAATTCACTTGCGCCCCGTCATCACCCGCCGCGGCGAAATACACAATGCCGGGCTCGGCAAAATCAGAGTCGTACTCCAGCTCACAGTTGCCGCTGCCGCACCAGCCTTCACCGCCGTTGTAGGTCCAGCTATTGGTGACTTCGCCCGCCCCGTAGGTCGAGGCTAAGAGCGCAGCAACATTCTGTTCGGCGTTATCACCCAGCGGATCGTTGGTGAACTCCGCAATGTAGATCTGGGCATTGGGCGCGAGGGCATGGGCAATCTCGATATCCAATGCCGTCTCCAGGTCCCAGCCGGTTCCTGAGTTGTTCGGGCAGGTCGGACCCGGGTAGCAGACCGATATTAACGTCTGCGCGGGCAGGCCCCACTGCGTGTTGTACGCGTTGAAGTCACTCTGGACGGTGGGATACCCGCCGTATTCCACCACGGCGATGGCCTTTGCGCCGCCAGTGGGCAGAACACTGCCACTTTTCGGACAGCCGCTGGTGGGTGGAACCACGCCGTAAATGCAGGCCACCGAGGCCGGAGTTTCACCGTTGGGAATTGCCGGATTCGCTCCTCCTGCCGGGACGTAGACGAACAGGTGAGTGTGCACCTTCCCGGGCGTGTTCAGCAGGGTGCTGGGAGGGGCAATAATTCTGGCAGGCTGGGCATAGACGGCTAAGCTGCTGATCGTGATCAGCAACACTATAAACACTGCTTTTTTCATTTGTTTCTCCGTTTTCTTCTGTTCGAAACTGAATGAGGAAAGGGACGAGGGCAAGTTGCGTTTCCTCCGTTCCTCCTAGAAACGCGCTACTGCACGTGCCAAGAGACTACGTTAGGACAGCATCCAGAGACTGGATTCAACTGAATGAATTCGGGTCGGTGCTCCCCATGATTGACCCTGAGGCGTACGTTGCGCCCAGCGCAATGCAAAGCAAGAAAAGCGACGCTACTTTTTCAGGTTCCTCCTTATTTCGAAAGCAATCCGCACACGTGTAGGACGAAATGACGAGGGGAAGTCCTGCCCATCATAGCGCCGTCCCAAGTCCATAAGAACAAAAAACGTCAACTACAACGGATAGTATTTCGCACAACATTTCCAGATTGGGAAGGAGTGGAAGTCGCGAATTAAGACAGGTTAGGTTGGAAGATATCTAGCGACGCCGATTGATAGTTAAACTACTACGCTAGTACCTAGGTACTTAATTCCACCCCGCCGAAATGGCAGTCAGCTAAGTTATCGGAAAGGATGGAGATTCAGGAATTCGTGCTCAGTGTTATCGGCAAAACGTTCATGGAAACAGGAGGCTGGGATCTGCCGTCTTTCGCAAAACGGCTAATTGCCTGAACCGTTGCCGTCGCGGACTTTTCTCTTGATCTCGATGCTGAGGCGTTTGATTTTCTGATTGAGGGTAGAAAGGGGAATCCGGAAACGATCGGCGGCCTCCGTCTGGTTCCAGTTGCATTTCTCCAGCATGTCGCTGATGATGCGCCGCTCGCAATCTTCCATGATTTCAAATAGCGAGGCATCCGGTCGATGTTCCATCAACGCCAGCCGCGCAGCCCGACCGGCGATGTTGTCAGGCAGCAGATCGACGGTAAGCACAGGTCCATTCGCCAACACCACCGCGCGCTCGACTACATTTTCCAGCTCACGCACATTGCCCGGCCAGTCGTAGTCCATTAAAGGGCGTAGTACCTCGGGCGTAATTCGCAAAGCAGGCTTCTCATTTTCGCGCGCAAACTTATCGGCGAAGTGATAGACCAGCGGCGGAATGTCGTTTTTGCGCTGGCGCAGCGGCGGAAGATCGACGGTAATGACGTTGAGGCGATAGAACAGGTCCTCGCGGAACTTACCCTCTTTCACGTGCTGCTTTAAGTCGACATTGGTGGCCGCGATGATTCGCACGTCTACCTGCACTTCCGTGACGCCGCCCAGATGCATGAATCGCCGGTCTTGCAGTACGCGCAGGATTTTCGCCTGCGTCTCCAGTCCCATGGTGCCGATTTCATCAAGGAAGAGGGTGCCGCGATCGGCCACCTCGAACAAACCCTTCTTGCTGGCGATGGCGCTGGTAAATGCACCTTTCACATGCCCGAACAAGGTCGATTCCAGCAGATCGGCCGGCACGGACCCCGTGTTCACCGGAACGAATGGCCGGTCGCGACGAGTCGAGTTCATGTGAATGGCTTTCGCGATCAGTTCTTTGCCGGTTCCACTCTCGCCTTGCAGCAGAATCGTCGACCGGCTGGGAGCCACTTGCGCAACCAGGTCGAAGATGCGCAGCATGGCTTCACTTTTCCCGATGATGTTCTCGAAGCTGTAGCGCTGTTTCAGCGCCCGCTTAAGGTGGACCACCTCTTCTTCGGCGCGACGCCGGCCAACCGCGGTCCGTATGTCGGCCAGCAGCTTCTCGTTGTCCCACGGCTTCTGGATGAAATTGGTGGCGCCCGGCCTGCATGGCATTCACCGCGTTCTCCACCGTCCCGTAGGCGGTGATCATGATGACGGCCAGCTCGGAGTCGCGCTCGCGGATGTCCTGCAGAATCTCAATGCCGTTGCGCTCGGGTAAAGCGAAGTCGAGCAGCACCAGGTCAAACGGCCGCTCGGCGAGGCGCGCCAAGCCCTCGGTGCCATCGTTCGCAGTTTCAACTTCGTAGCCTTCGATCTCGAGCAGAGTTTGCAACGACTCGCGAATCGCGGCTTCGTCGTCGATGATCAGCACCGACCCCGGCGACGCGGTTTCGTCGTGATTATTGATGGCCCGGCTAAGTGTGGCTTCAGGCACTGACTGCCTTTCTGATCAGGGGAAATTCCATGGTGAAAGTCGTGCCCTCGCCAGGCTTGCTGTTCACGCGGATCTTGCCGGCGTGCTCTTGAATGATGCCGTAGGTGACAGACAGGCCCAGTCCGGTTCCGCCGCTATGCCCGGTCTTAGGCTTGGTCTTGGTGGTGAAGAACGGATCGTAGATGCGCGGTATGTGCTCCTGCGCAATGCCGCTACCCGTGTCGGCCACCGTCACCTGCACGTTATGCCCGTTGCTGGTGGCGACCAGCAGAGTACCGCCGGACGGCATGGCATCTTTCGCATTGAGGAACAGGTTCAAAAACACCTGCTGGAGCTTTCCGGTGTTGCCGTAGATCAACGGCAACTGCGGTTGCAATTCTTGCACCACCTTCACCCGCGCCACCTTCAATTGATGCTCCAAAAGCATCAAGGTGTCCTGAATGACGCGATTGAGGTCGACACTGGCGAACTCAGTGCTGGAGGTGCGCGAGAAGTTCAGCAAGCTGTTGACGATCTCCGAGGCGCGGAAGGTTTGGCGCGTGATCTTGTCCAGCAACTCCGACTTCTTGGCGTCGCCGTTGACCTGCTTGGCCAGCATCTGCGCGTAAGACGAGATTACCGCCAGCGGAGTGTTGACCTCGTGCGCTACGCCCGCGGCCAGCAGTCCGATCGACGACAGCTTCTCGGCCTGCGACAGCTGTCCTTCCAACTCCACTCGCTCTGTTATGTCGTCCACAATGATCAGCCGGCCGATGACGCTGAAGTCCTTGCTCACCAGCGGAGCAATCGCAATGTTGGTGGTGCGGGTGTCGCCGGCGGTGGTTCCGAGCTTGAATTTATAGAGATTGTGAATGCCTGAGTTCTGGCGGACCCGGTAGTATTCCTCCAGAAACTCCGCGGGAAAGACCTGGCTCAAGCCCATAGCCATAACGTCGGCGCGCGGCTTGGCGAACATCACTTCCATCTGCGAATTCCACGACTCGATGCGATCTTCCAGGTCAACCGCCAGCACGCCCACGCTGATGGATTCGACGATGTTCTCGTTGAACTCCTTCAGCCGCTCGTACTGTTCCGCCTTGCTCTCCAGCGACTTGTAAAGGCGCGCGTTCTGGAGGGCGATACCGACGTAACCGGCCAGCGTCTCCAGCAACTGCACGTCTTCGGTTGACAGGAAGTCGCCTTCCGAGGTCTTGCCCAATCCGATTACCGCAATCATGCGGTTCATCACGGTGCACGGTATGTAATAGTGCAGGTCCAGCTTGCGAATCGCGTCCTGCGCTTCCCGGGTTTCGCGCATGGCGTGTATGGTGTTGTCGAAGAACAGGTGCCCTGCCTCCCACTCCGGCCGCGCCAGGTTGAGGAAGCCCAGGTCGAGTCCGCGCGTATTCGAAATGCCGTAGGACTTCGCCAGCGTGAACTGCTCCGACTGCTCGGGATTCGACAGGAAGATCGCCATGCGATCGACCATCAAAGTGCGCGATAGCCGGTCGATGATCGAGGTGAGCATATGGTCGAGATCGGTCTCGGAGTTCAGATCGCGACCAAATTCGATCAGCGTCTTGCGATAGTCATAACGCTTCTTGTAGAACAGCCGGTCGAGATAATCCTGTACCCAGTTCTTAAAGGGCTCGAAGAGCAGCGCCGTGATGACAATAGCGATGCCTAACCCGATTGGGCCGGCGCTGGGGAAGTGGCGATTGAATAATGCGGACACCCCGCCAACCACTCCCAGATACGCGGCGGTAATCGACCCTGCCGCGATGGTGTAAGCCATGCCGCGCTTGAAGATCAGGTCCACGTCCATCAAGCGATAACGGAAGATGGCGTAGCCGAAGGTAAGCGGCAGGAATACCAGCGACAGTACGGAAACCCTCATCGCCAAGGATGGAGCCGCGCCGCGCAGATACGGTATGACGTAGAACGCTACGAACGGTACCACCGCGAGAATGGTTCCGCGGGTGATCCACTTCATTTGCTGGCGCAGGATGGCCGTCGTCGCCCGCCGGTAGCTCTGCCACAGAACCAGCATTGCTGCCACAAAATAAACGGCAAGATACACCATCTGCACGCGATCAAGATTCCAGCGCAGGCTCTCGCTGGGCTGCGCCCAAGTCAGCAGTGCGATGTGTGTCGCCAGCAGGACCGCTCCGGGCAGGTACACCATCGGAATCAGCCAGCGCCGCCGGTCCACCACGGCACGGCGCTCCGGGAAGGTCAGCGCAAAGTGCAGGAACAGCGCCGGCTGCAACAGCCACGCCACTACGTTCGACCAATAGATGATCCAGTCGAAGTCGTTGAGCTTGCCGGTGTAATGGAACGAGTAGAAGACAAACGAGACCAGGCAGAAGACGTAGAAGTGTGTGCTCTTGGGCGCCGTCCAGCGTCGCAGCAGGACGTACACGCCGATGCCGAGGTAAACCAGCGCGATCAGCCGCAGACCCAGATTGAGCGAACGGTCGGCGGGAATCAGAATCAGCGGCGCTTCCAGCGTCACTCCCCGTCGTTGCAGCGAGTAGGTAGCTTTCGACCAGATGCCGACACGGTAGAGTTGCCGCTCCAGGCTGCCGACATTGCTGATGGCATGACCATCAACTGAGAGCAGCAGGTCGCCCTGCTTTACGCCCGCCTTCTCGCCAGGACTGTCAGGATCGACGCGCTCCGCCTGTAGGTGGCTGCCTTGCTCGATCCACCAAACTCCGTCGGTCGGGGTGGGGAAACCGTTGCTCTTCTGGAAATTGATGACGGCAAACACGACCGCGGCCACGCTGACCAGTCCCAGGAAGACAGCGAAAAATCGTGTTTGCAGGTCCTTCGGCATAGGTTGCCGTTGCTGGCGTGGTTTGCCTATCTGCTGGAGCACACCAGCCCTTGTTACCATTTCCTGCAACTCAGATGCCACGAAGGTTAGCCTCACCCCGCCGCTAAATACCACCGAATCATTGACATCCTGAATTGTAAAACAGCAGGCGGACGGCAAAATATGAATTTTGGGATTAGCGTGTGAAAAAAGGAAGTTGCGGATTCAATTTATTGACGCCACCTTGGGGGCGATCCGAGGCTCACATTCCGGAGGTATCTACTAGATCCGGAACCGGACGATGGAGGTGTTTGGAGGCTACTAAAGTGCCTACCGGGCCAGATATGGCTTGAGCTTCTCTTCAATTGCCGCTGGGGTCAATGTCTGCTCCCCGGTTCAGCTCTCCCAATATCTGGTCGACGACCTGCTTCCCTTCCTGCCGCTCGCGGTGAAGCAGAAAGCCGTCGAAAATGTGTTCGCCACGCATGGCGTCAGCGATTTCAGTGTCCTTGTCGTGCTCGCCGAGCTCGGTGAAGTACACGACCTTGTACTGGCCGGTCAGCGAGGTGTCACGGTAGATCTCGAACATCACTTTCTTGGTGTCGGTAGTGAGAGGCATGGCGTCTGAAATATTTTATCGCGTCCGACGGGTGCGGGCTACCTAGGTTTGTCATCCTGAGCGGAGTGAGGCCGCGCAGCGACCGAACGAAGTCGAAGGACCCCTACCTCAGCAAGGCTTGTCCTGAGCGATAGCGGTCCTTCGACTCGTCGCTACGCTTCTCGCTCAGGATGACATTCTTTAACTGACAACCGACAACGGATCACTGACAACTTCGCTAGTCGTTGGCCGACGACAGCTCCGGCTGCGGCTGAGGTTCGATTCCAACCAGCGGCACCAGATCGCTCTCCTGGCGCACGGACTTATGCGTCAGGCTGATGCGCAACGCACGTTCGTACTCCGCCAGCTGGCGCTCCATTTCCTTCGCGGCATCCGCCTTCTTCAGCAGGTCCTCGCGATAGCGCTTCAGGAAGTAGTCGATGGTCTCGACACGAATCTTGATCGAGCCGGTCGGCTTATTCTCATCGAGGTCCTTGAAGGAGAAATACGGCGTGCCGGATTTCTCAATGATGTCCTCGATCACCGTGTAAATCGGCGCGTCGTGTCCGCACTTGAAGTTGCTGATCTCCAGCGCCACCAGGTTGGGATGCCGCGCGGTGAACTTCGCCGCCCAGATCTTCACATTCGTGCTGGCGGAGTATGCGTTCTTCCACACATCCTTAATGTCAAGCGCGTGGGTGATAGTGCCGGCGCGAACCTCGTCGCCGAACAAACGATCGAGCAGGTCTTCGTCCGTCGGCAGATGGCTCTGCGAGAACACCGGGTAGCCCAGCTTCTGGAACTCCTCCATGATCTCGTGGTTGAGTCCCGGATCGTGGTGATACACACGACCGAGCATCACGATGCCGAGGCGGTTTTCGCGCTCCAGCGTGTCGAGCATTTCGCGAGCCTGTTTCTTCAGACCCAGGTCGTAGTCGTCGAGCGCTTTGAAGGAAGCCTGAATCGCGCGCTCGTTCTCATCTTCCGAGATTCCAAGGATGCGGCGCCCAGCACTGCCACATCTGCAAACCGAACAGCTTGGGATCGTGAATGTTAAGCAGCGGGTCAAGATACTTGATCCCGTTCTCCGCGAAGACATCGCTTTCTTTGGTGAATGCCGCCTTCACCGCATCAGGAGTCGCGGTCACGGTAGGACATGCGCTGCTGGCGCTGCAATTCTTCAGCGGCTGATGCAGCGTATCGATCATGGGGAAGAAGATGGTGTTGAGCGGCTTCTTCTGATGCTTCTGGAAGACCAGGTTGTAGACGTGCGGAATGCCGATCTTCGACGGGAAGCAGGGATCAATGGCGCCGCGACCGGCGCCGGTACGATAGAGTTCCTGCGAGGTGAAGTCGGAGTAGATGATGTTCTCCGGCTGCACGCCAAGGCTCTCGAAATAAGCGGCTAAACATTGGCGCGTACAGGTACATCTGCAGCACCTTGGGCATGCCGACGCGATGGGTCGCGCGAGCTTTCATCAGCTCGATCCGCTGGTCGACCGAAGATTTATTGAAGAGCGACGACTTCCAGGACTTGGCCGGCAGCGGGTCGGCCACGCTCTTCGAATTGCGCGGACGGAACGCCTCATGAGCCGCGATATCGACGAAGTTGGGATTCTCCTTCTTTATCGCGTCGAGTCCAGCCTTGATACCGCGCATCGCACTGACGTCTTCCACCTGACCTTTTTCGCAGGTCGAAATGATCAGGCGGCGCTCGCCCGTCTGCAACGGCACCTTCGACTTGAACACCGGCAGCGGCGTGGAAGTATCGATTTTCTCCTCGTCTCCGGTTTTCACATCGATGAAGGTGCGCAGGCAGTTGTTCTTGCAGAAGTAGCAGCGCGTCTCTTCACTTCGCGTGGTGCGATAGCCGATGTTCATCACTGCGTCAATGCCGATGAACGAGGTGCGATGGCCGTTCTTGTACAGGCGAACGGCTTCGACACCGGCGCCGATCGCGCCCGACTCTCCGCAATGTTCGTGAACGATGACCTCCGGCCCGTGATCGACGCCGTGGAAGTGCGAGCGAATGAAGTCAACTTCCGACTTCACGGCCGCCAGGTTCTTCTGCGTTCCGCCTTGCAGGATGAAGCGTGAGCCCAGCTTCGCCAGGTTCGGAATCGCAGCGACATAGAGGAAAATGTTCTTCGGCAACACCGCCGCCAGTCCGGCGAGAATCTCTTCGCCTTTCCATCCCTGGCGCTGGAAGTTGACGATGTCGGACTGCATGAACACCGCGCAGCCGTAGCCGAAGACCGGCATGGTAGTGGCGCCGAACGCGATATCCGCGTACTCCTCGACCTTGTACCCCAGCGCCTCGGCAGTGCCTTGCAGGAAGTATCCATTGCCCGCCGAGCACTGCGTGTTCAGCTTGAAATCTTTTACACGCCCATCTTTCAGGACGATGAGCTTGATGTCCTGCCCACCCACATCGACGATCACGTGGGGATCTTTGTAGAACTTCATCGCCGATTCGGTGTGCGCGACGGTCTCCACCAGCGCGACGTCGGCTTTGAGCACGTCCTTCAACACGTCCTTGGCGTAGCCGGTGGTACCCACGCCGAGAATTTCGAGCTTGCCGCCCTGCAACTCAACCTGCTCGCGGATAGCAGCGAACATGTCGATGGTGTCCTGGATCGGATTGCCATTGGAAAGCTGGTAGGCCTTGCACATCACGTCGCCGGCTTCGGAGAGCAACACGGCCTTCGTGGAAGTCGATCCGCCATCGATCCCGATGAATCCGCTGACCGTCTGGCCTGGTTCGAAGGTCGCGCCTTTGAACTTGGGGATGGTGTATTCCTGCTTGAACTTCACCAGCTCTTCATCGGAAGCGCTGAGGCCGGCAGCGCCTGACTTCGCCTTCTCCGCCTGGCGACCAACCGTGATGTAGTCTTCCAGGCACTCCGTACCCGTGTAAATGCCCACGTCCGGATCTTCGTCTTTGCCGAACTCAACCGCGCCGATAGCAGCAAAATACTGCGCATTCTCGGGAACCTTGATCAGATCTTCCGGCTTCATTCCCTCCGGAATTTCGACCTTGCGCTCCTCCCACATCCGGGGAATGTTCTGCTGCCAGGCCTCTTTCATGCCGCGAATAAAGCTGTTCGGACCGCCCAACAACAGCACATGCGGACGCAGTGTGTGCCCGCGCGTAAGCACCGTCAGGTTTTGCAGCACGATGGCATCGAACAGCGAAGCCATGAGCTGATCAGGCGGGATTCCCTGCTTTTGCAGACCGTTGATATCGGTCTCGGCGAACACGCCGCACTTGCCGGCAACGGGATGCAACTTGATTCCGGTGTAGCCCTGGTTGCCCAGGTCCTCAGTAGGAATCTTCAGCTTGGCGTTGATCTTGTCGATGACCGCGCCCGTACCGCCGGCGCACTTGTCATTCATCGACGGAATCTTCTTCTTGCGCCCGGTGTTCTCGTCCTCTTTGAAGACGATGATCTTCGCGTCCTGGCCGCCCAACTCAATGACCGAGTTCACTTCGGGATGCATCTTCTCGACCGCGAGCGATACCGCAGTGACTTCCTGCACGAACTTCGCGCCCACGAGATTGGCCAGCGCACCGCCGCCCGAGCCGGTGATGAAGATGCGGCAGTTGTGTGGTGCAATGCCAGCTTCGTCCTGCATGCGCTTCAGGAACTCGAGAGTTTTTTCCGGCTGCTTGGTTTCGTGGCGCTGGTAGTCGCTCCAGATGATCTGGTCGGTTTCAGCATTCACCACGACCGACTTCACCGTGGTCGAGCCGACGTCCATGCCGACCATGTAAACCATCTTGTGTCCGGATTGCGCAGAAACCTCGCGAGATTTGGCAAGGATTCGGGCAGGCAGGGTGTCGGGCGATGCGCTCTTGATCAAATCGTTGAGCTGAACATCGACCCTGGTTGCGCCGGTGCTGCATGATCCGTGCTCGTGCGAGTGTGAACTCACTTAGGCCTCCTGAGTTCGTGCGTGGGGGCTCAAGCCCCTCTATTGTTAATTTTGAAGGGGCGCAGCTTTAGCTGCGCCGCCCGCAAAAAACGTCGCGTCAAGGCACGACTTCAGTCGTGCCGAAATGCGATAACGTCTACTGTTTGTCATCCTGAGCGAAGTGAGTCCCGGCCAGCCGTGACGAACGCAGCGAAGGACTTGCTTTCGCGCCACGCCACGTTCCCGAATCAAAAGCAGGTCCCTCACGGGCTAAAGCCCGCTCGGGATGACAAAATCATAAGAAAGAGCTTACCGGCACGACCAAGGTCGTGCCCTGACGCGACCTGAAGGTCCCTCGACCGATCACTAGTCCTCGAAGTTGCCTTCCATTCTCTTGAAACCAACCTTGGCGTGCTTCCATAGCCACTTGATCACGCGCTCATCGTTGTAGCAGAACGCCAGGATGTGATTCAGCGTCGAGAAGCAGGTCTTCTGACACTCCTGCTTCATATCCGCCAATCTGCTTGCGCTCGAACTTGTGGTTCTCGATGGTTCCCCAATCGTAGCTGGCGTTGTACATCGGGAAGCATGGCGCCAGCGTGCCATCGACGCGCACGATCAGTGAATTCATGCCCGCGCGGCAGCCCCAGTCGTGCAGGTTGCCTTCGATGAACTCCTTCATCTGCGCCAGGCGCTTCACCGAATTCACCATTTTGTAGCCGGAGTTCTGCTTCTCGATCAGCCAATCAATCAGTTCAGCAACCACCGGATGGTCTTCTTTGCGAATGAACGTTGGATTGCTCTCGTAATGCTTGAACGCCGGCTGCTCCGTCATTGGCGATTCGCAGATGTGATAGTCGGTAGCGATTCCGTTGTCGTGCGCCAGTTCCGTCAGACGCCGCACGTCATCCAGATTGTTTCGGCAGATGTTGATGTTCAGGAAGCACGAGTATCCGTACTTGTACTGCTTCTTCACCATGTAGTCGAAGTGCGAGCGAATGGGCACCATCGCCTTCGGCAATCCGCTGCCCGGGACGTCGTCCCATGCATCGACCGCGAGGTTTATGGTCGCAACGCCAGCATCGGCGACTTTGTCGATCACCTTCGGCCACAGCAGGCGGCCATTGGTCGGCAGATAAATCCAGAACCCCTTTTTCGCCGCGTAATAGATGATCTTGTGCGCGAAGTCGGGGCGTAGCAGCGGCTCGCCACCCATCAACGCCAGTACGCCAGCGCCGGATTCGCGCAACCAGTCGACCGACCGCTTGGCCACGTCCTCGTTCATGCCACGGACGGTATTGTCGAAGGCCCAGCAGTAGTGGCAGTCGAGGTTGCACTTCCACTCGTTGAACAGGTAGGCGATCATGGGATGAAAGTCGCCCGGCATCACCCGCGAGCGGATAAACGGAAATGCCCAGCCACGCATCGCGCGATAAATAATCTTGTTGTTGTACTTGCGCTTGCCGTTGGCGGGAAAGAAATCCTCGTCTGGCGCTGCCAGCAGTTCCGGATACTGCGGGAACACCGGCTCGGGCAGCGTCTGCTCCTTGCCGTCCTTGGGCGCGGGAAGCAGGGTGCGCGCGTCCGGCGGCTTCATCAGCAGATCATGAAGCTGTACGTCCAGACGAAACGTTGGAGTGGACGTAGAGCTCTCTGGGGTTGGCGCGGTAGGCGTTTCCACCTCGGGCATGCCTTGGCTGTCCTTTCTTCAGTCGTTTTTACAGCGCCGGCGTAAGGCGAAGCCGGTCGGGACTTCTCAATTAAAGTTTAGGCCTGGAAGCACAAGCAGCTTATATCCTCCAGGCCTATGTGAATCTTAAACCTATGCGATCGCCAACTCCCGTTCCTCTACCTCGCGCTTGACGGCCGGAACACGCTTGATGCGTGTCTTGCGGTCCATCAAGTCGCTTACATGGAGCACAAAGTGCGCCGCCGTGCCGGTTACGCCATGAACGTGCGGCACCGGGTAGAACAGGTTGCGCAACTCAGGATGATCGGCAACGTATTCCTTGATGTCCTCAAGGCGCTTGCCGGTCGACTGCAGCACCTGGTCGAACTCCATGCGGGCCTTTACCTTGGCTTCGCCCAGCGCCATCTGCACGCGGCTATGCGCGTTGATCTCGCCTTCGCCGGAAGTTTCAATCGGCAGGAAGATCATCTCTTTGAAGTGGTTCGCTACCGCCGACTGAACGCCATCGGACTGCGATGACGGCATGCATCCGAACGGCTTCAACGCCAGCACCATGTGGCACAGGCGATTCTTGGTGTAGTAAACGTTCTTACCCACTTCGAGATGGCCTTCGCCGCCGCGCGCGAACTCGTTGTAAAAGGGGTTGGCCAACTCGGCCAATTCTTTCTGGTCGATCAGTTCGTGAGCGACGTTGCCCAGCGCTTCCACCACGCGGTGGTACTGCCGCGCATAGATGCGCTCACCGATACCGATCATCCACTGCTTCTTTTTGAAGTTCAGCTCGTTGAGCGCCAGCTTGTGCAGCTCCCACGGCTTTACCTTCTTGTACTTCTCGTCCAGCGAACGCTTGGCAAGGTTGCGCGCCTTCACCTGGTACATCATGTACATCACCCAGGTGCCGATGGGCTCGACCAGCACTTGCGCGCCTTCCCGCTCCAGGAAGTCGAACATGTGGAAATTGCCGTCGCCTTCGGTGGTCTGCGCCCAGAACTCGCCAATGATCTTCACCACCGGCTTCACCCGGAGGCGGTCGACTTGAATAGTGCCCAGCTGATCGTGCACTGCCTGGAGAGCTTCTTTGTAGGGGTCGCCATACAGCTGCTCGCGCACCTTCAGCAGTGAGTTAACCCAGACTTCCCACTTCGCTCCCTTGCTGGCGCGGATCTTTTTGGCCATCCATTCCGGCAGGTCTTCGTGGTCCTCGAACGGCTTGCGCTCGCGCAGCATGGTGCAGAGCGTGTCAACGGACTCGCGGAACACGCGGTCGGTCTGACCCTTTTCGACTTCGAAGGGACGGACGCGATAAATCATCTCGTGCATGATGTCGCCCAGGTTCAGCGCATTGAACATGCCGAGTCCGAAGTCGACGGTGAACTTCAATCCCGCTTCACCGGACGCTGCCTTCACGCCGTCGTTCTGCTGGAACAGCAGCACGCGGAAGCCTTCGAATCCGGAATTCTGCAACGCCAGCCGGTATTCCGCCTCGTACATTCCGAAACGGCAGGGGCCGCAGGAACCGGCGGTGAAATACACGTAGTTGTCGATGATCTGTTTCTTGGTCAGGCCCTGCGCTTCCAGGCTTTGCAGATACTGCACCAGGTTGCCGACGGTGAAGTAGGTCGGATTGCACTGGCCGTTGTTGCCGTATTCCTTGCCGAGCTGGAAGGCGGCTACGTTGGGCACGGGAGTAATTTCGCAGTTATAACCGCAGCCTTTGAACACCGCCTGAATAACGCGCTCATGCTTCCAGGTGAGTCCACCAAAGAGGATGGTCACGTTGCCGCGCTCCTCGGCGCCAAAAGGACGCTCGGCGGGACGACGGAAGTGACGGACAGGGCCGCTGTCGAGCCCCATCATGCTGGCCAGCCGCGCCCGCTCATGGGCGAGTTTGCGCTGGATATCTTCTTCGCTATGCGGCGAAGCGACTAGGGAATCGAGCGGAATATCGATGCGAGTCACAGGCATGTGTTATTTCCTTTGCGCAGTTTGAGATTCGCCGTGCTTCGATGTGTTGTCTGGTTCTTCGCGGAAACTTCTGAAAGGCGAGCACACGTGCCATGAGAGCGGAGACACTGTTGTTCGAAGCGGGTGAAAACTCTCACGGCGGATTTACTCAGTGAAAACCCTGTGCTAGTTAGAGACGCTTTGGAACGCTTTTAGGAAGACGACGGCTCGTGGTCTCCCCAACAATTGTTGTCCATTATGCAACTTGGCGGCGGAGTCGGCAACCGCAGGAGAAAGATTGTTGCCAAATTTTCTCAGTCAAGCGACTTTGGCGTTTTGTGGCGCGTGGGCCTTGCAAAAAGAGTCAGACGGAACAAATTGGCACCAGAGATGCTGCCCGGCTCGACAGGCCGCTGAAAATCTGGCGTCTGGAAAGGTAGGAGTCAGGGCACAACCTTGCGAGCCGCTAAAAACACGAGTTGCGGGTAACTCTGGCCTTCTGGCTAGCGTTACGCCGATGAAAAAGCGAGAGAGCTTTGGCCGCAGCGGTATTTCGAAGGAGTTTTTCCGGAGCCCGATAAGTCTGGCCGGGTTGCAAACGCCGCTTACCACACGCCTTTGTCGCTGCCGGTGAGCCTGTAGGCCACCGCTGCCGCAGAAGCCAGCGGGGGTAGCAGCGATAACCGCAACGTGGCCGGGACATCGCCCCGCAGTGCCGTGAGCGTGACCTGCTGGGTATACAACTTCGCCCCGTTCGGCACGATGGGGACGCGGATGAACTTGCCGCCAACGTAGACCGTCTCCCCACCGAACTGCGCCCCCCGCAAAACTTCAGACGGCAGTTGCGGTGCCGACCCGCGATATTTCTTGACGTAGTCGCTGACAATCTTCAGATAGGTGGCGACGCCGCTCCAGATTCCGCCCAGCTCGGATGCGCGCCGCAGCTCGGCGAAATCCACTTCGCCCGAATCCAGCAGCGCTGCCGTATTCACGATGTCGCATACGCGGAAATAAAAGTGCCGGTACATGCGCTGTAACGTGGCGACGATTACCCGCTCCTCCGGAGCTGGAACGAGAAACGTGAAGCCACCAACGGCTTTGGGTACGCGACGGCTAACGAAACGCCGCGCCATCTGCGTCTGCTCGCCGGTCTGTCCCAATCTCTGCGCATGTACTTCGATCAGCTCGGGCAGTCCGGGAACGCAGAAATTCCATTTGTTCGCCAGGCGATCTCCCCAGCTGCGCGGATCAGTCTGGGCGCCCATGCGGGTGACCATTACCTGGCTGACGCGCTTCTCGTCGCCCGTCGTGTATAGGTCGAGATCGTTGCCCAGGTCGGGCCAATGATCCAGCGACTTCATCACCGTGACCGGGCATCCGGCGTTCTCCAACTCGCTGCAAATGCGTTGCAGTACCGGCAGCGCGTTTTGGATACGCTGCTCCTGCCGGGCGATGACCTGCCCAGCCCAGGTTGCGGGTGCCCCATCCAAGCCGTCGTTTGCCTGGGGTGGGTTTTTTCTGCGGGTGTCCCATTCAAGCCTTCCTTTGGCTTGAGTGGGGATTTTCCCGCTTCCGACAAACAAGCCTGGAGCTTCGGCAGTGCCGCCTGAAGGCGCGCACCACGACGTGGTTGGAGTCGGCCACCGACTCGAAATGCTCCCGCTCCTCTGGATTAGTTTGCCAACGTAGGCGACTGCCTCCTCCGCTCCAGCAGGGTTGAGCGTGAGTTGCAACAGAGAATGAATCAGCGCAGTGTTATCGGCAGAGTTATTGGGCATGGATTGTAATGAAGATATGCTTCGGCTTTAGGTTTGCGAGCTAACAAATTTGGATGTGAGCTGCGCGAACAGAGTTGGCAACGACCAGGATCGTATGTGTCATCCTTAGCGCCGCGTATCGGCGCGACCGAGTCGTTCGAACGCCAGTCCCGCGAGCGCGACTGGCGTTCGAGCCCGAACCTTGCGGATCGCTGTCCTGCAGGCCAGCTCGACCCTCTATAATTCGCTGGGTTGCCCAAACAGTTCACCATCAAGTGAGGCTTGCTTGGCCTATCAGGACCTGAGGGAGTGGATCTCCGCGCTCGACCGCGCCGGAGAGCTAAAGCGTATCAAGGCGGAAGT
Source organism: uncultured Acidobacteriaceae bacterium (assembly GCA_963809865.1). GTDB lineage: Bacteria > Acidobacteriota > Terriglobia > Terriglobales > Acidobacteriaceae > CAVVDY01. The sequence goes on along the minus strand of CAWELL010000004.1, from coordinate 582,921 downwards.
CGATCCGATCCTCGAAATTACCGAGATCACCGACCGCGTCTCCAAGTGGGGACCGCGCGGCTCGCACGGGCCAGGAGGCCCGGCGCTGCTGTTCGAGAACGTCAAAGGGTATCCGCGGTTCGAAGGTGCTTCATCAACCAGTTCGGCTCCGAGCGCCGCATGAAGATGGCGCTCGACGTGGATTCGCTGGACCAGATCTCCGACCGCATCAAGTACTTCATGGACGTGAAATCGCCCGAAGGCCTGCTCGACAAAATCAAAATGCTGCCCATGCTGGCCGACCTGGGCAAGTTCTTCCCCAAAGAAGTGAAGAGCGGCCCGTGCAAAGAGGTCATCAAGCACGACAACTTCTCGCTGCTCGACTTCCCTATCCTGCAATGCTGGCCGAAGGATGGCGGACGCTTCATCACCTTGCCGTCGGTCGTGACCAAAGATCCGGCCAAGGGCAAGCGCAACGTCGGCATGTATCGCCTGCACGTCTACGACGAGCGCACGACCGGCATGCACTGGCAGCGCCAGAAACAAGGCGCCGAGCACTATCGCGAGCGTATGCGGCGCGCTGCCGCTCACGGCGAGGCCGAGCCGATTACCGCCGCTCTCGACATGATGGCGCGCTCCGGCGGAGGCTCTCGCGTCGCCGAAGGCAAACAGGTAGCCGGACGCATGCCGGTAGCGGTGGCGATCGGAACCGATCCTGCCGTGGCGTTTTCGTCCATTGTCCCGGCGCCGCCCGACATCGACGAATTCTTGATCGCCGGCTTTCTTCGTCAGAAGCCAGTCGAACTGGTGAAGTGCGAGACCGTCGATATTGAAGTGCCGGCGAACTCTGAGATCGTGCTTGAGGGCTACGTGCAGCTCGATGAGCTGCGTCCCGAAGGCCCGTTCGGCGACCACACCGGCTTCTACACCATGGAAGACCTCTACCCGGTCTTCCACGTCACCTGCATCACCCATCGTAAAGACCCGATCTACGCGACCACGATCGTCGGCAAGCCTCCGATGGAAGACGCATGGATGGGCAAGGCCGTCGCACGCATCTTCCTGCCGCTCATGCGGCTGACGATTCCCGAGATCGTTGACGTGAACCTGCCAATCGAAGGCATCTTCCACAACCTGATGATCGTCTCCATCAAAAAGTCATATCCCGGGCAGGCACGCAAAGTCATGAACGGCATCTGGGCGCTTGGCCAAGCCATGTCAACCAAGTGCATTCTCGTCGTCGATGAAGACGTGAACGTGCAGGACATCGCCGAAGTCACGCTCAAGGTGCTGAACAACATCGATCCCGAACGCGACATCCAGTTCACGCTTGGACCTGTCGATTCGCTCGACCACGCTTCGCGCCTGCCCGACTTCGGCTCCAAGATGGGCGTTGACGCCACGCGCAAATGGCCCAGCGAAGGCTTCACCCGTCCTTGGCCAGACGAGATCACGATGGATCCAGAAACGAAGGAGCGCGTGACCAAGCGATGGAAGGAGTTTGGGCTGGGTTGAAGAAGAATGCAGTTAGCAATTAGTGATTAGCAATTAGTGGGCAGCAATTGGGAGCCGCGTCTTTCTTTGATTGTCATCCTGAGCGAAGCGAAGGACCTGCTGTTCGCCGCTTGTGCCGAAGAGACATATTGGGCGAGAGATACCGTGCTGCGACAGACAAAGCCCGGAGGGCGTGGGATGATAGCCCAGCACCCTTCGACTTCGCTCAGGGCAGGCTGCGGCCATCTTTTGGCCGGATTGCCGAGTACTACGATTTATGAACTCTCCGAGCCGGCTTTAGCCGGCGGCACTATTTCACCGGAACCGCGTCTCGACTACGTGAAGAAGAGCACTGGCCCATTGCGGTAATGCACGCTGACAATGTGGGAAGTATGCTAGGAGAGTATTCGTAAGCGTGGGCGAGCTTAGATCATTAAAGAAACAACTGCTTCGCATGCGCTCGCCATGGTAGCCGTTCCCGACTTGCTGCGGTTTGTGCTCGTTCCGACAGCAATCAGCAAATGGATTTATACCGCTGATCGTTGATATGGCTGTTCTTGCTGGTCAGGTTTTACTTTCTGGGAGCGAAGTACAGTTATTGGGCGTGATCCAAGATGTGGAGAGCCTTTCCACTATCTACGCGGACGGTTTAGGACACTGGACATAATCCCGCGGCCGGCAAATGCGTACACTGCGGCTTGCCAAAGTGGATCAATCCGACCCGGACCCGACTTACAGCGTGAAGTTGACCCGTTCAGGACGGACCGCATCTTCAAGCTTTCCGTCGTCAAGCCGCACCGATGCTCACCCTCCTCAGCGCCGCCGAACAAATCCGCACGCGCAAATTATCACCCGTCGAACTCACGCGCGAATGCCTCGCCCGCATCGACCGCCTGAATCCCACGCTGAACGCCTTCATCACGGTGACCGCCGAACTCGCGGTCGCACAGGCACAACAAGCCGAAGAAGAGATCGCATCTGGCAACTATCGCGGCCCGCTGCACGGCATCCCCATCGCGCTCAAGGACAACATCGACACCGCCGGCGTTCGCACCACTGCCGGCAGTAACCAATACCGCGAGCGTATTCCTGGCGAGGACGCCGAGGTTGTCAAACAATTGAAGCTGGCTGGCGCGGTGATCGTCGGCAAGAACAACATGCATGAGTTCGCCTTCGGCGGAAGCGGCGTAATCAGCGCTTTCGGCCCAGCCAGAAATCCAATCGACCCCAAACGAATCACTGGCGGCTCTTCGTCCGGATCTGCGGCCGCCGTAGGCTCGGGTATGTGTATCGCGGCTATTGGTACCGACACCGCCGGCTCCGTTCGCTGTCCGGCGGCGTTGTGCGGAGTAGTTGGCTATCGTCCCAGCCAGGGCGTGTTGAGCAATACGGGCATCGTGCCGCTGGCCGAGTCTTTCGACACGCCCGGCCCGATCACCCGGACTGTCGCCGATGCGCACGCAATCCTGCAAGCCTTGTCCCCTGTGGGATGCCCTGCGCTGTCGCCGTCGCAACCGTTCGCTCCGACGAAGCTACGAATCGGCGTGGCGCGCAACCTCGCCGCCGACTTGGACCCCGATGTCGCGACTGGCTTCGAATCTGCGGTTCAGACACTGGTGAAACTGGTCGCCTATGTGGAGGACATTCGCATCGAGGTAGAACCTGCGTGGGACGTTCGCAACTTCGAGATCTTCCGTTACCACCAGCAGATGTTCGAGCACAGTCCCCAACTCTACGATCCGCGAACCCTCGACCGCGTGCGTGGAAGTGCTGGAGTGACAGAGATCGACTATGTGCGACAACGCGAAGCGCTGAAAGCCAGTAGCCCTGCCGATTCACTGTTCGACAAACTGGACTTGATACTGTCGCCGACGGTACCGGTGTCAGCGCCGCCGCTCAGCGATCTTGAAGCATTGGACTCGGTCGCGCTACGAGCGTTCGAAGTGAAGTCGCTGCTTCGCAACACTGTGCCCTTCAGTTTTCTGTGGTGCCCAAGCATCTCGGTGCCTTGCGGCTTCACCCGGTCAGGCCTTCCTGTCGGGCTGCAAATCTCAGGCCGGCCGGGAGACGACCGGCGAGTTCTTCAGTTGGCGACGGTATACGAGCAGAAGACGGTGTAACCGGGTGGAGCACCGCTTCAGCGGTGCAGTGAAAGCTGCGCTCGAAGGTCCGGCTTAGCCGCTGAGGTCGCGATGTCCTTATCGCAGGGCTGAAGCCGCATTCTTAACTTGCGGTGCCATCTGCACGCCTCAAGGCGTGCTCCACCCGTCAACAGAAGCCCTTGACCGATTTAGCCATTCGAAGCGCTCTGATTTCAAAACCCCACAAAGACAGGTTCGGTCTGAAGCTCGATGCCAAACTCATCGCGCACGCGCGACTGTATCTCGTTCTTAAGCGCAACAAATTGCGCCGCGGTTGCGCCTCCGCGATTCACCAGCGCCAGCGTGTGGCGGCGCGAGATTCCGACTGCACCCTTCGCATAGCCTTTATGAAACCCCGCCCGCTCCACCAGCCAGGCCGCGGGAATTTTCCGGCGCTGTTCTCCAGCGGGATAGCTGGGCAGGACCAACCCGCGAGCAGACAAACGAGATGCCAGATCAATATATTGGTTCTCAGTGATTATTGGGTTTTTGAAGAACGAGCCTGCGCTGCGAGAATCTTCATCTCCCGGAACGATCACCATAGCTTTGCGGCGACGAATCTCCAGCACTGCTTCGCGTGTCTCAGCCAACGTTGGCTCGCCAGTCCCATCCGCAAAGTGGCTTTTCAGATCGGCATACCCAATCTTCGGCTTCCCGCCATGTATCAAACCGAAGCTCACGCCAGTGATTACATATTCACCTCGATCCGTCGTATTAAATCGGCTGCTTCGGTACGCGAATTGGCAATCGGCCTTCGACAGCACACACGCTCTCGAGCGACGCGACATGTAGGGCTCGCAGCTCGCTGATCGTCTCCCCTACTTCCTGTCCGTAGGCGCCAACGTTCTGGATTGGTGTACCACCAACGGTTCCCGGTATGCCGCTCAGGCATTCCAGACCGGCAAACCGCGACTGAACCGTCCCGGCTACGAAGCCGTCCCAATCTTCACCCGCGGCAACATCGAACTGCACCCGGCCCGCGCCCAGGCTCCGTTGCTTAATGCCAAGCAGCGCAACCTTCAATACCAATCCTGCAAACCCGGCATCGGAAACGACCAGGTTACTGCCACCGCCCATGGTGAAGATTGGGAGTTCGCGCTCGCGGGCAAAAACAATCGCCTCGCGCAGGTCTCGCTCGCTATACGCCTGGCAGAAGTAGTGCGCCGTTCCACCCACCCCGAGCGTGGTCATGGGAGCCAGCGGAACATTTTCCAGCATCAGCACAGGCATTCGTCACGCCAATACGAGCACACGCGAAATCTCTGAGGGAACCAAAAACTTCAGCCTTCCTGTTCGCTTCTCTCAATTTACTCCGTGTCCTCGGTGCCTCCGCGGTCTTTTTCGCCCGCACAAAAACAGTCAATTTCGCCGTCACCGCGGCTTTGTTACAATCCGCGCAACCAGTGATGCACAATTTGCTCGATGTTGTCGCGTGGATCCCCGCATGGGATCCCTTCAACGCCCGCTCAGCGGTGAGCTTCGAGCGCCTGCTTACCGCAGCGATACTCGGCGCCGCCGTGGGACTGGAACGCGAGCTCAAACATCGCCCTGCCGGCCTGCGAACCAACATCTTCATCTGCTTCGGATCGGCGCTATTCACGATTCTCTCCGATCGCCTGGCAGGTCCCGATGTTGCGGACCGCACCCGCATCGCCGCACAAATCATCACCGGCATCGGTTTCATTGGCGCGGGCACCATCCTGCACGCGAAGGGCTCGATATCCGGACTGACCTCTGCGGCTACGATTTTTGTCGTTGCCGGTATCGGAATGGCTGCCGGTGGCGGCCTGTACGGCACCGCCATCGTCGCTACCGCGCTTGTCGTTCTGGCCCTGATCATGCTCGGACAGGTGGAGACGCGATTCGATCTCAAACCAGTCATCGTTTCCTACCAGGTCATTGGCAACGAATGTGACAAGTCCGATCAGGTATTGGCGGCGGTAAATGACGCTTTAGAGCGCATGGGACTGATTATGCAGACCGTCAGCATGTCGGTAGTCGATGGGCAGTGCCGGCTGCAATTCGCAGTAGAGGCCTATCGGTCCAAGCAGAAAGAGCTTTCGGATCGACTTAGGGCGCACCCGCTGGTCTCAACCTTGGCGGCAACCGCAGAAATGGAACAAGACTGAATGCTCCACGTTCCTTTTATCAAGGCGACAGCCTGCGGCAATGATTTTCTGATCGTCGACGCCTCGGCGTGGACAGGTGACATGCACGCCTTTACCCGCACGCTCTGCGATCGCCATCATGGCATCGGCGCAGATGGGGTCGAATGGATTCTGCCGGCGCATCATGCCGACTTGCGCATCAAGTTAATTAACGCCGATGGATCGGATGCCGAGATATCGGGCAACGGAACTCGTTGCGTGGCGGCGTGGTACTGCTTTCAGAATCCAGCGTTGGTGGTGCGGATTGAGACCGATGCCGGACTAAAGATCTGCGACCTGATCGCGCATGAAGGACGTACCTTTGAATTCCGCACTGCGATGGGTGAGCCTCAGGTCACCGGCCAGACCGCCGTCGGGCTGAGCTATGACGAAGTGAAGGGCATACCCGTCTCCATGGGAAATCCGCACTTCGTTCTGTTCGTCGAGGAGTTCGAACCGCGCTGGCAGGAGCTCGCAGCTGAAATCTCCGTCCACCGCGATTTTCCAAACGGGACCAACGTCGAGCTAGTGCGCCTCCGCAATCCCCATGAGATCGACGTGCGCATCTGGGAGCGCGGAGTCGGCGAAACGCTGTCGTCGGGCACCGGGTCGAGTGCATCGGCAGTCGCAGCCATGCATGCCGGCCATGCAAAATCACCGGTTCGCGTGCATACGCCCGGGGGAACCCAAACCGTGGAGTGGAATACCGAGGTCTACCTGACGGGCTCCGCGACGCTACTCTGCCGGGGCGAGTTTTTCAGTTAAGATGACTTTTCCTGATGCCTTCTCCAGCACAGAACGAACGCATTCTGCCGCCCGCCTTGCGCGTGGGAGACACCGTCGGCGTTATCGCGCCGGCCGGCCCCATCACGCCTGAGTCGCTCGTGGCTGGCCTGGCCTCTCTCGAGCGCCGCGGATACCGCCCCATTCACCTGCCCAGCATTCTCGATCGTGACCTGTATTTTGCTGGATCGGTCAAGCGCCGGCTGGATGAATTACATCGGATGTTCGCCGATCCCGAGGTGAAGGGCATCGTGTGTTTTCGTGGCGGCTACGGGACCAACTATCTGCTGCCGCATCTTGATGTCGAGTTGATCCGCCGCCATCGTAAGTTTTTCTGCGGCTGCAGCGACGTGACGACGTTGCTGACATATTTGTGCGATCGGGCAGACTTGATCGTATTTCACGGGCCGATGTTGCAGAAGGACGCTCAGCCCGAGGGTGTGGACGAGGAGTCCTGGCGCGCCGCAACTACAGGCGAGCCTTATGTTCGCGACTTCGGCGAACAGGTGCAGGTCCTGGTACCCGGACACGCGCAGGGAATGCTTTACGGCGGCTGCTTGTCTCTGCTGTGTGCCTCATTGGGAACTCCGTACGAGATTCAGACGCAGGGCACCATCTTGTTTATTGAAGATGTAGCCGAGCCGGCATTCCGCATCGACCGCATGCTGATGCACCTGAAGCTCGCCGGCAAACTGGGCGACGTACGCGGGATTATCTTGGGCGAAATGCTCGACTGTGCCCGCGGAGCCGAGGGCTACACGCTGCAGGAGGTTGTGTTGCGCATAGTCGGCGACCTGGGGGTGCCGGTGGTTTACGGCCTGCCGTCGGGACACGTGACGCGAAAGAACATCACAATCCCGCTCGGCGTTGCAGCTCAGTTAGACGCCGGCGCCACGGTGGTATTGCGGCACGCCGCCGCCGCACATAGCGCAAGCGCAGCAGTTCCAGTATCCAGATGACGAAACAAATACATGCCCACTTGATCGGCATATGTGGTACCGCTATGGCCTCACTGGCCGGAATGCTGCAACAGCGCGGTTATCGTGTGACCGGCTCTGACGCTGCGTCATATCCGCCAATGTCAGACTTCCTCGCCAAGCTGGGCATCGCAGTCGCGCAGCCGTTCAGTGCACACAACCTTCAGCCTCGCCCCGACTTTGTCGTCGTAGGCAACGCCATCTCGCGCGGCAACGTTGAACTGGAGGCCGCGCTCGATCAACACCTTCCCCTACGATCCATGCCGCAGCTGCTTTATGACGAATTCCTTGCCGACCACGAGCGCCTGGTAGTGGCGGGCACGCATGGCAAAACAACCACGTCCTCCCTATTGGCCTGGCTGTTCTCTGCGGGCCAGCGTGCCGCCAGTTTTCTTATCGGCGGAATCCCGGAAAACTTTGGCAGTTCGTTTCAGCTCGGCAGTGGACCCGAATTCATCCTCGAAGGCGATGAGTACGACACCGCGTTTTTCGATAAGGGACCGAAATTTCTCCACTACTTCCCTGACGCCTTGATCCTCACCTCCGTCGAGTTCGATCACGCCGACATCTATCGCAACCTCGACGAGGTGAAGACCGCGTTCAAGCGACTGGTAAACCTTGTACCGCAACGTGGGACGCTAATTGCCTGGGATGGCCACGCTAACGTCGACGAGTGCATCGCCCATGCCCTGTGCAAGGTTGAGCGCTACGGCTTCGGGCAGCAATCGACCTGGCGGATTGCCGGGGTCGAGTACTTGCCCGACGCGACCCGGTGGAGCGTTACGCGCGATGACAAGCTCTGGGGTGAGTTCGAGTTTTCGCTCGCCGGCGAATACAACGTGCTGAACGCCACCGCTGCTGCCGCCATGGCGTCTCGCTACGGTATCAGCGTGGAGCAGATTGCTCAAGGTTTGCAGACCTTCCGCTCGGTCAAACGGCGGCTTGAGGTACGCTCGGACGCTTACGGGGTGACCATCATCGATGACTTCGCGCATCATCCCACCGCCATCGCGCAAACCTTGAAGGCGCTGCGCGCCAGGTATGCGGGACGAAAGCTGTGGGCCATCCTCGAGCCTCGTTCCAACACTCTGCGGCGTCGGGTATTCCAAAAAGAACTGGCGCAAAGCCTGAGCATCGCCGATGAAGTTATCATCGCTGCGATCTTCAAATCCGAGGCAATTCCCGAAGACGAGCGCCTTCACCCGGAAACCGTGGTCGAGGAGATGCGGCAGGCCGGAACTCCGGCACAGATATTGTCATCGGCAGATGAAATTGTAGACGCCATTACTCCCACATTGAGGGAGGGGATATCGTCGCGATCTTGTCCAATGGCGGCTTTGGCGGTATTTACGAAAAGCTGCCCGCCCGGCTCAGGCAACTGCACGAGGTCCCGGTCAAAGCGTGAGGAGCTCTCGCACTTCCGTGCTGGGCTGTCGGGTCGCGTTCGTCCTTCTTTCTTTTGCGATATGTTGCCGGGCCGCCACTCGCGTCACTTGCCAAACGCCCAGCGATCCCCAGGCCCAGCCGACCGAGTACTTCGTCTCGCTGGCTGACGCCCCAACCCACATCGCACATGTGACCATCCGCCTGCTGGACTTTTCGGGAACTGCCGCGCTCGCAATGCCGGTCTGGAACGCTCTTTACCAGGTTCGTAACTTCGTTGGCCACGTGGAAGATGTTCGCGTGGAGAACGCAGCTGGCAAGTCCGAACATTTCTCACAAACGAGTACCAGTACGTGGGAGCTTGCCGGGGCGGCGGGATGTGCGCTCATCAGCTATGACATCTACCTGGACACCCCTGGGCCATTCGGCAGCGAACTGAACGCCGAGCATGGCTTCTTCAACTGGGCGATGGTGCTGATGTACCCGCCCGAACTGCGCAGTCAGCCGGCCAGCATTCGCCTGCTCGACGCTCCACCGACTTGGGAACTCCGCGACACCCACGTATTCGGCAGTGTACGCGCCGGAAAAGTCAGCGAAGCGGTCGGAGTAGCCGACAACTACGACTCTCTGGTCGACAGCCCCGCGGACCTGGGAATGCTCCAGCAGTACAGCTTTCAGCAGGACGGCGCTACCTACCACATTGCGGTACATGGAAACCCAGGCGAGTACGACAGTGTAGGACTTCAAGAAAATCTCCGGCGAGTCACTCACGCTACCGTGGACTGGATGCAAGACCGGCCGTACTCCGATTACACATTTCTCTACGACTTCCCCCACGGTCCGGGCTCTGGCGGCATGGAACACGCTTACGGCACAGCCATCTCCGCCAGCGCGGCCTCGGGCCGAGTGGATGTCGACTCCCTCGCGGGCATCAGCGCTCACGAATTCTTTCATCTGTGGAATGTGAAGCGCATCCGCCCGCAGTCGCTTGAGCCCATCGATTATCAGCACGAGCAGGACACCCGGGCGTTATGGTTCAGTGAAGGCGTGACCAGCACCGTCAGCGAGCTCATGCTCGTGCGTGCCGGACTAATCGACGAGCGTCGCTATCTCCAGGATCTGGCGTCAGAAATTACGGAATTAGAGAGCCGTCCGGCGCACACCTGGCAATCGGCTGAGGAGTCGAGTCTCAGCGCGTGGCTGGAGGGCGATGCTTTTTATCGCACTCCGCAGCGCAGCATCAGCTACTACAACAAGGGCGAAATCCTCGGCGTTCTGCTCGATCTGCGCATGCGCCAGCTAACAGATGGCCGCAAATCTCTGCGCGATCTCTTCCAGTGGATGAATGAGCACTATGCCAAGCAGCACCGCTATTTCCCCGATTCCGCGGGCGTGCAGGAGGCCGCCGAAGCCATCACGGGCCACAGCTTTGCAGACTTCTTTCACGACTACATGGCCGGCGTGAGGCCGCTGCCGTACCCCGATTTCTTTCGTTTGGTTGGACTTCAACTCGCGTCCGAAAATGTTACCGTCGCGGACCCCGGCTTTTTCTCCACCGCCAACCTCGACAGCGAATCGACGGTCACCGCAGTTGTCCCGGGCAGTGATGCCGCGCGTGTAGGCCTGAGCGCCGGGGATCGCATTCTCGAAGTCAACGGGCGCCCCGCTGCCTATCATCTTGATCGCGAGCTGGCGCGCATGATTCCAGGCGAGACCATCAAGCTGCGAATCTCGCGGGCAGGAAAAGAGCACGGCCTGAAGTTCAAGGTGGGCGCTCGCCAGGAGCAGCAGTATGTGCTCGCCGATGTAGCAGCTATTACCGCCGAGCAACGGGCCCACCGGGCGGCGTGGATACACGGCGACGACGAACCGGGCGGTGCCCATTGATCCGCTCCGTCATCATGCTGACCTTCTGGGGACTCTCAAACCTGCTGGTGGGACCATTTCTGTTGTTGTACGCGCTGATCTCGCGCGACGTTGGGCCGCTTTATCATGTCGCGACGTTTCTGGCGATCACAGGGGTTCGGCTGGGTGGTATCAGGATCCATGAGGTTGGCAGGGAGAACATCAAGCCCGGCCAGAATTACATCTTCATGTCCAACCACGCTTCTAACCTGGATCCGCCAATCGAGATTCCGCGAATCCAGCAGCGCTGCTCGGTACTGGTGAAGAAGGAATTGTTTCGCATACCAATTCTGGGCACCGGCATGCACATGACGAAGCTGGTTCCGGTCGATCGCAGTAACCGCGAAGCGGCGATCGACAGTGTGCAAAAGGCCGTCGAGGTGTTGCGCTCCGGCCTGAACATGATGATCTATCCCGAGGGAACGCGAACCCGCGATGGCAAACTTCAGCCCTTCAAGAAAGGCCCATTTCATCTGGCGATGGAGTCCGGCTTCCCGGTGCTGCCGATCACGATTCTGGGCACCTACGAAGCGTGGCCCAAGAATCGCTTTGCGCTGAAGCCAGGGGTCGTTACCGTCGTGTACCATCCGGCGATTGATCCTCGCGAGTACGGCGATCGCGACGCCTTGATGACCGCAGTGAGGGAATCGATTGCCAGCGCGCTGCCTGAAGAGAGACGGTAGCCAATCGGAGCTGCGCTGATTCGCGTCAGGGCACGACCTTGGTCGTGCCGATAAACGTCTTGTTTTGAAATTTTGAAAGCCGGCTTCAGCCGGCGGCACGATTTATTAATGCCAAGAGTAACGGGCGAACGGCGTGCGTTACTTTTTTTCCTTGCGCTCCTGCCGCACCAGAATCGGATGCCGCACCGGAACGATGGCGCCGCGATCGGCATCTGCCCCGGCCTGCTGCGCGCGCTGCATGACTTCGCTGCGGACGTAGCTCACAAAGTCCGCCATCTGGCGCTGCATTTCGTCCATGCGCTCGCGCATTTGCAAGATGATGGCGATGCCCGAAATGTTCACGCCGAGGTCGCGCGCCAGCGACAGGATGAGTTCCAGCCGCTCCAGGTCTTCATCGGTGTAGAGCCGCGTATTGCCCTCGGTGCGCGAGGGCTTCAGCAGTCCTTCACGCTCGTACAGGCGCAAGGTCTGCGGATGGATGCCGTACATCTCGGCCACCGAGCTGATCATGTACGCGCCTTGCTTTTTGCGCTTCGTCATAGTCGCTTCGCTCGCTTTGGCTCTTCGCTCTTGGCTCTTGGCTTTGAAAGGGCACGGCTCCAGCCGTGCCGGAAAGCGGGTCGTCAGTGTCGGCTTTAGCCGCGGAGGGAACTCGATTCTGTTTGAGAATCGAATTTCCTCAGGGGCTGAAGCCCGTTTCTAAGCGGCCCATTACGACACGGCTGAAGCCGTGCCCTTTCAACGCTTCCAAGCGCCAAGAGCGGCGTTATCCCAATTCCTTCCACAACTCGTCTCGCGGATCTTCGGGATTCAGCTTCGCGTACTCGCGCAGAATCTCCTTCGAGCGCTCATCCCCGGGGGCGGGTGCAACAATCTTGATTTCCACGATTTCGTCGCCGCGCCAGCCTTCCTTCACTGCCGAGGGTACTCCCTTCTCGCGCAGCCGCAGCTTCTGCCCGCAAGAGGTTCCTGGCGGAATTTTCAGCAACGCACGGCCATCGATGGTAGGCACTTCGACTTTGGATCCTAGCGCCGCCTCCGTAAACGACACGGGAATGGTCAAGTAAATATCGTCGCCATCGCGGCGGAAAATCGGGTGCTCGCCAACCTTGATCACGATGTAGAGGTCGCCCGGCGTGCCGCCCAATACTCCGGCGTTACCGCGGCCGGCCAGCCGAATGCGCTGGCCATCGCGCGTGCCTGCCTTGATGCGCACCTCCAGCGACTCCGTCTTCTCGGTGCGCCCCTCGCCGTGACACACGTTGCACAGCGTGCGATTCTTGCCGCTCCCACCGCAACGTGGACAGGTGACGTTGAACTTCATGTTGCCGCTCTTCTGCGTGATGGTGCCTTTGCCGTTGCACTCCGGGCAAACGCCTGGGCTTTCGAGGTAGCCGTTGCCATGGCAGTTCGAGCAGGTCGCCAGGTGCGGAACGTTCAGCTTCATCGTGGTGCCGCGAATCGCGTCCCAGAAGCCGATGTTTATCTGGTACTCGAGATCGGTGCCCGGCTCAGGCTGACGTTCCATCTCCTCGCGGCCGCCGCCGCGAAATATGTTGGAGAAGATGTCGCGAAATCCCCCGGTGCCAGCCGATCGCCGGCCCGCTGCTCCTGCGCCTTCGGCGAAGTCAGTGAAATCGAATCCACCAAAGTCGAAGGGGACTTCCTGGGTATGCACATTAGGTCCGGCCGGCCGCCGCCCGGAGCTGCGTTGCCGAATCCACCCGCGCCAAAGCCACTACCGCCGCCTCGCGCATAGGCTTCGGCTGTCGCGGGATCGATGTTGTCGGAGTAGAAGCCGACCTGGTCGTAAATCTTGCGCTTCTTGGGATCGCTCAGAACGTCGTTGGCCTCGGAAAGTTTCTTAAACTTCTCCTCGGCGGTCTTGTCGCCGGGATTGACGTCCGGATGATATTTGCGCGCGAGTTTGCGGAAGGCCTTGCGGATCTCCTCCGCCGTGGCCGTCTTCTTCACTCCGAGATCGGCGTAATAATCTTTTTGGGTGGTGGGTGGCATCGGTTCGAGTTGTCAGTTATCGGTTGTCAGTTGTCGGTGAAAGCCGCCGGCCACCAGCCGCCAGCTTCCAGCCAAACCTTCGTCCTCAAATATCAGGTCTCAGTAAGACCCGATCGTTATTCTGAGCCGCGACAGCGGCGTTGCGGTTTTAGCCGTGGGCGTAAGCCCGCGGTACGCATTCCTCAAAACTTCCTGAGCCGCGGAGCGGCGGCACATTTCTGCCGTCCCTACGGGACTCGGATTCTATTTTGGACGTTCACCCCGGGCTTACGCCCGGGGCTAACACCTGGTCGGCGCTTCGCGCCTGCTCGGGCTCACGCCCTCACTCGAATCGTGTCGCCGGCTAAAGCCGGCTCTCCGTTTTAATCATGCCTACCCAGCACTCCGGCCAAAAGATGGCCTGCGTGCTGGGCTAAGCTATTTCGCGCCGACGGCGCTGGCGTTCTGGCTATGCCAAACCGATGCGCAACTCAACGTTCTCATCTCGCACACTCCCAGCGCCAATTGCCCGCCGCCAACTTCTTCCTGACAACCGACAACTGGCCACTGACAACTTAGTTCACTACCGCCGGTCCCTCATCTCCCATCGGCACGACGATGTTCGGGATAAAGCCCGCCGCATCGTCGAGCACCGGGATCGCTTTCACACGCCCATCGATGCCGGGCGTCAGCAGATACCAGCGCCCTTCGTTGGGGTTGAAGCTCAAAACATAGGACTGGCCATTTACTTCGAATCTCAATTGTTGTTCCTACTTCCTTGTAATGAAAGCTGCCAGCTACCAGCCGCCAGCTTCCAGCTAAAACCAAATTCGTTCAATCAAGAAGTGCCTCCGCAGGTGCATCCAGCCTTTGAACCACCGCCAAATGCAAAGGGGCGCATTGCGCGCCCCCTGCGATTTAGCTGGCAGCTGGTGGCTGGAAGCTGGGAGCTTCTTTACTTCTTCTCATCCACGTCCACGTACTCCGCGTCGATCACGCCTTCGTCCTTCTTCGGCTCAGGCTCAGCGCCACCGGCGGCTGGTTCACCGCCCGGGGCCGCGCCGCCCGCAGGAGGCGTCTGCGCCTTGTACATGGCTTCCGCCAGCTTGTGCGAAGCTGCCTGGAGCTTCTCGCGCGCCGAGTTCATCGGAGCGGCGTCAGTTCCTTCCAGCGCCTTCTTCGCATCCGCCAGCGCGTTCTCCACGTCGCTGCGTTCCTGGCCACTGATCTTGTCGCCATGCTCTCTCAGCATCTTCTCGATGCTGTAGACCATGCCGTCGAGCTGGTTACGCGCTTCCACTTCCTCGCGCTTGGCCTTGTCTTCGGCAGCGTGCGCATCGGCGTCTTTCGCCATGCGCTCGACCTCTTCCTTGCTCAGCCCCGAAGACGACGTGATCGTAATCTTCTGGTCCTTGCCGGTGGCCATGTCCTTCGCGTTGACGTTCAGGATGCCGTTGGCATCGATGTCGAACGTCACCTCGATCTGCGGCACGCCACGCGGAGACATCGGCAGTCCCGGTCAGGTGGAACTTGCCAAGCGTGCGGTTGTCGCGCGCCATGGGACGTTCGCCCTGCATCACGTGCACTTCGACCGAGGTCTGGTTATCCGCCGCGGTCGAGAACATCTCCGACTTCTTGGTCGGGATGGTCGTGTTGCGCGGAATCATCGGCGTCGCCACGCCGCCCATGGTTTCGATCGACAGCGTCAGCGGAGTCACGTCGAGCAGCAGCAGGTCTTTCACCTCGCCGCCCAGCACGCCACCCTGAATCGCCGCACCAATCGCGACCACTTCGTCAGGATTGACGCCCTTGTGAGGCTCCCTGCCGAAGATCTTCTTCACCAGCGCCTGGATCGCAGGCATACGCGTCTGTCCGCCGACCAGCACGACCTCATCGATCTTGCTGACATCGACGCCCGCATCCTTGATCGCCTGCTCGCAGGGCCGGATGGAGCGGTCGATGATGTCGCGAACCATCTCTTCCAGCTTGCCGCGGGTCAGCTTCTTCACCAGGTGCTTCGGACCGCTGGCATCGGCCGTGATAAACGGCAGATTGATTTCGGTCTCCATCGTGGTCGAGAGCTCGATCTTGGCGCGCTCGGCTGCATCACGCAGACGCTGCAACGCCATCTCGTTGCCCTTGGCCCGCAGGTCGAGACCTTCGTCCTTCTGGAACTCGGCAATCAACCAGTCGACGATGCGCTGGTCGATGTTGTCGCCGCCCAGGTGCGTGTCGCCGTTGGTGGACTTCACCTCGATGACGCCTTCGCCCACTTCGAGAATCGAAATATCGAACGTGCCGCCGCCGAAGTCATACACGGCGATGGTCTCGTCCTTCTTCTTGTCGAGCCCGTAGGCCAGCGCGGCCGCCGTCGGCTCGTTGATGATGCGCTTCACTTCGAGACCCGCGATCTGGCCGGCGTCTTTCGTCGCCTGGCGCTGCGCGTCGTTGAAGTACGCCGGAACCGTGATGACGGCTTCGGTCACCTTCTCGCCGAGGTAGTCCTCGGCAGCCTTCTTCAGCTTCTGAAGAATCATGGCCGAAATCTGCGGCGGGGTATATTCCTTGCCCTGCGCCATCACGGCCACGTGATCGCCCGACTGCACCACCTTGTAGGGCACCATCTTCATCTCTTCGTTCACTTCGTCGTAGCGACGGCCCATGAACCGCTTGATCGAATAAATGGTGTTTTCCGGATTGGTGATGGCCTGGCGCTTGGCGACCTGTCCCACCAGCCGCTCGCCGTTCTTGGTGAAACCCACGACCGACGGCGTGGTGCGGCCACCTTCTTCGTTGGGAATGACCTTGGGCTCTCCGCCTTCCATGACGGCGACCACCGAGTTGGTGGTACCCAAGTCAATGCCGATAATCTTTGCCATTGCAGCCACCCTCCTTAGGGTATGATAACTTTCGTAAGCCAATGATTACAAGTATCTTCAGTCTAACGTAATCATCGAGCTCTTACAACAGCCCGACTATAGAACTTGAGTGAATCATTGTCAAGTTTTAGATGGGATTGGCGGGGCTATAGTTGCAGGAAAATGGAGGGCGAATCTAGGAGACTCGAGAAGACCCCGAAGCGGATGTGCAATCGGCATTGCCGAGGGAATCCTTGTTGAAGCTACAGGTGCCCCCGGGCGTATCTTCGGCCAAGCGGTGGAAATGCTACCTAGAAGAGCAAGAAACGTTTTCTTGACCCGTAACTGTTTTGCTGGCTAGATTTGAGCCAGACCTAACAAAGAAGACCCGCAAGAAAAGGGCCAGTAACGAGATACGTGAGCGACAACAGCGGCGACGACGTTCTCAAGTACTTCCTCTTCCGTTCGCTTGTCATCGGAGCAGCGGTTGGTATACCAGCAGCGTTCTTCTCCCCCACGAGAAGAGTCTTGCGGTTTCTAATGACCCTCGATGTCATTCAGGGCACTGCCGATCTTGTTCAGCTAGCAATAGTGTTCACGCTCCTTGGACTGATTCTCCAAGGCTTATTCCACCTCTTGCGCAGTGGGTTGGGCTTGAGGAAGCCGAAGCCGTAGTGTCGCAGATTCTTAGTGACGCAGAGAACATGCTTTGCTGCCCGGGAAGTGCTCGAAGTGAGCGCGTGGCTTACCTTTCGGCCCAGGCTGGTGGAGTCTGGCTGGCTCCTTGCACTCGATGCAGGTACCGCGTGTCTCGCTCCGCTCAAGAGCTTGTTGCGGTGATATTTTCTTCCCCGCGCCATCTAGCATTCTGTCCATGTGCGTATTGTAAATAATCGGATGGTTTGCCAAACGCAGTTTGTAGGTTTTGCGAATGCGAATAGGTGAGATTGAAATGATCCCAATCGAAACTTTGCGGAGTGATGTGGATGGCCTGGGCGGCGATCTGGATTCTGTTGGCGCTGCGCACCAAGCGCGCCCAACTCCGGCTGAACTAGTCGGACGCGCTGACCTACATGCTGCCCACCGCCGCGGGAGCGTATCTCTGCATGTCTCGCTCCGGCATCCTCAGCCGCGCTGGGATTGTGGCGGTTGAGTATCCCTCCACTTCCCTGGCTGATGTGGCTGGGAGCGGCACTGACCTTCGCCGGACTTCTCTTTGCCATCTGGGCGCGGCTCTATCTCGGCAAGAACTGGAGCGGAATGGTCACCGTCAAGCATGACCATGAACTGATTCGCACTGGTCCCTATCGCTTCGTACGGCACCCCATCTACTCCGGCATACTGCTGGCGCTCGTGGGTACGGTCCTCTGCCGTCGCAATGTCTGGGGCTTCCTCGGCGTCGCGCTGGTCTGGCTGGGTCTCTGGCTCAAGAGCCGCATGGAAGAGCGCTTCATGGTCGAAACCTTCGGCGCACAATATGAAGACTACCGGCGCACGACTGGTGGAATCCTGCCGCGTTTGCTCTAGGAACGACTCCTCGTGGTTTAAGAGCTTCGATGTTGGTGTATGGCGTGAAGCGCCGCAGACGCGTGGGGCACCGTAACGTGGGAGCGCCGCGGAGGGTGAAGCCCCGTATTCATGCGGGGGCAAAATTGCCCCGATGGGCGATGGGCTTCAGCCCAGGTCCGCCCGGCGTCTGCTGGAGTAGAACGCCCCAGCGATAAGCGCCTCTCGTGATTGCGCTTCATTCCCCTGCATGAATGCAGGGGCTTCCACCCGCAGAACAGCGCTGTTCCCCAAACTCTCTCTTCATGCAATGATGGCCAAGGAGTGTAGCTGAATGCACAGGTTTCTCTGCCTCGCACTGCTGGCTGTGTTTGCCGCCGCCTTAGTCGCTCAAACCCCAAGCCAGAGCGGTATAGCGCACGATCCGACGAGCGACCCTGCTGGGCTGTATTCGTTCGTGAAGGAAGGCGAGTCGGTGCAGATTACGCTGGAGGACGGCCAACTCTCCGGCTACATCACTCGCTTGGGCGAGAGCGACAGCGACAAGGGCCAGCTCATCGACCAGTTCTTCAGCAAAGGCTCACTCAAAGACAAGCACCTGACCTTCGCTACCAAACCGGTGCACGGCGTGTGGTTTGAGTTCGACGGAGCGATTGAGATACAGCCGGGCAAAGCGCCCGGGGCCGAGGGCTACCGCGTTCTGAAGGGCACGCTGAAGCAGCACACCGAAGACGCCAAGGGTGCCGACAAGGTCCGCGAGCGAACCGTGGAGTTCAAGTCGTTCCCCGAAAGCGTGAACAGGTAAGAAAACCGGAAGAGTGCACCCACGCATTGCTACGGATCTGGATGCTTTTTGCCATAACGACTTCAGATCTTGTCGTCACGAGCGTAGCGACGGATCTGCTCTTTGCCTGCATCGCCATGACACGAGGATAAGAACACATCCCTCGGACGCTGAAGCGTCCTCGTGATGACAATACAAAAGTATTCTGATCCATGTGATCGGTGGAGATCCGCGGCTCGATCTTTTCACCGTTTGGCCTCCGGCGGCGCCGTGTACTCCACCGGCGTCGAAGGCGCGCCAAACTTCGGATTCTGCTGCTCCGCCACCAGCTCAGGACCCGTTCCGTACGTTCCTGTAGCCCGGCCCAGCGCGTCCTGCGAAACACGCTGAGTCGCCGCCGGCCGCGGCTGATTCTCCAGATAAGCCTTGACGTCGCGTAGCGCCTGTTCAAGATAGCCTTCCAGGTCGCCGGTGAATGGCGATAGCGCGCGCCGCAGCAGCCGTACCGGCGGAGCGTAGTTCATCTGCACATGAACCAGCGTGTCATTGCCCAGCGGACTGAAGGTAATGCGCCCACTATGCTTGGGGCCGCTCACCGACTTCCAACCGATGGCCTGATTGGGAATGAGCTGCGTAAGCTCGGCGTCCCATTGCACCGGCACCCCTGCAAAGCGAGCATTCCAGTGAGACCGATGACCGATGGAGGAGACGCTCTCCAACGCTTCGATCATCATCGGCAATTGCTCGAAGTCAACCCACGCGTCGAACACCTCCGCACTGGGCCGTGCAATCTGAAGGCTCTTTTCCAGGCGAAGAATGCGGCTGGCTCCGCCCCGCCCGACGTAGCTGGCGACCAGCGCGCCGCCTATCGCTGTTGCCGCTCCCCACGTATATCCCATCCAGAAGTCTCGCCGCCGCATGTATCTGTCCTCCGTGTTCTTCAGGCTTGGAGCCCACGCCGACACCCGTAGGTTGCCAGCGTCACCGTGCAACTCAGCTTCCGGCTGCAGGTTCGTAGAGATGTGAGCGCGCGCATCCACATCGGCACTTCGGGCTGGCACTACAAGCACTGGGTGGGAACGTTCTATCCCCCTAAGATGCCGGCGTCGAAGATGTTCGCCTTCTATCAGCACTATTTCGATACTGTCGAACTGAACAACAGCTTCTATCGCCTGCCCACTCCCGAGGCCTTCATCGCCTGGCGCGAAGCCGCTGCCGATAACTTCTGCTTCGCCGTCAAAGGCAGCCGGTTTCTGACACATAACAAAAAGCTGAAGGAACCCGAGCAGGCGTTGCAGAATCTGCTGCCACGGGCTGAGCTGCTGTGCGAGAAGCTGGGGCCGATTCTGTTTCAGCTTCCGCCCAAATGGAAGGTCAACCTCGAACGGCTGGAGCTGTTCCTGCAAGCGCTGCCAAAACACAACCGCTATGCCTTCGAATTTCGCGAGCCGAGTTGGAATCGCGACGAAGTCTACGAAGTTCTGCGGCGCTACAACGCCGCGTACTGCATTCACGAGCTTGCCGGATTCCATACCCCGATTCTTGTGACCGCCGATTTCACCTACGTCCGCCTGCACGGCCCCGGCGGCAAATACCAGGGCTGCTATGCGGAAGATAAGTTGACGGAGTGGGCGGAGCGAATCGCTGAGTGGAGCAGGCATCTGAAGGCTGTTTACGTTTACTTCGACAACGACGACTCAGGATATGCGCCACGCAACGCGCTGCAGTTGAAGCAACTGGTGGAGCGGAGAGGGTAGCAGAAATTCGTTTCACCACGGAGGCACGGAAGACGCGGAGAAATCAATTTCTAGATTCTCTGTGATCTCCGTGTCTCCGTGGTGAGTTTGTCTTTTGTTACTGGCTAGCCGCCGCCGTCTTCTGCTTGGCCCGTTCCGTTTCGATGCGCGCGATGGTGCGTTTCAGCCAGTGCTTCAGGTTCTCGCGCAACTCTTCCTCGGTCTGCTGGGAAGCGATGGTGACGCCTTCCCGGTTCAGCGGGATGTGATGGCAGGGCACATCCTCTGTGCGGAATTGCTCAGGCACAAAGTCGTACAGCAGGCATTCGTGGCAGGCATGCGGCCGCGTGGGATCCCCATGGTTCAGGCAGCTCTGCGAGTCCTGGAAGATCGAGGCCGGCCCCCAGGGAGTGCTGTACCAATTGCCATAGCCACCCTGCTCCACGAAGTTAAGTTCGTAGCGCAATACCTCGAGAACGTCCCGCTTATCTTCTGACATGCGAACCTCTGACATGGCCAACCTCCGCGCGGAAACCTCCGGCTCAGTAGCATGATTTTCAGCCGGAAGCGCACAGCCGGGCTGTGACGAGCCTCACCGGGTGCTGTGATGGGTTAGTGGGCGGGCCGACGCTCTCTTCACAATGAGGACCATCTCCCCGGTTGAAGCCAAGATTGGGTCTTGTTAACTCATCGACAAAATATCCATTGGTGGTTGGCGGCAGGCAACTAGCCGCGAGATTCGGGCTATCCCCCTCCCCCGGTACACCCATAAAATCTTGATTCCATTGAGTCAGGAAAAACTTTTCCTCGCAAAATCTTGAGCCCGTGAGAGTTACAGGCAAAATATTCCGGAATAAGGACTTAGGTGCGATTTTGCCAAGATGGAATGGTTGGATGAGTTTAGAAGTAGTAAACAGCGGCCAACCGGCGCTATGACGGCCTGGTTGCGTAACGAACCCCCGTCAAAGAGCAAATACGGAGGGAGACAATTCTCCCTCGTCCTCAACGTTGCAATTGTACGCAACCGTGGGCTGAACGCCAAGCGAGTTTGTCACACACCAGTGTGATGAGCGACCACGACCCCGCTACGGCTTGATCATCCACACGGTGCCGCAGCCGACGGGTACAGGCGCTATTGATCGCTGCCACCCGCAGAGGCAGTGCCGTACAGGTTACCGTTCGGATCAAATGTCACGTTGCTGACGGGATATGCCCCGTCGGAGCCGTCCGTGAAGTCGTAGAGGGAGGTGTATTGCCAGCCGTTCTGCGTGTTGGTCAGCTTGAAAACATTTCCGAGGCCGTTGGCTGCCGTCACAAATGGTTGTTCCGTACAGGTTGCCCGAAACATCCATGGTGAGAGACGCCTCCGGGCCACAATCCTTTCTCTGTTCCTGGGAGAAGCTATAGAGCAGTGTGAAATCCCAACTGTCTCCCACCGGTGACAGCTCGAATACGGTTCCACCGCCGCCGCTTCCACCATCTCTGGTTGCGCCGTAAAGATTTCCAGCGCCGTCCGTTATCAGGCCGGCGATAGGCTATTGTCCATCGCTCAGGTTCTGAAAATTGTAAAGCACGGTCTCCGTCCAGCCCGAGTGCTGTCGTTATAGGTCAACTCGAAAATAGTTCCGTAGCCGTAATGGCCGCCTTCGAGAGTTGTGCCAAAGAGGTTGCCGTTGCTGTCGAGAATCAACGCCGGCCACAGGCTGCGTCCCGTCCGGCCCCGTGAAACTGTAAATGGGCATCTCCATCCAGGTGTTTCCCGATTTTGTCATTTGATAGACGGTACCGAGGTCCGAGGTTCCTCCGTCTGAGGTAGTCCCGTAGATGTTACCCATCGGATCCCATATCAGGTCGCCACAGCCGGGCGCATCACCCGTCAGGGCTGCCCGCGAAATGATGCAGCACCTTCTCCTTCCAGAAGCAGTTTGCGGTCCTGCAAATTGACACTGGGGCGTGAGATTGAAGACATTTCCGGTCGACTGAGGACCGCCAATCTGGGTGGTGCCGTAAAGGTGGTTGTCTGGGCCGAATACTACTCTGGCCTCTGGGGAGGCACCATTCGGCCCCGAGAAGAGTGAAGAGGGGTAGTATATGCCCAGTTTGCCCCCACGTGGCTTAATCTGATATACGGTGCCAGAACCGCTGCAGTACTCGTACGCAAGTGTTGTTCCATAGAGTACGCCCGCTCGTATGGTTACACCTGACGATGGGGCCGCGCCATTCACACCGTTGAAAGCGTAAATCGTGCCGAAGGTCTGGGCCGCCGCCGTCGGACTGGCGAGAACTGCCATTAGACAGGCAATTGGGAGGAGCAACACAGTATTTAGAATGGCCGCAGCTCTATCGTGCGGCAAGTTCCGAAACCGTCCGAAGTTCGTCATAACCATCTCCTGGGAACATCAAATCACGCGACCTTCTTGCATTATCGCGGTACCCGCCCCTTCGTCGAGGTCCAATTCGAATAGTTCATTTCCTTAATCGTGCTCCACGGAGCAAGATGAAATAGCAATCGATGAGACGCCACTGACCTGCTGCTCCCATAATTCGATCGTGTCGCCCGGAATGAATTGCTCCGTGTGACTTGTGTCAGACTTGTCGCCGGGTGTGCAACCAGTACCGTCGACCTGTATAACGAGCCCGTTCGTCGGGAGACCGCCGTTCTGGAACACCTTGATATAGGCCGTGGTACCTGAAGGGGGGCATGTATTCACATAGCAATGCAGGTTCTTGAGGGTCACCGTCCGGGGTAGAGCCACTTGAGCATTAGCGGATGTGCTTGTCGCGATACTTCCACCGAACGGAGCAAAGTAGTTATTCGCGGCAGTCAAAAGTGTCTGAGCACCCAGTCCAAACACAAGCATACCTGTCGCTGGAGAACCTGCGGGTGAGAGGAAGTTTACCCCCCCCCCGGCACTCTGTCAATAGCGCCAGCGAGGCGGATTCGCCCTGCCGCTGGTTGCTTCGTTCGTCACGCACTCCAGTCACGCAGGTCACATTCCCGCAAATTTGCCTGGGCATACAATGCCTACGGGCTTACCTGCCCGGAGCGCCGCATGACTACTGCTGCCGCCGTCAAACCACAAGAATCAACCTTTATCTCTTCCCGCGAACGCTTACACCGAATTGAAACCCGGCGAGCAATACGTGCCGATCGTTCCCGCCGCCGATCGACATGCCGGAACTCACGGCGCGCTCGATCGGCTGGGGCGTTTTGCTGTGCGTCATCTTCACCATCGCGTCCGCCTATTCCGCCTTGAAGGTCGGCCAGGGAATGGAGGCGGCGATTCCGATTTCCATCCTGGCCATCGGCCTGGCTCGCATCTACAAGCGCCGTTCCACGGTGCTGGAGAACGTCATCATCACCGGCATCGGCGCCGCCTCAGGCAGCGTGGTTGCCGGAGCCGTCTTCACTCTTCCGGCGCTCTACATCCTGCATCTCGATCCGCATCCGTTGCAGACCGTCTTCATCTGTCTCGCCGGCGGCTGCCTGGGTATTCTCTTCCTCATCCCGTTGCGCCGCTACTTCGTGCAGGAGCAGCACGGCAAGCTTCCCTTTCCTGAGGCGACCGCCATCACCGAGGTGCTGGTCACCGGCGAGAAGGGCGGATCGCAGGCCAAGCTTCTGCTGCAAGCCACCTGCATCGCCGCGGTGTATGACTTCTTCGTCACCAGCTTTCACGTCTGGAAGGAGTACCTGAACTTCCAGTTCGTCCCGGTGATGAAGAACCTGGTCGACCGCCATCGCATGGTGTTCAACTTCGACGCCATCGGCTTCATCCTGGGGCTGGGCTACATCATGGGCCTGCGCATCGCCATGATCTTTTGCGCCGGCGGCGTGCTGGTCAACTTCGTTCTGGTGCCGGCGATCTGGTTCATCGGCAGCCATATGGGCGACATCACGGTTTATCCGGCGACCATTCCTATCTCGCACATGACGGCGGCTGAGATCTATCGCTTTTATGTGCGCTACATCGGCGTGGGCGCGATTGCGGCGGCCGGACTGGTGGGCATCCTTAAGTCGCTGCGCGTGGTTGCGGGATCGTTCGGCATCGCGCTGCATGCCTTCCGCCATGGCGAAGCGCCGCACATGGAACGCACCGACCGCGACATTCCCATCCTCGGCATACTTGCGGGCGTGGTGGTGGGCGCGCTCTCTGTCGCGATCTTCTACGGGCAACTGCACGTCACCTGGAGCGTGATCCTGGTCGGCCTGGGATTGACTTTGCTCTTCGCCTTCTTCTTCACCACCGTGGCCGCCAACGCCATCGCGACAACGGCCAACAATCCTGCTTCCGGCATGACCCTGCTGACGGTGATTGTCTCGGCAGTGGTGCTGCTGAAGTTCGGGCTCTCGGGAACCACCGGCATGTTCTTTGTGATGGCGCTGGCCGGCATGGTTTGCGTCGCGCTCTGCGCTTCGGGACAGTTCATCACCGACCTCAAGGCGGGTTACTGGATCGGCTCGACCCCTTCGGCGCAGGAGAAGGTAAAGTTCATCGGCGTGATCGCCGCGGCCATCACCACAGGCCTGACCATCGTGCTGCTGGCGAAAGCGTTTCAGTTTGGAGAGGCCGCTCCCGGCGACCTGCGCCAGGTGCTGGTCGCACCGCAGGCCTCGGCGCTGAAGGCCGTGGTTGAAGGCTTCATGAGCGGACAGCCGGTCGCTTACATTCTGTTTGGAATCGGCGCCATGGTCACCGTCGTTATCGAGATGCTCGGGCTTTCGTCCATGGTCTTCGCCCTGGGAATTTATCTGCCACTGCAACTGACCACGCCGATTCTCGCTGGCGGCTTCGTCTCGCACCTGGTGAACAAGCGCGCTGACAAGACCGACGGCGAACAGGGCCGCAGCATCCGTGAGCGGGGTGTCATCGTCGCTGGAGGACTGATGGCGGGCGGAGCGCTGGGCGGGGTGTTTGGCGCGGCGCTGCGTTTGCTGCCAAGCTATCGAGAGGAGCTCATTCAGACTCCCTTCTATAACAACGAACCCATCTCGCAGACCGTCTCCGCCATAATGTTTGTGGCACTGTGTCTCTATATCTGGTTCAGCTCAGTTCAAAGAAAGAAGGCCGCCTAATGGACAAACTAGGAAGCTATATTGCTGATGCCATCCTCGGCATCGATACTACTTTGGGGCGGAGACGTGATGTGTCCGTCGGGCACCGGACGTTTCATCGCCGATTCATGGTTCTCGGACCAGCCGCTGCCTGCGGCTTACACTGTTGCGCCCGCGGCGCGGCTGCGCGAAAGCGGAGGCGTCTCCGGCAAGGAGATCGATCGCAAAGCCGTAGACGAATATTTGAGAGCAGTCGATATTCCGGCGGCGATTGCCGGCGTGCGCCAGAGCGCTGCTTCGCAGAAGGGACTGGAGGGGGCCGGCCTGGAAGGTCTCGCCATCTGTCTCGAAGTGATGTGGGACCTGGCGATGGAGATGGCCGGCAAGGGACCGGCAGTGCCGTATGAGCGCTGCGTGCTGGCTTCCACTGCGCGCGCGCCGGAGCCGTCTGCTCCGGAGAAGAAGCGCGAACGCGTGGCTGAACTGTTGAGTCGTGCGGGATATGCTTCGACCTCGCGTGAGTCGCTGCTGGACAGCGTCGATGCGTGGCGGCACGAGCGCATCGTGCCGATGGGCTCGGTGAAGGCGCTGGGAGCGGCGGTCATCGCGCAGTTTGATCAGCTCAGCGCAGCCAACCTGCTGCCTCATTTGCCGGCGGAACTGGCGTCGGTACCGCGCGCCAACATTGAGTTCCTGGCCATCAAGAACGCTTGGTTCTCGGGCTCGATGAATTACGTTGGCCGCGCGCGCAATGCCGACGGCTCGCCCAAGTACGAAGCGACCTATGAGATCAACGCTTCGCTGCAGATTTCATTCCCTGAATTTCAGCAGCTGGTGAGCCACGAAGTTGTGCCCGGGCATGTGACGACGTTTGCTTACTTGCAGAACTTGTATTACCGCAAGCTGTTGGGCTTCGAGGCAACGGTGCTGACCATGAACACGCGGGCTGCAAGTTTGTTCGAAGGCTTGGCGAACAACGCCATCCTCATGGCCTATGGTGTGAAAGAAGTGGAAGAATTGCCCGACGAAGACATGCAGATCGGCGTTCTGCTGGCGCTGTTGCAGGACGATGCCAAAAACCAGTCGTCGTATCTGACGTGGGGCAAAGGGGCCGCGCAGGAAGAAGTGGCGAAGACGCTGCGTCACGAGTTTCTGGTGAGCGCAGAACGAGCCGACAAGCTGTCGGGCGCATGGGGACGGCATCCGCTGCTGGGCCGCATGTATTTGCCCGCGTATCGCGCGGGCACGAAAAAGGTCGCGGATCTGCGGCGTCAGTATCCGGCGAGCGCAGTGCTGCCCGCGATCTATGGCTGCAGAGGGCTGGTCGACATCGCGACGATTGACAGTGCGATCGGAGCGTAGAGCGATGCGAAAGCGGGATGGGACAGCGACGGCATTCTAAGGTTTGTATCAGGGCACAAACTTTAGTCGTGCCGACACGACCACAGTAAGCATCGGGGCTTTAGCCCCTCAAATCAAGTATCAGGGGCTAAAGCCCAAATCATCCATGACGCAGATGCGGCACGGCTGAAGCCGTGCCCTGATACAAAGCCGTGATGAAACTTCTGCGTGAGCTTCGAACCAAAGAGTTGATCGCAGAACTGCGCTGCGTTTTACGAAGGCTTACCCGCTACGGGTTGCGGATAAAGTCGCACTGATTGCCTGGATAGTGGCTTTTACGGGTGGAGCGCTGTTTCCGAGGGCGAGTCTCTGGATCATGGCGCTGGCTGCTGCGCGCTTGTAATCGCGTGGGCCTTCTATCGCTCTGATCGACGCTCGAGCAAGCACAAAACGTATTCGCCCGCGATTTGCTGACCCAGGTCACTCAGTTCGTTCAGGATGACAAGTTTGAAATCGTGGCGAAACCACATTGTCGTCCTGCGAGCAGACCGCAGGTCCTTCGCTGCGCTCAGGATGACAATTCAAAACCGTTGCCGAAACTAAACTCGCGGCAGTGATGCAACGCGAACTGCTCGCAGTTCAGAAGGCGAACACCGCCTGGAAGTCGATCTTGCGATTGGCGGCGCCGGCGGCTGCGGAGCCGAAGGCGCCTCCGGCCAACGCGTTGGCTTCACCGAACAGCGGCGAGGAGAGATTGCCCACCAGCGGAGCCACGTTAACGTGGTTGGTAATGTTGCGGCCGATGGCGGTTAGCGTCAGCGTGTAGCGGCGCGAGGTGCCGCTGTTCAGCTGCAGCGGACCGCCGCTGGCTCCGCCAAACCCGCCGCCGCGTCCGTGACCACCGCCGCCAGGTCCACCGCCGTGGGGCCCGCCGCCCGGCCCGCTATCCGTGTTGCGCGTGCCGCCGGTTTCCGGTCCAAAGTTAAACGATTTGCTCACGCGCAGGTTCAGCGTGTAGCGTCCCGGGCCGTTGCCGTAATAGGGCGGGATGTACGTCTGTCCCGGCTGAGGTGCAGTATCGAAGGTGCCGTACTTTGTCACCATCACGTTCGGTCCCGGCCCGGCGGCAAAGGTCGGACGATCGTTGAAGATGGAGTCTCCGTTGTAATCCTGACCGGTCGTAATGTTGAACGGTTGGCTGGAACTGGCGATGAAGAACGGGCTCAGCCGGAAGCCCTTGGGGGCGGCGATGGTGCCGCCAATGAGAACGCGGTTGTGCACGTCATACGCAGACGGCCCATAGCTCAGTTGCGGATTGTATTGATCGAACAGGAAGCTGCTGGCGCCATTGGTGTTGGCATCGACATAGTTCAGCACGTAGTAGCCGAATAGCGTCAGGCGCGCGCCTCGCCGCCAGTTGCCATTGACGATGAGCTGGTTCTGCTTAAAATCGCCGATCGACGCGTACTGGTAGATGTTGCCGATATCGCCGTACGGCCGCACGCCGCTGGTGGGATCATCGGGATTATAGGTTCCGGGAAGCGGTGCGTTGGCGTTGCGCGACAAGTACTGGTGCACCCCGCGCGAGTTCAGATACGAGACGGCCATGTTGGCGTCTTTGGTAAGCTGCCGCTCCAGGCTGATGGCGACCTGCTCGGTGTACTCAGGCTGCAGATTCGGAGCAATCTGGTAAACCGTCGGCTGGATCATCCCGGTATTGATCTCGTTTACCGGCGGAATGTTGGGAAAGAAGTTGGGCTGGTTGACGATGTACTGCGTCTGATTGATGCCGTTTTGCCGGTCGGCAATCAGTACGTACATCTTGTCGAAGCGGTCGTAGAAGATACCCCATCCGGCACGCAATACGGTTTTAGGCGAAGGGTTGTTACTGCGGCCCAATCCCCAGGCGATGGCGACACGAGGCGCAACAGAGTTCTGGTGAGGAATCTCGTTCTGCCACTCGTAACGCAGACCGGCACTGATGGTGAAGTTCGGCTTCCACTTCCACTCATCCTGCAAATAGATTCCGACGTCAACCTGGTTGACCTCGATCTCGGGTATGCCGGTAACGACGAAGAACTGGCTGGGCTCGCCGCCCAGGGCGCGAATCTGTTCCGGCGTCAGGCCGTTGGCAATGCCCTGCTCGGTAATCTGGTATGCCGTTAGCGAATCGAAGGTAAAGGTTCCGTTGAAGTTGCTGGTGGCGTAGTTGGCCTCACGCCCGTCGCGCACGCGAATACCAAACTTCACCAGGTGCTTGCCGGCCAACACCGACGTATAGTTCTGGACTTCGAAGGCATCCTGGTTGTCGCTGGTCAAACTGGGTTGCGTTGCCGCCGCCGGTAAAGGCGCCGATGACGTTGACCGTGGTATCGGTACTCAGCGGATCCAGCTGGCTGCGGGTGCGGCGATACGAAAAGTTCGTCTGGTTCACAATCTTCGTGCCGAACAATTGCGTGTCGCTCAGTTGCAGCGTATTTTCCGTCTCCGTACTGTTGTAGCCCTGGCTGGGCAAGCGCGAATTGTCCCACGCCGGCATTCTGGTCGGTGTCGTGCCAATACTGATAGCGCACGGTCAGCGTGTTGTTCGGGGTAAGCGCAAAATCCAAACGCGGGCTGAGAACGGTGCGCGTACGCGGCACCAGTACGCTGGTGTTGTAAGGCACCTGCTGGAAGTCCGAGTTCAGCACGAAGGCGTTGACCACGGCGACATCGCCAATGTCTCGCCGGTCGAAGGAGAAAAAGAAGGAAGTCTTCTTGCTGAGCGGGCCACCCACATTGCCGCTGTACAACTCGGAGTTGTAGTCGGGCTCCTCTTCCGGCGAACGGATTCTTGGCATTGAATCCCTTGGTATTGCCGGTGACCGACACCTGCCCGTGCCACTTGTCGGTACCCGGCTTGGTGAAGATCTCGATGCGGCCATAGCCCAGCTTGTCGTATTCCGCCGAGAAGGGATTCTGATTGATGCGAATCTCACGAATCGACGACTTGGGAGGAATCTCGCCGCCGGTGAAACCATCGATGTAAATCTGGCCGCCGTTGGGGCCGACCGACGGACCGGCAAGAGCTTGCAGGTCGGAGGCCAGATCGTCAGGATCGTCGGGCAAGGCATCGAGGTCTTTGCCCTTCAGTACGATTTGCGTGGCATTGCTGTCATTGGAAATGTCGAGCGTGCCCGCGGTCCCGCCCTGATCGGTTACGTTCAGGTTTTGCTGCTCGACCAGGATGGAAAGTGCAACATCGGCTTTTTGCGCCTGACCTGCAGCAATAGTGATACCTTCGACCTCGTAAGCGGAGAAGCCTTTCGATTGCGCCTTGAGCGAATAGCTTCCAATGGCGAGATTGCGAAACTGATAGGTTCCATCCTTGCCGGTCTTGGTGCTGAGCACGGCTCCCGTGGGAGTTGTGAGTTGCACGTCGGCGCCCACTACGGCTGCTCCCGACGGATCAGTCACCACTCCGCGCAAGGACCCGTTGGCGGTTTGCGCGTTGGCGGGAAGCGCCGCCAGAATAACCGCAAGGATGCACAGGCAAAGCACGAATCCACCGGCCGTCGCCAGCGACATACTCTTCCCGCGAAGTTGACGTAGGCTGATTACCACGCGTCTGTTACCCGCCGCCTTCCGGCGCGGAAAGGCTCCAAGGCGAGAGCACCATGTCTCGGCCACCCTTCGGCGCAGCCGTCAGGATGGGCTCGACTCCGCCCACAACCATGATGGCGGTGACCGCATTGCCCGTGCCTTCGGTCGAAACGATCATGACCGCGTCGCCCTTCTGAAAGTCGCTGAGGCTCGACGCCGGCAGACGGCTGAGCACTTGCTGTAAGTCGCCGCCAGCGCCGCGTGCCGCTCCACCTTCGCCACCGCCATTGGCTGCTCCAGGTGCAGCCGCCGATTGTGCCGGCTTCGGTGCACTTGACGCGCCGCCCGCAGCCGGCGCTCCTCCAGGTGCGCCCGCGCCCTTCAGACGCACGGCGATCCGCTGTGCCATGGGAACAGGTAACTTGCGCAATTGCGATTGGGAAGTCACCTTAACTTGCACCGGGCTTTTGCTGATGCTGTCGGCTACGGTCATCGTGCCACTGGCGGCATCAATCGCGCTGATGGTGCCTGCGATATTGCGGAAGCTGCCACTGACAATTTCTTCCGCGGTGAACTGTGTACCGTCGTCGTTGCGATCGCCGCGAGCGCGCAACTGATCGCCCGGCTTAATGTCGGCCAACGTGCTCGGCTTGGCTTCGTCGAACTGGATCGAGTCGGGAGCATAACGGCGCACGATCGTCGTCTTCGTCGTATGAACGGTGACGACCTTCTTGCCGGCCAGCGAGGTCAGAGCGATGGTGATGTCGCCGCTGGCGGGATCAACCGCCGAGACCAAGCCGCCGATGCCGCGCTTCTGCCAGTCCTGCTGCTCCTGGCGCTGCCGCGCTTCGAGATCGATCTTCTTCATCACGATCACGTAGCTTGCGGCCAGCGACTTATCAGGCGCGTCTTTTCCCAGAACCAGCACGCGGTCGCCGGTTTGCAAATCCTGCAAATGGATGGGTACCGCCTTCTTCAGGTCCTTCTCGCCAGGATTGACTTGCAGATAGTGGGTCGCGTCTTGAACAGCGATGTTGCGGTCGGCTCCCTCGTCCGGCTTCACTACCAACTTATTCGTCGCCAGGGATTGAATGGTTCCCACAACCTTGGCCGCTGGCGGAGTAGCGCCCTGCTGCAAGGGAACGGGCAGCGCGAGCGCCCAGCCAGGCGCGATCAGTCCGCACAACAACAAAAACGTACATGTATGTCTGGACAGCATTTTTACCACTGACGAGGGCGCTACCGAGCAGACACCCGTATCTGGGTTCTGGATGAGTAGAGCCAGCGTGCGCTCAGATACTTCAATCTACTATTTCCGGACACAACCGTGGAAGGAGGTATGGATAAGAATTGTTAATGAGTAATGGCACGAATGGGGAAGTAACGCATTGTGTGTGAAACCACGTTATCTCGGTTCGGCAGGCCTCTTCCCCGGAGCCGACCGTTGGCTCTCGGCAGCGCTGCGAAGTGCGTCAACATCAGCAATATCTTGTGGACGGCCGGACGCCAGTTTCGCGGCGATAAGATCGTCCCGCGAAATGAAAAACGCTCTTAAGTCAGTCTCTGGGTCCACTATGCTTTCGGTGCGCCGCTCCCAAGCAGCATCAAAATCAACGCCGGGAATGTCGGGGAGAATGTCGAACCCAAACGGGTCACGTCCAAACCGGAAAAAGCTGCTGCGATCGGTGAAGTCTTGGGGGCGAATGCCTTCCAGCACTGCGCCGAAATCCGCAAGTGCAGCGTAGAGCGCTTGCGCATTAGCAGGATGTGGCTTGATCCAAAGATCGAGGTACCTGGTAAAGCGTGGCTGCGCGTGAAAAATGACAGCGTATCCTCCCACAACGAGGTACTTAACGCCATGGGCATGGAATGCGGATAAAAGGTCTTTGTAATCTTGGAACATCCGGCTCCATCTTCCAGCCTTTAAGGGCATAAGCCATCTGAATCATCTCTTCAACTGCATCCAGGCGCTCGTGCGCGGGCCGACTTTGCCAGTAGCGGTACTCGTCCGTTTTCATCTCGTCGAAGCTACTATACTTGCGCGCCGTAGGATTCATTGTTCCTTTATTAGCATAGACCGGGTGCCTTGCGCTCACAAAAGCACCGAAAACGTGGGACGCCGAAAGTCATCCATTGCGCATGACATCAGGCGGGTCAACTCCGTGAAGGGCCTACGCCCCTCGTTTTAATTGACCGACCACCTTGCTGGGCTCAGCCGCCGTGCGAAGTGCATCGTCCTTGAGCAGTGGGGATCTTCCCTGAGCTTCCATCTGCGCAACGCGCTCACTGGCCTCCTCCATGTGCGCCAAAGTGGTCACGGGGATGATGTTGGACTCACCGGTGATGAGGCGGGCCGAGCGCGTATAGGTGAAGTAACTCCACGCCCAGTCGAACATCACCGCGATGCGGTTGCGGAAGCCGATCAGGAAGAAAACGTGGATGAAGAGCCACGCCAGCCACGCGAAGAGGCCGGAGATGTGAATGCCCCACGGCAAGTCCGCAACTGCAGCGGCGCGTCCGATGGTGGCGAGCGTTCCCTTGTCCACATAGTGAAATGGCGCGCGCGGCTTACCTTCAAGGTCGGCTTTGATTTGCCGGGCTGCCCACTTCCCTTCCTGCATGGCAGCCGGAGCCAGCCCCGGCACTGGTTTGCCACCATCGTAGGTGATCGACGCCAAATCGCCGACGACGAAAATTTCCGGATGACCGGGAACGCTCAAGTCAGGCTCAACCAACACGCGCCCGGCCTTGTCGGTGGGGGCGCCCAATGCTTTGCCTAGCGGCGACGCCGAGACTCCCGCCGCCCACAGGATGACCGCGGCGGGCATGATTTCGCTGCCCATGTGAATCTCGCCGTCACGCACATCGGTGACCATGGAATTCAAACGCACTTCGACGCCCAGCTTATGCAGTTGGCGTACGGCGCTCTGCTGAAGATCGGTTGGAAACGATGCCAGCACGGCTGGGCCGGCCTCGACCAGCAGAATGCGCGTCTTCGACGGATCGATGTGCTTGTACTCGTTGCCCAGTGAGACGCGCGAGATTTCGCCCAGCGTTCCCGCCAGCTCCACTCCGGTTGGGCCACCGCCTACTACAACAAAGTTAAGCGGCATGTGCGTCCCGGTAAGCAAAGCCTCGCGCTCGGCCAGTTCATAGGCGAGAAGCACGCGGCGGCGCATTTCCAGCGCGTCTTCGATAGTCTTCAGTCCGGGCGCGAGCGGTTCCCAATCCTTATGTCCGAAGTAGGCGTGACTCGACCCGGCAGCTACGACGAGGTAGTCGTAAGCCAGGTCAAAACCGTGGAACCGTAGCTTGCGGTTGGCGATATCAACTCCGATCGCTTCACCTAACAACACTTCGACATTACGAAAGTGCCCGAGAATTTCACGGATCGGCGCGGCGATCTCGGCCGGCGACAACCCTGCCGTCGCGACTTGATACAGCAGGGGTTGAAAGGTGTGATGGTTCTTGCGATCCACGATGGTGATGCGAACCGGAAGCTTCGCCAGCACCTCGGCAGCCTTCAGGCCACCGAAGCCTCCGCCGATGATTACCACGCGAGGAACACGAGCGTCGGGCATACCTTACTGATGCCTTGATGCCAGCTTGCGCTCCAGGCAATTGTGCCGATGCCGCACCGTCGAACGGCTAAGCCGGAAGACAGGCTTTGTCGCATCGCGAACGCGCTGGCTCACCAGATGCCGATCAGGAACCACGCTCCCGCAGCCAGCAGCGCACCGATGACAGCTCCCATCCAGAAGTTCTGGGCCCGGGTGTTGATGGTCTGCATCACGCGACGGTTGTTGGAAAGCAGCAGAATGAAAATCAGAATGGGGACGGTCAGGATTCCGGCAAGCACTTGCGAAAAATACAGCGCCTTCACCGGATTGATGCGAAAGAAATTCACCACGCTGGCGATGAACAGCGCCGCCGAAATCAAAACGTAGAAACGCTTTGCCTCCCAGGGATGTTCACTCAGGCCCGAGGGCCAGCCCATAGCTTCTGCAACGCTGTAGCACATGGAGGCGACGAGAACTGGCAGCGCCACCATGCCCGCTCCAATAATGCCCACGGCAAACAGCAAGACGCCCATGCTTCCCACCGCAGGCGTCAGCGCCGCCGCTGCCTGCCGGGTCGTCATGTCGATCGGACTGGGAAGATGAAGAACCATGGCGGCAGCCACGACAATGCTGTACGAAAGTATGGTCGTAGCAAACGTTCCGGCGCGCGAATCGGCCGCTACGTGCCGCCCCGCTCCGATCATCGCCTGCTCCCGGCGTGAACTGGTTTGCCAGACCAGCACGTACGGAGTAAGCAGCGAACCGAACAGTCCGAGCATGGCGGTTACATAGCCGGGCCCGCGGCTCACATGGGGGACAAACGTTCCCACTAATAAGCTCCACAGATTCGGCCGGGACAACACCGCCGCAATGACATAGAGAAACAGCGGCACCGACAGCCACAGCAGAATCCGCGTCAATTTCCGGTAGTCGCGGAAGATCAGGAAATACCAGACGGTGAAGGCCACGGCGGCGACAAAGAAGCTGCGCTTTTGAAGCAGGATGATGCTCATGCCATCACTCACCGCCATCAGGTCGGCAATAATCATCGCCATGTTGATGGCTACGATGGTGAGCGCACAGAGGGACGCCGGCAGCCGCCCGTAGTTCTCTCGCAGCAGGTCGACCAAACCTTTGCGGGCTTCGTAGCCGATACGCGCCGAGACCGCAAATACCGTCGAGAGAAACGGAATGCAGAGCACGATCACCCACAGCAGCGAAAAATGAAAGGTCAGCTCCGACGACGGTCGCGGTGATCACTACCGAAGGGTCTATGTTGGCGATCCCGGTCAACAGGCCGGGGCCGACTGCACGCAACAATGCGCCAGTCCCCCGGTCGTGCGGCTGGGGAGGCTCGGGCGGATGAGGCCAGGCAAGAACCGAGTGCCCCGAGATCGATTGTGGATCAGGGGATCTTGGGAAGCTCACGGCTCAAGTCTCGTTCGAGCTTTCGTTCGTGGCGCAAACGCAGAGGCCGCCAGTAGGTGATGATTCCGAAGGCAGCGATGGCGGCCAGAAGCAATCCGCTGCTGATTCCCAGGAAAGCGCTGGAGGCGCGGGTTTCGGCAATGGCTGGCGATGACCTCGGCGTTGCGTGGTGTAATCACCAGCGCGAACGCCAGTGTCAGCATCCCCATCCCGGCCAACAGGCTGGTAATGTTTTTGGCCCATTTCCCGGTCGAATGGTATTGCGCGAAAAACGAGAAGCCGTAAAAAACCAGGCCGGCTATCAACAGGAAGTTCGCCGCTTCGACAATAGATGTCGCTGTCCAGCACTGTTCTGTTGGACGCCAACTCAGCAACCGCAGGTTGGAACAGAGTTGCTGGTTTGTTCAACATTCGGCGAGTGAACAATACTGCGGCTCCAGGCTCAGTGCTACGCTTCAGCTTCAGACCCGAGCCATTGGAACCGCAGGCCGGTGCGGCGGCGGAGCTCGGCGAACTGTTGCGGAGTTGCGCAGCCCAGAAGCGCATCCTGTCCGCCAAGATCGAGGTAGGTGAAGCTGAGCGGATGTATCCTGCGTCTCCAGCAACACCACGAATCGGCTGAACAAATCGGGATCGATCCAGTGCTCGCGAATCCGTGCCGGCCAGCTCAACTGCTCATCCCGCAAGCCGGAATCGCAGCCAAACCATGCCAGCGGCATAGTCGATCTCGTCACCGATGTCGCTGATGGGTAAAGCTCCCTGGGCGAGAATCGCCATGCGCAGGGCTATCCGCGCGTAATCTCCCGGGCCGGCAATGGTACCGACGCGCAAATGCCAGACGTTCTCAGACAGGAGAGTATGCGGCGAGTCACTCGACTCTCCGCCGAGGACGGTCAACAAGCAGGCGAAAGGGATCGGTTCTCGTATTGCCGCTCAGCGATAATGAGCCAGCAACTCAGCAACGCCGACCCCGGACTGGGCACGATGCCGCAACGCTCCAACTCGATCCAGTTGCGCGTACAACGACATGTTGTGGTTGGCGAGCCGGCGAAGGAACAGCACAGGGAATCTTCGCACGAGCAGCGCCGGATCGGCTCGCGCTCGCTCTGAGCGGCGCTCCGGCTAGAGGCGAGGAAAATGAATATGCAGGAACGGCCCTGACACCATCTAGTGCGTTATAGACGGTGTTGTACCGCGCCCGCACGATTTGAGTATAGCTGGAGTTGGGTTCATTTACTGTCAAATGACAAGCATGAGTTGGTAAAAGCGCGGGGAAACTCTGCGGGTGTACACTCTCGGCAATGGCACGAAACACAAAGCCGTATAACGGTGACGCTGACAAGGAGGCCGCGCGCCGGGAACTCTGTTCCTGGTCGGCACTCCCATTGGCAATCTGGAAGATATCACGCTGCGCGCACTGCGCACGCTGAAGGAAGTCGATCTGATTGCTTGCGAGGACACCCGGCAAACGCAAAAGTTGCTGAACCACTACGGAATCGAAAAGCGCACGTCAGCTATCACGAACACAACGAACTGGAGCGCGCACCCGAACTCATCGTGCATCTGGAAAACGGAGAAAACGTCGCCGTGGTGAGCGATGCCGGATGCCGGGCGTGAGCGACCCAGGTTATCGGCTGGTCGCGCTGGCAGTACGACACCACATTCGCGTGGTGCCGATCCCCGGAGCGTCGGCATTTGTTTCGGCGTTGGTTGCCAGCGGCCTGCCGACCGATTCGTTCCGCTTCTGCGGGTTCCTTCCGGCCAAGGCCGGGGCACGCCGCTCCCTGCTGGAGTCTTCGCGTATGTCGCCGCGCACGCAGATCTTCTACGAAGCACCGCACCGTCTGGTGGAAACCATGCAGGACGCGGTCGACATTCTTGGCCCCGATCGCCGGGTCGTGGTTGCGCGAGAGGTCACCAAGCTGCACGAAGAGTTCTTGCGCGGACATGCTATCGGAGGTGCTGGCCGAACTGAAGAAGCGCGACGAGATGAAAGGCGAAATTACTCTGATGATCGCCAAGGGCGAAGACCGTGCTGCAGCGCACTCAGATGCGACAATCCGTGTCTCCATGCGCGATGCGCGAGTTGATGCAGTCGGACAAGATGGAAGAGAAGAACGCGCTCAAGCAGGCAGCCAAAGAGTTCGGGCTTTCGAAGAGCGAAGCCTATCGCGAGTGGCAACGGGTGAAGTAGGAGTCGCGCACGTAGTGCGGGCCTTAAGGCCCGCGAATGCCAGCTTTCAAAGAGCGTAAGTTTGCACGACGCGGCGCTGAAGCGCCGCACTACCCGAAATCTCCCGCTAATCCCCCTGCTGGGCCCGGCGCAACCTGCGGCCCTCCAGCACCAGCGACATGCTGTGCGTCAGGTTCTGCAAGGTGACGATGCCCACCAGTCGCAGGTCCTCGACCACCGGAATCATGGTCAATCCTCGCGAGCCCAGCTTGCGAAAGCCCATTCCCAGGAGTCGGTTCGCTGGGCTATTTCGAAGCTGCGCGTCATCGCCGACTGCACGTAGCCGTTGCCCTCGCGGCGCAGCGCTTCGAGAATCCGCTGCTTGTTGATGACGCCCACCATCTCGCTGCCGCGCACCACCGGAAAGTCGTCCTGCAAAGAATGGACCGCTTTCCTCAGCGCATCTTCCAAGGTGTCAGCCGGAGAAAGAATGCTGAAGCCGGTCAACATTACATCTTCCATGCTGACGTCCTCCAGCAGCGACTGGAAGAGCACGGTGCGGTCTTCCATCTGAGCGCCGAGAAAAAGAAAGAAGCCAATCAGCACCAGCCAGACATTCCACACCAGGCCGGCGAGCATCATCACCATGGCCAGTCCCTGGCCGATAAGGACAGCGCGACGCGTCGCCAGCACGTAATCCATGCGCTCGGCGAGCAAGGCCCGCAGTATGCGGCCGCCATCCATGGGATAGGCCGGCAGCAGATTGAATAGGCCGAGGAAGACGTTGCTCCACACCAGACTGCGCGGCAGATTGCCGGCATGGACCAGCGGCTCCCCCCAGAGCTTTACGTGAGGCGCCACGGCGAGGATTACCAGCGCCGCAACACCGGCGATCACCAGGTTCACCAGGGGTCCGGCGATGGCGATACGAATGTCGCGAGCGGGATTGGATTGCTCAGGGCCGGGCTCCTCCATCAACGTCATGCCGCCGATGGGCAGCAGCAGGATCGAGCGCACGACCAGGCCATAGCGTCGCGCCACCAGCGCGTGGCCCAACTCGTGCACCACGACACAGCCGAAGATGATGGCGACGAGCACGAGCCCGCGGCCGCTCCGCTCGGGCCCAGGGTTGCCGATTCGGTGAACCAGACGAATGCCAGCAGGAAGAGAAAGGTGAGATGGATACGGACATCCACCCCGAACAATCGCCCTGCGGGAAATGACCAGCCTCGAAACACGTGCGCCTCTCAGCCAAAATTCTATATCCTGCGAGGGTGCGAATCATTGCCGGACAATTTCGCAGCCGTCCGCTGAAGTCGTTGCCCGGACTCGACCTGCGGCCCACCAGCGATCGCCTGCGCGAAACTCTGTTCAACGTGCTGGCGTCGTCCGGCGACTTGCAGGATAGCGTCTGGCTCGATCTTTACGCCGGAACCGGCGCCGTCGGCATCGAAGCCCTGAGCCGGGGAGCGCGCCAGGTTTACTTTGTGGAGTCGGCGAAGAAGCATGCCCGGCTGTTGCGCGAGAACCTGTCGTCCCTGGGAATCGCCGCGGCTTCGAAGTGCAGGAGCGCGAGGTAGCGCAAGCTTTGCCGCTGCTGGACTCCACCGGCGTGGTCTGCGATTTCTGCTTTCTCGATCCGCCCGTATCAAATGCACGGCAGCTATGAACGCACGCCTGGGCTTTCTCTCGCACTCACGCCTATTGCAGCCTTCGAGCATCGTTATCGCGGAACACGAGAAACGCTTCGACCCCGGACGAACGTTTCGGTGCGCTGCGTGCGCTATCGCAAGTTGGAGCAGGGCGACGCCGCATTCAGCTTTTATCGGCTGGCGTGAGTTAGCTAGCGGGATATTTCCTGAAGACCATCCGTTATCGCTGGGCGTCTTTGGCTGCGCCGGCACCCACAACGCGCGCATCGCGTTGCTGGAAACGCCTCCCGACTTGCTGCTTGTGCTGGGCTGAATCACCAGACGTTGCCCGCGCCGGGCGAGTAGGTGCTGGCGACGACGGTGTTCGCCATCAGCGTGTCCGCCTGAACCACGCCGCTGAATTTCGCCATCCCAGCATTTACCGTGATCGTGGACGCGTCAATTTCTATCTCGCTGCACGCAAGCGAAATTTTGCGCGGTCGCACGGATCTGAATGCTCCCGCCTTGCAACTGGATCGAATCGCCGCCGGCATCCTGAATGAGCACTCCGTCGGCATCGCCCTCGATGGTGATCTTCTGGCCGGCAACGGTCTCGATTTGAATGCGATTGGTTGCCCGTGAGCGTCACCTTCAGAGCATCGGTGCGAATACTCTGCGCAGATTTGGAAGTTTGCTTGCCCACCATGCGTCCACCTCGATTCAAGAGTGAGCCGCAGAATACACGAGGTCGAAGAGCAAAACGAAAAGGCCCGGCTTCATCACCGGGCCCTCGATCCACGAACCACTATTCTCTATCCACTACTTCGTTCTTCCGCCTTCGACATTCAGCTCCGCGCTGGCGCCGGCCTGGGCCGCAGCCAGACGAGCGGTCAGCACGCGGAACGGTGAGCACGAAACATAGTTGAAGTTGTTCTGCGCGCAGAACTCGACCGACGATGGATCGCCGCCGTGCTCGCCGCAGATGCCGATCTTGATCGTGGGCCGGGTCTCGCGTCCCTTCTGCACCGCG
This sequence comes from uncultured Acidobacteriaceae bacterium, assembly GCA_963809865.1. GTDB lineage: Bacteria > Acidobacteriota > Terriglobia > Terriglobales > Acidobacteriaceae > CAVVDY01. The sequence continues at coordinate 542,749 of CAWELL010000004.1, read as the reverse complement.
ATCTTCATCAGCTGTCCTACGCCTTCACGATCGAGGGTGGCGAACGGGTCCTGCTTCAGGATGCCCTGCGACAGGTAAGCCGTCAGAATCTTGCCCACATCGTCGCGCGAGAAGCCGAAGGTGGTCTGGGTGAGATCGTTGGTTCCGAAACTGAAGAACTCAGCTTCTTTCGCGATCTCATCGGCAACCAGGGCGGCGCGCGGCAATTCGATCATGGTGCCGACCAGGTATTCGACCTTATCTCCTTCTCGTCGAAGACCTCTTGCGCGACGCGACGAACGATCGCTGCCTGGTTGGCCATCTCTTTCAGCCCACTGGTGAGCGGAATCATCACCTCCGGCTTCACCTTCACGCCTTCTTTGGCGACCTTGACGGCGGCCTCGAAGATGGCGCGCACCTGCATCTCGGTGATCTCGGGATAGGTGATACCCAGGCGGCAGCCGCGCAGGCCCAGCATCGGGTTGACTTCGTGCAACTGCTCAACCCGGTTCAGCAGGGTGTGAAGCTCCTTCAGCTTGGGCGACTTCGGCTTGGTGATTTCCAGCTTGGCGATCTCGACCATCAGGTCTTCGCGACGCGGCAAGAACTCGTGCAGAGGCGGATCGAGGGTGCGGATGGTCACCGGGAATCCGTCCATCGCGCGGAAGACGCCGATGAAGTCCTGGCGCTGCATGGGCAGCAGCTTCTTCAGCGCAGCGCGACGGTCCTTCTCGTTATTTGCGAGAATCATGGCGCGCATGTGCGGCAGACGATCTTCCGCGAAGAACATGTGCTCGGTGCGGCACAGGCCGATGCCCTCGGCACCGAAGGCACGCGCCTGCAGAGCATCGCGCGGGATGTCGGCATTGGCGCGTACACCCATGCGGCGGAACGGCTCAGCCCAGCCCATGAACTTCACCAGTTCGGCATCGTCGGGCGACGCGGGCACGGTCTTGAGCTGCCCATTGATGACGCGGCCGGTAGTGCCGTCGAGCGAAATCCAGTCGCCGCCCTTCAGCACCTTGCCGTGCGCGCGCATCTCGCGATTCTTCTCGCTGACCTCGATGTCGCCTGCACCGGCGACGCAGCACTTGCCCATACCGCGCGTGACGACAGCGGCGTGGCTGGTCATGCCACCACGTGAGGTCAGAATGCCGGCAGCGACTTCCATACCGTGAATGTCTTCCGGCGTGGTCTCGGCTGCGCACCAGGATGAGCTTGGCTTTGGGGTCCTTCTGAAATTTCTCGACCGCTTCGTCGGCGGTGAAGACGATCTGCCCGACAGCAGCGCCCGGCGAAGCCGGAAGTCCAGTAGCCAGCACTTCGATCTTGACGTTCTTCTCGTCGAGACGCGGCACCAGGAAGTCGTACAACTGGTTGGGCTCGACACGGAAGATGGCTTCTTCCTTGCTGATCAGCCCTTCTTCCACCATCTGGATGGCAACACGAACCGCGGCGCGGCCGGTGCGCTTGCCGTTGCGCGTCTGCAGCATGTACAGACGGCCGTCCTGGATGGTGAACTCGAAGTCCTGCATGTCGCGGTAGTGCTTCTCCAGCCGGGTGGTGATTTCGCGAAGCTGGTTGTAGACCTCGGGCTGCACCTTCTCCAGCTCGGTGATCGGCACCGGCGTGCGGATGCCAGCGACCACATCTTCGCCCTGCGCATTCATCAGGAACTCGCCGTAGAACTCTTTCACGCCCGTGGCCGGATTGCGCGTGAAGCCAACGCCTGTGCCGCTGGTCTCGCCCAGGTTGCCGAAGACCATGGCCTGCACGTTGACCGCAGTGCCCAGCATGTCGTCGATGTTATTCATGCGGCGATAGTGCTTGGCGCGGTCGTTGCCCCAGGAGCGGAACACGGCATCACGCGCCATCACCAGCTGCTCATGCGGGTCCTGCGGGAACTCGTGCTTGGTGTGCTGCTTGACGACTTTCTTATACTCGGCAATCACTTCCTGCAACGCCTTGGCGTCGAGGTCGGTATCGAGCTTGGCTTTCCTCTGCTTCTTCTTGCCGTCGAAGACCTCTTCAAAGGCGTGTTTGGGGATTTCGAGCACCACGCTGCCGAACATCTGAATCAGGCGGCGATAGGAGTCGTAGGCGAAAGCGCGGATTATTCGTGCGCACCGCCAAGCCCTTCACCGACTCGTCGTTCAGGCCAAGATTGAGAATCGTATCCATCATGCCGGGCATGGAAAACTTCGCGCCCGAGCGCACGCTGACCAGCAGCGGATTGTCGGCTCCGCCCAGCTTCTGCCCCTGCAACTGCTCGAGCCGCGCCAGCGCTTCGTCCATCTGGCGATTCACGTCTTTGGAGACTTCGCCCTTGCGCATGTATTCGCGGCAGGCCTCGGTCTGAATGGTGAATCCGGGAGGAACCGGCAAACCGGCATTGGTCATCTCAGCCAGGCCGGCGCCTTTGCCGCCCAACTCGTCTTTCATCTTGCCGTGACCCTCGGCGTGGCCTTCGCCGAAGAAGTACACGTATTTCACCGGACCTTCGCCGGCGGATTTCTTGCGTTCCAGATCAACGGTAGGTGTGCTCATGATGGAATCCTTCGATTATTGATTACCGGAAAAATTGGACACAGATGATGGTAAACCTTGGGGATGTTTCGCGCTGTACCGAGTACCGCCTCAGCGCTAGAGGCACGCATCTCCATTGAAACTGTAATTCTGAGCGAAGCGAAGAACCTGCTTTCTTCGCCCGCTACAACATGCTGCCGTCTGCACGCACCACAGATTCTTTTCGACACCGCCCCCAAATTCATCACCGGGCAAAATTGAATGAAGGCGGGTGCGTAACCTCGCAATGGCAGAATTGTGCCGGCGTGAAGAAACAGCAGGTTCTTCGCTACGCTCAGAATGACAGTTCTTAATCGGACCTTCAGTTCTTAATCGGGACCTTCAGCTCTTAATCGGACCTTCAGCGGCCCGCAAAGGCGTACGCTACCCGACTTACGGCGTCTTCGCTTCGGTCACGATCTCGCTGAAATCGGCGATGGTCGAGAACTCGCTCAGCAAATCGCGCAGCAGGGCCAAGCGGTTGGCGCGCACGGTTTCGTCGTCCACCATGACCATGACCTTGTCGAAGAAGGTGTCGACTGGCTTCCGCAAACGGCTGATCTCGGCCAGTGCCTGGGTGTAGTTCTTCTGCTCGCGCAGCTCACGGACTTTTTGCGCGATGAGAGGAATTTCTGCCGCGAGAACTTTCTCGGCGTCGTCAGTCAGCGCCGCGCTGTCAAGTTGCGGCGCGATAACTTTGTTCGTCTCGCGTGCCTGTCGCAGAATGTTCTTGATGCGCTTGAACGCGACGGAAATCGACGCAAAGTCTTCTGATCCGCGGACGCCGGTTACCGCTTCGGCCCGAGCCATCGCGTCAACCACATCGTCGCTGCCCGCAGCGAGCACGGCATTCACCACGTCATAGGCGTAGCCGTGCACATCGCGAAGGTAGAACTCCAGGCGCTCATGCATGAAGTTGCGGACGGCTTGTTCGAAGCTCAGTTTCTTGTCGAAGCGCTGCACCGCTTCCGAGCCGACGTACCCCGCACGCGCGTCAGCGAACAATTTCTCGATCGACAGCGGTAGCTTGTGTTCGGCGATGATCTTCCCGATCCCGTTGGCCGCGCGGCGCAGCGCGAAGGGGTCTTTCGATCCGGAAGGGATTAGTCCGAGCGCGAACATTCCGGCGATGCTGTCAGCTTTGTCGGCGATAGCGAGCACCGCGCCTTCCAAAGTGCTCGGAACCTCGTCGTCCATCGACTCAGGTTTGTACTGATCGTAGATGGCATCACCGATCGCTTCAGCCGTGGTCCGCGGCAAAATGGGATCGAGCTCCTGAACTTTGGCATAGAGCCCGCCGACGACGCCCTGCAGCTCGGTGAACTCTTTCACCAGTTCGGTCGTGAGGTCCGTCTTCGCCAGCAGCGCGGCCTTGAAGACAACTCCCGGGCGAACCGAGCTTCCGGCGTCGCGCAGCACTTCGCAGATCAGGCTCGACAGCTTCTGCACGCGAAGCGTCTTGTCGAAGTAGCTGCCCAGGTCTTTCTGGAAGGTGACCGCCTTCAGCATGTTGACGCGGTCACGCAGCGAAATCTTCTGATCGGTTTGCCAGAAGAAGCGCGCATCGTTGAAACGGGCGCGCAGCACGCGCTCGTTGCCATGTCGAATGAGTCCATCAGGATCGCCGTCGGTATTCAACACAGCGAGGAAGTGCGGCAGGAGCTTGCCCTCGGCATCTTCCAGGGCGAAGTACTTCTGGTGATCACGCATTACCGTGACCAACACTTCGGCAGGAAGCGAAAGAAACTCGGGATCGAAACTGCCCAAAATCACCGACGGGAACTCCGTCATGTTCACCACGGTGTCGAGCAGCGGCTTGTCTTCGCGCCAGCGCGCGCCGGGAATAGTTCGCGTTGCAGCATCGAGCGCCTTGCGAATGCGCTCTTCGCGTGCGGCAGAGGACGGCACGACCATGCCTTGCGAAAGCTTATCGGTGTATTCCGACGGACTGTGGATCTCGACTGGACCTGACGACAGAATGCGATGACCTTGGCTGACGCTGCCGGCGCGAATGCCGGCGAACTCGACGGGCACGACTTCACCGTCAAGAAGTGAGACCATCCAACGCAGAGGGCGTACGAATCGTTCAGCCGACTTGCCGCGCCAATACATGCTCTTCGCCCAGTTAATGCCCGCGATTTCCTTGGGCAGCGACTCGGCGAGAATCTCCGACGCGGCGCGACCCTTCTTCTGCACGGTGGCCGCGAGATACTCGCCCTTGGGCGTCGAAATCTTTTCGAGCTTGTCGACCGGCACTCCGGCTTTGCGAGCAAAGGCCTCCGCTGCGGGAGTGGGCGCGCCATCCTTGTAAGCGACTTTCAGCGATGGCCCGGTGAGTTGCTCGGTGACATCGGGCTGCGATGGCATAATGCCGGGAACCACCACCGCCAACCGTCGCGGCGTGGAATAGGCCTGCGCATCCGGCGCATCCGACAGGTGCTCGCGTTTGAGTAAAGCCCCGACACGCTGAGCAAGCTCTTCGCGTGCGCCGTCAATCATGCGGGCGGGGATTTCTTCGGTACCGATTTCGAGCAGAAAATCAGCCATTAGTAATTAGCCCTTAGCAATTGGCTGTCAGCTCTCAGCTGTCAGCTGTCAGTAGTTGGTATCAGGAATCCGGTACCCGTCGTCACGAGTCAGAAACTCGGGTGCCCCATTCGGCCGTCGTTCGGCCGGGCGGGTCTTGCCGGGTGCCCCATCCAACCTTCTTTGGTTGGGTGGGATTTAGTTACTCGCGGCTAGCTGCTCCACTCGCGTGTCTGCCTCCGCTGCCGATTGCGCCTCCGCTTGCTGCTGGTCGACGTAGGCCTTGGCAACTCCCACCGCTAGCGCCCGAATGCGTGCAATCACGCCCACGCGCTCGGTCACACTGATCGCACCCCGAGCATCGAGAATGTTGAACAGGTGCGAGCACTTCAGGCACAGATCGAAGGCGCCGAGCACGGGAAAACGTTTGCGGTCGGCAACACGCTCCGCGCCCGATCGCTCTTCGCCATTCGCCATTTGCCTTTCGCCAGAGTCGCCAGAAGCGTTCTTTCCCTTACCTGGACGTTTTGAATCGCGCTCCGCAAACTGTGCTATGTAGTCGTCCAGTAATGCCTGACACTCGGATTCGTAAAGCCGGAGATGCTCCCAGGCCTTGTCTACGTCGGCGCGCTCGAAGTTGTAGACCGAAAATTGCAACTCGTCCTGCAGCCGAATCTCGCCATACTTCACTGGGCGGCCATCCGGCCCGATGACCCAGGTGATGTCGTAAATGCTGTCGACGTCCTGCAGGAACGCGGCGATGCGCTCCAGTCCATACGTCAGCTCAGCCGAGATGGGGTCAAGGTCGATGCCGCCGCACTGCTGGAAATAGGTGAACTGGGTGATCTCCAGGCCATCGAGCATCACCTGCCAGCCGATACCCCAAGCGCCAAGCGTAGGCGACTCCCAGTTGTCCTCTTCGAACTTGATGTCGTGCTTGCGAAGGTCGATACCGATGGCGCGCAGCGAATCGAGATACAAATCCTGCACGTTGGCCGGCGGCGGCTTGAGGATGACCTGGTACTGCATGTGTTTGAACAGCCGGTTGGGGTTCTCACCATAGCGGCCGTCGGCGGGACGGCGCGAAGGCTGCACATACCCGACGCGATACGGCTTCGGCCCGAGCACACGCAAGAAGGTTTCAGGAGCCATGGTGCCGGCGCCCACCTCCACGTCGTAGGGTTGTTGCAGGACGCAGCCGTTGGCCGCCCAGAAAGTCTGAAGGCGGAGGATGAGTTCCTGAAAGGTCAGCGGGTTGTTAGCAGAAGCCATTTTAGTAATTGGTAGTTAGTAATTAGTGATTAATAATTAGCGACTAACAACGAGCAGCAAGCGATTGTCACGGCTTTCGCTAATTACTAGTAGCTATCTCATAAACCGTTTTGTATCAGGGCGCGGCTTCAGCCGGGCCGTAGTCGACCAATGTTTGTCTTGGGCTTCAGCCCCTGCGCCTCGGTTTTGCAGGGGCTAAAGCCCGGAAATTTTCTATGCCTCGTTCGGCACGTCTAAAGGCGTGCCCTGATACAAGGCTACCCGATTTATCAGATGACCTAATTACTAGTTACTCCCTACAACCTCTCCAGCATCGTCGCCGTCACCAGCTTTTTTTCCAGATGGCGCTCGACGATACGCACCAGAAACTTGCGCAAGTCGGCGTAAGCGGGTGCTCCCTGCAACCTTCTTTGGGTTGCGGGGGAAACTTCTTCAACCGCTCCGGCCCCGTTTCCATTCGTAGACGACAAACCGGCAAACGTTTCCACCGGAGCGCGAAACATACGCCTCGCCAACTCGCGCGACTCCAGCGTCAACTCCGATGAAGCGAGCCGCTTGTGCGGCAGGCACATCACCCCATCCGCCAATGCATGATAGAAGGCGCGACTGCCGGCCAACGAGTCACCGCAAACCACGCATTCGTCCAGCTCAGGCAGGAATCCGATCAGGCGCACCAGCCAAAGCTGGAAATAGGTCAGCGGAATCCAAATCGGCCCCGACTCCAGGCACCGCACTACCGAATACGTCAGCCGAAAAATGTCGTCGTTCGCTTCCCGCTCCGGCAGCAACTCGTCCAGCGTCTCGGCAATATGCTCGAGCGCCACAACCCGCGAGTAGTCAAGCTCATGCGACAACGGCGAATCAATGATGTCGCAGGAATCCAGCCGCGCCAGCTCTTTGCCTTCGCGATCGTCGTAGTACGCCCGCACCAGCGTCAACGGTTCCAGCGCACCGCCGAAACGCCGCTTCGACTTCTTGGCCGCCCGTGCCACGCCCTTCACCTTGCCCTCAGCACGCGTAAACAGCGTCACCAGCAAATCGGATTCGTGGAGCGGATACGTCCGCAGCACAATCGCTTCCGATTGCTTGAGTGGCATGGGTTCCAGTTGATTCTACTGGCAGAGAGTGGAGATTGTCAGGTTGGGGTGAGGAGTGGGGTGTCAGGTATCAGGTGTCAGATGTCAGGTTTCAGGTTTCAGGTGTCCCGAAAACAAAGGGGGCATTGGAGCGCACGCAGCAGACGGCCGATATCGGAGCGCGGCACGCCAGGCGAGCTGGGACACACGCTCGCGGAATCGCCTCTGTCGGCGCCGGTTGAGTGAAATCTGAACGAGGTTGCACTGCGCAGAGCAAATCCCTCGGCCAACGCATGGGCCTGGTGGAGACAATGGGATTCAACTGCGGCCGCTGCTCTTGCGATTGCCCACTACTTCAATCGCCCGTGGAATACTCTTCTCGTGCGACTACTGGTGCTTTCTGTTACGTCAAAGATTAATAGTTGGAGCGCGCCCCTGGTTGCGAAATGTCTCAGGTCGGTAAGTTGAGTCAGAACATTGGCACATCTGGCCATCGTGCTTCAACCGCATGCATTGCGGAATCGGCAACTTGCCAGTCGGCTACACTACCTAGGATTGAGCCGCACGCGTCGCCAACTGCTGTACGCCTGAAAGTTCGCAAGTCCAAGCTAGATGGATTAGGTAACCTTTGTCTGTGACGTTCGTCACAGGTCGTTGGTTACTACAAACCGGGCGAGCAGGGTATTCCCCTGAGCATTCAGCTCACAAGTAAACGCGCTCCGCAGCTCGCATCGCCTTGTAGCGCGCGAAGACTTTGCGATCGCTCTCCAGTCCGAGCATCGAGCGCAGGCTGCTTCCCCGAAACGTATGGGCCAACATCTTAGGCCAGTGGCGGAGGACGAACCACGGCTCCTTGCCGATGACGGCAGGCATATGCGCGACCTTCATCCAACGCTCTCTCTTCCAGCGTTCGTACTCGATGGCTTCCGGTTCAAGATGCGCGGTCGCGACCACGGCGGTGGTGCCGTCGTATTCCTCCATGTTTTCAATCTTGATAAGATTGCGCGCCTTGAAGTCTTTCGTCATCGGCGTACCCGGATACGGCGTCGGGTGCTGGATGTAGGGCCAGTCCACGTATTTTCGCGCGAACTCGAGGTTGGTGCGAATCGACTCCATCGTATCGTCAGGATTGCCGACGATCAGGCCTCCCACGACGTACATGCCATTGGCGTGCAGCGCGGCGATGGCGCGAATGGTGGCGTTGTCGGTGCGCTTACCATTCTCGCGGTAGGCATTCTTGGCCGAGGCTTTCAGGAACACGAGGTCGTCCTCAAGAATATTTTCAATTCCCAGGAAGACGTAGCGGAATCCCGCCTTGGCCATGAGCGGGACCAGGGTGTCGGCATGCATAGCGATGGGAGAGGTCATCGCCTGAACGGTGTAGGCAATGTCGTTGAGCCCGGCATCGATGATCGCCTGGCATAGCGCCTCGAAGCGCTTGACGTTCAGGGAAATGTTGTCATCGACGATGAAGATGGCGCGAGTGCCGCGCGTCTTGGCGTCGCGAATATCGGCCAGCACTCGGTCGAACGAATAAGTGTGGAAGTTGCGTCCGCGCATCTCGATGATGGAGCAGAAGCCGCAGTCAAAGGTGCAGCCCCGCGAAGTCTCCACCACGTCAACTGGCCGTCCCAGCATGGTGAATCCGGAAAGCACGCGGGCATCGCGCTTGGGCAACCGGATGTCGTCGCCTTCGAGGCTGTGGACTGGTCGCGCCGGATTCTGCCGCCAACCCTCGGGCGAGCGATAGTTGAGCCCAGCTATGTTATCGAACCCACGGCCGCTTTCCAGCGCGCGCAATAATTCGCGAAAGGTCAGCTCGCCTTCGCCGCGAACGAGGAAGTCCACGCCGCTGCCTGCGTGTGTGTAGGCATCGGGAGCGAGGCTGGGATCGTAGCCTCCGCAAACGATGCGAACCTGGGGGCGAAGTGCGCGGACTAGTTCGATGACGCGAAAAGCCGTCTTGCGCTGGAAGGTCATCACTGACAGCCCGACCACGTCAGGCTGGTGCTCGCAGACTAGCTGTTCGACGGTTTCGCGGACGCGGTCCTGCCGCAGAATGAGGTCGGCGGCCGCGACTTGGTGATGTTCATCGACATTGCCGGCGAGCGAGGCCAGCGCACCATTCGGCATACGCACCGCCACGGTGGGCATGTGCTCGAACGAGTCCGGCATTGCCAGCAACAGAATATTCATGCATCGACTCTCAAGGGAGATTTGCAGGCCGATGTACTGCCATCCACTGTTGCCACAATGGTACACCGATTCGGCTCAGCGAATTACAGAAGCGTGCAGCACTCGCCGAAATCACCGAATCACGAAATAGAATGGGATTCAGAGTCAATGGACACCAACGCCACTTCCGCTCCGACGACAAAAAAGTCCGGCCTTCTGTACTGGGCGCAGCGTGTCGTCGAGGAATGCGAAAACGCCAGCCACGATTTCGCCGCCGACCCGGTTCACGATTTGCGAGTTGCGATTCGCCGTTGCCGCTCGATGGCGGACGGATTTCTCTCCGTCGATCCTGATCCCGGGTGGAAGCAGATGAAGCGCATGGCCAAGCCGCTGTTCGCCAGCCTGGGCGACCTGCGCGACGTGCAGGTGATGATGGAGTGGGTCGACAAGCTATCTTCTCCCGACGATCCGGCGCGCCCGATTCTGCTGCTGGAACTGCAGCTTCGCGAAACGCAATTCAAGTCGGCAGCGCAGCAGGAACTGGGGAAGTTCGATCGCAAAGAGTGGCTGGCACTCAACGCGCATCTGGCCGCGCGCGCGGAAAAGATTCCGCTGGGTGGCGTCGTCTTCCAACTGCTCGCTCTGGAGCGATGGAATGACGCTCGCGAGCTGCACCGAACAGCGCTGCGCAATCGCTCGGGCGCGGCATATCACCAGCTTCGAATCGGCATCAAGCGGCTGCGATATACGGTGGAGAATTTCCTCCCCGCGCTGCACGAGCAGTGGTCAAAGGACCTGCGCGATTTGCAAGACGCGCTGGGAGAGGTCCATGATTTCGACGTGCTGTGGGCCATGCTGCGGTCGCATGGCGAAGTGGCTGCCGAAGTGCGAACTCACGTTGGCATGACCACCATCCAAGCGGAGCGCGATAAGCGGCTCGGCGTCTATCGCGAGCGCATGATAGGAAGGGAGTCTCTCTGGCAGAAGTGGCGTGCCGCGCTGCCGGCAGAGGACCAGCTCCAGGCAGCGGGACTGGAGAAGTTTCGTACGTGGGCAGCGTTTCTCGATCCTCAGTTTGGCCACGCTACGCACGTCGCATCCATCGCCTTGACGCTTTACGATGGCCTCGCTGAGCACAAAGTGATCCCAGCCGACCGAAGACAACGCTGCATTGTGGAAGCTGCGGCACTCACCGAGGAAGTCGGGTGGAGCAAACACGAAAAGGGACGCCGAAAGCGGTCGTTCAAGTTGCTGCAAAAGCTGGCGCCGCCGCCGGGATGGTCTCCGCAAGATATGCGGGCCGTGGCCATCATCGCGCACTACCACCAGGGATCGATCGCTCCGGTCTCTGACCCCATGTTTACGGGAATACCTGCGCGCTCGCGTACCCAGCTCCTGCGATTGGCTGGAATACTTCGGCTAGCCAACTCGTTGACGGACGCGGCGCAATCATCGGGAACCAAACTCGATGTCGAATGCAAGGATGGCGTGATCTCCATCACGGTTGACGGTGTAGACGCTCAGATCGGTTCAGCAGGTGAGCGACTGGCGCGAGCCAAATACCTGCTGGAAGCTACCTGCGATGTAGCTATCAAGTTCGAGGCGCTTCCCCGTCCCAGCCAAAAGAAAAGGGCCGGAGTGCGAAACTCCAGCCCGGATCGATCGCTTTAGCTTCAAGAAGCAATTTCAAAATTGCGAGACCAAAGTACCTCAGGGGCTAAAGCCCCGCAAAATTAGGGCGGGTTGCGGCACGGCTGAAGCCGTGCCCCTTCAACGCCGATCAGTTTGAGTTACTTTACGATCTTCTCGCCAATCGATTTCGCCTGGGTGAACAGGTAAAGGTAATCGGCGCCGCCGGCCTTGGAATCGGTACCCGACATATTGAAGCCTCCGAAGGGATGCGCTCCTACCATGGCGCCGGTGCACTTGCGATTGAAATAGAGGTTGCCGACGTGAAACTCCTGTTTGGCGACCTCGATCTTGTCGTCTGACAGTGTGTAAACCGCGCCGGTGAGTCCGAACTCGGTGTTATTGGCGATGGACAGCGCCTCTTCAAAGTTGCGCGACTTGATGACCGCCAGAACAGGTCCGAAGATTTCCTCCTGCGAGATCGTGGCCTTGGGATCGACATCGGCGATTACAGTCGGCTGAATGTAATAGCCGTCGCCTAGCTCCGTGACCCGCGAGCCACCGGTGATGAGTCGGCCGCCTTCGGCGATTCCCTTCTCGATGTATCCGAGAATGGTGTTCATCGACTTCTCGTTGATGACGGGACCCATCCCGGGATTCTCGGTCGGCTCGCCAACCTTGATCTTTTCCACCCGCTCACGCAAGCGCTGCAGGAAGCGATCATAGATGCGCTCATCGACAATGGCGCGCGAGCAGGCCGAACACTTCTGACCGCTGAAACCGAATGCCGACGCCGCAACGCCTTCTACAGCCGAGTCGAAGTCAGCATCGTTCTCGACGATGATGGAGTCCTTGCCGCCCATCTCCAGAACCGTTCGCTTGATCCACAGCTGGCCGGGCTGCTGCTCCGCTGCACGCTGATTGATGTGCAGACCCACTTCCTTGGATCCGGTGAAGGCGATGTAGCGCGTCTTAGCGTGAGCAACTACTGCTTCGCCGAAAGTCGTTCCGCTGCCGGGGCAGAAGTTGACTACACCATCGGGTACTCCTGCCTCTTCGAGAATTTCCATAAACTTCGCAGCGATGGTTGGGGAATCTCCTGAGGGCTTAAGAATGACCGTGTTGCCGCAAACGATCGAGGCGAGCGTCATGCCGCCCATGATGGCTGCCGGGAAATTCCACGGAGAGATGACTGCGCCAACGCCCAGTGGAATGTAACGCAGATGATCATGCTCACCCGGCAACTGCACCACGGTTTTGGCCTTGGAGAGACGCACGGCTTCCAGCGCGTACATCATGCAGAAGTCGATGAGTTCAGCGACATCGCCATCAGCCTCAGCGTAGTTCTTGCCCACTTCAAACACGAGCCATGCCATCAGCTCATACTTGCGTTCGCGCATGAGGTGCGCGGTGCGGAACAGCAGGTTCGTTCGCGTCTCCCAGGAGGTGCGGCTCCAGGTTTCGAACGCCTTCAGCGCGGCTTCCATGGCCGGGGCCACTTCCGCCGCGCCAGCTTCCTGGTGAATGCCCACGACCTGCGAGGGATGGGCGGGGTTGATCGACTCATGCTTCTTCGCGGTCTTCACGCGACGACCGCCGATCACCAAGTCGTATTCCCGGCCAAGCTCGTTCCGCACTTTCTCGATAGCGGTACGCATGCGCCGCTGGTTTTCCGGATTCGACCAGTCGATGGAGGGTTCGTTGACAAATTTTTCAGGAACTCGCACGTCCATGTGCGTGTCGGGGTTCACGCGATTGGCCTCGCGTGCAGGATGGGTAAGTGTTGCCATAATAGCTTCCTCTCGGATGAATTGTTGCGGGACGGCTCTCTGACAGTGGCTCAGGAACCTATGTTGTCTAGATGCTGCAAACCCTCGCTCGACTCAACATCGTCGGCAAACCCTTCATTTTACACCGCTCTGGCTCAGGGGAGGACCGCCGGATCGGTCGAGCCGCGGCCTACGCACATTCACGAAAATGACACATAAGAACTAAGGAGGGGCTAAGGTTTTTTGGCCATTCCAATAGGGCAAGACGCATAACTGGATTTCGCGGAGTTCAAGTTACATTGCCCGACATGAAGCATCTACTCGCGTTCCTGCTTATTGTCTTCGGTTTAGTGGTACCGGCGGTGGCACAACAGTCTTCTCACGTATTCATCGTTATGCTGGAAAATCGCAGCGATTCCGAAGCCATGAAGTACATGCCATACCTTTCCGGACTGGCCAATCAATACTCGCGATCGTTGCAAGCCTATTCACCGTCGCACGGATCGTTCCTCGCCTACCTGGAACTCGCAGCCGGTGCCGCTCCGAAGAACGGATCGGCCGACAATGGAAATTGCAATGGTGATGGATGCATCAACCCCTACACCAAAGACAACCTGGTGCGGGAACTTACCAAGCTGGGAAAAACCTGGCGGGGCTACTTCCAGTCCATGCCGTATCAGGGATACATGGGAACTCAATCCGGCGAGTATGTCAGTCGACATAACCCATTCCCGTATCTGAGCGACGTCTTCAACAGCTACGACCAGCAGCAGAATATGGTGCCGTGGACAGACAACTTCGCTCACGACCTGGCCACCAACAATGTCGCCAACTACACGTGGCTGATACCCGACCTGACGCATGATGGACATGATCCGCAGGACGACACGCAAACCGCGCTGCACAATGCCGACGTGTACCTTTCGCAGCAATTGCCCCTGCTATTGCACTCAAAGTATTTCCAGCCTGGTGGAGACGGGGTGCTGCTCGTCACCTTCGACGAGAGCGATCTGGACGGCGATAATTCGTGCAGCGAGAATCAGCAACAGGGCTGCGGCGGACACATCTTTTTCGCATTGATCGGTCCCCAGGTGAAGCGGGCGTACCAATCCTCGACCCACATGATGCAGAACGACATGGAACGCGGCAGCTGCGACATGCTTGGGGTTACACCGTGTCCCGGAGACGGCGCGTCGGTGCCTGGTCTGGACGAGTTCTTCAGCGCCGTGACGGTGACCATCACCGCTCCTTACGACTACTACCCCAACGCGGGACCGTACACCAATCTGCAGGCTAACGCTACGAGTTCCAACGGCGCCATCAAAGCCTGGGCGGTGTATGTCGATGGGGTTCTCTACCAGAAGTACTCCGGCTCCTCTTCGCTGCAAGCTTGGGTGCCCACGCCCCTAGGCCTGCACAAGATCGGCGTGAACGCATGGGACGTCAAAGGCGCCGTGGGCGTGAGCGAGGTACACGTCACGAGGACGTATTGAGTCATGGGGTCTTCACAATAAGAATGCGTGGGCAGCTTATTGCGAGATGGTTTCGCCGATCTCAGGCTCATCGTAATCGTGACAAGGCAAGCTTGGCTGCGTGGAAGCCGCACATGCCATGAACCCCCGCTCCCGGCGGAGTAGAAGCCGAGCACAGGTATATGTCGGGAGCAGACGTGGCGTAAGTTCGCCAGGTCGGACGGAAAACAAATTGCTTAAGTGTCGATGCGCCTCCGGCAATATCCCCGCCGATGAGATTCGCGTCCATCGCTTGGAGTGCCGCGGGCGAAAGAACATTGCGGGCAAGTATGCAGTCGCGAAATCCTGGCGCGAAGCGCTCGATTTGCGATTCGATGCGTTCCAGCATGTCGGTCTCGGAGCCGTTTGGAACGTGACAGTAGGCCCACGCGATGTGCTTGCCGGCAGGGGCGCGCGTCGAGTCGAACAGGGTCGGCTGCGATAGCAGCACAAAGGGGCGATCAGCAATGCGACCGTGACGTGCCGCATACTCGGATGTAGCAATCTCCGGCAGAGTGCCGCCGAGATGAATCGTTCCCGCCCGCAGACACTCCTGCGCCTTCCACGGGATGGGCTGGGAAAGAGCGAAGTCGACCTTGAAGGCTCCGGGACCATAGCGGTATTGGGTCAGATCCTTTCCGAAAGAAGCAGTGAGGCGCTCTCCGGCTATGGCCAATAACTGCCGAGGGCTGACATCCCACATTGTGATATCACATACGGGGAGGTCTCGCATACTGCCAATTCTTGAAGCAGTAACGACGCTGCCGCCCAGGTTTTCCAGATACTTGATCAGCGCATTAGTTATCGACTGCGCGCCGCCACGCGGAATAGGCCATCCCACAGCGTGGGCTGTCACACCCAGTAAGACTCCGAAGGCCGCGCTCAGCGGTTCATCGAAATCGAGAAAGGAATGAGCGGCACATCCAGCGAAGAGCGCTTTGGCACGTACTCCGCTGAAAACGCGATTGGCCACGGCATTCGCCGAGGACAAAGAGATCACGCCCAGCCGAGCCAGCAACCACGGCGTCTTGGGAAATGACGGAATCGGACTTAGAACCTGCGGAGCCAAACGCTCCCAGTTCTGCGCGAAAGGCCCCATCAAGCGGCGCCAGGCAGCGGCGTCGATTCCCAGATCGAGCTTGGCGAAGTCGCGCTCCAGGACCACTGCCGTCCCATCGCCCAGCGGGTGCGCCAAAGGCGCAGATGGCTGGATCCAATCGAGACCGTACTGTTCAAGCGGCAAGGACGAAAAGAAAGGCGATCCCGCGGCCATGGGATGCACGGCTGAACCGAAGTCGTGATGGAATCCAGGCAGCGTCAGTTCCATAGTCCGCGCGCCGCCTCCGGGCTGAGACTCGGCTTCGAAGACCTGGACTTCCAGTCCTGCCAGCGCCAGCACAACCGCGGCCGACAGTCCGTTCGGACCAGCGCCGACAACGCATGCCTTGCGGCCTGCAAATCGCCCCGAGCCGTGTGGCGGAGTGCTCAAGCTGCTTTCTTTCCGCGCGTGGGCTCTTTCTTCGAACCCTCCACACGTTGGTGCAGCAGTTCCTTGGCCTTCTTCAACTCGGCCAGTTGCTTGGGGTCGAGATTGCGACCAGCGCGGTTGATGTAGAAGGACAACATGCGCATGCCTGAGCCCGGTCCTTTGGGCGACACCTCGGGTGATGCCAGGGTGCGTGCAATAACAGCGGCGCTCTTGTTGAACAGTCCTTCCGGCGGATAGGTAGATTCCGTATGTACTTTTGTCGACCACTTGCGTCGCGGTGCAGCTTTCTTTTTGCCTGTAACCTTCTTATCGGTCATCGAAGCCTCCAGACTGACTGATAGATGCGCGGCCTAGCCATGCGGAGGTAACGGAACAGGCCACTGCACGACCTGCAGCTTTCCATCGGGGCCGATTTGCAGGACAGGAGCATACAGCCCCATCAGCTCGCGCCGCCACCACATTCCGGTGCTCCGCTTTTCCGCCAAGCTGGTAAACCAATATTGCCAGAGAACGGCCCGCACCTGTTTGGGCGGCGCATCGGCAAAAGGATTGCCCGCAAATAGTTGCAGAACATCGTGACTGTTCGATAGCAGCCGTTCCTCCGTGCTCGGAACGATGGGATTCTCGCGCCACTCCCCCAGTGACGCGAACCACAGGTTCCAATCGAAGCGCGGCTGGTACGGAGCATAGATACCTGGCGCCTTCGCCAAGTCTTGCGGCTTGTAGCGGAAGGGATAGGGCGTCCAGTTCTGGCCGTCGTTGGAGCCTTGGAACTCGATCTCGTAACGCCCGCGCGTCATCACCGCGAATAGACCGTAGCGGTTGGCGATGCGAAACGGATCGAGTGCTGCAACCGGCGCTGTCGGCAATGGGAGTTGCGGGAATAGCATCCACGCGAGTTGCGCCGTGGTCGAATAGAAGATCCAGCTCAGGATGACGCTGGTCAGGGCAATCTTCCAAGCGCTGAAGTGTTTTGATGGCGTCGGTATCGGCGGTGGAGAAGGCGAAGTGGTGCTGTTGACGATCGACAAAGCAGGCTCGGGTCCAGGCGGAGCTGGCTGAGGACGTAGGCCAGCCGCGATGGCTGCGGCTCTCTCGAACGGTCCTCGCCAGCCCCGCGGCAGCACGCTTGTGAGATAGCCATCGTCGAGTAGCAGAATTCCCAGCGACAGCACGAGGTAGTTCAGGAATGTATAGTTCGCCGTGAGAATGATGCCGGACTGAAGCGCGGTGACGATGACGAAGCAGACGAGCCGCCAGCGTCGCGGCAAAAACATCATCCAGACAATTCCCAACTCAACTGCAAAAGTGATGAAGACGGTCGAAGCGTGAAACCAGTGCGGCAAGTGCTGTACGTAGTAGCCGATCCATGTGGGTAGCGGGCCGTTCTGGTAGTACTGGTCCATGGCGGTCCAGTTTCGCCATTGCGGATCGCCGCTGGCCAGCTTCACTATCCCCGATTCGAAGTAAATCCGAAACCACTCCCACTGCAAAAGGAACAGACTGGCGCGCGAAGGCGGGTGGGTCTCTCCCCAGCCGGGACGGAATCCGGGAGGCGCGAAGAATAAGGCGATGAAACCGGCTTCCAGCAACATTCCATCGGACTGATAGCCCGAGAAGTCTCCGGCCGCAGCCACAAACGACAGGAAGCAGACGAAGCAAACCAGCAGCGTGCCGCGTGGCCACAGATTGAAGAAGAGCAGCACCGACGCCAGCAGGCCAACCCAACAAACCGCCATCAGCCAAGTGTTGCCGGTGGAGAGCCAGAACAGCGATGGCGCAACCCAGAACCGCGCCGGGCCGGAGGAGTGCGCAACCGCTTCCAGGAACTCGGTCGCCGGTAGAATGCCGTTGTTGCCGATGAGCCCGCGAATCTGGAAAAGCAGGGAGTAGAAAGCCGAGAAGTAGATCACGCCCAAGGCGCGCAAGAAGAGCCAGCGGGCGATCAGGCGGTTCGAGGCTCCGTATCGCGAGTCGAATAGCCGCTGGATGATGACTGCGGGAGACATGAATTAGTTGTCAGTTGTCGGTTGTCAGTTGTCGGTTGTCAGAATCAGTGGCCTGCTGCGATGCATTAGAAACGTGCCGAGATACTCGATGGACTAACGAAGGCCTTCCATGGGTTACCCGCCCATGAGTGACAACTGACCTCCGACAACTGACAACTGACTTATTGCTCCGGCTTGAATATGTATCCCTCTCCGGTCTTGCCGTTCATGATCACCGAGAATGGCAATTTGAATTGCAAGTGGCGGACGCAACCATCTTCCTGAAGCGCAGGCTGGGCATTCAGCCATTCCCAATCGATAAAGCCCTCACCGGCATCGGGGTTCACAGTGAAATAGCCGATCTGAAATGCGGTGAGGTTCTGAAAGAAGTGGCTGCCCTGCGATGGCGTGACGCGAAAGTCGCGAAAGCCCGACTCCACAATCACGCGCGCACCGGAAATTTGGTCCCACGCCACTGGGATGCCAAGCCAGGGCTCGTTCAGAGCCCCAACGCCCCACGCCGATCAGCACGTATGGCGTCGAGCTGTCCGATAGTTTCGCGTTGAAAGCGGCGACACTCTGCGCCACTTCATGACTGCGCGCCCGCTCGAAACGGTGGAAGTCGACCACAACGACATCGTGTAAGCCTTCGATTCGTCCGTGGCCCAACACCTGCGCGCTTTGGCATAGCAATTTTTCACGCTCGACCACCTCTACGCGGAGGTCCTCACCTTCTCGTCGAAACTACCAAAGGACGCATCTGCAAGAAGCCAAACTCGTTTGGCTCGCCGCTCTTCTTCGCCAGCCGAACCGCAAACTCGATCTCCACCGGCCGCCCCAACCCCTCTTCGCCAATGGTCATCAACTGATCAAGGATCGCAGGTAAAGGAAACATCCCGTACTTCAGGATGGAGGCAAAACTTACGATGCGCATTCCTTTGCGGCTGAGGCCATCGTAGATGGCATGATTGTCGGCTGAGTAGGTGGAGGCGAGTAAATTCAGTGTGCCATCCTGCTCAGCAGAAGAAACGGCAAATGGTATTTCCCGCAGACCTTCCGCAAGATCGCCGGTGTCCTGGGGATGGCTGTTCATGGGCAAAGCCCAGAATTCCGTCTGCGAGTTCGCAAGGATGTCCTCGACCGATGAGAACTGCACCAGGTGTCGCGGATAGCGCGGACTGAACGTGAGCGACTTGCCTCCGCCAACCACTGCTCTGCCCAATCCCAAGGCAACCGCGGCAAAGCCGTCTCGCACCGTAACGGGTGCAACCGGGTAGAAGTTTCTGGAGCGCACCACGCCGGAGAAATCGGGATAATAACGCTTGCCGTAATGTGCTCCCACGACCTGCTGTATCAATACCGCCATCTTCTCCTCCTCCAGGCGGTAGGGCGTGGCGCGCACATAGGCCTTGGCGTGGCGGCTGAAAGTGGAGGCGTATACGAGTTTGATGGCTTCCATCAACTGCTGAAGCCGCACTTGTAGGTCCGCATCCTGGTTCGACAGCATGAACGTCTCGTATACGCCTGAGAACGGCTGGTATTGCGAATCCTCCAGCAGGCTCGACGAGCGCACTGCCAACGGCGAGTGCATCTTCTCCAGAAACGCGAGCAGTTCGTCGATGAGGCTGCTGGGCAGCCGTGCCGCCAGAAAATTTTTTTCGATCTCCTCATCGTCAGCACACTGGATGGCGAAGTCCATGAGATCATTGTCGGCGATGAAGCGATCGAAGATATCGGTAGCCAGAACCAGCGTAGGAGGCACCGTTATCTGAATGCCGGGAAGGGGCGCGAGATCTGCTTCTGGTAAAGCAGGCTGCGCGCAAACGCCAGACCTCGGGCTTTTCCGCCCAAGGAACCATTGCCGATTCGCAGGAAGAATGACTGATCGGACTGGAAGCTCGCGGGGTTGAAGTCGCCGATCTGGGTTTGGCTCTGCTCATCGCGATACCTGGCGATTGAGTCGATAAGGCTTTGGCGCAATTCCTCCACGGATGAAAAGTCCGAAACCTTTCGCGGTCGTAATTTCTGCGCCAGCGCGAACTCGGTCCTGGTCATGAACCAGTGTGAAAAGTGATTGCGCTCGGCGTGATAAGCAATTGATTCCGCCGGAACCGTGTGCAAGAGTTGCTCGAGCTGGTTGAGGTCGGAGGCTCGTCCCACCTCCGTCTGGTCGGGAAGGCGAAATACGAAGTCGCCGAATCCCACGTTTTCGATGAGGAAGTGGCGAAGATCGCTGAGCAGTGTCGGTGAATTCTTCTGGACAAAGGAGAACCCCTCGCGAAACGCGCGATCCATGTACTCGGTGCGGCTGGACTGAAGCACGATAGGAACATCGGGCACCACATCGCGGATGGTTTGCGCGAGACGAAAACCGGTCTCCGGCTGAACGATGCCATCACGCGGAAACTCAACGTCGGTGATAACGCCCAGCAGGTGGTCGCGATAGCGCAACGTCTGTTCCTCGGCCTCTTCGTAATTCGAGCACAGCAGTATTTTGGGGCGCGCGCGCATACGCAACAGCTTGTGCTGAAGGTTGATTCCTTCTTCAATCAGGCGTCGCGTCTGGCTCCAAACCTCGGTGTAGAGCACTGGCAGGAACGAGGAGTAGTAGCGAATGTCGTCCTCGACCAACAGCACCACGGGGACGCCCATGATTTCGGCATCGTGCTGCACGTTACGCTTGTCCTCGATGTACTTGACCATCGAGACCAGGATGCGCCCGTTGCCCTGCCACAGGAAGATTCGCTCAATGTCGGTCTGCGGCCAACGCGCGATGAAATCTTTTACCTCGCGGTGATCGTAGGCCAGAACCATCACCGGAATATCAAGCCCGGCCCGCTTCACCTGGGCTGCCAGTTCGGCGGCGTTCATATCGCCGACTTGCACATTGCTGACGATCAAGTTGAAGCGGGGTTGCGATCGTGCGAGTTCCAGCGCCTCGCTGCCGCTGGAGACGTGAGAAATCCCGGGAACATTCTGCAAATGAAGGTCGAGCGACTCCTTCAGCAGCAGTTCGTTCAACCGCCCGTCCTCTCGCAGAATGAACGAGTCGTACAGGCTGGAAACCAGCAGGATATCGTGCACGCGAAAGGGCATGAGATTCTCGAAGCCTTCGAAGAGGTTCTCTGCCCCGGTCATTAATGTGGGTGCGTGTGCCGCCATGTCAGCAGCCTCTACTTGCGTAGCCGGTCAGTTTGAATATAGATGCGGGCCTTTCGTGCCCCGGCGCGAATCGGCGCGCCCAGATCCCTCGCTTCGCAAAAGAGGCCCCGCTTGGGATGACAAACCAAACTGATCCACTACGCCTACTTAATTTGTCTTGCCCTCTCGTACACGCGAATATACTCTCGCGCCGACGCGTCCCACGAGTAATCCTGCAGCATGCCGTTTCGCATGAGCACTCGCCAGCTTTCCTGATCGCGAAAAGCCGCCAGCGCTTCCTGAACCGTCTCGAGCAATGCTTCGCCGCTGTACTCCCGGAACTTGAAGCCTGTGCCCTTGCGGGTTAGCGGATCCCACGGCTCGACTGTGTCGTCAAGGCCGCCGGTCGCGCGCACGATGGGAACCGTCCCGTACTTCAAGCTATATAGTCTGGTTCAAGCCGGCAGGCTCATATTTCGAAGGCATCAGGAACATGTCTGCGCCGGCCTCGATCTGATGGGCGAGCTGATTATCAAAGGCGATCTTCACCGCGAACTTCTGCGGATACTGCTTATTCAACCGGCGGAACATGTCTTCATAATCGCGATCGCCCGTGCCCAGAGCCACCACGATCAGTTCCTCGCGTGCCAGGCGGTCCGACACTTGCTGAATCAGGTCGAAGCCTTTCTGCCCGGCAAAACGCGATACGATTCCCAACACCGGCAGTTGAGTGTCGTCCGGCAATCCGAACTCTTTCAACAGCGCCCCCTTGCATACCGCTTTTCCGCTCAGGTCATCGGGATTGTAATTAGCGGCGATGTTGGCATCGGTCGCAGGATTCCACTGGCCGTAGTTGACTCCGTTAAGAATCCCGGCAACTGTTCCCGAACGCGCCCGCAAAACGCCTTCCAGTCCAAAACCATATTCGCTGGTTTGGATCTCCTGCGCATACTTGCGGCTGACGGTAGTAATGAAGTCAGCTGACGTGATGGCGCCTTTGAGAAAATTCACCTTGCCGTAAAATTCCAGCTTCGTCATGGTGAACAGGTCCCAGGGAAGCAGCAGCAGCGGCAGTATTTCCGGCTGGAACAGGCCCTGATATCCCAGATTGTGAATGGTGAAAACACACGGCACCCTCTCAAAGACGGGATCTTCAGCATAAAGCGTGTTCAGCAGAATGGGTATGAGCGCGGTTTGCCAATCGTGACAATGCAGAATGTCGGGCCGGCCGAGAAACTTGGTGGCCTCCAGAACGGCGCGGCATAGAAGGGCAAAGCGCTCAGCATTGTCGGGATAGTCGCCGATGGCGGTTCCGTACAGACCCTCGCGATCAAAGAACGGGGGATAATCGACGAAGTACATCTGTACGCCGTTGAGAATGCCACCGTCGAGCACAGAACAAAAACGGTAGCGGTCGTCGAACGGAACAGTAATGCTGGGGATAACTTTGTCGGGATTCTCCAGCTTGGTCTGGCGATAACGGGGAACGAATACGCTCACCTGATGCCCCAATTTCGCCAAGGCGGGAGGCAACGAACCGACGACATCGGCCAATCCACCTGTCTTGGAATACGGTGTGCATTCCGATGCCGCCATGACAATTCGCATGAAACCTCCGCGCGTGCGACTGGTCCGAGACAAATCGGCTGTTGTCAGCCCAACGACCAGCCGTCAACCCGCCGGGAAGAAAACCGCGGCTGCGTTTATGATGAACGATTCTAAGAAACAGTTGAGTCTAACTGCCGCAGGGAAAGAGGGTCAACGTGCCGAAGAACGCGACAAAACCAGCCGCTGAGAGACGGACCCGCCACAAGCCGAAACTGGGACAAAACTTTCTGGTCGATCATGGCGTCGCGCGAGGCATTGTCGAAGCACTGGGCGACGTCTCCAACCGCACGGTGATTGAGATTGGTCCCGGTGAAGGCGTTCTGACCGACCTTCTGGTAAATCGGGCGAAGCATGTCATTGGCGTCGAGCTTGATCGCGTTCTGGCAGCGCAACTGCGAATGCGTTACGCCACCAGGACGAATGTCGAGATCCTCGAGTCGGACTTCGTCACCGTCGAATTCCCTTCCCTGCTGGGACGCAGGCCGGGACCGCTGCATGATCTGCGACCGACTAAGCCTGAAACCGTCGATGTCGTCGGGAACATCCCCTACTACGTGACGTCAGATATCGTCCTACGCATTCTCGGTCTGCATCGCCGCCTGGAGCGCGCGGTCATCATGGTGCAACGCGAAGTGGCCGACCGCATAGCAGCCGAGCCGGGCTCACGCGATTACGGGCTGCTGTCGGCCACGGCCCAGCTCTTTGCGCGAGTCGAGAATCTGTTCACGGTTCCTCCGGACGCCTTCAATCCTCCTCCAGAGGTGCACTCCACGGTAGTGCGACTCACCATGTCTCCGCGACTGCAGGAGTTGCACGTCGAGGAAGAGCCGTTCATTCGATTGCTAAAGCTCGCTTTCGCGCAGAAGCGCAAGACGCTGGCAAATAATCTGAAGGGCACGTATTCCGATGCCTCAATCAAAGCTGGACTCAAGGCCGCGGGTCTGCGTTCCGACGTGCGTGCCGAGGCCGTGCCGCTGGAGAAGATGGCTGTACTGTCGCGCAGCTTGCAACCGGCGTAGACTTCACTGGGAGAAGGTCTTCCCATGAGCACCACGATCCGTCTGCCAGCCGTGGCAGGGCAATTCTACCCCGCTGATTCACGCAAACTACGTTTCGAAGTAGAGGCCTTCACTCGGCCTGTTGAGAGCGCGGGACAGGATAAGATTCGCGCCTTGGGCTGTGTGGCGCCTCATGCCGGGTACGTGTATTCGGGCAGCGTTGCCGGAGCGGTCTATAGCCGCCTGGAGTTGCCGGCGCGCTACATCATCCTCTGCCCTAACCACACGGGACGCGGCGAGCCCCTGGCCATCATGAGTAAGGGCGCATGGCGAACGCCACTGGGCGATGTTCCCATCGACGAAGAGCTTGCGTCGGACCTGAGAGCGCGCTTCTCCCTGCTGGCGGAGGACGAAGCCGCTCACCGTCTTGAACATGCGCTGGAAGTGCAGCTTCCCTTTTTGCAGGTGTTGCACCCGCAGTTCAGTTTCGTCCCCATCACAGTCGGAACTAGCCACTACGAAGTGCTGAGCGCACTGGGCGTCGCCATCGCGTCGGTAATTCGCGAATCCGGCGAGCAGGTTTTGGTGATTGCATCCAGCGACATGAATCACTACGAGAATGATTCTGTCACGCGCGTGAAGGATCGCCGGGCCATTGATCAGATCCTGGCGCTCGATCCCCGAGGGCTTTACGACGTAGTGCGAGCGGCGAGCATCAGCATGTGCGGATATGGGCCAACCGTGGCCATGCTGACAGCGGCGCTGAAGCTTGGCGCGACGAAAGCCGAATTGCTTCGCTACGCGACCTCCGGCGATGTTTCGGGAGACCGCGATAGGGTGGTGGGCTATGCCGGAATCGCCGTCTCTTAGAACGTGACCTTGCCCAGGGGGCCTTCCTCTTCCTTTTTCACCGCGGCTTCTGCTGCCTCGAACCCCATCTTGGAGTGGGTTCCGTCACAGAAGGGCTTATTGACCGAAGCACCACAGCGGCAGAGAGAAAATGCGGGCTTGCCAGTCAGATCATAAGCATTCCCATCAGCATCGACCAACTCGATCGATCCTTCTGCTGCCTCGACCCGATAGGGCCCATTCTTGCGAACCGTTATTTTTACCTGCGCCATGGTATCTCCTCCGAAGCTCAGTGAAGTTAAGAAGGCTATTGTAACGGAGACGGAGCGAGTCGCTAATTTGCCGGCTTTCGCGGTTTCAGCTTTGACGCTGAGTGTTTTGAAAGGGACACGGCTTAAGGCCCGCCGCAAGAGAGCAAACAACCCGCTTTCAGCCGCTGGGGAAAGGCGTCTCCTTCGCGGCTAAAGGCGAGACCGTTTGCGTCGAATGACAACACGGCCGAAGCCGTGCCCTTTCAAAACTGGCACCCACCGACTCGCAAGCTTGTCTAGATCGGTCTGAAGCGTTCACTTCTTGAACGCGACGTTGACTAGTAGCTTTTCCCCTTGCACATCGACAACGTTGCAGAAAGTGCGCTCCCCCTGGCGCGTGAAGTCGAGGCCAACCCGAGCCGCTCCGATTCTCAGATTGCGGATGTGAAGGTGCTCAAGCCACTCCGGCAGTTGAGGATTGATGATGTTCAGCTCTTTACGGGGCGCGCTTGGCCGAATTCCCAAAATCGAGATGAGCACAAGGAACATCGCCCCGGAAGCCCAGGCCTGCGGCGAGCACGACACCGGATAATGCACCGGCGTGTCATTTTCGCGCCGCTGCACGCCGCAGAAAAGCTCAGGCAGCCGATAGTCGCGAAAATTTTGTGCTGCCTGGTAGAGCGAGGTCACAACCCGTAACGCGCCTTCACGCATTTCATTGAGCGCCATACCGTGGGCGATCAGTGAGTTGTCGTGCGGCCAGACGGAGCCGCGGTGGTAGCTGAGCGGGTTAAACACTAGCTCGTCATTCGACATGGTGCGCCATCCCCAGCCGTTGAACATGTCGTCGCGCATCAGGCGAGTGCTAATGGTGCGTGCGCGCTCCCGGTTCACAATACGGGTGAACAGCAACTGCCCCGGATTGGATGCGATGACTTCCAACGGCTTCTTTTCGGCGTCGAGGGCCATCGCATAAAAACCACGACTCGGGACCCAGAATGCGCGATCGAAGCGGCGCGCCAATTCAGAGGCCTCGCGCTTTAGCCGGTCGGCTGTCTTTACGTCACCAAAACCGCGCAGCAGCGACGCCATACGGAACTTCGCGTCATACACGTACCCCTGCACTTCGCAAAGCGCGATTGGCGGCTTAGCGATGGTGCCGTCGCGATGCACGTTGGCGTCCCAGGAGTCCTTCCATCCCTGGTTCACCAGGCCCTTTGGCGAACGGCGCTGATATTCGACGAAGCCGTCGCCGTCGAGATCGCCATACTTATCGATCCACTCCAGGGCAGCGTAAGCGTTAGGCAGCAGTTCTTCGACCAGTTGCTCGTCGCCGGTCCAGTTGAAGGTCTCGCCCAGCAGGATGAGAAAGAGTGGCGTAGCATCTACTGACCCGTAATAAGGACCAAACGGCATCTCGCCATCACGCGTCATCTCGCCGTTGCGATACTCATGAAGAATTTTGCCCGGATCTTCATCGAGCCAATCGTCGGTTTTCTTACCCTGGTAACGCGCTAACACTCGCAGTGTGTCGACTGCGAGTTGCGGATTCAGAGAAAGCGACTGATAGGCCGCGATGATGGAGTCGCGGCCAAAGATAGTGGCAAACCAGGGGATGCCGGCGGCAATGATGTGCTCGCGGCCATCGGGGATTTGCAATGCGTGAAAGTCGCCGATGCCCGTCGCCAGCATGTCGTCGAAGACTTCATTGGACGATTCGAACTGCGTTGAATCCGCTTCCCAGCGAGAGAAATTCGATCGGCGCTGCCGCAATTGAGCAGTGAAGTCGAAGTTGTGAGCTCGCGACTCGCGACCCTCGACATAGGGAGTGATGTGGATCTCGATTTCGACTCGCTTCAGCGGCTCGAGACGGAGCTGCCAGGTTGCAACGCGCTCCTTGATCTCGTCTGGGCGGGGAGCAAACTTCACCCGTGTCTGGCGCAAAACATTATCGAGCCCACGATAAACGAAGGTGATGCTGTCTGACTTCACGATGGGCGCGTAATACTGCCCGTGTTCCTTCCTGGCTACTCCGCGTACCTGAAAGACGTCGACAAAGTCGGCATCGAACAGCATCTCGAGCGTGAAATCGACGTGAACCAGATTGAAGTTCTCAAAACTCAGCCGGTCGAAAAATATCTCAGACGCCAGCAGTTGCTCGCGACGGATGTGTACGGTGTTCTCGGGAAGATCAAACGAATCGCGAAGCGTAATGTTTCCGGTAGTGAGCTCGATCTGCGCGGCAAAGGTCTTCTCGGTGCTGGAAGACAGCACCACCCCGCGGTGGCCGCCGATACGCAGCTCCAACTGACTCAAGAAACGCGTGTCGTCGTGGAAAAAACCAACATCAGGCGAACCCGGCGGATAGATGTCTCCGGAAACACTGGTCGCGCTGAACGTCTTGCCGTCGATGAGCGTAAGGTTGTCGACCTTACGAGGCTCGAGCTCTTTGTAAGCGACCCGCGGCTCCTCAAACGGCGATGGGATCGCAACCAGTTCGTCATCAGAAACTGTCGAAAATCTATTCATCTCGATTGCGCAGCCGGAGCCAATACCAAATCTAATCAGCTACGGCGCGCGCTGATTCCTCTCACCGGAGGGCTCGATCGGGCGGTGCCGATGGGACTGACACCTCCGATCATCTGCTCGTAAAGGCCGATATAATCATCGACCATGCGCTCGACGGAGAAATGCTGGGACACGTAGCTTCGCACCGTTTCCGGCTTGATCTTACTTAGCGAATGCTTGGCACGCTCGGCCATTTCGTCAATGCTGTTGCTCACAAATCCGGAGACGCCGTCGCGCACCACCTCTTCGACGGAGCCGCCCGGCAGCGCCAACACCGGAGTTCCGCACGCCATCGCCTCGATCATGACCAGACCGAATGGCTCGTTCCACTGAATGGGAAACAGCATGGCCATCGCATTACCGAGCAATTCGTTTTTGGCCTCGAGGTCCACTTCGCCAACAAATTCGATGAACTTACCATCGACATGCGGCTTCACCATGCGATCGAAGTAGTCCTGAAACATGGGCTGCACTTCGCCTGCAATCTTCAAAGGAATACCCGTCCGCTGCGCCAACTTTATCGCCAGGTGCGTGCCTTTGATCGGGGCGATGCGGCCCAGGAAGGCAAGATAATCCTGCTTCGTTTCCTTGAACTGGTACAGCTTCATGTCCACACCGTGGTGGATAGTGCGGATGCGTGCCATCTTCTCTTGCCGGCGCTGGAACTCGCTAATAGTGACAAACTCGACGTCAGGAAAATTGGAATAGATTTCGCTCATCGGATCTTCGTGAACGTGATGCACGGTGTACACGAAGTGGTTCTCCACATAGCGGGTGAACATGAGCGAGGGAACATTATGAAGATGGACAATGTCGCAATCTTTGCTGGCATCGCGGATCGCCCACGAAGAGTGATTCATATCTTTGAGGTTGTCAAAGACCTCGCCTTTGATGGGCCACTGGGCATCTTTGTAGAACCAGCGGGTCTCTACTCCTACCGTCGATTCGGAGATGGTGTACACCACGACATCTACGCCCTTCGCCTGCAAGCCTTCAGCAAGCTGCGCGATGAACAGCTCCGTGCCACCGTATCTTTTGGGCGGCACAGGCAAGAATGGAGGAGCAACCAGAGCAACTCGCATGAAGTGAGGTCCTTGTGGGCGCAATTCAAACTGCGCAGGCTTGCTAACGAACGGGATCACTTACAAAGATGCGAACCAAGCGGTAGGTGCTGCCTTGGTGTGCCGGCAGAATGGTGCGGCCCTTCGAACTACCGACTGCGGCCTGAGCGTTACTGCGAACCTACGGCAGCGGGCAGTTCCGCGTCACGGCTCCTCGATAACGAACAGACGTTCTCCAACTCTCTCTCTAATTCGATCGCGCGGTGCTCGCTGGTGTGCTCAGTAAGGGCCCGTTCCTGTGCTCGGTTTCCGATGAGACGAACTTCGGAGTCGGAGAGTTCCGATAGGTAGCGCACTACATCTTCTGCTCCGGTGGGCAATAGGATCTCTTCATTTGGGGAGAGAAAAGTATCAAGGCCAGGCCAGTTATCGGAAATGATGGTCGCGCCGCAAGCCGCTGCTTCAAACAGCCGCACCGAAGGCGAGTATCCAGCCATGACCATATCGCGCCGCGTCACGTTCAGGGTGAAGCGAGATGAGCTGTAGAACCTTGCGTGCCATCGTGGATTGAGGTGCTTAATGCGCCGGACATTGCGCGGCCAACTTACATCTTTGGGATATTGCGGGCCGGCGACAACGAAGCTTTTGTCAGGCAAGAGCCGGGCTGGAGCTTGCAGCAGTTCGTCAATTTTTGGTTGGCGGTCGGGCGCATACGTTCCCATATAGCTCAGGTCGCAGGCAAACCGGCGATTCACGCCGAATCGGCGATACTGTTGCGCATCAAACGAACAATAAAGCGGCACGGCGCGGCGCGCACCGAAGCGGGCTTCCAGTTCTTGCAGGATCGGCCCCCCGGTGAAGCTGAAATACACGTCGAAGATGGGAATCTGGCGCGCATCGAGATAGCTGGTTCGACTCTGGGCACGCAAGGCGGCGACGGTAATAGGCGTATCAATATCGTAGAACGTCTTCGCGCTGACGTTCGAATCCGCAATCTCGTCGATTACATCGATGCCATCGGGGAAATACGACCCCACCATCACAGCATCGGCATCTTTTAGCTGCTTTCTCGCAGTCGGCAAGACTTCGCGCCAGTTTTCAAACAGAATGACCTTGCAGAAATCCGGCTCCGGGAGATCGCGGTTCGAGGCGTACCACTCCACGTCCTTCTCGAAAAAGACAATGTCATGTCCGCGGCCATGTAACGCACGCAGGAGAGCACGGAAGGTAGTGCCGTGACCGTTGCCCCAGGTCGAGGTGATCGACAGTCCAAAGACGACGATCTTCATGCCAGTTGCCGATACAACTCGTGGTGGCGCGCGTTCAGAACTCCCGGCGAACTTTGGTGGAGAATCTCGCGCACCTGCAAGGCGCGCAATCCGTAGGTATGCTCTTGCAATGCTCTTCGACGCATGGCTTCGCCTATCTCGCGCGCGAGCTTTACGTCTACCGTTTTTAGCAAATCAGTAATCTCGTGAGCATCGCGCGCGACCAGAATCTCGCATCCCGGAGTGAAGAATTCGTCGATTCCCGCCCAGTGATCGGTAATCAGACATGCTCCGGCGCCTGCGGCTTCAAAAACCCGGGTGGGAGGCGAGAAGCCGACGCTCGCCATCGATTCGCGATTAATGTTCAGAACCAGGCGGGCCGAGCAGTTGATGCGGTTGTGATCGCCGGTACCGACATGTCCGATCCAGCGAACGTTCGCAGGCAGCGGCTTACCGCCCCAACCTTCACCGCCCAACAGAAAACTGAACTCAGGAGCTGCATCAGCCGCCGCCACGAAGAAGTTTTCCACCCTTCGCTCCCGATCCGGCAGCCGGTTGCCCACAAAAGCCAGGTCGCAGGCGAATTGCGGATCTGCCGAAACCGGGTGGTGCGTGGACGGGTCGAGCCCGTTGTAGATCGGGTGGCAACCACGAGCCCCGAGCTGCAGGTAATGCTCAACCACGGGCGGCCCGCCACCGTAGGTGAAGATGTAGTCGTACTCCGGAATCAGTGCGCGGAACGGATTCAGAGGGTCAGCTTCTAGCGACGCCAGCGTGGCTGGCGCATCCACGTCCCAGAAAGCTACCTGCGTGTGGGCCGACCGGCAATCCAGAACGGCCCCTTCGAGCAAAGCATCATCGACTCCCACGCCGCTGTGCTTGATAACCAGTTCGCTTTCACATGCCCGTTTCATGAGAAACGGAATGTCGCGAGGCGACTGATAGACGATAACGTCGGCGTAACTGAAGTCCTCGTTGTCCCGATGCTGTTGACGCCCGTAGGCATCGGGCTCCGCGAAGGTGATGTGAAAGCCGAGTTCGGCCAGGTTCTTATAAATGCCGCGATAATAAGTTGCTGCGCCATTCCAGTAGGAAGACGTCAGGCTCGAGCCAAAAACAAAGACCCTCATTGCATCATCTCCCCGCAGATCTCGACTAATTGTGCGGCTCGCTGCGCGCAGGTGTGCCGCCGCAGAATCGTCTCTCTGCCGTTCGCAGCAATCTGATGGCGCGCCGCATCGTCGGCGAGTAACCATTGGATCGCTGCCTTCATTTCCGCTCCCGATTGAACGACCAGGTAGTCTTCTCCCGGTCGAAAAAGATGTTCGGCGTCTTCCCATGGAGCGCACAGCAGAGGTGACTCACAGGCCAGCGCCTCGAAAACTCGTATGGTGGGAATGCCGCCTAATCCGTTCGCATACAAGCGACGCGGAATGTGCACCGACAACGCGCTCTTGGCGTATGCCGCAGGCGCCATCAGGTTGGGCAGATATCCGCGATATTCAATCCCCGCTGCCCTCAGCGCCGACTTGCCTTCCTCCGGGTATCGCACTCCGTATACGACGGCCTTGAGGTCACAAATCTCGGCGGCAGGCTCAATCAAGAACTCCCGCAGCTCGCGCGTCCGTTCTTCGTCGCCCCAGTTGCCGATCCAGAGCAGATCCCACGCACGCTCTTCTGGCCGCGGTGCAAAGTGGCCGATATCTGCCGCCTCATGAAAAGTCCAGACGCGCTCAACTCCAAAGCCCTCGACGTAAATACGCCGAATGGCCTCGCCAAACGCCAGCACTCCGTCGAAGTGCTGGAGCTGAAATCGCAGCAGCTCGCCAGGATTCGTATAAGCCCTATGGTGCGTGTCGTGCAGCAGGACAGCAAAACCCATCTCGCGCTTAAGCGACAGAATGGTGTTCACCACTTCGGGGTCATTCCACTCGTGAACGATCACGACGTCAGCGCCCTTCAGTTCCAGGCGGAGGGCATCGGCCAAGCCGGAGTCGTGCTGATAGAGGCGCACATCGAGCTCAGGAAATTCGCAGCGAAATTGATCAATGGCCTGCTGCGCCCTTTCGCCTTCGTTATCGACGAGGTTGGTTAACGACCACGAGCCGAACTGCTCGTAACAACGGACTTCATGACCCAGACGCTGCAACTCGCGGACCAGGCCTCGCAAGAAATGGGCATTGCCGTGGTTCCAGTCGGATATCCAGGAGTGGGCGAAATAGCGAAACCGCATATGCCCGCTCACGCTGCCATGCTCCTCTCCGGCACAAGCGAGCGGTAAACCGTCAGGTACTCATCCACCATGGCATCGGCGCTGAAGAGGCGCCGTGCGCGCTGGTATGCCAGTTCGGAGTAGTGCCGTCGCAGCAATGGATCATGTCGCAGCTGCTCCACAGCGGTGCGCAATCCGTCGGCGTCGTTAGTCGGAAAGTACAATGCGGTCGGACCCCACAGTTCGCGGAAGCTGGGAATATCGTTGGCCACCAGCGCACATCGCGAGAGCGCGGCCTCGAGCGGAGCAAGACCGAAGGGCTCATAACGCGAAGTCGCAGCATAGAGGGAGGCATCGGCCAGCAAGCATCGCACCTGGCTGCAATTTAGTTTGTCGCGCAGTTCGATAGACTTGCGAAACGGTCGGACCGCGCTGGAACGAAGCTGCTCGGGAGACTCCAGAGAGCCGGCAATGGTCACCGGACAGGTGAGCCTGCTGTCCGCCAGCAGCGACACCTGCTTTGCTTCGTCCCAAAGCCGGCCGATCGAAACCACGCGATCTTGCTTCTCCGCATGCGGATTGAAGTGCTGGGGGGAGCGACCGTTGTAAATCACCGAGGGATTGCTCACCACGCCGTAGATCGTTTCGATTTGCGAGAGCATCCAGCGGGATGGGGCGATCACCGCATCCGCGCCGCGCAGGCCTTGGGTCACGGTTGCGCGGTACCAGCAGCTCCAGTCTGAAACCGGGGGGGCTTCGCCGTGTACGGCGTGCCACCAGCTCACAACGTCGCTGTGTGCGGTAATGATCTTGGGTATATCGACGGGCAGCGAGCCGTAGCAGTACTGGCTGAAGTGAAGAAGGTCTGGCTCGGTCTCGCGAATGATGTTCAGTAGATATTCAGAGGAATCGCGGATATCAGAGGCGGCGTCCTGCATCCACTCCAACCGAAACGGCGTTGGCCGGAAGTCAAGGCCGTGCAGGCCCTCGGTCCAACGCATCTGGCTCAGCTCCGGCATCTCCCCAAAGCTGACCAGTGTTACCTGCATGCCGCGCCGCAGCAGCCCGGCCACAAGCTCCTGGGCGTAGGTCCAGACGCCCCCGACTGTGTCCGCCGTCAGCAGTATCCGCATAGAAAAGAAAACTCAGAACGAGACTTGCCGTCGCGTAAATTCATCAGGCCGTCAAGCCATAAGCCGACAGCTCTCGTACCATGTCAGCGGCTTTGTCCACGGCCGTCTGGGAACGAAGCCACGCCACCAGCTCAGAGATGCCGTCGGAGAACCGATATCGCGGCTGGTAGCCGAGGATTCTGCGCGCGGCGGTGATATCGGCAAAGCAATGACGAATATCTCCTGTGCGATATTTGCCGGTTATCTCGGCAGGAAGCTTCGCGCCCAAACAGTCCGATAACTCTGCTGCCACGTCCGCAATCGAGATCGGACTACCCGATCCGATGTTGAGCGCCAGACCGTCGGCCTCGCTGCGCTCCATCGCCAAAAGGTTCGCTTGCACCACGTCGTGCACGCTGACGAAGTCGCGCATCTGGCGGCCGTCCTCGAAAATCATGGGAGAGCGCCGGTTCATCAGTCGCGACGCAAATATTGCGGCTACCCCTGTGTACGGATTCGAGAGCGCCTGTCGAATGCCGTAGATGTTGAAGTAGCGCAGCGCAACCACCGGAATTCCATAGGTCCGGCCGAAGAGCAGTGCCATCTCTTCCTGATCTTTCTTGCTGAGAGCGTAGATGGAAGGGCACTGCAACGGCTTCGACTCGTCCGTCGCAAGCGGTGTCAGTTGACGCCCGCACGTCGGGCACAGCGTCTCCCATTGTTTCGCCTTCAGTTGCTCCAGGCCGCGTGGCGGAGGAGAGACTTCGCCGCACTGGGAGCAAAGGTATTTCCCCTCGCCGTAGATCGACATCGACGAGGCCACCACAAGTTTGCGAATCTCTGCCTTGGTATCGAGGATGGCCTGAAGCAAGTTCGCCGTGCCCAGGGTGTTGGCTCCCATATAGTTCGCAATCTCGTACATCGATTGGCCGACGCCTACGGCCGCAGCCAAATGTACGATCGTATCCACGCCGCGAAGCGCGCGCGCGACGGCGTCGAGGTTGCGCATATCACCTGAGATCAGTTCCACCGACGAAGCCAGATAGTCCGGGCGTCCGTTGGGATGCACCTGGGGCAACAGGCTGTCGAAAATACGAACGTTGTGTCCTTGCGCCAGCAGTGCGTCAGCCAGATGCGAACCGACGAATCCAGCACCGCCGGTGATCAGAACGTGGCTCATTGACGAGCCTCCAGGGCCCAGCCATTCACCGGCGCCTCCCGCGCCAGATTGCCCGCGCCCAGCATTGGGGCATAACGGCTCACCATGCGAGTGGCAAAATCGGCAAAATCCTGCGGGCGCGCAGGAGGACTGGTGTAATGCGGCTCAATGCCCAGGTGCTCCGGCGTAAAACACAACGTCATGGTTACATCGAATTCGCTCAGTGCTTCCATCTGCCGGTCGAACCAGAGCTCCGCATCAGGACGAAACCAATCGGCCCAGCTCACTCCGGTGCGCAGATATCGCACGCCCAGTTTGCGCAGCCAATGCACTGAAGGTTCCAAGCGATGATCTTCGAAATGAAACCACTGACAAATACCCAGACCAGACGGAAAGCACTCGGCAGCAGCTTTCGGCGAACCGTCCTCGCGGAGCAAACCCATGTAATAGTGACGGTAGTAAGCGCTGCCCTCTGCTTCTTTGTGGCGAGTCGTGGCCGACCATGAGGACGGCAGATCATACAGGCTGTACCAGTGCACCCGCTCTACGGTATCCAGCAGCAACTCCGCCGTGCGCTTGATGCCGAAGACTTGTACTTCTTCGGCGCCAAAGGATGAGGCGCCCGCCTCCGACACCCAAACTGGCTTGCACGTCACCCGGCGGATCTCGTCAATCTTCGACGGCCATTCACTAATATTCCAGTGATTCCAGTCCAGCGGGAATCCATGCACAGCCACGACGTCCACTTCGTCGATCACGCCGTGCGAAGCTAACAACCGGATGAACTGCGGATCGACGGGAGAAATGCCGCCTAATACGATCTTCAGGCTGGGATTCGCCGTTCGCACGGCGCGGGCCGCCAGCTTCGCTGTCTCGGCGAAAATACTCCAATCGGGATCGAGCTTGAAGTTCCAATGAGAAAGGTTATTGGGCTCGTTCCATAGCATTACGGCTTCTACCATGCGGTCGTAACTTCCTCTAATCTCTAAGTTCCTACAGCTTGCCTTGTAATTCGAGTTCGAGAAGGGACTGCCCGTCGCGGACCGTGCTTTTCGGCGTGCAAATCCAGGTCTCTGATTCGGGATGAGCCACAATTTCCAATCCTGAACTGCGCAGCATGGCCTCAGCCGCCGCCCGGTTGGGAATCCACCAATTCGTGGGATCGCCAGCGTATTCGTGCTCGACGAAATACATCGCCGGCCAGTCGGGATCGGAAAAAATGTTGGTGGTCCAAAACTGATAGTTTTCGTCCCAGTTTTTCGTGTTGCTCGAGCCGCGCAGCATCGTCTGAAAGACCAACCTGCCGCCGGGCGCAACTTTGGTAATCACCTTATCGAGTGCAAACAGCGGATAACGGAGGTGGTACAGCACGCCCATGAAGAACACGTAGTCGAACTCGCCTGCAATCGCGTCGACTTCGTATACCGAGCGGGCTTCGAATTCGATCTCGATTCCAAGCGTGCTGGCGGCAAAGCGCGCCTGCTTGAGGTAGCGATCATCAACATCGATGCCGAGTACACGGCCAGCTCCCCTGCGTTTTAGCTGGAGGGAATAGAAACCGCCGTTACAGCCGACATCCAGCACGCTTGCGCCGTTGAGGTTTTCGGGAATGGCAGATGAAATATGCTTCCACTTCACAGCCGGAAAATCGCCCAGGAAGTGATTGGGGGCAGTCGGGACGCCGAAGAGATCGAGGTTGTGGAACCACTCTCCCAAGCCTCGAATCTGATTTTCCAGTTCCAGCCGGTCGAAAGGTGGAACACTCGATTTTGGCGAAACGCGAGTGTCCGCGTGCGAGGTCGTTTCCATGGGGGATAAGGCGGCGGTCTCCCGTCCGCCAACCCCAACTTAGACGGGAGGTTAGCTACTTACGTTGCCTGCGTGGGCATGACCCTGAAGGCAAGTTGCCGAATTCACAAGTTTTAATACCGAGTTAGTTACCAGCACGAAGCAGCGACGGCGGCATTCCTCTGCCGTCTACAGCTGTCCACTTATCATCGCCGGCGCTTCGAGCCGGGTGCGAATCTGCTCTGCCAACTTATGAACCGAGTTGATCTTGTCCGCGACGCGAGGTGGAATGGAGGACTCCCGTAGCGCCAGTTCGCTCGCCAGCAGAATGCCGGTCAGATCACCGCGCAATTGACTTTGCAATTCGGTCATTGCCGATCGTTTCGCCCCTAGCCGCTCAGCGTGCTTCCGCATCAATCCAGCATTCACCTCCCGAACCAATCGCTCGGTACAATGCAATCCGAGGTTGATGTAGATGGGCATCGCCATCCCGGCGTGATTGAGCAGAGCACTGACCGCGTTGTCGTCAAGCTCCACCAGCGACTCGTCAACCACCAGCGCATCGTATTCGGTGTGCTGCAATTTGGCCAGCGCTCGCCCTACGGTCGGAGCCGAGTCAACCTTCTGCCGCGCACTCACTTCCAGCGCCGCGGCACATTCCTTCGCGCGAGATGAAGCTGTAACCAGCAGAATCATATTTGTCCTCTTTCGTTCACACCTCTGCCCTTGCGGCCGGGCACACGTGTCCCGATCGCCAGATCTGGTTTGCGGCGCTTAAGCGCGTTGACTTATGGCGCCGTACTCTTTCAGTTTGCGGTAAAGAGTGGTTTTGCCGATGCCAAGTCGGCGAGCCGCTTCGAGCTTGTCGCCATGTAACTGCTCAATCGCCTGCGTGATGGCGCGTTTCTCCATCTCAGCGAGCGGCAGAATGCCGCGGCTATCACTCGACTCTAATATCGGATAATCCTCATTTGCCAGGTTGCGCAGTGCAGTCGGCAAGTCTCCGATCTGGAGCGTGGCACTCGAGCTGAGAGCGCAGGCGCGTTCCAGGCAGTTCTCCAGTTCGCGCACGTTGCCCGGCCACTCGTAATCCAGCATCCGTCGCAGGGCATCTTCGCTGATGGTGCGATGAACCCCAGTGGTACGGGCCACCCGCTCTAACACGTGACCGGCCAGCAGCGGGATGTCTTGCTTGCGCTCCCGCAGCGGCGGAATCCGCAGAGTCAGCACGTTCAGACGGAAGAAAAGATCGCGGCGGAACGTTCCCTGCTGGACAGCGGCCTCAAGGTCGCGGTTGGTGGCCGCCAGAATGCGTACGTTGACCGGTATCGCCCGATTGCTGCCTACCGGACGGATTTCTTTTTCCTGGATGGCGCGCAGCAGCTTGGATTGCAGATCAATCGGCAACTCGCCGATTTCATCCAGAAAGATGGTGCCTCCCTCGGCGGTGGCCAGCAGGCCGTCCTTGGCTCGCACAGCACCGGTGAACGCGCCGCGCACATAACCGAACAGCTCACTTTCGATCAAGGTCGGCACCAGCGAGCCACAATCCACCGGGATGAAAGGTCGATCGCGGTACGGTCCGCCGAAATGAACCGAGCGGGCGACCAGTTCCTTGCCGGTCCCGCTCTCCCCCAGGATGAGTACCGGGTGCGAGCTGTTGGCGGCTTTGGCGATGATGCGATAGAGCTTCTCCATCTCCGGAGCTCGCCCGACCAGCGAGCCGAAGCCACGTTTCGACTTCATGGCGTCGCGCAACATGCGATTCTCGGCTGCCAGCTTCAGTTGAGCACTCACCCGGTCTAACACCAGGCGTAGCTCATCGAAGGTGAACGGCTTGCTGATGTAGTCGTAGGCTCCCGCCTTCATCGCCTGAACCGCGGAGTGTACCGTGGCGAAGCCGGTCATGATGACCACCACCGCTTCGGGACGGCGGCGCTTAATTTCCCGCAGGACATCAATCCCATGGCTGCCCGGAGGCCGCAGGTCCAGGAGGACGACATCGATTCCGGCGGTATCGAGTATGTGAATTACCTCATCGGGAGATTTCGCGGCATAGGTGGCGAATCCCAGACTTTCGGCTACTTCGCGGCAAGACTCTCGAATGGCGCTTTCGTCGTCCACCACCAGAAGGGTTAATGAGTCGGTTTGCGGAATGGTCTCGGAACGGTCGACGGTCTCTGTTGTATCAGTGGCAAGCACGGGTCTAACCTCAATTTACAGCGCGGGAATAAGCATCCTGGATTAGCTGTCTGCTACCTCAATTGTTCCCTTTTGGGAATTGAAAGCTAGTGCAGCAATCACACCCGCCTGTGAGGAGCCGCAAACCGGGCAGCAAAATCAGGGGCCGCATGTGCGGCTGCCGAGGGCGCAAAATCGATTGCGTCGTCGGCAGTTGCATTCGGCCCCTGGCTCGCCACTACTGCTGTGCGTTCAGCTACAGGAGGAACCTTTCCCGATCCAAACTCTGAATCACCGGCATCGCTGGCGGAGACGGGAAGCCGGTCAAGCAATCGCTTGAGCAGCACCCCGCCGCGCTGCGCGCTGCGTTCGATCTCGTGGACATAGCGCTTCGAGCGGCTATACGAAGCCATTTTGCCGTCCAGTACCTGCGCATTCATAAGCACGGCAGCGAACGTGTTACTAAGATCCTGCAGTAACTCTATGCAGTACTCGGTAGCCAGTGGCGAGGGCTGCGACCTAGGCTGCATACCCTCGCCACTTGACTGCCCGAGGGAGGCCACTCGCGAAACTTCAAACTGCCGATTGCCGGACTCTGGAGATTTCATAGCAGCTCTCGGGATAACGCATAGAGATATGCAAAGAGGCTGCCAAAGTGGGATGAGAATTCTTAAACGGCATTCACCAAGTTTTCCAACTACTTAGCGGGTCGGGTCTCGCCTCTGCCGAACTTCACCTTCCTGTTTTGGGAGTGGCACAAGCACGCCCCCGCAAGTGCAAGAGCCTGCTAGGGCTGACCGGTGCCAATTTGAACGGAACCTAAGTCTAATCGGGAATTGAGGCGGCTGACGAAACGGACTGCGGCAGTTCAATTCGCGACTGCGAACCACTGAGTCGCAGCTACTGCTTGCTCGATAAGGCTGCGCCCGGGCTCACCGAACCGGTCGCTGGCGATGCAGATGCCACCTGGCCCGACTTTTCTAACAAAAGCCCGTTGTGACTGGTCGCAGCCAGAATGCGGCCTTGGTACGTCATCGCAGCGCGAATGGATACCAGGGACGCGGGCAAAGGCTGCCAACTCTTACCCTCGTCCCTACTCTCAAAAACCGTGCGCGTATGCAGCGCCGTGGCCAACAGACGCTGTGCCCCGGCGTCGTAATGCACCGAGAGAATCTCGCGTGCCGGCAAGCCGCCGAGCATGTGCTCCCAACTGTTTCCGTGGTCGGAGGAGTGCAACGCCCCCTCGCGCGTGCTAAGCCACAAGGAACCGTCCGGAGCCGAAGTCAGGCCGTAGACCACGGTGACATACGATGGCAGTGTGAGCGCGGCCCAGGTCTTGCCGGCATCGTGCGACAGGAAGGCTTGGGTAGGACTTACCAGCGGCCAGCGTGTTGCCATCAATCGGTTGAACTCCGACGAGGTCCGACTGGCCGAGAACAGCTTCGCCGTACCACTTCTTGCCTTGATCGTCGCTGATGAACAGACCTTCGTTGGTCGCGGCGTACCACATGGTGTCAGTGATGAGCAGGGCCCGAACCCGCGGCGCAATGGCGATGGGGATGGGGGTCTCATGCAGCGCCTCCGCTTTCTTTGCGGTTGTCTTGCTGGTCCTGCTCTTGGAGCCGGCGGCGCGTGAATGCGCGGAGGCAGACTTGGATTTCGGCGTCGCCGGCGGCGCGTCTTGCTTCCGCCATTGGGGAAGCGTGCCACGATACAGGTTGGCCGGCTCCCAGGCGGTGTTCAGCGACTTCAAAGAGAAGATGCCGTGATTGGTGCCCGCAAAGATAACGCCACTGCTGGCCTGCTGAAGTGCGAGCACATCGCGTTCATTCAGACCCTGGTTCCACAACTTCCAATTCTTGCCGGCATCATCGGAGGTAAAAAATCCTCCGAGTTCTTTGTCGTTCACGATGCCGACATAAAGCCGGGCCGGGTCGCTGGTGTCGGTCAAAATGGCTCCGACCGTGCGATGAGCGAAGCCATAATTGGAGGAGCCGTAGTCGTCGAAGCCGTTGTTGCTGGCAAGAATGCCGCCACGGTCGGTCGCGAGCAACACCCGCTCGGAATTACGCGGATCGATAAGGATGTCGTTGACCGTCACATCAGCAGCGGAGTAGAGCTCCCACTTGGATCCGCCATCGAAGGTCTTCCACAGACCGCCGGTCGTTCCCGCATAGACCACCATGGGATGTTTGGGATCCTGCTTCAGCACGCGGGTGCGAATGGCGGAATGAGGGATACCCTTGATGCGCGCGAACAGTTCGCCCGCGTTCGAGCTCTTGTAAATACCGGAGCAGGCGCTGGCATACACCACGCTGGGCATTTGCGGATCGATGATGATGCTGAACACGTCCGAGTCGTCCAGCACCCCCTGGTTGATACGATGCCAGTTCTTTCCGCCATCGTCCGTCTTCCAAGGCAAATGAAATGTTCCGGCATAGATCACGTCAGGATTTTGCGGATCAATCGCGGTCGACTCGATGTTCTTGAGATCGGGATGGCCTTCCGGTGAAATCCGCTCCCAGGTAACGCCAGCATCTCGCGAACGATAGAGTCCGTCGAGCGCGCCTGCGACCAGGATGTTGTGATCGCTGGCAGCCATGCTTAGCGTGCGTACCGACTTGCCGTGAATCCCATTCAGCTCGCGCCAGCTCTTGCCTCCATCGTCGGAACGAAACACGTCGCCCTCGTCATTGCGGAAGAGACTCCACCCGGCGACGTACAGGGTGGCGGGATGCGAGGAATCGAAGACGATGTGGTCGAGTACGTAATCATCGCCCGGGCCCAGGTGCGCGAAGGGAGCCCATGACTTCCCGTCGTCGAGTGACTCAAAAAGCTGGCCGGCACTGGTGCCGAGAAGAATGCGATCAGGATTGCCGGGATCGTATGCCAGGCTGCGAACGTCGCCGCCCTCGGGACCAATCAGTTGCCAATCTGAGGCCAGCAGCGCGAAGGGCGTAATCAAAATAAGACTAACGACGAGGACAGATAAAACAGATTTCCGCATAGATACCGATAATGGGTGAGTGGCTGTACTTCAATGATACCGCCAATTAGACGCATGTACGGCAACTTCGGGGTCGCGCGAACAGCCGACGACAACCCCAGGGGCTGGCAGGAAAAAGCCGGTGAGAAGCCACTCTCACCGGCTGCAGTTTCAGCTCGGTTGCTATTGGGCCGGAGCCGCGGCTGCCTTACGAGCATGGTGCCTCGGGGCAGCAGTGTGCGGTCTCGGGTATGCGTTGGTGCTGGGCTTCACCACCGACTCGTCCACCTGCGTCGTGCCTTGCAGGATCGGAGCGGCGTTGGCGTCGGCACCCTGCGGGATCCAGTCAATGTCGGCGGTTTCCGACTTGCCGGTACCCTTGCGTACATCGATACGTCCTGGATCGATGCCCTGCTGCTGCACCAGATACGCCTTGGCATTGACGGCGCGTTGTGCAGCCAGATCCATCGCGTGACGGTTCTTGCCCGTGCCTTCCATGGGAGCCTTCTCGCCATCGGCGTAACCGACGATTGCGATTTTGGCGTTCGGATCGGCCTTCAGGCGGCTAGCAACGTCGTCGAGAATGGCTTTCGCCGTGTTGTCGACGCGCCACGGACGCTTCTTATCCGGGAACTGGATGGAGGCGATGTTCGTCACCTGCGGCGCCGGCGGCGGAGCTTCAACCGAGAACGAGCAGGTGCCCGTACCGGTGAGGTTGCGCGCATCGGTGGCCGATACGGTGACCGTGATCGTACCCGGTGAGACGCCCGCGGTGTCTTCGGTCGCGGTGTTACCCGTGCCGCTCACGTGGCCGCCAGAGGCCTGGTAGGACGTGCTGGTGATCTGCGCGCCATCCGGGCTGCTGACGTTAGCCGCAATCGTCACCGGGCTGCCCGCCTGCACGGTGGACGGACTGATCGAGCAGGAAACCTGCGGCGGATTCATCGGCTTGGCTCGCACCGTGAAGTTCGCCGCGCAGGTAGCCGAGTTGTTCTTCTTCTGCTTGGCATCGGTGACAGTCGCAGTGGCCTTATACGACCCGGCGGCCATACCCTTGGTATCGATGGTCGCGTTCTGACCGCTCGCCTCCTGGATCGTGCCGCCATTGCTGGTCCACGCATAGGTGAGGCTGTGCTTGGGATTGAAGTTCGCGCCGGTCACCGACACCTTGACCGGCTCGCCTTCCATAACATCGCTAGGCTGAGCGGTACAAGCGGCGGTCACCGGAGCCGACGTGTATTCACCCAGGTTGAAGACCAGACCAGCCGACAGGCGGATCATGTTCCAGTTGTCGCTGGTGTGCTGGTAGTTCTGTTCCCGGTAATAGGTCCAGATGTAATCGAACTGCGCAATACGGATGGAGAATCTCTTGGCCAGATTCAGATCGAGACCGCCGCCCACATCAACGGCCGGTTTCCACTCCTCGCGAACCAGGTCAGGAACCAGGTCCGCCCCGCCGCCCATCACCCGAACGAAGGGAGAGAACAACTGTGAGTTGTGCAACTTGTACTGCAAGCCGCCCATAGCCAGTCCGACATTCGCGCCTAAGTTTCCATTCACTCCTTTGCCGGCGTGGTAGCTACCGTCGACAATAACGCCCAGGTTCCAGGCGTTGGGAAAATAGTGAGTGATGCTGGCATCGCCACCCGCCACGATGTCGGGGA
Organism: uncultured Acidobacteriaceae bacterium; assembly: GCA_963809865.1. Taxonomy (GTDB): domain Bacteria; phylum Acidobacteriota; class Terriglobia; order Terriglobales; family Acidobacteriaceae; genus CAVVDY01. The sequence continues at coordinate 499,924 of CAWELL010000004.1, read as the reverse complement.
CCGTACCCCAATCCACATTCCCATTCGGGTGTAGCCACGAATAGCCTAAATAGATCTCATTCTTGGGAGAACTTGTAGCCTGCGCTGCCGCATAAGTTGCCGACAGGAGTAGCGCAAACGCAAGCGCAAGCAGCGCGGTGAAACCACGCTTCGGGAGTACTACACAACGTGACATTCGTAATCCTCCGAAAATCCTTCACACCTTGCCCTCGATGGTTTCTTTTCGCTTCGAGCATCCATTCGCAAAGGCAGAAAAATACCGCCCGACAGGCAGGGATTCTACACGAATGTTTTGTTGCAATATTTCCTAAAAAGAAAATGGTCAAGAACGGTTGCAGAAAGTTGCAACCGCAACCTTCCAGGTTCTACTCTCGTCTAGCTTGAACTCTGGAAGGCTGTGGCTGGAATTAAGGAGAGTACTACTGCCGGGCCTTTGTGGTTTCGGAAATTGCAGCGGCTTTCGTCGCATTGCTCGCGGACTGAGCGCCATCCTGCATCAACACGCCGTTGTAAGCGGAAGTTGCCAGAAGGTGTCCCTGGTAGCTCATCGCCGTGCGGATCAATACGTCGGCGCTCTCGCTCTGCTGCCAGGTCAGCCCATTGTCTTTGCTGAAATACACTGCATGTTGATGCAGAGCTGTAGCCAGTAGCCTCTGGCCGACCGGATCATAATCTACGGCCAGAACGTCGTCCTTCGGGAGACCTCCCAGCACATAACGCCAAGCCTTGCCTCCATCACTCGACTCTAAAGCACCCTGTTGAGAGCTCAGCCACAAGGAGCCACTGGGTACCATACTTAGGCTGTATATCTTCCCGACATAGCTTGGAAGTGTGAGCGAATCCCAGCTCTTGCCCGAATCGTGTGAGATGAAAGCTGCATTGTGAGTGACTAGAGTGACAGTCCCATCGTCGTAGCTATTGACGCTGCTGAAGTTGTTCTGGCCCTCGATCGGCTGACCGTACCACTTCTTCCCTTGATCCAGGCTGACGAAGAGACCCTGATCGGTTGCGGCAAACCATGCTTCCTTACCAAATTGTAGTGACCGAATCCGCGGCGCTTCAGTCTCAGCGATCACGGGCTCGGCGGGAACCTTTACCTTCGCCTTGGCCGAAACCGGTTTCTTGTGGGCGGCCGCCGTCGACTTAGACTTAGACTTGCTCGGCGCGGGCGGAGGTTCCGGCGTTGCGTCTTTCGGCCTCCACTCAGGAGGAATGCCGAAAATCATGCTTGCCGGTTCCCAGACACCCTTCGACGACAAGGAGTAGAGGCCATGGTTCGTGCCCGCAAACAACTCACCTTTCACTGCCTGCTGCAGGCTCAGGATGTCACGACCACCAAGCCCTTTGCTGCTTTGCCGCCAGGACTTACCACTGTCATCGGAGATAAAGACACCACCCAACTCGCCGTCATTCGCAACCCCCGCGTAGAGGCGACTGGAGTCTTTGTTATCAACCAAGACCTCGTTCACCACGCGATGAGCGAATCCGCGGTTGGAAGTGGTGTAGTGGGCGAAGGCGTCGTTGCTGGCAAGGACTCCAAGATGATCGGTGGCAACCAGCACGCGATCGGGATGTCGCGGATCGATGAGTACGTCGTTGACGATAACGTCATTTGCGGTCACCAGGGTCCACTTGGCGCCGCCGTCGGAGGTCTTCCACAAGCCTCCAGTAGTGCCGGCGTAGACAATCGAGCTGCGCACCGGATCCTGCTTGAGCACTCGCGTACGAATAGCTGAGTGCGGCAATCCCTGCACCCGATGAAACAATTCCGCTCCGTTGTCGCTCCTGTAGATTCCCGAACAGGCACTGGCATAAACGTGAGAAGGCGTTTTGGGATCAATGATGATGCTGAATACGTCGGAGTCGTCCAGCATGCCATCTTTAACGTTGTGCCAGGTCTGGCCACCGTTCGTGGTCTTCCACGCAAGATGCCGCGTTCCGGCGTACATTACATCCGGGTTCGTGGGGTCGATGGCAACCGACACGAAGTTCTTCATCGAGGCGTGGTTCTCGAGAACGTCGGGATTCTCAGGCGTTATGCGCTCCCAGGTAGTGCCACCGTCGCGCGACCGAAACACGCCTTCCAGCGCGCCTACCACCAGCAGGTTGTGGTCGGTTGCAGCCATAGCCATGGCGCGTATGGAGTGGCCATGCGTGCCCGGCAGTTCCGTCCACGTCTTCCCGCCGTCATCGGAGCGGAACACTCCGCCTTCGTGGTCGTTGAACAGGCCCCATCCCGCTGCATAGATCGTAGACGGATTCGAAGGATCAAACAGGATGTGATCGAAGACGTAGTCACCACCGACTGCGAGGTTGGCGAACAACTCCCAGGAAGCTCCACCGTCATTGGAAGAGAATATCTGACCTGCGCTGGTGCTGAGCAGGACGTGCTCCGGGTTGCTCGGATCATAAGCCAGACCACGAACATTGCCGCCATCGGGACCGACCATCCGCCAGTCGGACGCAACCGAGTAACCTAGCGCCACCGCGAAGAACAGAAGGATTGCACAAAATCTCTCGAAAGTTCTAACCGACACCGGTACTTCCTCCACTTTGCTGGACCCAGCACTACATGAACATCAGTTTCTGATTGTAATTCGACGCCGTTCTCCCGCGCGTACCTCGCGCATAAGAAAATCCATTGGCAAACCGGGTTCACGAAAAAAGGCCGGTGAGGTATTCCTCACCGGCCAAAGTTAGAGCGAGTTAACTGCTATTGAGCCGGAGCCGGAGCTGCAGCAGGCTGCTTGGCCTTGTGGTGTTTCTTCACCGGAGGCTTCGCGTTACGTCCCTGCGGCTGTACCTGGCTCTCATCGACCGTCGTGCCGACTTCAGCCTGGCCACCACACAGATCGCCCACAGGTACGAAGTAGAAGTGGGTCGACTTGGTGCCCTGACCGCCTGCACGAGGCTGGATGGTGCCCGGATCAAGCTTGGTCGGAGCCTCGGTCGTGAGGTAGTACTTCACGTTGACCGAGCGCTGCGCACCCAGCGTCTGCTCGTTGACAGTTTCCTTTTCGTCGGTGTAGCCAACGATGTCCAGCTTGCCGCTGCCCAGGTTCTGCATCTGGAGAGTCAGCTTGTCGAGGACGTCCTTGCAATCGTTGTCAACACGCCACGGCTTCTTGGGGTTCTTCTCAAACGTACACTCGCCGAGGTCCTGGATCATCACGCACTTCTGGATCGCCGGCACACTGATGGAGGCCGTGCAACTGGCGCTCTGAGAGACCGGGTTCCCGCCGGGACGATCCGTCGTCGCCGTGCCGGTTACCGTGATGGTGTTGCCCGCATCCGCGCTGCCTGCTGTCAGGGTTGCGCTCGTGCCATTGGGCGACACCTGACCGCCGGTAGCTGACCAGGTGTAGGTCATTGGCCAGCCCTGCGGGTCGGTAGCTGTCATCGTGATGGTCGCCGGCTGACCGACGCCGATCGTGGTGGGGTTGGCCGAGCAGCTTACCTGTGGCGGGAGCGCCTGCTTGACCGTGAAGTTCGCCGAGCACATTGCTGGCGGGATGGGCTGCGGCGTGCCGAAGATGTTTAGATGATGGCCGGAGTCAAGATTCTTAAACTTAGGCCATGTGTCGGTGATGGTGGACTTCGCCGAGTAGCTGCCCGCCGCTACACCCGTGGTGTCCACGGTTGCGTTCTGCGCGTTAGCATCAGACATCTTGCCGCCAGTGGTGGCCCAAGAATATGCGATCGGATGCTTCGGGTTGAAACCGGTGCCCGTGGTAGTGACCTTTACCGGATCTGGAGCATAAACCTCGGCCGGCGTACCCGTTGCGACGCAGGTAAGTGGCGGGTTGTAGTAGCTGCCCATGTTAAACACCACACCGGCTGACAAACGAATCATGTTCCAGTTGTCGCTGGTGTGCTGGTAGTTTTGCTGGCGGTAATAGGTCCAGATGTAATCGAACTGCGCGATGCGAATCGAGAACCTTTTGGCCAGGTTCAGATCCAGACCGCCGCCTACATCAACCGCCGGCTTCCATTCGGAGCGAAGCTGGTGAGGCATCAGGTCTGCCGTACCCCCCATCACCCGCAGAAAGGGCGATAGCTGGCTCTCGTGCACCTTTAACTGCAAGCCGCCCATTATCAGGGCGACGTTGGAGCCCAGATTGCCGGTGATGCCGCCGCTACCACCGGAATGGTAGCTGCTGTCCACAACGACGCCCAGGTTATGGGCCTGCGGAAAGTAGTGCGTGACGCTGACATCGCCCCCGGGCACGATATCGGGGACTTTGCCCCAATCCACGTTGCCGTTAGGGTGGAGCCAGGAATAACCGAGGTAAATTTCATTGATCGGCTGATTGCTGTTTTGTGCGATAGCGTGTGTTCCCGACAGACACAGCACAAAAGCAAGCGCGATCAGCACAGCGAAAAAACGTTTAGGGACTACTGCGTTACAGGACATTCGTAATCCTCCGAAAACTCTCACAATACCGCCCCTTTGAGGTGGCGAACTCAAGAACATGGCACGGAATTAAGGCAACAGGCTCGTCACCTATTCTCTTATACTTACTGCAACCCGACTTGCAACTAAAACTAATTGTATCAGCAACCCTGAAGTAAGTTAGCTTACCGTTTTCGACAAGGATTTGACAACCTCTCTTTAGCTATTGACTAAGTGTGTACATTTTGTAACACACTGACGCTTTACCCTGTGGCTGCCCTCAAGACTGGCGGCGTTGCCCGCGGGCGACTGGGACAAGCCGCCCCTTATTCCGCAATTGGGCCGTCTGCTGGGACCGACCCTTTCATTGCAGCATTTCGACATGGTTTGCAGTTTAACACCGCTGGGGTTGATGTCCACAACAGGGCCGATACCCTATACCGATTCGATTTCGCCACCACCGCGGGTGTTAACTTAGTAGTAGCTTTTCCCGAGTATTCCCTGGAAAAACGTTGGCGCCTGGGGCCCTGGCCTGCTCCTCGAAAAAAAGCATCTAAGCGGCTGGAGAGTGGGTTTAAGAGACTTACATCATCTAATGTTTACGAAAGGCTGCGTTCTCGATGACCACCGAAAGAGTATTGATCGTAGAAGATGAGGAGAACGAACGCAGCGGCTTGGCCGAGCTTGTCCGCGCCTGGGGTTTTGAAACTGAAACCGCCGTCGACGGAGTGGAAGCTCTGGAAAAGGTAGCCAGCAGCAGTCCCGGTATCGTGGTCACAGATTTGCGAATGCCGCGCATGGATGGCATGGAACTGTTGGAGCGCCTGAGCACACAGCCGCAGCCAGTGGCCGTGATTCTGCTGACCGCACAGGGGAGCGTTGAAGCCGCGGTGAGTGCCATGAAGCGCGGCGCATTCGACTTCATCGAAAAGCCCGTCAACCCGACCCGCCTGCGCAACATCCTGCAAAACGCAGCCCGTATTCGCGGCACCGAACGAGAGCTGGAAGCCAGCCGTCGCAAGCTGCGCGATGTCGGAGTGCTCGGCGAGTTGGTGGGCTCCTCGGCAAAGATGCAGGAGTTGTTTCGGCTTATCGAACTGGTGGCACCCAGCACCGCATCGATTCTGATCACTGGTGAGAGTGGGACCGGCAAAGAATTGGTGGCGCGCACCATTCACTCACTCGGCAGCCGCAAGTCCAAGCCCTTCGTGGCAATAAATTGCGCGGCCATTCCAGAGACTCTGATCGAGAGCGAAATCTTCGGTCATGAGAAAGGAGCCTTTACCGGTGCGTTGGAGCGCCGTACCGGCTGCTTTGAATTAGCCGAAGGCGGCACGCTGCTACTCGACGAAATCGGCGAAATGCCCATCGGGACACAGGCCAAGTTGCTGCGCGTGCTGGAAGATCGCAAATTGCGCCGTCTGGGCAGTAAGACCGAAACCTCGGTCGATGTTCGCGTCCTGGCCGCAACCAACAAAGAGCCGCAGGAGGCGGTCGCGCGTGGACAGCTCCGCAACGACCTTTTCTATCGCCTGAACGTGTTCAATATCCATATGCCGCCGTTGCGTGAGCACAAAGAAGATTTGCCCGATCTGGTGGCCGCATTGCTGCGCGATATGAACGAGAAACATGGGCGTCACGTGGCCGGGGTCAGCGACGCAGTGATGAATAGTTTTGCCGCACACTCCTGGCCGGGCAACGTTCGTGAGTTGCGCAACATGCTCGAACGTGCCGTCATCGTCTGTGATGCGGCGCTCATCGAGGCCCGGCATTTGCCGCCCGGATTCGGTGACGTTGCCCCGCGCGCCCCGGTGCAGGAGGCGAATGCGGTTCGCCTGGGGGTCGGCACCACGGTGGACGAAGCAGAACGACTGCTTATCCTGAAGACGCTCGAAGCCACGCACAATAACAAGACGCGGGCCGCCGACATTCTGGGTATCAGCCTGAAGACGTTGCACAACAAGCTGAAAGAATACGGCGCGCAACAGGCGGACGGACAGAATGAAATCGCCGAGGCCGCCAGCTAGGCATCGGCGCCCGCGGTTGAGCACGCGCGCGGGTTGGGCGGCAACTAACCTTTGTCCTCATGGCATCCTTAGCAAACGTATCGTTCCGTCAGCATTCTCAGTGACACTCGAGGAGATTCCGGATATGCCGCTTCTGCAAAGAGGTCTTAACCTGGCCGCGGGCAGAATGCCCAAGATCATCAAGCCGCAGGCTCACGCGGTCATCGACTACGTGGTAGCCGGCAGCTTCTTCGTCACGGCTGGGTTGCTTTGGAGACGAAGCAGGCGTGCGGCGATAGGCTCAGCAATCTGTGGCAGCATGACGGCGGTCAACAGCACTCTCACCGACTATCCCGGCGGAATCTGGAAGGTCATGCGCTTCCAAACCCATGGAAAGCTCGATGCAGCATTGGCCGCGCTGACCGCCTCGATGCCTCGGCTCATGGGATTTGGCGAGGAATCGGAATCGAAGTTCTTCACCATGCAGTCGATGCTCGAGACCGCTGTCACCGCTGCGACTGACTTTGATTATTACGCGGATCCTGCATCAGACCGTCGCCGGCAGCGCCACCAAGAGGATGTCGCGTAGCTTTCCGACGGCGTCGCTTGGACTGCCGTGCCTCAGGCGGGTTTGGCGGTGGGCAGGGAAGCTTTCTGCCAGGGGCGTTTTGGCCGCTCGGCCTCGGGCAGATCGCGGCCGCGTACGCGGTCATACATATAAGACTCGCTCACCGTTCCCAGAGCTTCGTTGTAAAGGCTGGTCGTGCCGAGCCCTTCCTTCAACTCCTCCGAGAAATCGTGCAGCGCCGTCAGATGCTCCGCGGTCGCCGGGTAATCGGCCTTGGTGGTTCGCAGTACCTTCTGATGGCCCAGATCGACCAGCTTCGAAATCTCTCCCCCAATGACATAGCCGGGATAGGCAAAAATCCTGACCCCCGCATCAGGCCTGCTCTCGATCGCCGCCGAAACTTTATATTTGCGCAGGAACACACGATTACGGGCGCCCGGCGCTTCCGTCACTTCGAATCCATGGTCACGAAACCACGTGACTGCATCTTGATACGATTTCTGCTTCAATGTCTTAGCCATGATTGCTGTAGGTCCGTCGCGCTATGCGGATTCTTGTCGGTGCTTCGATATGTGGTGCACACGACAGCGTTGTCGGCCGGGGTTCGCCTATGAACTCTCACTGTCGCACACCGCCTCCGAATCGGCAACCTTGAGACAATAAAAGGTGATGAATCGAGCCGGCTTGAAACGCCTTGTGACAGTCTAATTGCGGTAGTGCAGGCGCTGTGAGCCGGTGCGGGGACAACCGATGTATCCGTCCCGTAGGGACAGCAGAAGATAGCCCAGCGCCTCAGCGCTGGGTGAGTGGAAAAAACGTCCGAGTCCCGTAGGACGACAGAGATTGCGGCACAATCCCTCCAGTCCCGAGATACTTCGAACGAAGTTTTTTCAGCAGCCGAGTGAGACTCCATCGTATGCCCTCGACCCAAACTAACTCTTGATGCCAGAACAAATCACTTGAGCCTTCACATCTCCACTACCGACTACCAAGCACTGCGGCAACACGCCGAAGAAGCCTACCCCGAAGAATGCTGCGGCGTTCTGGTGGGAAAGCGAAACGATGCCACACGGCACGTACACGCCGTCGTCCCTTGTCAGAACATTCGAGTCGGCGAACTTCACAAACGGTTCGAAATTGATCCCGCCGAACTGGTGCGAGTGCAACGTGAAGCGCGCGAAAGCGGAATGGAAATCGTCGGCTTCTATCACTCCCATCCTGACCACCCCGCACAGCCCTCGCCCACCGACCTCGAGCATGCCCACTGGATCGGCTGCTCGTATCTCATCACCTGCGTGGAGCAGGGCAAAGCGAACGAGACGCGATCCTTCCTTCTTAGCGGAACAAGAGAAGAAGACAAGCGCCTCGTCGAAGAAGACGTATTGATAGGTTGACCCGAATTAGCCTTCGATTTGCCCATTCCAATCCCTGGCTGATGGCTCAGAGCTGATAGCTGACGGCTCTCTTTCCGCTACAATCTTCTTTCTTATGCTCCGCTTCTCTACTGCCGGCGAATCACACGGCGAGGCGCTGGTCGCGCTCGTCTCCGGCATGCCCGCCGGACTCGCCGTCGATCTCGACTTCATCAACCGCGAGCTCTGGCGGCGTCAGCAGGGCTACGGACGCGGCGGCCGCATGAAAATCGAGCGCGACAGCGTTCATATGCTCAGTGGAGTGCGCCATGGCAAGACCATCGGCTCGCCCATCGCAATGTTGCTGGCCAACAACGACTGGAAGAATTGGACCGAGTCGTTGCCCGTAGAAGAAGGCGATCCCGCCAAGCACAAGCGCGTCGCATCGCCGCGGCCCGGTCATGCCGACCTTGCCGGAGCAATGAAGTACGGCTTCGAAGAAGCGCGCTACGTGCTGGAGCGCGCGTCGGCACGCGAATCGGCGGCACGTGTTGCCGCAGGAGCCATCGCCAAGTTGCTGCTGCGCGAGCTCAACATCGAAGTTCTCAGCCACGTCATTGCTGTCGGCTCGGCAAAGCTCGACAAGCCTGTGAGATTTCAGCCGCGCTTCGGCAGATTGCCGCGAAAGAAGACATTCTGCTGAGCTGTGCCGATCCCGATTCCGAAGCTCGCATGAAAGAACAGGTCGATCTCGCGCTGCGCACGGGCGACTCCGTGGGCGGAGTTTTCGAGGTCGTCGCGCACAACGTGCCGCCCGGCCTGGGTACTTACGTAAACTGGGACGAACGGCTGGACACGCGGCTCGCCGCCGCCGTTATGTCGCTGCAGGCGGTCAAGGGCGTAGAGATTGGCGATGCGGTCGAAGCCGCGTATTCTCTAGGTTCGGCGGTGCATGACGAGATCGGCTACCAGGGACAGGGCAGCTTCACCGGTTTCAGCCGCGGATCGAATCACGCCGGCGGCCTGGAAGGCGGCATGTCGAATGGAGAAGACATTCGCGTGCGCGGCTACTTGAAGCCGATTTCGACGCTTGCGTCGCCCGTTGGCCTCTGTCGATTTCGCCACCCGCGAGCCGGTGAAGGCGGCGTACGAACGCTCCGATGTTTGCGTGGTGCCTGCCGCGGGAGTTGCAGCAGAAGCCATGGTCGCGCTTACAATTGCACGCGCGGCGCTGGAGAAGTTTGGTGGAGATTCCCTCGCCGAACTGAAAAGAAACTACGAAGGATATTGTCAGCAACTTAAGAACTTCTGAATGGTCTATCCCATCGTAAAATTTGGCGACCCCGTGCTGGAGAAGAAGGCCGCTACTATCACCGACTTCGACGACGGACTGCGCAAGCTGGTCGACGATATGTTTGAGAGCATGTACGCCGCCCACGGAGTAGGGCTGGCGGCTCCGCAGATCGGTATCAGCAAGCGTATCGCGGTCATTGATGTCACCTTCAAGGAAGATCCCGATGCCAAGATCGTGCTGGTGAATCCGGAGATCGTGCACACCGAGGGCCGCCAGACCTCGAACGAGGGCTGCCTCAGCATCCCGGAATTCCGCGAGAAGGTCACGCGTCCCATGAAGGTCAAGGTGCGGGCCCAAAACGTCAAGGGCGACACCATCGAAGTCGAAGGCGAAGAGTTGCTCGCTCGCGCGTTGCTGCACGAAACCGATCACCTCAATGGCAAGCTCTACATCAGCCACATCAGCACCCTGAAGCGCGACCTCATGAAGCGGAAGATTCGCAAGCTGGTGAAAGCTGGCGAGTGGTGAGTCGGCCATGATGGACCTGGTATTCTGCGGCACGCCCCAGTTTGCCGTGCCCACACTGCAACGGCTGTTTCGCGCCGGATTTCGCATCAGGCTGGTTGTGACGCAGCCTGATCGCCCCAGCGGCCGCGGCATGGAGCCGGCAACTTCTCCGGTGAAACGGGAGGCTCTGGCCCTGAGCCTGCCGGTCATCCAGCCGGAGAAAATCAAGAACAACGAGGAATTTCGCGCGCAGCTGGAAAGCATTCGACCGCAGGCGATTGTTGTCGTCGGCTACGGACGCATCCTGCCGCAATGGATGATCGACCTGCCGCCGCTGGGCAACATCAACCTGCACGCCTCGCTGCTGCCGAAATATCGCGGCGCCGCGCCCATCCAGTGGGCCATCGCGTCGGGCGAGTCCATCACCGGCGTGACCACTATGCGCATCGACGCGGGTCTCGATACCGGCGACATTCTGGAGCAGCGCGAAGAGCCTATCCGCGATGACGACACTTCGCTCACGCTCGCAGCACGATTGGCCCACACCGGCGCGGAGTTGGTCATCACCAGCCTCGCAGGGCTGGCGAAAGGGACCCTCACGCCACGTCCACAGGACAACGCCCGAGCGACGCTGGCGCCGATCCTTACTAAAGAAGACGGCCTCATCGATTTCTCGCGCACCGCGCAAGAGACCTCGAACCGACTGCGTGGATTTCAGCCCTGGCCGGGAGCGTTCACCCACTTTCGGGGCAAGTTGCTGCACATATATCAGGCAGTCACCGCGGCCGAGGTCGCCGTCGTTGCTGCCGGACATTTCGCGATTGAGCACGAGCGCCTGCTGCTGGGCTTCGCGCATGGCACTGCACTGGAGATCCACGAGTTGCAGATGGAAGGTAAGAAACGCATGAGTGCCCTCGACTTCATCAATGGCTACCGCCCGAAGAACGAAGAAGCGGTGGGATAGGCAGAGTATCCGTATGCGTCGAAGTGTAGTTTTGAAGGGGCGCACCTCTAGGTGCGCCGTTCTGCTAAGTGCGCCGTTCCGTGTCGTCTAGAGTTGTCATCCCGAGGAGGCCTTTAGGCCGACGAGGGATCTGCATTTCCTTCCCCAGCTTCTTCAGTCGGCGACACAAAACTCGAGGGCGGGTGAAGCGAAGCAAAACGTTGGGCCAGGCTCCTGGATCAAGACCCTCGATCATGCCGCGAGCAATCGCGGTGTTGCCCGTGGGTTCTCCGCTCGCAATGACCAGCCCCGGAAGGGGCGATAGAGCTTAGCCCAGCACGCAGGCCATCTTTTGGCCGGAGTGCTGGGTACGCCGTGATTAAGATGCCATGAGCCGGCTTCAGCCGGCGACACTTACGCCTTCCGTAAGGACGCGGGCAACCCACTCGGCAGATAATCGATGCGTGCCTATCTCTCCCGCGCGCGCCGCCGCCTTCGACATTCTGCTTAGAGTCGACACTCAGGCCGCTTACGCCAGCGAACTCCTGCACTCCACCCGACTCGAAAAACTTTCGCCTGCCGATCGCGGGCTGACTACCGAAATCGTCATGGGCGTATTGCGCTGGCGTTCGCGACTCGACGAAGCTATCGCGAACGCCTCCTCGAAACCTCTCGCGAAACTTGACGCCGAAGTGCTGACTGCGTTGCGCATGGCAGCCTATCAGTTAGGCTTCCTTTCACGCGTCCCAGCCTCCGCCGCAATCAATGACAGCGTCGACCTGGTGAAGCGCGCCCGCAAAACTTCGGCTGCGCCGTTTGCCAATGCTGTATTGCGTAAGTTGGCTCTCAAACCACCAATCCATCCAAGCACTGAGTGCGGCGCCGTAGTCCAAACCCTCGCCCACGAATACGCCCATCCTCTATGGCTCGTCAGTCGCTGGGAGAAACAATTCGGCATAGAAAAAACGTTCCATATCTGTCGACAAGACCAGTTTGAGCGGGCAGTATCTCTGCGCTTTGAAGACCCAACCGCCGAGGCCGATCTCGCCGCCGAAGGCATCGATCTGTCCCCCGGCCGCATACTCACCAGCGCACGCACGCTGCTGGATTGTCCCGTCGGCGACCTCGTTCGTACAGCCGCTTTTCGCGCCCGCCGCGTCGCGATTCAGGATGAAGGCTCGCAACTCGTAGCGTTACTCGTTGGCAATGGCCCGCGTATCCTCGATTGCTGCGCCGCTCCCGGTGGCAAGACTGCGCTGCTCGCCGCGCGCAATCCGCACTCGGAGATCATCGCCGCCGAGATTCACCCTCACCGCGTCGAGCTCCTGCGAAAACGCGTTCGCGCCGCCAACGTGAAGGTTATCCGGGCCGACGCCCTCTATTTGCCCGTTGAGGATGCATTTGATCGCGTACTCGCCGATGTACCCTGCTCGGGAACCGGCACGCTGGCGCATAACCCTGAGATCAAGTGGCGGCTGAAAGCCGAAGATCTCGACGATTTGCATAAGAAGCAGGTCACGATCCTAAGGGCGGCCCTCGGCCATCTGTCACCCGGAGGCCGCGCCGTCTATTCCACCTGTTCGCTGGAGCCGGAGGAAGATGAAGCCGTAGTAGAAGAAGTGCTCGCCGAACTTCCCGGCTACCGTCTGCTCGACATTCGCGAAGAGCTCGAACGCCTCCGCGCCTCGGGCCAACTCGACTGGGAAGACCTCGACTCCCTGGTCAGCGGCCCGTTCCTGCGGACGATTCCCGGCGTCCACCCGTGCGACGGCTTCTTTGCCGCCATCATCGAGCACCAATAGCCGCAGGTGCCACTAGAAACGTCCCGTCGGATAGTTGCGATTAATGTTAACTGAGTATAGCGTAAACTATTGAAAACAAGTCAGATGACTGTAAGTATATTTAGAATCTATTATTTAGCACACATTTGTTGCCTAAATCGCTGATTCTAAAGAGTTAGAAATTCGGATTTCTTATGTACGTTATCAGATAGTTAACCCGTCTCGCAGTGGGCCCGCCCCTCTCCAACTAAATCATTAGTTACCTTTCCCCGCCCCCTTCGTCAAACCCTGCGAACGCCAAAATTGAGTCAAGAATTCCAGTGCCAGCTAGGACATCACCGACGTTGACCGAAGCCGAGTTGAGGCTGATGGAAGTTCTGTGGTCCCGAGGGGCCAGCAGCGTCCAGCAGGTCGTCGATGCGCTGCCCGCTGACACTCCGCTGGCCTACAACTCGGTGCTCACGACCATTCGCATTCTGGAAAAGAAGGGTTATGTCGAGCACGAAAAAGACGGCCGGGCGCACATTTTCAAGCCGGTCGTGGCGCGGCAGGACGCGGCTCGCTCCGAGATTCGCAACCTGGTACGCCGCATGTTCGGCAACTCGCATGAGCTGCTGGTACTGAACGTCCTCGAGGAAGAGCAGATCGACCTCGCCGAGCTGAAACGCTTGCGCGAGCTTCTGAAGCAGGACAAGGAAAGATAGAAGATGCCAGTCACCGCCTTGAATGCATTTGCGCAGAGTTCGGCCGAGCGGTTGGTTAACTCGGCCGTCGAAGGCGTGGTGCTCGCGCTGCTGGCATGGCTCATCCTCCGGCTGGCGCCGCGGCAGAACGCGGGCACCCGCTTCAGCATTTGGATGGCTACCTTGCTGTCCATTGCGAGCTTGCCGCTTGCGGAGGCGCTCGCGCGTGCCGACCGTCCCATGACCGCTTCCCTGTCTCACGCTTCGCTGGTTTTGCCTGCGGGTTTGGGATTTGCCCTGTTCGCGGCGTGGGCGCTGATTGCAACCTTCTTCTTGGCCCGACTCGCTTTCGGAGTCGTGCAACTGTTTCGTCTGCGCGCGTCGGGCAAGGAAGTCGACCTCCCTTCCCTGCCCGAGCTGCCGCGCCAGACGCTAGTCGATTTTCAGCAGCACCGACGGGTGGCGCTCTGCGTCTCCGATGGCGTTTCCGTACCCACTGCCGTCGGCCTGTTTCGTCCTGCGGTCGTTCTGCCACCGTGGACACTGTCAGAGCTGTCTGCCGCTGATCTGAACTCGGTTCTGGTGCATGAACTGGCTCATCTGCGCCGTCGTGACGATTGGACCAACCTGCTTCAGAAGCTGGTGCGCGCAGTTTTCTTCTTTCATCCCGCAGTCTGGTGGATTGAGAACCGGCTTTCGCTGGAGCGCGAAATGGCCTGCGACGAGCACGTGCTGGCCAACACCGAAGATCCGCGCGCCTATGCCGAGTGCCTGGTTTCGCTGGCGGAAAAGGGATTTCTGCATCGCGCCGTCATGCTCGCCCAGGGCGCGGTTCATCGCGTCAAAGAGTGCTCGGCGCGCGTCCGTCAGATACTCGCAAGCGAGCGTCCCCGTACCGCCGGTGCATCGCGCCTGGCACTCGTAAGTGCCGCCTCGGGCTCAGTACTCCTGATGGCGACCTTCGCTCAGGCTCCCAATTTGATCGCGTTCACCTCGCCGGCTGCTAACCCTGCAATCGCCGCGACTCGACCGAACCCGCCCGAACTCGCGATTACGCTGGCAGCGTGGCATCCGACATCACAGGCGATGCCCCCAGTAGTTACGCCGGCGAATTATATAGAACATAGCTCGACGGTTAAGCAACTTGGAAAGTCCGCAGCGAGCCGAGCTGGCCGCGCGCCGGTCGTAAAGTCCGCCGCCTCTCAGCACATCACTCGCGGTACCTCAGCTCCGAAGGTCTACCGCGCCGGCTTCACGACACAGCAGCCGAGTATCGTGCCTGCGACCTTGGTAATCGTCAAGCAAACCGATTTCTACAGTGACGGCGCTAACATCTGGGCCGTCTCCATCTATCGCATGACGGTCTTGAGACCGCAGCCCTCGACTCCAAACGACATTTCCCGGAAGGCAATCTAGATGAACTCATCCAAGCCGCTCTACGGGTGCAGCAGCGACAACTAAGGATTTAGTTTTACAGAGAGGAATCACCATGAAGATGTTCAACCTGAAGCAGTGGACGAACACCACCAAGCGCAGCATTGCGGCCTCGGCCTTGGCGCTGGCCCTGGTTGGATCGTTCACCACTTACGAAGTAATGAAACCCGCAACCGCAACCGCCGCCACCTCGCAGGAAACCGCGGCCAGTCCGATCCAGGCGAGCCAGGTCGATGCATTGCTCGCGCTCGATCACGCGATGGAGACCGTCGCCGCTCGCGTCACTCCTTCGATTGTCAACGTAGCTGTCACTGCGAAGGTATCGCCGCAACAGGCGATGCAGGACCAGCAGGATCAGGGTGACGACAACAACCCGATGCAGCAGTTCTTTGGCCCCATGTTCCAGGGACCGTTCGGCCAGCAGCGGCAACAGCCCCGCATCGAGCATGGTATCGGCACTGGCGTCATCATTTCGCCTGACGGCTACATTGTTACCAACAATCACGTCGTGCAAGGCGCTACCGACGTTCGCGTCACGCTTGAATGACCGCCGCATTCTGCCGGCGAAGGTGGTTGGCACCGATCCGCTGACCGACCTCGCTGTCATCAAAGTTGAAGGCTCGAACTTCCCCGCCGTGCCGTGGGGAGACTCCACGCAGCTTCATCCCGGACAGACGGTGCTGGCCTTTGGCAATCCCTACGGCCTCCGCTTCACGGTAACGCGCGGAATTGTCAGCGCGCTGAATCGTCCCAATCCTGAAGCTGACGCTCGCAAACCCGGGCAGTACATCCAGACCGATGCAGCCATCAATCCGGGCAACTCCGGCGGTCCGCTGGTGAACGCGCGCGGCGAAGTGGTGGGCATCAACACCTTCCTGATTTCGCCGTCGGGCAGCTTCGCAGGCATGGGATTCGCTATCCCCACGCAGATCGTCCAGCCGACAGTTGCTCAACTGATGAAGACTGGCAAAGTCGAGCATGGGTACATGGGAGTTGGCATCAGCGATGTCACGCCGGAGAACGCGAAGTTCTTCGACATGAAGAGCGCCAATGGTGCGGTCGTCACCGAAGTCACGCCCGGAGCGCCTGGCGATAAGGCTGGCCTGAAGACTGGCGATGTAATCACCGGAATCAACGGACAGAACGTCAGCACCGCCGGCGAGTTGCAGATGCACGTTCAGCAGCAGCAGCCCGGCAGCACCATCAAACTCGCCGTCATGCGTGACGGCAAGGAGATGACTGTGCCAGTCACCGTCGAGCAGATGGGCGGCAAGGGAGCCACCGAAAGCGCCAGCGCTGAGAACGGCAAGCCGCGTTGGGGCATCGGCATCGGCGACCTCGATCCCAACACCCGTCAGCAGATTCAGGCGCCCAATCAGATACAGGGCGCGGTGGTGGAGAAGGTGCTTCCCGGCAGCCCGGCGGACAACGCCGGCCTGCAGCCCGGTGACGTCATCGAGAGCGTGAATCGCAAGGCCACGCCGAGCGCCTCCGCGGTTAAGGATGCTCTCGGGTCGGTATCCAACGGCGACAGCGTCATGCTGCGGGTATGGTCAAACGGCGGCAGCACCTTCCGCGTGCTCCATCCGTCGAACGGCTAGTCGAGTTTCCTCGACGCTGCACTTTGGTGAGACCCGCGGGGGAGACGAACCAGGCGCAGTGCAACAATCGAGGAATGCACAACGGCGCTTCCATGTGGGCATGGAGGCGCCGTTCGTGTGCAGACGACCTGCCATCAGGCAAGCCCGATCTGTCCTTTGCTTCTAGCTTCGAGCCCCACGACGCTTCCACCAGGCAGCCAGCATTCCCGCTCCAGCCAGCGAAAGCGTAGCCGGTTCCGGCACCGCATCGTTGAAGCTGACTTCGCCGACCATGATCCAGTTGTATCCGGGTGTCTGGAAAAATTGAACTGGAACGTTGTCGCTGGTGATGTTCACATCGAATGTGTAAGCGCGTGGGCCGTCGATGTTGTCGGGTGGGATCATGAAGTATTGGCCCGCGATCGACACCAATTCCGGAAGGTACTCTCCTCCCACTCCCACGGTGCTGTCAAGCCAGATGGTGACGGAGCGAACATTTGCCGTGTGGCCGAAAAAGAACGTCGCTGTGGGATTGAGCCCCCCCTGGTAGATATCCCAGCCGACCCATTGGGTCATGTAGCCCTCCTGGTTCCAATCGGTGGAAGGCAACACTCCGTCGGTAAGCTTGCCGGTGCCGCCGCTCAATGGCGCGTTCGTAACGTCACACACTCCGTTGCAGGGCACGTAAGTGAAATCGCGATAATCGTATGAACCAGCGGCCCCATTGTTCATGGAGTAGCTGGCGACGGGAATCTCCGTCGCGTACGCCGAACCCAAGGCAAAGAAACTCGAGAGCAAAATCAGAGTTAGCTTTTTCATCGCGGTCCCTTCTGCACTCGTAGGTGCGCTCACAGCCTGGCGTTGTTCTGGAAGGCAATAAGATAGGCCGCGAAATTCTACTCCCATTGCGGCCTCAGGGGATGGATTTTTCACTATTCGTGCGTCACGGGATGTGACTGGAGATCGCTTTCACCGTGCTTCTAGACCGCTTGCAGTTGCTTCCCTTTCATCGCGAACAGCGCGATATACAGATAGCAAAGCACCGGCAGGATGAACGCGTGGTGGATCCCAACCCTGTCGGCAATCAAACCTTGCAGCAACGGAATGACCGCGCCGCCCACGATCGCGGTATTGAGCAAGCCCGACCCCTCACCTGTCAGCGGCCCCAGCCCTTCTATGCCTAGCGTAAAAATCGTCGGGAACATGATCGAGTTGAACAGGCCAACCAGGATGATGCTCCACATCGCGAAATGCGCCGGTCGTCGCCATCGACGATGCACACCAGCGTCGGCGCCACCAGAGCGTTGAGCGCGAACACAGCTCGCGGCGAAATTTGTCGCAGCACCCACGATCCGGCAAACCGCCCGACCATCGCTCCGAACCAATAGCCGAAGGCGAGATAGGCGCCGGCTTCGACCAGTGTCAAGTTTCCGATGTACGGCTCGTGCAGGTAGTTCACCAGGAAGCTGCCGATCGCGACCTCTGCCCCGACGTAGGTGAAGATCGCAATCGCTCCCATCACCAGATTGCGATGACGCCAGATGCTGTCGTGCGCGCCCGGGCTCAGTCGCGCGTCCACCTTCGGCCTCGCGGAATTTGCGGGAGCTTGAAGCGCGAAATGACGATCCCCAGCACGATGAGCGCGACCGCAATCAGCGCGTAGGGCAGCTTAACCGTCGACGCCTCCTGCACCCGGTAGGCATGCAACGCCTGCGGACTCATGGTTCCGAGTTGCTCGGCGGTGTACGTTGCCGCTCCGCCCAGGATCAGGGCAGCTCCCAGCCGTGGGCCTAACACCGTGCCCAACGAATTGAACGCCTGTGTAAGCGTCAGGCGGCTTGAGGCCGTTTTGGCCGAGCCCAGCACCGCGACATACGGATTCGCCGAGACCTGCAGGTCGGTTATGCCGGTTGCCAGAACCGTCAAGGCCAGCAGGAATAGCGGAAACGACGGCACCATGGCAGCGGGGACAAAAAGTAGCGAACCCAATCCCATGATGAGCAGCCCCGCCACCATGCTCTTCTTGTATCCGACGCGCTCGATAATGATTCCCGCCGGAATTGAGAACACCGCGTACGCCAGGAAGAAACAGAACTGGACGAACATCACCTCGAAATAGTTCAGGTCGAAGATCGACTTGAGGTGGGGGATGAGGATGTCGTTCAGGCTGGTGAGAAAACCCCACATGAAGAACAGCGTGGTCACCATGGCCAGTGCGCCGGAATATTTTCCGGTGCTCTCAGCGGAACAGTCAGCGCCTGCTGTATGGCGGGTACGCAGCGACATGCTTACCTGAGATGCCGGCTAGGAGGCTAGCGTCCGTAAAGGAATAGCAGCGCGTCGGGAAACCGCCGCGCCCACGCCTCTTCGTTGTGCTGGCCGCCTTCTTCGACCACGACCTTCAGGCGACTGGATCCCAGTCCCTTGTCCTTCAGTATCTGCTCCATATCCGTGAAGTACTTCAGGATGAGCGCATCGGAATCAGGAGTGCCCGCCTCGTTGGTTCCGATTCCCATGTAGATCTTCTGCGGCAGCAGCTTCGCCTTTTCGACCTCGGTCAGCATCTTGCCATCGCCCACCCATAGCGATGGGCTCTCCAGCAGCAGCTTGCCGAATACTCCAGGATGATGCAGCGCAGTGGTCAGAGCCACGAGAGCACCGTAGGACGATCCGCCAATGCCGGTGCTCGCCGGACCCAAAGCAATGCGATAACGCTTTTCGAGAAACGGCATCACTTCCTTGATCAGGAACTCGGCGTATTTCGTCCCTTCCAGCTCTGGTGGCGTCGCGCTGTGAAATTGCGGATTATGTGCATCGGGATAGCTCAGGTACTCGGAGGTTCTCTGCTCGCCCGCGTTGTCGATGCCCACGATGAACATGGGAAAAATCTTGAATTCAGACACCAGGTGATCGACGGTTTCATCCGCCTCCCATTCCTTGCCGGTGGAACTGGTGGCCTTGTCGAAAACATTCTGCCCATCCTGCAAGTACAGCACCGGGTATTTGCGCGCTCGGTTGTGCGGCGAGAAGTAGTTGCCCGGCAGAAAGACGCGCAGCATCCGGGTGTTGTGAAAGATCTGGCTCTTGATCGGCACCACATCGAGCATGTCGGTAACGCTGTGCTCGTGGGCGATGGTCTCCGTGGGATCGGGACCCTCGGGCTGATAGAACTTAGGCGACTCTTGCGGTTTAGCCGGCGATTTCTGGCCGGCTGCGGGCGGCGCAGATGGGGAACTCGAAGGCGCCGGTGCAGACTGCGGAGTTGTTTGCGGTGCTGGCTGGGGTGATTCTTGAGCCGAGAAGAATGTTGGCACAAGAAGGCCGAGGGCAAGCAGGCGGATGAGTGGCCTCATGCAAGCAGATTAGCAGCAGAGCTGTGCATGGCAAGCTTGCGTGCTGCGCGATGCGCGAGAATTTACTTGATCTTCAAACCGACAAGCTGCATTTCGGGAGGGTTATTGTCCCAATCAGCCGAGATGTGGTCCAGCGTCATGCGCACCGTCCTGGTTTGACCTGGTCCGATTGGGCTGCGGCTCAGGTCCACCAGGTCAGGGTAGCCCGCCATCTGGTTCTCCACCAGCACGTGCAGCGGAATCGACTCGGTCTGCACCACCTGCCCCATGGTGTTCTTGAAGACCGCGTGCATCTGTGCGCCGGTCAGGGTCTGGTTCCCGGTGTTGGTGATGTTCACGTCGAGATAGGTTACGGTGCCGCCAACGTAGTTCTCCGCCGCACTCAACTTCACGTCAGAGAGTTTCAGGCTGGTGGCATACGCATTCTGCACGGGTGCAATGTTGACAGGGGCGCGGCTCGAAACAACCACGGCAGCGACCACCGCTAACAGTGCAACCATGCCAAAGAGGTACGCGCTCCAATTGCGCTTCTCTTCACGACGCGCAGCACGCGAAAACGAGTTCGACATAACGCCTGATTTTACTCCCCACTGCCAATGCTGCGAACCAGCCGGATCTAAGGCTTCGGCGCTTTAGCATTACTCGCCGACTTCGAACTGCCGTTCCATGTAAGGCAGACATTATTCGCCGCTTGCTTGCCCGATGCCAGATACAGCGCGGCCAGACCGAACTGCGCCCGCGCATCGATGAAGTTGTTTTCGCGCGCCTGGGCATCGTGCATCGCTCCTGAGAGCTGGTGCATCAGTGCCTGAATCTGCGATGTCTGTTGCGTAGAACCCGCCGGCAGCGTGGCCGCCAGCTGCTTCGCCTGCTGTAACAGCCTTGCGTAGTCGGCCATGGCCTTCGACCAGAACGTCACCGTGTACCAGATGCTGTAGAGCCACATCACCTGCGACGCATTCTGAACGTTGCCGTCGAAGCCGCCGTGCGCGTGCAGGAATCCCTGCACGTAGCTGTCGGAGATCATCGCCGCCGACGTCCCCGCATTGTTCAACTTGGACCAGAGCGTCGGGTCTTTCACCGCAGCGTAGAACCTGTCGGTCGGTGCGTACAAACTTGCAATCGCCGCAAGCGCGATCTGCACATAGTCGGCATTGCTGTGGGGAGCGAACCCGGGAGGCGGCCCGACAAAGCATCGGTCGGAACCATCGTTATTGAACACCGAGGACGCGTCGAACTTAATTACTCCGACGCGGCTGGCATCGCTTTGCAATCCATCCAGAGAACAATCGAGCGCGGCGCACAGCAGCGCAATTTCCTTCAGATCGTCTCCCGAACCGTTTCGCTCGTAGGTGAAGTACTTTCCCGAGATCGACAAGTCGATCAAGGCGGGCGCGGCGTTCCCGGTCTTGAAAGCCAGCGTAGTCTGCACCGCCTGTGCCAGTACTTTGCTCAGGCTCATGGGCTCGGCAATGCGGCCATCGGCGCTCGCCTGAATCCGGCTGGCCGTATCGTGATCGGTGAAGACCACGCCATCGGGCGTTTCCAGTACCTTGACCGAGGCCAGGAACTGTGCGACGGTTTCGAAACTGAAGAGGTTCAACAGATGGAAATTGAAGGTTTGTTTTGAGGTGACGACCTTCTCCAGCGTGTCGCTGTAGTTGGTCACACAGGGGAGATCATGCTGCCTGGCCAGCGTCCAGTCCCCATGGAACAAGCCGTTCACGCGGGCGACACTTTCCGCCGATTGGCTGGCTTTCTGAAGATCTATATCCAGCACAAACACGTGCGAGGTGCTGTTTGACAGGCTGGCTTCGGCAGTTAGCGTGGCCGAGAGGTGCGATGACACCGCGTCCTGCAGCACATCTTTCATTTGCGAGTTCAAGTCGGCATCGCTCGACGACAGATTGACTTTGCAATCGGGACTGATCGCTTTGAAAGCGGTGGCCAGGAAGTCGTTGTCGGCCGTGCCCCCCGTGATACCCGCTGACGCACTGAAGGTTACGTCCAATGCAGTTCCCGACTTCTTGAAGAGACAAAAACGTGCGGCAGTGGCGCTAACTTTCTGAACCCTAAAGATAAGCGCGCCACTGATTTCGAATGAGCCTGAGAGGCTGAGCGACGGATTGGCAGCCAGCGTCAGCTTCTCCTTCAACAACGGGACCGCCGTGGTCGCCAGCGGCAGCGTAGACGTCGGGATGGAGTAGCTTCCCGTCAGCTTCACCGATCCGCCGCAATCAAACTCGAAGATAGCGCCCGCCGGGGCCGCCATCAGCGCTGCGAGATCGACGGGCGGCGTGGCCTCGTCGAAAAGCGCCTCGACCGCTTGCGACAGAGGCGGGAACGTCCCGCTGGCCCCGGGTTCGAAGATGCGATTGAAACGATACTGCGCATACGAATTGGTCTTGATGCAGATACCGAAACCGCTCACGCTTCCCGCCACACCCACGTTCAGCGTGCCGTTCAGTTGCACCCAAAGACAACATTTGTTCGCCAGGCTGATCGGTTGGTCGAAGGGGTCGCCGCTGCCGAAAAGCGATCCGGAATTTTGGCCGCCGATGGTCGCCGACTGGTTCGCGCTCACCGTCAGCTTCGAGTTGGCAAAAGGAAGCGGAGTATTGCCGGAGAACGTCAGCGAGCCCGGCCCCAGGTCCTTGGGGTTGACCTTGTTGACGGGACTGTCCCAGTTTGCGGCGATGTTCAGCCCGGTGACACACAGGGACTCTTTATCGAGCAGGGAGCCCGTGCCGTTCAGGTTGGCTGACCAGTTCTTCGCGTCCGTTAGCTTGATCGACATACTTTCCTCCTTAGCTCAACCGCAAGAGTTAAAATTCTTACGCCTTCCAGCAGAGTGTGAAGGTATGCGCGCGGTCACAGGTGAATCGGCTGCGGCTGACGTCACATGCCGGCTTTCGCCATGGTGGCGAGACCGGCTTCGAGATCCGCGATGAGGTCCGCTGGTGTCTTCCAATCCTACATTTAGACGCACGATGCGATGGGCGTAAGCCGGACGGCTTGTCCATTCACCGAAATCGTAAGCCACCGCCAGGCTGGTGACGCCTCCCCAGCTATAGCCGATCTCGAACAATTCAAGCGCGTTCACAAAGGCATGTACCTGCGCCTTGGTAAATTCAGGCTGGAACACGACGGAGAACACCCCGGACGAGCCGTCGAAATCGCGCGCCCAGTACTCGTGACCGGGACACGATTTCAGTGCGGGATGCAGGACTCGCTCTACCTCTGGCCGCTCGCTGAGCCACTCCGCGATCTGCTTCGCCGCAGCCTCGATGGCCTGTAGCCGCACCGCCATGGTCTTCAGTCCACGCAACGCCAGGCTGCAATCGTCGGGCGATGCGGCAATGCCAACCACCTGATGAGTCGCGCCGAGTTGCTGCCACAGCTTCGGATCTTTCACCGTGATGGAGCCCAGCAGCAGGTCGCTATGGCCGCCGACATATTTGGTCAGCGCCTGCATGGTGATATCCACGTCGTGGGCGAAAGCGTCGAACAGAACTCCGGCTGCCCAGGTATTGTCGAGCACCACTAGCGCATCGTATGCATGGGCTGCGGCCGCGATCGCGGGGACGTCTTGCACCTCCATGGTGATCGATCCTGGACTCTCGCACCAGATGAGCTTGGTGTTTGGCTGAATCAGAGATTCGATGCCGCTGCCCATCGACGGTTCGTAGTACGTGACCTCGACGCCGAACTTCCGCAGGACGCGATTGGCAAACGAGCGGTTCGGCCCGTAGACGCTCTCGGGTATGAGAACGTGATCGCCCGTCTTCAGAAACGCCAACTGGATCAGTGAAATCGCGCTCTGGCCTCCGGGCGTGATCAGCGTGCGATGGCCGCCTTCAAGTTCGCAAATGCGCGCAGCCAGTTCAAGGACCGTCGGCGTACCGTACAGGCCGTAGGTGTATCCCACCTCATGCACATCCCATTGGTCGGTCACGGCACCCGCGTCGGGAAAAAGTGTTGTGGAAGCGCGATATGTGGGAACGTTAAGCGAGCGAAAGCCTTCAGGAATGCGTGCGTCGGAATGAATCAGCTTGGTCTTCCAATGCTTCTGCATCAGGAGATTATAGAGTTGCCGACACGCTGATAAGTGAGGATCACCACAGAGGCACAGAGGTCACGGAGAGTTTCTTGATTTCAAGAGCCTCCGTGTACTCCGTGTCTCCGTGGTGAATTCTTGTTGGAGATCCTATTCAATCACCGCCAGGGCATCTCCGGCATTCACGGTTGAGCCTTCCGCGGTCAGGATCTTTTGCACTTTGCCGGCTTTGGGCGACTTGATCTCGTTCTGCATCTTCATGGCTTCCATCACCAGGAGCGGCTGACCGGCCGTGACCTCGTCTTTTTCCTGCACCATGATGCGCACGATCTTCCCCGGCATGGCGGCCATAATCTTCTGCGGACCAGCCTCACTACCAGCGGCAGCGCGGCGTGTGCGCAAGGAGCGCGGATCCTGAACATCCACGGCGTAGCGAGCACTGCCGATGACCATGTGCAGCTCGCCCTGCAGCGAACGCTCGCGCTTGATCTCGTAAGCCTTGTTGTCGATCAGCAGAGACAAAATGTCGCGCGCTGTCAGCGCAGCGTCGACTTCCATGGCCTCGCCCTCAACCGTGCAGTGCCATGTGCTCTCGCCGCGCGTCAGCTCCACGCGATGAGTTTTGCCGTCTACCACAACGTCGTAGGTCATCGCCTCAGCTCTCCCTCAAGGCGTCAATCCGCGCCGCCCGGCGCCAGGCTGAGAATTCAGGCTGAGCCGCAGCGCCGTTGCCCGATGGCGAAGCCGCCGCGCCATTTACTCCCGGCAGTGTAGCCTTGGGCTCCAGGCTGGCGAAAATGGCCGCCCCAATCGCCGCAATCAGCGGGCGATGAGGATCGGTGTGCTCCGCCGGCTTGGCCAACAGCCGGTCGAGAAAGCCGGTGTCCAGCTTGCCGGCGCAGAAATCCGGGTTCAGAAGAATGCGACGAAAGAGCGAGATGTTGGTCTTGATCCCGCCGACGAAGTACTCATACAGCGCGCGGCGCAGCCGATTAATCGCCTCGTCGCGCGTCTCACCGTAGCCAACCAGCTTGGCGAGCAGCGGATCGTAGTCGATCGGCACCGTCCAACCTTCATACATTCCGCTGTCGCGCCGAATGCCTGGCCCCGATGGCGATATCAATCGCGTAATCTGCCCGGGAGATGGGAAGAACTGGTTGTCCGGATCTTCTGCGTAGATGCGGCACTCGATGGCATGCCCGCGCAACTTGACGTCTTCCTGCTTGAAAGGCAGCTTCTCGCCACTGGCAATTTTGAACTGCAGATGCACCAGGTCATACCCGGTGACGAACTCAGTCACGGGATGCTCGACCTGCAAGCGAGTGTTCATCTCCAGGAAGTAGAAGTTGCGCTGTTCGTCGACCAGGAACTCAACCGTGCCGGCGTTCTGATAGTTTGCCGCCTTGGCGACGCGCACGGCCACTTCGCCCATGCGATGCCGCATGTGTTCATCGACGATCGGTGACGGCGCCTCTTCCAGCACTTTCTGATGGCGGCGCTGAATGGAGCACTCACGCTCGCCGAGATACACCACGTTGCCGTACTCATCGCCAAAGACCTGCATCTCGACGTGACGCGGATTGACAATGTACTTTTCGATGTAAACTTCGTTGTCGCCGAAGGAGCGTTGCGCCTCGCTGCGCGCAGCATCGTAAGCCGAGCGCAGGTCGGTATGCGATGAAACCATGCGCATGCCCTTGCCGCCGCCTCCGGCCGCCGCCTTCAGCATCACCGGATAGCCAATCTGCTCGGCCATACGCTCGATCCCGTCGAACTCCATCCCCTTCTCTGAGCCTGGAACGAAAGGCACGCCCGCCTTCTTCATGTGCTGGCGCGCTCGCGTCTTGGAGCCCATCATCTCCATCGATTCCGCTGTGGGACCGATGAACTTCACGCCCGCCTCTTTGCAGGCACGCGCAAACTTGGCATTCTCCGACAGAAAGCCGTAGCCGGGGTGGATGGCTTCGGCGCCGCTGCGACGGGCGACATCGAGGATCTTCTCCATGTTTAGGTAAGACTCGCTCGCCGTCGCAGGACCGATGTGGTAAGCGTAATCGGATTTGCGGACGTGCAGTGCGCGCCGGTCAACATCGGAGAATACCGCGACCGATTCGATCCCCATTTCGCGGCAGGCACGAATGATGCGAACCGCAATTTCACCACGATTTGCAATAAGAATTCGTTTAAACATAGGTGAACAGCGAAAGCAGAATTCTACTGTACTGGTATGGGAAAGGCAGTATCCGCGTCACAATGCGTTGTGACGCACAATGCCTGACGTTATCGAACCGGTGCCGTTCCACAGGATTTTGCAACGCCGCCGCGAAAACAAAAGCCCCTCTTCGCAGAGGGGCTCGGTCAATGCAAGCTTCAGCCGGCGGTTACTGGTTCGCCGGGGTTTCGGTAGTCACGAGTCCGGAAGGTCCGGCCTTCTCCGCTTTGGCCTTCTTGGTGGCCAGGTTCTTGTCGACCCAATCATCGGCCAGCTTCAGGTCCGCCTTGCGAGCATCCGGGGTGTCGCACTGCAGATCGGCCTCTTCGCGATACATGAGGTTCAAGTAGGCCATCGCGTCGTCGTAGTCCGGGCGTATCTCAAGCGCCTTCTGCAAGCTCTGGATACCGTCCTGCACCTTAGGCTCATTCTTTGCTTTCACCGCGCTGAGCAGTTGAGTACAGTCCTTGCCTTTAGGATCATCGGTTGGCTTCAGGCCCAGTGCCGCACGCGCCGCCATACGGGGTGCGTAGGTCTGGGTCCAATCGATAACCCCAATCGAGTAGTACGCCTCAGGATCGTTGGGATCCAACTGGGCGACTTTCAACTGATATTCGCGGGCCTCATCCATTTTCTTCATGTTGAAGTAGAGCGAGGCAATTCCCTTCAGCGCCAGCAGTTTCTGCTCTTTGGGAGGATTGGTCTCGAGCACCTTTTTGAACTCGTCGATCGCCGCCTCGGCGTACTTATTATTGTCGGGCGAATCGGCGCCCGGAATGTATTGCTGCATGTAAGCCGTGGCCAGATAAAGCTGCGCGTTAATCAGCCTCGGATCAAGCGCGACCGCATTTTTAAAATGTTCGATAGCCTCTTCGTAGCGGGCGTTCTTGTAGGAATTGACACCTTTATTGAGTTGGTCGCGTGCGCGCAGTCTATCGCAACCCACAGCCGAAAGAAGCGCGAGCAGCACAGCAAGTACGCTGAGTACTCGTCCTGTCTTGTTCATGTTAGTTGTCACTCTCCGTTGCGTTGATCCATTTCCAGCAGGCCGGCGGGACGCCGTAAAGGCGTCCCGCCCGTCCACGAGGAGGAGTGCTTTCGGGCGAGGTATCCGGCGGTTCGACTAGCCGCCAGCCTCGATCTTTGCCGTAATCAGGCCGACCTTGTCGACACCGGCAGCATGGCCGATATCGATGACCTGCGCCACATCATTAAAGGGCAGGTCGGGATCCGCCTTAACAAACATTACCTTCTCGGCTCGGGTCTTGAAGATGTCGTTCAGACGTCCTTCAAGATTCTCCCAGGTGACATCGTCCTGGTTGATTTTCAGAGCCGGTTTATCCCCTGCGCCCTTCATCAGCTGAACCACGATGGTTCGGTCGTTATCCTGCTGCTGCTTCTGGGGATCTTTTGGAGGCTGGGGAACCAGCGCATCCAAACCTTTCGGCGTGAGCGGCGTGATGACCATGAAAATGATCAGCAATACCAGCAGCACGTCGATCAGCGGCGTAACGTTCATGTCCGCTGTGGGTCCGCTGCCGGACCCGCCAACTGCCATTGACATAGAAAACTCCTATTGCGAGCCCGCGCCCGTACTCGTCGCCGGTGGAGGCGTCGTTGTGGACGGAGTCGTCTTATTCTGCTCGGTCAGCAACCCGACATCATCGACGCCGGCTGAACGCACGTTGTCCACCACATCGACCACGCTGCCGTATTTCGCACGCGCGTCTGACTTGATGAACACCCGCTTGTCCACCCGGTTTGCCAGCCGGTCCTTCACCTTCTCGGTCAGGGAGTCGGCCGTTACCACGTCGGTGCCGAAGTAGATTTTGCCGTCACGCATTATCGAGACGAGCAAGGCATCTTCCTTATCGGCATCCGGCATGGGCACCGGGTTGTTGACTTTGGCCATGTCGACGCTCACGCCCTTCTGCAACATGGGCGTGATCACCATGAAGATGATCAGCAACACCAGCATCACATCCACCATGGGGGTGACGTTGATGTTCGAGTTGACCGCCGAACCTACGTTCCGTTTTGCTAATGCCATCTGAGTTCAACCTCCTGCCAGCCCTGTGGCCGAGCCGGGCTACTAACGGCGCACCGCGCTGCGACGCTTCAGGAAGTAGTCGATCAACTCGCTGGAGCTGTTGTCCATTTCCACGTCGAAGGCTTCGACTTTGCTGGTGAAGTAGTTGAACATCATCACGGCGGGGATGGCGACGAACAGTCCGACGGCGGTGGTCACGAGCGCTTCGGAAATACCACCGGCGACGGCGCCCAGACCGGTCGCTTTCTGGGTCGAAATTTCGCGGAAGGCATTCAGAATGCCGACCACGGTTCCGAACAGTCCGACGAAGGGGGCGGTCGAACCGATGGTCGCCAGGCCGCTGAGGCCGCGCTTCAGTTCGGCGTGAACGATAGCTTCGGCACGCTCCAGGGCGCGCTTGGAAGCTTCGATCTGCTCGCCTGGAATGTCAGCAGAGTCGCCGTGGGCCTTGAATTCCTGCAGACCGGCGGTGACGACCTTTGCCAGATGGCTCTTCTTGTTGCGCTCAGCCACTTTGATGGCTTCGTCGATCTTGCCTTCACGCAGCGCGCCGGCAACGGCGGGAGCGAAAGCACGCGACTGGCTGCGGGCAGCGCTGAATGCCATGGCGCGATCGATCATGACGCCGATCGACCAGCCCGACATGATGAATAGAATGACGACCACGATCTTGGCCAGGATGCCCATCTGTCGCCAGAGGGAGACCGGATCCCAACCCACGCCGCCTTCCTGGAACATCCAGGCGGCGACTGTAGGCACGTGGCTCATCGCATAGGTTGCAAGGTTCGCTAAAAGCATGAGTCGAATTATCCTCCTCGGACTTCTTTATCGCGGCAAACTCCGCCGCGAGTGATTCGGTTACGCCAGGCCGTCCAACACGGCCCAAAACTCTAAACCCGACATTGCGCCGGACAACTCTCAGAAACTAACTGGAACTTCGGCGGTTTCGCGGCCGCTTCCAGTTGGATGCAAACTTCGGAACAGAGCTGCCGGTCTATCCACCCGCCAGCGTGAAGTTCACGTTGATGGTGGTGTCGACCTCGACCGGCTCACCATTCAGGTAATAAGGCTTGTACTTCCATTGTTTTACGGCTTCCAGCGCAGCCGGCGCCAGCATTGGGTGTCCGCTGACCACCTTCAGATTTTGAATGTTGCCGTCCTTGCCAATGACCGCCTGCAACACCACCGTGCCCTGAATGCGGGCCTGGCGCGCCAGGGGTGGATAGGAAGGCTTCACCTGGTGGATCAGCAAACCCTGGGATACGCCTTGCGATACGCGAACGCGCTGCGGCGTAGCCACCTTGGGCACCGCCGTGGGAGTGCCACTAATAATCCCGCCCAGAACTCCTCCGACGGCACCACCCGGGACGCCTCCGGGAACGCCGCCTACAACTCCGGCAACTCCGGACGACGGTGGCGGCTCATCTTCCTTAATCATCTGAATCTTTTTGGGGATCTTGGTCGGGGTCCGCAGCTCGCCGTTATCCAGCTCGGTCGTCACCTTCTTTATGATCTTGATTTCCGGCGTAGCTGCCGGCGGCGGTGGGGGCGGAGGCGGCGGCGGCGGAGCAACCAGGAAGGTCATCAACTGCTGCTTGGGCAGCGCCTCAGTAAAAACCAGCGGCAATAATACGAGAACGCCGACCAGCAGAATCTGAAGGATGAAAGAAATCGCAGTGGTGGCTCCCTGCTTCGATCTCAGCTTTCCTCCCGATTCCATTAAGCTGTCTTCAAACATGGCGTGATCTCCGTCAAACTCATCTTCAAATGCTTAGACACCGGAAATACAGCGTTTGCTCCCACAAAACAAGACTGCCGCGGGAAGCACTGCACTTACCGCACCGTCGCTCCTAACGGCAGTTAAGAGGACTCGGCCTTGCCAAACAGTTGCCAAGTCTACTCCTTTGACTCGCGGTTCGACTACACTTTTACCTTTACCTTTTCGCGCTCGCGAGCTGCTGCTGCCGGCACAACCGGTCGCCCGGTCTTTTGCTCGCGCCAATTCTGATACGCAACCAACATCGGCGCCGCGACGGCGATTGAGGAATAGGTGCCGATCAGGATCCCAATTACCAGGGCCAAGGAGAAGCCGCGAAGTACCTCGCCGCCGAACAAATACAGCGAAAGTACGGTAAGGAAGGTTAGCCCGGAAGTAAGAATGGTCCGGCTCAGCGTCTGGTTGATGCTCTTGTTGACGATCTGGTCGAGAGGCTCACGACGCAGTAGCTTGATGTTCTCGCGAATGCGGTCGAATACCACGATGGTGTCGTTCATCGAGTAGCCGATGAGTGTCAGGATGGCGGCAATCACCGTCAGGCTGATGTCTTTATTGAGCAGCGAGAAGAAGCCCACCGTAATAATCGTGTCGTGGAAGCAGGCGACGACCGCGCCAATGCCGTAGATCAGCTCGAAGCGGAACCAGAGATACACCAGCATTCCCGCCAGCGAATACAACGTCGCCATCAGTGCCTGGTGGCGCAATTGTCCGCCAACCTGCGGGCCCACGATTTCGACGTTGCGCACGGCAAAGTTCGAGGTGTAAAAGTCTTGCCGCAGCAGGCTCAGCACTTCGCCAGGAACCACGCCGTTCAACTGGTCGATCGAACTCAACACACCACCATGTTGCTTGTTCCGTGTGTCGTCGATCTGCTGCGCGATCTGCTGATAGCGCTGCGGCGCGTCGCTTCCCAGGCGAAGCGGATCTTTGCCCAACAAATATTGGCCCAAGGAAGAAGGCCCTGTGTTGTTCAGGTCCTGCTTGCCGGTATTCTGCGGGTTCTCGGTTTCGAGCGCCCTGATGATGGCGTTCTTGCCCTGATCGAGCGCGGCCTCGCTGGTCTCTTTCTCTTCCAGAGCAACCAACACTTCGTTGGTGTCGGGCGCGCCATACCTTTGGATCTTGGGATCTTTCAGGCCGGCGCGATCCATGTCCTTACGGATCTGGTCGAGGTTGGGGGTGTTTGCGAACTTCACGTAAACCAGCGTTCCGCCCTTGAAGTCGACGCCGAGTGGAAGACCGTGCCAGAACAGCATGGAGCAAATGCCGGCGACGCTGAAGATCAGCGAGAAGGCAAGGAAGTACCACTTCTTGCCGAGAAAATCGATATTGGTGTTAGTAAATAGCTGCACCGGTAGCCCCTTAAATGCTCAACGACTCGCCACGCTGGTGGCGGTTGAGGATGCTATCGAAAATCACGCGCGACACGAAGACTGACGTGAACAGGTTGGCCAACAAACCAAAGCTCAGCGTAACCGCGAAGCCGCGAACCGGACCGGTTCCGAACAGGAACAGGATGATTGCCGAAACGATGGTGGTCACGTGGGTATCGATAATGGTGATCCAGGCATGAGCGAAGCCCTGTTCCACCGCGGACGGCGGCGTCTTGCCGTGTCGCAACTCTTCACGAATGCGCTCGAAGATCAGCACGTTGGAGTCGACGCCCATACCAATCGTCAGGATCACGCCCGCAATTCCCGGCAACGTCAGCGTCGCACTGCTGAATCCCAGGAATCCCAGCAAAATGACCAGGTTCAGGATCAACCCCAGGTCGGCGTTGATGCCAGCCGCGTGATAGTAGAAGAGCATGAAGACCATGACGGCCACCATGCCTACGATGGCGGCACGAACCCCGGCGCGAATCGAGTCCGCTCCCAGCGACGGTCCCACCGTGCGCTCTTCCAGATACTTGATGCCGGCCGGCAGTGCGCCCGAGCGCAAGGTCAGCGCCAGGTCGCGCGTTGCGTCTTCGGTGAAGGCACCGGAGATGCGCCCCTGATCGTGAATCTGCTCCTGGATGGTGGCGACTTCCATCACCTTGTTGTCCAGCACCACGGCAAGCTTGTCACCCACATGTGCTCCGGTGAATGCCGCAAAGCGCCGTCCACCTTCACCCGTCAGATCGAACTTAACGTCGGGACGGCCATTCTCATCACGGCCCGCCTCCGCACCGCGGAGATCGCTGCCGCTTACCGCTGAGGAGCGGCTAATCAACCACCATTGGTTGCCCGCGTTCTCGCCGTCCTGACCAGGCACTCCGATGTTGCGGCCCTTCATCAGCACGGCGTTGTCGGGAAGGACTCCGCCGTTGGCCTGCATGGCTTCCTGCTCGCTGTTGAACGGACCGCCAATCGACTGCCGGATTTCCAGCATGGCCGTCGACTGCATGATCTCCTTCACTCGAGCTGGATCATCCACGCCCGGCAACTGCACCAGAATCTGATAGTCGCCCAGTCCGTGCTCCTGGATCACCGGCTCACTGACGCCGAGTTGGTCGATACGATTGCGGATGGTTTCAATCGCCTGCCCCACGGCCTTGGTACGAATCTCTTTCACCGCCGCCGGCTTCAGTTGCACCGTCCAGGAGTTCTCCGGCCCGGAGGCAAGCTCGTAATCCGGCAGGCGGTCGGCCACCACCGTGCGCAATTCGTTGGTCGACTCCGGCGGAACGCCTTTGAGCGAGATCAACTGCGGCTGCCCTTGCGGATCAGGCTTGGTGATCTCGGCGTACTGGATGTTGTGGCTCTTCAGGTCGTCCTTCAGACGCTCGACCGCGCGATCGGTTTCGGCATTCACGGCGTCGTTGACCTGCACCTGAAGAATCAGGTGCGTGCCGCCTTTGAGATCGAGCCCAAGGTGAATGCGGTCTTGCAACGCAGCCAGCAGTCCGGCGGGCGTGAAGCTCTTGGGAATGCCGAAGATGCCGAACAAAAAGACCAGCAG
The DNA here is from genome assembly GCA_963809865.1 of uncultured Acidobacteriaceae bacterium. Taxonomy (GTDB): domain Bacteria; phylum Acidobacteriota; class Terriglobia; order Terriglobales; family Acidobacteriaceae; genus CAVVDY01. Next base: position 466,991 of record CAWELL010000004.1, on the reverse strand, counting down.
CACGGCGATGATGAGGATGATTTTAGGCGTGAGATTCTTGTTCATGATGATACTGCAACCCTGGTGACCTAGGAGCGCTCCTCCTCTGTAGTGAGTGACACGATCGAGGACCGAGCTACTTCGATCTTGATGTTGTCGGGCGCGACACGGAGAATAACCGCGTCATCTTTAATCGACAGCACGGTGCCCTTAATGCCGCCGCTGGTAGTAACGCGATCGCCTGACTTGATGGTCTCCAGCATCGCCGCCCATTTCTTCTGCCGGCGTTGCTGCGGCATGATGAGCAGGAAATAGAAGATCGCGAAGATTCCCACCATCATCAGCACCGGCGCGATGCCGCCCGCCGCTACCTGTACGAACAAACCTGCGTTTGTGATCATTTCGCCTTACTTAACTTAATCAACTGCTGATCTCAGCACGGAAGCACCCTTCGACTGCGCTCAGGGCAGGCTCCGGTCACGGAGTCACCCAAGCCACAAAAGCAGACTTGGCTCCCCTGTTACCCGTTATCCTCTGTCTTCTCCGTGTACTCCGTGTCTCCGTGGTCAACCCGTTTTACTCCCGGAGCACGTCAGGACGGCAGGGTAATCGAGCGGGCCTTCGGATACGCTCAGGCCATTCCGGGCTGCGCCCGGAGGAACAGCTCAAAGCTTCATCTAATATTATCGCGTTTGCCGGAAACCGGGGACCTGGCGGGCAAGCCGCCACGTCCGCGTGGCTAACCTGAGCGCCGCTAAGGAACGCTGAGCTGCGGTGGCCGGACGTCGGAGAGGAAATGCGCGAACTCTCCAGCCTTTATAGCTTGCCGGACGCGACGCATGGTGTCAAGGTAATAGGCCAGGTTGTGCATGGTGTTTAACACCTGAGCCAGCAATTCGTTAGAGGCGTACAGGTGACGCAGGTAGGCGCGCGAGTAACGCCGGCAGACCCGGCAACTGCAGCGCGGGTCGAGCGGCCCTTCATCCTTCGCGTACCGCGCGTTCTTGATGGTAATGCGACCCTCCGACGTGAACAACAAACCATGTCGCGCGGCGCGGGTGGGTAGAACGCAGTCCATCATGTCCACGCCTTGCGCCACGTATCGCACAATCTCTTCCGGCGTACCAACCCCCATCAGGTAACGCGGCTTATCGGCCGGCAGATGCGGTATGGCCGCGTTCACCATCTCGTAGGTCATCTCGCGAGGCTCGCCCACGCTGAGGCCGCCAATGGCATATCCGGGGAAGTCGAGTTCAACCGTGCGCTCCGCCGATTCACGCCGCAGATCGAGATACGTTCCTCCCTGCACAATGCCAAACAGCGCCTGCGTCTGGCCTTCTCGCTTTTCGCTATTCGCCATTCGCTTTTCGCCGGATGGGCTACCCCCTAAATCACGGTTGTCATCCTGAGCGAAGCGAAGGACCTGCTTTTCCTTGTCACCCCCATCCTGTTTGTCATCCCGAGCGAAGCGAGGGACCTGCAGTTTCTCCAGGCCGCCCATGAACCCGGCTCGGTCGGGACTTTCAGGATTGTCATCCTGAGCGAAGCGAAGGACCTGCTCTTGTTCCGGGGCGGAAGAACGATGGCCGAGACCCAACTCCGGCGAAGAGCGAACAGCGAACAGCGAAAAGCGATACCACGGCACCTCTTCCTTATGCGCCTCGAAATACTCTTTACTCCGCTTGGCCCAGCGCAGCGTCATCTCCATCGACGCCTGTGCCCGCGACCGTTCCGCCGGATACTCCGTGCACTCGTCGAATGCCATGATAATGTCGGCGCCCAAACCAATCTCCGCCGCGAGGGCCCTCTCCGGGCTAAAGAAGTGCGACGAGCCATCGAGGTGTGAGCGGAACGCCACGCCCTCTTCCGTCACCTTGCGCAGATCGCTGAGGCTAAACACCTGGAACCCGCCGGAGTCGGTCAGGATCGGCCGCTCCCACCCCATGAACTTCTGCACCCCGCCCAGTTCGCGCACCGTCTGGACGCCCGGCCGCAGATACAAGTGATAGGTGTTGTTGAGAAGAATCTGAACGCCCAGCTCTTCCAGCGTGTCCTGCGGAACCCCTTTCACCGTACCGACGGTGCCGACCGGCATAAAGACGGGCGTCTCCACCTCGCCATGAGGCGTGAAAAATCGCCCGGCGCGGGCAAGCCCGTCAGTGGCCTCGATCTGGAAACGGAAGGACATTATGGCTATTCGCTATTCGCGATTCGCTCTTGGCTTTAAGCCTTTAGCTACTGGCTTTCGCGTTTGCGGATTCGCATCAGGGCACCCTTCGGCTTCGCTCAGGGCAAGCTAAAAGACCATGGTCGTGCCGACTCAACCCCCTTATGAACTGTCATCCTGAGACGGCTTCAGCCGTCGACGGATCTGCTTTTGTCTTCGGCCCACAAGGAACGTGGCACTCACACTCGATCTATTGCTGCTGCTCTTTCAGCGGCTCTTTTGGCTCTTCCTTCGGCTCTGCTTTCGGCAACTCTTTCGTCGTCTTCTTCGCAAACGGCGGCAGCCCCTGCGGAAACGGCCGGTACAGCGGGTCACCGATATACAGAATCACCCACTTCAAGTACGCCGTGTTTCGCAGAAACGCGTCGCCTACGTTGGCGCCCTGAAACAGGTCGCGAAACGTCCCACTCGGATGCAGCAGGCCGCCCAGCAGCGGCTCTTCCATCGCGCCGGTGGTGACGGTGATGCCTCGTTGCACGGCATTCACCGCCCAGTTCGTGCCGGAGCGCGGCTCCCACGCCGACATGCTGTCCATGTGGATGCCGATGGCGCCGGTATTCCAGGTAAACGCGTCGTTGTAGTGATTCAGCGAGTACCATCCGGCGTACAGCGCAGCGTTGGGACACATTGGCGCGGGCGGAGTTCCAAACTCTGCGTTGTTGGCATCTTCGATCACCTTGAATCCCGCCTGGCGAGCGAAATCCGCAGCCCGGTGCAAGTCCCAATCGCCCGCTCCATAGCCGCTGTCTTCAATGGTGTTCAGCGGCCATCGCCGATCGATGCAGACTTCCCCTTTTAACCCGGTCCGCTCGGCCTCAATCGCTTTGTCGACCAGACCTTTCGCCAGCTTCGCGTCCGGAGCGTCCAAACGCCAGACCGAGTAAATCATCTTCGCGTCCGGCTGTGCCCGATAGTCGGCCAGAGAAATAAATGGCAAATAGAGGTTGGCCTTGCTGCGCGCCGGATCGAAGTACGGCTGTAGCGGCCGAGCCATGGGAAAGTCGGGCGCGTACTGGCTCCAGATGTCGGCGACTTGCTGGTCGACGGCAAACTTCTGGCCGGTTTGTTTGTCCGGTCCTATGACACGAAACGGCGTCTGAAAGCTGAAGACGATGTACAGAATCTTGTCGCGTCCTACGTCCGTCAGGCATTTCTGGATGGGCGCCTTGACCTGTAACAGGTACTCCTTCCAGTCCAGCAGAAAGGGGTTCGACGGCGCAATCGAGCACAAATTCTTCTCCGGGATGCCGCGCATCTTGACGTAATATTTGGCGACATCGCGAGAGCCGTTGTCGCTGCGATTGAAAACTACCAGCACGCGATCGCTCAGCGGTGTCGGCGCGGGTGCCTCTTCGCAAACCGCAGCGATCGCGGCCATTAGCAGGACCAAGAGGGAGGCACTAAACCGTTTGCAAGGTCGACGGGAAATTCCAAAACCAAAATTCATACGGATCTTTTCCACTCGGATAATAGAGTAACTGGAAGTTATCTCATAAATCGGCTGGTATCAGGGCTCGGCTTCACCGGCTGCGGAAAACTCGAGTTTCGTGTGGTGCTGGCCTCAGGCCCGCGTCCATGCCGTTGAAATATGTGAGGGCTTTAGCCCCCGAGCTACTGCGCATAGACTTTTCCGCCCATTCAGCCAGGCCGCAGTCGGCAAGTAATTGTCTAGGTCATTTTCTAAGCTTGGTTCGGTGCGCCTGATGTTTGCCTTGTCGCCCGGGGCCCTGATACAAGGCAAACCGATTGATCCCGCATTCGTCCATAGCACCCTTGCAACATTTCAGCATTGACCACAGGCCTGGCCGGTGTAGACTCTCTCATCCCCGCGGGTAGCTCAAACTCTCTGCGTGCGTATTGAGGCGAGGCCGAACCATGCGATCGGAACGTGTCCTTCACTTCGTAGCGATTCTTGGCGTCGCAATTTCCCTGACGGGTTGTCAGCAATTGCGCGAGGTCTTCGGCTCACGGCCCAGCGCCAACATGCCGGCCTACAAGCCGGTCGATGTTCAGTTCGTAGATCAGAACTGGACTCCGGACCAGCGAACCTGGTTCTATCACTCGGCGCAAGGCACCGAGTTGTTGCCTTACAAGTGGTTCATGGCGCTCGAGCAGCCGCACCTCCAATTCTTCGGAGCGGTCCCCAAGTTTGCCGACGCCGCCTACCTGGCGCGATTTGGATTCCTGCCTGACCCCGTCAGCACGAAGAACCCCGAGGGCTTCCCGGTTGGTTTCGCTAAAGGCACCATCACCGACGTCAATACCGGACAGCACGTTGAAGTCGTGGGCCTGACCTGCGCTGCCTGCCATACCGGGCAGTTGGAGTATCGCGGCAAGGGAGTGCGCATCGACGGGGGCTCATCGACCGCCGACCTGGCGTCGTTCCAGACCGAGCTTGGCTACGCTGTCGCCTTCACCGACAAGATACCCGGCCGCTTCGATCGCTTTGCCCGCGCCGTTCTCGGAGACAACGCCTCGGACGCTGACAAGCAAAAACTGCGGCAGGAGTTCGAAGCATTTCTCAACTCCGGCCTGGCCGAGAAGAACGCCGCCGACGCCGGCAAGCTGTACGCGGCCGCTGGGGGATTCGGCCGCACCGATGCGCTTAGCCGCATCGGCAATTTCGTCTTCGGCACCGAACTGGATAACGCGAACCTCCGCGTCGCCAACTCTCCGGTAAGCTTCCCGCCGATCTGGTACACCAGCTGGTTTGCCTGGGTGCAGTACAACGCGTCGATCCAGCAGCCCATGGTGAGAAACATCGGCGAAGCGCTGGGAGTGCGCGCCCGCGTCAATCTCACCGATCCGGCGAAGCTTTATCAGTCCACCGTCGACGTGAAAGAACAGTGGGAGATGGAAAACCTCATCGCGGGCGCGACAGCGTTCAACGGATTGAAGCCGCCCCCGTGGCCGGCGGAAGTCTTTGGGCCGATCGATCAGGCCAAGGCGCAGAGGGGGGCTGAGCTGTACAAGCAGCAGTGTCAGCACTGCCATCTGCCTCCGGTGAATTCGCCGGAGCTTCAGGATCCCAAGTATTGGGAAGCCGGGCTGAAGGGTCACTCGTTCCTGAAGTTGAATGTCATTCCGTTGGAGGAAATCGGCACCGATCCGCGCGAAGCTACCGACTGGGCGAATCGTACGGCCGTGACCGGAGCTCTCGGCCTGGGAACAGTCTCAGCTTCGGAGGGACTTCGCGCCGTGACCGGCAAAATTCGCGACATGAACTACTACGCGCTTGGCCTGACCCCCGACCAGCGCGATGAGTGGAGCGGCTATCGCGACGCCGGTGTAGTCGCGCCGTTGGCCTATCGCGCGCGCCCGCTGAGTGGCATGTGGGCCACACCACCTTTCTTACACAACGGATCGGTGCCCAGCCTTTATCAAATGCTCATCCCGGCCGCGCAACGCGACAAGGTCTTCTATGTTGGCAGCCGCGAGTTCGATCCCAAGACCGTCGGGTATAGCACGACGAAAATCGACGGCGCGTTCGAGTTCCGTACCGATCAACCCAACGATCCGCATCCCGGAAATTCCAATGCCGGCCACGAATTCAGCAACCAGCCCGGCAAAGGGGTGATCGGTCGAGAGCTGACGGATGACGAACGCTGGGCGATTATCGAGTATCTGAAGACGATGTAGCAGACGGTTTCAGTGGTGCCGAAAACTCGGCTGGGCAACGATTCGCGTCAGGGCACGACCTTGGTCGTGCCGAAAAGGTCTTATGTCTTTTCTATCGCGAGCGGACGTTAGTCCGCGAGCGATCCGCCTTACCATTTTCTTGACAGCCTATTAGCTCAGGTGACCGGCAGCAGCGAGCGGCCGTGTATTCCCCAGGTCAGGTGATGCACGCCACTGGTGGTAGCCAGCACCAGCGAGCCGCCGGGAGCGAAGGCGAGCCCGACCAGGTTATGCCCGGCAATGGCCAGCGAGGCTTTTCCCTCGGGCGTAATCTTGACTACGCCGCGCCGCCCATTCAGTGACGCCGCAACGTAGAGATTGTCTTGCACGTCAAAGGCGATTCCCTGCGGGCGTCCCAGCCCGCGATAAAACACGCTGACTTCGCCATGCGGGTCGATGCGGTACACCGAATCGAAACTGGAAGTCGTCGGCCCGCTGACATACAGGTTGTTCTTGCTATCGAACGCCAAATGGTAGGCCGAGACGCTGGGCTCCAGCATGGCAAACACAAAAATCTGGCGGTTGCGGTCGATCTTGAACACCGTTCCGCTGCGATCGCCGACATAGAGATTGCCTTCGCGATCGAACGCGATACCGGTGGCGACTCCCATTCCTTCCGCGTAAGAACTGGTCGCGCCGTTGCGTGCGACGCGGTAAACCGTGCCATCGTAACGCGAAGAAACATACAGGCTGCCGTCGCGTCCGAATGCCAGCCCGGTGGCGTTCATCAGCTCCTGCACGAAGGGCTTCACGTTCTGCTGCAGGTCGATGCGGTAGATGGCAATCGGCGTCTTCTGCCCGCGCGAACCGGAGAACGTAGCGTAGACATTGCCCTCATCGTCGATGGCAGGATTCGCCACCGGATGAAGGCTCTCCGCGAGAGGCATAGCCACGCCGACCTGCTGTGCGTTGCTCTGCTTGCCGTTTGCGGAGACAACCACCGAACCCGATTCGGCTCCGTCCGGCACACGCGCCACGATGAACTGCTGCGAGCCCACGATGATCGATCCCTCAGCTTCGCCGAACATTACGGTCGGCCGCTCCGCTTTGGCTGCCGTCAGTCCGCTGCCGCTGATGCGCACTTCGCCCCCAGGCAGAGCGAAGGCAGGATCGATCGACTCGATGCGGGGATTGCCGTTCACATTGCGTACGGTCCGTCGTTCCATACTTTCGTTCTACACCCGCCTAGCGTCAGCACGCCAAAATGCAGCAGAAGCTGCATCACAATGAGGCCGTAAATCCCAGCCCCCAGATCATCGACCACAATTCCCGTGCCCTCCGGCAATCGCTCCAGTTGGCGAATCGGCGGCGGCTTCAGGATGTCGAAGGTACGAAAAAGTATAAAGCCCGCCAGCAGCGCTTTCCACCCGATGGGCACCGCGATCAGCGTGACCAACTGCCCTGCGACCTCATCGATTACCACGTGCTGCGGATCTTTCTTGCCGCAGCCCCGCGCTTCCAGCGTCGCTGCGGGAATGCCCACCGCAACGCTCAGCACGATCAGCGATGCAATCACCACTAGCCGCGAGCTGGCAGGAATGTGAGATGCGATCAGCCACCACAGCAGCACTGTCGCCAGCGATCCCCACGTGCCCGGCCCGGGCTTAAGCCGTCCCGCACCAAAGAAGGTCGCAACCAGCGTGGCCCAGCGCGGCGCCGTACTGGCGTTCACCGGCAGCGCCTCAGTTTGGCTTTTTGACGTGCTCATTGGGATAGGCGGAATCGCCAGTCTCGGAATCGCTCAACGAATCGGACTCGCTCATCGGACTCGAAACTACATAAGCACCGCTCGCCCACTTACCCAGATCAATCGTCCGGCAGCGCTCGCTGCAGAACGGAAACTCGGGCTCGCTCTTCAGCACGATCTTGCGGCAGATGGGACATCGCAGGCTGCGAACTGATTTCTTGGGCATGGTAATTCAGTTGTCGGTGGTCGGTTGTCGGTAGTCAGTCTTGAAGGTGCACGCCTTCAGGCGTGCCGAAAAAAGCTTCTGCTTTGCGAACAATCGCGTCAGGGCACGACTTCAGTCGTGCCAATGACGCTTCCTTAATAATTGTCATCCCGAGACGACTTCAGTCGTCGAGGGACCTGCTGTTCGTGTCGTCCCTACAGGAACTCGGGACGTCATTTCGCACATCTGCGGCACGACTCGAAGTCGCGACCTGACGCAGTTCATCCTGGACCACGGCTCCTCCGACAACCTGACACCTGACGCCTGACAACTATTCCACAATCCGCGCGACCAAATCGTACTCGTGCGCCTCGGTGATCTCGCACCGATAGAACTCGCCTTCGTTGACCTCGCGCTCGCCGAAGTCGTTCACGTAGACCGTGCCATCGATCTCAGGCGCGTGCATCGCGGTGCGCCCTTCCCACAGCAACTCGGTCTCGGCCGACGGCCCTTCCAGCACCAGATCGAACTGGCGGCCAACCAGCGCCTTCTTTTTCTTGCGCGAGATTTGCTTCTGGATCGCCATCAGCTTCTTGCGGCGGCGCTCAATCTCGCGCGGCGCAACCTTCTCGCCAAGTTCGAACGCCTTCGCGCCTTCTTCATCCGAGTAACCAAACACGCCCAGCCAATCGAACTGCGCCTCGCGCACAAAGTCACAAAGCTGCTCGAAATCCTCTTTCGTCTCTCCCGGAAAGCCGACGATAAACGACGTACGCAGCGTGAGCTCGGGAATCGCACGCCGCATTTTCGCAATCGACTTCAGGAAGATCTCCGCCCCTGCGCCGCGCTTCATCGCCTTCAGCACCGCCGGCGAAGCGTGTTGCAGCGGTACATCGATGTACGAGCAAATCTTGTCGTGCGCCGCAATCGTCTCCAGCAGCTTGCCGGTAATCTTGTTGGGATAGGCATACAGGAATCGAATCCAGTGCAGCTCTTCGATTTGCGCCAGCCGCTCCAGCAGCAGCGCCAGCCCGTCTTTCAGGCCAAGATCTTCGCCGTAGCAGGTCGTGTCCTGTCCGATGAGCGTAATCTCACGCACGCCACGCTTCGCCAACTGCTGCGCCTTCGGCAATCACCGACTCAAAACGCCGCGAGCGAAACTTGCCGCGCAATTGCGGAATGATGCAGAACGAGCACGGATGATCGCATCCCTCAGCAATCTTGATATAAGCCGAATACTTCGGCGTAGCCAGCACCCGCGGCGTGGTCTCGTCGTAAAGATAGTTCGGCAGATCGGCAATTGCGCCGTCCCAGCCTTCTTTCGAAAAGCGCCCCGCCTGCTCGCGCGCATCGCCCTCTGAGCGCGAATTCAGGATGACGAACGGCGAACCGTCGTCGACTTTCGGTTGCGCAATCCCCGCGGCATTCAGTATCTGCTGTAACTCCCCCGTCCCGACAACGGCGTCGACTTCGGGAATGTTCTTTTGGATCTCGTTGCGGTAGCGCTCCACCAGGCAGCCGGCGACGATCAGCTTCTTCGCCCGGCCGGCAGTCTTGAGCTGAGCCATCTCCAGAATTGTGTCGACGGATTCCTGCTTCGCGGTGTCGATAAACGAGCACGTATTCACGACAATGACGTCGGCATCTTCGGCGCGCGACGTGATCTGCGCTCCGCCCTGGGCGAGCAGCCCCATCATGACCTCGCTGTCAACCAGGTTTTTGGGACAGCCCAGGCTCACAAAGCCGACCTTCTTCGGAGTTATCCCCGGGGGCGCGGGCGGCATTGGATTTTCGCTATCGGCACTCTTTTCCGGAGCGGTCAGGAGGGCCACAGAATCGTCTGGTAAAGGCATGGAATCCCTTCATTTTAGCATTCGCGCATCTGCACCGCCCCGGCGTCGGGCGCCGCCCTCAGCAGCGCGACGATCGCATCAGTTCTTAATCAAAAGCAGGAGAAACTTCCCGACACGGCGTGCGTCAGAGTACCTGCCCTGCATCTCATCGCGTCGGAGCCGTTTCCGTAGAAGTGTGGCAAGGCTCAGAAATAGGCCACAGCGGTGCGAGACGATGGTGTGCCAACAGTCCCTCGTGCTTACTCAAACGTGGATTCGATCCGAATTTTAGTTTCTAAATTTCTGGAACGTTTCTGCTTGCAATCCGGAACTCAAGGTTCAGTGTGTCGTTGCGCGGAGTGGGGCGTCCGCTAACAATACCGGCGGTATCTTCGCGGCGAATCCGTTTACAAAATCTCTCGCTGGCCAGAAAGTCCTATCGGCTATGAGCTTTCGCTATCGTTGCGTGGCTTTTCTCGTTGTTCCCTGCATCTTATTTGCCGCCGGATGCGGTTCCCCGGCCTCCAATAACCCGCAATCTTCGATTTCCGGTGCGGTGAAGGCGACGCAGCATCCCTTAGTCGCGCAGTACTCCGTCGGTGTCTCCGCCGACGCACAGGTCAGCGTCGAATTCGGTACCGATACGAATTACGGCCGCACTACATCGCCACAGCCGGCAAGCGCACACAGTGTTATCTCGCTGCTGGTTGCGGGAATGCGGCCTGCCACCACTTACCACATGCGGGCGCAGGTTACATACGCTTCGGGCGCGACCGTGTACGATTCCGATCACACCTTCACAACCGGGCCTCTGCCCAGCAACCTGGTCTCGTTTCCTCACGTGACGGTGGCGCCAGGCTCGAGTTCTTCGGTGCAGGGAGTCGACCAGGTCTCCGCACTGGGACCGGGTGTCACAGCCACCGTTTTCGACAAAGATGGTTCCCTCATCTGGTACTACTATGACTCGACTCTGCCCCCGTTGACCTTCCCTCTGCGCTTCCTGCCGAACGGCCACTTCCTGGTGCAGTACTACCAGAACATCCGCGAAGTAGACCTGACCGGAAAAACTGTACGGGAAGAAAAGCTGGCCCAACTGAACAGCGACCTCAAGGCGGCCGGGTATGCCATCAACGCCGCCGAATTCCATCATGATGTCCTCGAGCTCAGTAACGGACACTGGATCACCCTCATTGACTTTGAAAAGAACTATCAGGACCTCCCGGGATATCCCGGCACGACGGCGGTCATCGGTGACGCAATCATCGACCTGGATCCGAGCAATAAACTGGTGTGGGTGTGGAATACCTTCGACCACCTTGACGTAAATCGGCACCCCTACATGTTTCCGGATTGGACGCACAGTAACGCTCTGGTGTACACGTCCGACGGAGACCTGCTGCTATCGATGCGGCACCAGAGTTGGATCATCAAGATCAATTACGCAGACGGCGCCGGCAACGGAGACATCCTGTGGCATCTCGGGCCGGAAGGCGACTTCAGCCTCGCGCAGAACGACGCTACGCAGTGGTTCTATAACCAGCACTTTCCCACGATCTTGCAGAGTCAGGGCTCGAAGACGACGCTGGCAATGTTCGATAACGGCAATACCCGGCCCGATTCGTCCGGTCAACCGTGCGGGCAGAATAATGACTGTTACAGCCGCGGACTGATCATGGATCTGGACGAGTCCGCCATGACTGCCGATGTTGCCTGGCAATATCAGCCGGGGTGGTACTCGCTGTGGGGAGGAAGCATCGAGCAATTGCCCAACGGCGATGTGGAAGTGGATTTCACCAGTCCGGGTGGCGGGGGAGCCAAGGTGGTAGAGACGGACGGCAGTGCCATGCCGCAGGTTCGCTGGGAACTGGACGCCTCCAACGCAAACTTCTACCGCGCCTACCGCATTCCCAGCCTGTACCCGGGAGTGCAGTGGTAGACGGACGTTTCGATTCGCTGGACTCTGGGCTATTCATCATCGACCGACTTACTCGTATGGAACGGCGATCAAGGTCCATCCATCCCCGACCGGGGTGAAGACGAACCCGATGGGATCCTTTCCATTCGAGCAGAAGTCGTTGTTGGGTTTGAGGATCAGGCGAATCTGCGCCTTGCCCTCATAGAGTCCGACTTCATGTTCCATGCTCCAGCCATTGGCCCGGCTGACCAGATCGTGCACGGAACAAGGACGGAGCGCCGTCCGCTTGCGCGGGGTTTCACGCGACAGGCACCTCGAGTCGAACAGGAAGCAATAGGCGTCCCGCTTCTGGTCGAACTGTTCGACTACCTGCTCCTTGAACTGCTTGTCACCGTCAACTCCGAAGGTCACGCCCGAGGGGCTGATCAGAGATAGAAATTTCGTCGTGTCTTTGTCGACCAGAATCTGGACCAGTTGAGTCTGCAAGCCCAGAACCTCTTTGTTGTCCTGGTCCGATTGGCCCGCGCTCGGATAAGCCAGGGCTGCGAGCAGTAATATAGCGGAAAGAAGGCGTCTCACCAGAGCAGCTTACGCCGACTCTGCCTCCCCACACTACTGGAAACAAGATGGTATTATCGGTACTCGGGCGCTGGTCCCGCGCAACGAAGCTCTGTGAACCCCGCCAGGACCGGAAGGTAGCAACGGTAACAGGTCTCTTCGGGTGCAGCGGTCAACTGGCGCCTGACTTTTTGAACCCGCCTTTCGCTATTCGCTGCTTCCCCCTTCGCACTTCTAGGCTTGCTTCCACAACTGATCGACTAATGCTGCGGGAGCATCAGGCTCTTGCCAAAAGCGCAAAAGCCAAGAGCCTCTGTAGAATGAATCTGCATTCATCTTGCTTTTATATTTGCGCTGGAGGTCTCGATTGCCTACTGCTCATCGCGCCAAGATCACGGCGCTCGGAACCTATGTTCCGCCCCGCGTTCTTTCCAATCAGGACCTTGAAAAGATGGTGGATACCACCGACCAGTGGATCCTGGAGCGCACCGGCATCCGCGAACGGCACATGGCGGACAAAGGAGTGGCCGCCAGCGATCTCGCCGTCGAGCGGTCAAGAATCTGCTGCAATCGCATCCCTTCGATTTGCAGGAAGTCGACCTGATCGTCGTCGGCACCGTCACGCCCGACATGATGTATCCCTCCACCGCCTGCCTGGTACAGCACAAGCTGGGCATCGCCCAGACCTGGGGCTTCGACGTCTCCGCCGGATGCTCGGGATTTCTGTATGCGCTGAACGCCGGCGCCAGCTTCATCGAGTCGGGCCACTACAAAAAGGTGCTGGTCATCGGCTCTGACGTGAATTCGTCGATGACCGACTACACCGACCGCGCCGTGTGCATCATTTTCGGCGACGGCGCCGGGAGCCGTGCTGCTGGAACCTGCCGAAGAAGGCGAAGACGGAATCATCGACCATGTCGCCCAGATCGAAGGCGCGGGCGGCCAGTATCTCTACATGCCCGGCGGCGGCAGCCTGAATCCCGCAACCCACGAAACGGTCGATCAGAAGATGCATTACATCCATCAGGATGGCCAGCAGGTTTTCAAATACGCGGTGAAGAAGATGGCCGAGATGACCGAGCGCGTGCTGGAGAAGAACGGCATCACCGGCGCCGACGTGGACTGCTTCATCGCGCACCAGGCCAACCGGCGCATCATTGCCGCTACCGCCGACCGGCTCAAGATGCCGATGGAGAAGGTCATCATTAACATCGACCGCTTCGGCAACACCACCGCAGGAACCATTCCGTTGGCGATGCACACCGCGGTCGAAACCGGCAGGCTGAAGAAAGGCAACCTGGTTCTGCTGGCCGCCGTGGGCGCGGGATTCACCTCGGGAGCGACGCTGCTGCGCTGGGCGTTTTAGGTTAGGGCGTTTTAGGCACGGGCGTATCAGGTAGAGCCGTGCCTTAAGGCCGGCGTTGTGCCCGCTGTTTTGAAGGGGCACGGCTTCAGCCGTGCCGAAACGCCGTTCTCTCTTGATTGTCATCCCGAGCCGACGTTAGGCGTCGAGGGATCTCAATTATCCCGTCCCTAAAGGGCTCGGTATTTCAAGGCTGCTTTGCGGCTCGCTCAGGAGGCACCCTTCACGAAAACTTATTTACCATGGCCCTTCACAAACCCGTTCCCGGCCACGAAGTTCAACAGCGCACCTATGGCAATCACTGTTTCGGCTGCGGCCCGGACAACGAGACCGGGCTTCAGCTCAAGTTCAAGCTGAACCAGGAGACCCAGCGGTTCGTCTGCAGATTCAAACTGCCCGCTCGCTTCGAGGGCCCGCCGTCGCACGCCCATGGCGGCATCATCGCCACCATCCTTGACGAAGCCATGGGCAAAGTCAGTAAGTTGCGCAACATCATCGCGGTCACCGGGCAGATGAGCATCAACTTACATCGGCCGGTTCCGCTGGGTAAGCCGCTGGTCACCGAGGGCTGGGAGGTGCGCGTGCGCGGACGCGAACACTACCGCGCTGGCCGAAATCCGTAATACCAAAGGCGAGGTGCTGGCCCAGAGCACGGGCATCTTCATCGAGATCGATCCCCATCGCATGTTTGCCAAGTTCCTGGAGAAGAAGCACAGCGACGCAACTTAGCTGCGCACGTCATACCATGTTCGTCAACATCTCGACAAAAGCCTTCTGCGCGCTGGAGGGAATCCGCTTCTTGCGGCAGATGTAAACGTACTGAATCTCAGGGTCCATGTCGGCGAGACGAACCGCATTGAGCGTGCCTCTTCGATCTCGCGCTTAACAATCCCCCGCGGCTGAACGGAAATCCCCAGGCCCGCCTCAACCGCGTGCTTCACGCCTTCGGCATTGACGAAGTCCAGGATGTTCGGCAACACGACGCCCTTGGCTTTCAGCCGCTCCTCGACCGTTACCCTCGCGCCCGCGCCGCGCGCAGCGAAGATGAAGTTTTCGCCGACCAGCTCTTCGCGCTTTGATGTTGCGTCGGTTTGCCCACTTGTGCTCCGGCGGGACGATCACCACCAACTCGTCGGTCATGAACGCAAACGTCAGCAACTTGGGATGGTGCACGTCGGCGCTGACCAGTCCGAAGTCGAGCTTGTTGTCCAGCACCTTGGCTCGATGTTCGCCGTCGTTGATATCGCCAGCGTGATCTCGATGGCGGGTGTTGCCTTGCGGTACGCAGCCAGCACCCGCGGCAGCACGTAAAGTCCGACGGGAAAGCTGGCGCCGACGCGCAACCGTCCGCGACCTAGTCCGGTTAACTCCTGGATGCGCTGCTCCGCCGACGCGACCGAGCCGAGCACTTCCTGCGTCGCCTCGTACAGAATTTCTCCGGCTTGTGTCAGCGAGACTTTTTTCCCGAGTCGATCGAAGAGGGCCACACCAAGATCTTCTTCCATCGCTTTGATGTGTTTGCTGATGCCGGACTGCGTCAGGTGTAGCGATTCGGCCGCTTTCGTGAAGCTTTCGGCCTGCGCAACCGCATGAAATACGCGTAAACGCTCTAAATTATCCATGAATTATCCATGACTTAAAGTGATGGATTCCATGAAATCAAGTCCTTTGACTCATGTCAAGAACAGACTTAAGCTGCAAATGTGATCGAGAAATGAAGAAATCAGCCTCGATCCTGGAGGTTTCATCATGAATAACCTGGCATACGTAGAAGTCGAAGCGACCAACGTTCCTGAGAGCTGCAAACTCGTCCTGGCCTATAGCCGGGGCGAAGATTCGGCGAAGAGCGGCGCGCAAATCGTTCAGTCGATCGTCGACCACCAGCTCGCCATCGGCAGCATGCCGGCGTAAGTTTCAAGATCTGTCATCCTGAGCGAAGCGATGGGACCTGCGGTTCGTGCGTCCGGCGAAAACAGGTCCTTTCGCGCTACCATTCCCAACTTCAAACGCCTGCGTCCATCCCCGTCGTAAAATAATCTATTCACCTAAGCTTGCGACCAATCGCATGGTCCCGCTTTTCTTTCACGGAGAACTTCTATGTCTGACAACAACGGCAACAACACAGGATTGCGTTTAAAGGTCGGCTTGGCCGAGATGCTGAAGGGCGGCGTCATCATGGACGTGATGAGCGTGGCCCAGGCCGAGGTCGCCGAGAAAGCCGGTGCTGTCGCCGTCATGGCGCTGGAGCGCGTGCCCGCCATCATTCGCGCCGAGGGCGGCGTGTCGCGCATGGCCAACCCGAAGCTGATCAAAGAGATCATGGCGACGGTATCGATTCCGGTGATGGCCAAGTGCCGCATCGGCCATTTTGCCGAGGCGCAGATCTTGCAGGAGATCGGCGTCGATTACATCGACGAGTCCGAAGTGCTCACGCCCGGCCGACGAAGAGCACCACGTCGACAAGCACGCAGTTCAAGACGCCGTTCGTCTGCGGCGCGCGCAACCTGGGCGAAGCGCTGCGGCGCATTGCCGAAGGCGCGGCCATGATTCGCACCAAGGGCGAGGCCGGAACCGGCGACGTGATTCATGCCGTCAAGCACATGCGCCAGATCGTGAAAGAAATGCGCCAGCTCACCGTGATGAGCGAGGAAGAACTGTTCGCCGCGGCCAAGAACCATCAGGCGCCCTACGAGCTGATCAAGCATGGTTGCGAAACTTGGCAAGCTGCCGGTGCCGAACTTCTCCGCCGGGGGAATCGCCACCCCGGCCGATGCGTCGCTGATGATGCAGCTTGGCGCCGAAGCGGTGTTCGTCGGCTCGGGTATCTTCATGAAGGGTGGAGTCACGCCGCTCGATTTGCTCAGCAAAGACGAACGTGGCGAAGCCGAAGCTCGCGCCAAGGCCATCGTGATTGCGACCACGCACTACAACGACGCCAAGGTTTTGGCCGAAGTCAGCGAACAGGTTCCCAGCGCGATGAAGGGTCTGGCGGTTTCGGCGATCGAAGAGAAGGATTTGCTGCAGACAAGAGGGTGGTGAGGAGCTGTCAGCTGTCAGCTTAGCTCTCAGCCGTCAGCTATCAGTTTGGACGCGCGTGAGCGTGCCCTTTGTTTTTCCAGAACCAATCGGCTCCGAATTGAGCCGGGGCTTCTCCATCAGGCTTGTGGCGCCAACAAAAGGCTTGGGCTCGCGCGAACCAGGTAGGTCGCACTACGCCCTACCTGTGATATTCTAAGACGTGAACAAGCCGGGAAAACCCCGCCAAGTGGTGGACGAAACCACGCAAGTGCGTTGTGCTCTCGGCGCGGGGATCATTCGCGAGGAAGTTTGGCAGGATTCGCGCGGCGCTATTGTGAAATACAACTTGGCTTTCATCAACCATTCTCTTTGTGCCCGTGACAATGGGCGGGTGCTGGGATACGACAACAGTCACGCGAACCACCACAGGCACTATGCCGGTGCCGAAACGAAATTTGCTTTTGTCAGCTACGAGAAATTGATGAAGCGTTTTCTAAGAGAAGTGCGCGTACTCCGCGACAAGAAGGAGCCGATATGCCGCTGAAGATCCATACCGACGGATTCGAAGGATATGGAAAGAGAGCCTTGGCGCGGGCGCGAAAGCTTGATCGGCGAGAGAGCATCAAGTCCGAAATCACGATTACGTTCGACAATCCGCTGGCAATGCTGGAAGTACTCACTGCCGAGCGCGTTCGGCTCGTACAAAAGCTGAGGACCGGATCGTCGTCCATCACCGGCTTGGCTGCTGCCTTGGGACGCGACCCTAAGTCGGTGCGTAGAGATGTTTTGAAACTGGAGCGGGCAGGAGTGGTACGCACCCATGAGCGAACCAATCCGGGTCATGGGCGAGCGAAAGTTGTCGAACCGGTGGCACGCGAATGTCGGCTCACCGCAGTTCTCTGAGCCCTCTCTCGAATCATGCTCGAGCTCGCGATAATCTAAACGGTTAGCTTTGGCTGACGGCTGACAGCTTTCCTTTGGCGACAAGCGAATGTCGAATAGCGTGCCCACAATCGGCGTCCTCGCTCTCCAAGGCGACTTCGAGGCGCATCGGCGGCGGCTGGAAGAACTCGGCGCCGACGTGGTACTGGTGCGCAAGCCCGAGCAGTTCGACGAGATCGATGGACTGGTGATTCCCGGCGGCGAGTCGAGCACCTTCCTTAAGCTTCTTGGCGAAAAAGGATTTCAGAAGCTCAGCGACTTCGTTCATTCCAAGCCGACGTTTGGAACGTGCGCCGGTGCAATCCTGTTGGCGAAGCAGGTCGAGAATCCGCACCAGACCGGTCTCAACGCTATCGACATGACGATTCGCCGCAACGCCTACGGGCGGCAGATTAATTCCAGCATCATCGAGGCGGTGACCTCGCTCGGCGGCGATCCGCTAGAGATGGTCTTCATCCGCGCACCGCGAATTGAGAACGTCGGTGACGGGGTTGAAGTGTTGGCGAAGCGCGATGGCGACCCGGTGCTGGTGCGCAAAGGCAGTGTCATGGCCGCGACGTTTCACCCGGAGCTATCGGAGGATACGCGGGTGCATGCGGAGTTTCTGAAGCTGGTAAGGGGAAGCAATTAGCAACCAGCAATTAGCAACTAGCGATTAGCTAAGCTGTCTCATAAATCTCTTTGTGTCAGGGCACAGCTTCAGCCGGGCCGTTCGGCCCTTTGTTGATCCTGTCATCCTGAGCGGAGCGAAGGACCTGCTGTTTGTGTCGTCCCCGAAGGGACTCACCCTCAAGTAACATTCCTAGCCAGCGACCTAGTTATCTCACATTCGTGGTTTCGCACAACGAGAAGAACAAAGGCGAAAGCCAAAAACCAAGAGCCAAAAGCCGCCTTCCTGAGACTTCTGTCACAGCCTTACACTTGTGCCTGCCATAGCATTTGGTCATGGCAACTCTGACCATGTCCGCTCAACAAGTCCGCAACAGAACCATGCTGGTCCCGCGTGAACACGGCGCGTGGGGAATGCTGCTGGTCCCGCTGGCGACCGGCGCGATTGTGGCGTCGCGTGTCGGCATTCATGCCGGGCCTCTGGTGTTGTTTATGGTCGCGACGCTGTCGCTTTTCTGGCTAAGAACGGCGGTCGAGGCGTGGCTCGGGCTTTCGCCAATCAAGGCGCAGACCAAAGAAGAACGGGCGTCGGTTTTGCGCGCGATCGTGCTGCTATGCGTGATCGCGCTGGCAAGTCTCGGCATTCTGTTCGTGACGGGATACGCAGGTGGGCTGATCGTCATCGGCATCGTGACGGCGACAGCGTTCGGCGTGCAGGAGATCGTCAAGAAGCTCGGGCGTGCGGGACGAATGCCGGCGCAGATCATCGGCGCCATAGGCCTGACGTCAACCGCTGCTGGCGCATATTACGTAGCGACCGGGGTGCTCAATAAAACGGCTGGGTTGCTATGGGTCACCAACTGGCTCTTGGCCGCCGACCAGATTCATTTTGTGCAGACCCGGATTCGTGGCTCGCGCCTGATTACGTCGCAGGAAAAGTTCGCCCGCGGAAAGTGGTTCCGGTACGCGCAGGTTGCGCTGATCGTGGTGCTGGTCGCCGCCAGCTGGTATCGCGTGCTGCCGCTATGGACGTTGATCGCGTTTGTTCCCTCGCTCGTGCGTGGCGGCGCGTGGTTCGTCCGCCCGACGCAACCGTTAGACGTTCACAAATTGGGATTCAGTGAGTTGGCGCAGGCGATTATCTTCGGAGTGCTGCTATCGGTTGCGTTCCTTGTGTGACGGCGCAGTTGCGTCTCAGCCCTTCGGGCGACATTTGTGTGAGCCGTGGGCGTCCAGCCCGCAGTCACAGCGCAACAAAACGGCGGAGCCGCGTCAGCGGCGGCACATCCCTACAACCCTCGGTTGAGCGGGGTCGCCGCTACGCGGCTCATGATCTTTATTGGCCCTTCACCGCGGGCTGACGCCCACGGCTAAGGCAGATTGCGCCATCCGGGCTCGGGATCCACTACTAACAGTGATTAGCGGCGAGCAAGCAACATCAAGCCAAAGCGAAAAACCAACTGCCATTGTCAGTAGTGAGGCTAAGACCCACTCAAGCCAAACGATGGCTTGAATGGGGCACCCAGCGAACGAAAGCAGGTACTTCGGTCGCCACGGCGACCTCAGGATGACAATTTGTGAGAGAGCTTATCGGCGCAGCTGCAGCTGCGCCCTTCAGTGGTGGCGCACGAAGAACTTCTCTTTATCCACGTCCCAGGGAACGGCTACGTCGAAGAAGCCGACCATCATCTCTTCATAGGTCTGGCCGCCCCAGGTCACCGTGGCGTTGGGATCGGGGTTGTGCGGATTGTCTTCCGAATTGTCGTACCACCCAACCGCCTGCAAACGGGTTCCGGCTTTCAAGAAGCGCGGTTGCGCAAGCTTGTAACTAAGCTGCCAGTGGAAGTGATAGTTCACGCGCAGCAAGGTTTCTTTGACCGTCCCGTCAGGGTTGAGGATGTTGTACTCAAAGCGCTTGCCACGCAGGTGCATGTGGGGGAAGAAGCTCAACAGCGTGCAATCGTTGGGCAGCGTGCCGGAGACGTCCACACGATAATCGTCCTCGCGTGGCGGAATGATGAACGTGTGATTGGTGAGTTGCAAGGTCAGCACACGCTGCGCCGGTTTCTCTTTGGCGAAAACCATTCCGACGCTGGTCTGATCGCTGGCGGCGTGGCCGTTGGCGGTGTAGTGCATCTGGAAAACCAGGTCAGAGCCGGCGGGAATGAACTTGGCCATGGTCGCGGGCCAGTGATCGGGCTGGCTGCCGGGAGCGTAGACCAGCAGCATATCGGTCGTGGTCTCATGGGCTTCGGCGCGCATCTTCGGATCTTTGAAACTGGAGGCGACAAATGGCACCCCAACCGGCGCGGAGCGCAGCCAATTGGAGTTCGGCGGCCGGATGTAGACGACGGCGTGATGCACATGCTCCGGACTCGACGGCTTGACCTCGGATTCGCGTACCCACATGTCTTCGGCGAATCCGGTGGGCACGATCTCGTAGGTGTACTCAATTTCGCCCGAAGCAGGCAGCGACACCGGTTGGGGCATAGAGACGACTTTGTCGGGCGGATCGATGTTCCAGCCCTTTGACCATTGCTTCGGCGGCGGAGCATCTTTGGGCGAGCCGGCAGGTGAACCGGCGTCCACCCAGTTAGTGATGGTCGCGATCTGCGCTGGCGTCAGCGATGGGTCGTTGGAAAATTTCCCGTAGCGCGGATCGGCGAACCATGGCGGCATGGTCTTTTGCTCGACGGCAAGGCGAATCGATGGCGCCCACGGCTTTACGTCGGCATAGGTGACGAGCGGCATGGGCGCGACTTCGCCGGTCCGGTGGCATGCTTGGCAGTGGTCCTGAAGGATGGGGAGTACGTCTCGGTAGAAAGTTGGCTGGGATGAGGCCGTGGAGCGTGGATCGGCGGCGGCGATCAGTAGCAGCGAGATGCATGAAGCAAATGCGAGGGGGATGCGCGAGTTCGCTTTGCGCCGCAATGAAACGAAGGAAGACAACCTGTGATTTTACCGCGTTGGAGGTGCCGTCCCTGAAGGGACTCGGAGTCTTCCTGGAATACGTACCCCCGGCACTCCCGTGCCGGGCTACAGATTGTTTCGTCCTTCGGACTGATCGTGCGCCTGCTACTCGTGCTCCTGCAACTCTTCTGGCGCGCCGTGGCGGCGCAGCAGCTGGGGCAGGTTCTGCGAGAACGCGGAGCGCGGCAGCACCATGTCGCAGCCCGCTTCCTGAGCTTTCATCTTCAGCTCGCCTTGCACGTGCGAGACAAAGCCGATGATGTTGGTGGCCTTCTTCAGCTTCGATTTCAGCTTGGGGATGAGGGTGAGCGGCTTAGCTCCCACGTTGTTCAGGTCGAAGATGATGAGCGACGGCTTGTCGTCGCCATTCTGACCCATGCGCTCGTAGAGGTCTTTGTCGGTCTTGACGAACTCGACCTTCACGTTGAGCTTGCGGCCGGTCTCCTGGATCTTGGTCAGGAAGAAGAGGTCCTCGACGAAGGCGAAGATGCGCGCTGGTCCTGGCTCGGCGGTTACCGGCAGCGGCTCAGGCTCGACCGGCATGAACTGCTTACCGAAACCCGGGCCTCCGCGACCGCGGCTTGGCCGTTGCTGATTGCCGTTGCTGTTGCCGTTCTGCGCCGCACGGTAGCTGTGGTCCATAGGAGCGGTGTAGATGCCGCCGCCCGGCTGGCCTTGGCCAGTGCGTTGTCCGGGACGGCCACCCTTGCGGGCTTTGCCGTGACGATGCTGGCCCGGCCCCGGTTGCGGGCCGCGACCCTGCCCTTGTCCCTGAGGCTGAGCACCTTGCGTGGCAGGTCCACGACGCCCGCGGCGCCGTCTGCGTCCTTTCCCTCCGCCGGGCTGGCCGGATGGAGGGTTCGATCCTTGATTCATGCTTCTCTCGTAAGTCAATTCTCGCAGGTTGCGAGTTTCCCACATCTGGACCGCACTTGCTGGCCTGCTGCGCGCACTACCAAACTGCGGAGTCGGCAATTATGCGGTTGGAGTCGTTCTCGAAATCGAGTTCGTTACGTCCGTCTGGCGCCTGGCATGTTGGCGCATGGATCGCCTGCACGGAGGTGCGGCGGTTGGAGGACATTGCCATGGTACCCAGCTTTCGGTCTAGAACGCAAGCTCCAATCCACCTTTACCTCGTTGGATGCACATCTTTTGACACTGTCGGCATGAAATGACGGCCCTCACGAAAATGAACGTTAATTCAGCCGGGCGAGCAGTTGCCGAACCATGTCCAGCGTTTCCTGAACGTCCCCGGCATCGGGAGCATCGGGGCACAGCTTCAAATAATTCGCCAGGTCTTGCGCGGCCCCGACATACTGGTCGAGATTCAGCCTGACCAGCGCGCGCTCGCGCAGCATCTCGATGGAGCGCGGCGGAATGGCCAGCAGCAGATCCAGAACCATCAGTCCCTTGCGGAAATTGCGCTGGGTGAAATAAACCTGGCGCAGGTTGTTGAGCATCCGAGTGAGGATTTCGCGGCGAGTTACCGGCAAAAGGAACTCTGGTTTGAATTCGATTTCGCCGCGATAAATTTCTTTTAGCCGGGTGTCACAATCGCCGGGCGTCAGCACCAGGCCGCGATTGAAAGCGTCAATGATGATTTCCCCCGATAGCACATCGTGATGCTTCAACAGAAAATGTCCCGGCATGGCGGTCCCTGCCAGGGGAAACCCGATTCGCCGGGCGACCTCCATGTAAACCACCGAGAGGGTGATGGGAATGCCCAGCTTGCGATCAAGCACGTCGTTGAGAAACGAATTTCGCGGATCGTAATAATCGTCGCGATTGCCGCGCAGGCCTTCTTGCTTCGAACAGCACGCGATTGAGCGTAGTGATGGTCTCGCGGGCGCTGGGATTCGCGCGCAAGCCGCGCTTCACTTTGCAGCCAGCCCGTTCAGCCGCTGCAAGTAAACCTGTAGGTCGAGCTCGGGATATTCGATGCGGGCCAGCGCCAGCGCGGCTCCGGCGAGGTCAATGGCCTCGTCGTCATGCTCCGGATTCACCAGTTGTGCGAAGCTTTGCAACGCCTTGCGGTACGGGTCTGGTCCCAGCATTCGTGCGTTAGATGAATCGCAGCCCGGAGCAGATTCGCTGAAGATGCGGCTGCGAATTTTCAGCGATCAGAGCGTTTGGGCTCTGCGGTCGGGTTATAGTGAACCGTCATGCCATCCACCAAGGTCCGCAAACAGAAGAGCACAGCCAAAGTTCTTTCCAGCAAGATTGCTTTTCGCGGCAAGGTCTTCGATGTCAGCACCGACCGCGTGATCGAGCCCAACGGGGTGAAAGCGGTTCGCGATGTGGTGCGCCATTCCGGTTCAGTCGTCATCCTAGCCATCGACGACAGCGGAGCCGAGCCGCGGGTGCTGCTGGAGCGGCAATACCGCTACGCGGCGGGCGACTATCTGTGGGAGATTCCAGCCGGCCGCATCGACGGAAAAGAGAAGCCGCTGGCGGCGCGCAAAACGCGAGTTACGGGAAGAGACCGGCTATCGGGCAAAGTCGTGGCGCCAGGCACTCTTCTTCTATCCCAGCCCGGGCTTCATGGACGAGACCATGACTGTGTTTCTGGCGCGCGGGCTGAGGGCAGGCGAAGCTCAGCCGGAAGAGGACGAGCGAATCGACTATGCATTGGTTTCGCTCTCCAAGGCCGTCAAGATGATCATGTCAGGGGAGATTTGCGACGGCAAAACCATCGCCGCCGTGCTCTGGTTCGAAGCCCAGCAGAACGCCTGAGGGACGCTATTCCGCGAGCGTGTCGGATACGGGGCGAGGTTGTCCAAATAGCGGTTACTTGTGAGATATCACCACCGGTCAGTAGTTAATGAGTTCCCCCTAAACCTGCGTGTCTCAAAGAAATAGACTGTATACCTTCTTGACACTACGGCCCGATAAGAGCACAATTAAGACACGCCGTTGACAGGCAACATCTCCGAACTGCCGCAGGTCTCCTGGAACGCAAGCTCCTCCTCGATCTGGGCTGGGTAGGTACCAGCCTGTTGAACGTAATTCAAAGCAGCACCTCGCCTCAGGGGTGCTGATGGGCGTGGGCCCGGAGGAAGAACGAAAGTGAAAATGAAAGGAACCGTCAAGTGGTTCAATAACGCGAAGGGTTTCGGCTTTATCGGCCGGGACGATGGCCCGGATGTTTTTGTGCACTACAGTGCCATTCACACTGAAGGCTACAAGAGTCTGCAGGAAGGTGATCCTGTCGAATTTGAGATCGTGCAAGGACAGAAAGGTCCGCAAGCCGACAACGTCACCAAGGCGCAGTAGCCGATTCGTCGGTTCTTCTGGCAAACCCAGCCACCGGGCTGGGTTTTGCTATTGGTGGTGGGCTCTTGGACGACGAAGATCATACGGCGTGTGCGAAGCCGTCCTTTTGAGAGAGAATGTGTGTATGACTGGTATTCGGTATCTCACCGATGCAAAGGGCCGGCGGGTTGCTGTGCAAATCAATCTCGATAAGCATCGGGAATTGTGGGAGGACATCGAGGATGTCCTCGTCTCCAGGGCGCGGAGCAAGGAGAAGAAAATCCCATTGGAGCAGGTGAAATCGGCGCTCCTAAAGAGTGGCAAATTGCGCCGTGGATAGCTATTGCGTCGCGCTGACCACGACTGCCCAAAGAGAACTCGCTCGATTGCCTGCCCTGATGGTCTCCCGCATTTTCCCACGTGTCGAAGCTCTTGGTTTGAATCCTCGGCCCGCTGGTTGTAAGAAACTGGTTGGCGGGGATAAACAATGGAGAATCCGAATCGGCGACTATCGCGTCGTCTATGAGATTGATGACGAGGCAAAGACCGTTGATGTGACGCGAATTGCTCATCGCCGCGAAGTCTACAGGAAGAGCTAGACTCTCTTGGATAACAAAGCCATCGCGAATGTGTTCTACGAAACCGCCGACCTCATGGAGATTAACGGCGACGACGGTTTCCGTATCCGCTCCTACCAACGTGCTGCCGAAGCGGTTGAGGCGTCGCCGGACCAGGTGTCTTCCCTGCTCGGCGAGCCCAAGAAGCTGCTGGCGGTTCCCGGCATCGGCAAAGGCATGGCCGCCAACATCAAGGAGCTATGCGAGACCGGCAAGCTGAAACAGCATCAGGAGCTGCTGGAGAAATACCGGCCGTCGATGCTGGAGCTGCTGAAAATCCAAGGGCTGGGGCCAAAGACCATCGCCCTCATCTGGAGCGCGTTTCAGGTGAGCGACCTGGCCGGAGTTGAGCAGCTGGCGCGCGAAGGCAAGCTGCGGGAGCTACCGCGGCTGAGCGAAAAATCCGAGCAGAAGATCCTCAAGGCAATTGAAGATTACCGCCGCATTTCGGGGCGCTTCCTCATCGATGAAGCCGACCGCACCGCCCAGAAGCTGGCCACACATCTGGAGAAGATCAAAGGCATTGAGACGATCACGCCAGCCGGTTCTCTACGTCGCGGACGCGAGACGGTGGGCGATCTGGACGTGCTCATCACCGGCCCGTGCTGCGATGACGACCAGACCCGCGCTGAGCTGATCGAAGAGATTCTGCGCTTCCCCGGCATCGTCGAGGTGTTGGCCAAGGGCGACAACAAGGTTAGCTTCAAGTTGCGCAACGGCATGCAAGTCGATGTGCGTACCTTGCCGCCGGACTCCTACGGAGCTGCCTTGCAATACTTCACCGGGTCGAAGAATCACAACGTAACGCTACGCCAGCGCGCTCTAAAGCTGGGCTACACCCTGAGCGAATATGGACTGTTCACGCTGGAAAACAACCAGCGTGTCGCGGGCACAACCGAAGACGAGATCTACGGCAAGCTGGGGCTCGACTGGATCCCGCCGGAGCTGCGCGAGAACTGCGGCGAGATCGAAGTGGCGGCCAAGCACGCGCTTCCCAAACTCGTCGAACTCGGCGACATTCGCGGCGAAGTCCACATGCACACTGTCGAGACCGATGGACGCTGCACTATCGACGAGATGGCACAAGCCGCCAAAGAGCGCGGATATCGCTACATTGCGATTACCGACCATTCCAAGAACCTGGCCTTTGCCAACGGACTTGATGATCCGCGTGCCGAGCAGCACATCCGCCGAATTCGCGCAGCCAATGAACAGATTGAGGGAATCACGATTCTGGCCGGCATCGAAGTCGACATTCTGGGCGACGGCGAACTCGACCTGTCGGACTCGGTGCTCGAGCAAATGGACGTCGTAGTCGCCAGCGTCCACTCCCTGTTCAGCCAGGAGCCGCAACAGATGACCGATCGCCTGCTGCGCGCCATCAGCAACCCGAACGTGTCATTCCTCGGACATCCCACCGGCCGTCTGCTGCTGAAGCGCGACGCCTACAAGTTCGACATGGAGGCGATCCTGAAGGCTGCGGCTGAGCATAAGGTGGCGATGGAACTAAACGCGTATCCTGACCGGCTCGACCTCAACGACGTTCATCTACGTATGGCGCGCGACCGCGGGGTGAAGATTGTCATCAACACCGACGCTCATCACACTTCCCATTTTGAGAAATTAAAGTACGGAATTCTCCAGGCACGCAGAGCATGGTTGACATCGCATGACATCCTGAATACTCTGCCGGAGCAAGAGTTCCGCGAAGCTATGAAGCACATCTGGCCGTCCGCCTAGCCGGCTTTGCGCGAACCAGTCCGAGGAGTCTCTCATGACTAGCGCCACTCATAAGCATCACCGGCGAGAGTTCGATGCCGGCCACGTGCCGATCACCGAAGAGTTCGACAGCCCTCGCCGGACATTGCCACCCATTCTCACCCTTGCGATCGCCCTCGTCGTAGTGGTCGTATTCATCGTCGGCGTCGCGTATATCTTCCGCGCCAAGCCCGTAGCACAGGGACAGATCGACAACGTCTTCATCAGCCAGAACAAAGGTCAGCCCGATTCGATGTTGGCGATCCAGGTGACGCTCCGGGCGGTAGGCGACAAGCCGCTCTACATAAAAGCGATCACGGCTGAGCTGACGACTCTGCACGACACCTACACCGATGAGGCGGCTTCGGCTTCGGATTACAGCCGCTATTTCCAGGCTTATCCTGACCTGCAAGACCATGCCATGAAGGCTCTGGCGGTCGAGACCAAGATTCCGCCGGGGGCGCAGGAGAACGGATCTGTGGTCGTCACCTTTCCCATTGATAAGGATGAGTTCGACGCCCGGAAGAGCCTGACCGTGACGGTGCAGCCGTACGACCAGAAGCCAATTGTGCTGAAGGAAGACGGCAAATAGAAAGGCCCCGGAAGGCGTCCGGAGCCTATCTCGGGACGGATAACCTACGGCGTGACCGGCGTAGGCGCGTTCTTCGGCGTCGCCAGGTATCCAGTAATCGAGTTTTTGTTGGCCGAGAACACCACTACCTCATAGAGCAATCGATCGCGCCCGGTGTAGAACTGCATCGGCTCACCGATGGTACGGTCTTTCTTCTCAATGGTGCGATCGTCGGCGATGACGTTCAACGTGAAGCGGCTCTTCTTAGGATCGACTTTTTTCAGCTGCAGGCTGACGGTCGACACGGGCTGCTTCTGCCCCTTCTGCAGCGTGAAGTCGTAATAGTTGCGCTCGCCTTTGCGCTTCAACATGTCCAGCTCGCCAGCGTTGTGGGCGACTAACCCGCTCTGTACGCCCAGGTCGCCGATAGTCTTTTCCAACTTCTGATTGGTCGCGGCCAAGTCGGCCTGGGTCTTCTGGACCTGGGTCTGGGTACCACCCAGCTCGGTCTTCACTCCGCTGACTTCCGAGTTCACCGCGGCTAGCTGTTGTCCCTGTTGCTGCTGCGCGGAACTGAATTTCGCTTCCGCCTGCTTCTGCTGTTTCTCCAGTTCGGCCGCCCGCTTCGCCATCTCCTGCTTGGTCATGCCGACTTCGGAGGTCAGCGCCTGCTTGAACTCGTTCGACGTGCTGTGCAGGCGAGTGGCAAGCTGCTGCTGCGCGTCGTTCAAGGCCATCTGCTTCTGGTCGAGCGCGTCAAGACGGGTCTTCAGCGAGTACATGAAATAGAGCGAAGCCGCGACATAAACCACCGCCAAACCAAGCAGGACATATAGCAGGATGTGGCTCTGCTTAGGCGGTGCTGGCCGTTCGGGGGTATCCAGAGCCTTACCGGTATCCGGGTCAAACATCTAAGGTTCCTTTCTTTCGAAAGCAAATTGTCGGGTACACCAAATTCCCTGTCAATAACATCTTACGAGTGCTGCTGCCCGTACGAGCGAGTAGCTGAACGGTAACTAGATTGCTAACTTAATACTAGCTGCTCACTGAGAAACCGGAAAATTCACCATAGTTCTTAAGCCTCTCTGGTTCAGCCACTTACAAACCCGAGAGCCGACGCCGAGTTCTTCTCTGTGGCAGGACAGGTAAGAATTACGGACGGCACGCATTTTCTATATGTCGTCTAAGGAACCAGGAGCTATCGTGCGCGTCACTTTATACCGAAATCTACTCTGGATCATAGCGCTACTGGCTGCCGGTTGCGTTGGCGCACCAGCGCAAGCACCCGCAAGTGCCGCCCAGGCGCAGAGCGCTGTCCTGCGCGTGACCTCTCCCCGACCCGAGCAGCGCCAGACCGACAATTTCGTCACCGTCCATTACGAATTGCAGAATCCGACCTCGGCTTCAGCGGGCTCTCCGAATTTCCAGGTGCAATTGGATGGCAATGACCCGGTCACGACCGCAAGCACCGAGCAGTCCTTCCCCGGACTGGCAGCGGGTCAGCATGTGATAACGGTGCGCATGGTCGATGCCAACGGAACAGCCATTCCTGATTCGCAAACGCAAGTGCGGATTTTTGTGACTTCGACCGCGCAGAACGGCGGCACGCCGGGTACGCAGGCGCCCTCCGCGCCTCAGGGGAAGAACACGGCGCCTGCACAGGCAGAAGGACGGGTAGAGATGGCCGGCATGTTTCCAGATTCGGCTAGTTTGCTGCCGGTGGCCGCGGTTGTGGGATTCAGCTTTCTGCTGGGCGGAATCGTTTGCGGCTGGAAGACGCGTCCTTAGCTGACGGTGAATTACGCTAAGGCGTGATTCACGATCTCCTGCGCCTCCTCCACGATGGCATCGAGGTGAGCTTCATCTCGAAAGCTCTCAGCGTAGATCTTGTAGATATCTTCGGTGCCCGAGGGACGGGCCGCGAACCACCCGGTTTTAGAGACTACCTTTAATCCACCAATCGGCGCATCGTTTCCCGGAGCCTTGGTAAGTTTCACAGTGATGGGCTCGCCCGCCAGCGTCGATTCCTTCACCGCCTCGGGCGATAGCTGGCTAAGTTTCTCTTTCTGCTCAGGAGTCGCGGCCGCATCGATGCGGGTGTAGATGGGCGAACCGAACTCTGCGGTCAACTCCTTATAGTGTTCGCCCGGATCTTTGCCGGTGACGGCCATGATTTCAGCCGCCAGCAACGCGAGTAGCGGACCATCCTTGTCGGTCGTCCACACCGTTCCATCCATGCGCAGGAAGCTGGCGCCGGCGCTCTCCTCACCGCCAAAGCAGAGGGTGCCGTCGAACAGTCCAGGCGCAAACCACTTGAAGCCGACTGGCGTCTCGTCCAGCTCGCGGCCAAGTTTCTGAACTACGCGATCGATCATGCTGCTGCTGACCAGCGTCTTGCCGACGATGACGCCTTGCGACCACCGGGGCCGATGCGTCAGCAGATATTGAATTGCAACTGCGAGGTAGTGGTTAGGGTTCATCAATCCGGCCGAAGGCGTGACGATGCCGTGACGATCGGAGTCGGGATCGTTAGCAAAGGCGACCTGAAATTTGTCTTTGAGCCGTACCAATGATGCCATGGCGTATGGGCTCGAGCAGTCCATGCGAATCTTGCCGTCGTGATCGACCGTCATGAACGAAAACGTGGGATCGATCTTGGGATTCACCACGTCGATCGACAATCCATAGACCGAGTTGATCGGCGCCCAGTATGGCTCGGCAGCTCCGCCCAGCGGATCGACTCCCAGCTTCAGCTTGGCGCCGCGAATCGCCTCCATGTCGATGACGTTGCGCAAGTCATTGACGTACGGCATGACGAAGTCCTGCTGATGCGTGGTGGCGGCTTTCATTGCCGACTCAAGCGAGACGCGCTTCACGTCTTGGTTGCCGGCGCGCAGCAACGCGTTCGCGCGATCCTGAACCCAGCCGGTGACATCGGTGTCCGCCGGACCGCCGTTGGTCGGGTTGTACTTGAAGCCACCGTCTTCCGGCGGGTTATGCGAGGGCGTAATCACGATTCCATCAGCGAGGTGCTCTTTGCGTCCGCGGTTGTAGATAAGGATGGCGTGCGACACCGACGGCGTCGGCGTGTAACCATCGTCCGGCTGAATGAATGTCTCAACGGCGTTGGCCGCGAGTACTTCCAGAGCTGTGCGTTGCGCCGGGCCGGAGACGGCGTGCGTATCCTTGCCCATGTAAAGAGGACCATCGACGCCCTGATGCTTGCGGTACTCGCAAATGGCCTGGGTGATGGCCAAGATATGGGCCTCGGTAAAGCTGCCATTCAGCGGAGTTCCGCGATGGCCGCTGGTGCCGAAGGCGACCATCTGCGCCGGATCGCTGAGATCGGGCTTCCGCTCATAGTACTCACGCTCCAGTTGCGCCACATCGATGAGCATGTCCTTGGGAGCCGGTTTGCCCGCCAAAGGAGAGATGGTTTCGCGCTGCTTTGTCATTTCGGCCATGCTGAGGTCCTCAGTCCTTTTTTAGCATGGCACGGCCCACTTGCGCTGAATGTGAATGGCTGGCAAATGGACTGCTCGAGTTTTTCACGAAAAGCAACCCTTTCAGTGACCCCGGCCATCGCAGTAATGACGTATCATGCCCTCCCGCTCGTCTTTGGCCGTGATGCGATAGGTCCACGTGTCAACTTCTGTGTCTACTTCCGCTTACAACAAGGTCGGATTGCATTTCCAACGGCTTTCCCCAGAGGAGCTGATTACTCGCCTGGCTGCGATTGTCGACTCCTCGGAGGACGCAATCATCGGAAGAGACGAGGACGGAACGATCAACACCTGGAACACCGCGGCTACCCGAATATTCGGCTACGAACCGCAAGAGGTCATCGGCGAGTCGGTTCTCCTGCTGGTGCCTCCCGACTTGCACTACGAGGAACTGGCACACCTTGAGCGCCTGCGGCGAGGCGAGCGTATCGAGCACTATCAGACGCAGCGGCTGCGCAAGGGTGGCCAGCGGGTTGAGATCTCGGTTGCTGTCTCCCCCATCCGGGACGCTCAGAATCGAGTCATCGGCTCGGCCCTGGTCGCTCGCGACATGGGCCTACAGCGGGAGGAACAGACCGTGCGCGCGCGATTGGCTGCCATCGTGGAGTCCTCTGAGGACGCGATCATCGCCAAAGACCTGAACGGTGTGATCACCGACTGGAACGCTGCTGCCGAGCAAATGTTCGGCTACACGCCCGAGGAAATTGTCGGCCGCTCGGTGCTGACCATCATTCCGCCGGAGTTGCAGCACGAAGAACCGGTGATCCTGGGAAAAATACGCGCTGGCGAGCGCATTGAGCATTACGAAACCTGTCGCCTGCACAAGTCGGGACGTCGAGTAGCGGTTTCACTTACACTGTCACCCATGCGTAACGAACAAGGAAAGGTGATCGGCGCATCCAAAGTTGCCCGCGATATTTCCGAACGCCTGCGGTCCGACAGCGCACGCATGATGCTGGCCGCGATTGTCGAATCCTCCGAAGATGCCATCATCTCCAAGACCCTCGACGGCATTATTACCAGTTGGAACGCATCGGCGGAGCGTCTCTTCGGCTACAAGCCGGAGGAGATCATCGGGCAATCGGTACTGCGGCTGATTCCCCGGGAGCTGCATTTTGAAGAGCCGCAGATCATCGCCAAGCTGCGCAGTGGCGAGCGCGTCGAGCACTTTGAGACCCGGCGCACGCGCAAGAACGGCGACACCTTCGATATCTCCCTCACCGTCTCGCCTATCAAGGACCGGAAGGGACGGGTGGTGGGCGCGTCTAAAATCGTTCGCGATATCAGCGGGCGCAAGGCGGCGGAAGCCGCCATCATCGAGAAGGAGAAGCTCGCGGCCGCAGGCCGGCTGGCGGCAACTCTCGCTCATGAAGTCAACAACCCGCTGGAGTCCATCACCAATCTCGCGTACCTGCTGGTCCACCATCAGCCGCTCGATGACGAGGCACGCAAGTACGCCGAGCTGCTGTTGAAAGAAGTGCAGCGCGCCGGAGACATCACCCGCCAGACGCTTAGCTATCACAAGGCCTCTCGCGAGAGAACTGAGGTAAACATCGCTGAGATTCTCGAGCACATTGCGCGCTGGAAGAAAAAGAAGTTGGCCGGTAAGAATATCGAGCTGAAATTGGAGTTCGGTCATCCTCCCCTGGTGTCTGGCTATGCGGGCGAATTGCGGCAGGTCTTCGACAACATCATCGAAAACGCAATCGACGCCATGGCCCTCGGAGGGACGATTCGCGTGCGGGCGCGCGGTCAGCGGGCTGGGAAGTCGCAACAACTGGTGGTGAGTGTCTGCGATAACGGCGAAGGCATTCCTCGCGGGTTGTTGTTCAAAATTTTCGATCCCTTCTTCACTACGAAACCAAAAACCGGTAGCGGGCTTGGTCTGTGGGTGACGCGCGAAATCGTGCGGAAACACGGTGGCAGCATACGCGCGCGCAGTAGCCACGGACAGCAGCGACATGGGTCGGTATTCAGCATCATCCTTCCCACCTCACCGATCGAAAATGTCCAGCCACAACGGCGGGATGTTTCCTTCCGCGCCGCCTGAACCCGGGAGCGATCTCGGCTTAGAAATGCGCTCCCACGCTTCATACGCCAGTCGTTCGCGCGTACGAACTTGAGGCGATCTGGGCGATTCGACTTTTGCGGCCCTGCGTATTCTGCTTTGGCTGGTTGCAAGACCGAACATCAGGGTCGGCGTCTTGGAAGCCCGAGCAATCTTGCGGTCACCTTTTCCCTTGACCGCCGTTAGTCGGAGCGGTACTCTTCTTCGCCTGTGGGGCGCAACCCAATTCGGCTTGACTATCGCTACCTCTTGACTTAGCGCGAAGCGCCAGAGGAATCCAGATTGCACATGGAGGAAACGAGTGAAGAAATTTGCTGCGCTGTCTCTTACACTGCTGGCTGCTTCGTGCTTCAGCACCTTGGCCAGTGCCGGGATCCAATGCCCGCCTGGAGCATCAACTTGTTACTTCTATGGCGGCGACCTCGATCTGAATGACCCGAACCAGAACGGCTTGGCGAACGAGAACGACGCGATCGTGGGTGGCAACCCCTATGGTGCGGCGACCTACCAGAACTTTGTCGTTAGCGGCAGTTCCATTAGTGTTTCCGGCCTGTTCACCAACAACCTCAGCGGCCTGAACCCGAGCAGCGCCTACTGGGAGCTCCGCAGCGGCGTGTCGGAAGGCAACGGGGGCACCCTGATCGCCTCCGGCACCGCTTCTGGCGCGAACTTCTCCCAGACTGCTACTGGCCGAAGCGATTTCGGCTACACCGAGTACGAAGACCTGGCTGGTGGTATGAGCGTAAATCTGGCCCCCGGCACCTACTGGTTCGCCGTGGTGCCCCAAGACCCCAGCAACGCCAACCGTTCATTCAATAGCAACACGGACGGTCTGAACAGCGTTGGCACACAGATCAGCAACCAGCAGTACTTCAACAGCGCGTTCTTTGGTGCGAACTTCACGAATGCGAACAACGAAGGCGTGTTCCCGACATTCTCCAGCGGGGTGTGCGAAGCACCGATGCCGGAGCCGTCCAGCCTGATCATGCTGGGCTCGGGTCTGGTAGCCGTCGCCGGCGTTGTCCGGCGTCGTTTGCACCGGTAATTGCTGCTGCTACGGTCACAGCCCTACCCAGGGCGAGGTTCAACACCTCGCCCTTTCTCTTGATTTTGAGTCGATATAGGTTGACAGCGCCGCGGCGCGATAGTCCGTCTAATTCAGCGTCGAGTATTTGGCCTTGGTCTGCTGATAGAGAGGAATGTCGGGGTCGGCATCTTTCCACAGAGTAAGGAATTCCTGATAAGCGGCGCGCGCCTGGGCGGTGTCTCCCTGCTCGGCGTAAGCCTGAGCCAGACCGAGGCGGGCCAAGGCTCCCAGAGGATTGTTCGCAACCACTCCCCGGTGGTCGATAAATTTACGAAATTCCCCAACGGCCGCCTTGCCGTCGTGCAGCATCAAGTAGGCTTCTCCTCGCAAGTAAGCCGGATACAGGAAGGTATTGTTGTTGGAAGGAACGGGCTGTCCCAACTCAATCGCCTGGGCAGGTCTTAGAACTTCGATAGCTTTAGCAGGGTCTTTGCGTTGCAGGGCAACCGCTGCCCGGATGGTGGGCAGCCAGTACTCCTGCACCAGCGTATGTAACGGAAATGCATTTTCTAGTTCGGCTGCCAGATTCTCCGCCTGTGCTGTGTCTCCCGCCCGAGCCAGAGCCACAGCAGCCATCGCCTTCACATCAAGGTTCGGTGCCAGCTGCACGGCAGCTTTGGCTAGAGCCTTTGCCTTTTCACGGTCTCCAACTTCCGACTCGCGCAGGGCTGCCGCACTCTGATATCCGGCGGCAGCTTCCTTGTCGTCATTGTGCTCGGCCGACTTCATGGCCCAGTCGCTATGTTCGCGTGCGCTTTTCAGCTTCCCAAACCAGGCATCGGTGTCCGCCTGCAATGCCAACGCCGAGCCTTCCACGCCAGCCTGCCCTTCGCCGCTGGCTGTCAATTGAGCCATCTTTGCGCCGTCTCCCTTTAGGAAAGCCAACTGATACCGTTCGACGACCAGATTCTCATTCCACAGCCCGCGCTGCTCAGCCTGCTTGAAGGTTTCTTCCGCTTCTTCGAGACGGCTGAGGGCCAAATATGCCCCTCCCGCGTTCACATAGCCAACAATGTTGTCTGGATCGACTTGAATTGCGCCGCGGGCTTGCGTCAGTGCATTGTCCCAACTACCCAGTTCCATGTAGATAAATGACAGCATTCCATATGGCGCATAGTATCGGGGATAGGCCTGTTGCAACAGCTCATAGGCTTTTGTGGCCTTCTCTAATTCCCCCGTGTCGTTGAGGCGATAATATGCCTCTATCGACAAGCGCTCTCTCTCGCTAACCTTACCTCTCAACTCATAGGCTTTCCGTGCGTTCTCGGATGCCCGACCCGACTGGCTCAGGTTGGCGTACAAAGACGCAAGGCTCACATAGGCGAGAGCGAAATTGGGATCGAGTTCTGCGGCTCGCTTGTAGAGTGGCAGAGCGGCCATATCCCCGTAGGTCGACGCTGCCTTACGGGCGCGGCTGTAGGCTTGCAATGCCGCCAGTGAAGGTGTGGTCACATCCTCCAATGGAGCGTCGTACTTCTGCACCGACGTGAGCGACTCTCCGAGTTTCTGGCGAATCCGCGAGGCGGCGCTGCCCAGCGCCGACACCACCTTTTCTTTGCTTCCTGCGGTAACCTGTTCGACCGCGATCTCGTCGCCACTACTACAGTTCACCGCCTTCAGACTTAGTACATACTTCGTACCCAATGTCGTGATCTCGCCTTCCAGGGTGGCCGCGCTTCCGGTGCGTACGCACACCTGACGGGCCAGCGAGGGAGTCAATGCCGCACCCTTTGGTTGCGTCATTAGAGCCATGGTGCTGGCGATGCGTTGATCGGAGAGGATGTTCAGGAATGGAGACTGTTCGAGGGCCGACCACAGACCTTGGCGCAGAGTTCCGTCAAAAACGCTGTCGCCGGTTTTGTTTTCGAAGTCCGATAACACAATCGTATCGTTATCAGTAAGTACCGGCGACTGGTGCAACCGCTTATAGAGGTAGCGCCCTCCCACCATCACTCCGACCAGAACTACAGCCACGCTCAGCCATCTGATAAGCCGGCTTTGCCTCGCCGCTCCGGGCACAACCTTTTCCGGCGCCGCCGGTTCATCCTTCAACGCAACGCCTATCGCGACTGTCGCCGGTCGCGCTTCTTCCGCAGCCGGAGACGGAGCGCGGGTAGCTAATTCCTGCACCGACGGCGCAAGTGCTGGATTTGCAGCCGCGACGCTCACACCTCCCAGCACGGCTCGCGGCTGGATCCCTGATGTCGACGCCGTGACTTTGGGAATGACTTCTATGGTCTTCGAGGTGACCGGCGCCAGGAAGCGGTACCCCTTGCGCGGAAGCGTCTCAATGTACAGCGGCTTGTTGGAGTCGTCGATCAGCGAGGTGCGGATTTGCTTGATGCACTGATTGAGCCCGTGCTCGAAATCGACGTAAGTCTCGTCGCCCCAAATCTTCTGACGGATCTCCTCGCGGCTTACGATCTGCCCGGAGCGGCCGGCCAGCATGGCTAGCACCCGGAAGGGTTGTGGGCCGAGTTTGAGGGGAATCCCGTCTTTACGCAGCTCTTCCGTGTCGAGATTGAGCTCGAATAGTCCGAATCGAAGGAGCCGGTGGGTGGCGCTCAGGACAATCTCCTGCTCCGGGCGTCGGGGATGGGCGCGATTATATAACGGTTGCCACCATTGTTAAAGCAGTGTTGCAATGCCGTTTCGCCGCAACTCGTTATTTTTCAAATACCTGCACGTTGACCTCGAACTTACCTCCATATAACCAGGCAAGTATTGATCGCCCGATCGAAGCGGCGCATTGTGGCCTCACGAGAGCGGAATGGAGCAACACCCCAGACGCTCTCAGCCGCAAGCCCAGGAGGGCACCATGAGAACGCAACACTCGCAGGGGTCATTCATAACTCTCATACGAACGTTGCTGGCGAAGGCGAAAGAGGTTAGCGATGCCGCCTCAAATGCCGATACCGAGAGCGTCCCTCTTCATCCCCGCGATCTCCGCGTAGAAGCAGTCGCCAATCTTCTGGTGCTGCGTGAGCTCTCCCGCAAAATCCAGGAGCGGCTGGCGGAAGAAGACAACCGCCATGGCGAAAGAGTTTTCCGCTACAGCAGTTCCCCTCCGCCCAATCCTCCCTACGCTTCCTCCTCTTCAACGGAGGTGTCGGGGTAACGCACACCCCAACACCCGAGCGGCGAGCGACGTAGCCGCGCACTAACCGGGCGATGGCCAGCTCAACTATCGCCCACTAATCCAGAAATTAGCTGAGGAAGCCATGAACAATCGGAATTCAAACTCGCTGGCGTTCAGATATCAACTTAAAGCAAGCGGCGCCCGAGCGCTGGCCTGCTCTTTATTTGCTCTTCTTTTCTTCTCCACATTAGCGAATGCGCAATGCGGCCCCAACTGTCTGTTCTACGGCGGCGACCTGGTGCCAATCGATAGCGGTGCGTTGGCAAACGAAAATGACGCCATCGTCTCCGGCAATCCCTACGGCGCCGCGGTGTACCAGAACTTTATCGTTCCCACTGGTCAAGCCTGGAATGTAGCCGGCCTTTTCACCAACAACCTGTCTGACCTTCATCCTGCGAGCGCCTATTTCGAAATTCGCACGGGAGTGTCGTCGGCTAACAGTGGAACCCTGGTCGCTTCAGGCTACGGCAGCATGGGTGCGGGCACCTTCACCTGGACGGCAACGGGTCGCAGCTTCATGAACTACGACGAGTTTACGGCCCAAGTTACCGGACTGAACATCGCTCTACCCTCGGGCACCTATTGGGAATCGGTAGTTCCGCAGTCGCCCAACGAGCAAGGGCGTTCTCTCAATAGCAGCACCGACGCGTTCAGACAAAATGGCGTTGGCGAACAGATCACCGATTCGCAATTCTTCAACTCTCCCGTTTTCGGCGCAAACTTCGACAACACCGAAGGCTGGGCCCAAGGTACGCGACTCCAGACCTTCTCCAGCGGCGTGAACGGATACCTGACTCCTGAACCTTCAAGCTTGATCATGCTGGGCTCCGGCGTGCTGTGCATCGGTGGCCTGCTGCGTCGTCGACTGCTCGGGTAAAGCATCCTCTCTCTGTCTGTAATTAGCGGCGAGCGAAGTAGCCGCAGACTAACCCGGCGATGGCCGGCTCAACCATCGCCAAAGATCAAACAACACGAAAGAGGTCATTATGAATAACCGAAATTCGCACTCGCTGGTGGTAAGCCGTCAACCAAGAACAAGCATCTCCACCAAGCTTGCATTGGTTCTTCCTCTGTTCGCAATGCTGTTCGCCAGCGTATTCGCGTACGCCCAATATCAGCCATGCACCCCACAAGGCAGCGTAAATACATTTGGCCTGAACTGCGTTTTCTACGCGGGCGACTTCGCCCCCAACAATCCAAACGCCAATGCCCTGGCGAACGAAAACGACGCCACCGTCAGCGGCAGTCCCTACGGAGCGGCAACCTACCAGAACTTCAATTGGAGCGGTGGCTCAATTGGCGGGCTGTTCACCAACAACTCGAGCACTTTGAACCCGACCAGCGGTTACTGGGAAATCCGCTCGGGCGTTTCGGACGGCAACGGCGGAACACTGATTGCTTCCGGTACTGCGGGCGGAGCGAACTTCTCGCATACCGCAACCAGTAACAACCAGGAGTACACGGACGCGGTCTTAACCGGCTCCGTGAACCTGGGTGCCGGTCAGTACTGGTTCGCGGTGGTACCTAACGATCCTACGAGCCCTGGCCGATCATTCAACACCAATACCTTTGTCTCGGGCGGCCAGATCGGCTCGGACACCGACAACCTGCAGTTCTGGAATTCCGCTTTCTTCGGCGCAAGCTTCACCAACGCGAACAACGAGGGCGTTTTCCAGGACTTCTCCAGCGGCGTGCTCCAGGGCCCCGTTCCTGAGCCTTCCAGCGTGCTCCTGCTGGGCTCCGGGTTGCTTGGTCTAGGAGGGCTGCTGCGTCGTCAGCTATTCGGCTAGATCATGTTTGCGCAGTTAGCGGCGAGCGAAGTAGCCGCAGACTAACCCGGCGATGGCCGGCTCAACCATCGCCCACTAACCGAAACATGAACGAGGTCATTATGAATAACCGTAATTCGCATTCGCTGGTGGTAAGCCGTCAACCGAACACAAGCATCTCGACCAAGACTGCATTGGTTCTTCCTCTGTTCGCGATGCTGTTCTGCAGCGTATTCGCGTTCGCCCAATATCAGCCATGCACCCCACAAGGTGGCGCAAATACGTTTTACCTAAACTGCGCCTTCTACGCCGGCGCCTTCGATCCGAACAATGGGAACGCTAACGCCCTGGCGAACGAAAACGACGCCATCGTCGGTGGCAGTCCTTACGGCGCGGCGACCTACCAGAACTTCATATGGGGCGGTGGCTCTGTCGCAGGCCTGTTCACCAACAACCTGAGCGGTCTGAACCCGACCAGCGCCTACTGGGAAATCCGCAGCGGCATGTCGGAAGGCAGCGGCGGAGCCCTGCTCGCTTCCGGCACTGCGGGTGGAACGAGTTTCTCTCATACTGCGACCAACAACATGGCGTTCGGCTACCAGGAGTACACGGACGCGGTCTTAACCGGCCCCGTGAGCCTGGCCGCTAATCAGCAGTACTGGTTCGCGGTTGTGCCTAACGATCCAACTAACCCCAGCCGCTCGTTCAACACCAATACCTTTGTCTTGGGCGGCCAGATCGGCAAGGACATCGACAACGAGCAGTACTTCAACAGCGCATTTTTTGGCGCGAACTTCGACAGCGCCAACAACTGGGGCGTCTTCCAGGACTTCTCCAGCGGCGTGCTGCAAGGCAACGTTCCCGAACCGTCGAGCCTGATCCTGCTTGGCTCAGGTCTGCTTAGCCTGGGAGGGCTGCTGCGTCGTCAGATATTCGGCTAAATCGTGCTTTGCGTAGTTAGCGGCGAGCGACGTAGCCGCAGATTCAAAAGGCGATGGCCGGCTCAACCATCGCTAAAGATCAAACAATACGAAAGAGGTCATTATGAATAACCGAACTTCACATTCGCTGGTGGTAAGCCGTCAACCGAACACAAGCATCTCTAACAAGCTGGCACCGGTTCTTCCTCTGTTCGCGATGCTGTTCTGCAGCGCGTTCGCGTTCGCCCAGGCTGAGCCGTGTACAGCAGCCGGTAGCGGCAATACCTTTGGCATGGCTTGCGTCTTCTACGCCGGCAATTTCGATCCCAACAATGCGAATGCTAACGCCTTGGCGAACGAAAACGACGCCATCGTCGGTGGCAGTCCCTATGGCGCAGCGACCTATCAGAACTTCAACTGGAACGGCGGCTCCATCGCGGGTCTGTTCACCAACAACCTGAGCGGCTTGAACCCAACCAGCGGCTACTGGGAAATTCGCTCGGGCCTTTCCGAAGGCAGCGGCGGCACGCTGCTCGCTTCCGGTACTGGCGGCGGGTCTGGCTTCCTGCACACCGCGACCGGCAATAGCGCCTTCGGCTACAACGAGTACACGGACGCTGTGCTGACGCCCGGGTTAAGCCTCGGCCCAGGTACGTATTGGTTTGCAGTTGTGCCTAACGATCCAACTAACGCCGCCCGCTCGTTCAACACCAACACCTTTATCTCGGGCGGCCAGATCGGCACGGACATCGACAACGAGCAGTACTTCAACAGCGCGTTCTTTGGCGCGAACTTCACGAACGCCAACAACGAGGGCGTGTTCCAGGACTTCTCCAGCGGCGCGATCGGCGGCAACGTTCCCGAACCGTCGAGCCTGATCCTGCTTGGCTCAGGTCTGCTTAGCCTGGGAGGGCTGCTGCGTCGTCAGCTATTCGGCTAGATCGTGCTCTGCACAGTTAGCGGCGAGCGAGGTAGCCGCAACCTAACCCGGCGATGACCGGCTCACTCATCGCCCACAGCCTAAGACTTAGGAGGTCATAATGAACACCAACGCTTATATCGCAAATATATGGGTCATAAAGAAAAGCAACGGAACCATGACGCAGCAGAGGAAGTACGTCATCTCTTTCGCAGTCGCGTTTGTCATGACGATGGTCGTGGCTCTATCCTTGGCCACCCCCGCTAGCGCCCTGGACCTGGTTCAGTATATGGAGGTTCCGGCGAACGGCAATTTTGTTTCCCCAACTACCTTTACTCTACCGGGATATGGCATGGTGTCGGTGACAGAGAGTACCGAGCCCGCCACATTCGTCGATCAGACAGGCGCTTACAACCAGGGCGCCGGCAATTACTACTGGGGCACCGATACGCAACGACTCAATGTACTGAACACAAGTCAGTCTAATTGGGACTACAAGGTAACTTTCACCTTTCTTGAATCCAACACGCCTGACCTTTCGCGATTGCTTGTAGTTCCGGTGGGTCTGGCTTACGGAACTACGGCCACGATAGATCAGCAAGGTAGCTTGGTCGGCGAGTATTCGTTTGGAGGTAAGACCTCTACGACTCTCTATGATTCGAATACCATGACGTTTAGTAGCAAGGACGATGAAGACTACAAGAATACGGGATGGGCACTATTCCAGTTGGATTCTAGCGATGACAATGGCATGGTCCACAGTGTCTCGCTGACGTTTGATCAAATCCCGGGGGACGGCGTCGGCTTTACCCTCGGATACACGAACCCGGTTCCTGAGCCTGGTTCCCTGCTGCTGTTGGGCAGCGGCATCGTTGGGCTCGCCGGTTTGCTGCGGCACCGAACCATGAGCTGATCCGCGAATCTTTCTTTTTCCCCTATCTGTGAGGAGTAGCTTCGTGGTGAAGCAGCTCCTCGTCTTACTCAGGACTGCCCCAACCTACAAGATTCGGAGGCCGCGATAACTGGCAGCAGCAGTTCGCACAACCTATGTGGAACCAACGCTGAGGCGATCCTCGAGTCAGTCCTATCGAAATCGCGCCTGATCCCGGATCATTCGCGCCACCGATTCAAGGAATTCCTCGTCGGTCTGGCCGAGCTCCCGAACCAGCCCACTCTTCTGTTGCAGCCGATCGGAGATCTTTACTGCCGTACTTGCGCGCACTAAGGCATCCAGGTCCGCGCGCCGGTGTAAAAAGGTTTCAATAATGATTAAATCGTTGTCAGTCAAAGCACTGTGCGCTGCCGAGCTCTCTGTCGTCGAAGTCCCGCTGCTCCAATCCGGCTTCACGTTGGGGGAATTCTTGTCGTAGACCACAATCGTACCCGCTACGTAATCGCCCAGCCGGCGATTTTGGCGGCTGATCAGCATGGTAATGATTCCCACGGCGTAGAACATGAAGCCATCCACAGCTCGCATTAGGTTGCGGCCGATGCCTTCCACCGCAGTGATCGGGCGGCCACTGTCCTTCAATACCCGAATCCCGATGACGCGCTTGCCCGGGGTTTGTCCGTGCCAAAGAACTTCGAAAGCCGCGAAGTAGCCCCAGTAGATACAAAATAGAACCAGCACAGTTAGCGCTGGAGCCCAGTGATCGGGGACACCGGAAATCTTTCTACCGAGGCCCGCCACTCCGATCGCCAGAAGGACGGCTACCCCATACAGCACCACCTGCAGTAAAGTGTCCAGTGCAAGCGCAAGGAAGCGGCTTCCGATTCCGGCCAGCGAGAATTCCAGGGAGATTTGCTCCGGAGTGTCAACGCTGAGTCGATCGCTGGGATACACTTTGCTCTCCAATTCTTGGCTCGAAAAACGTAAACCGCACTGGACGCGCCTCGAAACATTGCTCGAGCGCAGTCGCAGCGAGGGACTCAAGTCGCTTGGTCGAGACGACCTGCGCGACCTGGGCTTACTGTACCGGCAGGCCGCTTCGGACTTGGCGGTGCTCCGCGCCGACAGCAGCGCCAA
The DNA here is from genome assembly GCA_963809865.1 of uncultured Acidobacteriaceae bacterium. Taxonomy (GTDB): domain Bacteria; phylum Acidobacteriota; class Terriglobia; order Terriglobales; family Acidobacteriaceae; genus CAVVDY01. The sequence continues at coordinate 424,379 of CAWELL010000004.1, read as the reverse complement.
ACACTTTGCGCAATATGTAAATGAGTTGCTGTCTCGCGCTCACAATATCATTTATTCGGGCCATCGCACGAGCTATGCCAGTTCGATCTTTAGATTTTTTAGTCAGACCTATCCTATGGTCTTCCGGCGCAACCTTCAGTACACCCTGACTGCTTTCGTCCTTTTCCTGGGAGGCGCGCTCATAGGCAGCCTGCTGACGCTTCAGGACCCGGACTTCCAGCTCAAAATTCTCGGGCCGCAAATGACCCAAACCATCGAGCGCGGGGAGATGTGGACGCATTCCGTGTTGGCGATCAAGCCGCTGGCATCCAGCGCCATCATGACAAACAACCTGAGCGTCGCGTTCACCACCTTTGCGGGCGGCATTACCGCCGGGCTGGGCACCATATATATGGTGGTGTTCAATGGGCTGCTGATAGGAGTGATCGGAACGGCGTGCAGTCAGGCAGGCATGAGCCTTAAGCTGTGGAGCTTCGTCGCTCCTCATGGCGTGCTGGAGCTGCCGGCGATCTTCATCGCCGCTGGTGCGGGATTGCGATTGGCGGCTGGCCTGCTCTTTCCCGGGGTAATATCACGGCGCGAATCGCTGGTTGCGGCTGGGCACGAGGCAGTCCAACTTTTGTTAGGATGCATCCCTATACTCTTTGTGGCGGGAATCATCGAAGCGTTTGTCTCGCCGACCGATCTTGCGCCCGCGATCAAGTTCGTGCTCGCAGCCTCGCTGTTTATCCTGCTTGGTTTGTATCTATCGGGGTTCCTGAGCTACGCCAGCGACTCGCTCGCGCGCAAGGTCAAAGCCGGTTACGCTGCTTGATCTCCAAGTAGGTGTTGACCAGCGTAGCGGTGAGGGCGGCATAGTTAACGTCGAGCGCAAGCACGCCTCGCTCATGCATCCGGGCTAGTACACGTTCGCGGCGATGTATTACCTCCTGTGCCGCCGCCGCCTGATACATCGTGTCACCATCCTTGGGATAAAGCAGCGCTGCCCGCGAGAGGTCCGGTTGGTCAACCACTGCAAAGAGTACGAGGTGCGGCGGGGTCAGCAACATCGCGGCGTCCACGACCTCGGGTGTCATTGAGGTCTCGGCAAGGTCGGTCAGCCAGATCACCAGGCTGCGCCGTTTCTGTAAGCTCATCAATGCACCGACGGCGCGTAGGTGATCGGCTTCCGGCGCTTCCTCGCGCACATCGGTCAGCAACTCCATGATCTGCCGCAGGTGGGCGCCGCCTCGGCCCGGTAACAGTCGCTGTTGGATGCTACGTCCGTAGGCGAGTAAGCCCACCCGGTCGCCGCCGCCGAGGGCGACCTCTGACAATGTGAGAGCCGTGTTCACCGCCGAATCCAGCTTGCTGATGGAGCAGACGCGCGTTCGCATGAGACGTCCGCAGTCCAGAACCAGCCAGATGGTCTGGCTTCGTTCTACCTGGAACGTCTTGCTGATAATCTTTCCGCGCCGCGCACTGGCGGTCCAACAGATATTGCGCAGCTCGTCTCCCTCTTGATATTCACGCAGACTCTCAAAATCGCGGCCCGCCCCGCGCAGGCGGCTATAGCGTTTCTGCATCTCGATCTGGCGGCTACGAACCATGTACATGGCGTGACTCTTCGCTTCGTCCAGATTGGGATACACGCGGACGGTCTGCGCCAGCGGCACACGTGACCATCGCTGGGCCAGTCGCAGCGGGCTTTCATAGCGGATATATACCTGCTCGGGGTGCGCATCGCCGCGCCGCGCAGGAACAATGCTGTAGCCGCCGGACACGCGCTGGCCGGGACCTGTCACCAGCCGCAGCAATGGAACCTCTGCACGAAGCTGCGCCGGCACATCATCCATCACTTCGGCATAGATGCCGGTGCGACCGCGATTTTCAAGTGACAACTCAACCCGGCTCTCGACTGAAAGTGCCACTGGCTGGTTCCATTGGCGGGTCGCGATGAGTTGCTCCGGCCGGGGAAGACGCACGATGTCGTAGAGCCAGCCGAAGAGCAGCAGGACGTCCCAGGCAAGGATCCCCCATAAGAAGCGGTGATCAAGAAAGCCCGGAGCCAGCCACACAAACCCACAAACCAGCAACACAAAAAAACGGCTGCCGAATGCGATGCCGAGCCGTCCCTTGGGCAGCCCAGTCGCTTCGATGCGCACCGGAGTTAGGGTCGCTTCAAGATTCACTTAGGGACCTCGACCACGCGCAAAAGGTCGCTTAGCACGTGATCGGCAGTGAGACCTTCGAGTTCAGCCTCTGGCTTGAGGATGACCCGATGCCGCAGGACGGGGAGGGCAACCGACTTCACGTCATCGGGAATGATGTAGTCGCGGTCGTCCATTGCGGCTGCGGCTTTGGCGGCCGCCATCAGGCTGATGGTGGCTCGGGGACTGGCTCCGAGCGACAACGCCGGCGAGGTCCGAGTCTGCCGCGTGACTTCGACGATATAGGCGAAGAGACTTTGCTCTACCCGCACTCCGGTACGAACCTCCTCGCGCGCTCGCATCAGCAGCTTCGGTTCAACCGGGTGGACCTCAATGTTGGCGAGATCAGTTACATCGACTGCCTGGTGAACCTTGGTAAGCAGCAGGATCTCTTCCTCCGGCGAAAGGTAATCGATGTGGATCTTCAGAAGGAATCGGTCCAACTGCGCCTCGGGAAGAGGGTAGGTGCCCTCGAACTCCACCGGGTTCTGGGTAGCGAATACGGTAAAGAATGCCGACAATGGATGCCGCGCACCATCGAGCGTGACCTGACGCTCTTCCATGCACTCCAGCAGAGCAGCCTGCGTCCGCGGAGGCATACGATTGACCTCATCCACCAGCAGCACGTCGGTGAACACCGGTCCCTTGTGGAATTGAAATGAGCTGCTCGCCATGTTCAGGACGTTGGTTCCCAGAATGTCGGCAGGCATCAGGTCAGAAGTACACTGCACGCGTTGGAAATCGAGGCCGAGCACCCGTGCCAGGGTTTTGGCGAGCAGGGTCTTGGCGATTCCCGGAACCCCTTCGAGAAGCGCATGGCCCCGGCACAGAACAGACAGCATACACTGGTTGAGGGTCTCTTGCTGGCCAACCACTACTCCTCCCACCTGCGTGCGCACGTGAGTTACGAACTCCCGGACAGCTTCCATTAGGTGTTCTCCTGGTTGCTTGGGAACAATTTGAACTGCCTGCCATACTGATAAAGCTGGACGATCAGTTGAAGCGCTTCTTTGCGGGACAGATCGGAATAGAAGCGTCCTGTCTCGCAGGCTTCCAGCACTGCCAGAAAATCTGCTTCCGGGACGCTCCAGCGGTGGTGCGCTGCCCGCGCCAACTCAGCCGCTGACGCATTCGCTCGCAGACCCAAACGGCGAGTGAGCCAATAGCGAAATCGGCCATAGTTCACATCCAGCGCAACATTAGCTGCCTTGGCGTGGGCATACAGGCGCCCTAAAGCCTGCACGAATTCCAGCGGCGAAAGACGCGAAACCGTGGCCGGAGGACGCAGCGGACCGCTTCGCCGCGAGTACGTCAGCAGAATTGCGATCCCGAGAAATGCTAGTTGGGCCATAAGCCAGCGGATCTGCGGGTGCGTGCTGCCCTTCGCAACCTTGCGGCGGTGCCCGTGAAAATATTCGTCCCACAAAACCGGGCGCTCGCGGCTGGCGATCATTGCCAGCAGAAAATCGAGATTGCCCGACTCACGCAAACGGGCATTCGATAGCAAACTCGAAGAGGCTAGCCACACCAACTGCCCCTTTCCTACCGGATACTGCATCACGACCGTGTTGCTGTCGTTGCCGTACAGTTCGATTCCCGATGCGCCGCGCTCCCATGCCGCGCTGGCCGTGAGCCGGATCTTCGGCGCTGACCGCGCCATCGCCGACGGTGCAATGGCATCGTACTCCGCGGCTTCAAACTGAAGTTCATAGGCTGGCCGCGGCGCATCATCGGTGAAAAAGTAAGATCCAAAAGGACCCGAGAGGAGGATGGTTCCACCCTCATGAACGAAGCGGCGCACTGCCTGTTGCTCTTCGCTGGTGGGAGGAACATCCGGATCAAGCATCAACAGTATTGGACCTTGTGCACCGTCGATTTCGTTCGGCGGGCGCTCCCAGCGCTCGGAATGGTAGCCGGATTCACGCAAGAGGAGGTAGGCAGCTTTTGTGCCTTCCGCCGCAGCCGAGTAGGTTGTAGCCACCTTGGCATGGCTGTCCGGGTTCGGCGAGAACAGCAACACCAAAACTACAACCGCGACAAACACCGCCGCCACTATCGAAAGCAGGTGCCGGTCCGGACGACTGAGGTTCAGCGGCATCCCATGCGTCCCAGGATCGTGTTGACGGCGAGAAACTGGCTCATGGTGGCGGCTTCACTGCCGTACCATGTCTTTTCGAACTCCTGCGTCAGTTCAGAAAGCGGGTCGCGATGAACATCTTCGCGCGGCAGTAGGCGCAAGTACTCCCGCGGAGTGCGCGCCCGGTCAGGCCGCCACAAGCCTTGGGCTTCAAGAAACGAGATGGCCGACCAGTAAGAAAGATGAATGGCATCGCGCCAGCGCCCTTGTTCCGCCGCCGATTTGGCTTCTGCCTGCCAGTCGTGCCACGGTCGGTTTGAGATGGCATCGGCCACTCCGGAAAAATGCGCGAACTCCTCGCTCGTCAGATAACTCCGAACCGCCCACCACGCGAGCAACGAGAGCGCCAAGACAGCAATCACCCATACCAGCGCACGGCTAACAACCGGGAATGCGGATGATCCGAGCACGCTTTGCAGCAGTCGGACCGCCAGCAACTTAGCTTCCCGCTTTAGTCGCTCCCACCAGTTTTCATGGGTGGCATCGTAAAACTCTTCGCGGCCAAGGATTTGGTCTAGGCGGTGGCGCTCGCCCCGCGCATCGGCTTCGTTCGTGTTCATGGCCTTCGCGTCTGCGAGGAGCATTGCAACCAGGCGGCGCGCATCCTCCAGCGAGGAGACGTCTTTACTGTCGCGCTCGTGCTGCTGAAGATATTTCTTCAGTTCGACAGACGAGACCACGAGGGTCTGTGAGTCGGTTCGCACCGTCCAGGCAGTAGGCAGGTCGGCTAGGACAGCGTCCAGTTCCGCGGAACTGGGCTGCGAGGCCGCAAGTGCGGTTTGCAGATGTCCCAGATCGTTGATGTACTGCGGGAGTGAGCGTTGCGATTCCTGGGCCGTTGCCGTCCAACTGAATGAAAGCGTCGCAACGATCCCGCACAGCAGCAGGCGCCGGAACATTTCAGGAGAAAGAACCGGAAGCGGTTGCCTGCGCTTCTCCGGTTTGGGGAGAGCTCATCATTAACTGAATGTCGAATGCCTCCTTGCGCACTCGCTCGTCGTAGTACATCAGCGAGAAGGCTATCGTCATCAGCGGTGTCAGAAGGGCGTCGGTCAAGAATGCAAAACTATAGCTAACGATAATGAAGCCGGGACTGGTCAACCGTTGTTTCATCGATTGAACGCCTCCGTGCAACAACATCAGGGTCAAGGGCACGTCCCACAACATCGTGAAAAGATAAATCAATAAGGCAAACAACAGAATAATCAGGAAAACTCGTCCGCGATGCCCGGCCGTCAAATCGCGGCTCCGGCGCAAGGCTTCAAATAAGTCCGCATCCTCCAGCACTACCACCGGTATGGTGAGCGCCCACATTAAGAAAAGTATGATCCCGGGCACGATCAATAGAAGCAGCCCTATTCCAATGCCGATGCCCATGCCAATCATCGCCAGTGCGACTCGAACAATCTTGTCCTTCACTCGCGAGTAGCTTTCTCCGACCGTCGTCGCCTGCCCGAGATAAACAGACGAGACGGCGGTCACTGTAGCGGCCTGCGCCGCAGCAACCGACAGCAAATAGCAAACCACCGCTACCAATCCACCAATGACCATGGCGGCCACCGCACCGACGTGGCCTTGCAGCGCGGAAATCTGCAGCACTCCAAAAACCAGGCGAATGATGAAGAGCGGCAGGTAGGCAACTGCCGCGATCCCCACAAACAGCCCAAAGTTGTTTCGATAGAGGTGGAAAGTGCGGTCGAGCAATTCTCCCAGGGTGAGAGGACGAAGGGCAGTTGTCATAAGACAGGCCTCTTGTATATTGAGAGCGGCTGTCGCGCATGTTAGCACAATCTCGGTGGCTCCAACCGCGTACTTCATTGTTTTTGGCAGCAGCCGATTAGTAGACCAAGAACTGCCCCGGAGTTCACCCTCGCCTCGCCTCGACTCGGCCGCCATTCCGGGCCGAAAAGCGCAAGCTGGTTACAAAAGGATTGGGGGAAATGACTCGATAAGCCGGCTTGATCATTCCGTGTGACCCGGATGGCGCACAAGCCAAAATCAACGCCATGTGCTCGCTCCGTTTTGCGGCCGGCGAGGCGCCAAGGAGGTGACGTGCAACCAGTATGCAACTCACCCGAGGCCACTTCGGGCGAGGTACTGTAAACTGATGATGGCTCACAGTTTCCGCCGCGCGGAGGGATGTGTGAGCGGTTGAAACAGGCGGTCTTGAAAACCGCTGTACGGGAAACCGTACCGGGGGTTCGAATCCCTCTCCCTCCGCCATCTAACTCCATGCAGAAGTGCGGCATAGGGCGTCAACCTACTTCGCGCACGACCCGTAATCTCCATCGTGTGAGTGTCCCGTAGATGTCCTTTGACGTGGGAACGTTTGTCGTATCGTTCCGAACAAACGGGTTCAAGAATTGAAACCACAGCTGGATAGACTCTCAATCGCAGCTTGCGACTACTGGCTTTCGACTGTTAAGCGGCTCCGCCTTCAAATCTCGAATGAGTCGCTCGAAAGCTTCTGGTAAGTATCATGATCTTTCCACCCAGTGAAGTCGCCAATGTGCCGTGTTCGCCGAATGTTGGCTGCCCAAGAAGCAGTCGCGTTCATGACAGCGTCGTCAGTCCGAATTGGAAATAGGACAGTACGCTGGTCGATGTCCTCGCGTTCACGTGCTGAGCTGACTTCACGCTCGATCCACGGGCTCCTTACTGATTCGCGCGAGAGAACGACGATGATTTTGTCATACAGGCGAATGGACTCCTCAATACGTTCCTGGAACTTGTCGCCGACTCTGAGATCCTCCGGGGCAAACCAAACCCGAATATTCTTTGCTTGCAGATCAGCATGAAGGCGCTCTGCAAATTCTTGATCTTTGCTCGAATAGCTGAGAAAGCAGGAATAGTATTCGAAAACTGGCTGGACCAAGCTTCTCCAATGTGCGATAACGTGGTCTGGAACGCCGCCCTGTCGAAGAAAATCATCTGGCAGGTTCCTTGATCGATAGAGCGTTTCCACGCCGATGAACGACTGCACGGTATGTGTCGCGAGATCGAGGCCTGCGGTTTCTGAAAGGTCTGTGTTGACGAAGACAGTCTCACCTAGAAGTGCGCCGTGTAGTTTTGCGCGGGCCAGCGTCGCTCCCCGAAAACTGGCCGAGAGTAAGGTCGTATCGCTGAGATCGGCTCCCGTCAGATCAGTATTGTAAAAGTCGAAGAATTGGAGGTTTTGTCGCGAGAGGTTAGCTCCGGCGAGATTCGGCCGAATCTTGCGGTTCTGTGCACGCCAGGCATTCCATTCGTCACTGCCCTTTTTAAGAATTCCTAAATGACCTTCGAGTGTCAGCTCCGCCCGGCGATTCAGCTCAACAACTTGGCGACTCAGGTCTGCCGTTACTTGTGTTGCCAAATCGTCCGAGTACCGAAACCTAGAGAAAAGGTGACGCTGCTCCAGAGTGCGCTTAAATTGGCCGAGCAGGGTTCTCTTTGCGGAGTCTTGCTCAACGTGTTTCGGGAGCACAGGTACGTCCTCGTCACGAAGGTAGACGAGACACGGTTTTCTGAGCCGGAATGCCTCCTGATATTCGGCTTCTGAAAAGGAGACACCAAGTTGAGCCTCAATTATCCCGTAGAGGTGTCCCACGACGACAACGACGATATCGCTCTGCCGCACTTCATCAAGACACGCCTCGATTGGCCGACTAGCTCGCGCTCCGAAAAACTCCATCGAATCGTGTTGGAGTTGCAGCTTTCTAATGCCATCCAGGATCGCTCCGCGTTCTTTTGCCAGATCGGCGTATGTACTACAGAGAAAGACGGTGTAGGAAGGTCTCATCGATAGCAGGCGCTATAGGGCCGCTGCTTATCATACGTCACTCGGCAAGCTGCGTTACCCGCCGCCCCCGATAATCCGTGCTGAGCCAGTGGCTAACAAGCGGTGGCGTTGACCTTGGATGTCTTAGCAGAACGTGACGAAATCGTCTTCGATAGCACGGATTTCGACCGCTCGCTCGAGCAATTCGAACGCGCTAATACTCAACCACAAGGACAGGCCGAGCTTCGTTACTGAAGACCTACTTTCGGCTGCGGATCGCTCGAACCGTGCTCTGAATTTAGTTCCGACTGGCCTAGCGAAGTCACGGCGAGCTGGTTCTCCAACTTTGCCATCGCGCTCTTGACATCATCTGCCGCGGTCTTGATGTAATACGAGGCTGTCGTGCTGACGTTCGCGTGCCGCAGGATTCGCTGAATGACAAGCTCCGGCACTCCGAGGCGGTACAGGTTGCTTCCCAGCCCGCGCCGTGCCGCGTGCCAGCCGTGCCACTCAGGGATGTTCTGGTCGCGCCTGTATTGGTGGTTTGCTCTTAAATGCTCCGACTCTACCTTGCTGCAAATTTCGCAGCGATCTAACGCCGGAAGAATAACGCGATTCACGATGCTTCCTAAGTCGAGCGGCCTTCCTGTTGTGTTTGCGAAGATCGGCCCGCTCTCCGGATTGCCGCAGCGAAGCCGATGCATTTCTAGGCGGTCGGCTAGCTGCCGAATGACCGGAACGGGAGCGCGGCCCTTACGAGTCTTAGGCTCGTTAACTCGGCCATTCCAGATGGAGCGAGAAACGTATATGTCGCCGTTCTGGTAGTTCTCCCACAGCAAGCCTTGAATTTCACCCTGCCGCAGACCCATGAATCCAGCCACTGCAAAAGCGGTCGCCGCTGGCTCAGGTAGCAAGCTGATTATCGTCTTTATTTCTTCTAGCGCGTAAGCATAGGTTTCTTGTGGCTCAGATGCTCTAGGGTCAATCCCAGTGTCACGAGCTGGGTTTTCCCCTTGAAAATAGTCCTGCTGCTTCGCCAAGGTGAAAATGCCGCTGATTGTGCTCTTGATGTGCTTTAGAGTGTTGCGGCTCAGTTTTGCCGCAGCAATCTCATTCAGCCAACCCTGCACATGGAAGGTGCGAGCATCCTTCAGCCAAACCTGCCCGCAGAGCGGTCTTAGGTGATCCTCCCAGTGGTCGCGATAGCCCTTAACGGTTGATGGCCGTTTATGAACTCCGACCCAAGGCAGATAGACGCGCTCCACGAAATCGGCGATTGTCACAATCCGGTCTGCCGGAATGGAGCCGCTATTGATCGTGGCCATGTGCCGCTCGGCTTCGCTCACAATATCTGCAGGCGGGCGTTTGCCGCGTGTCGAGACCGGGCCTAGCTGATGGGTCACTCGCTTACGTTCGATGGCGCCGCCGACATTGCGCCTCTCCCAATAGCGCACATACCAGCGATCACCGATGCGGATTATCTGGCCGGCTTGCTTGCGGTTGTGCATTAGCTTTTTCCTTTCCTCTTGCGTTCGCGGGCTGCAACGCCTAACTTTGCAATCCGGCTGCGCTCAGCAGCAGTTAACTTCTTGGCCCGTGCTTTTCCGCCCTTACTGGCAATCTTGGTGATCTCGGAATCGGGCAGGTTTGCCGGCCTGTCGTTCGTAACGGTGGTGCAATCCGCCGACCTGCGGCACTGCCACGATTGGCCCCATTTCCGGCGGCTGAATTGGTCGCGGCTCAGGCGAGTCCTTCCCCAGCGAGAGATGCGTTCTCGATCGGTGGTAGTAGTCGAAATACGAATCGAGGATTCGACGTAGCGAACTTTCATGGAACACGATCACATGATCGAGGCACTCGCGCCGAATGGAACCGATCGCCCGCTCCACATAGGCTCTTTGCCAAGGAGATCGCGGCGCGGACAGCACTTCCTGGATGCCCATGTCTCGCACCTGTCTTCGAAACTCATTGCCGAAGATAGCGTCGCGGTCGCGAAGCAAATAGCGCGGGAGTCGGTCGAAGGGAAATGCCTCCCGCAGTTGCTGGCCTGCCCACTCTGCGGTCGGGTGGGCGGTCACATTGAAGTGTAGGATGCGACGACGGTCATGGGCCAATACCAGAAACACGTAAAGGACCTGGAAGCGAATGGTGGGCACAGTGAAAAAATCGATGGAGACTAACTGCTGGGCGTGATTCTCCAGGAATGTGCGCCAGGTCTGTGACGCCGGCTTGCGGCCGTGCACCATGTATTTGCCTACGCTGGTCTCCCCGATGTCGATGCCGACTTTGAGCAGCTCGCCGTGGATGCGGGGTGCACCCCAACCGGGATTCTCTCGGCACATTCTGCGGATCAGATCTCGGACTTCACGCGAAACCGTCGGTCTTCCTGGTTGGCCCCGCCGGATTTTCCAGGTCCAGAAGAGACGAAAACCCTTGCGGTGCCACGCAATGACCGTGTCCGGCTGAACAATAGTCAGCACTGAGCGCCAGTCGCTCCGGATGCGGGACAGCCAGACCCACAAAAGGCGGTCCACAGGGGTTAACTTGAGACGTTTTCTCGCGGAACGCTGAAGCACACCGATCTGGTGACGCAGAGCCAGGTTCTCCAGCTCGAGGCTAGCGCGCGAACGGAACATCGAAGACAGAGCAACGAGGAGTGTCGTGAGAGCAATGAGCATCGAAGGAGAGAATTATGAAAGAAGTATAACTCCCGTCCGCTCAGATATTTCCAGGTTTTCGAGAGGCACAGTCGGCGGTTCGGGGAGTGACGAGGATGAGAGGCTGTTTCCATCCAGCCCAGGCCCTTCGCAATACAACCCAGAACAGTTTGTGCGCTGCAGTGAGCCGTCGGCGAGGTCGCTGGGCGTGGAGAGCGAGGAGTTGCTGACGCAGGGCGAGATTCTCCAGGATGAGGTTCTCGCGAGAACGGAAGGCACCAACAACCCAGCCGAGCACGTGCCGGAGCCACAGAATCATGACCAAAATTTTAGCGAAATGTCTCCAACCGACGTGATCCCCAAGTCATTGATATTGCAGGTGTACGATGTTTTGATGAATGACAGGAGGAAAAACAAGGTGGTGTCATCCGCACCGTGCAGCAACCGGCGAACCGTCAGGTTCCTGGTGTTGATCACGGCAATGACGATAGCTAGGAAGATCAACAGCCGCCAACCGGCGCGCAGTTCCGAGGGGCCGTAGAACACACGATGGAAGACAGATGGGCCAAGCGGTGGCTCTGCCTCGATCATACAGTCGTAGCTCTCCTCGCAGGTTCAGACGATGCGTAACGTTGTTCCGGCCAATTGTCAGCAAGCACCCGGGGCCGATAACCGTGACCGAAGACGCCAACCATTTCCAAAAAATCAGCTCTAGAAATCTGGCTCATCGATCTCACGGTCCAGACACTGGCTTCGCGGAGATCGGAGCGCAAGGGGCGCACCTAACACCACATCTGTTCCAGCCGACTTCTGGGCAACTTTCGGGGCTCAGCCCCTGATGTAGGTTGCTATTCAACCGGGTGACGAGTCATACCCCCGAACTGCATCGGGCGATAACATTCGGCTTATTCCAAAGTTATTACTATTTTTCCGCGAGCGTGCCCTTCCTCCAGATACCCGATAGCGTCAGGGACCTCACTCAATTTGTAATGCTTGTCGATGACCGGTCTCACCTTTCCAGTTTTCATGAGCTCGTGCATGATGGTCAGGTCCTCTTTGCTCCGTCTCATCAGAACCACGACCATTTTTTGGCTCGCGAACCGTGACAACACAGCTGCTGAGATCGCACTGGCCAAAGGGCCGATCATCCACGGGCCGCTCGGTCCTCCGACCCCGATGTATATACCCTTGGAATTTAGAACGCGCCTGCACGCTGACGACGAATGGTTCCCAACGCAGTCGAGAAATTCTTCCCATTATCTCACGATCATCGGCGACTTTTAACGGAGGATGTAACAATGGCACATCCCGCCGAAATCGACTCGCGTCGAGTTTTGACGAGGGACAACCTGAGAAGATTGCTAAAAGAATGCGTCCGCTATTACCACGAGGATCGGACTCATCTTGGGCTGGGAAAGGACACGCCTGGAGGTCGAGTTGCGCCGTCGGCGTCGCCACGCGGAAACAAGATCATCTCGTTGCAGCGACTCGGTGGACTGCATCACCGTTACATCGTCGCCGCCTGAAGGTGCGACCCGCGGTGAATCACCTTCACCGTCTAGCTTGCTTGGGAGTCCAGGGAGACTTGCGTTCCTAATCCTATTCAGGCCCGCCAAATTTCTGCCGATGCCTCACGCTACACTCCGCCAGGTCTGAACCGATGGCCCTCCCCACGTGCAGTTAAAGCCAACCAGAGGTCCTGAAACAGGGCGTTCAGGTCCTGGCGAACCACAGGTCCAGCCGATTTGCTTGCCTAGTGGGCCATTCAATCAAGGATTCGTATAGCGCTTGCTTCTCGGTCGGCTATGAAGCCGCCGCTTCCCTACTTCATGTTGCTTACTGCCGGCTGTAGCCACGAAGTAACAACTCCGGCGAGATATGGAAATAGCGCTGTGATCAATGCCAAGAGGGGACCAACACCAAAGGTAAACAGCTTGATCCAGAAATCTAAGCCTAATTCACCCGGACTGGTGTTCGTTATATGACTCAACGTGACATCCCGGTGCATTTGACCGTAAACGAAGATGATCACCACCGCTACCATCACGAAAACGAATACGAATATGCCACTGGTGACTGGCCGGGGATCGAACGGATAGCTCGCAACTGAGAGTGTTGCGCCCAGGAAGAGGCAAATCACAGCCATGGTCATCGTACGAATACGTCCAAGAATATTCTGGATGAATCCGAGATAAGAGAGGCAGAAAAATTCCTCGGCTGCTTTGACAAAGTCCTCTCTGGGCAGCTCTGGCGCGAATTTCTTGTCTTTGTCGGTGGGAGAGGCCTCCAGGACAAGAGACCGAGTCTCGCTGCGCCACGCCGGCAGTATAGTACGGGTAAAGACGACACCCGCCGTAGAAGCCAATTCGCGCTGGACATTCGCTGCTGGGAGAAGATTTGCTTCGTAGGTATTATCTTCGACAGCTCCATATTGGCAGTACTTATAACTGGCCGAATACCAGACTACAAACTCATCGAAGGCTTGATTGCATTGCTCCAATTGTGTGCTCAAAGGTGGGACATTCGTATAGTCGATCTTGGCAATTGGAGACTTGGAGTCCATGGTAGTGAAGAAATCTTGGCGATTTTTCTTTACCAGCTCGAGCTCGTTCTCCAGATGTCTCAGGCTTTCGAGCTGCCGCGACATCAGCCGATAGCGCTGTTCGAGCACATTGCCACCCATCTTCCAGACGGTTCCCCAGGAAATGCCTCCCAGTGCCTGCAAGGTCCGTCGCAGAGGCATGCGGTCCAGGTAGGTCAACAGCTCGCGAAGCTCGCTCCAGGTGCGTAGCATCTGCCAGCTCTCGGTCAAGATGAGCACGATGAGCAGCCCAAACCAAACCGCATAGACTTCGCCGAAGATTTTTGGCCCCAGGGCTCGAATGGCGATGGAATCGCCTGCGCAAATCCAGAATGCTGTATAGGCAACAGCGAAGGCGATGAAGTGCCGCCGGAAGGTCCCTTTGAGTGGGATGGCTGCGTCCTGGATCCTCTTGCCTGGGCCCTCGCGACTGAACATCGTCAGCGTCGACAGCAATGCCTTTTCACGGGGGAGTTTAGGGACACCCGCAGTGAACAGGGCAAGTCCACTCAGGCTATACCAGAACCATCCGTAGAGTCCGGCGGTTAACAAGACCAGCGGCACCAGGACTGAAACTCCGCTGAACACATTCATACTGCGCCAGTTTGCGAATGCGCCCGCTCCCTCGCCAAGACTGGGCACAACCCACCCCTTGAAAACCCAGAAGAAGGCGAAAGCGGTGGTAATCAGGAACACGGCGCCCCGGACCATCAAAGGCACATCAAACTTAGGCGCAGCCTTAGATGGCTTACCATTGACACACGCGTCTCCCACTTTCTTCCGGCCCCATTCTGGAGGAAGGTACGTGCGGTAATTGGCAAGCAGCGCGAGCAACGGCAAGACGCCAAGCAGAATGCAGTACAGTATGACTCTCACCGGGTGCTCAAGTGAAAACGGTCTATGCAAAAGGCCAGTAACCAGAGAGATTTCAACCGCCAGCGTGAACATCAAGAAGCATCCGATAAAGATGAGGACGCGATGCTGCCGGCGTGGCGTGGGCGCAAAGTAAGCCAGGCTGCGAAATGAGGACGGCGAGAGCTTACGCTTGCCAAGGCGAATCGAAGAAAGATGTGATCCGAAAAGACAGCAGAAGAAATGCCAGATGCTCCATCCCAGCACGACGGCACAGGACAGGAACATGGCGAGTGGCACAGGAAGGTAAGGCGACTTCTCTGCCGCGGAGTTCGTCTGCACCCACGGAAGCGTGTCTTGCGGCTTCTCGCCGTCGGTAGGAGTTGGGACAGGTCCCATGTAGAAAGGGAAACGTTTCGGTTCGGGAATGCAACTTCCGAGTACGGCAACCGACCAAAGTTGCCCACTGCCCACGACCGAAAGCCAGGTTGGAGGGCGGGTCACGACAGCGATTCTTGCGTCTTTATCCGTGCCTCGTTGAATGAGGTCGCTGGAACAGGTGCCCGGCTTCTTCTCGAACAGCCAGGAAGGCGGAGCATAGTCTTGAACCGTAATGCTGTCATCGCGGAGTTTCAGGGGATTTCCCTTATCGCCGGCATCCGGTACTCCTGCCGGCCACGAGGCGTCAATCAACAAACGCGCAGCCAGATAGAGGCCTTCCGCCGTGTCCTCAGGAAAAGCGCGATGACTGTGACGGCTCTCCGGCGACTGCCAGTGGGTCCAGTCCTGTTCTTGCGTCAGCAGTGGATACGTGGTCAGCATCTGGGTTCCACGAAAACACACCGTGTCGCTGCTTTTTCGAAAAAGCAGATCGGCACTGGTTAGCACGATGCGAGCGTGTGGGTAGACCTGGGAAAAGAATCGAGTAAGGAATATCTGGTCGAGAGTGTTACTGCTTCGTAGCACGATGAACTGTATACCGTGTGCGGCGAATAAGTTGGCAACACCGAAAAGCTCGGCCTCCTGCGATAGAGTGCTCTGCCGCTCGGCGAAGGTACTAATAGTGTCGCGTTCCCGCGTCGCAGGCTCGGCTAAGTCGAACGGCAGGTTCGTCGCCGCAGGTACCCGTCTTACTCGTCCCCGAGGGTTGCTGCTGGCTGTACGCCGAGCGCAGAGCCGCAATGTCACGGGGATAGTAAGCGTAAAGGGGACCATGCGTTTCCGCAGGTTTGTCATCTGACTGTAGTGTCACTTCGCAGTCTGGAAGGGACTTCGTGCGATTGAGCGAGAAACCGTATGCGGTCTCATCCTCAGAAATGATTGCCAATAGTCCGACGTCGTATCCCTGGTTCGTGAGGTAACGACAATAGCTATCGATGGTGTTGTCGTCGTTCTGCTGGAAGCTGAAGAATCTCGCACTTGAGTTCTTTAGCTCTGCATCGACGAGTCGAGCCCTGATTTTGAGGTGACACTCCCACTGAAGATCGCGAAGGTTTTCGGGATGGGTTGCGGCTGAGCCTGCTCCGCGGTAGTTGCAGGCGCTGCCGTCTTCTGCGACGGGGGTTGTGGGTTGGTTGCAGTGGTAGCTTGCGCTCTTCCGGAAGCACACGCTGCTCCGCTCTTCTCGCCGTTTTTACAGCCGGCCTTCGACGCGGTCGCTGTGCCAACGATCCCACTGCGAACCAATCCCTGGTACAGCGACGGCAATGAACCGGAAAAATATGGGCCCAGGATGCCGGAATGTTGCTGGCTTCCTCTCCACCCAGCACCTCGATCCAGTCAAATGCATTTTTCAGCTGCTCAGTATCGATGCCGCCCGTCGGATTCTCACCCACCACGAACACTATTAATCCAGCCTCATAGGGCGGGAGGAGGTTGCGAAATGTTGTCTGTACCTGTGTAGGTTGCTTTTGGTGGAGTAGATTGGCGGAAAACCAGCACTCCCGGCTGTGCCAGCATTCCCGTCGTCCGCGTGCGGTCGCCACTCGACGAGCTTTTTACGCCAGTGCTGCTCTGGCTCGGCACCCAGGGCAGCCATGAAGAGTCATAGTTATAGCCCTGGTCCTGCGCGGCCTGTTGCAGAGCTTCGGTCAGGCGATCAAATAGCAGGGGAAAGTGGGTGTGCACCGGGTCAGGTAGAGTCGCTATCAAAAACCGTACGTTTTCCATCGGCCGCAGTGGAGTAAGCGGCTTACCGTCGTCAAAGCAAGAGCCGGGTGCTGCGGCATCTCCTTTTTTTTCGTGCTGGCTCTTGCCATCGGCATTTTTGTCTTCAGCTCTGTGGTTTGCAGGCTCCTTACTATTTATGGCTTTGGTGGGCTGGCTGCCGTTGCCACTTCCACTGTCTTCGCCAAAAATCAGTACGCTCTTCTCAATCTCCCAACAAGGTGACTTCTTCATCTTCTCGGGCACGAAGAGAGTGGTGGATCGGACGATAGGCCGCTCCGCAGGCTGAGTTACGGTTTCCTGGTTTTCGGTCGCCTCCGGTGCTTTCGAAGTCGGCAGGAACGAAATCGAAAAATAGCCGCCACTGCGATTAATGCTGTCGTGATCCAGCTTCCGTGCCTTTTCACAATTCCACCGTTGCTACCCTAACAGCGCACCATCCCTTGATCGCCCAAGGTCTAGAGTTGCAAATGTGACTTATATCGATCCCACAGGCCGCGCAGGTAAGATTGGCCCAAGGTCGATAAAGCAACTGCTTTTTGCTCGAGTGACTGGGCGTTGGTGGCGTGCATTCCTTCCAGCATCTTGATCAGGTCGGCCAAATCGAGTTTCAGCACACCTGCGCCCACGGCGTTCCACTTGCCATCCTCAAGGCGATCGAGCCGAAGCGGCAGCTCGGACGAGTCACCAGGTAAGCCTGACCCTGCATGCCGCACGGTACCGGCTAGCCGGTACTGCGATCCAGCGCTGGAAAAGTACAGCTGTGCATCGAAGATCGCTGATTCATCCGCCGGCGACGGCGGCTTCAGCGACGAATGTTTCAGAGGCACACGATCGCCCAGAGTTGGGTAGCTGACATTTCCAGTTACTTCTACCTCGGAATAGTCGCCGGACGCATATTTCCCGATGTCTAGGATTCGAATCGTGGTTGCCAAGGTCAGCGTGGTGTTCGCCGATTGGCGGCGCCGCTGCCCCTCCTCCTGGCCAGCCGTCCCCATGTCGAATCCGCCAGCCATGGTCTTACTGAATGTCACACCGACTCCCGGCATGACCATCTGTGTGGCCTCCGGAGTCAGGGGGATTCCTTCGCTCTCATCTCATTTTCCAGATACCAGCAGGCATCGGCATACCCCATTTCGATCAGGGTTGAAGCTGAAATGCGCCCTAGAAAAAAGTCGGGATCGAGCGGTAAGGGATATCGAGGCTTGATCACGTGCACCTTCACCGTTCGGCTTAGACCGGTTGCCTGGTCCCCGCTCGAGAACCTTTGGTTGAGCTCCTGAATTTGGTTGAATTCCTCAAACAGCCGCCCATTGGCGGCCATCTCGATCATGTGGACATACTGATTAAACGCACCCGGCAGATACTCTTTGATATTGCCGATGCACCACACAATCCAGATTCCCTCGGCGCCGCGACGCACCGCTTCCATCAGGTTTGCGTCTTTTATCCAGACGGCATCGGTATACCAGCTATCACCGACTTTGACCGGGGGCATAAAGACGGGTAGCGAGATACCGGCAATTAGTAAGTCGAGAGTAAGAGCGGTGTGCGGAACAACCTCAGCCACCTTCCGACTGTAGTTGCATACATTGAACGTCCCAGCTATTTGCCGGTTAGCATTAATGGCTGGGACATCGATACCGAGGTGCGGAAACACCTCTTGCCGAATCCCATCGGCGCTAGCCATTCCCATCATGTCCCAGGATCGAAGGTAGTCCGCGATTGGATTAACGAGGCGAAGTGACGTACATCCAGAGTCCGCCATCGTTCGCACATCTCGTCGACCGACAATCCCGAGAGCAGCATCGCGAGATTCATGGTTCCCCCGGATGTGCCGTCGGCATGTGAGAACGTCAGCCCGAACTCTTGCAGTGCCTTCAGGACTCCGGCCTGGTAGGCAACCCGCATGCCTCCGCCGGCGAGAACGAGGGAGCGCCGCGTCGATCCTGTATCGGTGGCCGCAAGCGACTGTACTTCGACCATAGCGAACCTCTTAATTCATCGCTTATCAGACTGGACTTTTCGCCAGTAACTGATGACCAGAATGCCGCTGATGAAATCAAATGCTGCAATGGCGAGCGCGATAATGCTAAAGAGACGGCGGTAAACGCCGATCGCAACTGCCGCCGATGCTCCGAACTTCTGCAGACCGCACCACAAAATGGCGACAGTTTGCCGCGACGGGTTTCGCATGGCGTCAGAGCATCCCCCCAAAGAGCAGCATGAACATCCCAATAATGCCGAAAAAATGTTGTGTCGATGGGGTCTGCTCGCCGCCTACCAGACCCAACACAAAACTCGGGGCGACCATCTGAACCGCTCCGGAAACGACGGTCGCAACGGCAATCAGCCAAACTAACCAGTAGAGCGCGCCACGTTGTTTCATTGCGCCGGCATCTCCAGAATTTCGGTCAGCTTCCCTTTCGCTATGAAGTAATACATAAGCAGGACCCACATTAGCGTGGTGAAAAACCAGCGGATATTATTGAGGAACATCCACCGTTTAGCAGCGATGTTAGTTGCGTCTGGTCGGTAATAGGGACCGCCATAATCTTGTTGATGGGAATAATGTAGAGCTGCCCCACCCAAGTGGCCGCAATCACGCAGAGCAGGCTGCCAATGGCGACCCAACGGAGCCTTCCCTTCCATTCGTAAATGACCATGATCACGTTGCACAGAAGCATGATTGGCACGACCACGGTGAAAAACTTTGTCGCAGCCGTGGTTTGCGGAATGAATTGGTCGTAGTAGTTAGCGACTTGCAGGTGCTCCCAGCTTGGGAACCAGAAGAAGTGAAGGGCCCATAGGACGCCACAGTACAGTGTGGCGCCAAAGAAGACACACGCGTGATTCACCGCCAAGAGCTTGCCCTTCATCTTCAGTGACCTCCTGCAGCCTTCTGTCTGCTGTTTGTCTGTGGAGAACATGCGCCCGCGACCGAAGCCGTCGGCGCCGGTAGCCATACTTGGCTTTGTCCAAGACCTACCACCGATTCCAGACCTTCCGGCGCATGGGTAGGCGCCTCAGGGTAGCTAAGGAACCAGTTTTCGAAATGATCGTCGAGCGCTCCCTCAGCCTCGGGTATAAACGCCGTAAGCGCCGGAGTCGCTCCGATCTCCAGGTCCTTCAGCGGCCGCAACCGATCAATGTCTCCGATATATAACCGCGCAGAATTCTTCTTAAAGAGCGAGAACCCTACCTTGCCGTGGAAATAGACGGATGATTTCCCCAGCATTCCGCGGAACTGGCAATAATTTGGCGCCCATCTTGAAAGTCAGCCAGGGGTTTGGCTTGTCGATCTCGATGCGCATACCGAGTTGGCCGTCGAAATCGTATTGGCTGCTGACCGTGGTATCTGTTATTTGGAAGTCCAGGCTAGAACGGCTTCGGCATTCCCCAGATGCCTTTGCCTCCCTTCACTGACACCTCGGTCGATACCGGAGGTCGAAGACATACTGACCCGTGTCGAAATGTTTCATAAAAATGGCCGGCAGAAGGCGAGGGGCTCGAGTCCTGCCATGTGTGCACGCAATCGCGACGCTGAACTCGATGTATTTGCCGATATTCGAACCTGATAATTCACGACCGTGATAACCAGCAATCCCCGATTCCACAGCCGAAAGGCGTGTAGTTCATTGCCTGGCATCAGGGCCTCGGCCTTGTCAGCATTAATCGGAAATACCGCCATCAGCACCGGCGTCTTCTGACAGGCAACTGGCAACTGGAAGGGGATGGTATCTACCACGAGTACGGCCGGCTTGCTGCTGCATCCGACTTGGCATTGACATGGCTTCCTCCTATGCTGTTTCGAGCTCCTGGTACATCAGCGGAAATACATCCCGGCTGGTGTCCTTCCCGATGAAGGGGTCCAAGTGTCCGTAGTTCTGCATAAGATGCAGGCTATGACGATTTCTGGCATGTTTATCGAAGTACTCGAATGTCCGCTGCTGGCTCGCCGGCAGGAAACAGTGATTGTTTAGGCCGGCGAAAAACGCAAAGCGGGCGTCGGTCTGCGGTGGTCTCTCGGTAAAATCCCTTGGCAATTGCTGAAGACTATCGACCGCGACCAGGTGGCCGTGCTGGACGCACTTGATCATCTGCGCAAAGAAGGTAATAGGAACCTTCGCGAATTCCTGCCGCAGCCAGGTATGGGTAGCGTCGTTCAGATTGGCGTGCGACCATAGCGCCGGAAATCCCGCACCATAGGTGAAGCTCACCATTTTGCAGACGAGGTTATTACACTCGTGATGGCTGAGCCGCACTAGCTCGGTGACAGCCTTTGCGGTCAAGGTCGGAGCTTCGATTCCCCAATGCGGATCGAGGAACGGGGTAAGCATCCTCAACATGGGCACGGATGCCTGCATTTTTAAGGACGACCAGGTTGGAATGACCGTATGCAATGACACGGCATTGCTGACAATCACCTTCACTTGCGGAATAAGCCCCGCAACCGCCGACATCATGAAGCTGTCGAGCCCTGGCAGTGAATTATCGCCTTCAGCGAGTCGGCGCCGGTTTGCGCAACGATGGCGCGAACCGCTGCCGGGTGATCGTAGGCCGCCGCCTGGGTCTAAGGTCCACGAACTCAATTTGAGGTCGATGCTGGCGCGCCAGTTCAGAGCCAGACATCGTAGCCGCGTTCCATAAGGTAATCGACGAAGTTAGTTTCCACGGGTGCCCGAAATAGGTTCGCCCGGAACGCCCGCGCCGTGTACCAGCAGCACCGGGCCTTTCGTCGAGCTGTGGGGCCTTGAATGTGGATCAGGTTGCAGGCGAACCCGTCGTCCGCGGTGAACGGAATAACCTCTTCCCGCCATGGTTTTTGCCCCGAACCGGTCGAATCCGCAAGATTGCTCATCTCTACTCCGCGAGGGAACGAACCTACACTTCACTCGCAACTACGGTGGCCCACTCACTCGCTCTCAACGGCGCCCGCACCAGCTATAGGTTCTCGACGAAAACTGGGTTGTCCTCGTCGGAGTCCTCGTAGTAGCTGACAGTTGCGTTCGGGCCCTTCAATTCCATTACGGCGTACCCATGGACGAACAGGCCGTTGTTTTCTGACGGCCGGATAGCATCGTTCGCGGTAATTTCCGGATGCTGTATCTTCGGCGCGGGAAATATTGGCACCGGGAATGCACCATGACCGACACAACGTGCTAGCACGCCTAGCTGCTTGTCGTAAATAACCAGGTCGTGCTCGTGCCCCCAAAGCCACAGCGATACCTGCGGCAAGATATCACCTAACTGATTTTGGAGATTGGCGTTGATGGCCAGACCTGGCGGCGTTGGCGGAGGATCAACAATGTTCGAGTAGCGAGTAAATAGCTGATGATGCGACAGAAGAACCGTCTTCCGGGTACCCGCTGTGGCGATGCGCCGCTTAACCCAGTCTACTTCCTTAGGCTCGAGCGAAGTGGGCTGCCCAGTAGTTGGCGCGGAATCATGAAATCCTGTGTCCATTGCTACAAATTGCCAGTTCTGATTTCGCAAGCAAAAGTAGCTCGCCGGTTGTGAAAGCTGCTTGATCAACGCATAGTAAGGTCCGCCACCGCCAAACATATCGTGGTTGCCGCACAAGGTGAAGGTTGGGGTTTTTGCGATGTCGAAGCAGTCTTGCCAGATTTGCAGGAAGTAATTCTGCGTCTCGAAATCAGTACAGGAGTAATAAATGTCGCCGAGATGGATGACGGCGTCGAGGTTCTTGCGGGCCATCTGAGCCAGCACCTGCTTAGCTTCATCCTGGCCTGTACCCCAGTCACCTACAATTCCTATCTTGGTATTGTCAGGCAGTTTGCCATCGATCACGAAATCATCGATGGAGTTGTACGTTATGTAATTCTCTACCGCGTTGTGCAGCCTGACATTAAGCTGGAACTCCGCATATGTCTTCACGACTTCTAGCCAGCCTTTGTCACATACTCCAAACTTATCAAATTGATCCTGACAGGCTGCCACTTGCACCGCATTGCCCTTGATGGTGGCGATTGCAAGTTGTCGCGCGATTGTAGAGCACACTTGCGCCATCTGGGCCACGCTGTGCGGCTTCCGGGCCGCCCGGGGGAACTTGCACTGGCTGTCCCTTCGCCTCGGACACGACGTCGATGGCCGCTCCCTGGACCATCTGGTTGCTGGGATCCGGGCGCTGGACAACTGGCGCTTCTCCCTCCGATTGCGCCTGGGTACCAGTGGTCTTCTTTGCGACCACTTCATCCACCGCTGATTGCCAGAGGGAAAGGTCGGGATCGCGAACCTGCTCCATGTGTGCCATCTGTTGCTCCTAAACCGACATGATGGCGCGCATTAAGTCGATCATGCCCGCCCCCTGAAAATTGACGCCTCTGCCCAAATCGATTGCGCTCTTCATGAAAATTTCTTTGATCGAATAGGGGTCACCACGATACTCCGGGTGAGCGGATAGAAAAGCTGCAATCGCTCCCGAAACATGCGGAGCAGCCATGCTGGTGCCGCTGCGCTCTTCGTACTCGTAACCCTTTTCCAGTTGCACCGAACAGGAAACGATCTTTTCACCGGGGGCGACAAGATCCGGTTTCTGCCGGCCATCGCCCGTAGGTCCTTTGGAAGAAAAGTACGAGACGCCATAGGTATGAGGCTTCGATTTGTGAATGGAGCCGACGGCTATCGCATCCGCGGTGTTTGCCGGGTCAGTGATCGAAAGATCGACCCAGGTCGGACCTTCCTCCCCGGTGTCGAGCTTCGTTGTGCCATAGCCGGCGTTGCCGCAGGAGATTACGACCACTAGACCCGAATCAATCGCTCTCTGCACTTCATCGCATAAGGGACTATGGCCACAGCCGTACCACTTGGGATCGAAAGGATACCCCAAGCTCATGTTGACGCCGTCGACGATGATGCTGCGGCTACCCTGGTTCAGCTTCCGCAGATACTCCAGGCCGAGAATCGCACTCGATGCCGAGCCGACTGCATGATCATCCAAAACCTTGACGTTGATTAGCCGCGCCAGGGGAGCGATACCTGAAGGACAGCCACTTAGTTCAACGACCGCCGGATCATCCTGCTCTTCGATATAGGTCGCAGCTTTGTATGTGGTGCCATCGGCCTTGAGCTTTGCAGAGCCGGCGATGATGCCGGCGACATGTGTGCCATGTCCGTTTCTGTCGTCCAGCACCGGCGAGTTCGAAAAGTTCTTACTGAGGTCGCTGGAGACAATTCCCTGTAAGTGCGGATGGTCCGCACGAATTCCAGTATCCATCACCGCCCAGCAAATGCCCTTACCTCGCGCGTCGAAGGTTCGCCAGCATGCAGTTGCCTTGATCGTTTCCGTTGAGTCCAGCAAGTGGGCAAAGGTGGGCTCGTCCTTCCAGATGCGATGTACCCAGGTTCTCTGGTCCGCCAAGGCACGGATGTCTGCCGGCAGTAGGCTGGCAAATACGTAAAAGTCACTTTCGCGGACAGCATAGCCTTTTGCTTCAAGGAATTTCTTAACTTCGATCTTGGATCTTCCGACTCCTTGTTCCGGCCCAGTGCGTCCTGCTCCTCGAGAGTGATAATCACGCCAATCGGTTGGGGATTGTCAGGCGACTGAGCCGCCATCTCCTTACGCACGGGTGGCGATATCAGGAAGTCCTTGAACGAGGGGGGCTGCGGGGGAGTGTGTTCATCTAGCGCCCCTCGTCCTTGATGATCTTTGCTACACGCTCAGCCAAAGCGCCAATTGTGCGCGATGGATTCACCCCCAGTGCTTCAGGGATGATCGCAGCATCTGCTACGTAAAGATTTTTGGAACCTGAACACTTCGCCCGCATGGTTTACCACGCCATCGAGTGCGGTATTTCCCATGCAACACCCGCCCAGTGGGTGGGGAGTAACAAGATAATTAAGCAGGGACCAGGTGGGAGGCACGACTGGGTGACCACCCGTCGCGGCTGACAACTTGAGGTGCATGGCAACGATCGCGTCGATAACCTGTTTTGACTTGCCGATGTCCCACGTGAAGCTGAAGCCGGGGCTTGCCGCTGATCAGATCGTGGTGCAGGCTGAGAATACCGTTTGCCGCATCGACGCCACGCCTTGCGCAAACCACGGCATGACGTTGCGGAAAGGCTGGTCGTCATCCTGACGAAGCATGTGTCCGAAGGCTTCGATGAGCAACTTTGCCATGGTACCGTTCGCGGACGTTCCAGCCTTAACGGACTTAACGTAGTCACCCAGGAGGTTAGGAAAACCTCCATCTTCAATCCAGAAAGATTGGCCGGACACTCGCTGCGATCAAGAAAGTCGATCGCACACGTAATGGTGGGTCCGGTGCTGGGAAGCACGTTCAGGTTCTGGTAGAAAGCTGGCGTGAGGAAATCACCATTGCCGCTCCAGTCATGGCCAAGA
Source organism: uncultured Acidobacteriaceae bacterium (assembly GCA_963809865.1). GTDB lineage: Bacteria > Acidobacteriota > Terriglobia > Terriglobales > Acidobacteriaceae > CAVVDY01. The sequence goes on along the minus strand of CAWELL010000004.1, from coordinate 399,670 downwards.
AAAGGGCTTATGTTCGGTAACGTCCCGGTGATATCCCGACAGCGCAGCAGCAGCTCCGTCGATCCCAGTGAGCTGGCGGCTACGATCACAATGCGGGCGGTCTCGTCTCCCGGGATTCTTTGCCCATCCGTCAACCTGTCGAAATATACCTTGTATGCATTGGCGACAGGTTCGATGTCAGTTACCAGGTGGAGTTCTCGCACCTCCGCACCGTGCTTCTCGGCCCGGCAGGAACTAAATTGCGATTAAGGTATTCTTTGCGTCTGCTTCACATCCTATGTCGCAATTCCCCAGATGCACGCATCTGCCCTGCTCTACTCCTTGTGCATTAACAAACCGCTTGCTATTGGAGGCGTCATGGCAGTTCGGATCTGCGTAGTTGAACACCTCATCGAACGAGACTGCAAGTTGAGCTCTTGAATCGGTTACCCGCCCCAATCGCCTCAGCTCCCCTTTTCATGAGTCGCATGCGCTCGGTCCATTGATTGTCTGGGACCCCCTGCACATTCATGAACTGGCACTGCATCGTAGTGGGGCTTTAACTCTGCGTAGGTTACCTCTTGAGGCCAGCCTTGCTGAAACGCAGACTCGGGCGCTTCACACGAGATGTTGGCATAGATGAGTGAACCACCACCGACAGCCGCACCCTGTGCGACCGCCATGTGAGAGAAGCGATGCAATTCCATCCAGCCGTTCTTTTTCTCAGGACAGTCCGCATCCCACAACCAGGCGTCTTCTGGCCTTCGAGGATAGTTGGTCTTGTCCCAGCGCCGACCACGCTCCAGGATCAATACCTTGTACCCACCCTCTGCCAGCCGGCAAGCGGTGATAGCCCCGCCAAATCCGCTTCCGATCACGACGACGTCGTAGGCCATGCTAGGTCCCTTCTTTTTTCACATAAGTGTCCCAAAGCTCGCCCATAAAGAACCTTCCGAACTTCGCCACCGCTGCCAGGCCGGCCTCCGTCGACGGCGCATTCAAGGGTTTGAACTTGCTGCCCATCTTGACGAGCTCTTCCAGACTCAGTGAAATGATGCCCGCTCCAACTACCGGACCGCGCTTATCTTTGCCTTCGTGCAATTGCGTATAGAGAGTTGTTGTGTCCTTCCACACATCGAAAATAGGATGAACCGTAACGTTCTTATGCCCTGCGAAGTAGTAGGGCTTTCCATCGTGATCCAGGCCCCATTCATACACCATAAGTTTCGTTTTTCGGTCGTTGGACGGCGAGAATAGGTTAAAAACTCCTCCTGGCGCGGCCAAACCCAGTCCAAAAGTTGGCCAGTCCATGACCACGTCCAACACCCCGGCATGCTCCGGATCAGCGATAAAGCGGTCGATGTCGTCAATGGTCACACTGCCATGCATCGACAGCACGTTGCCGTTGCCTTTTGTAGCGCCGGTTGCCGGATCGGTTTCGCCAAGCGAGAATCCGCCCGTCATGAGCTCTTTGAAGGTAATGCCAATTTTGCTGGTATCCATTGCATTGTCCCCCTTCTGCAGCGTATCGAGCAGCCTTTCGCGCCTGCGATAAGGCATATCGGAGTCTCTCGAGAAATGAAATCTCCAAGATTTCACAAGGGCGGACCATTTTCGTTAAGGCGGCAGCCTAGGCGGAGTTGCCCACCATAATCGGTCAAATGCTACTTTGCGGGAGCGGAAACCATTTAGAGAGTCTCACGAGATATAGTAAGCCGAGATTTACTCTTAAGTGGTTTTGAAAGTTGACAAAGAATAGTCGCTGGATGAGTAAGAGTCAATAGCCTTTAGGTGCCGAACCCTCGTTCCCATTAGTTTCACTTCGTCGCGATGCAGGCTGATTGCGCAAGCTGGGCAGATGCGCCATTAAACTGCTGAAACGCGCCGGGCGCCCCAGGATGCTTCATGAAGACCAAAGAATCGTTCTCAGTTAGCAGAGGCGCAGGTCAGCAAGCCATAGTCTTCAACTCGAGTGACGGCTCTCTGGGGTCACATTTTCCTGCGGGTATGCGAAGTATAGCTCAGTTCCCTAGAACTTCCACAAATGCTCTTACCGCCCATCTTCAACAATGCTGCTCTGTGAAGTGACAGGTTAATGAGCAGTGGCCTACGTCGGCAGTTTTCCGGGAACTAAAGAAGGCACCTTGGTGGTCTTGACTTTTGGGCCCAAGCCCGCTCTCGTGGCGCGCGATGCTGCTGATCAATTTGTGCGTTGCTGGCAACACGCGTGCGAGTCCATTAGTCCGGCTTATACTGGAGCCCCGCAGTTCTTCGTGACCGCTGCCGGACCAGCTCTTTGTAGGTTGTAAGTTCCAGACTCTGTCCCGATTCTGGGATCAAGTAATCATCAACGCAAAGTTCGCGCAACCAGGTCCTCCGGCGCGTCGTTTCTGGCACGTTACAGAACCGAGCGACACTCGAATCTATGCCTTGACTCATGATGAGTCCGTCGATGTCGCCTGCAAGATGGGTGATACCAGCACAGAGTCGTGGAGATCAGGGTTGTACACGACTAACCGGCCGGGCCAAAAAACTGATCGGTCTGCTGGAGCCTTACAGGATGAACCGTGATCGGTGGCGGTCCAAGATACTTGGTATTCAAGTATCTTAGCGATCATGAGACGTTCCTCCTGGCTTTTTTCTATCGCACTGCTCCTTGGGCTAAGTGACTTGGCAACGTCATTTGAATCGCTACCGCGTGCGTTAGTAGTTTCCGCATCTGACAAGGCCGATGCCGGAGCCCGGACAGGACTCGTGTACAACCAGTGCAAGCTTGCAATTCGTGGAAGGTCTGCCTTCATCGTTGGCGCTCGCGGTGCTCGCCTGCTTCGTTCCCAAAACATCGAGCCCGTTTACGAGATGGATTGGGGAGAGTCACTGACCATGTCGGGCTTCCGCATCCACTGTGTCCCGGCAAACTGCCCTGTGGCACGCCTTCGTCCCTATCGAGGGGAGAGGTATTTTTTCTTGACATCCCCTTCTATATAACCCGTCGGACCCGCCCCACCTATTTCTTGAGTATTGAGTCCCCGCTCGCGCTACCCAAGAGGTCGAAGGCTCCGAGCGTTGCACCAATACCGTTGCTGTTCCAGGTGAGGCCACCGTCCCTGGAATACAGATCCAGTCCCGTCGCACCCACGCTATTGAGATTCCACGATTCCGAGGTGTCGGATATGAAGTTCTCCGGCCCGAGAACCATGAAGTATGATGCGCCCGCAAATAGGCTCAGTCCCGTATTGTTAATGGTGGCCAGCCCGCAGCACCCTCCATAAGTGTAACTTGTGTTGCTGGACAGGTTGTCCCAACGAGCCAGTAGGGCGCCCGGCAAGCCACCGCTGTCCGTCCAAATCGAAACGTAGAACGAATTTGCGCCGGAGCTGTAACTTACAGCGACATCAATCTCCCCAACGATGCCACTGGTTCCGACCTGGAACTCGTTGGCAGCGGTATAGCTTCCGCCTTTCGCCTGATACCCGGACACCGACAATCCGTAGCAACACTGGTAGGTGGGATATACGCCACTCAAGTCCGAGAATAGCGTTGGCGCGGCCGCGGCTGTAAAGGAAATTGTGCCCATTGTAAGATTCAGCTGTCCATCCTGAACAATGTTAAAGTCTCCATTCCCCCCCCCCTGGAAACGGACTACCGTGCGACGACGCGGTACCACTGCCCGTGTTGTCCAAAGAGATAACACTGTGATTGAGAAAATCCGTGGTGCCCGTAGAGAAACTCGTAACCATCCAGCTATCCAGTGAATTTACTCGAATAATGTTTTCAGCAAAACCACTAGCTACGTCTTGCGTCGAGGCCGTGAATAAAAAGACTATGTTGTCGGCAGGAGAAACTGCTACGGTATGGCTCCAACTGCCGCGAAGCTTCGCCCCCTTGCGTCGATCTGGGCGACCTCAAAACTTCCTGAGCCTGTAATAGGTTGATCACCTAACATTCCTGAGTCAACCCAGGTTATGTGTCCACCGTTGAACGTGCCCGTCTGGGATATCGTTGTTTGCACCTGATTTATCTGTCCCATAAACTGCAAGTTCCAGCCCGCCGAGGTCACGGAACCTGACCATTGGCCAAGAGGTTGAGAACCACCCTGTAGAGTCGCGACGGCCGCTATCAAGTCGTCGGACGTCGCTTCTAACGCTGTTAGGCTATTTAATTGTGCCGACTCCGAGACCGAGTACGCGGGGAGCGTACTCGGTGTCTTGCTTTCATGTTGAGCTGAGCAGATGGAAACGAACAACAAAGTGGAGAGAGCGATTATGACAATAGTGCTGAAGCGGCGCATCGAGTGTTCCTTTCTTTTTCCTTGGCACTTCGACCTGACGTGAAGCTAGACAAAGAATCATTGTCCCGCTCCGGGCGAGCAAATGGCTTTACCGGCGTTTCAGTCTATGCGGAAGTGACAATTGGCGCACGGGCCGCAGCGTGGGCTTGGAGTCAAATCACAAAGAAGGGCCAGCCTTTCGTGATCGTGAATTGTTTCTGTGTTGCCTGGTCCAAGAACATGGCCGATGGATGAAGGATGTGTCAGGTCGAGTGCCCAGCTGCACCGATCATTACAGCATTGCAAGTGAGAAAGTTCCGCGCTCGCTGCCTGATTTCTGGTCCACGGCGCACAGTTTGTCAATATGCGATTAATAGTTTCAAAAGTCAATACCATTTAAGTGGTGACAACGCTGACCTGCTCCCCGAGAAATAGCCCATAGGAAAAGAGACTTCTCCCATTTAGGATGGCCCGCCAGGGCCAGAGGAGGAGTCGTGAGAAAGAGTCGATTCAGCGAAGATCAGATCATCGCCATCCTGAAGGAGTCGGAGGCCGGGGTGGAAACCGGAGAACTGTGCCGGCGACACGGGATCGCGAAGGCATGTTTCTACCGGTGGAAGAGCAAGTACGGGGGGTTGGAGTTGAGCGAGGCGAGACGGCTGAAGCAGCTGGAGGAAGAAAACCGGCAGCTGAAACACATCGTGGCCGAGCAGGCGGTGGACATCCGGGCGTTGAAGGCGGTAGTCGCAAAAAAGTGGTGAGCCCGCAGGCGCGGCGAGAGGCGGTGCTGGTGATGCAGGTGGAGGTAGAGCTGAGCCAGCGACGAGCCTGTGGGCTGATGGAGCTGTATCGCGCAACATGTCGCTATCGGAAACGCAGGAGCCAGGACCAGCCGCTGCGGGTGCGGCTACGCGAGTTGGCGGAGACCAGGCGCCGGTTCGGCTACCGCCGTCTGCAGGTTCTGCTGGCGCGCGAAGGTTGGCAAGTGAACCACAAGCGGGTGTACCGGCTGTACGTGGAGGAGAAGCTGTCGCTGCGGCGCAAGCGGGGACGGAAGCGCAGCACGGTGCGTCAGCCGCTGCCGGCAGCCGTGGCCGCCAACCAGGTGTGGTCGGTCGACTTCATGAGCGACACGCTCAGCTCGGGACGGAGGTTTCGCACCTTGAACATCGTGGATGACTACACGCGGGAGTGCCTGGCGATCGAGGTCGATACCTCGCTGGGTGGAGTGCGCGTCGTACGCGTGCTGGAAGAACTGAAGCACAGCCGCGGACTGCCGCGCCAGATCCGCAGCGACAACGGACCGGAGTTCGTAAGTCGTGCGGTCGATCAGTGGGCCTACGAGCAGGGCCTACAGTGGCACACGATTCAACCCGGTCGACCGATGGAGAACGGCTATGTGGAGAGTTTCAACGGCCGCTTCCGCGATGAATGCCTGAACGAGAACTGGTTCAGCAGCCTGGCTGATGCACGTGAAAGGATCGCGCAGTGGAAGCAGGACTACAACGAACTTCGGCCACACAGCAGCTTGCAGTACCGTACCCCGATGGAGTTTGCTCAGCAGTCGGCAGGCTTCTACGCGGATGAAGTGGGGACAGGGGCCTCAAGCGCCGGCCCCTTTCCCCACACCCCCCTCCCCGCTATGAACAGCGTTGGTGGAGGCGAACAAAAACCGGAGAAAGTCTCATTATCCCTGGACTAAAGATGGGGGGCAGGTCAGCGAGTTGGAACCCCATGTGCCATGTACCAAAATGACGACTTTATTGGGTGTCGGATTCTCTCCGTAGATGCTGTCAAGTTCGTACATAAAGGCGTCTCCCACCCGTTAGTCAATCAGACGTGACAGATATCTTGGCGAAATTGTCGAGCGTACAAAAGGGGAGCCATCGCTAACCCGACAACATTGCGCATCCATCTCTCTTGTGAACTAGCCTCATTTAGGTTCGGCGTGCAGACGGCAAAGGCTATACGCTTGAAGAAAGTGAAGGCGGTCTGTTTGATCTCAAAATACATAGCGGAAGGTAATGCGAGAGTATCCGACATGGATTTAGGACCGTTCCCAGGCCTAATGCCAGTCACCAGAATAAGAAGATGGGAATCCATGACCGACTCTGTCACTTCTCCCTCACCAACTCCTGCAGCGTCTCGGCCAGATGCACATTGTACTCGGAAACGGCCATGGTTTTACAACAGGATTAAGATGTACAACCTTCCATGACTTAAGCAGGCTACTGGATAAGGATGGCAGGCATCCGCTCCCCGCTCATCATCGGCGAGTTTGTGCTGGGCTTATGCGCACTGCCATTTTGGAGCGACGTCAGGAGGAGGCACGGAAACAGCGTGAAGGCGGAACGCCAGAGGCGCGAACGAGAGGCGGTACAGCTCCGCCAGGAGATCCAGCAGGAGGAGAAGAAGCTAGCGCAACTCAACAAGTGGGTCGACGACTGGGACCGGGCTGAGAAGCTGCGGAGGTTTGTAACTGTGTACGCGAGGGAATCGGCCTCATGGCCGGCCGAGAAGCAAGCGCAATACAAATCTTGGATTGAATGGGCCACTCGGCAAGCAAACCGGCTGGACCCCTTCGTGATCGAGAAACCCACATCCGTGTTGGACCGGAAACATGAACTAACTTCGTGGTAGCTTGCGAATCCCCCTCGAAGCCTTTCCCGTTTCGAGCACCGGTATCAGGGAACTGGATTCCCTGATAGGCGCTGTAAAATTCCCTGTTAAGAATGCGCCTGTTGGGACCGTGAGCCGATGTAAGTGGCACAAAGCAGGAGCGATACCGCGCCTCCGAGCCGAGAGAGAGCCCGATTTAAGGCGAAATTCCCTGTATTTTTCCCTGTTAGCAGGGAATTTCGGCGGAGAGGGGTTCGCACGTGACTGCGTCCTCCGCCATCTAGCTCACCCCCTCACGAGAACTTTTCCAATCGCCCATGAGCGGCGAGGAAGGTCGCGTTCCGCCGGGGTTGTGCTGCGAATAGGCAACTGGCCAAGCTATGGCCAATGGTTGATGACGACTGCTAGCGCGGTCGGAGCTAAACGCAACCTCAACCCGCCCTACCTCAATATGGGTAGCGGCTGAAGTCGGACTGGCTCGGACTCCCTACACGACATCTTGGCGAGATGTACGGTGTACGCATCAGGGTGGAGCAGCGAGGTCAGCGTGAATACCTTGTACCCATCACCTGCGATTTCACTCCGACTGAATAGTTTGGGTTCGGTCTCGATCACCTCTCGCGTGCCCTGCAATTTATCCAGGAATGCCTGCGCCGACTTCTGATCCACCTGTTGCTTGCCGCCTACATTGGTCAGTGATTCTGCGGCGTAGGAGCGGATTAGCTTGACCCAGTACTTTTCCAGCAGGTCGGTGCTGGCGAACACATCAGCCCAGGTAATGCGGCCATTCACCGCGACTACTACGCCCTTGGCGCCAACTTTGCGCAACTGCTTCATGAGGCCGTCGTAGTCGGCGGCGACCGACCCAACCTTCTTTTCCACCTCTGGATTCTCGATGACCTTGGCATAGGAAGTAGTTCCGCCAATGGCCGGAGCCGCGTGCGGAGCGATCAAAGCCATACCCGCTCTGGCTGCGGCGGAGGATGCCCAGACGCTGCTCTGATCGCGCATCGCCATCGCCGGCATTCGGACACTCGGTTGTGCCATGGCTGAGTTCATGCTGTTGAAGTGCTCCGAAGAAGCGACCCAGCGCCCCGGCTCGACACAGAAGACCGAGAGATCCACCGGCTCAGATTTTGCCGGAACGATACGATCCACGCCGATCACGCGATCCTGCTTGCCACCGGTTACCACCTCTCCGGCCAGCAAAAGCAGCGGACGATCGGAGTTGTTAACCAGCACAAGGCGATTGACTTCGGCGGACGAGCCTCCCGGATAATGCGATCCGCGACGTACCAAGCCTGGCAGCGAGCCGGCTTCGGTTACGATCACCGCGCCCGAGCGCAGTCCTTCGTCGAGGGTCAGCAATCCACTGGTATCGGCGTTCTTCCCTCCAACTATGGGAAAGAGACTCAAGTTTCCTCTCGTAATCGGCAGCAGAACTTTATAGTCACCGGCGACCGTTCCCGCGACGGCGGAAATAGCGGCCAGCAACAGGGACAAAAGCTGTACCACGATAGCGCGTTTCATCGTGACCTCCTGAGGCGCAGCCGTTGCCGTTTTGTTGCTGCTAGCGGAACCGCCCATCGAGCGTCTCTAACAGAGGAACGCCTGACCCTGTTTTTCTTGCAGCTAAATTGATAGGATTCGCACCCATGGCTTCGCCATCAGCTTCCGGACCGCTCGCAGAGCAGCAACTCCGCGCGTCGGTGAAGCTCTTTGCTGAGCAACATTACGGGGCGAGTGGTGCACGCGAATTTGGCATCGGCGAAGAAGCGCTGGCAGGTCTGCTGGTCGAGGTAGTGAAGGCGAGTCAACCTGATTGTCTGGAGGTTTCTGACGAGAAGTTTCTGCTCTCGCTTCGCCTGGAAGAGTTGACTCTGGCGCACGCCTGCGCTGAAGGTAGCGAACGCGCCTGGGAAGTTTTTCTGACTCGATACCGGGCCACGCTCTACGAATCCGCTTACAAAATCGCGAAAGAAGAGAGCGCTGCTCGAGCTCTGGCGGATTCGCTCTATGCCGAACTCTATGGTGTGGACGCAAAGGGTCAGCAAAGAGTTTCTAAACTGCGTTACTACCATGGTCGCGGCTCCCTGCAGGGCTGGTTGCGTACCATCGTTGCGCAGGAATACATCAATCGCTATCGCAGTGTTAAACGGGAAACCAGCCTGGATGCTGCGGTGGAAGAAGGGGCTCAGTTTCCCGCGCCGCAACCCGAGACACCGGTTATCGACGACCGGATTGAAGCAGCGGTTACGGCCGAACTAGCCACACTGAGCGGCGAAGAGCGATTTCTGCTCGTCTCCTACTTTTTGGACCGCAGAACGCTGGCGGAAATCGCCAAGCTGATGGGTGCGCATGAGTCCACTATCAGCCGGAAGTTGGAACGGGCCAAAGCAGGGCTGCGCAAGCGCATCGGCAAACGCCTGACTCGCTCAGGGATGAGCCGGCGTCAGGCAGAAGAAGCCATGACCGAGATCGACGTACGCGATTTGCGGGTGCAGGTGAGCGAAACTTTGCGGCAAGAAACCTTGACCGCTGCGTTCTATAAGAAGGGCGAGTCTCAGGGATGAATCCAGAACTTCCAAACTCGATACGCAGCGCACTCGCCCGCAACGCGACGGTCGCAACCCATCCTTCCGCCGATGTATTGACGGCGTTTGCGGAACACACGTTGTCCGCCAGAGAAAACGAGCGAGTTGCCGATCATGTTGCCCGCTGCCTGGAATGTCGCGAAGTGCTCTTCCTGGCCGGCAACGCTGATGAGCAATACGTGACGCCAGCCGAACCGGCAGCCCGGCCTCGCTCAAAGTGGATGCCAAGAGTGTTATGGATCCCCTCCGGAGTCGCCGCGGTTGCGATCGTGGGAGGCATTCTAGTTCAGCAATATCTTTCCCACGAACGGACGACTCCCAAACCAGCACAGGTTGCACAAGTAGCTGTTCAGCAGCAGCAGCCGTCGCTGCCGATCGAGCCTAAGTCCGAAACCGAGTACCTCTCGACCATCGCGCCAGAGGGCAAGAAACCGCCCCACGCGCCAACCACCAAGCCGTCGGAAGCCGGCAAAGTACCGCATCACGCCTCCGACATGACAGCGATGAAAGTGGCGTCAGGTGATGCAAGAGCTAGCGCTGCAGCCGGTGCTCCGCCGGACAGCGCAGTCGAGCAGTCGCCAGGGATGGTGATCGGCGGCGCAACCAACGGCTTCAAAGTGACGATTCCCACACAGAATGGGTTTGCGCCGAGTCAACAAGATAGTCAGACGCAAAGCCTCGCTGCTGGTCGGATGTCAGCGGTGCCGCAAGCCTTTATGCGCCAGAGTAGTGGCAACAAAACCTGGCGCATCACTCCAGACGGTCACTTGGAGCATTTCTCGCAGACTGGCTGGATAGGCGTACTCACCGATCATTCGACGCAGTTTCGCGTCGTAGCCGTATCCGGCAACGGCGTTTGGGCGGGTGGCAGTCACGGCGAGCTCTTCCACTCAGCAGATGGCGGAGAGCATTGGAGCCAGATCGCCCTGCCTGTACCGTCCGATAGGACCAATGACGCTATCGCTGCGATCCACTTTGCAGACCAGCAACACGGAATCATCCTGACCGAGAGTGGGGAGCGCTACAGCACGAGCGATGGCGGAAAGAACTGGCAGCGGGAGTAACGTCGCGCCGCCTTTTCGATGCAATCCAAAATTTATTCTGCAAGGACCGCCAAGTCACCCGTTCTAACGATGTGACAAGTGAAAGCGGAGCGTCCTGGCCGGCTTCCGTCCGCCTCGTACATCTTCGATAAGGGAGCACCGATCATGCGACGCACTCGCGTTTTTGAAGTCCTCGCCCTTCTGGCTCTGGTCCTGGCAATCTCGATTCCATCGTTCGGGCAAAGCCCAACCAATAGCCCTTTGACTAACGCCGATATCGAGCGGATGGTGAAGGCCGGACTTTCACAGGACACCATTCTGCGAGTGATGCAGGTCTCAGAGACCAACTTCACAACCAGCCCCAACGCGCTCATTGATCTGAAGCACCACCATGTGCCCGACCGGGTTATCGACGCCGTGTTGGATACTCGTCCCGGCGCGATCGGCTACCCAGCGGAGCCGCTGACCTCGAACTCATCACGAGCGGTTCAACCGCATTTGCTCAACGCGAAGCACCTGCCGAACATTAACGCTACCGTGCGTGTGAATGGAAAGACCGACGCCAAAGTTTCTGTGCGACAGAATCACATCACTGTGGAAAGCGGGGGCCATCCGCTGTTCAGCGCGACCTGGAAAGTGAAAGAGGCCAACTGACAACTCTCGAGCACCATTGAGCGATGTGATGCTCTAGTCCACTGCCCTGGGCGGAATGCGAGATTCTGCGATGTTTCAGCGGCGGCCCACTTGATCCAGCGCCAGATTCAGTTCCAAAACATTCACCCGTGGCTCACCCAGAAAGCCAAGCTGACGTCCCTCTGTATGTGCCGCGATAAGCTGCCCAACTTGAGCGACCGAAAGATTGCGAGCACGTGCGATGCGTGGGATCTGGAATTCTGCTGCCGCGATCGAGATGTTGGGGTCAAGACCTGAAGCTGATGTCGTTACCAAGTCCACCGGCACGGGTACGTTCGGATTTTCCGACTGCAGCGCGGCCGCATCCTGTTCACGCGGTAATCAGGACTTTGATTGGTAGGTCCAAGTTTCGTGCCGCCCGAATTGGCCGCGTCATAGCCCGTGCCCGCGGCAGAAGGCCGCGAATGAAAGTAACTCGGCCCGGTGAAAGCCTGCCCGATGATCCGCGAGCCGACCAGCTTGCCATTGCGCGCAATCAGCTGCCCGTTCGCTTTATTGGGAAATATCAATTGCGCCAGACCGGTCACCACGAGGGGATAGATGATTCCCAGCAGAACTGTCGTCACCAGGGTCATCAAGATTGCAATCAGCAGATTCTTTTTCATATAGCCCTTACGCCAGTCCCACCCTGGTGATCAGCATGTCGATCAGCTTGATTCCGATGAACGGAATCACGATCCCGCCGAAGCCGTAGATCAGAAGATTGCGGCGCAACAGCGCGGCCGCGCCCATGGCGCGATACTTCACCCCGCGCAACGCCAGCGGAATCAACGCAATAATGATGAGCGCGTTGAAGATCACCGCCGACAGCACCGCCGACTGCGGCGTCCTGCAGGTGCATGATGTTGAGTGCGTTCAGCACCGGGAAGGTTCCCGCGAACATCGCGGGAATGATGGCGAAATACTTCGCCACGTCGTTGGCGATCGAGAACGTAGTCAGCGAGCCACGCGTCATCAGCAGTTGCTTGCCGATCTCCACCACCTCGATCAGCTTGGTCGGATTGGAGTCGAGATCCACCATGTTGCCCGGCCTCTTTAGCGGCCTGTGTGCCGGTGTTCATCGCCACGCCGACATCCGCCTGGGCCAGCGCGGGAGCGTCGTTGGTACCATCGCCCGTCATCGCGACGAGCTTGCCTTCGGCCTGTTCGCGCCGGATCAGGTCCATCTTGTCTTTCGGCGTGGCCTGCGCCAGGAAGTCGTCGACCCCGGCTTCGCGCGCAATCGCCGCCGCGGTCAAGCGGATTGTCGCCGGTGATCATCACGGTACGAATGCCCATGGCGCGCAGTTGATCGAAGCGCTCGCGCATGCCGCCCTTGACCACGTCCTTCAGCTCGATCACGCCCATGCGCACCGCGAGTTTTTCTCCGCGACTACCAGCGGCGTGCCGCCCGAACGCGCAATCTGCTCCACCGCCGCTTCACCGGCAGCGGGATATGCGTGCCCTTCCTGCGCCAGATAGGCCTTAACGGAGTCGGCTGCACCTTTGCGGATCTCGAAATCCGTTCAGGTTCACGCCCGACATGCGGGTCTGCGCGGTGAAGGGCACGAACTGCGCTTCATGCGCACGCAAGTTCACGCCCACGCAAGCCCGTATTTCTCTTTCGCCAGCACCACGATCGAGCGGCCTTCCGGAGTCTCATCCGCCAGCGACGACAATTGCGCCGCGTCCGCCATTTCCGTCTCGGTTACTCCGGGCGCGGGAATGAATCGCGCTGCCTGACGATTACCAAGCGTGATGGTTCCGGTCTTGTCGAGCAGCAGCGTGTTCACGTCGCCCGCAGCTTCAACCGCGCGGCCCGACATCGCCAGCACGTTGTGCTGCACCAGGCGGTCCATACCGGCGATGCCGATGGCGGAGAGCAATCCGCCGATCGTCGTCGGAATGAGGCAGACCAGCAACGATACCAGACGAACATCGTCTGCGGCGAGCCCGAATAAATCGCGAACGGCTGCAGCGTCACTACCGCCAGCAGGAAGATAATCGTCAACCCGGCCAAGCAGAATGTTCAGCGCGATTTCGTTGGGCGTCTTCTGGCGCTCGGCGCCTTCCACCAGCGCGATCATGCGGTCGAGGAAAGTTTCGCCGGGGTTCGACGTAATCTCGATGCGCAATCTGATCGGAGAGCACGCGCGTGCCTCCGGTCACAGCCGAGCGGTCGCCTCCGGCTTCGCGAATCACCGGAGCGGACTCGCCGGTAATCGCCGACTCATCCACCGACGCGACTCCTTCGACGAATCTCGCCGTCGGACGGAATGATGTTCGCCGGCAGACACCAGACACCATATCCCCGGCGCGCAACTTGGAGCTGGGCACCTGCTCATGCCTGTCGGGCATCATGCGATTGGCCATGGTCTCAGAGCGCGCTTTGCGCAGCGTGTCAGCCTGCGCCTTGCCGCGGCCTTCCGCCATGGCTTCGGCGAAATTTGCGAACAGCACGGTGAACCACAGCCACAGCGTGATCTGCAGGTTGAACGAAAACGCCGTGCCGCCCTTGAACAGACAGCACCGTGGTGATGACGCTACCAATCTCGACCACGAACATGACGGGGTTGCCCATCATCTTGCGCGGGTCCAGCTTCACTAGCGCATCCAGCACGGCCCGCCGCACAATCTTCCATTCCCAGATTGCGTTGCTTCTTGCCATCACTACCTCAGAAAGTCTTTCCCGCGCCCATCAGCAGGTGCTCAAGAATGGGGCCCAGGCTCAACGCCGGGAAGAACGTCAGCGCGCCGACGATGATGATCACGCCGATCAGCAGCACAGTGAACAGCGGCGTCGTCACCGGAAAAGTACCCAGCGACGGCGGCACATATTTCTTCTGCGCCAGATTGCCGGCGATCGCCAGCATCGGGATGATCATCAGGAAACGGCCAACCAGCATGGTGATGCCGCCGCTGACGTTGTACCAGAGGCGTATTGGTCGTCAGCCCGGCGAAGGCCGAGCCGTTGTTGCCCGCTTGCGAAGTAAAGGAATAGAGAATCTCGCTCAGCCCGTGCGGCCCGGGATTCAGAATGCCCGAGGTGCCGAATCTGTGCACCGATGAAATCGCGGCGAAGATCAGAATCACCAGCGGGAATACCAGCGCCACCAGCATCGCCATCTTCACGTCGTAAGCTTCGATTTTTTTGCCGAGGTATTCCGGCGTGCGGCCCACCATCAGCCCCGCGATAAACACGGCCAGCACGATATAGATCAGCATGCCGTACATGCCCGCGCCGACCCCGCCGAAAATCACCTCGCTCAGCATGATGTTCACCAGCGGAACCATGCCGCCGAGCGGAGTGAACGAATCGTGCCAGCCGTTGATGGCGCCGCAACTCGCATCGGTCGTAACCGTCGCCCACAGCGCGGTATTCGCGATTCCGAAGCGGACTTCCTTGCCTTCCATGTTTCCGCCCGGCTGCATGACGGTCGCGCTGCTGGTTGACATCGTGCGGATAGCAGCGGATTGCCGCGGGCCTCCGCCCAGTACACGGTTGTCACACCGGCGAGAAACAGCATCGCCATGGCCGACCACACCGCCCAGCCGTGGGCTTGCGAGCCGGTCATGCGGCCCAGCGTGTAAGTCAGCCCGGGCCGATACGCGAAGATCGCGAACAGTTCGATGAAGTTGGATAGCGGCGTCGGGTTCTCGAAGGGATGAGCGCTGTTGGCATTGAAAAAGCCGCCACCGTTCGTCCCCCACTCCTTGATGATCTCCTGCGAAGCGACCGGGCCTTGCGCGATAGTCTGCTCGGTCACCGTATCCATCACCGGCCTGCCGCCGGCATCTACTGCAGGCTTGCCGTCGGATCCTAGATGCGGCACCTGCTGCGATTCGACGAGCGCCGCTTTGTCGTAGGGATGCAGGTTCTGCACTACGCCCTGCGAAACCAGCAACAACGCTCCGACCACGCAGAACGGCAGTAGCACCCATAGGCTGGCGCGCGTCATGTCGACCCAGAAATTCCCGATGGTCTTGCATCTCGCGGCGGGCAATGCCGCGAATGAAAGCAATCGCCAGTGCGATACCGACCGCGGCGGAGATGAAGTTGTGATACGCGAGGCCAGCCATCTGGGTGAAGTAGCTCATCACCACTTCGCCGGAGTAGTTCTGCCAGTTTGTGTTGGTAGTGAAGGAAGCGGCGGTGTTGAATGCCAGGTCCGGCACGATTCCGCGCCAAACTTCTGGGGATTGAACGGCAGCCATGCCTGCGCGCGCTCTATGACGTATAGCAACAGCATGGGAACGACGCTGAACAGCAGCATCGAGACGGCATACTCCGTCCAGCGCATCTCGTGCGCTTCATCCACTCCCGTCAGCCTGTAAACCAGGCGCTCGATGGGACGCAGCACCGGGTCCACAAAAGTGCGCTCACGGCTGAACACGCGCGCCATATAAACCCCAAGCGGCTTGGTCACGAGAAAAATGGCGAGCAGAAAGACACCAATCTGCAGCCATCCATTCGCGGTCATATCAGAATTTCTCCGGGCGCAACAAGGCGTAGAACAGGTACACCATGGTGAGAGCGGTCACCACCAGCATTACCAATGATTGAAGATTCATGAATGAGCTCATCGCACCCTCTCACAGAACTTCACGTACGCGATCGACAGCACGAAGAAGGCGATGGTTATCGCGACAAAGATCAGGTCTCGCATTGTTTCTCTCTCCCTAGGGCAAGTCGGTGAACGTCGAACCCCCGACAGCACGCCGCCCGGTACTGCGAGACTCATCATTCAGAAGTGGCCGCGCGCTCGGCGTCGTACGGTGAGCCGGAAGCAGGATTAGCCGCCGGTACGGCTGCGTTCGTGCATTCGTGGGAATCACTTCGAGCGGCGTCAGTTCCCGGGTCGCCTTATCCGTCGGGTGTCTGCGACGACGGCGTTCATCCCAATGAATCGCCAGCAGGCAAGACAGGAAGAAGACGAGGCCGAGTACTACCACCGCAACAAATACAGGCATAACTGTCCTACGAACTCTCATCCATTGGACTAGCTGGTCGGTAATTCGCGGCTAAAGAAGAGATAAGGAATGCGTAAAATCAGGCACCCGAGGATTGTCATCCCGAGCGAGCCTCTTTTGCGACTCAAGGGATCTGAGCGTGCCGATTCGAGCCGGGCGCGCGAAAGGCACGCATCCACGTTCCACTGACCTACTACGCGCCGGGCTCGAAGCGGTATCCGACCCAGCGGTCGGTCAGTAAGTACTTAGGATCGGCGGGATTCTTCTCGATTTTCTTCCGCAGTTGGCCAACGAACACTCGCAGATACTCGGGTTGCTCGGTGTTCAACTCGCCCCATATCGCCCCCAGAAGGTTACGGTGGGTGATGACGCGATGCGGATGTTCTGCCATGTAGGTCAGCAGGTCGAATTCTTTCGGCGTGAGCTTCACCTCGGTATCGCGCACCTTGACCTGGCGGCTGGCAAGGTCGATTCGGAAGTCGCCTATGTCGATGAACTCGCGGGTCGTTTCCGCCTTGGGCGAGCGACGCAACGCGGCGCGCACCCGCGCCTGAAGTTCGCCGCTGCTAAACGGTTTCGTAATGTAATCGTCGGCGCCGGCATCCAGCGCCTGTACCTTGTTGCGCTCCTCGCCGCGCACCGACAGAACAATGATGGGAATCTCCGACATCGCCCGAATGCGCTTGCACAACTGCACTCCGTCCATGTTGGGCATCATGAGGTCGGTGATGACCAGGTTAGGCGACCAGTCTTTCATGATCTCCAGCGCCATTTCGCCATCGTTGGCAACGCGGATTTCGTATCCCTTGGCGGTCAGCGTGGTGCGCAGCACGCGCGTAATCTGCGGCTCGTCGTCGACCACCAGAATGTGCGGATGGTCCATTACCGCACCTCCTGAGTGACGATGTGTACGTCCACCGGCGGGGCGTCGCGAAGAAAGCGCTGGATGGCATTCATATAGAGATATTTCTTCCACCCGGTCTGGGCCGAGCGGCCGAAGATGACTTGCGTGATTCGCTTCTCGCGCACCACTTTGGCCACTTCTTCAGCTACGCTTTTGCCCTTTTGACGCACCACCGTCGCGCCCAGGTTCTGCGCGAAACGAATGTTCTCCGCCAGTGTGCGCTGATGCAGCGGCGTGGCGTCCTGCCCCAAATCGACGTATACGACGAAGAGCTCGCCCTTGATAGCCTGCGCCATGCGCGATGCGCGTGCAATGAGATACTGCGCCGCCGGATTCGAGCTGATACACACCGCGATGCGTTCGCCCACGTCCGGCATCTTGTCGGTTTGCTCTTTGGTTAAATACGCGTCGAGACTTCGGTCCACCACCTGGGTCACCTGGCGCAACGCCAGTTCGCGCAACGCGATCAGATTGCCCGGCTTGAAGAAGTGCGCAAGCGAACGTTCGGCACGTTCCACGGGATAGATGTCACCGCGGTTCATGCGGCTCTGCAACGCCTGCGGCGTAACGTCGGCCAGCACGATCTCGTCCACCCGCTGCATTACCCAGTCGGGCACGGTCTCGCGCACGGTCACGCCGCTGATCTGCGCCACCGACGGACCCAGGCTTTCAATGTGCTGCACGTTCATGGTGGAGAGCACATCGATCTTGGCCGCCAGCAGATCCATCACGTCTTCATAGCGTTTCAAGTGGACGCTGCCATCGATGTTGGTATGCGCCAGCTCGTCAACCAGCACCACCGTCGGGCTTCGCTTTAGAATGGCCTCCAGGTCCATCTCGTGGAACTGCGTTCCCTTGTACTCCATGATGCGACGTGGCACCGTCTCCAGCTTCGACGCCAATTCCACGACGGCTTTGCGTCCATGGGTTTCGATGATTCCGATGACCACGTCTTCGCCGCGACTGCTGCGCCGTATGCCTTCGCTGAGCATCGCGTAGGTCTTGCCCACGCCGGGAGCATAGCCCAGGAACAGCTTGAAAATGCCCTGCGTCTTTGCGGGCGCGACTTCCTCAAGCCATTCTTCCGGACTACGGGCCATTTTGTCATTGTAAGCAGTTAGAAATAAGTTTCGCGTAAAGAGTAGAATCCCGTTCGGAATGACTGGGAAAGTAGCAGTTACTCGCGGCGTTGCCGTGGCCGTGGTCTTGGCAGTAGTTACCTACTTCTACAGCCACTGGTTTCACGTAAACCCCACGACGGTGGCACTCACCTTCCTGGTGCTGGTGCTGCTGACTTCAGCCTTCTGGGGATTTCGCCTCGCGCTATTCACTGCCTTCGCAGCGACAGCGCTGTTCAACTTCTTCTTTCTGCCACCGGTCCGAACCTTCACCATCGCTGATCCGCAGAACTGGATCGCGTTGTTCACCTTCCTCATTGCCGCCGTGGTCGCGAGCAATCTGGCGGAACGTGCGCGGCGACAGGCTGCGCTGGCCCTATCTCGGCGGCAGGAGGTCGAGAGGCTGTACGCCTTGAGCCAGCAACTGCTGACCTTCGACAACACCGCCCAGCTTTACAATCGCATTCCCGACAACTTGACCCAGACCTTCGGCGCAACCGGAGCCGCCCTGACGGTCAGCGGCCGTGAGACGGTCTATCCTTCGCGCCCCGATCTGGAATTCGATCGCGATCTCCTGTTGCGGGCCAAGGCACGCGGCGAGATTAGCGAATCCGAAGCCGCTTCCTATGTGCCGCTGCGCCTGGGAGCAAGGGTGATGGGAGCGCTGGCAATCCTGGGAGTGAAGCTTTCGCGCGAGACTTTAGAGGCTATCGGTAGCCTCGTCGGCATTGCCGCCGAGCGGACCCGCGCCATTGAGGAACTGTCCGAGTCGCGCGCCATGCAGGAAAACGAAAAGCTTCGCTCCGCGCTGCTCGACTCCGTCACCCACGAATTCCGCACGCCGCTCACCAGCATCAAGGCCAGCGTAACCGCCCTGCTGGAAGAAAACGTGCTCGATCCTGCGCAACAGCGCGAGTTGCTTTCCGTCATCGATGAGGAAACCGACCGCCTCAACCGTCTGGTAGGAGAAGCGGCGGAGATGGCGCAGCTCAACTCGCATATGGTTCGACTGGAGTTGCGCCCTCATGCTCCGAAAGAATTGATCGAACCAGCACTGGAAAGCACACGAGGCATGCTGGTAAACCACGTGGTCCGGATCAACGTCCCTTCCGACACTCCCAACGTTTCATTCGATTTCGAGCGTATGCGCGAGGTAGTGGTTCATCTGCTGGAGAACGCCGCCAAGTATTCACCCCAGGGAAGCGAAATCACCATCTCGGTCGAGCACAATCAGAAGGAGGTCGTTCTCAGCGTCGCCGATCACGGCAGCGGGATCGACGGGGTAGAGCAGTCGCTGATCTTTGAAAAGTTCTACCGTGGCCGCGAACAGCGCCTGGTATCACCGGGCACGGGAATGGGCCTGGCCATCTCCAAGGTGATTGTGGAAGCCCACGGGGGAACGATTTCAGTCGTAAGCCAGGTAGGATCAGGCTCGGTGTTTTCGATACACCTTCCGCGCGGCTGACGCGTCGAGGACAAACATCGCAAGCTCACGCGCGATGGCGGAGGCTTTCAAAAGAAGTCGACGGAGCGAGCTTTGTATCGTGGCACGGCTTCAGTCGTGCCGCCAGCCGGGAAAAGAACATCGGCCTTTAGGCCCTGAATAAAGATGCTGGGGCTAAAACCCGGCTGCTTCAAAGCCTTGTTCGGCCCGACTGAAGTCGGGCCCTGATACAAACCAATTGAATGGCGAATTTCTCGGCCCAAGTAAACTCGTGCCCTGACGCGGAACATTCTTGACGTGAATTCTAACGCGTCTCTCGCATCCTAAGCGTCTCGACATAAAACTGCGTCAGGTCGCGCCGGTAGGCCGCAAGCGTATGAGCGGTTTTCGCCTGCTGGAGCGCGGCGGATGCCAGCCGCGCGCGCAGATCTTCCGACAGTAGGAGTCGTTGAATGGCATCGGCGAGAGCCCGCGGATCTTGCGTAGGCACCAGCAATCCTGTGACCTCGTTCTTTAGGATTTCAGGTACGCCTCCCGCGCGAGTCGCGGCGATGGGCAGCGCCGCCGCCATGGCTTCGAGGATCACGTTAGGAGAACCCTCGGACAGCGACGGCAGCGCGTAGATATTCGCCATCGCAGTAATAAGGTGCGACATTCTTCTGGAATCCTGCCCAGACGAGTCGATCCTCGATGCCAAGCTGCGCCGCTTGACGACGCAGATTTCCTTCCTCCGGCCCATCGCCCACCAGCACAAAGCGATGCTTAGGAAGCTCGGCCTTGTCTTTCAACAGAGCTATAGCGCTGAACAGGTTTGCGTATCCCTTTTCGACCGACATGCGCCCGACCGTCACGATTGTCAGTTCATCGCCTATTCCCATTTGCCGGCGCAGCCGCAGCACTTCATCGTCACTCGGGCGAACATACGCGTCGACAAAGTTATGCAGGACGGTGACCTTGTCGCGCGGAATTCCCATCTCCTGCAGCGCGGCAGCGAAAGGTCCACATACCGCGATCAGGCGAAACGCACCATGTAACGACCAGCGATCGATTTGGTTGTAAGCCCGGTCGAGGCGGTTCTTCGAGGTATAGCCGTGGTTCCATGCGATCCAGGGAAATTCCCGATGCAGCCCGGTAGCACGCACCATCGCGTGCGACTTGATGTTGTGGGTTTGCAGAATGTCGGGCTTGAAGTCACGCACTACGCGCCGTATGTGTGGCATGACCTTCAGGTCCCAGCGGCCGCGCTCAGGAATTTCAATCACCGGAATCCCAGCCGCAAGAGCGGCCGCGGCAAAGCCAGTCTGCTGGCCGTTCCGCCGGTAGGTCACGAACGTTATTTCGACCGTCGGCAGGCCTGGTTGCGGCTGCCGGGCCGCGGTGGCAAAGCCAAGGGCAACGCGCCCAATTCCGGTCGCGGTGGCGTTTTCGTGAAAGACGAGGACGCGAATACGCTCGGGTGTCACAGTCGATTCGGTGGCCGCTGCCACAAGGCCGTCATCCTACGCTGACGGTGGCAGAATTCGCCGCCGACTGCTGCTGACGATACCACTCCAGCGTGCGTCGCAGCCCTTCTTCCAGACTGAAGCGCGGCGAATGCCCCAGGTATCTCACTGCCGCCATCACGTCGGCCTGGGAATCGCGAACGTCGCCCGCTCGCGGCGGCCCATAGTTAGCCGGTATCGAAACTCCTTCAATCTTCTGCAAGATTTCCCAGACCTTATTCAGTGAGGCACGCCCGCCATTGCCGGCATTGAACATCTTTCCTGCGATCCCCGGCGCAGTCGCAGTTTTCAAGATCAACTCCACCACATCTTGGACGTAGGTGAAGTCGCGCGTCTGCTCGCCATCACCAAAGATCGTGGGTGAGGTCCGCTCCAGCAGGCAGCGAATGAAGATCGACAGCACGCCGGAGTAGGGGCTGGAGGGGTCCTGCCGCGGGCCGTAGACGTTGAAGAAGCGCAGCGAAGTCGCGTCGAGCCCGTAACACTCGGCGAAGCTGCTGCAATAGTATTCACCCAACAGCTTCTGCGCCGCATACGGCGACTTGGGATTGGCCTGCATGGTCTCAACCTTGGGCAGCACGGCGGTGTCGCCATACGCCGATGACGATGCCGCATAGACCACCTTGCGCGCGCGGCCTTCTTTAGCCGCGAGCAGAACATTGAATGTCCCATCGATGTTCGATTGATGCGACGGAACCGGGTCGGAGATCGAGCGCGGGACAGATGGAATCGCCGCAATGTGAAATACCGTGTCCGCGCCCGCGATGATCGGAGCAATGGTATCGAAGTCGCGGATGTCGGCAACGTGCATCCGAAATGGGGAAGCGATTTCCGTCAAATTCTCCTGCCGCCCGGTGGAGAAGTTATCGATGACTTCAACCGTGCCGTCGTTAAGGGCAAAAAGTCCACGAACCAGCGCCGACCCGATAAATCCGCTACCGCCTGTAACCACATATTTTTTCATCTGCACTCGCATAAGCGGACTACAGCCCGCTCGTCAAATTAGGGTGCGCTTCCGCACGACTTACTATGCTGCCTCAAAACGGTTTTGAAGGGGCACGGATTCAGCCGTGCCGTAACCGGCGGCGCAATTGTTGGGCTTCAGCCCCTGAGGTGCTCCTCCGGAACCAGCGTAAGAGCGACTACCCTCGGCGGCTAAAGCTGCTCGCCTGGTTTGCACCTTCGGCACGCCTGAAGGCGTGCCCCTTCAAAACCGCTGAGCCCCTCGGAATCTCAATTCCGATCCGCGTTCATCCGCGCAAATCCGCGGCCTGTCTTACTTACTTGCCGACTTCCGGTCCTGCATCGGCCGCGACGTTCGCCGCATTCGCAACCGCCGCCGTCCGGTTAATGTTCTTCACAATTACCCGCGCCGGATTTCCCAGGGCCACACAGTAGTCGGGAATGTCGCTGAGCACCACGCTATTGACTCCAACGATCGCGCCCTCGCCCACGGTGACGCCTTTCATGATGAACGCGTTGTGGCCAATCCAGGCGTAGCGCTTGATGCGCACCGCCTTAATCTCATCCGGGGTCGCCGGCAAATCGGCGATGCGGGCCATGGCATCCCGAGGATGAGCATCGTTGTCCATGAAGCGCACGCCCGAGGCAACGTTCACATCCTCTTCCAGCACAATCTCACGATTCACCATGAAGATAACGTTGTGCCCAATATCGACGCGGTCCTTCAGCACCAGCCGCGGCTCATCGAGCTGTGAGCCGCTGAAGATATCGACCTTCCCAAAGAAATTCACATCGTCGCCGATGTAGATCTTTGCCTGCCCCACCACCCACGGCATGCGCGTGACCCGGAAACGCTTGCCCACCGACTCGCAGCG
The DNA here is from genome assembly GCA_963809865.1 of uncultured Acidobacteriaceae bacterium. Taxonomy (GTDB): domain Bacteria; phylum Acidobacteriota; class Terriglobia; order Terriglobales; family Acidobacteriaceae; genus CAVVDY01. The sequence goes on along the minus strand of CAWELL010000004.1, from coordinate 376,716 downwards.
TCCGCGAAACAGCGGCTCGTAGAGGAAGTAACCCAGCCCCAGGCGAATCATCAATTCCAGGTTGTGAAATATGTGGAAGCCGACACGTAGCACTGGGTTGAAAAATTTGGGAAGCGGCAAGTTGCTGGAACGTATGGTGTGGGCAATGTGCTTTCAGCCGCCGGTAGAAGGGCGTTTCACCGCGCCGAAGCTTCACCACAAACGAACTCATGGGTGAACTAAAAACGCCGACCTTAAAACGGCGCTCACCGCCTATAGCGACCTCAGTGGAACTCAGGCAACTGGCTGCGGCGGATTCGGGCTGCGCTCTTCCAGCAGCTCGACGAGGAACTTCTCCGGCGTCAGCAGCCAGGCGATCCGCCTTCCCTGAAAAGCCACCGCCGGTTTGGGGCGCTTCACGATCAGCGAGCCCCGGCTGCGGAAGTCGCTCAGCTCCTGCTCCAGATTGCCCACCTCGTAGCAGGCGTGATGCAGGCCGCCGCCCTTCTCGTTCAGAGAAGCGTAGCACGGGAGAGTCGGCGCCGTCGGGCTCGACCAGCTCCACCAAGGCATCGCCCGGACGAGTGGTAAGGAACGCGACTTTCACTTTCTGATTAGGATCGGCAAAGATTTGCGAATCCCACGTCGCCGCCATGGATCGAAGAAATCCCGGCATGGCGGCCGCGATGTCTGCCACTACGAACCCTACATGGTGCAGCCGCATGGCACTCGTGCTCAAGCCGGCTGTTGCCTCTGCTGCAAATAGGCGAGAACCTTCTCGAAGCTATCCAGGTCGGCCACGTTCGTCCAGATCCATCTCGATGCCGAATTGCTCTTCGATGACGTTGACCAGCGTAATAGCCGCCACCGAGTCCCACTCCGCTACGGTTTCCTGCGATGCGGTCAGGATGTCTTTCTCCTTCAGGTCGGGAAAGACGATCTGGAAGCACTCTATGAGTTTAGGTTTGACGTCATCCATGAGCTTCTGCCTTTTTCAACTCTTTCACCTCGTGATATAGCGCAGGACAATGTTGGTCGAACTGCGATTTTCTTAAACTGAATCTCGGCTTTGTCGGTTCGTCGCCCAGCAGCGAAGCGAAAAACTCCCGCGTAGGCCCGTTCTTCGCCGTCGGCTGGAAAGCAAACTCGATCTCATCCACCCCGGCGGTCTCAAATAGCAAACGCAGCGTCTGGTGCTCGACGCGACGCGAGAACGCGCGGCAACTCATCACCCAGGTGTCCACCAGCAGGCGCTCGCCCCGAAAACTTGCCTTCGCCACCCCGATGGTTCCCAGCGGCCCGAACTTATCTTCGTAGCTGGCGGCGACGATCAGCGACCTGTCGCCCGCTGCTTCCTTGTGCCAGTCAGCTTCGGCCCAGCGCTGCCCATTCAGGTTGAACTGGTTGGTCTTGTTCACCAGTTCCAGCGTCCGCGGTTCGCCGGCGGCGGAGAAGTCAAAAGTTACGATCGCCTTCGCCTGTTGCAGAAAGCTTTCGGGGGCCGAACCGCCGTCCGCATGCTGACGAAAGGCCGCTCCCTGGCGAATGCTCGCCAGCCGCAGCAGGTCGTCCGATGAAACCTTATCTTTGCCGCACAGGTCGCGCAGGCGCCGCAACATCTGCAAGCAGGCGACCGGATCTTCCTTGGGAAACAGCACGCACTCAATACCGGGATGCAGCGCCGCCACCTCGGCCAGCTCCATCGGACTGTCGTCCACGAAGACCACGCTATCGGCCGCGATGTTCCAGATCTCGAGAATGCTCTTCACCGCTCCCGACTTGGCGTTCCAGCTTGCTTCGATGGGAAACACCTGCTCGGAACGAAGAATCATGTCGGAGCGCTCAAAGGTTTTCGCCACTACCGCAGGATCGTTCTTGCTAGCCACGCCGACCAATGTCCCGTTATCCGAAAGCGAGCCCAACAGCTTCTGATACAGCCCGTGCATCTGGGCGTTACCGTGCAAGTCCCACTGCACATTCTCCGGACCTTCGTCACCGACAATGCCCTTCCACAGCGTGTCGTCCAGGTCGGAGATGATTCCCTTCTTCGGCGCCGCAAGAATCAGCGTCTTCGCCAGCAACGCCGCCATCGCGTCGGCGTGCTGAATGCTATAGGGCAGCCCGGCGGTCAGATCGCTCTTCAAGTCAAACCGGGCTTCCCAAGGCGACTCTTCCGCCAGCCGCTCACGGCTCACCACCCGGACGCGCCCGTCGTGAGCCAGCTCGGCCGCGAACTGAAGCAGCGCCCCGTTCAGCAACAGCTCGGCCTCCGATGCAAGCCATCCCGGCGCTGAAAATATCGGCACAATCGGAAGGCTGGGAAGCGCCAGCGCGACAGGTATGCCGGAAGGAATCCGAGCCAGCGCGGTCTTGATCCGGCTCAGCGCCAGGGTCGCGTGTTCCACCACGCTCGCCATGGCATCCCGTCCCCACGCCCCCGAGTTTCGGTAATCCAGGCGGGCATCCAGGTCGGGCCATTCGACGACCACGACCACGCCATCGCTCTCGGTTATCCGCTCCAGCGTTCCGGAGAGATCCCCGTAGAGACCTTCCTTGATTCGTACCGCGCGCCCCGGCAAGGCCAGTTGCAGATGCGCGTTCAGAAAAGTATGAAGATGCAGCGGAGTAAATCCACAGGCCAATGTCACCCGGAACGGCGGAGCCTCGGCCACCGTCGCTTGCACAATCCTGAGAGCTTCTGTGATTTTCACGGAAAAAGGTCCCGGTGCTGGTTAGCACGAAAGCAGCTTAGAAGCACAGTCTGCGTCGACCAACGCAGTCGTGCAGTTTGGGTGTCATCCCGAGCAAGCCTCATTTGCGCAGCGAGGGATCCGGGCGTGCCGATTCGCGCCGGTGCGCGAAAGCCTCGCATCCTATCCAAGCTGCACCACTGCGTCGACGAACGTTCCTCATTGACTATAGTGAATCCTGCTTATCCCGCGCAAGGCGGCAAGGTGAACGCCGCGTTATTTCCTGCCGTTGTGACCGCGACGGGAATGAGCCGTCCAAAACGGTAGTCTAGAATTCGATTTGTCATCCCGAGGCGGCCGCGTTTGCCGCCGAGGGATCTAGGCGTCCTGATTCGCGCCGAGCCGGGGTCCCCATCGAGCGCCGCAGTTGCGGTCGATGGGGTGGTCGATGCGCGAAAAGGACGCGTCCTTAACCTGGAACAAATTTGGCGACCAACCCCGCGACTACGCGCACTCATCCCCGACTGGCGGTTCAGGCCTTCTGGCTGACCTTGGCCAAGTTCATTGCCGCCATCTTCGGCATCCTGATGCCGGTTCTGCTGGTGCGCATCCTTAGCCAGCATGATTTCGGGGTCTACAAGCAGGTCTTCCTCTTTATAGGAACCACGACCAGCTTTGCCGCTTTTAGTGTCGCGGTGAGCGCGTTCTACTACATGCCGCGCCAGCCGGAGCGCGGTGGCCAGATCGCGCTCAACATCCTGGTTTACAACCTCATCGCCGGCCTGTTCCCGCTGCTGCTCCTGTTGGTCTATCCGCAGTTCCTGAATTTGTTCTTTCGCAGCGGCGATCTGCAACCCTTTGCCCTGATGCTCGGCATCTTCGTGATGCTGCAACTCAACGCGTCCCTGGTGGAAATGATTCCTACCTCCATGCAGGACGTGCGCAGCTCGACCCTGTTCGTTACCGGCACCCAACTGTTCAAGATCGTGGCCGTGGTGTTTGTTGCGCTCATCTTCCGTACGGTTCGCAGCATCGTCCTCGCCTGTATGGCCACGGCGGTTTTATCCATCGCCATTCTCGTCCATTATCTCTACCGGCGATTCGGCCCCTTCTGGAAGCACTTCGACCGTAAGTTCTTTATCGAGCAACTGTCGTACGCCGCGCCCCTGGGCGCCTATGGGATCGTCTGGGTCTTCCGTAAGGACCTGGATAACTATTTCGTGGGCGCGATGTACTCGCCGGCCCAGTACGCCATCTACGCCCTCGGCTGGATGGAGGTCCCGCTCATCTCGCTCTTTCTGGAGTCGATGCTGGCGGTACTGGTGGTGCGCATCAGCGCGCTGCACCAGGAGGGCCGGACGGAAGACATCCGCAACGTTCTGGCCAGCGCCATCAATCGGCTGGCGACGGTGCAGTTTCCCATTTATGCCCTGCTGCTGGTCGCCGGACGCGACCTGATCGTCTTCTTCTACACCAAGGCGTACGCCGCCAGTGCGCCTATTTTCTACATCACGATCACGCTCATCGTACTCAACGTGTTCATGTACGACCCCATCGTGCGCGCCTACATGGAGCTGCGCAAGTTCATCCTGTTGGTTCGCATCGGCGTGCTGCTGGCCTTATGCATTGTGCTGGCTCCGGTGATCCACCACTTTGGCATGATCGGCGCCGCCATCACCGCGGTGCTGGGCGACCTCACCGAACGCCTCATCGTCGGCCGCAAGGTCTGCCAGACCATCGAAGCGACATGGCACGATGCGCGCCTGCTTTCCGGCGTGCTGCGCGTCGCCGGAGTGACCACGGTTGCTGCCCTGGTAGGCTACGGGGTTCGCCACGCCGCCGCCTCGCAGCCGCTGTTCGTGAGGCTGGCTTTGACCGGCATCAGCTTCGCCGCCGTCTACCTGCCCGGCTTTTACTTCTGTCACCTCCCAGGATGGGAGATCATCACCAAAGACCGGCTGCTGGGCTTGGTGCAGTCCGCGCGCGCACGGCTGGGCGGCGCAGCGGGGTAAGAAACCGCTGTCACTCCGAGGGTAGCGAAGCGGAGCCGAGGGACCTGCAGTTCGCTTCTTGTTGTTGCCAACCCAACCCTTCTGATCTGTCATCTTGAGCGCAGCGAAAGACCTGCTTTCGGCTCATAGCTCGTTGCTCGTAGCCCTTCGCCGCCTTCCACGGGTGTCACCCCGAGCGCAGGCGAGGGGGGACCTGCTTTTGTTTGCGCTCTTCCACCTTTTTCAAATTAAATCCGTTCCCGTTCCCTCAGCCCTGGATTACAATCTCGGGCGAACGTACCGTCACCAGGAGATTCACATGCGACACTTCTTCTACGTTGTGCTCGCTTTGATGTGTTTGTCCGCTGGTATCGCAACCGCGCAATCGTCACCCGTGCAGCTTTGCGTGGCCAACATGCAGAACCACGGGGAGCCCGGCACCGGCACCATGGGACGCGATTGGCTCATGAAGTTCCTGAGCAAAGAGAAAGATAAGTCGGTCGCACAGGATGTTGCCATCAACGCCTCTGCTCCTGCCGAGGCAATGCAAGAAGCCAAGAGCAAGAACTGCGACTATCTGGTCCTGACGAATCAAACCGAGAGCCACCAGGAAAACGGAGTAATGACAGGTGCATTCTCCACTACCAGCATGCCGACTTTCTACGTCACTACCGGCTACAAGCTCACCAAGGTCGGCGACGGAGCGGAAGTGGCGAGCGGAAACTTCAAAGCTTCCGACCGCGGCTCGGAGCAGAACGCCATCGGCTTCACCATGCACAAGGTAGCGGACAAGGTGACTGATGCCATTAAGAAAGCAGGTCACTAACTTTCTGGATCCCCCGATCACTTGCAGTTGGCGGAATTCGGCTCCCGCCTGAGCTCACAATATTTTGCAGATTTTCAACTTATTCCAGAGTTGCCGGCGTATCCCACGCCTGCCAGGTTGGCATCATATGGCGCAGGTGCAACATGGGAGAGCAGGCAACCTCGGGGCTGTTAGAGATACTCGGGAAGACCATCCAACACTTGGAGCAAACCAGCGATGCCAATGATCCTGCCGTCCAGCGATTAAAGCATTCGCTCCTCCTCGCGGTTGCTGAACTGGAACGTATCCGGGAGAACAAAGCGGCCGCCTAGCCCCACCCACCTCCACGACGCTGCCGATTCGGCCGATTCCAGAGTTCTCGCGCTTTCTGCGATAGAATTTTCAGTGTGAATAATTCGCTGCTGAACCGCTCTGTTTCCCAGCGCCCTGACCGAGTGAAACTGCAGGGGCGAATCCTCTTCCTCACCGAAGATCCTGACCTCATCAAGCGCCAGCTCGCAGGTGAAGACCTGCCTTGGGACACGGCTCATCCCGAACGCAATCCCAAGCTGCGCGACGACATCTCGACAGACGAGATCACCCCGGCACATATCTGCTTCTTCTTCGACGAGACGCTGGGCGAGTTTCCTTACACCGGTCTGAAGTGCGGCAACGAGACGCCCATCAAACGTGGCGACGTGAAGCGCGGCGGATTCGTGGCCTGCGTCAGCGGCAAGCGGCGCGGCAAGGGCTCCAGCCGCGAGCAGTCGCCTTATGCGGAAATGTCGGCCGGCATTCAGTGCGTCATCGCGGAAAACATCGAGCGCATCTACAAGCAGAACTGCCAGAACCTCGGCGTGCTGACCTCGACCGACTTCAGCATGATCGACAAGATTCGCGCCGGAGAAGAAATTCCGCTCGCCAAGTTCACCGAAGGCGAAGATGAGATCACCCGCCAGGTCATCGAGTACGGCGGATTGTTCCCCTTCAACGTCGCGCGCCTGCAAGGCAAGGTCTTCTTGCCTCCGGCAGAAACCAAGCCGCGGCCGATGACCATCGCCGAGAAGATCTTCGCCCGCCATATGCTGCACGGCGCCGGAAAAGTAGGTGTCGAGGCTGTGAAACCCGGCGACACCGGATTCGCGCGCACCGATCTGCGCTTCAGTCACGAGTACGTCACGCCCATGGCTGCGATCTTTTACGACCACTATCTGGGTAAAGACGAGCCGGTGAACGATCGCGAGACTATCCTCTTTTTCCGCGATCACCTCACCTTCCTCGACGAAGTTCTGTCGGAAGAGAAGAAGAAGATGGGCCTGCTCGATCTTGCCGGGCAACTAAAGCTGAAGCAGGAAGAGTTCGCCAAGTCGCGCGGCATCCGCCTGCATGGCGAGTTGAAAGACCGCAAAGGCTCCGAAGGCATCTGCCACTCGCTTATCACCGAGACCTATGCCCTGCCCGGCCAACTCAACGTCGGCTCCGACTCGCACACGCCCCACGTGGGAGCTATGGGATGCGTGGCCTTCGGCATCGGCACCACCGACGTCTTCAACTCCTGGTTCACCAAAGACGTTCGCGTGAAGGTGCCGGAGTCAGTGAAGGTCATCATTCGCGGCAAGAAGCGCGACAACGCCACTGCCAAGGACTTCATCCTCAAGTTGCTCTCGATGGAATACATCCGCCATGGCAAGGCGTTGGCCAAGGTCATCGAGTACTCCGGCGAAGCGATCGAGGCGCTGGGCGTGGACGAGCGTGCAACCATGACCAACATGGCCGCCGAAATCGGAGGCTTCACCGGAATCGTCGCTCCCGACCAGAAGGTCGTTGAATTCCTGGTCGAGCGTCGTGGCATGTCGCGTAACGAAGCCGAGACGCTCGTCGAAGGCCTGTACAGCGATCCCGATGCACACTACGCGCATGTGATCGAGTTCGACGCCAACGACATTTATCCCATGGTCGCGACGCCGGGCGATCCCGGCAACGGTAAGTTCATCCGCGAGCTGAACACCCCGGTTCCGGTCGAGATCGCCTATGGCGGAACCTGCACTGCCGGGAAGAACGAAGACATGGACATGTACGCCCAGGTGCTCAACCAGGCGCTGAAGCAGGGACGCCGCGTCGCCGACAGTTGCAAGTTTTATATACAGTTCGGCTCGCAGGAGACGCGCGAGTATTGCATTCGCAAGGGCTACCTCGAGATCTTCCGCGAGGCCGGCGCGCAGGTTATCGAGCCGAGCTGCGGTGCCTGCATCAATGCCGGTCCAGGAGTCTCGACGCGGCCCGACCAGGTCGTCATCAGCGCGCAGAACCGTAACTTCCCCGGACGCAGCGGCCCCGGCCAAATGTATCTCGCCAGCCCGCTGACCGTGGCCGCCAGCGCCGTCGCGGGATATATCGTGGAGTACGAGCCGGCAGGCCAGTTGGAACCGGCAGGCGCGAGGTAGCTTCCAATTTCGGATTGTCATAAGGAGGGCGGCTCGGCGCAATTTCTTTTGACCTGTCATTCTGAGTCCGCCGCGGCGGCCGAAGAACCTGCTTTCGTTTCTTCGGCACCAGGCTGGCCATTCGATTCCTACGGCGAGACTGCATTGGCAGCCCTGCTGTGGGCAAACAGCAGGTCCTTCGCTTCGCTCAGGATGACAGCTCAATTCGCGGAACCCGCTAATCATCCAAACCCTACCGCGCTGCCTGCATCCTAAGCTGCAGGACAGCCCGCTTTGTCGAACTCCGATCTGACTTCGATCCTCTTCCTGCTACTGCTTCTTGTTGGCCTCGCGCAGTTGCTGGGCTATCTCTTCGTGCGCCTGCGCCAGCCCAAAGTCGTTGGCGAAATCGTGGCGGGCATCGTACTCGGCCCCGCACTGCTTGGCCGCGTGCCGCCCATTGCCCGTCTAACTGAGAGCGCCCAGCATAGCGGCGAAGTTCTAAGTTTTATTTACTGGCTCGGCCTGTTGCTGCTGATGTTTCTCTCCGGTGCGGAGGCCCGCCAGCTGTTCACCCGTGCAGAACGCCGCGAAGTCGGCTGGCTGACCATCGTAGGCACCGGACTACCTTTTGTCCTCGGACTAGTGCTCGGTCCATGGCTGGTTCGACCTTCGCTTGCCGGTCCGCACGGCAATCGCATTTCGCTGATCATCGTTCTCGCGGTTGGCGTCGCCGTTACGTCGGTCCCGGTCGTCTCAAAGATTTTTGCCGACCTGAAGATCCTCCACACCCGGTTCGCGCGACTGGTGCTTGGAGTCGCCGTACTGGAAGACATTGTTCTCTGGCTGGCGTTGGCGGTCGCGACCGCTCTCGCAGGACAAACCGCGCTGAACTACCAGCAGATGTCGCGCCACCTCATCGGCACGGTAGCCTTCTTTGTCTTCGGGCTGACGCTATTTCCTCGCGTCATCAAGCGCATCAACAAGGCGCGCTACAACGTGTTTGCGCAGCAGTCGCCGGTAGCCTATGCGCTTGCGGTCCTGCTGGGCTACTGCGTGGTCGCGGGAGCCCTCGACGTCAGCCTCGTCTTCGCAGCGTTCCTCGCCGGTTTCGCCGTGGTCCACAACAAGCGTCGCCTCTTCGCCGATGCGCTGGACGCTATCGGCAAAGTCTCGTTCGCTTTCTTTATCCCTGTGTACTTTGCGATTGTCGGCCTCAAGCTCGATCTCATTCGCGGAGTTTCGCTGCCCATGATCTTGGCGTTCGTCCTGGGTAGCTGCGTCGTGAAGGTGCTTTCAGTAACGCTGGCGGGGAGGTTTGCCGGTTTCCGCGGGCTCGACCTCATCAATCTCGCAGTCACCACCAACGCGCGGGGCGGTCCAGGAATCGTCCTGGCCAGCGTGGCCTTCGAGGCCGGAATCATCAGCGCGCAGTTTTATACAACTCTGGTCGTGGCGGCAGTCCTGACCTCGCAAATTGCCGGGGCCTGGCTCGATTACGTCTTGCGCAAGGGATGGCCCCTCCTCAGCGCCCCCGAATCGTCACCAGCGAGCCTGGTGCCTGTGCCGGAAAACGTCTCCGCAGCTTGACCCTCCGGGACTCCCACTCAGGCCGCGTGGGTTACGCTTAGCTGAAGGGGTAGGCATTCCCTTGACCTTTTTTGCTAACATCAGCTATAGCGCAATGATGTGAGGGATTGAGGGAGAGATCAAGTTATGGCTTACGTAATTGCAGAGCCTTGCATTGGAACCAAGGACACGGCCTGTGTCGACGCCTGTCCGGTGGACTGCATCCATCCCAAGAAGGACAGCGACAAGTTTGCGGCGGAAGAGATGATCTATATCGACCCGGTCGAGTGCATCGACTGCGGCGCCTGCGTCCCCGTGTGCCCGGTGTCGGCGATCTTCGCGTTAGAGGATCTGCCGGAAAAGTGGAACGAATACACCGCGCGCAACGCCAAGTACTTCGGCCGCGAATAAAGATTGCTGGCAACGAACGGCACACTTCCCGGTGTGCCGCTTGCCGTCCCCGCCAAGAATCCTGAACACACGAGCAGATGCTCCGAGCCCGCCAGGCGGCAGCGCAGCTCCCCTTCGCTCGACAAGGCCCCTTCTTAGTTTCGAAGATCCGGCTGGCCGGGTGAGTAAACCAGCTGCTCGATCTTCTCCAGCAGCGCATCTGGAGGATCGCCTTTGGTGATGAAGGCATTGGCCAACTCCAACGCTTCCGGCGGGAGCGAAAAGTAGGCAGAAAGAAAAATGATAGGCAGGTCAGGCTGGCGACGGCGCAGCTCGGCTGCAACCTCGCCGCCATTCATGTCGGGCATAAAGTAGTCGAGCACCACCAGATCGACTTTGTTCTCCTCGAATACCGCGAGTCCCTGGCGGCCGTCACTGGCCGTCAACACATGAAAGCCGCGACTCTCCAACATGATCTTGCGCACACGCAAACCAATCCGCTCGTCGTCGACGCATAGAACCGTCTTGACACCCGCGGGCTGGACCTGGTCAGTCATAGTCACCGCTAACATTGATGCTCAATCACCCCTCATCATAAAAAGCGGCCCGGTAATTTTTTGCGTTAATTGCGCACTGAGCTGGTGGCGGGGCGCTCCCTTATATGTAGCTGAGACCTGATTCTTTGCCTATGCCGAAAACGTGGTAGTAGGCGGATGTGGCGCAGGTCACTTCTCCATAGAAAACCTTAGGAATCAGCGAATTAACCGCACAAAGCTGAATTGCGATCCCGTGGCAGTGAGCCGTCGTGACAGTTTGGCGGAATGGCTTTAGCAGCGAGACCTACGTCCTTCCTTTTGAACATACAGTCACCTTTCTCCCGTCCGCTACCGGACAACCGAATCCCGCGACGAACATCCGTGGCCTGCAGTAGACGTCCATGTCGCTGAGGCAGTTCAGCTTAGAGTTGGCTCCCAGGTTGCAATGCAGATTGGTTACGTCTTCATTATTTTGTTACGGCTTCATACGAGAGCAGAAGAATGCGCCAACTTCAGCAGGATCTCCGCTTCGGCATACGCCAGATGATCAAAGCCCCAGGCTTTGCCCTCGCTACCATTCTCACCATCGCGTTGGGAATTGGCACGACCACTTCCATCTTCAGTCTGGTCAATGCCGTCCTGCTCCGTCCTCTACCCTTCGTTGATCCCGACCGTCTGGTAGTTGCCGGCCCGGTGAACGACCGCCGACCGGAAGCAGCGACCTCAGTCAATTCCTCCAGTTATCCCGACTTCTTCGACTGGCGCGCGCAAAATCACTCTTTCTCCACTTTGGCGGAATGCCGTGACAACACTTTCACTTTGACTGGCGCTGCCGAGCCAAAACACCTGGATGGACAGGTGGTCTCTGCTGATTTCTTCAAGGTGCTTGGCGTCGAGCCTGCGCTCGGTCGAGGGATCGGCATGGACGACGAGAAAGTGGGAACCCACGTCGCGGTGCTCAGTCATGAACTGTGGCGCTCGACCTTCAATTCAGATCCCGCGATCATCGGACGCGGCATCACGATCGACGACAAAAGCTACACCGTCATCGGAGTCATGCCGCAAGGGTTCGAGTTCCCGATTCAAACTCCTGCGCCGCAGCTTTGGACCTCGCTTGCCGACGACGCCTACGACCCCACCGGCGACAAACCAGTAACCGCGCAGCGCGGCGCTCACATGCTGGGGCTTGTGGGCAGGCTCAAGCCGGGTGTCTCCATGGATCAGGCCACAGCCGACCTCGGCGTGATCGCGCGCAATCTCGCTGCCCAGTACCAGGACAGCAATAAGCATTACAATTCGGCCAAAATAGTGACTCTGCTTGATTACACGGTGGGCGATACGCGGTCAGCGTTGCGCATGTTGTTTGCCGCCGTGGTGATGATGTTGCTGGTGGCCTGCGCCAACGTTGCCGGACTGCTGCTGGCGCGCGCCTCGCGTCGCCGCTCCGAGATCGCCATACGTTCCGCCATGGGCGCGAGCCGGGCGCAGATTGTCCGCCAATTCCTGGCCGAGTCGGTGCTGTTGTCGATGATCGGCGGCGTCCTGGGAATCTTTCTCGCCGTGCTGCTGTTACATGGCGTGCTACGGGTGCTTCCCTCGGACCTGCCGCGCGCTGCCTCCATTACCATCGATTCGACGGTACTGGCCTTCTCCCTCGCGGTCTCACTTGTGACAGGTCTGCTGTTTGGAGTCCTCCCGGCATTACGTACTGCCCGCGTAGATCCTTCCACGGCTCTGCGCGACGGTACGCGTACGGCAACCACCGGCCGCGGACAACATCGCCTGCACAACGCCCTCGTGATTGCTCAGACCGCCGTCGGACTGGTCTTGCTGATCGGTGCTGGCTTGCTAATTCGCAGTTTCGTCCGCGTGCTGCAGGTCGATCCCGGCTTCGACCGTCGTAACGTGCTGACCGCCAGCCTGTCTCTGCCCGACAACCGCTACCCGCGCGACAAACAGATTGAGTTTTATCAAGACATTCTGCCGCGGCTCCGCTCGTTGCCTGGCGTGGTGTCAGTGAGTGCGGGCTGGCCATTGCCTCTCGCCTCGAGCGGCATCAGCATTACCTTCGATATCGAAGAACACCCTGTAACCGAAAGTGAGCGGAATATATCGCGGGTCTCTATCGCCGAGCCCGGCTACTTTCAAACGTTACGCATCCCGCTCATCCGCGGCCGCGAGTTCCTGGACACGGACACTACCAAGAGCAAGGCGGTCGTCGTCGTGAATCAGGCCTTCGCTAACAAGTACTTCCCCGGCGAGGATCCGATCGGCAAGCGCATCAATCCCGGCTTGGACGACGGAGTCGTCACCGACGTAAAGCGCGAGATTGTCGGCATCGTGGGCAACGTAAAGGTGGGACACCTCACCAGAGATCTCGTGCCCGAGATGTACCTTCCTTTTTCGCAGTCGGTCGTCGTTTCACCGAAGCTGGTCATCCGCACCGCCGCCGACCCTGTCAGCCTGATATCTGCGGTTCGCGGCCAGGTTGCGCAAATCGATAAGAACCTGCCCCTCTATGAAGTCCGCACCATGGACGATGTCTTCTCGCGCTCCGCCGCACAGCAACGTTTTCAGGCGCTGCTGGTGTCGGCGTTCGCGGTGATCTCGCTCTTGCTTTCCGCCATCGGCCTCTATGGTCTGCTTTCGTATCTCGTAGCGCAGCGCACGCTGGAGATCGGTGTCCGCATGGCACTGGGGGCTCCGCGTCAAAGTGTGCTGGCGATGGTGCTGCGCCGCGGAATGGTGCTCGCGGCCATCGGCGTTGCCCTCGGTGTTGTCGCCTCCCTTGCGCTGACCAACTTTCTGAAGGGAATGCTCTTTGGCGTGAGCCCGCTGGACGCAATGACCTTCGTCATCGTTTCAGCAGTGCTGTTGCTGGTATGCTTCCTCGCCAGCAGTGGACCTGCGTATCGCGCGGCCCGGCTCGATCCGGTGAAGACGCTGCGCGACCAGTAGGGACCGGTTCACGGTTCGCCCCATTCGAGCTGATTTCGCCCGGGTGTGAGCTTTGCCTTGACCGGGTGACTTCGACCGAAGACCTTGGGGTGCGAGGACCCAAGTCAGGGCACGACTTCCACTCGCGCCGACCTCGCCTTCAATGATTTGTCATCCCGAGGGCGACTTTTGTCGCCGAGGGACCTGCTTTTGTATCGTCGTGATAGGACGACGGATTCGAAGTTGTAGCGCATCATTGGCACGGCCGATCCGAACCGCGAGTTTACACCGACACGAACCTAATTAGCATTTGACGCAGACGTCGCGCCAATCCCCCAGCGTTGACCCCATAAAACCAGCGTGTTACCGTACTTGGTTACACCATCCTCTGCCGCCCACCCAGGGCTTCCAAGGATCAATCTTGGCTTCCGAAACGCAGGCCGTTCCAGCACTCCGCAAAACCGCGCTCAACGCCGTTCACCGCCAGCTCGGAGCCAAGATGGTCGACTTCAACGGCTGGGATATGCCGGTCGAGTACCCCTCCGTTGGCGGCCTGATGAAGGAGCACCTCGCGGTCCGCAACGGCGTCGGCGTTTTCGATGTCAGCCACATGGGCGACATCCGCATCTCGGGCCCGCAGGCGCTTGAGGCGGTTCAGCACATCACCATGAACGACGCCTCCAAGCTGGCGATTGGCCAGGCGCAGTATTCGGCCATGCTGTATCCCGCGGGAACGTTCGTCGACGACGTCATCGTGCATCGACTGGGCGAGCAGGACTACCTGCTGGTGATCAATGCCGGCACGCGTGAGAAAGACGTTGACTGGGTGACCAACAACACCCGCGCATTCGACGTGAAGGTCGAAAACCTGAGCGACGATTACACTCAGATCGCCATCCAGGGACCGAGGGCCGTCGACACCCTGCAGAAGCTCACCGACGTTGACCTGTCGAAGGTCAAGTTCTACTGGTTCACCCATGGCACCGTCTGTGGCCTCCCCAATATCCTGATCGCCCGTACCGGGTACACTGCCGAAGACGGTTTCGAAATCTATGTACCTACCGACGAGGCCACCAGCGCGCGCGTGTGGAATGAAGTGATGAAGGCGGGCGAGGAATTCGGCATCGTGCCTTGCGGACTGGGCGCGCGCAACACGCTCCGGCTGGAAGGCGCCCTGTCGCTCTACGGCCACGAAATTTCCGAGAAAATCAACGTCTGGGAGGCGCGGCTCGATCGCTTTATTAAGATGGATAAAGGCGACTTCATCGGCCGCGGCGCGCTGGAAAAAGCGAAAAGCTGACGGTGTGAAGCGCACGCTGGTTGCTCTGGAATCGGTCGACCGCGGTATTCCGCGCGACGGCTACCGGGTGCTCGACGAAGCTGGCAACGAGATCGGATACGTTGCCAGCGGCTCGTACGCTCCGTTCTTGAAGAAGAACATCGCGCTGGCTTATGTGCCGGTTGAATACTCAGCGATCGATGCAGTGGTTGCGGTAGAGATTCGCAATCAGCCGGTGAAGTGCAAGGTTGTCCCGATACCGTTTTATAAACGCCCGAAAAAGGCGTCGTAATCAGATCACACGAGGAACAACATGGCTTATCCCGCGGATTACAAATACACCAAAGAACACGAGTGGTTGAAGCTTGACGGCACTACTGGAACCATCGGCATCACCGACTACGCGCAGAATTCGCTGGGTGACATCGTGTTTGTCGAACTGCCCAAAGTCGGTCAGGAGATCACCGCCGGCCAGACCTTCGGCTCGGTCGAATCGGTCAAGGCCGTCTCCGATTTGTTCGCCCCCATTTCAGGTACCGTCACGGAAATCAACGAGGCGCTGAACACCAAGCCCGAACAGGTCAACAAGGATGCCAACACCACCTGGATGATCAAGGTCACGATGAAGGACTCTGGCGAGTCGAGCCAATTGCTCTCCGCCGCCGACTACGAGAAGTTCGTGGCGGAAGAAGGCGGCCACTAGGAAGGCCCGCGTCAGGGCACCGTTTGGCTTCGCTCAGGGCAGGCTAGAAGCTTTGGAGTGCCGATCGCGCGCTTAATTATTGCTTTTCATCCTGAGCGTAGCGAAGGACCGGCTTTCGGTCGATGATGATCGTCACTGAACCGGTCCAATGCCTGGCCTGACCATGTATTTCGCACCGTTACCGATCGTGATTTTGAATTACGCTAAATATTTGGCTCCCGGTGCTTGGCTTTATTCATCACGTTTTTCTCCCGGTGATGCCCCAGCCCGGGAAGCTCATCTAATTACCATCGCCCAGAAAGCTACAGGTATCCATGCGTTATCTTCCTAAATCTGATTCCGACCGCGACACGATGCTCGCCGAGATCGGCGCCGACTCGATCGACGACCTGTTCGCCGCGATTCCGGCCGAGTATCGCCTTACCCGCGACCTCAACATCCCGCGCCAGTATGCCGAGAGCGAGATCGTCGACTTCTTTCGCCAGCGTGCCGCCGAAAGCGCACAAGGCTACGTAAACTTTCTCGGGGCCGGCGCCTACTCGCACTACCGGCCGGTCGTCATCGACTCGCTCATCTCGCGCGGCGAGTGGTTTACCGCCTACACGCCGTATCAGCCGGAAATCTCGCAAGGGACGCTGCAGGCCATCTTCGAATTCCAGACGATGATCTGCGAGCTTACCGGCATGGACGTCGCCAACGCCTCGATGTACGACGGCTCGACCGGCTCCGCCGAGGCGCTGATGATGGCCGAGCGCGTTACCGGACGCCGCAAGTCGATCATCGCCAACACGGTTCATCCCGAATACCGCGAGGTCATCGCCACCTACGCGCGTTATCAGGGAACGCCCATCGCCAACGTCGGCTATGGCAAAGACGGACGCGTCGATCTCGCGGCGCTCGACAACGCTATCGACAACGAAACTGCGGGCGTACTCATCCAGTCGCCCAATTTCTTCGGATTGATCGAAGACATCCCGGCGATCGCCGACGTGGTGCACAAGAAAGGCGCGCTGCTCGCCGTCTCCATCGCCGAAGCTGTCTCCCTGGGCATCGTGAAGCCGCCGGCCGAAGCCGACATCGTCAGCATGGAAGCGCAATCGTTCGGCGTGCCTCCCAGCTACGGAGGCCCCTACTGCGGCGTGATCGCCACCCGTGACAAGTTTGTTCGCCAGATGCCAGGCCGCCTCGTTGGTGAGACCCACGACCGCAACGGCAAGCGCGGCTACGTGCTCACACTCTCCACCCGCGAGCAGCACATCCGCCGCGAGAAGGCGACTTCGAACATCTGCACCAACCAGGCGCTGGTCGCGCTCATGGTCAACATCTTTATGACGGTGTACGGCAAGGAAGGTCTGAAGGACCTCGCCAAGCACAATCTGGCCAAAGCCCACTACGCGGCTGAACAGTTCAAGAAGGCAGGAGGGACGTTGCCCTTTGAAGGCACTCCTTACTTCAACGAGTTTGTCGTGCAGACCAAGGGCGACCCCTATCAGATCAACGACCAACTGCTCAAACAGCAGATTATTGGCGGCTTCCCGTTGAAAAAGTTCTATCCCGAGCTGGGCAATGCCGCCCTGTGGTGCTGTACCGAAACCATCAGCCGCGAGTCGATTCGACGCCGCGGTCAAGGAGGTGGCGTAATGGAGTTCAACGACAAGATCAAGAAGGCCACCACGCACGTTAACCAGAACGAAGGTCTCATCTTCGAGAAGTCCTCCCCCGGCAAAAAAGCCTACAAGCTGCCGCCGCTCGATGTACCTGAAGTCGACGCTGAGGCGCTGCTCGGCGACAGCCTGCGCGAAGACCTGGGCAACATGCCCGAGGTGAGCGAGATCGAAATCATTCGCCACTTCACCCGCATGTCGACCTGGAACTACGCTGTCGATTACGGCATGTATCCGCTGGGCTCTTGCACCATGAAGTACAACGCGCGCGTCAATGAATTCGCGGCGCGTCTGCCCGGTTTAGCCAATGCGCATCCCTATCAACCCGAGCGTATTTCGCAGGGCGCGCTGCGCATCATGAAGATGCTCAGCGAGCAGCTCATCGAAATCACCGGCATGGACGCCATCACCTTGCAGCCCGCTGCCGGCGCGCACGGCGAGTTCACCGGAATCCTGCTTGTCCGCGCTTATCTCGAGTCCCAGGGCAATCCGCGTAAGAAGATTCTCGTCCCCGACTCGGCCCACGGAACCAATCCCGCAACCGCTGCCCTGTGCGGCTATTCAGTGGAGAACCTGAAGTCGAACTCCGCCGGCATGGTCGACATGAGTTCATTAGTTGCGCAGGTAAACGACGATGTCGCTGCCTTGATGCTCACCAATCCCAACACGCTGCGGCATCTTCGAGCAGGAGATCCACAAGATCGCCGACGTGCTGCACGAGAAAGGCGCGCTGCTCTACATGGACGGCGCCAACATGAATGCGCTGTGTCGGCAAGGTGCGCCCCGGCGACTTCGGCGCCGACGTCATGCACCTCAACCTGCACAAGACGTTTTCCACGCCGCATGGCGGAGGCGGTCCCGGCTCCGGTCCCGTGGCCTGCAAGAAAATCCTGGAGCCGTTCCTGCCGACGCCGGTCATCCGCGAAAACGCCGACGGCACGCTGGGCTTCGAGTACAACCGCCCGCAGTCCATCGGACGCGTGCGCATGTTCTTTGGCAACTTTGGAATGTTCGTGCGCGCGCTGGCCTACATCATGGCCAATGGCCCCGACGGCCTGCGCCAGACCACGGAAGACGCGGTGCTCAACGCCAACTACATCCGCAAAAAGCTGGAAGGTATCTACGAGCTGCCCTACAAGACTCCGACCATGCACGAGGTCGTCTTCAGCGATCACCTGCAAACCCGCAAGGGCGTGAAGACCGGCGACATCGCCAAGCGCCTCATCGACTACGGCTTCCACCCCTACACTGTCAGCTTCCCGCTGGTGGTGCACGGCGCGCTGATGATCGAGCCGACCGAAAGCGAGTCGAAAGAAGAGCTCGACCAGTTCATCGACGCCATGAAGTCGGTCGCCGAAGAGATCGACGAGTCGCCCGAGATCGTGCTCGAAGCTCCGCACAACACCCGCGTCTCGCGCATGGATGAAACCGCCGCCGCCCGCAAACCGGTGTTGCGCTGGAAACCATCGCCAAAAGAAGAAGCCAAAGAAGCCGAGAAGGTCGAGGCGGCGATGCAGGAATAGAGAAGCCCGGAGAGCGGCACGGTGTGAGCCCGGCAGGTGCCCCATCATTTTCCTTTTCTTGGGAAAGGGTGGAGTCAGTGACGTGTCTCGATCCGGCCCTCGGGCGCGCTGTCCTTCACCCCGCCCTTCTCCAAAATTGGGAGTAGGATGGGGCACCTGCGCAATCGACCGTTGCAGCCCGATGAAGACCCGCCTCGTCCCCCCTCCCAGACAACCCGCTTCCCTCCTCTGCTCTCTTACCGAGAAGAGAACTGAAAAGGAAACGGAGCGACCTATGCTGCGCAGAGTGAGTAAGCTGGACGGCGATTACCTGACTGACCTTCGTGGTACCAACGTTTACGGCCCGAACGACGAAAAACTCGGCACCGTCGATGACGCGCTGATCGACGACCAGAGCGGCGACTTGCGCTATCTGCTGGTTGGCGCCGGCTGGCTCCGGACACGGTATTTCCTGCTTCCCGCCGATCAGGTTTACGCCTACGGCAACGGAGACGAACTCTACGCCAATCTGCGGCAGAGCGATGTCGAGACGCTGCCGGAGTTCAGCGACCAGACGCTCGCCTCGGACGCAGCGCTCGCCGACTATCAGGCGGTGTATCGTCGCGACTGGCGTTATGACGTTGACCCCACGCTCGCAAGGCCGAGCAGCAGACTTAATCGTTTCCGCCAGCGGCTTCACGATTACTCTGGACGCCCCGACCTCGACCGCAAAGCCGTCGTCTCGACGCCGGACGTCACCACCATCGGCCCGCGGCCGACCAACGTTTACGGCACATTCGAGGATCGCGACAAGGTGGAAAAAGCGGTCGACCGCTTGCGTAAAGAAGGTTTCCTTAACAACGACATCTCTGTGATTTTCCCCGACCGTGAGCTCAGTAAGGAATTCGCCATCGAGAAAAACACCAAGGCTCCCGAAGGAGCTCTTGCCGGCGGCAGCACCGGCCTGGTGCTGGGCGGTGCATTAGGATGGCTGGCGGGTATCGGTATGATCGCCATCCCGGGTATCGGTCCGCTGCTTGCGGCGGGACCGATCGTCGCTGCCATCGCAGGCGCTGGCGTCGGCAGCGCGGTGGGTGGCATCGCCGGCGCTCTCATCGGCTTGGGTGTGCCAGAGCTTGAGGCCCGGCGCTACGAAGAAGAAGTTAAGCGCGGCCGAATCCTGGTTTCCGTACACTGCGACAGTGTGGGAGTAGCTCACACCGCGCGCACCATTCTGGAGGATTTCGGCGGCAGCAGCGTGTTTCTCTCCGGAGAGCAACGCGCGGCGTAGTACAAGATTAACCGATCAATGCGCGCGGGGCGCTCGTTACGATGATCGATTCCTATTTCGGGAATCGTCTACGACCTTCGTAACCTCCGCCTCGCACTTTTCTCGTGCCACTCACTCCAGCTAGTCGTAAACTGCACCCGAGGACGCCTAGAGAGTCCGCGAATTCCACCCAAGTCAGAGGAAGGCTTGGGTTGGCATCGGTGCAAATTGGCTACCCGTAAGCTCTTTGAAATCAAATATTTGCCTCTAAGCCTTTGGCGCTCAAATATTTGGAGCACAAATGTGGGCTAAATTATTGAAAACAAAATATCGCGATAACAAAAATTTTCGTGATCTGCGTCACAATCAACGCCACCAGCTTCTGCGTCGGAGGCGGCAGAGTTGAATCGAATGACCAGACTGATGGCAAGCCGAGGAGGGATTCTGTGAGTCAGCTACCGCGAACCGCTGCCCTGATTGTTGTCGATGTGCAGCAGGGACTCGCCGATCCTGGAACGGGTGGGCGCAATAATCCGCAGGCTGAATCGAACATTGCCCGATTGCTAGCAGCCTGGCGAAGCAGCGGACGACCCGTCCGACACGTGGTTCACGATTCGGTCGAGCCTGACAGCCTGCTTCGCCCCGGTCTTCCCGGCAACGCGATTCAGCAGGCCGCGACCCCGGCGGCGACCGAACCCGTCTATCGCAAGAACGTCAACAGTGCGTTCATCGGAACTACTCTGGAAAAAGATCTGCGTCAGGAGGGCATCGACACACTCGTCGTAGTCGGACTCACAACTAATCACTGCGTATCAACCACCGTTCGCATGGCAGGCAACTTGGGCTTCACGACGTTTGTGGTCTCCGATGCGACGGCGGCCTTCGCCCGCCCAGCCTTGGACGGTTCAGTCCGGCCTGCGGAAGCCGTCCATGATGGAGCGCTCAGCGATCTTCACGAAGAATTCGCCACCGTGGTCGATACTGCGGAACTGTTGCAGCAGATCGCTGCACGAGATAGGTGAACCGGGTGACCGGCAAACGGGCACCCATTCGCCACCGATTTCCTGGACGTCCTCTAATCCTAAAGTTCAGTGTCCCGTCGAGTCGCCGCGTCGGCTGGCCTCGAAGAGGAACCAGGTGCGCCGCTCGGTCTCGTCGATCCAGACCTCTATCAGGCTGGCCGTAGCGACATCGTCGTGCTCGTCGCAGACCGCGTGGGTTTCGCGCAACCGCGTGGTCAGGCTCTTGTTATCGTCCATCAGTTCCGCGAGCATGTCGTCGGGTTCTACGAAATCGGCATCGTTGTCGAGCACGCGCTGCCTGCGGCCGATATCGCCAATCGACTTGATGGTCTCGCCACCCAGCTTGCGCACGCGCTCGGCAATGGGATCGCTCATGGCAAATATCTGGTCGGCCTGTTCATCGAGCAGCAAATGATAATCGCGGAAATGCGGGCCGCTCATGTGCCAGTGGAAATTCTTGGTCTTGAGATAAAGTGCAAAGACATCTGCCAGGATTCCGTTCAGCGCCGCAGTGATATCTCGGACCGCGTCCCGCTCCAAGTCGGTCGGGGTGTTGAGTGGGTTGTTGCGACGCCGGTTCAGTTCTTCGGTTGCAGTTGCAGATTTTTTCATGAGTCCTCCTCGGGAACTTAGATTGCGGGGCGGGGGTTACGATGCAAATTTCGAATGCGCGCGAAGGTCAACACGACATTTCGTTAATCCCGTTGCATTAATGTGCCGACGGTAGAGACATGGTATTCTGACAGCACCTAAAAAGGTGCTTCTGAAATGGGCAAACCAGTGCTGGACATCACGAGCGACATTCAATCGCTAACCACTTTTCGGCGCCGTTCAGGCGACTTCATGAAGCAGATTAAGAAAACTCAGCGCCCGGTGGTGCTCACGGTGAAAGGCAAGGCGGCCGCTGTCGTTCAAGACGCGCAGGCCTACCAACGACTGCTCGACATTGCCGCGCGTGCGGATGCGGAAGAGAGCATACGCCAAGGTCTCGACGACGTGACAAGTGGGCGCACCCGTCCGGCCCGTGAAGCATTCGACGCGATCCGCCGCAAATATGACATATCACGTTGAACTGGCTGATCGTGCAGTTCGCGACCTCGAGATCCTTTACCTGGGAAAAAATGCTGCGGAATCGCAAGCGGCCGCCCGCTGGTACAACGGGCTGGAAAAGGCAGTGTACGCGCTCGAAACGCATCCCTATCGTTGCCCAGTGGCTCCCGAAGCGCGAGAGATGAAGCGGAAGCTTCGCCACTCACTCTACGGTAAGAAGCCCCACGTCTATCGAATCATCTACGTGATTGATGAACTGCGGCGTGCCGTTTGGGTGCTGACGATACGCCATGGCGCAAGGCGAAGGACCTGAAATCGTCGGACATCGACACCTAGTGGCTGAGCGAAGCGATGCATTGATGCAAAGCCTCGCCCTTACTCCACCGTCACCGACTTCGCCAGGTTGCGTGGCTGGTCGACGTCGCAGCCGCGGCGCACTGCGATGTGGTACGCCAGCAACTGCAGCGGCACGATCTCCAGAATCGGCGACAGCAGCTCCGGAGCATGCGGCACGTAGATAACGTGGTCGGCGGCTTCCTTTATCTCTTCATCGCCTTCGGTCGCAACAGCGATCACCGTACCCGAGCGCGCTTTCACTTCTTTCAGGTTCGACAGCGTCTTCTCGTAGCGCAGCACCGAGTCAGGATCGTTCACGTCGCGCGTCGCCAGAATTACCACCGGCAGCTCTTCGTCGATCAGCGCGTTCGGCCCGTGCTTCATCTCGCCCGCGGGATAGCCTTCGGCGTGGATGTAGGAGATTTCCTTCAGCTTCAGCGCGCCTTCCAGTGCGATGGGATAGTGAATGCCGCGCCCGAGAAAGAGGAAGTCGTGCGCCTTATGAAATTCGTTCGCCAGCTTCTCGGTAACATCATCGCTGGATAGCAGCGCATCGAGCTTGCCCGGAATGCAGCGTTAGCTCGGTGAGCAGCTTCTTCGACTCTTCCGTCGTCAGCGTTCCGCGCATTTGCCCGAGGTAAACCGCGAACAGAAACAGCGCGGTAAGCTGCGCGGTGAAGGCCTTGGTCGAAGCCACACCGATCTCCGGCCCGGCATGGGTGTAGACCGTCCCATTGGACTCGCGCGCGATCATCGAGCCCACAACGTTGCACACGCCCAGCGTCTTCGCGCCCTTAGTGCGCGCTTCGCGCATGGCCGCGATAGTGTCGGCGGTCTCGCCCGACTGCGTAATCAAGATCGTCAGGTCACCCCTGCTGATCAGCGGATCGCGATAACGAAACTCGCTGGCGTAATCCACCTCGACCGGTACTTTGGCCAGCCGCTCGATCATGAACTTGGCCGCCAGGCCGGCGTGCCAACTGGTGCCGCAGGCCGTGATGTAAACCTTCTTCAGGTTGCGGAACTCGTCTTCCGTGATGTCCATCTGATCGAGGAAGACTTTGCCGGTATCAAGCGAGATGCGCCCCAGCGTAGTGTCCCGTACAGCGCGAGGCTGCTCGAAGATTTCCTTCAGCATGAAATGCTTGAAGCCGCCCTTTTCCGCCATGATCGGATCCCAGGTGATGTGCTGCACCTGTCGCGTAATAGGATGGCCATCGAAGTCGGTCAACGCAACGCCCGAAGGAGTGATGGTCGCGAGATCGCCGTCGCCTAAGAAGAACAGGTCGCGCGTGTGGAACAAAATCGCCGGCACGTCGCTGGCGACAAAATATTCGTTATCGCCCAGGCCGATGACCGCGGGCGGGCCGTTGCGTCCCGCGACAATTTTGTCGGGCTCGTCGGAGGAAATCACCGCGATCGCGAACACGCCAGTCAGCTGCTTCACCGTTTCGCGCACTGCTTCTTCCAGCGGCTTGCGCTTCTCGCCCGTGCCGAGATTTTTCTCGACCAGGTGAGCGATGACTTCGGTATCGGTCTCGGTGGTGAACTTGTGTCCTTCGGCGATCAGCTGCTTCTTCAGGGCGACGTAGTTCTCGACGATGCCGTTGTGCACGACGACGATCTTGCCGGTGCAGTCGCGATGAGGATGAGCATTCTCTTCCGTGGGACGTCCGTGCGTCGCCCAGCGGGTGTGGCCGATTCCATACGTGCCATTGAGCGGCTTCAGACGGATGACCTCTTCCAGGTTGCGCAACTTGCCTTCAGCGCGGCGAACCTGTAAGCCTCCGCCATTGCCGGCAACCGCGATGCCCGCCGAGTCGTAGCCGCGATACTCCAGCCGCCGCAGGCCATCAATGATGACCGGCACTACCTGCTTCTTGCCCACATAACCAACAATTCCACACATGATGGGACTCCCCGAGCGCCTGAACCTAAGCAGCTACTTACCGCGTTGCAAGTGACGTTCCAAATGATTGAATGTTAGCTGATTTGATGGTTCCCAGCGAGGAACGATGCGGGTGGCGGATGCGGTGAAAGGAACTGGGACAGCCTTTTCTCAAGCGTCTCATCCCGAGCATAGCCGAGGGAATCTGCAGTTTGCCGCTCTCCCCGACCCTTGACACGCAGGTCAGAACCTTCGCAGCAGTGACGTCGCTCACGCGGAGCCGGTTCAGGCGGGGGCAGAAACTGCAGGTCCCTCGACTCCCCCCTTGCTGGCGCTCGGTGTCCGCTCGGGATGACTCACAAGCAAGAGGACACCTTGGTCGCTCGGTGACACAAGAGAAAGGAACCCGCTCGGGCAACAGACGTTAGAGAGAAGCTGCGAGTAACAGAAGAGCGCCGCTACCCCTCCAGCGTGTACCGGTACTCCTCAATCACGGGGTTGGTCAGCACTTCTTTGGCGATGCGCTCGATCTCCGCTTGCGCCTCTTCCTTACTGACGCTCTCCAGCGCGATCTCGAAGTACTTGCCCTGGCGCACATCGTCGATGCCTTTGTAGCCCATCTTCTTCAATGCGCCGTGAATGGTCTTGCCCTGCGGATCGAGCACCGTCTTCTTCAGCGATACGTAAACGTAGGCTTTCATAGGAAAGTCGATTATAGCGGGTGCCAATCCTCTGAGAGTTTCTCGTCATAAAATGGTTGAGATCATTCTTTGAGGAGTCTTCATGCAAAGCCAAATTACTGGAACCACCATGCCCGTGCTCGAGTTCGCGCTTCAGCCCAACGAGTCCGTCATCTCCGAAGCGGGCGAACTGTCGTGGATGAGCAGTTCCATTCAGCTGACCACGCATACCCAATTCGCCGGAGGCGGCGGCCTGTTCGGTGTGCTCAAGCGTGTCGCGGGAGGCGGTTCCATCTTCATGACCGAGTACCGCGCCATCGGCGCGCCCGGTGAGTTGGCGTTCGCCACCAAGTTGCCCGGCCACATCGTTCCGGTCGAAGTCGCGCCCGGACACGAGTACATGATTCATCGCCACGGATTTCTGTGCGCGACGCCGCAAGTGCAGATCAGCGTCGGTTTTCAGCAGTCGCTCGGCGCCGGCATCTTTGGCGGCAATGGCTTCCTGCTGCAACATCTCGGCGGCCAAGGCACGGCATGGCTGGAACTCTCCGGCGAGCTGATCATCCGTGATCTGCAACCCGGGCGGACGCTGTTCGTACATCCCGGACACGTTGGCGCATTTCAATCGAGCGTCTCGTTCCAGATATCCACCGTGCCCGGCATTAAAAACATGATCTTTGGCGGAGATGGAATCTTTCTCGCCGCGCTCACCGGCCCCGGACGGATTTGGTTGCAGACGCTCCCCATCGCGAGGCTCGCGCACGCCATCGAAAAGTACCTGCCACGCGAAACCTCGAAAGAGGCGGTCGGCGGCGGAGTGGTCGGAGGCATTGTCGGCTCAGTGCTCGACAATATGAGGTAAGGCGCTGGGGCGAGCCTGACCAATAACCCTACAAGCTGGATCGCACCGACGGAACCTTCTTCTTAGAATGTCGTGCTTAGCCGCAGCGAGAAGCTGCGCGCCGGACCGATCGCGTTGCCGGAGAACAGTCCGCCAAAATCGATTACGTTCAGTTCGTTGTTGAGATTCTGTCCGTCTGCCTGAAGAGCAATGTTCACGCGATCGGACTTGTACACCTGAGCTCCAGCCGATGCGCTGAGGATCAACGAAGGAAGGATGCGACCGCGTGCGAAGTTCACCCGGCTAAGCACCTGGGGACCGGACTCTTCCAGCGCGGTCTCGTAGTCGCCATCGAATTCAAATGGCAGCCCACTGCCATACTGAACCCCGCCTCCGAACCAGAACCGCGGCTTCACCTGATAAATCCAGCGAGTGAAAAATGTGTTGCGCTGGTCCTGCGAATCAGGAAAGTGGCCGCCCACTTGGCTTTGAACCTGCTCTACATCGTCTCCCAGGAACAGGCCTCCTGTAACCGGAAACCACACCGCTCCCACCATGTAGGAGTAGCTCAGGAAACCGGATATCTTATGCCAGTTAGGCACTTCGAGTTTGGCTTCTGCCCCGTAGATGGTTGACTTCCGAAACGCAATGGGAAAGCTGATGGTGGTGTTCTGAATCTGATCGTCGTCAGCGTAGTTGTTGACGTTGCGCAAGTAATAGTTGACGTCAACCCGCAGGTTATTGCGGAACGACTTCGAGACTCCCGCCTCATAATAGTTTCCTTCGGAAGGCTGAACCGGAATCACGAGGAAGTTGGGATTAATGAACTGCGCCTCGAACGAGCTTGCCAGCAGGATGTTCTCGAAGGAGGGGGTCTGAAAGACGCGGTCATAGGAAAAATGCGCCATCAACCCGAGGTCCGGGAAATAGCGCGAGATCGCGACACGCGGCTCGACCGCATTGCGATTGACCACGAGCTGATAGTGGTCCCAGCGAAGACCAAGGTTCATGGTCCAATTGCCCAGACGAATCAGGTCCTGAACAAAAGCCGACTGCTCCAGGTCGGGACGCTTGCCTTGACTCGGATAGGCTCCGGGGAAGCTGAAGGTCAGCACGGTATTGTCGTCGAACTGTGATGGATCGGTAATGATGTAATTGAAATTCTCGTTCAGAAAGGTGTTGTCCGATTCGAAGCCTAGCTTCCACTCATGCCGCCCATGATCGACGGTGAGCAGGCCCTTGAAATACGCCTCGTTGAACCAGTTGTGCTGAAAGAGGATGATCGGCGTGGACAACGGGTTCGAGTAAAAATCGTTGCTGTTATTGCGCACCATGGTGCGGAAGTCGCCAATCACCTTGGGCGAGAAGATGTGCTGGTAATTGCCGATGAGCATCGCCTCGAAATTATTGGCATCCTGCCGCTGGCACGGTGGCCCCGTGGTCTGCTCCTGGGGATAGCACCAGGTCTGCTGCACGATCTCGTTGGGCAACTGGTAACGAGACAACTCGTAACGCGCGATGAAATTCAGCCTGTCATTCGGCGTGAGGTCACGCTGGTAGTTGACCGAGAAGTCGCCAAGTGTGGCGCTGTTGGTGTAATTCTCCGGCACGACAGGATTGAGATAGTGATCGGTCTGCGCCCCAGACGCACTGAATCCGAGGGCATTCTTTCCCCAGGTGTAGAGGCCCTGCACAAACACCCCGGCGCTCGTATAGCTACCGCCGGAGAGCACAATCTGCCCATGAAAACCCGGCTGCGGATCGTGCAGAGTGTTGACTTCGACGGCGCCGCCCATCTTGCGGCCGTACTCGGCGGGAAAGCCGGCGGTGTAGATAGTCATGGAATCGACATCGTTGGCGCCGATTTCCGGGCCGAAGCTGGGCGACCGGTTGTCGGTCAGCGGAATGCCATCCACCACAAACTGCGTCTGGTACTCCGAACCGCGCGGATGCAGCACCGCGTTGCCTTCGTAGAGCCAGCCCGGCTGCGTGTTCACCAGGTCCTGAATTGATCGGCCAGGCAGCGCTGTCAGGCGTTTTTGAATCACTTCTTTGCCGATCTGATTCACCGATCCAGCTCGATCCGTATCCAGCAGAGTCTCTTGTTCGGTAACGGTGACCGACTCGTTAGCGGCGGCAACCTGTAACTGAACTGCTACTTCGATGGGAAGAGAGGAATGAATGTCGACCATCCTGGACAGAGCCGCGAAGCCGTTGCCCTGCACGGTGAAAGTGTAGAGGCCGTAGGAAAGACGCTGTACATTTAGCTTGCCGTCGTCGCCGGTGGTCAAGCTGTTGTGGTATTGATTGGCCTCGCTGACCAGCGCAAGTTTCGCCTTCACTCCCAGGCCGCTGGGATCGGTCACCGTCAGGCGCAACTCGCCGCGATTGCTTTGCGCAAGAAGGGATGACGCCCACAGCAGGAACCAACACCACCGCATCCAAACAGTCTAATCAGTTCTGGGGAATTACTAACCCCACGCCACGCATGAACAATATGCGGCACTCTAGGCGAGGCCTAGTACGCCGCTCACGTTCCGTACAGTTCGTTCTCGCTGACGACGGCGTCTCCGCTTCCCTGCTTTCCTGCGCGATGAGCCGCGCCAAACATTGCGCCGCGCGCTATCGACGTCGGCGCGAACTTCATCATTCCGATGGGCTGGGGCATGTCGTCGTAAATCGCTTCGATGCCGCCACGCATGAGGTAGGTCTCGTGCCAGAATCCGGTGCCGCCGGAATCGCGCAGGAAGTGCTTCCACCACTCGCGATGCGGATCAGAGCGCGTCCAGACGAGCAACGACTCCATGTCGCGCCAGTACTGCCGCATGCCAACATGCGCGGGAAACAGCGAGAATATAAAGTTTTCATGCAGCAGCAGGCCGTCAGGCTGCGCGGCAACCGAGGCCGAAATCTTGGGACCAAATCCAAACAGGGTTTTCAGTCCAGTGATGCGGTTCACTCTCATGCCGAGATAGATCACGACCAGCTCAGGAAATTGCGACAAATCGACCGTACGCCGCTCCACTTTGGTTGGCATTGGCGAAACTCCTTGCTAGCTATTGATGAGGGAAAAGGGGACGAAGCAGCCGACTTATTTGCCGGCCTCGAAATGCTTTGCTGCTCCTGGAACCGGCTCGCCATTGTTCTGAGGCGCCGGCGCCGCATACCACTGCGATTTGTCGACCACGACGTTTTGCTGCGGCTGCATCATGAAATGTGGCGACATAATCTGCACTCCGAACTCGTTGAACGCATCCTGAATATTGGCGTGCAGATTAGAGAGAGTTTCAACCCGCAACCGCTCGCTTTCCAAATGCGCAATCAGCGTGTACTCGGCGTAGAAGTCGGACAGCGCGCGTTGCACCACGTAGGGCGCCGGGCTCTTGCGCAGGTTGGCGGTGCGCTCCGCGCCCAGCAGCAGCAGGGCATGAACCTGCCGCCACGGAGCATCGTAGCCAATCGTGACGGTCACGTTGGCGACGGAACCATCCAGCTTGCCCAGACGTGTGAAGTTCGTTGTGGTAGTCGTGACGATCACAGAGTTGGGAATCGTAACTTCCTGCTCTTCGATGGTGCGAATCTTCACCGCTAGCAGCCCAACTTCCAGCACCTGGCCTTCTTTTTCATTCACCACCACCCAATCGCCGGTCTTCAGCGCCTTTGAGTAAACGACAAACAGGCCACTCATAATCTGATTGATGATGCCGCTCGAACCCAACGACACCACCACGCCGAAAAATACGCTGATACCTTTGAAAGCTTCTGTGCTCGAACCCGGGATGTAGGGATAAGCCACCACCACCGCAAATACCCAGGCTCCAAAGGTGAAGATGCGCTCGGTGGCCTGGGCGACGTCGGGATCCATCCACGACAGCCGCAGCGCTCCGCTGGACACCTGACGGAAAAACGCCTTTCCCAGGCGTATCACCCAGCGCGTGATGAGAAAGATAACGATGCAGGAAAAGATGCCCGGTAGCGCATCGATCGCGGCAATCCCAAGACTTCCGAAGAAGTGGAAGACATAGCCGCCGAGCTGCTTCCCCCACGGCTGCGTGTAGGGAAAGTGCCCGAGCGACACCGTCAGCCAACTGTACAGGGCGCCCAGCGTGAAGAGCCACACAGCGACCTTCAGCAGCGTATAGAGAGCGCCGGCAAAGTGGGGCAGGAAATCAATTCCCCAAAACCGCATGCGGTAGGGGAAGGTCCTCTCCTTCTCGTGCAGATAGTCAAAAACTAAGTGATAGGCCTTCCACACCAGCCACCAGAAAAGCACCAGCAGCACGAGGCCCAGCAGGGTGAACAGCAGTCCATTGCGAATCACCGGCCAGTTTCGCTCGGCCTGCCTGGCAACCAGTGCCTCGTCCAATCTCTGCAACGCAGCCTTTGACGCGGAGGCCAGCGTCTCCCCGCTCTCCTTGTCGAGGTCCCGAGTGCCGAGAAAGAACAGGATCGTCCCGTTGGCGGAGGTAAACCCGATGCCATCTTCATCTTCTACCTTGATCGGATGAAGCTCGATGTCGGCGGCACGGGTGTTCAGAGGCAGCTCGTTAAGATGCGATGCCGCACGTGCTACGCGATCCTGAGGATCAGCGCCCGCCAGACTACTGCGCAGAGTGGCGATGGGACGGTTCCAGAATTCGATGGTCGCCGGTTCGACAGATGAATTTTTAGCGGAAGCGTTGGCCAGAAGGGACGAAGCCGCCACGCCCGCAGGCGCGAGCGCCACCAGCATACACAGAAGCAGAGATGCCGCGAGTACACGATGCGTCCTGTGATTGATGGTCGTACCCTCGGCGGACAAGATAGCCCCGCTACCGGCAAGGTTGAAGCGTGCTCCTCAGTTTGCGCCAAGTGCGATTGCCAAGGCAAGTAGGTCCCACGCTCTTCGCTCTTCGCTCTTCGCTCTTGGCTCTTCGCTCTTGGCTCTTCCGCTCTTGGCTCTTCGCTCTTCGCTTTAGGCTTTCGGCTTTCCGCTTTCGGCTTCTCGCTTCTTCCCCTCTCTCGGGTGTCATCCCGAGCGAAGCGGAGCGCAGCCGAGAGACCCGCAGTTGGCCGGCGCCACGACAACGTCTCACGTGTCATCCCGAGCGGACACCGAGCGCCAGCGAGGGGGGAGTCGAGGCACCTGAAGTTTGCGCTCTGCCGCAGGTCGGCATCCACTCGCGTGCAGTATCAAAGCGCAAGCTGGCGATAATCATCGCCGGGTCTCCCATGCGATACTGAACCTGTCGTACCCTCGGCCGGGATGGCGAAACTGGCAGACGCAGCGGACTTAAAATCCGCAGACCCGAAAGGGTTGTGGGGGTTCAAGTCCCCCTCCCGGCACCAGCGACAACAACAGCGATTTCGGTGAAAGAGGTCCTTCCCGTTCGCTTCGCTCCGGGTCAGGATTTCGGCAGGAGGCTCCCGCTCCGCTCACGCCTCCTATACGCCTCAAGTTCAAGTCCCCGTCCCGGCACCAAAAACCGTTGCCAGTTGTCGGTGGTCAGTTGTCGGTTCCCGCTCCATTACTTCGTTCGGATTAGGGATCTCGGCCAATCCCTGCCCCTTCGCTGCGCCTGCTAAGCAGTTGGCTCATGGGGACGCCAAGCACCGGTGTTCTCAACTTCTCATCGAGTTCAATCTCTTTGCCTGGCTTTTAATACAAGCCAAACCCGTGATCACGAGCAACAAAAAAGGCCGCCGACCGCTCAGCGGCCGCACGTTCTCACGGCGAGGACTTAGTCGTCGCGAAGGCTCGGGCGTCGGAGCCGACCCGTAGGATCAGAGGCCCGAGCGGGGTATGGGGGCTGGAGTGATCCCGCTACCACTGATCTCATGAAGACAATGAGCTAATGTTTTGTGGCCGCGCTGGGAACCGCCGCTCGGCTTGACACGGTTGATGGTTGTCCCTTGTCGAGTGTGTGGATGGCTTGCCAAACCGCGTTTCCCGCAATCGCAATACCTGCTGCGTTCCAGTGGGTATCATCACGCCAATAGACGTATTGGTGCTTCGACAGGTCCTCGGATGCCGCCGCTCGGAGGGACGACGTCACATTCACCACAGGGATACCGCGTTCTCTTAATTGGTCCTCGATTGCCTGGAGGATGCGCACGCTGTATTGCATATCGGAGGGCGGCTTAGCTAGCGGACCATAAACGGTCAACTTATTGGGTACGAGCAGCACAACTAGTTTGAGGTTGCGGGCTTGCAGTCTTTGGTTGTACCACTCGAGGTATGTGACCCACGAAGAGATGATTGGGTCAGGGTTGCTGTAGTCTTCCGCGTCCTGCTTTACGAATAGCATGTCATCCCCATTTGTGAGTCGCTTATGGATCGCGAGCTGCCAATAGGGATTAGGCTGCAAAGTTCCATTCTGTAGGCGCTTCACGATTTTCCCACCCAATATTTGCAAGGGAGAAACCGCATCTGGAGATACTCTCCGCTGTACTTCCGTCAACCAAGGCAGAAAGGCAGTAGCTCCCGCGACACTCTCGGCAGCTGCCGGTGTCGAATATAAACCTGTCAAGGCATCATTGAGCGGCGGAGCGCCAAGCTTGATGAGCCTCTCCAGCAGTTCGCAAACCACCACGCCGGAGTCGATTTTGAGATTGGCTGCCATGTATCTCACTTCCGCAGGAAGGAGTTGGCGACTCCATCCGGCGTTGTAGTACCTGACACCTGATAAGTGACTGAGAACTCCCGCGAGGGTTTGGTCCTCAGGCACGCCGGAGCTGACTGCAAAAGAGTCTCCCAAAACGATCCCACCATACCGCACCGCGTGAATGTCATATCCGTTACGGAAGCCGAATTCGTCGGAACGAAACTCCTCGTCGTGATATTGCCGTAGTCGTCTGGAATTCGACATTGCCGCTAGGTCACCATATGCATTGTGCATGCGAGTGATCTGGTTGGGTTTGAATTCAGCTGTACCATGGCCACCCTGCGGGTTCAAGGCCGGTTCGAACGTTCGAAAGGCGACGAGGTCAAGCGGCAGGAATCTGCCGACCAGATCACACGCGAACAAGACTGCCATTATCGCCGGAAGTATTATTCCAATCTGCCACCAGCGCCGTTTTCTCATGTTTGTCATTTAAAACTGGAAATACAAGAATGGCGAGACCACGCCACCCGCGATGATTGCCAGACACAGTACGTAGCTCATGGCAAAGGCACCCGAGATTGCCGGATTCCATTCGTGCTTCAGTTCGAAGGTATTAGGAGCAAAATGCGCGATACCCGCGGCCATGGCCAACATAATAAATAATCCTGCCTGAGCCTGGATCTTCGGACCTGTATGATACGAAAACATGTGATTCAGCATCACCGCCGCCATATGGAAGTCGGTCGCACGGAAGAACACCCAGCCAATCACTACAGCGAAAAAAGTGACGAACCGACGAACCTGTATGTTCCAGCGTTCGATCGTGTCTTTTCCCAGGCGGTTTAATCCAAGCAACACGCCGTGGTAGCCTCCCCAGAAAACAAATGTCCAATTTGCGCCGTGCCACAAGCCACCAAGCAGCATGGTGATCAGCAGATTCTGATATGTTCTCCATTCGCCCCGACGGCTGCCGCCCATAGGTATGTATAAATAATCCCGTAGGCAGGTTGACAGAGAGATGTGCCAGCGCCGCCAAAAATCGGAAAAATCTATTGCCTTATACGGCGAATTAAAGTTTTGCGGCAGTCGAAGTCCGAACATATATCCCAAACCGACTGCCATATCACTGTATCCCGAAAAGTCGAAATAAAGCTGGTATGTGTAACCCAGCACGCAAAGCCAGGTATCCAAGGTCGAGAGCTGCCAGTAACCAACCAAGGCAGGGTTAATGATTGCCGCTATACTGTCGGCAATCAGCACCTTCTTGAACATGCCGATTGCGAAAAATGACCACGCTCGATTCATGTCATGCAACCGGTCAGCATGGTCGAGATTCTCCAAATCGGCTTCGATCTGACGAAAACGAACGATCGGTCCGGCTACAAGTTGCGGAAATAGACACACATAACAAGCAAACTCAAAAAAATTGCGCGTCGGCTTAATGGTTCCACGATAACCATCGACAATGTACGTGATGGTATGGAAGGTGTAAAAGGAGATTCCAATCGGAAGAATGATGTCAAGCGGCTGAATCGCCGTGGGGTGCCCTACCCATCGCGCAATCGATGCCCAGGTGGCTAAGCCAAAATTGAAATACTTGAAGAACCCGAGTAGAAGAAGATCAACTGTTATGGGCAGGATCAGACAGAGCCTTCGCAAGCGCCCCTCATGCCAGCGCAGCATTCCGAGCCCTGCCATATAACTTACAAGCGTGGAGAACGCCATCAAGGCGCAGAACTTGTAATTCCAACTTCCGTAAAATACATATCCCGCGATCGTCAGCCAGACATAACGCTGCTGCTTGCTCCGCAGACGCCAATACACAAAATAGACAATCGGCAAGAAAAAGAAAAGGAAACGCAGGCTGTTAAATAACATCCGAAAGACCTTGTATGCTGCTTGCGAGCTTTGGTTGCCGTTCGGTCGAGTTTAACATTCTGCGCTTTTACATTTCAGTGAGCCACAATGACCGGAGCCGTATGATGTTACGTTCCCAAATTACCTGGTCTCGCGCTTGGGACCTGGACCTGTTTCAGCTGCTTCTCCGATCTCCACATGCCCGGTAAGTTCTAGATCGATATAAGTCGGTAGTTATTTCCCCAAAGGACTCCCACTTCGAACGCGCCGGACGGGGTGCGCCCGCTACGGCTCAAGTTCAAGTCCACAACCCAGCGATGCAGCTATCAGGGATCGGTCGTCAGTTGCCAAAAGGGCAAGCCTACTGAACCGATTATTGGTGAACGACTATGCCCCGGGGAAATGCTGGCCACCCGAGATTTGACGCTAGTGGAAGATGCCATACCCCGATATCGTCAGCACTCTGGGATTCGCCTCATCGGTCACCACCACGAACTCCGGAAAACCGAGCTCGTCGTAGCCACCCACGTACATATAACCGGTAAGGCTTCCGCTCAACGGCGACTTACCCAGCAAGTTCAGCGAGTACGTAATCGCAGTGTTCACATTCGACTGCAATCCGCCTGCACCGCTGCTGTCAGCAACGCCGGTGAGGTTGCCGTTTCCGTCGGAGGTCAACTGGAACACTGAATTGGTCGCTCCGTATTCCAGCTGGGGCAGCGTACCCGCGGAGCAATATCCAGTGAGCGAAGCATTGGAGAAAGGTCCTGCCTGTTGCTGTTGCTGCACATACGCTAGCGTGGCAGTCGCATCGCCGGAAATGGCGAACATCTTCGGGCCCAACCCCTGGCTGGAATCTACCAGGTAGGCGATCGCCGGCAGACCTTGAGCGGAGATGGTCGTCCGGCCATTGCTGGCTACATTGTAAGATCCCGAGCCAGTGTAGGGAGTTACGGTACCGCCGACGTTCTGTTCAACGTCAGTCGAGATCACGTTGCCGGCGCCGTCCAACGTAGCTAAGCCGGCAGCCCCGACACCGGGGGAATTTCCAGCAGCAGTGCCCCATGCTTGCATGGTAAGAGCGCCGGTTAGAGAAGCGTTACTGTAGCCCTGCATCACTACGTTCTGCTGCCGTAAGGTGCCGCCCAGCAATTGCCCGGTACCGTTGATTGGATCGATGCGGACCGCGTAAGCCTCCGGGAGCCCGCTATCCTCAAGAAGGTTCCAATAAAACGCGTACTGTTCCATGTGCTGCTGGCCACCGCTGGTGACGGTCAACTGAGCGACCGAGCGGCCCTCGGTGTCGGCGGGTGCAACCGTCCCGCTGATGGTCAAGCTGTTCAGAGTACCGGCCGTGTTGCTGTCCGCTATCCCATTGCTGACCGCACCATTCGCATCTACAGCAAATTCGCCAACCTCGGCTATTCGGCCTGAGCTGGCAACATCTTGTCCCGAGTAACCGAAAGCAAAGTTGCCCCCAAGGGTAAAGTAGGTACCGATTTTTTGCGTAATGACGCCGGCAGCGCGTGAGCCCTGACCTGAGGCGTCATCGAACTCAATGATCTGCCCCGCCGTTGACGTGTAGAACAGCTTTGTGGATGAGAGTGTTGACGAGAGTGCGAAGGCGAAGGTCATGGTAGAACTTCCGGTGTTCAGCGTCATCGTACCGAGGCCATTCGCGGCGATCGAATACGTGCCCGTGAATGTGGTGTTCACCGGGCCGCCAGCCGTGGAATTGCTGTCAAGCTCGCCGCCAGTTATGTTTCCGTTGCCGTCGGCGACGAAGCTGCCGGCCATGGTCCATTGGCCAGCGCCTCCCGCTGCGAGGCCGTTGGCCATGAACGCGTAGGCTCCGTTCAGCAGGATGTTGCCCCCAAGATCGATGTTGACAGTCAGCGGTTGTGTCGCGGTGCCGTTCGAAGAATCACTTACCTGGGCGGTGAAACTGACGGTCCCGACCTCTTTGGGAACGCCGAAATTCGAATCCCAGGCTGGTCGTGACCACGCCGCTCTGCGTGAGGAAAAAGCCTTGGCCTATGTCTTGCACCTGCCAGTTGTACGGCGGGACTCCACCCGTCACCTGCAGTTGTTGACCGTACGCAACGTTCACCACCGCATCCGGCAAGGTCGTGGTCGTAATGGTTAGCGGCGTGGCAGCGATGGTGAGGGTGAATTGTGCGCTCGCAGTCATTGCCGGCATTTCGGAATCTGCAACCTGCACCGTAAAGATAGACACGCTGGTCTGGGTCGGCGTCCCGGAGATCACCCCAGCGGTGCTCATCGTCAATCCCACTGGCAAAGTTCCCTGGGTGAAGGAGTAAGTGTAGGGGGCGACGCCTCCTGTCGCCTGAAACGCGAAGCTATAAGCAACATTCACCGCACCTTCGGGAACGGTTTGGGTTGTCAAAGCTAAGGGCTGGGGCGCTGGATTGACCGTCAGGCTCAACTGCTGGGTCGCCGTGTGGGAATTTGAATCCGCAACCTGAACCGTGAAGCTGTATTGTCCCGCGGCGGTGGGAGTGCCGGAGAGCGAACCGCTGCTGCCCAGGTTTACTCCAGAGGGTAGACTGCCGCTCGACAGACTCCAGGTATAAGGCGCGGTTCCACCCGTGGCACTCAAGCTGACGTTGTAAGTGTTATTAACCAGACCAGCGGGGAGGGTGGTCGTCGAAATCGCAAGCGGCGTCGAGTGAGACCCACCGCCTCCACCGCAACTCGCGGCAAGCAGACTGAGAAGTATTGCGATGCATGAGAACGTTGCAGCTCGTCCTGCTTTCATGAACCCTCCGCCAGGATCCAATGCCGGTTCTGACAGCCCCGCCATTCAATGATGCAAGTACGATTCAGCAATGGTATCTGGCAGCCATGTTACACCGGTTCGCTCGTCCGCAATGAAAGACAAAGTGAACCTGGATAGAGTTCGTCGCTCTCGGGCTGAGTAGCCGCTTGTTCCGCTCAAACCCGCCGAGAGTTCCAAAATCTCGCCGTTCTTGCGAACTTTCCGCGGGTCATCGGGTTAACATAGCCGACGAGGTACCTCGATGGGCACACGTTATCGGTTGGGATTTGCCCTGACATTCCTCCTGATTGCGGCCCTGGTGGTTCCTGTTTCTGCCGGAGTGCGGCTGGGAACGATCACCATCGGCGGCGGTTATGGCTACTACTCCGGTCCCGACTGGCCGGGATATTGGGCGGGCTACTATCCTCCGCCATTCTTTGGTGGCTGGTACGATCCCTGGTTTGGACCCTATTACGCTCCGGTATACTTCGCTCCGCAGGTCGATAAGGGGCAGGTCAATCTGCAAACCTCCGACAAGAACGCTGAAGTCTACCTCGACGGCGCCTATGCTGGCGCGGCTGCGAAGCTGAAGAATTTCTGGTTAGCGCCGGGGGTCTATCAGCTCGAAGTTCGAGCCGCGGGACAGCCTACGCAAGAGAAGCGCATTTACGTTCTGACCGGCAAAACGCTTAAGTTAAAGATGGAGTAGCTGCCATGCATCGCACATGCATATTTCTAGTGCTGCTAAGTTCCTTGGCGTTGGCGCAGAACCCTCCCGCGCCGCGCGCTTCGGCGAGTGACTACCAGGCTTCGAAAGTCGAGGCGCAGTACGCCATCGGCGCGAAGCTGCTGTCGAAGACGCAGATCCAGAACTCTTTCGCCACGCCGCTGGCCGGACATTACGTGGTGGTGGAAGTTGGCTTCTATCCCGCCGACGGTAAGACGATCGACCTGGAGCGCTCCAACTTTACTCTGGCGGCCACATCCGACAGCAAGGCCTCGGTGGCGCCGGCGACCCCCGAGGAAATTGCAACCATCCTCCAGAAGCGGCCCGCGAGCAGTCGCGACGTCACACTCTATCCGGAAGCCCACGTGGGATACGAGAGCTACCCGGTCTACAACGGTACTAGCGTTAAACAGGTAGGCGGTCCGGTTGTGGGCGCGGGTACGGGAGTGGGCGTCGGAAGGAACCCATCGGCGGCTACCACCGACTCCGATCGCAAGACGATGGAAACCGAGCTGAGCGACAAAGAACTCAAGAACGGCGAGGCAAGCGCGCCAGTTGCCGGGTATCTCTACTTCCCCGTTACCGGTAAAGGGAAGGGCAACTACGAATTGCAGTATCGCGGTGGCGATGCAACCACGAGATTGACGCTGTCAGAGAAATAATTACGCGACGAGAAGGGCGCCGTTAAGCGCCCTCGTTCTGTCATTCACTTAACGTTGATCGTCTCCGTAACGCTGGCTGAGCCCAGATACTGGTCCACCGCAACCAGTGAGAGAGCATGCGTGCCTGAACTGAGCGTGATCTGCTTTGCGATCTGATCATTCAGCTCTTCGGTCACCTTATTACCGTCCACCCAGATCTCCAGGCGCTTAACGCCTATCGGCGAATTGCCCGCACCGGTCACGGTTATGGGATTTGATACATCGCCGTTGGGCGCCGGAGCGCAGATCTTGGCCTGAAGTTTAGAAGCGTCCGGAGGCGCGCAATTGACATTTGCGCTGGTATTGATGCCGTAGTTAAAGCCGTTGCCCATCCAGCTAGGAACCATGACGTCCGGGCGGGAGTCCAGATTTACGTCGCGGATTGCCAAGCCACTGGCGTTGCTGTCGACGCCGCTGAGTTCATATTGGCTGCCTAGAGTTCCATCTCCGTTACCCAGGGCATACTCAATACCGCCCCCGAAGTTCGCACCATTGACAACGAAAACGTCCATGTTCTGGTCGTCATTGATGTCCGCGGCAGAGACCTCGCCGCCCGCGCTCACATAGTTGATTACTGCGGAGGATTTCAAAGTGAAGTTGCCGGCGCCATCGCCGAGATAGATGTAAACCGTGTTGACTCCGCAGGCCGAGCCGCAGTATTGCGAGGTCATGATCGCCAGGTCCGGATTGGTGTCGTTGTTGAAGTCGGCGACGGTAAGGTCGCTGTCGCCATTGCTGTCGGACTCCTTGATGGTGGTCGGGCCATGGAAGGTGCCGTCGCCGTTGCCCCAGTAGATCAGCGCGTTGTTGTTGGCCGTTGCCGCGATGTCGAGCTTGCCGTCGCGGTTGAGGTCATAAACCACCGGACGACTGGCAATCCCGGGCAGTCCAATGGACTGGCCGCGCGTGAACGTGCCGTCGCCATTTCCCTGGTAGATGACAAATGCGCTGTTGGTTCCACCCTTTGCAGTTTGAGAAATGACGCTGCTGACCAGTTCCTCGATGACGAGATCAACCTTACCATCGTTGTTAACGTCTCCGGCGGAGATGTAATCGCCGGCTGCCGACGCAAGCTGTATCGGCTTTCCCATGTGAAAGGTGCCGTCGCCGTTGTTGAGCAGCACTTGCACCTGGGTACCTTGCCGTGCCGGCAGTACCACAATGTCGGGCCAACCATCGTTATTGACATCGACGACCACAAAATCTTCGGGATCGTTCGGCAGCGAATAGCTCTGCGCCGGGCCGAAGCTGCTGCCGTTTCCAGTGGAGAAGTAAACTTCCATGGCGCCATTGGTGCCGACGGCGGCATCGGGATATCCGTCATGATTGAAGTCGGCACTAACGGCGCCGATTCCCTGTCCGGAAGTTTGGAAGAAGCTGTAGTTGAAATTGACTTGTGCTGAAACCAACGTTGCCGCGATGGTCACCAAGAAAAGCAGAACCGGTCGTGCGAGTCTCACAAAACACTCCTGGGGGAAAATCATTTTGCTGATGGGAGCATCCTGTGCTGCTGCGGGTTGTCTGCGCAAAGTGAATGGATAGCAAATTGAGGTGCGGCAGGGCCAAAAAAAATGGCGCATTTAGGCGCGCCGCAGCTTCGTCAAGGCAGAGTTGCTTTCAGGCAGGCTTAGGCAGGGTGCCGGCGCACAGTCAAAAGCGCGTTTAGCACCCATCTACCGTGCACTTCTTGAGCGGCCCCAGTTCGTGCGAAGTGTTTTGCACTCCCTTGACCGTGCCGTCGCTCATGCTTCCGATAGGACTATAGATAGTCTGCCGGAGTGCGCCTGTGCTCGAACTGCCCCACTTGATTCCAATCAACTTGACCTTGCTGATTTTGTCGCCGACGATGCCAGGGCACTCGACGATTTTGGGCGGATCGCTGTCGTCGATGCAGGCAAACACCGGCGACCCGCTATCGCCCTCGTTGCCGGGGCCACTGTTGACCAGGTTCTGGCAAATCAAAGTGTATTTGTCGACAGTCTCATTCGCGCATACGGTGCTGACCGGACCCTCTCGCCAGCCCGAAATCTGACCCACCCAACTGACGAACGTCTTCGGGATAATGACACTCTGCTCCCCCACCACTTGGAAGAAGGTGTCAGGCGGATCCCAGTTGATAGTGTTTTGCCGAAGCGGACGAGCGATGAATCCCAGGCTCACCTGGACTCCCTTTGCCTGCGCCAGAAAGGCGCTGTCGCTATAGCGGCAGGCTTCGTCTTTCGCGCACTTATCCTCCGGCGGGAAAGGTGGCGGCACTGGTTTGCAGCCGGGCGGGAAAGATGGAGGATTGGCGTTCGCGAGGTAAAAGCACGGATCAACAGTTTCGATACCGATGTCCGTGACCGTTTCCTGAAATGGCAAAGGCTGGTAAAACTTGGTGTTGTCCACCCCGCCCTCTACCTTGGTGCAGTGTGAGGCGGTAACCAGGCCGGACACGTCGCCCCGAGTGGCGATGAAGCCCAATGTGCAACTGACAGCGCTGTCGTCTCCCACGGGGTATGAAATCTCGATCCCTCCTACCAGGGGCCGGATCTCGCTCTGTAAAGTTACGCCAGCCGGAACTTGCGGCGGAGCAGGCGCTACAGACCTCGGGGCCGGGACCTCCGAAAGCCGGGAGGTGGTTTCGATGTTCACCGCTTCCCGAGGTACACCGAGTGCGGCCAGCTTTGCCTCAACTTGCGATTCCGACGCCGGGTCTTCCACGGCAATGAGCAATCGGTTGGTGCTCTGGTCAACGGCGGTCAACACTACTCCGGGAATTGTCAGAACCTGCAAGCTCATCTGGTCATGCCACTGCTTGAGTTGGAGAAAAGTGTATTGGCCGGGAAGAAGTTTGATTCGAGTTTGCGCAGCCCGGGCCGAAGCGAGTTCCGGCTCAGCGTTGATGGCGGCGTCGAGTCTGTCGGCTAGACCCGGCGTATCCCCGACGACATAGACATCCAGCGTGTCTCGGCTCTCGTCATCAATGAACATTCCGCCAAATTCGGGGACCCTGGCGCCGACCGCGGCAAAGACTTCGTTGGCATTGCGGGCGACGGATGCAGGCGGGACATCTTGCGCCCTGCTTGCCACGCTGGCAACTAAGGTTAGAGTAGTGATGGTTACAGCAGGTACAACTATGGATCGGACGCAACCGACAATATGGTTCCACATTTCACACCGCCATACGCGGATTTGCCTGGGCCGAGACGCCATTCTATAGCCGACCCGGGTGGTCAGTGTGAATTATTCGTAACAACCCTAGCTATTGGGAGCTGCCAGGCTGCCGTTCGTCCACTCGGTTAGCTTGCCCGCCGGAAGGCGCAGGCCAATAAAGAACTGCCCGAACTTCGCGTACACCGCGCTAACCTCATCGAAGCGCATCTCGTAAATCAGTTTCTTAAAGATCAGCGGGTCGTCGGAGAACAGATCGACACCCCACTCCCAGTCGTCGAAGCCGATGGAGCCGGTAATAATCTGTTGCACTTTACCGGCATAGCGGCGGCCCACCATGCCGTGCTCTTCCATCTGACGCTGGCGCTCTTCGATGGGCAGGGTGTACCAGTTCTTGTCCTCGCCGCGAAGCCGGTCCATGGGATAGAAGCACAAGTAGCGACTCTCGGGAATCTTGGGAAACAGTCGCGGCGACATGGCTGCCCGCTGACGTTGCATCGTATCTTGCACTTCTTTGTTCCATTCCTCGGAAAGCGGAACCACGCCTCGCTCGATCATGGCGCGGAAAAGTTTCACGCTGGAGTCATACAGGCCCAGCTCAATTACCGACACGTAGGAATGGACGGGCTCCAGAAACTCTGCGAACTCGATGCGATTTAGTTGCAACTCGGCCGAGTTCAGCTCGTCGAAGCTATCGCGGAAGTGCACAATCATCAGGTCGCCCTTGTGCCCCAGCATGGAGAACAATGCCGTCCGGCCTGCTAATTCGGCGGCGCTGAACACCGCGCCGGCATCGCCGACGATTTGCGTCTGGCGGGCGTTGTCCAGCTTTCGCCAGTCCGCCCAGCGAAAACGAAACATCTGGTGCAGCACGCTGTGTCCCTCCAGCGTGAGCGGAACGGCGGGGATTTCGGTCGAGAGGTGAGTGGGAGTGTGTGTGGCCATGCGCGAATGTTCTCCAGAGCTAAGGCTTATTGTATCGGGCGGAGCCGAAGCCAGCCGTATCTATTGCACGCCGACATAAATCTTGCCGGTGGCGTCCAGCGGATTCATGCCGGCGTCGTACACCTCGTAGTCGGCCTTGAAGGTGCGCGCGGGAGCGCCGGGCCGCTTGAAGTACTCCGTAATCTGGTTCCAGAGTTTAGGAACTGTTTCGGCGAGCGATCCTGGTTCGGTAGTGAACTCCAGGTATTTGCCCGCCGGAACCTGTACCGCCTCCATTCCCGCGGGAGGCTTCGTACCAGACTTCACAGGTGCTCCCAGCACGGCGGTATATTCGCCCGCGGCGGCGTCTCCCGAAAATAGCGTATACACGGAGACGATGGTGTCATCGGTTTTAGCGGGAATACTGTCGATGACGAAGTCCTTATAGAAGCGCTTCCAAAGCTGAGGCATCAGGCCATCCGGCGAGTTTTCCCTCGCCAGGGAGGTATGCACTGCGATTCCGACGACTTCGAAGGCGGGTCGCCGCGCCCGCCGGGGATGAAGGTTGTCTGCGGCCGCGGCAGACATTGCCAGTGTCGCGATCGCAAGAACGAGAGCGGCCATCGTGATCTTCTTCATGCCTGCATGTTATCGCTGTATCCGCCGACAGAGACCTGGATCGAGCTTATTTTGGGTGGTGCACCCGACGTATATCCGAGTGGCCGGCTGGCGAGTTCCTGCATCGAAGAATTTATGCGATGGTC
This sequence comes from uncultured Acidobacteriaceae bacterium, assembly GCA_963809865.1. GTDB lineage: Bacteria > Acidobacteriota > Terriglobia > Terriglobales > Acidobacteriaceae > CAVVDY01. Next base: position 333,672 of record CAWELL010000004.1, on the reverse strand, counting down.
GAGCCGTATTGCCGCACGATTTGTCGTGGCTTCGATCTTTTGCCTCGTGGCTAACGCCGCTACCTCGGGATCATTCCGCGGAACCGTGGTTGAAGGCGACAAGGGCGCTCCGACGGAAGGCTGGCTCTATGTGCGCGGCAGAAACGGGAGCATTCGGCGCGTCGATATTTCGCGAGCAACGATCGCTTACGACGAAACAGTACCGGCAGAACAGCGCAAGCCTTCCGCGCGCGAGCAGTTGGCTATCGGAGCGGAGGTGCGGATTACCGCCGAGCAGGACAGCGACGGAGAATGGCGCGCATCGCGGGTAGAGATTATCAAACCGGCTCCGGCGGGAAGCGCCGGTAGCGCGGCCGCAGAAGCGAACAGGCCAGGTTAATCCGACGCCGGCGTAGGGTCGCCTTGCATCAGCTTCCCGTACATCGACGTATAACAGAGGCCGATCTCGCCGCAGGTGTGCTGCTCGCAGGAGTAGACGATGCAGGAATCAAATGGCCGCGAGTACAGGTGCAGGCTGACAGCGCGCTGGTTCCACTCCCGCGGATTGCGCACATCATGAACCGGATTCAGCGGATCGACCGCGACCGGATTACTTTGCGTGATCTCTACTGTGTCGGTGGGAACGATATTGCAATGCTGGGATGCCAGACTCTCTTCCAGCACCTTATAGTTATGCACTTCTAACTTACCCACCGGCGCGGCCATCCAGCAATTCTGGTTCTTGTGATTATGGATGGAACTCTTCATCCCGACGTCCCAGCAGATAGCGAGCATTTCGTACAGCTCGGTCTTGTGAATAAGGTTGCGAGTGTAGTGCTGGGAGTTCCAGAACATAAAGGGCGCCAGGGATTCGGGATCGACCGGACTAGCTCGCAGCACAGCGAGGGGCTTATGGACGTCGAGGAAATCACTATCTTTGAGTTGCTTCAGGCGATCGATCAACTGCTGTACCGATACGGTGGCGCTTGCCGTGGTGGTAGTCGACATGGATACCCCTCGCTGCTTTAGGAAATCAGCCGTGGCGAAATTGCTATCCTATAACGAATGGTCGCGCACATCATCGAAATCGTAGGCGCCTGGATTATCTCGGTTATCTCTTCCGCCGGCTATATCGGAATCATGCTACTGATGGCAATCGAGTCGGCCTGCATACCGTTGCCCTCGGAAATCATTATGCCGTTTTCCGGCTACCTGGTTTACACTGGCCGCTTTTCGCTGTTTTGGGTAGCGACCTGGGGCGCGATCGGATGCAACCTGGGATCGGTGGTCGCCTATGAAATCGGCTACTTTGGCGGCAGGCCGCTGGTCGAAGCATACGGGCGTTACATCTTCCTGAGCAAGCGCGAACTCAATTGGGCTGACCGCTTCTTCGAGCGCCGCGGCGCGATTGCCGTCCTCATTGCCCGCTTACTGCCGGTCGTGCGCACCTTCATTGCTCTGCCTGCCGGAATTGCCCGAATGCCTCGGCTCAAATTCCATATCTACACCTTTGTAGGCTCGTGGCCATGGTGCCTCGTCCTCGCGTATGTCGGCATGCGGCTGGGCGAACAGTGGGACAAGGATCCGCGACTAAAGATGTGGTTCCATCGCCTCGATCTGGTAATCATAGCGATCATTCTGGTCGGCGTCGCGTATTTCATCTGGTCGCATGTGCAGCATCGTATGGGCGCAGAACCCGCCATCGAAGGCACCCAGGATTGAGCTGGGCGGCTTCACCGTGGAATTTGGGTAGAGCGGGACTTCAGACCGCAGGTCAGGAATGGTTGCGATGCTCAGGTTTATATCCCGCTGCCATGAGCCTGTTACGAAACTCTCGATTGAGTGGCGAGGGTGGCACAAACAATGCGTCCGTCCCGCAAGGGACAGCATAGGATAGCCCAGCCATTCAGAGCTGGGAAGGCTAACTGGGAAATCCCGAGTCCGCTTCGGCGGACGACACATGTGTCGTAACGGCCTCGCATGCAGCCCGATGCAAACCCGAGACACCGGGCCAGCAAACACGGCACTACAGTGCCGCACGACCCATAGTTCCAGGAATCGATTCGGCCACTCGAGTATCTAAACTTAGTGGGAGAAAAGAATGGCAAACAAAGTGGAAAAGATCACAAAATCAGAAGAAGAGTGGCGCAAGGAACTAACCCCCGAGCAGTACCACGTGCTGCGCGAGAAGGGCACCGAGCGCGCCTTCACGGGCGAGTATGCCCATACCAAGACTCCGGGCGTCTATCGCTGCGCGGCTTGCGGGCAGGAGTTGTTTGACTCCGACACCAAGTACGATTCCGGCAGCGGCTGGCCCAGCTTTTATCAGGCGATGGATCCCGACAAAGTCGCGCTGCACGACGACAGCACCTTCGGAATGAAGCGCACGGAAGTCATGTGCTCAAAGTGCGAATCCCATCTGGGACACGTCTTCCCCGACGGCCCCAATCCGACCGGCATGCGCTTCTGCATTAATTCGGCGTCGCTGAAGCATGAAGAGAAGAAGTAAGCCAGCTGCTTTTGGCTCTTGGCTTTTGGCCAGATGAGTTCGTAAGTTGTTCTGCCACGCTGCTTGGACACTGGCTGCAACCGGGGTCTTCGCAATCGATCCCCGGGGCCGGTATCACGCCTACCAACCGAGGATGAAGGCTCAAGGCCTCTGGCCAACAGCCAAGGGCCAAGGGCCGATTCCTTATAATTCCCCTCAATGCCAAATCCCCTGGATCCTGCCGATCCGCAATACGGCGAGATGCGCGAACTGGCGCGGCGAATGTTTGATCACGCCCTGGCCGAGTGCAATGTATCCCGCGCCATGAGCCGCCACCTGGAGCTGCGCGAAGATCGACTTCGCATCGGCCACGACCGGTACGACCTGCAAAGCTTCGGCGCCATCAACGTAGTCTCCATCGGCAAGGCGGGACACAGTCAGGCGCAAGCGCTGGTGGAAATCGCCGATCGCGGATTGCACGGCATCATCTCCTGTCCCAGCGCTCCGGATGCACAGGTCTTTGGGTTTCGCTACTTCATCGGCGGCCATCCCATGCCGAACCAGGATTCGTTTCGCGCCGCCGACGCCATCCTGAAGGTGCTGGACAATTCCCGGCCCGACACACTCACCATATTTCTCATCAGTGGAGGAGCGTCGGCCATTGTCGAGAAGCCGATCTCACTCGCGATTACGCCGGAAGATGTCATCGCGACCTATTGGGCGCTGGTGCACTCGGACGCGCCCATCTCGGAGATTAACGCGGTTCGCAAACATCTCTCTGCAATCAAGGGAGGCAGGATGGCACGCGCAGCGGCGCCTTCTACGCAGGTTTCCATTCTGGTTTCCGATGTGCCGGAAGACGCGCTCGATGCGCTGGCATCAGGTCCCACAATGCCAGACACCACCACGGTTGCCGATTGCTACGCCATCGCAGACGAGTACCGCCTGCTGCCCCAGATGCCTGCGAATGTTCGCCGGCTGTTCGAGCAGCGCGGGCTGCAGGAGACACCCAAGGCAGGCGATGCGGCGTTCGCGCAGTCACGGTACCTCACCATTCTCTCCAACGCTACCGCGCTGGAAGCCGTGGTCGAGAACGCAGCACTCGCCGGATTCGCGGTGGAAGTCGATAACTCTTGCGACGACTGGGATTACGCTGACGCGGCCGATCATCTGTTGTCGCGATTGCGCGTGTTGCGCCAAGGGGCGTCGCGAGTCTGCCTGATTTCCGGTGGCGAGGTAACGGTGAACGCTGGGAAGAATCCCGGCACCGGCGGACGCAATCAACAATTCGCGCTATATTGTGCGGCGAAGATTCAGGGTGAGTCGATCACGGTACTCAGTGCCGGGACCGATGGAATTGATGGCAACAGTTTCGCAGCCGGAGCGGTCGCGGATGGAAGCACTGTGGCGCGGGCCAAAGAGAAAGGCTTCGATCCGGCTGCGGCGCTGAAGCAGTTGGACGCATTCCCCTTGTTCGAAGCCGTCGGCGATGCGATCATCACCGGACCCACAGGCAATAACGTGCGCGATGTCCGGGTTTTGCTCGCATACTAGTTTTCTGCCTCGCTGCCGAGAAATTCTGCTCGATCCGGCCTTTTTCTCCATGGTTTTCGTCATAATTTGCCGGTTATCGCCCCTCTGCCATGAGTCAGACTACTGGGTTACGCCTCATCCATGAATTAGAGTTATGGAAGATTGGAGCCGTTTTTCGCGATATTTTGTCAGCGGCGAGGTGAATTTCGTCGAAAAAGGCCGATTGGCGCAGTAGCGTGTCGGGTGAAGAAAACCGGGCTGGGAGGGGATGACAGCCGCTGGAGGGTGAACGCGTTTAGTGCTTCAGCGTGACCTCTTCAAACAGCCGCTCGTACTTGTTCGCAATCGCTTCCCAGGCGAACAGCTTTTGCGCGCGCAGCTGGGCGCGGATGGCCCACTGCTCTCGCTCAGCGTCGTTCTCCAGCAAGCGCTGAAGCTTGGTAGTGAGGTCGGCCTCATCCTTTATATAGGGCACTGCGGCGTCGCCCGCTGTTTCGGCGTTTTCTGGAGTGTCGAGATACAGCGTTGCGTTTTGCGCAGCCATGGCTTCGATCAGGGCGGGATGCACGCCGCCAATTTCGCAGGCGAAGACAAAAATGCCCGCGTGCTTCTGCAGCGCCCAGTAGCCGTCGCCATAAACCGAGCCGGTGAATACGACGCGATCATCCGCCAGCTTGCGCAGGCTCTCCAGATAGCTCGCCTTATAAGCGTTGTCGCCCACCATCACCAGCGGCCAATCGGTTTGCACATGACGCCAACTGCGCAGCACCAGCTCAGGATTGTTCTCCGGCTCCAAGCGGCTGACGTAGAGGACGTAACGCCCGGGCTGAAGCTTGAGGCCGTTCAAGTTGTAGTCGCCCTTCGGCATCTCGGAGCCGTAGCCGATGATGGTCGACTTGGCGCCGTACTTCGCGGCGTAGTAATCGTGGATGGTCTTGGCGTCGGTGACCAGGCGGTTCGAACTGAAGCTCGACATCCATTCGCAGAAGTGCAGTACCTGCTGCGCCAGCCAGTTCCACTTGCCGCGCTTGCGATCGAGGCCGTCGACGTTCAACACCACGGGCGTGCCGAGCATGCGTGGCAAATAGCAGAACGGAGCGTTGGCGACATTGCAGATCAGCACCACGTCGTAGCGGGAGAACGCGGCATGAACCGCAGCGAACAGCGTGCTGACCCAGGTGTCGAGATGTTTCTGGTGAAGGCTGGGCACGATCACGCGCTTGACCCGGCGATCGTAGTCATCGTCCGGCTCGGCGAACGCGCGACGGCAATAGACGGTTACGTCGTGGCCGTGGTCGGCGAAGCGGGAGCTGACCTGCTCGGCAAAACGCTCGAAGCCTCCGTAGCGATTAGGAATGCCGCGGGTGCCGACGATGGCAATCTTCAATGGCGCTCACCGGAAGCGCGTCCCTGCACGGCATATTCCGGTTCCAGTCCCCGCGCCGGCGGGACGATATCGATGGCTCGCGGCGTGTTGCTGAACCACCAGAGCAATTCGCGATCCGATACCTTGCGGCGGGACTGAATGATTTCGCGCTGGCGACGTAATCGCCGGCGGACTTCGGGACGGAATTGATAGAAGCCGGCGGAAAGCATCGACTGATCGCGCAGCACCGCATAACCGAACGCCATCGCATCACGCCAGAGCACCGGCCCGGCCAGACGCCCGAACAGCCACCACGAAGAATTTTTGGTCCGCATCAGCCAGCGATTTTTTACCGAGTGCCAGTTGATGACGTGCGGCAAATCTTTGCGCCGCTCGGGGGTAACGCGGCGCACGTGCCAGGCGACAGCCTTCGGGGTGTAGAGAAATTTGTGACCCATGACCTGTGCACGCCACGCCAGATCACCGTCTTCGCGGAAGGAGAAAAACGCTTCGTCGAAGAACTCGCCGTCCACCGAGACCGCGTCGATGAATTCACGACGAAACATCACCGCCGCGCCCGTGGCCGCGAAAACGTACTGCACGCGGTCGTATTGGCCGATATCGATTTCTTCCGCGCCCCGATCCAGGTGACGCATGTTGCGGGTGAAATATACGCCGGCAGAATCGATGATGTTCGTGCGCTCTTTCAGCTCAGCCGGCCTCCAGCGTAAGAGCTTGCCGCAAACTGCGCCCGCCGCGGGATGCGCCTCTCCGGCTGCAACCAGCTGGGTCACAAAGTCCGGTAGCAACAAGATGTCGGGGTTGAGGCAGAGACTCCACTCGCCACGCGCCATGCGCATGGCTTCGTTCTGCCCGGCGGCGAAGCCGGAGTTGGTCGCCTTGTAGATCACCTGAAAGCGCGATTCGTATTCGCGCAGGATCTCCGGGGTGCCGTCGGTCGAGGCATTGTCGAGGACGATGACCTCAAGCTCGCGAAAGTCCTGCTGCTCCACCGACGCCAGACACTCGCGCAGCTGACCAGCCGAATTCCAGGTAACGATGGTGATCGAAACCATACGCTTAGTAGGCTCCGCGGCCGGACAGCACAATAGGAATGGTGCGCAAGAAGATCTTGGCATCCAGCCACAGCGACCAGGTGTCAATGTACGCCAGGTCGAGTTGGATCCAGCGATTGAACTCCAGGTGATTGCGGCCTTCCAGCACCCAGATGCAGGTCAGGCCGGGCCGCATACGCAAACGGCGGCGCTGCCAGGGCTCGTATTGGTCCACTTCCGCCGGAATGGCGGGACGCGGACCGACGAACGACATGTCGCCGCGCACGATGTTCCAAAGCTGTGGGAGCTCATCAATGCTGAAGCGCCGCAGCCAGCGGCCCACCGGGGTGATGCGCGGATCGTCGCGCAGTTTGAAGACCGGCCCGTTCAGGTCGTTGAGCTGATGCAGCTCGGCCTTCAACTGTTCGGCGTTGTTGATCATCGAACGAAACTTGTACAGCGTGAAGCGCCGTCCGCCGAGACCGCAGCGCGTCTGCTTGAACAGCACCGGCCCGGGCGAGGTGAGGCGGATGGCCAGAGCGATCCCGGCCATGAGCGGCGACAGTACCACGAGAGAACAAGCTGCCAGCGCGACATCGAAGGCGCGCTTCAGGAACAGCAGCAACTCGCTCTCCGGCGTACTGGAGAGACTTAGCAATTCCAGATCGTGGAACTTCTCCAGATACACGCGAGAGTAAGCCGCCGGCAGGAATTCGAGCTGTACGCGCACCTTGATGCCGAGGTTGGCGCAGTGCAGAATCACCGGCTCCAGCCGCGCCAGTTCCTGCATACTCACCGCGAAGATGACCTCGTCGATTACCTGGTTTTGCAGGATGTGCTCCACCGAAGAGAGCGGGTGAACCGGGTAGTTTCCGATGACGGGTTGGCTGGTGGTACCGTTCGAATCCGGATCGATGAACCCGACCAGTCGCAGACCGCTGCCTCGACTGTCTTCAATGAGCGTCGCCACCTCACGCGCCCGCGAACCGCAACCCACCACAATGCAGTAGTGATAGCGGTTCAGGCGTTCGCGCATCCAGTAGACGCCGGAATAGGAAATAGCGCGGCCCGCCAGCAGCGCGACGAACATTACTCCGCCAACCACCATGACGAAGGTGCGGCTGATGTCAGTGCGCTTCAACAGGTACAAGCCGGCATACGCCAGCACCATGACGACCATCGATTGGTACAGCAGGTTGGCGCCGATGCGTACCGGATTACTCAGCTCGAGGTCGCGATAGAACGTTCCGAAGTAGCCGGTGATGGCCCACAGCGCCAACAACCCAAGCAGCAACGGAACATAGTACGCAAAGGGATAAATCTCCGGCAGCCGCTCATTGAAGAACTGAAAATGTATGAGCAGGGTTCGCAGCAGATAAGCTGCGCCGAACGCCACGCAAATGACCGCAAGGTCTTGCAACAGCGTCACGAGACTCAGAAATTTTGATCGGCGATCAAACACGCGGCTACTGACGTCTTTCTGTTGAACCTGGTTGTATTCCGCCCGTGTCGGCCTCCGCATTTTCGACACTGCGGGGCGACAGTTTCAGGATCTGCGTCCGGGGCGGGGACGATAACGGTGGCAGTGAAATGGCTCAGCAAGCCAAATGAAATATCAATTTTAGCCTACTTACGAAGGAGGTAGAAGTGTCGAATTTGGCGCGAAAGTGTGCATCTCAGCGCCACATTGAGGCCAACCTGCTCGGAACTGCTTTGCCACTAGCTTTAACCGTGCGTTGCGGGTTAAGTTCTCTCACCATGATACGCAAACTGACATTCACGATTTGTCTACTCTGCTGCCTGTTGCCAGCGGCCGATACCACGAAGCCCGGCGCCGACGTGCTCGGACGATGGGTCGGGGGCAAGTGGGTGGGCGATGGCAAACTGGTTGACTCCGACTACAGCAAGGCGATGGCGGTCGGCGGAGTGACCAACTGCGCCTGGTCGCCCGACCATATCTTCGTGATCTGCGATCAGAACAATACGATCAACGGGAAGGCGGGGCGCGATCTTTCGGTGTACGCCTTTGATCCCGAGAAAGCGGCCTATCAGATGTTTGGCATGTCGCCCGGAAGCGAGCATCCGCGCGTGACCGAGCTCGCCATCAGCCCCGATCACAATCGCTGGGAATACCTGGGCAAGACTGAGATTTCAGGCAAGCAGGTAGAGTTTCGAACGGTCAACGTGTTTCGCGACAACGATCACGTGGACTGGTGGTCGGAATACTCCAGCGACGACGGCGCTCACTGGATCAAGATGGGCGAGGGCAAAGAGACGCGACAGAAGTAGCGCCGCCCTGGTGCAATAACGCGCGCAGAGCTCCCGGACTCGCGCCGGTGATGGTGTGGCAGGCGCGCGTGAAGTGACTCTGGTCGGCAAAGCCGGTTGCGAAACTGATTTCGGCAAGCGACAGTCGGGAGGCGAGCAGCAGCTCGCAGGCGTGGCGGACCCGCAGCCGCCGCAAGTACTCCCCTAATCCGCAGCCGCTGAATTTGCGAAACGAGCGTGACAGATGCACGGGATGAACCGCGACTTCGGCGGCAAGATCGGCAAGCGTGAGGCGCTCGCGAAACTCGGAGTCGATTCGGTCCTTCACCCGGCGGAGCCATGCGGGCGCGTCGTGTGAGCGCTCCTGGGCGCAGCCGGTGAGCGCCAGCATTTCAGCCATCAGGCTCTCGACCTGCAAATCGTCAGCTTCCAACGGTGTACAGGTTTCGCAATAAAGCTTCAACGCAAGCCAGAGGCGATCGCCGCCCCGCAGATCATAAGCGATGGACAGATTGCCGGAAGCACTCTCGACCATCTGCTGCCAGGTGTTGCTGGCTTCAATGCCGAACATGCGCGCGCCGCGGGGACCGATCTCGTCCATGTGCGGGACCCCGGCCGGCCGGAACGACAGCGTGAAAGGCCGGAACTGCATGTACTGGCGGCCGTAGTGCTCGCCGTAATCGCCACCGAAGAAGAGGCAGAAGAAGGGCATCTCGTGCGAGTGGGCAGGCAGTTTGCGGGGGCGGTCGTGTCGCAGCTCGGTGAAGATGGCGCCGCCAACGCTCTTGCGGTTCGCGACCGCGCCGTAGAAGCTTCCGCCAGCCAGCCGCGCTTCGCCGGTTCCCTGCTGCGCATCACTCGCCATCAGCAACTCCTCCCAAGAGGTTAATTTCATTCAAGACGGAGCCGGGCTCTCTGCTTAGACTCACGGCATGTTCGATAGGAATCATTTCCGTGAGGTAAAAAGTATGCGATTGCCTTTCGCGATTGCACTGTCGTTGGTAACCCTGTTGTGCAGCGCGCTGCGGCCCAGTTCCGCACAAAACGCTTCTCCCACGTCGGAGACACCGAGCTATACGCAGGACGGCAGGCTGGAGTTCCCGGCCAACTATCGCCGGTGGATCTATCTCAGCTCGGGCATCGACATGAGCTATCGCAAGGACATGAGCATGGATCATTCCATGTTCGACAACGTCTTTGTCAATCCGTCGGCGTACGAAGAGTTCCTGAAGACCGGCACCTGGCCCGACAAAACCATGCTGGTGCTGGAGGCGCGCATGGCCGCGAGCCACGCATCGATCAACAAGGATGGCCACTTCCAAACCACGGAGACGATGGGATTCGAAGTGCACGTAAAAGACTCGCGCTTCGCCGGCGGATGGGCTTTCTTCGGCTTCGACGACGAGAAGCCGGGGGAGATGATTCCCGTCAAGGCAGATTGCTATAGCTGCCATCAGCAACATGGCGCGGTCGATACGACGTTTGTGCAGTTCTATCCCACGCTGATCAAGCTGGCCGAGCAGAAGGGCACGCTGAGCGCGGCGTACAAGAAAGAAGAGGCGAAGAAGTAGCACGGCATTGCTATGTGCCGGCGGTTGATCGCCGACGTCACAACGCCTTGTGCGGTGCGTCACTGAGTGCTGGTGACGGGGGATCGACAATGGAACCATTCCAAATTGTTGTTGCCCGTGGGGAGGTTCCTGATGTACGCCGTGTTCCTAATCGTTCTTTTCTGTATCGCGGCTGGCGTTCTGGTGGGGTTGCCCGTTGCTTCCACGCTGCAGAGCTACTTCCGCAATCGCGGCCGCCGGCAGGTGGTATGTCCGAACGACCACCAGCGAGCCGAAGTCGAGGTCGATCCGAAGTTTGCCTTGAAGGAAGCCATGCGTGGCCGGGAAGAATCGCGGGTACAGACGTGTACCCACTGGCCCGAACATGGCGAGTGTGGACAGGAATGCCTGGCGCAAGTGGAGGCAACACCCAAGAATCTCGACCGCCTGTTTAAGAAGTGGTTCGAAGGCAAACCGTGTACTCTCTGCTCGCACGCCATTACTCCCTCCGATTGGCGGCAGGGCCGCCTTGGCTTCCTGAGTGATGAATTCAAATTGATCGAACTGCGGCAGATCGATTTGCTGGAACTGGGCTCCGTCGAAGAGCCCAAGCGTCCGCTGTGCTGGGCGTGCCATCAGCAGGAGAAGCAACGTCAATCGGCGCCGGTACACATCGGGTTTGTCGATGGGCAGAGGTTGAAGGCGTAAGAGCAGTTGTCAGTCGAAGGAGCTGTGAGCTGGCGGCTTCGACGCCCTTCCGCTTCACAACAACCACGCGTGTCAGTGCGATCGAAAGCAGGTCCTTCGCTGCGCTCAGGATGACAAACAGAAAGGGTCCGTCGGTTGGTAGCTGGCGGCTGGTAGCTGGCGGCTGGTAGCTGTAGCTTCAACGCACTTCCGCTTCACAACAACCACGCGTGTTAGTGCGATCGAAAGCAGGTCCTTCGCTTTGCTCAGGATGACAAGTTGTGAGTACCGGTAGCTGGGGCTGGCGCTGGTTCGGCTGGTAGCTCGAAGCTGGTGGCTCGCAGTACCGTGCGGTATAGTCGTCGGGGGTGCCTGATGTCACGCGCACTGCTTGCCTGCTCTCTTCTTCTCTTGGTTACGGCGGCTGTAGCCCAAACCACGCCCAAACCAAATCCCAATTCACCTGCGGGCGCGGCCAAGGCTCCGATCAAGAAAAACCCGTTGGTGGCTTATGCCGGCAACTGGATTGGCGCGTTTGAACAGAGGCCGTGGATCCTGCTGAATCTCAATTTGGCGGGCGAGAAGTTCTCCGGCTCGCTACAGCGCGCTAAGACCGTCGACCTGAATGACAACGGCGAACTGAAACACGTAAGCGACGAGTTTGTGACCCAGCCGCTGGTGGACGGCGTACTCAATCCCGATGGCCTGCTCTTGACCTTCAAGGATCCCAATACGCAAGAAACTTTCCGCTACATGATGAAGCTGAGCAGCGATGAAACGACGGCCGAGTTGAAGATGATTGCCATGAACATGCCTCCCGGCATGCCCAAGCCTAAGCCGTGGAAGGTGATGAAGGTCATCCAGTGATTCTGTGGTGATGCGGCTGAAAACTGAAAAGCAGATTGTAATGCGAGAGGAAAAATTTTGTCTCAACGCTCTGCCGTGCCTACGGCACTCGGGCCATCGTCCAACATTACCCAGCGTTGAAGCGCTGGGCTAAGCTCTGCTGTCCCTGCGGGACGGGGGTGTGTTTCTGATCCGGCTCACTCCAATGCCTACCCATCCAGCTCCTGCTGCAATCTTGCGTGCAGGCGATCGCTGTAACCGAGCGGCAGCTCGAAGGTACGGTCATCGGCCACCAGCACCAGGATGTTGCGCGTGGAGTCAAGCACGGCGGAGCAGTGGCGACAGTGCGCGAGATGTTCCTCGACCGCCTGGCGAAGTTCCGGTGGAACCGTACCGTCGATGTAGTTCGAGATCTGGTCCCATACGTGTCTGCAATTCAGAACCATGAGCCACCTGCTTTCCGCTTAAACAGGCCAAAGATGCCTCCGCTGGCGTGCTGAGTTTTCAATTGAGGCGCGAGGATTTTTTGCATCATCAGCCGGGCCCGCAGCAGGCGCGTCTTCACAACGCCTTCGGTGACACCCAACATTTGAGCCGTGTCTGCGATGTTGAACTCCTGCACGTCGCGCAAAATCAGGACCTCGCGGTAGATCGGAGAAAGGGACTCGAGAGCTGACCGCAACAGTTCACGCACCTCTTTGCGTTCCAGAGCGTCGGAGGGAACTTCGCGCCAGTCGCTCAATACCTCCGGCGCGAAACATCCGTCGTCGTCCTCCTGGACCGCGTCGACCGACTCGAACTTCAGAACCTTGTCATGGCGCAATCGGGCGCGCGCCTCGTTGATGGCGATTGATACAAGCCAGGTGCCGAACTTGGCTTCGCCGCGAAATGAAGCGAGCTTCTTGAGCGCCTTGAGTACCGTCTCCTGGGCGACATCTTCAGCATCATGCTCGTTGTCGAGAATGGAGTAGGCGGCGAAGTAGACGCTGCGCTCATAAGGCCGCACCAAGTCATGAAACAGCTGGCGCTCGCCCGCGAGTATGCGCGCAATCAGCTCACGTTCCTCCGATGGCGCTCTCGATTCGCGCGCAGCAGTACTCGACATTCCGCTGTCCCACCTCGCTGGGGGACATCATAAGCCCAGGCTAGAACCCGGGCACGCCAAGCAAAGTGCCGCTCGACCCGCCCGGGTGGCATCGCCAAACGCCAGGGATGTGAGTTCCGAGCGCGGCAAAAGTAACAGGCAGCCGGCTGAAACTTTAGCGCGATCCGGGTGTCTTAATGGTTATGAAGCTTCTCTCCGTCGCCCTGCTCATCGCCGCCTGCATGCTTCCTCCGGCCTTCGCGGCAGAGAGCCCGGTGGTGGTGGAACTGTTCACCTCCGAGGGCTGCTCCAGTTGTCCGCCCGCCGACGCGCTATTGGCCAAACTAAGCCAGATGGATGCGACAAAAGGGCCCGACATCATCGTGTTGGGCGAGCACGTCGACTACTGGAACCAGCCTAGCTGGACCGACCGTTTCTCCTCGCGCGAATTTACCGAGCGGCAGCAGGATTACGCGCAACATTTCGGGCTGGCTTCTCCGTACACACCGCAGATGGTCATCGACGGCCAGCAGCAAGTGCTGGGGAGCGACGCCAGCGTGGTAGCGCATGGAATCGATGCAGCACTGAAGAGAGAGAAGCCCGCCACGATCAGCGTGGCCAAGCTTGGCGGCAACGCCTACCAGGTTTCAGTGCAAGGCGGAAGCGCGAAGGGCAAAGTGTTCCTGGCAGTCACGGAAGATGGGCTGTCGAGCGAGGTGAAGGGCGGCGAAAACGGTGGCCGGACGCTTCATCATGCCGGCGTTGTACGCGAGTTGCGCAGCATCGGTTCGCTGTCAAAGGGCGAGTTCCAGAAGAAGGTGGATGTCGCGGTTCAGCGCGACTGGAATCCGGCGAACCTCAAGCTGATTGTCTTTGTGCAGCAGGGCGAATCCGGACCCATCCTGGGGGCCACTTCGCTTTCAATGAACCGGTAGAGCAGGCGTTTAGCCGCCTCAGGTGGGTTGCTCGGGAATCAGGGCAGAGTCCTAAGTGGATGGTGACCCTCAACGGCGGCGCTGAAGCGCCGCACTACCCAAGCCCTATTGCGGATCCGAATTCTGCGGCGTCGGAGCGCCCGGCGGAGCCTGTTGGGCCGCCGATTCCGGTTTGTCGTGCGGCGGCGGCAACGGATAGTATCCGTGCTTCGCCGTCACCAGCAGCCCAGGCCGCTTGACCCTGACCTCGATATCGCGATACTTGCTCGAAGGGCTCTGCGTCGTGTTGTAGCCCAGGGTGTATTGATTGCGCGCCTGTAACGTGATCTGCTGATAGGCGCTCTCAATCGCCTCGCGCGACATTTCGTTGATTACGTCGCCGCCGGTGGCGTTGGCATACTTGGGAAGAATATCGGTATAGCCCTGCGTGGGAATGTGCAGCTTGCCCAGCTCGCGATAGCCGGGCAGCGCAGCCGAATCCACTCCGATGGCATACACCGCAATGTTCTGGGTGAGCAGCACCTTCAAGACCTGCTCGTAGCTGGCGCGGCTGCCATATTCGCGGCCATTGCTGACCACGAAAATAATCTTGCGGCTCTCTCGCGACTGGTGCGCGAGATCCTGCGCGGCCGTCAGGATGGCATCATTCAATACCGCCGACGGGCGCGAGGGTGTATTCACTTGCAGACGTCCAGGATCGACGGGCTTGCCATTGGTTGTAGGGCCCGAACCGAATGGCCCTCCTAACTGCTGCGGTCCCGGCGTATCTCCGGAGAGGTCACGGATACGGTTCAGCGCGATCTGCACCCGCTGAGCATTGCCAAAGTCGGACTGTTTGGTCACCGCGTTGCCGTAGGTGAAGACGGCGGTGTTATCAAAGGGACCGAAGGCGCCCGTCAGTGCCGAGTAGGTCTGGCTGACCTTCTTCAGCGTGGTATCAGGCAGGCCCACGTCGATGACCAGTGCGGTAGAGAGCGGAAAGGGATCGCTGGTGAAAAAGCTGATCTTCTGCGGGATGCCGTCTTCGTAGATGCTGAAGTCTTTCTGAAGCAGTCCGGCTACCAGGTGTCCTTCGTGGTCTTTTACCGTGACCGGCACGGACACGAAGTTTACTCGGACTATCAGCTTAAAGAGTTCGTCCACTCCGCTACCCGGACCGGAAGCCGCTTGACCGGGCGGGATGGTCTTAATCTCTCGCGATCCTGGCGGAGGCGGCTCCGGATTCTGCTGTCCGGTATCTCCCTGGCCAGGCGGGGCGAGTATTTGGACCCGGTTGTGGGTTTCCTCCAGAGGAGGACTCTCCTCCATTGTCTGCCGTGTCGGGCGTGGGCACGTTGACCTGAGGGACGGGAGCGTTGTTCTGCGGAGCGGGAGCGTCCGGCAATTTTTCTTGAGACCGCAGAGAACTTGCAGTGATAAGCAGCACCGAAGCTGCGGCGCACAAAATCCAGAAGCTCAATCGCCGATGGAACATGGTCGGTTTTGGGGTCTCCACGGTAGCCGGAACTTGAGCACAGTATACGCTAGCGGCCGCTGTTTCCGGCCCGAGGAATTGCCCTTGCAATACAATGGATGCATTCGCATGGAACTAGACCTAAGGTTGTTGCTCCGACTTAGCGGGACGATTCTGGTTGCCGGAGTGCTCGTCCTGGGCAGCCACAAACTCGTCGCACAAATTCAGGATTCCGCCTCCCAGCCTCCGCCGGCACCATCCTCCAGCGGCTTCCCAGGAGCCCGGACCTGACGATTCGCTGGAAACCTTCAAGGCGCAGGTCAACGTCGTCAACCTGTTCTTCAACGTGAAAGACAAGCACGGCATGTTGATTCCTAACCTGACAAAGACTGATTTCCAGGTGTTTGAAGATGGCAAGCCGCAGACCATCAAGTATTTCGCGGCGGAGTCGAACCAGCCGCTCACTCTCGGCATCCTGATCGATACCAGTCCCAGCCAGATGCATGTGCTGCCGCTCGAGCAGCAGTCGTGTACAGAATTTCTACATAGTGTGCTTCGCCCCAAGGACCTGGCGTTCCTGATTAACTTCGACTCCGACATCGATCTGGACCAGGACTTCACCAACAACGTCAGCCAACTGGCGCGCGCCCTCGACAAGCTCGAAATCAACGGCGGTGCCGCCGGCGGAGGTCTGCCTGGACTGGGTGGCGGGCCGATACCAAACTCACATCCCCGCAGCACAGCTTTGTACGACGCCATCTATCTCGCTGCCGACGAGAAGCTGAAAAACGAAGTTGGCCGCAAAGCGATGATCGTCTTTACCGACGGCGAAGACGAAGGCAGTCACCTGCGGATCAAAGACGCCATTGAGGCGGCCCAGAAGGCGGATACCATCTGCTACGTCATTCTGATCGCCGATCGCGGCTTCTACGGCGGTATGGGCTACAGCGGCGACACGGAAATGAAAAAGCTGTCGGAGGAGACGGGCGGACGCGTGATCGAAGTTGGTAATAAGCAAGACAAGCTGCGCCAGGCGTTCGACCAGATCCAGAATGAGCTGCGCAGCCAGTACAACATCGGCTACACGCCGACTAACAATAAGCTGGATGGCACTTACCGCAAGGTCCAGCTCAAAACCACCAACGACGCACTCAAGGTGCAGGCGCGCCAGGGGTATTACGCCATGGCAAAAGAGTAGGCGCGGCACTGTTTCGGCGCTCGGGTAGTGCGGCGCTTCAGCGCCGCGTCATCGCGTCTAGCCTTGTTGGGGTTTGCATCCCGCTGCTTTGCAGCGGGATGCAAACCTCGAGATCGGGAATGGCTGGGATCGCGGGCCTGAAGGCCCGCACTACCCGAACCTCAGTGCGCGCTCGGATTCGCTGCCGACTTGTACACCTGCCCATCCTTCATCACGAAAGTCACATTGCCTAAGGCTTCGATATTCTTCAGCGGATCGCCATCGACAGCGATAATGTCCGCAAAGGCGCCGGGCGCGATCACGCCAATCTGCCCCGACATCCCCAGCATTTCTGCCGGACGAATCGTGGCCGATCGCAATGCCTCCACTGGAGACATGCCAAACTTCACCATGTAGGGAAAATCCTGGGCGATAGGCTGGTCCCAGGAGAATCCGCCGACATCGGTGCCATAGACGATTTTTAGTCCCGCCTGTAGAGCTTTCTTGAACGACTGTTCATGGTCGGCGGCTCGCGCTCGGTCGCGCTTGCCCTCGGAAGTGTTTTCCGATGACCACTCCTTGTAATAGATGGCAATGGTCGGGCAGTACCAGGTTCCCTGCCGTTTCATCTGCGCGATCTGCGCATCGCTGATCAGCAGGCCGTGCTCAATCGAATCGCATCCGCCATCGAGGGCGCGTTGCAGGCCTTCGCCGCTATAGGCGTGGCAGCCGACCTTGCGACCCCAGCCATGCGCCTCGTCGGTGATGGCCTTGATTTCATCCAGCGTCAGAGTCGGTTGCGAGACCAGGTTGCCGTCTTTGTCGACCCACGAGCGATGCGTCATGTAAACCTTGATCCAGTCGGCGCCGTTGCTCATCTGTTCGCGCGCTGCCTTGCGGGCCGCTACCGGGCCATCGATAATCTGCACGCCCTTGGGGACTTCGATCTCCGGCGCATAGCCTTCGAGCGCGTAGCCACCGGTGGTCGAGATGGCGCGAGTGGTGGTGAAGATGCGCGGGCCGGGGATGCGTCCCTCATTGACCGCCATCTTGATGCCGACGTCACCATAGCCGGCGCCTTCGGTCTCCATATCGCGGATGGTGGTAAAGCCCTGCTCCAGCGCACGACGCGCCGACACCGTCGCACGGGCGGCGCGGTAGGCGATGGGAAACTTCAGCAACTGAATGTCGTATCCGCCGAGCGCCGGGTCTTCTCCCTGGAGAAACATATGGGTATGCGATTCGATCATTCCGGGCAGAACCGTGGCGTTGGAAAGATCGATGAGCTTCGGCCCCGGAGGGAAGCGGCGAGCTCGCGTCGCCTACGCTCTCGACGCGGTTGCCGCGGATGACAATTACCTGGTTCGATTTGCTCTGGCCAGAGGTGGGGTCGATGAGACTTCCAGCGCGAATGACGGTCACCGCGCCGGCATTCGCAGTCGGGGTCTGCGCCCACGCGCCGACGACAAGGAAAAATATTGCGCAGCCAACAACGGAGAGAACTCGCTGGTTGTTCATGGCGGTGCAATTTTATCTCCGGCGGGTCGCGACGGGGAGGGGTTTGACCTTTAGCGCTTCTCCTTTCGGAGCGGCGCGCCTGGCCGGAACGCTGCGATGTTCGGCGATGTCACTGAGCCGGATCACAGCGGCGGCAGCGGAATACTGTACTTCTTCCTTTTCGTCCTGCAGGATTCTTCAGCCGCCTTGAGGTACTTGGGGTCACCCCGTTTGGCGAGCGCGCTCAGATGCGGCAGCACGCACGATCCAGCTCTTCTGTTTCTCGGAAGCATCGACCAGCGCGGTCGCCGCTTTCGGGATCGGGGTCATCGGCCAAGGTGATGGCAGAGGCAGCCAGAATTGGCGAAGTATCATCTTTGCGCAACATCTTGAAAGCCGACCAGCCGATGCCGGCGAAAGGAATAAATCCAATGCCCAGTTTCAAAGCCAAACTGCGCCATTTTCTGCGGGATCTTTCAACATCTTCTTCTGCTCGTCGAGCAGGCCGGTGCCGGTTTTAGTTTCGCCGGTCAGGATGGCGTAATACACGCCGTAGCCAGACTTGTCGCCCAGATCGAGCAGGGAACGCGCAGTCGCCAGGATGACAGTCACGTCTTTGTCGGTGAACATTTTGTGCAATTCGGGCGCGGCGCTCTTGATGCCGATGTCGCCTAACGCCGCTGCGCCGGAGGCCCGCACTTCAGGTCGGTCATCCCTCAAAGCCTTGAGCGCCAGGCGTTCGGCTTCAGGATCATCTTTAATCATGCCCAGGGCTTGCGCCGCCTTGGCACGCTTTTCGTAGCTGGAACTGCCCAGCCCATCGTCAAGAATTGTCCAGGCCTGCACCTTGGGACTGAGGTTCGCGTTGCTCTTAGGCGCATCCTGTGAAAATCCGAATGCGACCAACATCACAATCAAAAAGCATGCGACAACGGCCAATCGATTCACCAATCTCCCCGTATACGAAGTTTCGCAAGTGAGCCGATCAGTGTAGGACTTCGCGAGAACCGTTCGCCAGTGGATTTGTGGATGCGCTGGCGATGAAGCCTCCGAATCCAGACGGCGGTACGCTGATGAGCTGAGCCGGGGGGCTGCATTCTTTCCCGTTGGGTGTAGCGCGTGCCCACTATGGAACGTATGTCGATTCCAATTTTGGTCATTCAATATGCTTTAACATCATGATTCGTCTTGACATAGAGTGAGGCGAACGGTAGGCTTCCAACCACAGCCCAGCCATTGCATTTTGATTCGTGTGCAAGTAACTGCACGCAGGTCAGGATTTCGTTTAACGGCCGGGAACTCGTCCGGCTTGGCGAATCTGGACGGCTGGGCGCAGGTGCTCTTGAATCTTCTACCGACCTGTACGACTTGTTGGTTGTCAGAAGCTGTGGAAGACCTCTCATCTAAGTGAGAATAGCGGAGCTTTGTCATTTTGGCTCCGAATCGTCCCGTTCCCGCGTTAGATACTCCCCACCTTTGGTTTGAGTAAACCCGTGAAAAATCAGCGGCAAGAGAGCCCGGCGTTCCGTGCTCTGAGCAGACATTGAGGTAGCCCATGGCAGCCAGGAAGAAGTTGGCTCGGAACATCACCGAAGCGCGCATCATCGAGGCCGCAGTGCAGCTATTTGCGCAGCATGGTTTCAAGGGAACCAGCACGCGCGATATAGCTCACTTAGCTGACGTAAACGAGGCAACGCTGTTTCGACACTTCGGCAGGAAAGCCGATCTATTTTGGGCGGCGGCGGATTCGCGGCTCAACAGCGTAAAGCTCAACCGCGAACTGCAGCACGAGCTTTCCTCGGATGCCGATCCGCAAACGGTCATTCCCATGATTATTGCGTTTATCACCGAAAGCATGTTTCAGCGCCCGGAATTGATGCGCCTGCTTTATGTGGCCGGCTTTGAACTGGCCGGAGCCAACCGCTTGCTGGGCCAGCACCTGGGCCCGATCTTCGATGCCATCAACTCGTACTTTCACCGCTGCGCCAGCAAGGGTCTGATTGAGGACTTCGATCCGATCGTTGCGACTCTGGGAATCGCTGGGGCGGTGGGAGCTCACTATACTTTGCAACCTTATTTCTCCGACGTTCAAGACCAGAAAGCTCCCGAATACGCGCGCTTTTTGCTGAATGCACTGCAAAGGTATCCTGCTGCAAGCAGGCGCGCTGTATAACTTATCCGATAAATTCCATGCATAACTTTCTAATGCGTTTCCAGAAGCAATGCTCGCTGGTACTTGCGTGCTTGCTGTTGTGTTTGCAGGGGCTACCCGCCGAAGCGAGGGGTAAGGGCCCGCAAGCTAATTCCGGAGTTTCGAGCGAGGATTCGGTTGCTGGGCTCCGAAGCTATCTTGGCGATCATCCCGAAGTTGCCTCGGAATTGAAATCGCTACTCGCCGATAAGTTGGGCGAGCAAGGTAGCGCTATCGACGCGCAATCCATCACCGACCAGGTCCTCATCAACCGCTTGCAGTCCGATGCGGCATTTCGTGGTGACGCGCTTCGCCTCATGGTGAATCGTGGCTACATCAGGGAGGAGCAGGCGCAAGGCTGGGCGCGGACTCTCAGCAGCAGCCGCGGACCGAATTCCGAGACTGGCAGCGAGACCGGTACTACTGAGCAGCAGTATCCTGAGGCTGGGTATCCGGAAGCCCGGTATCCTCAGGGATCCTCCCCGACTCAGTATCCATGCGGCACAGTATCCTGCGCAGCAAGCCGCACAGCAGTTACCCCAGGCAGGCTCGCCGCAAACTCAAGTTGGCAACCAGGAAACCTTAGCTGTGCCGGCACAACCGGAAATGACTGCTTCCGGAGTACAGGTTCAGCCAAGACCCCCTCGAGCACAGCCGAATGCCGCCGAGCCTGCTCCGCTGATACCCAGCACCGTTCCGCAGGGGAATCCGTACCCCGGGCTGCCTTCCACCGCCGACCTCTATCGTCGCTACGAAGTTGAGAACCGGCCTTTGAAACGATTTGGGGCTGACATCTTCCGGCCCGACGTCGTAGGTTTGGATAAATTCCCGATGGACCTGCCGGCCGGCTCGGACTACGTGCTCGGAACCGGCGACACGGTAGTGGTCGACATTTGGGGCGGGATGACGCAACAGGTCACGCGCGTGGTCGATCGCGAAGGCCGCATTTCGCTGCCGGATGTAGGTCCGATCACGGTTGCCGGCTTCAGTCTCAGCGAAGCGCAGAAACGCGTGCAAGCCGCGGCGCAACCGCAATATCACGATGCCAAGGTATCGCTCTCGGTTACTCGTCTGAGGACGGTGCGCGTCTATGTGGTTGGATTCGTGCAGCGTCCCGGAGCTTATGACATCAGCTCGTTGTCGACACCGCTGAATGCCTTGTACGCCGCCGGTGGCCCCACGGCAGCCGGTTCCATGCGAATAGTGAAGCACTATCGCGGAACGACGCTCATCAGCGAACAGGACCTATATGATCTGCTGATCGGCGGCGTGCGGAGCGCCATTGAACACCTGGAGCCGGGCGACACAATTATGGTTCCTCCGGCGGGCCCGCAGGTGGGAGTATCGGGAACCGTCCGGCGTCCGGCTATCTATGAGCTGAAAGACCAGACCGACAAGCTTTCTGACGTCGTGGATATGGCCGGCGGGGTGACGGCCTCGGCTTCGCTCACCGAAGTGCGAGTCGAGCGTATCGAGCCGCACGAGCAACGTGTGACGCTGAAGGTTCCGCTGGAGCTGACGAAGTCAGGAACTCCAGTTGCCAACGAAGCTTCCCCTTTTATGGTGCAGGATGGCGACCGCATCTATGTTGGCGCTATCGATCCCTACAAGAATCTCACCGTCTACCTGCAAGGCCACGTCTACCGGCCCGGTCCTTATCCCTTCACCGCAGGAATGAAAATTTCCGACCTGGTGAAGAGTTATCAGGACGTGCTTCCGGAGCCTGGGGCGCATGCTGAGATCGTGCGTTTGCAGCCGCCGGATTACCGGCCCCTCACCATCCAGTTCAATCTGCTCGAAGCGCTGTCGGGGAATGAATCGATTCCGTTGCAAGCTTTCGATACCGTCCGCATCTTTGGTCGCTATGAAATTGATGCGCCCAAGGTCGCTGTCTACGGACAGGTGCTGCGGCCGGGGCAGTATCCCATGGGCTCGGGCCTGACTGCGGCCGGATTAGTGAAGATGGCGGGAGGATTTAACCGTAGCGCCTACCTGGACTCGGCGACGCTGGCAAGCTACATCGTCGAAAACGGCCAGCGTGTGGTGACGGATCAAAAAACTCTGCAAATAGGCGCGGCCGTCGGCGGCGATCATGCGGCTGATCTTGCTTTGAGTCCGGGAGACGTGCTTACCATCCTTCAAATTCCGGGCTGGAGCGACATCGGTCGCTCCGTCACGATCAATGGCGAAGTGATGTATCCGGGTAACTATGGCATTAACGAGGGCGAGAAGCTCAGCACATTCCTGAAGAGAGTCGGTGGCTTTCGCTCGACAGCATATCCTCCCGGAATCGTTCTGGAGCGCGAGGAGGTCAGGAGAATCGAAGAGCGAGGACGGGAGGAGTTGATTAGCCGGCTGCAGTCAACCTCCGCCACGATCCGCATCTCGCCCAATACCACCGGGCAGGACCAGGTGGCTGTTCTGCAGGCGGTGCAACAACAGCAACAGCAGGCCATCGCGAGCCTTCGCAGCCAGCCGGCGGCGGGGCGACTGGTCATCAACATCACAGCGAACATCTCGGACTGGGAGAACACGCCCAACGACATCCAATTGCGTGCCGGGGATGTAATCACCGTCCCCAAGAAGCCGAATTTTGTGCTCTCACTGGGGCAGGTCTACAACGCGAACGCCCTCACCTTCAAACCCGGCAAGACGGCGGGCTGGTACTTGAAGCAGGCAGGCGGCCCTACACAGTTGGCAAATAAGAAAGGTATTTACGTGATTCGGGCAAACGGCTCGGTCATTTCCTCCGGCGGCGCGGCCGATTTGTTCTCTGGTGGTGTGCTCAACGCCAAGTTGCAGCCCGGAGACGTGTTGGTAGTCCCTGAGAAGTTCGTAACCGGCTCATCCGCGTGGAAGACTACTTTGGAGACAGCCCAATTCCTGGCAACGCTCGCGCTTGCGGCTGCCGCAATCGCACAGCTCTAGGCCTGATAGGGAGTTCTCTCAAGTTTTGCTCCATCGCGCGGCACTGTTGAAGTTGGGCGGAGGCGTAATCTGCGGAACATTCGCCCTTTCTATTGCCATGGGAATGTTGTTGTTTGTGGTAGCGGCAGGCGCTCAGGCCGTGGCTCAGATCGGCTCACAGCTTTCCGGTGATCCGGCGGTGCCAGAACAGCCCGTTCCGCCGTGTTGCGAAGCAGCCAGACTTATACAGCTCTTGCACCAGCATCCGGAGTTATTGCCGATAGTAAAGAGCTACCTGACGCGGCAGTTAGCAAGCGAAGGGGCTCCGACCGAAGAGCGCGCGATAACGGATGCCATGGTATTGTCGCGTATTGAGAACGATCCGGTTTTTGCCAGGAATGCCTCGCGGTGGTTGGTTTCACTGGCACAAGCCACGACCCAATCTCTCCAGTCGCCAGTGATGGAGGCGGGGCAAATCAAATCGCCGCTGCCCGCGGCGAGCCATTCACAACTATCTTCGGCTTTGCCTGCAGCAGCACAACCTGATGAGTCTGCCACCGCAATGGCGGAAAGCAAGACGCAAAGTGCTCCAGCGACCCAAGCTGTTGTTCCGACTTCCTCTTCTGTCCAGAGTGAAGTAGCGCCGTCGAGCGAATCCAGCAGTTCGTCTTCGATCGCTTCGAATCTGGAGACGCCGGCTCTGAAAGTAAGCGCGTTTCCAAAGTATTTGGTGGAAGACCAGATCGCCTTCTGGACACTACCCTCTCGTTTTCGAGTTCCTGACCTCACCTTCCTGGTTCCGGCTACCTTTGGCACAGCTTTGCTGGTTGGAAGCGACACTGCTATAGAAAGCCATCTACCCAAGTCGTCGAACACCATCAAACTCGCCGCCAACGGTTCGACCGCCGGCGCTCTCGGCCTGGTAGGAGTTGGCGGAGGTCTATTTCTGGTAGGAAGTGCTACGCACAATGAGCATCAGCGCGAGACCGGATTTCTGGTAGGAGAAGCCGCCATTGATGCTTACGCGGACTCAACCGCGTTGCAATATATAACCCAGCGCGAGAGACCTTTCACCGGAAACAATAAGGGTAGCTTCTTTGATGGCGGAAATTCGTTCCCGTCGAATACGTCCGCCGTCGCGTGGGCCTCGGCCAGTGTTATTGCTCACGAATATCCAGGATTCCTGACCAAGCTGCTGGCGTACGGGGTTGCGAGCGGAGTAAGCGCCGGACGCGTCATCGGCCAGAAGCACTGGACCTCTGACGCGGTAATTGGAAGCGCGCTGGGATGGTACATGGGAACGCAGATCTATCGCGCTAGAGGGAGCGGGGCCGATATCTCTGCATCGACCTGGGGTACCTTCGAAAAATCTCGCGAAGCTGCAGTTAAAAATCCCGCATATATGGGAACAACCTATGTGCCTCTGGATAGCTGGGTGTATCCGGTCTTCGAACGGCTGACGGCTCTCGGCTATCTGCAAAGCGCAACCTTTGCCATTCGTCCCTGGCCGCGCATGGAATGCGCACGATTGATTCTTGAGGCACAAGAGACAGTTAACGATTCTGGGGAAGAAGAAGGGCCAGCGGTCAAGTCGATGATCCAATCGCTGCGACAGGAGTTCGCAATCGAGCTGGCGAATCTGGAAGGGGCCCCGAACCTGGGCGTCGAACTCGACTCGATCTATGCGCGAGTAACGGAAATTGCCGGCAGGCCTCTGCGTGATAGCTATAACTTTGCCCAGACTCTATACGATGACTATGGGCGTCCCTACGGGCAAGGATTTAATACCGTGGATGGTGGTGCCGTCCGAGCGGAGGCTGGTCCGGTGGCGTTCTACTTTCGGGGCGAGTTCCAGCATGGAAGCTCGTTGCCGAACTATACGCCTGCCCAGGCACAGCAGATAGTCGCGACCAACGGCACGCCACTGCTTCCGCTGTCTTCGGTTCCGACTTTCAATGCCGTGAGTCAGTTTCAGGTCATTGAGGCCTATTCCGCGCTGAATGTTTCAAACTGGCAGATCTCGTTCGGATATCAAAGCTATTGGTGGGGTCTGGGCGAGGGCACTTCGTTGATGTTTTCGAATAACGCGACCCCTGAGCCGATGTTGAAATTTGGTCGCGTCACACCTCTCCAGTTCGATGTCGTTCCCCTGGCGTGGCTAGGTGCAATTCGCAATACCGCCTTCGTCGGCGCATTACCTGATTACCACCTCCTGCGTGGCCCGTATCCCGACTTCCCGGTGATTGGCAACGCCTACCAGACCATCAATCCTCTGCCCTACACCTGGGGAGACCGCATTTCGGCAAAGCCAAACCAGTGGTTCGAGATCGGGGCTTCTGTCTCGGTCATCTGGGCTGGCCAAGGGAGGCCGGCCACGCTGGAAACCTGGCTGCACACGTTTAATAGCAACGGCAACCTTCAAACCAATGACCCTGGCAAACGCTTTACCGGCTTCGACTTGTCTTACCGGCTGCCTAACAACTTCGTAACGTTCTATGTCGAAGGTATGGCCAACGATCAGCCAAGTCCGATCAACTCGGAAAGACAATCGGCTTGGAACCCTGGCCTCTATTTCCCTAAGCTGCCACACCTTGCCAAGCTCGATCTACGAGTTGAGGGCGTCTATACTAATTTGATTGGATATCCAGGTCTAGGGCGCTATTACCAGAATGAACGCTATGCCCAAGGCTACACACTCTACAACCAGATTATTGGTAGCTGGGTAGGACGGCAGGGTGA
This sequence comes from uncultured Acidobacteriaceae bacterium, assembly GCA_963809865.1. GTDB lineage: Bacteria > Acidobacteriota > Terriglobia > Terriglobales > Acidobacteriaceae > CAVVDY01. Next base: position 307,917 of record CAWELL010000004.1, on the reverse strand, counting down.
TGGTATTCAAGCCTGGAGCACCTATTGGTTTACTCCCCGGAACAAGCTGCAGCTCAGCTATCGCCGGCAGTGGGTCGACAAGGCGCTCCTCGAGGGCGGCGGCTTGAACGATTTTGCCGCGAATGTCGAGTGGCTATTTAAGCACGATATAGAGCTCTCTTCGACGCTCCAGTATGAGCGGTGGAATTTCCCGTTCCTGAGCGCTTCTCCGATAGGCAATTTCACGACTCAAATTCAAGTCATGTACACGCCTTCGAATCGAAGGTTGAGCGTGCCACACTGAACCCAAGGCTCGATACCTTCATCTTCGGACAAAATTTCTCATGAGCCATGACTCAGATTTAACCGTACTGAATTCCGAAATCGACGTAGGCCGCACTACTCCTCCCGGCAATCCCTCAGAGGCATTCTGGGTTTTCTCGTGGCTGCGTGATACGTGGAAACCTCTTCTCCAGAGCACTGTGATCGGATTTGCACTCTTTGTCCTGCTCGCCTTCCTCATTCCCGCTCGCTACGAAGCGATTGCCCGTCTGATGCCCCCGGACCAGGTGAACTCCAGCGGCGCTCTGATGAGCGCATTAATGGCGGGTGGAGGAAATTTTCTCGCTGGCCTAGGGGGCACAGCACTCGGAATGCACAGCCCAGGCGCCACCATCGTCGGAGTCCTCAATAGTCGCACGGTGCAGGACGACATCGTCAACGAGTTCGATTTGAGGCGGGTCTACGGTGAGAAGCGCATCGAAGATGCTCGCCGAGTCTTACAGAAGCGCTCGAATATAGACGAGGACCGGAGGAGCGGCATTATCACAATTGCGGTTCAGGATCGCAGCGCCGAGAGAGCCGCAGAGCTCGCCCGAGCTTATGTGAACGACCTGAATAGCCGGATCGCCAATCTCACTACGTCCGCGGCCCACCGGGAGAGAGTGTTCCTCGAAGACCGCTTAGCTAAGGTCAAGGACCAACTCGACGAAGCGACGCTTCGCTTGAGTCAGTTCTCGAGCAAGAACAGGACCCTTGACCCGCAAATCCAAGGCAAGGCCATGCTCGACGCTGCGTCGGCACTCCAGGGTCAGCTCATCGGCGCCGAAACAGAGCTGAGCGGATTGCAGCAGATCTATGGGTCCGAAAACTATCGTGTCAAGGCGGCCTCAGCAAGAGTCGGCGAATTGCGGGCCAAGCTGCACACCATGAGCGGATCGCAGACAACAAGTGGCTCGACTACCGATGGATTACAGCTCTATCCCTCGCTTGAGCAATTGCCGCTGCTGGGAAACACCTATAACGAGCTGTTTCGCCAGGCCAAAGTGGACGAAGCTCTGTATGAGGTGCTCATCAAGCAGTACGAACTGGCGAAGGTAGAAGAGGCTAAGGAGTTACCCTCAATCAAAGTTCTCGACGAGCCGGTAGTTCCCGAGCGGAAGGCATTTCCACCACGCCTACTAATCGTCCTGGGCGGCACAATTCTTATCTTTATGTGTGCTACCGCATGGTTCTTTGCCAAAGCCGTTTGGCTGCAACTTGACGACCGCGATCCGGTAAAGGTTGGTGTACGCGATCTTCTGGCGTCTTTGCCGCGCAGACCCGTACAGGGGTTGTCTCCTTAATGAAGCTCGTTCTGAAGTTGGCAGACGCTTTTCGTAAGCGTTTGGGGATGGATCGCGCGGTAGCATATATCTTTGCCGGCCGCGCCTGCATGATCATGGGCAGTACGGGAACAGTGCTCCTCATCGTCCATTTTCTGAGCAGAATCGAGCAGGGCTATTACTACACGCTTCTTAGTCTCATCAATCTGCAGATCGTTTTCGAATTGGGATTTTCTGTTGTAGTCCTTCAGCTTGCCGCGCATGAAGCCGTATATTTGCGATTTGGAGTGGACGGCCGCATTGAGGGCGACCCCTTTCGCCATGCTCGGCTCGTGGCTATCTTGCAGAAGACTGTTCGTTGGTATGTTCTGGCCGGCATTGTTATGGGAATAACATTGCTGCCAGCCGGGATTCTATTCTTCCGCAGAAATGCACCTGGAGAAGCAACACTTTGGCTGGGGCCATGGACCGCGGCTGCCTTCTTTACGGTTACGCTATTTGTACTCAATCCGTTCTGTTCGTTTCTCGAAGGATGTGGCCAAGTCCGCCAAGTCGCAAGTATGCGGCTTTGGCAAGCTGTGCTGTCGGTGATTGCTGCTTGGTCATGCATGATTTGCGGCAAAGGTCTCTACTCTCCGGCAATGGTTGCTTTTGCCTGTATTATTGCTGCCGCTGTTTTTCTATGGCGCCGGCGAAGTCTATTTCGCAGACTCCTGCAATGTAGCGTCCAGCCAGATATCCTATCCTGGCGAACCGAGGTATGGTCCTTTCAATGGAAAATAGCAATTACCTGGCTTTGTTCTTACTTCACGGTACAGGTATTGACTCCAATCATCTTTGCTTCCAGGGGCGCATCGGACGCGGGACGTATAGGCATGTCAGTCAATATAGCTGCCTATATGTGGAGCCTGGTGTTTGCCTGGATGTCCACTAAAGCAGCGCCTTTCGGTCAGCTCGTCGCAAAGAAGGACTTCCAGGCGCTCGATCACTTATTCTTCCACACACTATGGCAGTCTCTCAGCGTCCTCGCGATTTTTGTCGCGGCGGGTATAGCTTTGATATTTTCATTTGAAAACCTCTTCCCGACGCTTGGTGCTCGAATGGTTTCACCTGGGCTTTTTGTGTTGCTTTTATTAACTGCCGTTAGCACTCTAGTCGTCCAATGTGAGGCAATCTATCTCAGAGCGCATAAAGAGGAGCCCCTCATTTGGCAGGCCATGACCGTCGCCTTTCTTACTAGTGTGGGCAGCTATTTGGTTGCGCCGCGATGGGGAGTGACTGGAGCTTGCATCGTCTACTTTGTATGTAGCGGAATAATTGCTCTTGTATCTGCGACGCTGATCTTCAGAAAGAGGCGACACTCTCACAAACGTGTCGCGCGTTCAGCGCCAGCTTTGCCGATGGAGCTGGCTTCTTGACTTGGAATCCTCCCGACAGAGTCCTCCTAACCGGCGGCCGTGAGGTCGGAGGACTGCAAGCCTTTGCAGCGGCGCTACTGGAAGGGTTCGCCGACCTCGGGATTCCAGGACAGATTGTCCGCCCGCATACTCTATTCAGACATTGGGCAGAGCTGAGAAGCCAGCGCGTACTCAAGATTCTTAGTACTGAAGCCATATTGCTCTCCCCATTTGCCCGGCGGTCGATTTGCGTAGCGCATAGTACCTTGTCGGCCCGTGACATGGGATGGGGGAACTCCCTAGCTAAGCTGCTTTCTTATCGGTTTACAAAATGGCGATCATCGGCCCACCTTATTGCTGTTTCAGACTATGTTGCCCAGCATATGAATGATGTCTTCGACGTCACAATTGATGGAGTGATTCAAGATCCGATAAATAAGTTCTTTCTTGAAAAGCGGAGCGATGACCTGGAGCAGCGATCTTTTATTACGTTCGTTGGGCGCCTTGTACGATGCAAGAACGTCGACAAGCTATTGCCCGCAATTTGCGATCTGCTCGACGCGTACCCCGACCTGCGATGCTGCATTGTTGGCGATGGGCCGGAGCGCCCTGCACTGGAAAGAAGCGTGATTGGCCGCGCTCGAATCGAGTTCGCCGGTACGCGGGAGCGGGATTTTGTGAGAAAGCAATTGCGTCGCTCAAAAGTATTCGTTTCTGGGGCGGCGAATGAAGGCTTAGGAATTACCTACCTCGAAGCTTTAAGTCAGGGCTGTAGTGTTGTCATGCCCGCGTCCGGCGGTGGTCTGGAAATAGCGCTCGACCATATTGGCAACGGCGTTCACCTTATGCCCATGTCGCTCGAGCGATGCACGGTAGTATCAGCACTTCGTGCGGCCCTGCGTTCCAGCCCTGCTCCCTTCCCGATTGAGAAGCACACACCGATGGCGGTTGCGTCGGATTACTTGCAACTGGACCGTTCTTTCTCGGCCGAATCCGTCCCGTCAACTGAAGCTGCTAAGGCTCAGAGCTGATATGGCGCGCCTCGCGATGAACGACCAAAGGAATAACCCGCTAACCTGGCCGTTTTTAGCGGGTTTTGGGGGTTGCTGTGTCCTGTTCTGGTGGCTGCAAAGTCTGCTGCTCCACTTTTGGCTGGGTGCAGATCTCTCGCTTGAACCGAAGACTCTTTGGATAAGTGCCGGCGCCCTCGCTACCTTCGCCTTGGGCTATATCCTGCCTGCGCCGAAATTTCCGCTTCTATCGACGTCTACTATCACCCTTGACCGTTGTGAGGATTTTTCCTATAAAGCGACGCTCGTCCTTGCTCTTCCTGCATTTCTTGTCGCAGTACGCTATTTTGCTTACCGCTTAAGCGTGGAGGATTATTTCGAGGGTCAGGGAATCACGCTACCTGAGCAGGCTGTGATGTATGTACACCTTTTCCTTGGCCTCCTGTATGTCTCTGCCATTGCCGATCCCAAGAAAGACAGACGCCGGCTGATTCTTGTGATTCTACTGATAGTGGCTCCTCGTCTGTTGGTAGCCTTGCGGTGGAGAAGGTTCTATGCTGCGCAGGCTATTGTGCCTATTATGCTCATCGCTCTGGCGAGGGACTGGGTCACTGTTAGCTTTAAGCGCTTTTTGCAGATCGCTGTGCTTGGTCTTTTCATTTTGTTCGTGCCCGCTCTCACTCGCGGAGACAAAGTATTTGGAGATGATGAATACGGAAATCCACAGATTGTCAACTACTTTGGTTACATGAATAGCCTTGGCTTCTTCCAAGACAACCAGGACCTAAAATATCGCTGTCCGCCTATCCTGGTTTCCTTCACTGAAAAGGTCTTTCCGTATTCGGCTCTCGGTGTCTGCACTGTCGACGTTGGCAAAGACAAAGGAATGCCGGCTGCTCTCGACGTGCTCCTAACAAAGCAGGAGAGTGATGACTACATGGCAGGAACCGGGGGGAATTATATCCTGGAGTTGTACCTGGCCGGCGGTTTCATAGCAATCTTCCTGGGCTCTGTGATATTTGGATTTACCTGTCGAAGATTTGTTCAGCTTACGGGCCATCGCACACTTTACGCCGGTATCTGGGCAGAGAGCTTGAGCCGGGCACTGCTGGCTCCTCGCGGGAACCTGGGATATGTCTTTGAGCGTATCCCTAGCGAGCTAGTCGCTACATGGCTGATAGTGGTCGTGGCTTGGGCAGTCGCGGTTCTGCGACGGCGCCGGATCTCACCTCAGGCAATCTAGTTCATGAGACTCTGATCTAAGACTTCCGCATCAAAACACCCGGGGATCGTCGTGGAGTTAAGGTCTAAGTTGGAATCATCAGCTGTTCGAGTTGGCTGACGGCTGGAAGAGGTAATCAGTATCAGAGATGGGGCGGCACGAATATCCGAGTGAAGTCATCTCATCGAACAACTCCGCTGGACATGTTCCAGCTCGTGCCAGCAGGTTGGGCAGGACTTCGCAAATCACCCTTGGGCGATCGCGCCGAATCGTCTCCTTTGCTCCTCTTACTACTTGCAGCTCAGAGCCTTCCACATCGATTTTGATTAATGCTACTTTCGTGAGATGGTGTTGATCGACATAATCGTCAATCCTGACGAGTCGACACTGGACGTCCCCAGAATCGGAAGCGAAGGTTGATCCCGGGTCGCTATTGCAAAGACTCAGAAAGCATGTTCCCGGTTCGCTCCCTACTGCAACCTGCTCACATCGCACATTGTCGGAGCTATCAGGAATTTGCATCATGTTTTCAACGAGCAGTTCGTAATTGGCCGGCAACGGTTCGAATGATACGATGTTCACATTCTCGATTCCACGGGTAAGTGAATCCGTCAGGACGAACCGGCTCCAATACCCATAATTTGCACCGACATCCAAGAACGTGCTCCCCGGCGTTTCAAGATGAAAACATCGTTTCAATGCTGACTCATATTCGTCCCGTTGCGCGTAGACAAGTCCGTCAATTCCGAGTTTTCGGCGATTCCCCCGGGTGTGAAATGGGTAACCAAAAAGAGTAAATCGGAAGTCTTTCCGCCCGGCTCTGCTTGCTATCATGAAATAGCACGCTCGCAGCCCAGATCGCCACCCACGGCTACGAAACTCTCCTACAATCCGTTTCCGAAAGGAGGTAGCTTGCGTATCGAAGCTGCGGCGGAACCAAGCACTTATCATAACGAAACCTCCAATAATACCAGCTGGAAATCTTCACCGCCTTGTGCGACTGGCCCAAGCGCTAAATTCGACGGCCCGAGTATACCAAAATTCATAAAAGCGATTCTATTCTCGGCTTCATCTTCCTGCTTGACGCACAGAACGAATCAGAACTTTCGCCCGCTTCTGATGCTCTAAGCTTGGCTGCAGTATATAAATAACTGGAGTCCGCTATGGGTCTACGTTTAAGTCTGTACCGGTTTTCGCTCCGAGCGTGGTTCTATGCTCTGCCCCCGCTCGCATTTTTCGTGGCTTTCTTCTTCCGCGCTGAATACAGGTCATACCATCAGTGGACCCAATCGGAATGGGGTTTCCACTTAATTGTCGTGGCGTTCGTATCCCTTGTTTGGGCAGTTGCTGCGGAAAGAAACCGGCTGTGCGAAATTGAGGACTTATTTCAGGAGTACAGCGGGTTCTACAAGTGCCTATTCGCATGCGGCACGACCTATGTCGCCTTAACATGTCTGCTCTTCTTCTACCGACAGGAGAGCATGTCGCGCGCCACACTTGCCTTAAGCGCCGTACTCCTGTTCACGGCATCGCTCCTGAGTCGGGCCGGCTTCCGCCTCCTGATGGGCCGCAGGTTTCGTTCGGAGCGCAGATTACGAGTTCTCATTGTGGGTGCGGACCAGCATGCAGCCACCATCGCCAAGCGACTCCGAAACATACCCATCGGCTCCTGCGAAGTCGTGGCACACGTCACCTTGCCTCAACAAAAGATAGCGGTTCACGACGTGTTGGTGTACACGATGGAAGAAGTGCAAAAGGGCTTGCCGGTCCGGGTGGACGATGTGGTCATCGCTTTACCGCCGGAGCGGCTCTCCGAGCTTTCGGATGTGGTACGACGCCTTGGCGCGATATCTGCCCCGATCCGCACCGTACTGGATTTAGGTGATGTCGCTGTAATTCGTGAGCGGTGGTTCCAGTTTGGAGATCTTCAGATGCTCGACGTGGCGGCTATTCCCGTTGAGTCGCCTTATTATTTCATAGCTAAGAAGGCCTTCGATATCACTTTCTCGCTGCTCGCGGTTCTCTTAACTAGTCCGCTTATGCTGATCATAGCGGGTCTGGTAAAGCTCACCTCGAAAGGTCCGGTCCTCTTCAAACAGCAGAGGGTGGGATTAAACGGACAACGGTTCTGGATGTATAAGTTCCGGACCATGCGCTTGGCCGAGCCGTCCGAGACTGACATTCGATGGACAACCCCGGACGATAAGCGGCGCACGAGACTGGGAATGCTGCTCCGCAAGACCAGCCTCGACGAGCTCCCTCAGTTCTTCAACGTTGTCAAGGGGGACATGAGCGTGGTCGGGCCGCGTCCCGAGCGTCCTTACTTTGTCGATCAGTTCTTGCAGGAATTTTCGCACTACAACGCTCGCCACCGGCTGAAAGTCGGAATGACAGGATGGGCGCAAGTCAATGGCTGGCGCGGCGACACTTCGATTCAGAAGCGATTCGAATTTGATCTTTACTACCTCCAGAATTGGAGTTTGTGGTTTGATCTTCGGATTGTGTGGATGACAGTCTGGTCTGGCTTATTTCATAAGAATGCTTACTAGATTTCGGGACGGTTTGCTTCTGTCATGCTCGTCCCGCTTATGTTCGTTGGGATTTCATCTGGACTATCTTGCGGATTGCTATTAATGCGGCTCTTCTCGGCAAGCGTCACACCGGTGTCGGCACTTATGTCATTGGCCTCATTCAATCTCTCAGTAATCTGGGGCATGAGGTCCAGGTCTACAGCAGTTCCCTGCTGGTTCCGGCCGGCCCGGGTGTGACGCTGCAAAAGACACCTCCTTCAATCGCATTTGAGGCGGGTCCGTTCGCTGGGGCGCTACGGCTCTTGTGGAATCAATTTATTTTGCCGATAAGGCTGCGGAGCAGTAAGGTTGACGCCGTTATTTCACAGAATGCCGAGGGAGCCATCTGGTGTTCCGTTCCTCAGGTGTTGGTTGTTCATGACCTTATCCCAGTGCTTTATCCGGAGGAAGCGCCTCGACTTCAGAGTTACTATAGGAAGCTTCTTCCCTATGTGCTGAAACATACTGCGTCGGTAGTTGCTGTCTCACACCACACCCGAAGCGATATTCTGCGGCATTACAAGCTGACTCCCGGCAGTGTTCACGTTGCTTATGATGGTGTGCTGCGGAGTTCTGAAGATCAATCGCCAGAGCATAGGCCCGCGGGATACCCGAGCGAGCCATATTTCTTGTTTGTCGGCACCTTCTCCCCACGCAGGAACCTGGTGACGGTGATTCGGGCGCTGGCTAAAATACGGGACGACGTGCGGGAGTCGTTATTGATTGTTGCCTATCCTGACAAATGGGCCAGCGGGTGCTTGCGGCTGGCGAAAGAGTTGGGACTACGCGACAGAATCGTCCATATGTCCGGACTGACAAATCAGGAAATGGGTTTTGTATATGGTCATGCGACCGCTCTTTTTCTGCTAAGCGAATATGAGGGCTTTGGATTACCTCCGTTGGAAGCGATGCTTGCCGGATCCCCCGCCGTGGTAAGTGATTCCACAGCCCTGGCGGAGATTGCGGGCGATGCTGCCCTGAAAATCAGCGCTCACGATGTCGGTGCTGCCGCTCAGGCGATGCTTCGACTGTCTACCGACTGTAGATACCGGGAAGAGTTGCGGCAGCTGGGCATCCAACGGGCATGCACTTTCACCTGGACGCGTACCGGACGTACGATTAGCGAGATTCTGTACCAGATCGTTCAGGGCCGCGAAAGCACTTCGCGGTCTACCAGTTCACTACAATAGCTACTTGAAAATCGCCATCTTAACGGAATTGTTTGCGCCAAGTGTAGGCGGACAAGAGGTTAGGTATGCAGACATTTCCAAGATACTCACAGCCCGCGGACATTCTGTCCATGTCTACTGTATTCATAGCGCTCAGGGTACCAAGGCGGAAGAGATAGTGGACGGAATCGTTATACATCGCCATCCTGAAGCGTACCGATATCAACAGCCGCTCCTTAGTTTCCTCCGACGAAGTCCATCAGCCGTATTGAAGTACGCGCTGTGGTGCCGAAGTATCGACCCGAAAGCTTTTGATTGTTTCATCTTTAATCAGTGGCCGATTGCTCATATCCTGGCGGCACATCGCTCTATGCGTGCCAAATCTGTCATAGACTGGTGTGAGTATCGCGATGGAGCTCTGTTTGGTTTCTTTCAGAAATATCTTCCGCAGTTGGCGTCGACTAACATAGCCAATAGCGTCGGGTTGCAGCAAAAACTGCAAGCTCGCTCAGGCTGCAAGGTTGAGGTGCTTCCGAGCGGAATCTTCCCCGCTCAATACCGTGCAATGCCGGCCGCGGAACGAAGAGGAATTCTCTATGTGGGGCGCATCGAGGAGCACAAGAACCTGCCGCTCATGTTAGCGTCCTATGAATTGCTGCGTTCGAGAGGCTATCCAGGGCGCCTGCGCATCGTGGGGAGCGGCCCTGCATTGTCGAAGCTACAGCAAATCGTCAGGAAGTCGAGGATTGCTGACGATGTTGATCTGATGGGTTTCGTTACCGAAGAACGCAAGATTGAAATCCTGGCAAGCTCCGAGTTATTCTTGCTGACCAGCCGGCGCGAAGGATTTCCGCGCGCGATAGCCGAAGCTATGGCGAGTGGACTTCCGGTTGTAACAGTTGAGTATCCAGAGAATGGGGCCAGAGAAATAGTGCGGCAATACGGAATAGGTGCCGTTGCGAAACCTGACCCCGCCAACGTAGCTGAGGGTGTGATAGCGGTATTGGCAGGATGGGAAAGATATTCGGAAGCCTGCATACTTGCCATCCGATCCTTAGATTGGGAAGTTGTAATCGACAAGTTGCTGCAAATTGCTGCAAATTGCTAGATGGATCGTGAGGAACGTGCCAAAAATCGTCGTTACCGGAGGCGCGGGATTTATCGGCAGCCACCTGGTTCCGAAGTTGCTTTCGGTCGGCTACAAGGTCCTCGTGATAGACAACCTCTATGCCGGACGACGGGAGTATATTCCCGACGGGGCAGAATTTGTGGATCTCGATCTGGCGCGGGCCGACGAGTCCTCTGTCTTCGAAGTATTTCGGGACTATTGTCCCTATGCCGTCATCCACCTGGCAGCGATCCATTACATTCCGCACTGCGTCGCCAATCCCGCTGAAACCTTCCTGGCGAACGTACGCTCCACCGATGTGATAGCTCGCGCGGTGCGCGGCATCCCTACTAAGAAACTGATTGCTGCCTCAACTGCGGATATTTATCCTTTGGTGGACAGAGCGCACGCGGAGAACGAGACGCCTGCTCCCAGTAATCCATACGGCCTTTCGAAGTTTCTGCTGGAAGAAGTCATTGCCGGAGCAGCCAGAACTAATCCCAACTTGTCGTGCGTTGCACTCCGGTTGTTCAACGTCTATGGACCCCGAGATACAAACCCGCACGTGATTCCGAGAATTGTTGAGCTACTGTGTAGTCGCGCCCCAGAAATTTGCGTCGGAACTATGGAAACAACCCGGGATTTTGTTCACGTCGACGATGTGGTCCATGCCATCTGTACAGCGCTGCTACATGATTCGGGAAAATTTGACGTATTCAACGTAGGAACCGGCCAAGCCACGTCAATTCGGCAAGTCTTGCGGATCTTGCTGCAAGCTGCCGGCGATCGTCGCCGAGTAGTGCAAGACGAGAATTTATTGCGCACTTACGATCGGTCGTCGCTGACTTCAGACATCACGAAGATCAGGCGCGTGTTGAACTGGCATCCGACCGTCGGCATCGAAGAGGGATTGCTCCAACTGGTGCGGAATGCCGTCCTGTCGTCTTCTTAGGAAAGCCGCAGCCTACAACATGCCGCCCGTCTTGGTGGTCAGGATGCTGAGAGCCATCTCCAGACGCTCGATTGCAGCCTCCAGGTCGGGATGCACTTCGAGCTGCTGGCGAAGGATGCTCAGCCGACGATGGGCCTCCGCCACATGATCGGCTGCGTTCGGGGACGAGGAATTTTCAGGGCTATTCGGTTCGCTGGACATCCTTACATCTTAGCTCTCCCTGGGCGTTTCTCTGAAGCACCGCTCCCGCTTCGCGTCGTTGTCCCTTATCGCGCCGGGCCTTTCGGCCTAAGTTAGGGCGACCCGGTTTTCCGCGCACTCGCGGCTGCTTGGCTAGCCTCGCAGGCTTGCTTCCGCAGGGCTATCCCCTCTGCCTCTCTGCCCTCTTTTCAGTTGCATCCGGCGGCATGTGCTGCCAAACTCTGCCCAAGCTTGGGCCTTGTTGTGTGATGACCGATCCTGAGACTCCAAAAAATCCCAACCGCGTGATGGTGGTGGCGCTGTTCGTCCTGGCCGCCCTGACCGTGGCCGCCTTCGGCTATGGGATCGGCGGCCCTGCCGCGCTAAGGGCCGGGATTGTTTATGCCCTTGTCGGTCTGGTGCTGGGCTGCATCGGAGTGGGGTTCGCGCCTCGATTCGTCATTGTGGTTGCGCTTGCCACAGGATTGCTTGGCAGCATACTGCGCGCCGCGGCGGGTACAGAGGTGTCCTCGCTCTTCCCCAAGCAATCCACGGTTGCTTATCTGCGGATGATTCTGACCATCTGCGGTTCCATTAGCTTTGGCGGCGGGCTCTACGGCGGGTTCCGCTTCACCAATCACGGCCTGTTCAACTGGATCAGCCGGCTGATCATTGCGCGCAATGAGCCCATCAGCATACTCGACGCTTCGCCCCGCGCTCGCCTGATGCAGGAGCTCTCGCGGCACTTCTACGCTTCCGAGCGGATGTACTTCTCGCTGCTCACAGCGTTCGGCAGTATCCTGATCGCCAAGATCGAGATTGAGCCTGCGCGCCGTTCGCTCGCTATCATCTTTCTCTCGGTGCTGATCACCAACAACCTGGCGTGGCAGTTCGGAGCCTGGCTGAAGCCGCGTATCCAGGTATTAGGTAATATTTTCCGTATTCTGCGGCAAATGTGGGAGGCCTTGGCTGCGTTTCTTCTAGGCTACGCCGCACTAGTGTTCATATTTGCTTGCTTCTACGGGGCAGCCTGGCGGTACGACCCGGTACGAGCCTTCCGCGGGGTCGATGCCGTGCATCATCCCAGCTTTGCGGATTTCATCTATTTCTCCGTGGTCACCATGTCGACGGTAGGCTATGGCGACGTCATTCCTGCAAACGCTCTCACCCGCTCGCTCGCCTGCATTGAGGTCGTACTCGGCATTGGGTGGGTTACGGTGGTGTTAAGTGCGGCCGCTGCGCTTGCCCGTCCGAAAGTTGACTTGGTTCTCAAGCGGGAATGGGAGGAGGTCGGTGAGTATGATCCCGACGTCAGAGCCGCAGAGCAGGTTGTGGAAACGAAGATTCGCAAGGCTGCCGGTTAACAAATCGCCTTCTCAAACGCGCATCTGGCTGGGCAAGAACGGCTCATCGGTTTTCGCGTGCTAAAATTCCTGCATATCTCGCGAGAGAAGTGCCTGTTTGATTGATCTAGCGCCTTCCATTTTGTCGGCCGATTTCGCCCGGCTCGCCGAGGACGCCAATGCCGCAATCCGTGGAGGCGGCACCGTTCTGCATGTAGATGTGATGGACGGCCATTTTGTCCCCAACATCACGATTGGGCCGCCGGTGGTTAAGTCACTGCGCAAAGCGGTCGACGTGCCCCTCGACTGTCACCTGATGATCGAAAACCCGGATGAGTACATTCCGGCGTTTGCCGACGCGGGAGCCAACTGGATTTCGGTTCATCAAGAGGCGACGCGTCACCTGAACCGGTCGTTGCAGCTGATTCGCGATTGCGGGGCGAAGGTCGGGGTGGTTATCAATCCCGCAACTCCGGTGCAGACCCTGGGAGAGGTGCTCGACATGGTCGATTACGTGCTGGTCATGTCGGTGAACCCAGGTTTTGGCGGGCAGCGATTTATTCCCGGCGCGCTGGAAAAGGTCCGCAAGCTGGCCACCATGCGGGCCGCTAAAGGCGTGGACTTCCGTATCGAGATCGACGGCGGTATCGACCTGCACACGGTGGGTCCGGCAGTCCGCGCCGGCGCCGAAATACTGGTCGCCGGCAGTCATATCTTCGGACGGGGAAATCCGACTGAGAATGCCGAGGCGCTGCTGCGGGCGGCGCAGGAAGCTACGCTGCTGCGAGCGTAGTCGTCAACAGGATCCCAGAGGTGGTTAGGATGTTTCGTCGCGTAATCATTGCCGTGCTGCGGAACCATGCTGCTTGTCGCGGCCGGCTGCACGAATAAGAACGTAAAGAACCCCATTGCCAATGTCGACTCCAAGCAGCCCGACAAGGTGCTCTACGATCGCGCCATGGACGCGATGAAGCACGGCAAGTACGACGTAGCGCGGCTGAGCCTTCAGACCCTGATCAACACTTATCCTGATTCGGAATACGTCGCCCGCGCCAAGCTGGCGATTGGCGACTCGTGGTACGCGGAAGGCGGTTCGGCGGCTTGGACCCAGGCGGAGAGCGAATATAAAGATTTCCAGACGTTCTTCCCCAACATGCCCGAGGCGGCGGAAGCACAGATGAAGATCGCGAACATCCATTACAAGGAAATGGAAAAGCCGGATCGCGATTACACGCACGCCAAGCGTGCCGAAGACGAATACCGGCAACTGATCCTGCAGTATCCCGACAGCAAGTTAGTTCCGGAAGCCAAGCAGCGCCTGCTCGAGGTACAGGAGATTCTCGCCGAGCGCGAATACCTCATCGGACACTTTTATTTCGTGCGTGAATCCTGGCCGGCCGCGATCGCCCGCTTGAAGTCGCTGGTTGACACGTATCCGCTCTACAGTGGCGCCGACGATGCGCTGTTTGAACTGGGAGAGGCGTACCAGAAAGAAATCGACGTGTTACGTGCCTCCCGGCTCACCGAGCAGCAGAAGGGTGGCTTGATCAAGCAGTACACGCAACAAGCGGCGGACGCTTACAGCCGCATCATCACTCGTTATCCGGCGGAGCCGCGTGTGGCTGACGCCAAAAAGAAGCTCCAGGCGATGAACCAGCCGGTTCCCACGCCGTCGCCTGAGGCGATTGCCCAAAACAAGAAAGAGATCGAAAGCCGGAGTAAGGAAGGCATGTACGGCAAGTTGATGGAGAACTTCCGTCACGCCCCCGATACCACAGATGCGGTAAAAGTGGGCGAGCCCACGCTGGTGGATCCTAAGCAGGCCAGCGCTCCAGATTTCGTGCGTAACGCCGCTGCCACGCTGATGCAGGGAATAACGGGCGCAGCGGCCAATCCACCGGGACAGGCGGCAAATACAGGAACACCTCACGCAGGAACTGCGTCGGGAGCGGCCGCCGACAACAGCGCCGGCGCGGAAATTGTTGGGTCACCTTCGACCGGCGGTGTACCCGCTACTGCAGCAGGCACGACCCCGTCGACCGGCCCGCTTGCACCCCCGAGCGGTGCTGCCCCGGCGACCGATGCCAACAACGCCGCCAGCGACTTAGGTAATGATCTGGCGCCCGCGGCTGGCAGTTCGTCCGCGGCTCCTGCGTCGGGCGCTACAGCCGCTCCGGCGGGCAGCGCACCGGCGAGCGGCGCCTCGACTGGCAGCTCATCGCCAGCAGGTACAGCTGCCAGCAGCGGCACGACAACGAATGGGTCAGTGCTTCAACGCAGACTCCTGCCCCTGCGGCCGACAATTCACTGAGAGCTCTTCGAAGAAAAAGAAGAAACAGCTCTGGCCGTTTTAGGTCCTTCCCCGTGGAGAATTCCTAGCCGCCGCCGAAAACGGCGGCTTTTCTTATTGCCCGCGATATAGGGTCGGCCGAGTTTGACCCCACTTTTCTAGCCGCTTAATATCGAAGCTTACCTTCGTAACGAACGGATTTCATGCCGCACGATCTTCCGAAAGCATATGAGCCGGCGCGATCGAGCCACGCTGGGCCGAGTACTGGGTGCGACATAAACTGTTTCACGTCGATACGCCGCTCCGCGGCTCAGAGCCAGCCGACGTTCACCCTGACGCTGCCGCCGCCGAATGTCACCGGCAATCTCCACATGGGACACATGCTGGAGCACACCGAAATCGACATCATCGTCCGCTGGAAGCGCATGCAGCGGCATACCCACGCTCTGGCTGCCCGGGCACCGACCACGCCGGCATCGCGACGCAACTTATGGTGGAGCGCCAACTCGCCGGCGAAGGCAAGAACCGTCGCGACATGGGCCGTGAAGCGTTCGTCGAACGCGTGTGGGACTGGAAGCAGCATTACGGCGGCGCGATTCTGAAGCAGATGAAGCGGCTCGGCACCTCGGTGGACTGGTCGCGCGAGTACTTCACCATGGATGAGCGCATGTCGCGCGCGGTGCGCGAAGCCTTCGTCCGGCTGTATGAAGAAGGGCTGATCTATCGCGGCAAGTACATCGTGAACTGGTGTCCGCGCTGTATCACCGCGGTGTCCGATCTCGAAGTGGTGCACGAAGAAACGCCCGGCAAGCTCTACGAGATTCGCTATCCGGTGGTCGGCAGTACTGACGAATTTATTGTCGTTGCGACCACGCGTCCGGAGACCATGCTGGGCGACACCGCGATTGCCGTAAATTCAACCGACGAGCGCTACAAGCATCTTCACGGCAAGAATGTCCTGTTGCCGCTGATGAATCGCGAGATACCCGATCATCACCGACGACATTCTCGCCAATCCCGAGTTCGGCACCGGCGCGGTGAAGGTCACGCCGTCGCACGATCCCAACGATTTCGAGGCAGGACTGCGTAACCATCTGCCGCAGATCGAGGTGATGAACGAAGTCGCGCAGATGAACGAGAATGCCGGGCCATACGCAGGTCTCGACCGCTTCGCAGCGCGGCAAAGGGTTCTCGATGATCTGGAAAAGGGTGGCTATCTGGTCGCGAAAAAGGACTACACGGTCCCACTCGGAACGTGCAGCCGGTGCAAGACCATCGTTGAGCCGCGGCTCTCGACGCAGTGGTTTGTCAAGATCCAGCCGCTGGCCGACCGTGCCATCGAAGTCGTCGAGAGAGGCGAGATCAAGTTCGTTCCGGAGAACTACACCAAGACGTACTTCGAGTGGATGCGCAACATCCATGACTGGTGCATCTCGCGGCAGCTGTGGTGGGGACATCGCATTCCCGCGTGGCACTGCCAGGACTGCGGCGAGATCATCGTCGCTCGCGAGGCGCCGGCGAAATGCAAATGCGGTAGCGACAATCTGGAGCAGGACAGCGACGTGCTCGATACCTGGTTCTCCTCCGGCCTGCTGCCCTGCTCGGCGCTCGGCTGGCCCGATAACACGCCTGATCTCGACGCGTTCTATCCGACAACGCTGCTGATTACCGGCTTCGACATTCTGTTCTTCTGGGTAGCGCGCATGATCATGATGAACTGCCATTTCATGCGCGGGCACAAGCAGGGCGACGTTCCCTTCCGCACGGTGTACATCCACGCGCTGGTGCGCGATGCCGAGCGCCAGAAGATGTCGAAGACCAAGGGCAACGTGGTCGATCCCATCGAGATCACCGAAAAGTACGGTACCGATGCAGTACGTTTCACCCTTGCCATCATGGCCGCGCCCGGCACCGACATTGCGTTCTCACCAGAGCGCATCGACAGCTATCGCGCCTTCGCCAACAAGATCTGGAACGCCGCGCGCTTCCTGTTCATGAATGTCGATCGCGCCCAAGAAGCCGGCGTGTGGTCGCTGGCGGAGTTCAAGCGTTCGGCGGCGGACTTGAACGCTCACGGTCTGCCCGGCTTTCGGCAGAGACCCTGGAAGATCGCTGGATTCTCTCGCGCTTCAACCGGGTGACGCAGCGAGATCGACGACGCGCTGGACGCATATCGCTTCCACGAAGCCGCGCACGTGGTCTATCACTTTTTCTGGGGCGAGTTTTGCGACTGGTACGTCGAACTGATCAAGCCGCGGCTGACGTCGTCCGATCGCGAGCAGGCACGTGCGGCGTTCGCCAATGTGGTGAGTATCTTCGAGGGCGCGCTACGGTTGCTGTCGCCGTTCATGCCGTTCATCACCGAGGAACTGTGGCACGCGGTTTACGACGGCAATCCGCCGCGAGAGTCGATCGCGCTGGCGGCTTATCCGAAAGCGGACGAGGCGCAGATCGATACGACCTCAGAGACCGAGATGGCGATTTTGCAGGACCTGATCGCCGCAGTCCGCAATATCCGTACCGAGCTGAAGGTCGACCGCAAGCAGAAGCTCCCGATCGAGATTTTCGCCGATGCCCAAGTCCGCTCGTGGATCGAACGTGACCGGAACGCCGTTGAGCTGCTGGCCGATGTAGAGGGCGTGCTCTTTGTCGAAAACTCGCTGGCGAAGGTTGCCGGCGCACGCAGCACGTCGCGTTTCGATGTGCGCGTTGTGTATGAACGCAAGATCGACGTCGCCGCGGAACGCGAACGCTTGACGAAAGAGGTGGCCAAGCTTTCCGGCGAATTGCAGCGCGGGACCGCACAGTTATCGAATGAGGCGTTCCTGGCCAAGGCGCCGACTAACGTAGTCGAAGGCTTGAAGAAGCGCAAGAGCGAAGTCGAAGTTCTGGTCGAGAAAGCCAAAGCGGCGCTCGACGAGTTAGAGACCGTGCAGCAGTAGTTCTAAGGGAGCCATTTGTGGATTGGACAGGCCGCAGGGTTACCGCACTTCTGGAAAACGCGCTGAAGGAAGATTGCGCCACTCAGGACGCCACCAGCGACGTCTGCATCGATCCCGAGCAGCGCGCCTCAGCCACCATTCTTGCCAAGCAGGACTGCGTGCTCTCGGGGCTGGGCTGCGTGCAACGCATCCTCGATATCTATGCGCAACTCGACGGCAAAGTCACGTCGCATCCCGACGTTCGCAGCAACCCTGAGATATTCGACGGCGTACGACTCCGCAAAGGGCAAACCGTCGCGGTGATCCGGCACAATGCGCGTGTCATCCTCGCGTGCGAGCGGCTGATCCTGAACATCATGCAGCGCATGAGCGGCATCGCCACTGCGACCCGGCACTACGTCGACGCGGTTGCCGGAACCAAGGCCACGATTCTGGACACCCGCAAGACGGCGCCGGGCTTGCGTATTCTCGACAAATGGGCGGTGCGCTGCGGCGGCGGAACCAATCATCGGCTCGATCTGAGCGACGGAATTCTGATTAAGAACAATCACATTGCTCTGGCAGGTAGCGCGGTACAGGCGCTGGAGCGAGCGCTGGCTCGCCGGTCGAGTGCATTGCCGATCGAAATCGAAGTGCGCTCGCTGGAAGAATTTGAGCAGGCACTCGAACACGGTGCCGAAGCCATCTTGCTCGACAACATGACGCCGGAACAGGTTCGCGAAGCAGTGGAGCGGGTTGCCGCCGCCGATCGCAAGGTTCCGCTGGAGGCATCGGGCGGAATCAATCTATCCAATGTACGCGCTTATGCGGAAACGGGCGTGGACTTCATCTCCATCGGCGCCCTGACACACTCGGTGCCTGCGGTTGATTTGAGCATGCGAGTACAGCCCGCATAATGGAAGCCACTGATTCCCGTCTGGGCCGCATCGTGCGTTTACTGAGCGACAATGCGACCATCGTCATCAGCGGCACGCGCATTGCCGAGGAGCTTGGTACGAGCCGTTCCGAAGTATGGCGCGCTGTGCAGCAGCTTCGCGAGTTGGGAGTGCAAATTACCGGGCATCCCGCTACCGGATACCAATTGCAAGCGATGCCTGATCTGCTCCTTCCTGACATACTTGGCCCGCTGTTGCAGGGTCAGACCATCGGCAGCCGCATCCATCATTACTTCAGCATTGGTTCTACCAACACCGAAGCAATGGCCGCCGCGGCTGCGGGCGAACCCGAAGGCGCGGTGTTTCTGGCCGAGGAGCAAACCGCAGGGCGAGGACGTGGCAATCACTCCTGGCAGTCGCAGCCGTCGCTGGGAATCTACTGCTCCGTTCTACTGCGGCCTCCGCTGTCGCCGGCCGATGCGCTGCCCATTACGCTCATGGCAGGCCTCGCCGTCTCCGAAGCGGTTCAGCAAGTCACGGGATTACGTCCTGACCTGCGCTGGCCGAATGATCTGGTGGTGGGCGGAAAGAAATTTTGCGGCATTCTGACCGAGATGAACTCGGAAGCCACGCGCGTTCGCTACGTGGTGATCGGCATCGGTATCAACGTCAATCACGCGTCGTTCGCGGGAGAGCTTGCTTCCATTGCGACGTCATTGCGCATGGAAGGTGGGAGCGAATGGTCCCGGGTTGAGCTAACAGCGGCTTTGTTAAAATCGCTCGACAACGCTTATCGGAAGCTGATCGCCGATCCTGCGGAGTCGCGCAGCGCCATAATTAGCGAGTTCGAGCGACAGTCTTCGTACGCTCGCGGGCGTGATGTCCGCATAGAGGAAGAGCCTGGCTTCCACGGCATTACCGAAGGACTCGACGAACGCGGATTTCTTCGCGTCCGCACGGCGAGCGGGGTCAGGACAGTGCTATCGGGTATGGTTCGCGCAGTTGACGAGTAGATGAGAAAGAAGCGATGCTGCTGGTGCTTGATGTAGGCAATACCAACACGGTGCTTGGCGTCTTCGAGCTCAAGCCTGAAGACGCTCGGGACGCAACACGGTCGCCTGATCGCAAATTGGCGCGTCACCACTATCAAATCGCAAACTGTCGACGAGTATGGCGTCCTATTTCGCAATCTGTTTGCCATGAACGGACTGGAAGTTGCGTCCGTGCAAGGGACGGTAATTTCTTCTGTCGTCCCCCCGCTCGACTCAACCCTGCGCGAGGTTTGTGAGCGCTATTTCCGCATAAAGCCGCTATTCATTGAGCCCGGCGTGAAAACCGGCATGCCCGTGCACTATGACAACCCGGCGGAAGTCGGCGCCGACCGCATCGTCAACAGCGTCGCGGCGTTCGAGAAATTCGGCGGGCCGTGCATCGTGGTTGATTTCGGAACCGCAACTACTTTCGACGTTGTGTCAAAGAAGGGCGAGTACATGGGTGGTGTGATCACTCCGGGTATTGGAATTTCGGCAGACGCTCTCTTCTCGCGAACTGCCCGGCTCCCGCGCGTCGATATCCGCAAGCCTGCGCGGGTGCTCGCTACCAACACCGTAAGCAGTGTTCAGTCGGGCCTGTATTACGGGTACCTGGGATTAATCGACGGAATTCTTGAACGGCTGATGGCGGAGATCGGAGACACGACGAAAGTCGTCGCGACCGGCGGCCTGGCGTCGTTGATGAGCGAAGGATCGAAATACATCCGAGAGGTTGATGAGTTTCTCACGCTCGACGGCCTGAGGATCATCTACGAACGCAACCAGGGCGGCGTTCGCCGACAGACGCCCGCAAGCCTGACCGTCGCACGCCGATGCGGCTGCGAAGCGCGGCTGAATTTACCGCAAGAAGCCTGAGCCACGGATTGGCACGGATTCTCACGGATCAGAAATCGAAATCCTATTCTGATCTGTGTTCATCCGTGATGATCCGTGATTCAATCTTTGTTGAGTGGACAACTACTTCAACTACTTCACCGAAATCGAAGAGCATTTTCAGAAGCGCCGCGGCACACTGATCATTCTGTCGCCGCTTGACTGGGCGCTGATGGAGATCTGGAAAGACGCGGGTATCCCGCTTGAAGCGGTTTTGCGGGGTATCGATACCAGCTTCGACAAATGGGAACGGCGCCCGCGTCGCACTCGCAGAGTAAACGGCCTCGCCTATTGTGCGCAGGAAGTGCTGGCCTCGGCCGAGGAGATGAAAGATTCAGCGGTCGGCGCGGCGCCTACAGAAAAATCGACCGCCGGGCTTGAGCATGCGGCCGTCGCAGCTTTCCTGCGGCGAAACGCCGATATGCTGGTAACCGGCGCATTACCCAGCGCTGCTCACGCGGTCGCCGAAGAGGCCTCACAAACATTGCGCGGGGTAGCCGACGCGGTCGAGCAAGGCATAGCTCCGCCGATGGAAGACTTGGAGCGTCGGCTTACGATAAGTGAAGAAAAACTTATATCAGCATTGCTGGCTTCCACGTCGGATGACGTTCTGTTCGATATCCGCAGTCAAGCCGATCGCGATCTTGCGCCGTATCGCAGCAAGATGACAGCGCCACAGATCGAGCAGCTTCACAAACAGTACGTGCAGAAGCGGCTCCTGGAAAAGTACAGAGTGCCGCGGCTGAGTTTGTTTTATATGTAGTCGCCTGATTCGCTGCGAAACTGGACGCTCAGTACTTCGGCACCTTGGGATCCACTCGCTCGGCCCACGCATTGATGCCACCTGTCAGGTTATGCACGTTGGCGAAGCCTGACTGTCGCAGGAAATCGACGGCCTTCGCGCTGCGGCCGCCAAGTTTGCAGTGCACGACGATCTCGCGATTGGCATCGAGCTCGCCGACGCGCTTGGGAAGGTCATTCAGCGGAATGAGGTGTCCGCCGATATTGGCAATCTGGTATTCGTGAGGCTCGCGCACGTCGAGCACAAAGATATTGTCGCCGGCATCCAACCGGCGTTTCAGTTCTTCAACGGTCATGTCAGCCAAGGTGGTTTCTGCTCCCTTCTCTTCTCCGCGTATGCCACAGAACTGATTGTAGTCGATGAGTTTCGTAACCGTGGGATGCGTGCCGCAGACCGGGCAGTCGGGATTCTTGCGCAACTTCAGCTCGCGGAAACGCATGGCTTGGGCATCGATCATCAGCAGCCGGCCTGCCAGCGATTCGCCCAGGCCGAGAATTAGCTTGATGGTCTCAGTCGCCTGAATCACTCCCACCAGGCCCGGCAAAATACCCAGCACACCGCCTTCAGCGCACGAAGGTACCATACCCGGCGGTGGCGGCTCGGGATACAAGCAGCGATAGCACGGACCCGATTTCGTCGCGAACACGCTGGCCTGTCCTTCAAAGCGAAAGATCGAGCCATAGACGTTCGGCTTGCTGGTGAGCACGCAAGCGTCGTTCACCAGATAGCGCGTCGGGAAATTGTCAGTGCCGTCGGCAATGATGTCGAAATCCTGAAAAATCTCCATCGCGTTGGCGCTGGTCAGGCGCGTCTCAAACTTGCGGACGCTCACATTAGGATTGATGGCCGCAATGCTCTCAGCGGCGGAGTCGAGCTTAGCGCGGCCAACATCAGCCGTGGTGTGGATGATCTGGCGTTGCAGGTTGGTAAGGTCAACCACGTCAAAGTCCACGATGCCGAGCGTGCCAACGCCCGCCGCTGCCAGGTAGAGCGCCAGTGGCGAGCCCAGCCCACCTGCGCCGACGCAGAGCACCTTCGCCTGCCTAAGCTTGAGCTGCCCCTCCATGCCAACCTCTGGCAAAATCAGGTGGCGCGAGTAGCGGAGGATCTCCTCATTGCTTAACCCAGCGGCGTTTACGACAGCAGTTTTCATTGCCAACTAAATTAACCCATTTCGATGCCGGAGCGGTGGCTGCGACGCAGGGCTCCCTCGCTCCCGACATGGTCACAAGCACCTGTGACCAACATCACACCACGATGTGCACACCACGATGTACAAAACATAAACCAGATCGTCGCGCGAATGGCGTCCAGGACTGTGAAAATTTTGAACTCGCAACTAGAGGGTGGGCTGATTGCAGAGTTGGAGCCCCTCGGGAATCGGGTCTCATTCAAGCCCGGCGAGCGTGTCCTCCAGGAAGGCGAGGCGGGCAGCGGGATTTACATTCTGCGCTCCGGCATCGCTCAAGTGACCATGGCATCGCACGAAGGCACGACGATAGAGCTTCGCGAGCTACAGCCGGGTTCTTTCATCGGGCTGTCGTCCACCTTGAGTTGTGACCACTGCTGTTACACAGTGGAAGCCATGGGGGTGGCCGAATTTACCTTCGTTCCCGCGGAAGCGGCGCAGCAACTGCTGCACGCGAGGCCCGATTTGTGCCTGCTGGTGATCCAGTTGTTGGGGAAGGAAATGTCCTCGCTGTGCCACGAGCGAGCGCTGTTGAACAGCGGCATAAAGCCGATCCGAATTGGGACAAAAAACGTATTCGATACAACAGAAGTGGTAGCAGACTACGGCAGAAGGGGTATTCGCAAATCAGATTGGGAATGCAAGAATCACGATGCTAGCGCAAGTGATGCTGGCTCGGCCAGATAAAGTTCGCAGTGCTAGCATCTCCTCCTTAGGTAGAGTTTAGCTTTACCGGTTGGCGGGATTCCGGACCTCACGGTCTTATTCGGATGTGCAACTGGGCGCTGCGCTTCCGTTCGGAATTCCGCCCTTTTTATTTGGTCTAGAACCTTCCGTTGCAAATGCCGAAACGGTTCAGTTTGTTGTACAGAGAGCTGCGTGGGATACCAAGCCGCCGCGCCGTTCTCTGCACCGAACCCGATTCCTGCGCGAGCACATTAACGATGTGGGTCTTTTCCATCTCGCGAAGAGTAAGCTCTGAGGCTATAGCTAGAGGCGCCAGTTCCTCAAAACGGGCCGGGAAGAAGTGCAACTCGCGTTCAGTAATGACGTTGTCCTCCGCCAGCAGCAGCGCACGTTGCAGCACATTGCGGAGTTCGCGAATATTTCCCGGCCATGAGTAGCTGCACAGAGCGTCAATGGCTGAGCGGTCAAACGCTATCGCCTGGCCGTCCGGGGCAATGCACCGCAAGAGCCTATTGGCCAGGTCTGGAATATCCTCGCGACGAGAGCGCAGACTGGGAACTTCCAGCAGGATGATGTTGATGCGATAGAAGAGGTCGGCTCGGAATCGCCCCTCGTGCACTTCCCGCCCCAGGTCGCGATGCGTAGCGGAGATCAGCCGGACATCGGCGAAGCGATCGCGAACTTCTCCCAGCCTCCGAAACCGTCCGCTTTCCAACACCTTGAGAAGCTTGGGTTGGACTTGCAGATCAACGTCGCCGATCTCGTCCAGGAAGACGCTACCGTGATTCGCGATTTCCAGCAGTCCCCTCTTGGCTGCAATGGCACTGGTGAACGCGCCCTTTTCGTGCCCGAAAAGCTCGGTCTCCAAAAATTCGCGATCCAGACCCGCGCAGTTCAGGTCGAGGAATTCCTCGTGGCTTCGATGACTGTTGGCGTGTAGCCAATTCGCCAGCACGCCTTTGCCGGAGCCAGTTTCCCCCAGAATGAGCACCGGGCTCTCAGAAAGCGCCACCTTATGTGCCATATCGCACAGCCGCTGAATCACTCGACTCGTGCCGAGAAACGGGTCTATCTCTTTCGTGGCTCGGTCGCGATCGGCAAGCTGCAGTTGTGAGCTATCGCAATTAGCAAGATCACCGTTGGAAATGCGCTCTCTACGGCCAAAGTGTCGATGGATGGGATGCTCGATACCGGGACCAAGTGCAGATTTGCTGGGTAATTCTCGGTCGGTTGATGGATACAATTCACTGCTCCTCGACAGCAACATGAGCTACAAAGCTCCCGGACGGGTTAAGCTTCACCCGAACTATCAAGGAACAGCCGGAAGCATCCGCAAAGGTACTTCAGCTAGACGACAGCCATGTCGAGGGCCAACCTTCAGCACCGCGCCCCAGTGAGGCGACGAAGAGCCGAGTCGTGCAACTTATGAATTACTTGATTGAACTATTCCATCGAGCCAGGACAAGGCACGGTGACGTGGGTCACAGCTGAATGTACAAGAGGTTACTAAAGGGCAGTGGCCATATGTACCTTCGTGCATGTCGCCTTCAACTCAGCGCCGGAGCGTGCAGATCGAAGCGCTGCGCCATCATCTCCACCACCTCGCGCCCAATTTCGAGGGATGCCGTCGCCGCCGGGGAGGGAACGTTACAGACGTGAATCATCCCCGGAGCATGAACAAAATAGAAGTCATCGAGCAGATTGCCTTGCCGGTCCACCGCCTGCGCCCGCACTCCTGAGCCGCCCGGCGCAAGGTCGTCTTCCGTCAGTTCAGGGATCATCTTCCGCAACGCAGTGGCGAAAGCGCTCTTGACCAGCGCACGATACTGTTCGGCAGCGCCCATGCGCCAATACTTCCGCGCCATCTTCCAGAACCCGTCAAAGGACAGGACCTCGACCGCTTCGCTCAGATCCGGCGCCACCCCGGTATATCCTTCGCGACGCAAGGCCAGCAGCGCATTGGGACCAGCCTCCACGCTGCCGTTCACGCGACGCGTGAAATGCACACCCAGGAAGGGGAATCGTGGATCCGGTACCGGGTAGATCAAGTTTCTAACCAGATGCCTGCGCTCCCGCCGCACCTCGTAATACTCCCCGCGGAAGGGAATGATCTGCAAGTCGATGTGCACTCCAGCAAGCTTCGCAATTTTATCGCTGTAGAGCCCGGCACAGTTGATGAGATGAGCAGCGCGAAACGTTCCGGCGGCGGACTCGACTATGTTTTCGTCGCCATCACGCCGCAGCCCCGTCACCTTCGCCCGGCAAATAATCTCTCCTCCCGCGCGCTCGATCAATTCAACGTACTTTTGCGCGACGGCAACGTAATCGACGATGCCGGTTGAGGGGACGTGTAGAGCGCGAATACCGTCGCAGTGCGGCTCAATCTCGCGAAACTCTTCGCGACTGAGCATGCGCAGCCCCGGCACTCCATTCGCAATACCTCGTTGTTGCAGTTGCTCAAGGCGGGGCACTTCTTCATCGCTGGTGGCGACAACCAGCTTGCCGCACTCCTCGAAGGGGATGCCATGGTCGCGGCAGAACTGCTTCATCGAAGCCGCGCCGGCCACGCAGTTCTTCGCCTTCAGTGAACCGGTGCGGTAATAAAGACCAGAGTGGATGACGCCGCTGTTGTGCCCTGTCTGGTGAGCGGCAACCTGATTTTCTTTCTCGAGAACGATGAGCCGCAGCTCCGGAAAGCGGGTGACGGCCTCCAGCGCAGTTGCCAATCCTACGATGCCGCCGCCGACAATCAACAAGTCTGCGGAACGATCGGGCATAGAAGCCTCGTTTCTGGGCGACCCTTCGATTATAGAATCGGGTGTGAACCGAGTCTGTGACCATGATCCCATCGCCGTAGGCGAGGGAGATGATCCGATCGCCATAGGCGAGGCATAGGTTAGCCCGCCGTTTCAACGGCGGGAGAAGATTGTTTGTTGGTCCCAAGTCCCGGAGGGACGACACCTCACCCAAACACGTATTTTGGGTCGTACGACATCCCGCATTTCCGTAAGAGTGCGGGTGCCCCACTCATTCCTTCGTTTGGAATGAGTGGGACGTCACAGGGTCGGAGCCGCTTATCTGGATGTGAGAAGGATTGGTCGAGGTAGACTCTGGCGTGGCGGAGTTCCAATCGTCCTCGATCCCACTCATCCGAACTGAACGAATGAGTGGGGCACCCGACGCCCGCCTGCGGCATCGAACGCCCCGCAATACGCTTCAAGTTCGAATCCTGTAGCGCCCATCAACTCCACCAATAGCTGCGGCAAACAGATCCCTCGCGAAGCTCGGGATTTCGCCTGCGGGCTCAGACGCCCGCATAACGGCTCAAGTTCACGCAACCAGGACTGCCTGGTATTCCTCATATGCGCCTTTGAAGTCGGTCACATGGTGATCGCCCTCAAAGTGCCAAATCCGAGTCGCCACTTCGTCGATGAGATCGTGGTCATGCGTCACCAGCAACACTGTCCCAGGATATTTCTGCAGTGCGATATTCAGCGCATTGATCGATTCCAGGTCTAAGTGGTTAGTGGGCTCATCGAGGACCAGGACGTTCGGCTTTTGCAGCATGAGCTTGCAGAACAACAGGCGCGCGGCTTCGCCACCGGAAAGTACATCGGTGCGCTTGTTGCCGTCGTCACGCGCAAACAGCATCTGTCCCAGCAAGCCGCGAATCTCCTCGTTGGCAGCACCAGGATCCCAGCGATGCAGCCATTCGAACGCAGTCATTCCTTTTTCGATTAGCGCCCTATGGTCTTGTGCGAAGTACCCGACCGATGCCTCGTGTCCCCAGATGACCTTGCCGTCATTCAAGAACGGACCGTCATATCCGCTGGTCTGGCGCAACTCAGCTTCCGGAACGGTCGGCGAGTTAGCCAGCAGCGCATTCAATAGCGTTGTCTTTCCCGCGCCGTTACGTCCCATCAACGCGATCTTCTCGCCACGAGTGACGCTGGCGGTGAAGCCCCGGATGACCTCGCTATCTCCGTAAGATTTACTAATGTTTTCCAACTCCAGAATGTGTTTGCCCGAGGGACGCTTCTGCTCGAACTTGAGATAGGGGCGCTGTATATTCGACTTCGCAAGTTCGGTCAACTGCAGGCGCTCCACTTCTTTGCGCCTCGACTGTACCTGGCTGGAACGAGTGCCGGCTGAGAAGCGGGCGATAAAGTCGTTCAACTGAGCGATCTTCTTTTCCCGCTGGGCGTTCTGGCCTTCGATCTGCGAGCGAACCTGCGTCTTGGCCATCACCATCTCATCGTAGCCGCCGGTGTAGGTGATGATCGTTTCGTAATCGATATCGGCAATGTGGGTGCAAACGCTGTTCAGAAAATGACGGTCGTGCGAGATGACGATCACAACTCCGTCATAGCTTCGCAGAAAACTTTGTAACCAGTGGATCGAATCCAGATCAAGATGGTTGGTTGGCTCATCCAGCAGCAGCGCCTGCGGATGACCGAAGAGCGCCTGCGCCAACAACACACGGACCTTCTGCCCGCCCTGCAGTTCGCTCATCGGACGCTCATGCACTTCGTCGGCGATGTCGAGACCTTGCAGCAGTATCGCTGCGTCGGCCTCGGCCGAGTAGCCATCTTCCTCGCCGACGATACCCTCCAGTTCGCCCAGCCTCATACCATCTTCATTGGTGATCTCGTGTTTCTCGTAGATGCGATCGCGTTCTTCCAGCGCCTTCCAAAGCCGCTGGTTGCCCATAATGACGGTATCGAGCACACGATAGGCGTCGAAAGCAAACTGGTCCTGGCGTAATACACCGAGCTTCCGCGGGCGCACCACGGTGCCCTTCTGCGGAGACAACTCACCCGACAGCAGGCTCATGAAAGTGGACTTACCCGCACCGTTGGGGCCAGTCAGTCCATAGCATTTACCGGGAGTAAACGCGGTGGACACTTCATCGAACAGAACTTTGGCGCCGTAGCGCATGGATACGTTGCTAACTGAGATCATGATTTATTTGTTCAGGAACTGCGGGAAAATTGCCTACCAGGAGGGACGCAGCTGTACCCACAAGAATATCACGAGCACTCGAAATCATGGCGCGTGGGCCCGGGCGAAGCATCTCGTCTCCGCGTAACTCACGAGGGTGCCCCACTCATTCCTTCGTTTGGAGTGAGTGGGACGTCACAGGGTCGAAGGCGCTTACCTTTGATGGCGAGAATCATTAGTCGAGGTAGACCCTGGCGTGGCGGAGGTTTAGTCGTCCTCGATCCCACTCATCCGAGCTGAGCGGATAAGTGGGCACCCGGCTTTGTTCGCTATCCTGGCCTAGAGCGCCACCGTCGACGGCTTTTCACTGGACTGTATACGTGATTTTTCCATTCATCATGGTCAGCTTTACTTTCGTGGTGCTGATGTCACTGGGAGGAATCCCGTACAGGTCTTTCTCCAGCACAACGATGTCGGCCAGCTTTCCAACTTCCAAGGACCCAATACTCTTTTCCAGGTCCAACACATACGCCGAATCAAGCGTATAGGCCTTCAGAGCCTGGTCCAACGTGATGCGTTCGTCTGCTGGCGGCATGATGGGGGTGAACTGTGTCTCGCCGTACTGCTTAAGAATTGCACGCGTCAGCGCCACCTGGATTGCTTCGAGCGGACGATAACTCGAAACGTAGCCTGCTGCCGGCCAGTCGGTCCCCAACGCCAGCCTGCCTCCTGCCTTCAACACGGAGTTCATGCGGGCCCACTCGGTGTTGACCACATCCGGACCGAGGATTTTGACAACCATCTCGCTATACGGGTCGGGGGTGATCCACTGTGCGGATGTCTGCATGGTGACGTTGAGTTCCTTAAAGCGGGGCACGTCCTGGTCTGTAATCAGCAAGGAATGCGCAATTGTGTGCCTTGAGGGGCTATTGGGGTATTGCTTCTGGGCCTTGGCCACAATGTCCAGATACGCCCGAATTGCGGCGTCCCCATAGCAGTGGCAGTGGGTATCCAGGCCGTTCGCCTGCGCTTTCAGGACTGCTGCCTCCATCAGTTGGGGATCGAGAAGGTAGTCTCCATAAAAGCCGGGTCGGTCGAAGTAGGGCTTCAGCATCACGGCCGTGTGCTGGGCCTCTCCGCCATCGGCATTAACCTTCAGTGCCCGGAACTGCACCAGTTCAGAGTGATATTTGTCCCGCAGCTTCAGCGCAATTCCCGCCGGATCTTCTGTCGCGGGATTATTCCAGTAGTAGCTGGCAACCACCCTGATCGGCAGCTTGTTTTCTTTCTCCAGTGCCTGATAGCCGTCCAGACCGCTCTCTGTCGACATCGTCGAGATTCCGGCATCAAACACAGCCGTAATGCCTGCCGCTGAGAGCTTTGGCAACATTTCGGTCATGGCAGCAATCGCGAGTTCGGGAGAGGGCGGCTGCAGCTTGAAGAACACGGATATTTCCGCTGGTCCTTCAACCACCCAACCGGTAGGCTCACCGGTCTTGGGGTCTCGGGCAAAGAAGCTGAAGCCGGGCACAGGGTCTGGAGTTTTGGCGTTCACTCCTGCCAACTCAAGCGCCTTGCGGTTTACCCATCCGCTGTGGCCGTCAATCGCAAAGAGGAATACAGGACGGTCGGGGAATAGTTTGTCGAGAGGCTCTTTAGTTGGGCCAGTTGTGGGAAAGAGAGAATAGCGCCATCCAAAGCCGCGAATCACCTTGGCGTCAGGGTGAGCGTCGGCCCACTTCTTCACCGATGCGAGCAACTGCTCAAGGGAGTCGAACTGCAAGTCGGCGCCTTCTGCTACCAGCGCCATTGTCGGATGGATATGCGACTCAACGAATCCGGGTAGCAGCATCTGCCCTTTGACGTCGATAATCTGCGTCTTGTCGCCGACGAACGGCTTCACCCCTTCATTTGTTCCTACATAGGTTATGTACTTACCCTTGATCGCAATTGCTTGCGCCTGCGGATTCTTGCTATCAATCGTGTAGATCGCGCCGTTCTTAAAGACGTAATCGGCGTTGTCGGCCGCGATCGCATTTACAGCAAATATCGATGCAATGATCGCGGACAGCATAAGAATGATTCCCGATTTCCTCGACGCGTTCATGAAGGTTTTCCTTTGTTCGACGTCTGTGGGCCTTGGATTGAATAGTTGAACGGAATGACCGTGCGTACCGCTAAACGGCATAACGTCACTTAGCGTTCTTGGGGACAGTAGTGTCATCTGCAAGTTGATCTGCCAGGTCGGACGGACGGACGGAGTCACAGCATTGCCAATAGCATGTCGCAGCGGTTGCCTACAGTTACGCCTGGCGCAACTTCTATCAACAAAGGGTGAGAAGAGAAGTGATAGCTGTCACCATGGTGTGTGATTTAAAAGCAATATACTGCACTATAGTGGTACGTAATGCCAGCCCCGTATCAGGAGTATGGCGTTAGGGGCCAGGTTCCCTTCTAAGCGCCTTCCTTCGCTTTAAGTTACCTTCGTAACTTGCGCCATGTTAGAGCCTCTGCTACCTTCCGCTTGTGGGCAGGGAATTTGTGTCTCTGCTCTGGCTGGCCTTCCAGAAGGTCTGGCCTTAACGGCTTTTTGACAACCTGACAACACTTCGTGCTCAGTTACTGTTTGATAATCCTCTGTTCGCAAATTGCACCATAAATAGGGCACTGCTTACGGCTAAGTCCAATATCCAGAATATTTTACGTATAACTCTTTGTGGCTCAAGATTTTGCGGGCAATTTTTTCAACTTGCCTCTTGTTTTCAAGATTTTAATGAAGTATGGGGGGAGGGGGGTACCCCTACCTGACCAATATCCCTCGCTGAAGGCCATCCGTAACTATTAGCTAACTATCGATCCGCACGGGATAGACGTCTTCGGGCGAGATCGCGTATACCCAATCCCTCCCGGTTGGCGTCTGCCACCGTCACTTTTGCACGCAGCAATCCCGTAGGAAATAAGACGAGTCGTCCGCCGAGCCCTCGGCAGCCTCCCGCTGAGATTAGTTCTTCCCGGTGCCGCCGCGGCTGAAAAAGACTTACCCTAGTTGTTTGGTGCTGTACGCAATTCGGGACAATGCAATGGAACAGTTGCACGCGGGGTGGGATTCACATGACAGCATCCGGCGCCAACTGCTAAGTACCGGGATGAATCGATAAAACTTATGCGAATACTGGTTGCAGGCGGAGCAGGCTTTCTCGGCTCTCACCTCTGTGACGCGCTGTGGGCCGAGGGTCATGACGTCGTCTGCGCCGACAACTTCCTCACCGGCAGCGAAGCCAACATCGCTCATCTGGCGTCGGAACCGCGGTTTCAGCTGATTGAGCAGGATGTCTGTGAGCCCTTCGATCCCGGACGTGTCGATTACATCTTCAACCTGGCGTCGCCCGCCAGCCCGGTCGATTACATGGAGCACGGCATCGAGACGCTCATGGTCGGCTCTCGGGGTACTACGAACTGCCTCGAGCTCGCGCACAGGTATCACGCCGGCTTTCTTCAGGCTTCGACCTCGGAATGCTATGGCGATCCGCTGGAGCATCCGCAGAAGGAAACCTATTGGGGGCATGTGAACCCTATCGGCCCGCGTTCGGTCTATGACGAAGCCAAGCGTTTTGCCGAAGCACTGACCATGGCGTATCACCGCTACAAGAAAGTCGATACGCATATCGTGCGGATCTTCAATACCTATGGACCGCGCTTGCAGATCAACGACGGCCGGGTGATCTCGAACTTCATGAAGCAGGCGCTCCGCGGCGAAGAGCTGACGGTTTACGGCGACGGCTTGCAGACCCGCAGCTTCTGCTATGTGAGCGACGAAATCGCCGGCATCATCGCACTTTCGAAATCTACCGAGCACGGGCCAGTGAACATCGGCAATCCCGGCGAGTTCACCATCCTGGAATGCGCGAAACAGGTGATCGAGGTAACGGGATCCACAAGTCGTATTCGTTTTGAGCCGCTTCCTCAGGACGATCCTAAGCAGCGCCGCCCGGACATTACGAAGGCGAAGCAAGTGCTCGGGTGGGAACCGAAGATCGATCTTCGCACCGGGCTGGAGATGTCGCTGGAATATTTCCGTTCCGCCGTTGGGCAGGCGGCAACGGCAACCTAGGCGTCTGCTGGTAAAGAGGTGAGGGGCAAACGCTAATCGCTCTACGATTGGCATGGCTTACAATGACGGCGATAGGCTCTCGGTAGCATTCATGGATACGGCACGCGATTTCGACCGTCTGGAACAGGAGATGTCGTCGTGGTGGTATCTTTCGCGTCGCGCGCTGTTGCGCGAGTTTGTGAGTG
Source organism: uncultured Acidobacteriaceae bacterium (assembly GCA_963809865.1). GTDB lineage: Bacteria > Acidobacteriota > Terriglobia > Terriglobales > Acidobacteriaceae > CAVVDY01. Next base: position 275,436 of record CAWELL010000004.1, on the reverse strand, counting down.
AGTCCCTGGCCGGCAAACGCCAGGCGCGCATCCTCGACATCGGTGGCACGGCGCAGCTCGACTTCGATGGGCCTTCGCCTTTCCGGGTCGTCAACCAGCACAGCCGGCTCCGAGAGGCTGCGTTCCAGCAACTGCATGGCGTGACCAACCTGGTCTGTTCCACGCCCGATGAACTCGCGTTCGCCAGCAACAGTTTTGACCTCATCGTTGCCGGCGACTTCCTGCAGTCGGTATCGGACGACCGCGCGGCCCTGCGTGAGTTCCTGCGGGTGCTTAAAGACGGGGGCCTGTTGTGTCTGACCGTGCCTGCTTATGCGTTCCTGTGGAGCGAGGAGGATGAGCACCGCGGACATTACCGGCGCTATCGCACCAGCGAACTCCGCCGTAAGCTGACGACTTCCGGATTCGAAGTGCAGCGCGCCTCCTACTTCGTGACCGCGCCGTTCCTTCCGCTGGTGATGCTGCGGCTGGCGGAAAGCATTTTTCGTACTTCGATCACCGCTAACGGCCACACCACCCGAAGTACTCGCATGGCTAACGCGGCTATGAGACTGCTGCTTGATGGCGAGCGTCGCACCTTGCGCCACATCAATCTGCCGTTCGGCACGGTGGTCGTTTGCTGGGCTCGTAAGCCGCCGCTGGTAGCGGAACGCATTACCGTCCCCGCGTGGGAGCAGCAGTGGGCGGCAGCGCCCCGGCTGACATGGTCGGGATCATAGAGCCGATTTCCGCTGCCTCTCACCCGAAGTAGCGGAAGTGCTTCCAGAACTCCGGCCAGCCCACTTTCGGCGGCCCGCAGACGAAGATGTCGGGATGGTCGCCGGTCTCTTCGTTGGTGACGTTGTAGGGATTCGGTGTATGTCCGCCAAGTCGACATGAGGTAAAGCGGTGATCGACGTAATCTTTCTCGAGCCCAAGAATGATGACGATCTGCGGTTCGGGATTGCCATAGCCGCGCACCCAGAATGAGTTGACTCCGCTGATCGCCGACGGTAGTCCATACTGCGGGCCGTAAAGATCGATGGCTCCCGCCTCGCCATAATTGGCGCCAAGGATTGCCAGATGCTCGCGTTCCTGAGGAGTGAGAGAATCGCGAATACGCGCGACTTCCTGCACCAATTCCGGCCAGCCCAACTCCTCAACATAATCGCCCTGCATCGAACTGGAAATCTGCCACCAGCGAGAATGCAGTGGTGCGGTTGGGAGCCAGAGGGCGATGGTGAGCAATACATCGAGGCTCAGGAAGCCCCAGACCACGACACGAATGGCCATCGCTCTTCCCCTGGAGATGGTCGCCAGCCACTGTTCGCCCCACACCGCGCCGGCTGCGTACAGCATGGAGTACGCCGGACCCATGTAATACCAGCGTCCGTGCAAAACTGCGAAAAGCAGCAGCGTCAGCACGTACATCCAACCAATCATGCGGAAGCGTTTCCCGGCTTGCGTCAGGAGACAAAAGTAAAGACCGGCCATCGCCAGCGGAAATCGAAAGGCAGTGAGTTCCAGTTGCTGCGGCAGGAAATAGGTCGTCCTGCCCTGTCGCATGTCGCGCGTGTGAATGTGCTTCAGCATCTCGAGCGAGATGAAATGGTTCTGCGCCTGCCAAATCAGAGTCGGCAGGAAGATGAGAATCGCCAGCCCAACACCGATCCAAAGCCACTTGCTTCTGAGGTATCGACGCGCATCCGTCAGCAGAACACTGCCGACAATCCCGAGCGTGAAGAATCCAATGGTCCACTTTGTCAACATGCCGAAACCGAGCGCGGCGCCGATGGCCATCCACCATCGCGCATCTTCCGACTTCAGCAGACGAACGACGAAATATGCCGTCAGCACCCAAGCTAGGCAGTCGAAGGCGACGTACTGCATGAGGGCTCCGCCGCCCAGGCAGAAGGGGACCGCAGCCACTGCCGCAATCAGTTGCGCTCCGCGGCGACCTCCCATTTCGCGAGCCATCAGGCCAGTGAGCAGCACCGCAATCGCCTGCGCGACATTGGCGAAGAAGCGAAAGCCGCGGATGGACGTGCCGAAAAGCTCCAGCGAGATTCGGCCGAAGAAGGGCGTAACGGGCGGATACGCCACATAACCCCAGGCGAGATGGCGCGCATCGTCGAGTGTGGCCAGTTCGTCACGATGGATCCCGTAGCGATTGCCGACGATCAAGTGCACCACGACGGTTGCCAGGGCAATGCAAATCAGGATGGCGAGATCGGAGCGGAACGAGCTTTCGGGACTCTGCTCCAGCAGAGCGTGTTTCCCAGTCGGTGCGGAGACGGTCATCTTTTAACCAACCTGACGCGGTTTAGCGCTATAGTTTACGTTCTTCGCCGCAGCGCGGTTCCCTATCTTTGCAGGAGTCTTGTTTATGGACAAAGATCGCGACAACGGGCTAATTCATTTGCCTACGCAGCATTCGGTCGATGACATCGTGCAGCGACTCGAAACGCTTCTAGGCGAGAAGAACATCAAGTTGTTCGCTGTGGTCGATCATAGCGGGGAAGCAGAAAAGGCCGGATTGCAAATGCGCCCCACCAAGCTGCTAATCTTCGGAAACCCCAAAGGCGGAACGCCGCTGATGCAGGCGACTCCAACCGTTGCTATCGATCTTCCACTCAAGGCTCTGGTGTGGCAAGACGGCGACGGCAAAGTTTGGTTGACCTACAACGATCCGGCTTACCTTCAGCGTCGGCATGGCTTTCCGGAGCAGCTTGTCGCCAACTTGTCAGCAGTCAACGGCCTACTGGCGAAAGCAACGGAGTAGAGCTATTCGACTTTCTCTACCGGGCCAACGCCCGGCGGATGTCCAGCCGTGCGCAACATCCAGTAGCGTGCCGGCTCGTAGTGATTTTCGGCGGTGTAGGGCTCCGAGAAGTGCGTCCCGCAAAGGTCGCCGCGCACGAAGAATGCATTGACTCCGGCAAAGCAGCAGCCAACCAGGTAATATCCCTTGCGCTCGGCGAGCAGTTCCAAGGCCTTCAGGCTGGCGCCGAAGTAGGTGTTGGCCTTCCACTCGAAGCGCTCCTGGTAGGCGACAGCCAGCGACATGGGCGGGAACCACGAAGCGTTGTACTCCATTACCACGACTCGCGGCGAAATCGACTGCACCGCCTGCCAAAGGTGATAGTCGTTGCCGTCCACATCGATGCTCAGCAGATCGGGCTCTGCGCTGAGCGCACTGTTCCGGAGCAACGCATCGACGTTCTCCCGCGTAACAAATACGTTTTCGATCCGAAGCTGCTCCGACGCAACATAGGCCGCAAGATTAGCCCGCGCACTCTCCGCCTTGGCGTTATCGCTTTCAACCCACAGCCCACGCCATCCCTGCACCAGCAGCGCAAGGGTATTGTTTTCGAGTCCGACGCCGGCACCGATTTCGACAAATGTCTTGCCACTTGTGCCGATACGACGAAATATCTCCGCCAGGATGCCGTCCTCATCATTTTGCGAATATGCCTTAGCGCCGTAGCGCAAGAGACGGTTGGGATCGGCGTAGCGCGGCGTCGCGATGGTCTGTTCCCAGTAGCGCTGCTGTTCGAGCGCGCGCCAGTTCGCGAGGTACAGGCGACTCCTTCTGAACCAGTATTGAAGCGCGTTGATCACACGGCTTTCAGCAGCATGCAAGTGACGTCGTCGTGCTGCGGTGCGGTGCCTACGAAATTGTCGATATCGCCCATAATCCGTTGCAGAAGCATCGCCGGGGACTGGGTCGCTCCCATATGAATGTTGTAGGTGAGCCGGTCTTCGCCATATTCCTCGCTACGGGCGTTCTCCGCTTCGACTACGCCGTCGCTGAACATCACAACCCAATCTCCGGGCTGCAGTGTGACCGTGGCAGATGCGTAGGCTTGAGTCTCGAGAATTCCCAGCGGGATGCCGCCCAACTCCAGTCGCTCCATCCCTCCAGAGGCGCGGCGCACGATCGGCGGATTATGTCCCGCATTGACGTACGTCAGGGTGCGCGCTTGCGCATCGTATTCGGCGATGAACGCGGTGGTAAAGCGTCTGCCATCCTGGCTGTTGGTGCAGACGTACTGGTTCATCTTTCCTACCAACTCAGCTATGTTCAACGGTGTGGGTGCCAGCGTCTTCAGGCTGGCCTGTACCGTGGCCATCAGCAGCGCTGCCGGGATGCTCTTTCCCGCGACGTCAGCTATCGCAACTAGCCAGGTCTGCGGACGGGAATCGACGGCACCGCGGGGAAACACGTCGTAATAATCGCCGGCGACGGTATTAGCAGGACGCGTATGAAATGCAATCTCCAGCCCAGGAACCGACGGTGGAGTAGACGGCAACAGCCAGGTCTGGATCTCTTTCGCGATTTGCAGATCGCGCTTCATCACCACGCGATCGGAAACTTCGAGTACCAGAACCACCAATAGCAGCGCCGCGCCCCAGAAGTGCGCGTCGAACCTGATCAGGACGCTGCGGGTTTCGGTATCGAGCACCGTCTCCAAGGGCATGAACATGAGTACCAGCGCCACCAGCAACAGGATGCGGCGTGCCGGCGAGAGCTTCTCCAGGACCGCCCAGAAGAATTGCCCCGCCAGGCGGAGATAGTGTTTCCACTTCGGAGCAGCGGCGTCCCTATCGAGATCGACATCTGCCGAGTACAGCCGGTAACTGGCGCGCGCATCCGCCTGGAATTGCTTCCAGAGCTGATCCATCTTCAGGCCGTCGCTCACGCGCAGCCAGAATCGCTGGATCCACGACATCACAGGCTCAACCTTGGCTGACAGCGCGTCAGGTGGCTGGTATGGCGCGCTACCGGTGGCGTTCGTCGGCATAAGGAGGTGGCTTCGATTATAGGCCGCACTGCATTGCGAAAGGCTTTTGCCCAGGGTTAAATCCTGTATTCGTCGACGCGATCCAGCGCCTTAAGCAACCACAGGAAGGGCTCGGGCCCGGCACTCAGCTTGCCGCTGAAGGGGCTGTCGAGCGAAAAGATCAAGTAGAACGCGAGTCCCACAATGAGGGAGAAGCCCAGAAGCAAGCCCGCCCATACAGACCACACGTGGGTAACAAACATGCCGTGAAAGGCAAACAGAACGAACGCTCCCGCGATAAGCAGTCCCCACAACGCCTTGGCAGTGTTTCCCTGAGCGCTGCGAAGCCGGTCGCGCCTAGCGTCAAGCCATAATGCCGTCAGGTCTAGTGCCTCAGCGTAGAGCGTCGACTCACGGCCCTCGGCCGGTTTGATCTCCATGATCGAGCGAACCAGCGCGAACGATGTATCCAGAGTAATCTCCTCCACCGGCATCCGTCCCCGAGTCGCGAGTTCCAGCGCGTCCCATCGCTCCACGACGCTTTCTACGTAAGCTCTTGCTAATTCGCGCGTCTCACCGCCTCGCTCCGGCGGCATCTGGCAGATGATGAATACCAGGTCGGTCAACGCATTGGCCTCGGAGCTCACCGCAATTTCTGCGCTGCTGAAGCTCTGCCACACGCCAGACACCACAAACGCGATCAGGACGGCGTAAATCGTGCCCAGCGTTCCGTATACCGCACTGGTCAACCCCAGGTCGAGCTCAAGTCGGGGACCCTTGACTACGGCTTGCGTCAGCAGTGCCACTCCGAAGGCCGCCATCACCGTCGACCCTACAATGACGATGGGTTGCAGCCATGCCGGCAGCGACAGGATGTAGGAACGCATGGCTCAGCCTACGACTTCGCCGCCTGCTCTAGCTCGGCAATGTTCAGCTTCTTCATTCCCATCATCGCCTGAATTGCCTCGGGGTGCGACACAAGTTCGGCGATGCGCGCCGGCACAATCTGCCAGGACAGGCCGAATTTATCTTTCAGCCAGCCGCACTGGCTCTCGTTGCCCTCCGCCGTGAACTTCGACCAGTAGTAATCAATCTCGTCCTGCGAGTCGCAGCGCACCACGAACGAAACCGATTCGTTGAACTTGAACATCGGTCCGCCATTCAAGGCGATGAACCTCTGCCCGTCGAGTTCGAAGGCAATGGTCAAGACTTTCGCCTTGGAAGTTGGGGCTCCGCTCGGCGGCTCGAGTTTTTCAGGCATGCGCGTCTCATCGAGACGTCGGGAGTTCTTGAATACGCTGATGTAAAAGTCGACCGCTTCCTCAGCATTCGAGTCGAACCAAAGAAACGGTGTAATACGAGGGAAATTTTCAAAGGCGCTCATAGCCTATCCACATTGCCCTGTCATCGCGACGCTCGTCAAGTCAGCCCCGAGTGAGTTGGGCGCTAAAGAGGAATGCATTCCACCCGTAGCGCGTCTCCGTCTCCCGACCGCCAGCAATATGCGTCCGCAACCGGAAGATCGCGTACCCAAACTATATCCGTGCCCTTCAACATCACGGGCCAGAGCGGCCGCTCGGATGCTGGAATTTTCCATTCCAGAAACAGCGTTTTGAGCTTGTGCTCTTTTCCCGTGTAAGCGACGTGATATCGGTCGCCGGGGCGCCAATTTCGCACACAAACTTCGCTGCCGATCAGATCAGCGCGCAGCAGCGTTCCCAACTCAGCTTCTCCGGCGAAAGCAGCCGGAACCGGCACGATCCGAAGCCTACAGCCAATTTCCGGCAGCACAACGTCTCCGGGAACCGCGATCTTGTACGAATAGCCCGTCTTGGGCGGCTCATTGTCTGGATGCTGAAGCATTAGACAATCTGCCTCCCGGCAAGCGACCCAGTTCCCCGGCAGCTCGACCCGCAAAAGCTCTCCCAGCGCGCAGCATCGTACCGCTTCCACGTGCTGCGAATCGCACTCGACCTTCTGTTCCTCCAGAAAGCGCTTGAGCACCCGCCGCTGCAAAGCCACCGCAAACTCCCCAAACTCGCGCAGGCGAAGCTGGCGCTCAGGCGTTCTAACTTTCCTGAGCGCCGGTTCGATGAGCTCGTCCCAAAACGCCTCTTCCGCACGGTTGATCCCTGCTCTTTCATTCAGCCGTTGGCGGATATTCGGGTTGTAGTCGCGCTCCAGCAAAGGCAGCAGTTCATGGCGGACCCGGTTGCGCAGGAAATGGCGGTCGAGATTGCTCTCGTCCTCGCGCCAAGGCTGATCGAGGGATGCAAGATAGGCTTCGATTTCGGCGCGGGTTGTGCTCAGCAGCGGTCGAACGAAGCGAATCTGCTCCGCCTCGCCTCGGATCATCACGGGATAGATTCCCGCCAGACCTCTGCTTCCCGCACCACGCAGGAATTTCATCAGCACGGTTTCTGCCTGGTCGTCCGCCGTGTGTGCAGTGGCCACCACATCGAAGCGGTGCTCGCCGGCAATGCTCGTCAGCCACTGGTAGCGCAACTCGCGACCCGCCGACTCCAGACCCACGCGCTCGGCAGCCGCGTGCTCCGCTACTGGCCCGTGCGCGACGAAGAACAGTAGCTCGTGCCGGGTCGCCAAGTCGGCAACAAAATGCTCGTCGGCGTCCGAGTTTTCGCCTCTCAGCCCGTGGTTGAAGTGCGCGACCGCCAGCACGATCCCCAGCTCGGCTCGCAGCTCCAGCATCACGCGCAGCAGTGCCACGGAATCCGCTCCGCCGGATACGGCTAAAAGCACACGGTCTCCCGCCTTGATCAGCCCGCCGCGGCGAATGTAACGGAGCACCTGGTCGCGCATGAAGAGATGTTACAGCCAACGTGCCGTAGGACGGTTGGACAAGGGATATCTGCCGCGATAGCGCGGGTCTCATCGAGTAAGAGAACACAGAGACTTCGGGGACACTCCCGAACAGCCGCAGCAGCCTAATCCATCGTCCCGCTGGAATAGCCAGTACTGGATTTGGCCGAAAAGGCAATCGGTAATCCCCAGCCCACTTGGATAGGGTCGTTCCTGAGCTGATGAGCCACTGCTCGCTTGGAAGGGTTCCATTGTGACGCATATCACGAAAACTTTTCGTTACGTGATATTTTGTTTTCAACAGTTTAGACACGATATGTATCCCAAATATTTGAATCCATTGGACTTAAATGGAAATATTAGATTTCAAAGAACTTAGCTGAACCATTTCCATCCGCACACGGTCGGTGTGCTCGAGTTATTTTACGGGTCCGTGAACCGGAGTGCACCAACAAACTGTGACGTTTAGGTTACGAAGGTAATGCAAACTGCCCGGAAGAAAGTGTTGGGAACTGCGCCCGTCAGGCCTGCAGCGTTATTTTTTATTTGACAGTAATACACTCATATTTTATGCTTCGTATGCGCTAACTAGCGCATCAAATCTGATGAGAGCCAACAAATTAGGCTAAACACCTTTAGATCTTTAAAGTTGGAGGTTACGACCATGACAGTTTTGACCCGCTGGAGTCCCTATCGCGAACTTGAGAGTTTGCAGAGCCGCATGAGCCGCTTATTCGAAGAGCAGTATGGTAGCCGCGAAGAGGCGTTGACTTCGGGCGCCTTCGTTCCCCCGGTGGACATCTACGAAGACGAGCACGGCATTCAGCTCAAGCTGGAAGCCCCGGGCATCGACCAGAAGGACCTGAACATCAACGTTGAGAACAACGTGCTGACCGTCAGCGGCGAGCGCAAGTTCGAGCAGGAACAGAAGGAAGAGAACTTCCATCGCATCGAGCGGCGCTATGGCAGCTTCACTCGCTCGTTCACGCTGCCCAACACCGTTGATACCGAGAAGATCACCGCCGACTACAACAGCGGCGTGCTGAGCATCCGCCTGATTAAGCGCGAGGAGGCCAAGCCAAAGCAGATCAAGGTCAACATCGGGCAGTCCCCACTCGAAGGGAAGACCGAAGGCAAGAAGGACGCGGTCAGCGCCGGCAAAGCGACCAGCACCGCTGCCTAGTCACGGCCTGGGTTCGCAACTTGAAATCAGCCAGGGAGGCGGAAAGCATTCGCCTCCCTTTTTTGTTGCTGGAGCCGCCAGCCACCAGCTCCCAGCTTCCAGCAGAGGCCCGCGGGACGCAGAATAGTTAACCAAAGCGGCATACAATGCCGGATGTGGTGGCGAGCAGCACGTTTCAGCTGGTAGCTGGCAGCTGGTAGCTTTTTTCTACTGACGGCTGACGGCTGATAGCTGACAGCTTTCTTGAGGTACACATGGCAATACGTTGGGACAAATTAACCGTGAAGGCCCAGGAGGCTGTGCAGAAGGCGAACGATCTCGCCTCGCGAATACGGCAATCCTGAAGTGCAGCCCGTACACCTACTCGCAGCCCTGCTGCAGGACCAGGAAGGCATCATTCCGCCTCTATTGGAGCGCGTCGGGCTGTCTCCGCAAGCTGCGCTGGCTGAAGCCACGCGCGAGATCGGCAACCTGCCGAAAGTATCGGGCGGCGGCGCCACGCAGGCGCATCTCTCCGACGCTGCGACGCAGCTGCTGGAGAACGCCTTCAAAGAGGCAGCGAATTTCAAAGACGACTTCGTTTCTACCGAGCACCTGCTGCTAGGCATGACAAAGCTCAAGCACGATGCGGCGCAGCAGATTCTTACGCGCGGCGGCGCAACCTACGACAACATCCTGAAGGCGCTGACCGCGGTGCGCGGCAATCAGAAGGTGACCGACCAGAATCCCGAGGCGAAGTACGAGGCGCTGAAGCGCTACGCGAAAGACCTGACGGAGCTGGCGCGCCGGGGCAAACTGGATCCCGTGATCGGCCGTGACGAAGAGGTCCGGCGCGTCATTCAGGTTCTGTCACGCCGCACGAAGAACAACCCGGTACTCATCGGCGAGCCTGGTGTCGGCAAGACCGCCATCGTCGAAGGATTGGCGCAGCGCATCGTCTCCGGCGATGTGCCCGAACAGCTACGGAACAAGCGCGTGGTCTCGCTCGATCTGGGCGCGATGCTGGCCGGCGCGAAATATCGCGGCGAATTCGAAGACCGCCTCAAGGCCGTGCTGAAGGAGATCGAGGAGTCGGAAGGCAAGATCATCCTTTTCATCGATGAGTTGCACACCCTGGTCGGAGCAGGCGCCGCTGAAGGCGCCATCGATGCCAGCAACATGCTGAAGCCCGCGCTGGCTCGCGGCGAGCTGCGCGCCATCGGCGCCACCACGCTCAATGAGTATCGCAAGTACATCGAGAAAGATGCCGCGTTGGAGCGCCGCTTCCAGATCGTCTTTGTAGGCGAGCCGAATGTCGAAGACACCATCGCCATCCTGCGCGGACTGCGCGAGAAGTACGAGGTGCACCACGGCGTCCGCATTAAAGACTCGGCTATCGTCGCCGCAGCTACGCTGTCGCATCGCTACATCAGCGACCGCTTTCTGCCCGACAAAGCCATCGACCTGATCGATGAAGCTGCAGCTTCGCTCCGTATCCAGATTGACTCCATGCCGACGGAAATCGACCAGCTCGAACGCCGCGCTACGCAGCTCGAAATCGAGCGCCAGGCGCTAAAGCGCGAAGACGATCCCAATTCGAAGGAGCGACTCGCCGCCGTTGAGAAAGAATTGGCGCACATCAAGGAAGAGTCGAACGCACTAAAAGCTCGCTGGAGACAGGAGAAGGAGAGCATCGCGAAAATCCGCGAGATGAAGGAGCGCATTGAGCAGCTCAAGCTGGCTGAGCAGGAAGCGACTCGCAAGGGCGACTACAACCGTGCCGCCGAGATCCAGTACGGCGAGGTACCGAAGCTCGAAGCCGAGGTGAAGAAGCTCTCGGCGCAAATGGATACCAAGCAGTCCCGCATGTTGAAGGAAGAGGTTGACGAAGAAGACGTCGCCAAGATCGTCAGCAAGTGGACTGGCATCCCGGTGTCGAAGATGCTTGAGGGCGAAGTCAACAAGCTAGTCACCATGGAAGACCGTCTGCGCCATCGCGTGATCGGTCAGGACGAAGCACTGTCGCGCGTGGCCAATGCCATTCGGCGTTCGCGAGCTGGGCTCAGCGATCCGCGGCGGCCGATTGGTTCATTCATTTTCCTGGGTCCTACTGGGGTTGGCAAGACCGAGCTGGCACGCGCGTTGGCCGAATTCCTCTTCGACGACGAGCACGCCATGATTCGCATCGACATGTCGGAGTACATGGAGAAGCACTCGGTGTCGCGGCTCATCGGCGCGCCTCCGGGATATGTCGGCTACGATGAGGGCGGCCAGTTGACCGAGGCGGTGCGCCGTCGCCCGTACGCCGTGGTGCTGTTCGACGAGATTGAGAAGGCGCACCCCGATGTGTTCAACATCTTCCTGCAGATCATGGATGATGGCCGCCTCACTGACGGAAAGGGTCGCAATGTCGACTTCAAGAACACCATCATCATCATGACATCGAACATCGGCTCGGTTTACTTGCAGGAAGCTGGCGCCGGACTCGACCGAGTGAATGATGAGGTTCGCGCCGAACGCATGGAAGAGGCGCACAAGCGGGTAATGGAGGCGTTGCAGGCGCACTTCAAGCCCGAGTTCCTCAATCGCGTGGACGACATCATCTTCTTCAACCCGCTCGGTAAGGAGCAGTTGACCAAGATCGTCGAGCTGCGGCTGGAAGATCTGCGGCGCCTGCTGGCAGATCGCAAGATCACGCTCGAGCTAACGCCGGCGGCGAAGGAACTCATCTTCACCGAAGGCTACGACGTGCAGTACGGAGCGCGTCCTCTGAAGAGGTCCATCCAGCGACTGGTACAGGATCCGCTAGCGATGAAGATTCTCGATGGCGAGGTGCTGCACGGCGACAAGATAGTCGTCGATGCCGACAAGAAAACCGGGAAGCTGACCTTCAAGGTCGCTTCCCGCGCAGCACAGCCGGAGGCGGTGGCCGGTAGATAAGGATCGGTTCGGTGGAAGCTCCCGCATTTATGCGGGAGAATCACCGGCCCTCATGGGAGACCTGCGCTTCGGCGCTGGGTGTTCAACGTTCCACCACGAATTCGTGATTTTCTGCTTCCGACTGAACGAATGAGCGGAGCACTCAGTCAAGTGCTCAAGCGGAGCTGTGAATAGGGGTGGGCAAAAAATGCGGATCCCTCGACTCCGCTTCGCTCCGCTCGGGATGACAATAGGGGATGGCAACGGCGCAGCTAAAGCTACGCCCCTTCCGAACCAGTTGACTGCGGCTCGGCCGCTTCCAGCTTTTTCTTCCAGCATGAACTCCAGCACCTCTTGCGGAGCTGACGACGTCCACACCGGTGCGAAGGAAAGCCGATGCAGTGGGGTTGGCCCCTTCTCGCGCAGCATCTTGAGGTGCTTCGGCGTACTGTATCCCTTATTGGAGGCTAGACCATATTCGGGATAGACCGGATCCCAGGCGCTGACCATCGCATCCCGCTCGACTTTGGCGATGATGGATGCGGCGGCGATGGAGGCCGACAACGCGTCGCCATGAATGATCGGCGTCTGCGCGCAATCGAAGTTGATGCGCATCGCATCGATCAGCAGATGGTCAGGCCGCAGCGTAAGTTTGCCGACAGCGTCTTCCATCGCGCGCTTTGAGGCCCAGTAAATATTGATCTGATCGATTGTAGTGACGTCGACTGCGGCTATTGCCCACGCCAGCGAGTGCTCGCGAATCTTCGGTGCCAGGTTCTCGCGTTGCTGGCGATCCAATAGTTTGGAGTCGCGCAGCCCGCGAATGCGGTACGCAGGATCGAGTATTACCGCTGCGGCCACCACCGGGCCGAACAGAGAACCGCGCCCGACCTCATCTATGCCAGCCACGAGTTTCGCGCCCCCCAGCCAAGCGCGCTTTTCGAACTTCAGCGTGCACTTCAGGCGCTTCAGCAACCGCAGCTTGAGCGTTGCCTTCGAGACCTGCTTTTCGGGATCAGCCTTCTTCGATTTTGCGGCGCTTTGAGACACGGGGAGTGATTCGATTCTAGCGCAGGAACGTGCCTCGAAATCACCCCTTGTACTCGTACCAATCTGAGTGTGGCGAGTACTCGCGGCATTCCGCGCACTGCATTCTTCTGTCTCGACCGAGACACTCTGGACAAACGCCTCCGGTATCGAATGGATTCCACACATTGCCACAAGGGCAGATCCAGCGACTATCGACCCGGGGCCGCCAGCCGCAGAGCGGACAGCGAATATGCGGGTCGAAAGGCCTGCCTATGCCGGCTCTTGTACAAACTGCGAGATCGAGAGTTGTCGCGATGTCGATCACACGTCACTCCGGCAACTCCGTCGCGACCACTTCATCAACGTAGCACCACACCCACGTCTCTCCCGGCTCAATGGAGCGCGCCAGCGGATGATGCTCGTGATGCGCGTGTTTGGTGGCATGACGGTTCTTCGAAGAGTCACAGCATCCCACCTTGCCGCAATCAGTACACAAACGAAGATGGACCCAGGTATCTCCCAGCTTCACGCACTCTTCACAAACATGCTTGGTGGTTCGAGTGATATGTAAATGGTTTAGGTGGCTACAAGGTGACGCTGCACTCATTGATTCCCTCCCATTGCGGATCGTTGAAGCCTGAGATGCCTCGCCGGTCTGGCACGATTCAGCAGGATTTGACTTCCGCCGTGCTGCTTTCCTCTAGGCCAGCTCTGCATCCAATCATTAGATAATTAGATATGTGTAGACTTGCGCCCTTATTCAGTTGCATTCTCACCGTGCTGGTTCTAGTCCCGCTCGCGGTTGCGGATGACGCTGCCTTCGATCTGGCGGGCCCAAAGATTGACGTTCGCGTGGAGCGCGGCGATAAGGGCCTGCCCGTCGGCGAGGTCCCGAACCTGCTTCCCGGCGACCGTCTTTGGATACACGCGGATTTGCCGGAGAGCCAGTCGGCCCATTACCTGATGATCGTGGCCTTCTTGCGCGGCGCTACCAATCCGCCGCCGGAAAACTGGTTCACCAAGGTCGAGACCTGGAACAAGCACGTGCGCCAGGAAGGCGTGATGGTGAAGGTACCCGACGAGGCGCAACAGGCGCTGATATTTCTCGCGCCGGAGACGGGCGGCGACTTCGGCACGCTGCGTTCGACGGTGCGCGGCAAGCCGGGGGCCTTTGTTCGTGCCGCTCAGGACCTGCTGCAGGCGAGCCTTGACCGGGCGCGGCTGGAGCGATATCTCACCTTGCTGCGCGAGGCTTCGCAGGAAGACGCCGCGGACTTGAAGCAACGCACTAACCTGCTGGCTCGCAGCCTGGGCATCAAAGTTGATCAGTCGTGTTTTGAGAAGCCGGCGGCGCAACAGTTACAATGTCTCACCAAGAACAGCAGCGAGCTTGTACTCGATGACGCTCACACCCAGAGTATGGTTGACATGCTAACCTCCGGGACTTCGGTCGATCTGCTGACGCAAATCACCAATACGCCGCACATGCCCGGCAGCTCTTTCGATCCGTACGTCGGCGCGGTGGTGGATGTGGTGCGCATCCTGGGCAGCGCCCACACGGCCAAGTATCAATACATTCCGGCGCTGGCGCTGCCGGAAAGCGAGTCGCTCAACCTAAAGCTGAACAATCCGCCGTCGTTTAAAGATCCGAAATCGGTGATCGTGGTTGGGTTGCCGCCGATCGGACACTCTGCGCCGCCGCCGGTCCGCGCCGTCGATCCCAAGCAAGTCTTTTGCGCGCAGAAGAACGGGCTGGTCCTTCCCGCCGATGGCGCGCCGCTCATCTTCGGAACCGAGCTGGGACACAGCCTCACCCTGGAGCTTCGCGATCGCACGGGAAAGACAGTTGAGCTATCGGCAAAAGCGGACGCCGCGAAGGGCGGATTCACAGTTGATAACGCCTCGCTGCTGGCGGCTAATCTGCCGCAAACGGTGACCGCAACAATGCATGGCTCATGGGGATTCGAACGCTTCGATGGTCCGTCGTATACGCTGCGCAATTCCGAGACCGCCTCGTGGACTGTGGCTCCGGACGACGCCAGCGGGTTGATCGTGGGGCGCGAGGACACATTGCATCTGCAATCTCCGGAGGCGGCTTGCGTTGAGAGTGTCGTTGTCAAAAGCGACAGCGGCAAGAAGATCGGCACGGACTGGAAAGCCACGAAGCCCGATACGCTCGAGGTCAAGCTGGCGCTAAAGGATGTCGAGCCTGGCCCACTGACGTTAGAGGTGAAGAAGTATGGCTCGGGTGCGGTCGATCACGTAGCGGTACGAAGCTACGCCGAGTCGGCACGCCTCGATTCCTTTGCCATTCATGCCGGCGATACCACCGGGATTCTTCGCGGCACGCGATTGGACGAGGTCGCCGCGCTCACGATCAACGGAGTTCGCTTCAACCCGGGAGATCTCTCGCGCAGCAACCTCCAGGACGAATTGAAGATGGCGCTGGCTCATGCAGAGGACGACGCGACGAAGCTGCAACCGGAGCAGGATACGAAAGCGCAGGTGACGCTCAAGGACGGTCGAACTCTGGCCGTTAAAGCAGCTATCGAGCCACCACGTCCGCAGGTCGCGCTGCTGGGCAAAACAGTGGAACCGGCCGGAGATTCCGTAACGATCACGGAGGCACACATCGAGCTGAACAGTCCGGATGAAATGTCGCAGCAGCAAGCGCTGCGTTTCGCATTGGAGAGCATTTCGCCGCAGAAGTTCGCTCCCACCGAAAAAATAGAAGTAGCAACCGCGGATGAGCTATTCCGAACGGAGCTAACCACTGCGACCGGAAGTCTGATATTGCAGGATCCGCAGACAGTGCTCGCGGTTCTCGATCCCGTGAAGGACCTTGGATCATCGGCCTTCGGCCCGCTGAAGTTTCGGCCGGTGGACTCGACCGGAGCCGCAGGCGACTGGCAGCCTTTGCAGACGCTGGTGCGGCTTCCGTCGCTGTCACAGGTGCACTGCGTAAACACGCCAGAGAAGCAGTGCACGCTCTTAGGTGAAAAGCTCTTCCTGCTGGATGCGGTCGCTACCGATCCTCAGTTCGCAAATGCGGTGCAGGTGCCGGAAGGATTTTTTCAGACGAACCTTGATATACCGCCCACGTCGGGAAAGACACTCTACCTGAAATTGCGGGACGATCCGTCGGTAGTCAACACTGCGACGGTGCCGGTGGTCACGGGGCAGAAGCTAATCGGCCTGAAATAGGACCTTCAGGCGCTCACGGATACTGCACGCTGGCTGCCCCGATCACGATAGCGATCAGGCAGATCGCTCCCACGAATGCTGCGGCGAGCAGAATTCGCCCGGCCGGGGAACCTCGGTACAGGTCCCTGGAAGCGCCGTACTCCCATAACCGCATTCCGAATTGTTGATAGCTTGCCATAGTCAATCGCGTTGCCGTTACCTAGGATGTACATCCCCGATTCCGGGGTGTCTGAAAAGGATAAATCCAGCTGAGATTCCGGACTGCGCTATGACCTACAATCTCTGGTGGTGCAGCGCTTCAGTGCCGCGTCAGGACGGCAGTATTCAATTTAGGAGTTTGCATCCTGATGCAAAGCAGCGGTATGCGAACTTGATCTTGCGAGTGGCCATATCGCAGGCCTGAAGGCCGCCGCCGCTTGCGACGTATCATGATGACCGCGCTCGCCGCCGTCGCGGGAATGCTGCCGCTCGCGTTCGCCCTCGGCGCTGGCTCACAAATGCTGCAACCGCTCGCCATTTCCGGTCATTGGCGGCATCACGGTTTCGATGGTGCTTTCGCTCGTTATCACGCCTGCCGTTCACTACTATCTAAGCCACGATCACAAGGCTCCACAAGAAGCGAATTAGAAGGAGAGATACTGATGAAACGCAATATGGTTTTGTTACTCGTCGCCGGGCTGTTGCTGTCTTTGCCCGCATTTGCGCAAAAGCAATACAAACTGGTCGACACCGTGAAACTCGGCGGCGACGGTGGATGGGACTACCTGATTTACGAGCAGGGTGCTCATCGACTCTTTATCACTCGCGGCACGCACGTGATGGTGATCGACACCAACACATTGAAGCAGGTCGGAGATATTCCCGACCTCAACGGCATTCATGGCGTGGCACTCGCGCCAGCGATGAATAAGGGCTTCGTCAGCAACGGCGGCGATGACTCTGTCGCGGTCTTCGATCTGAAGACTCTTAAGGTGACCGACAAGATCAAAGTCGGAGGACGTCCCGACGCGATTCTTTATGATCCCTTCTCGAAGCATGTCTTCACCTTCAACGCCAAGAGCCAGGACTCGACGGTCGTCGATGCTGCCAGCGGAAAAGTGCTCGCGACGATTGCCCTTGGTGGCAAGCCTGAGTTCCCTGCCAGCGACGGCAAAGGCAAGGTCTTCGTCAACATCGAAGACAAGGGCGAGATCGCGGTAATCGACGTGAAGAGCAACACGGCAGCCACGCGCTGGCCGCTTACGGGCTGCGAAGAGCCGAGTGCGTTGGCCTTCGATGTAGCGCAGGGCCGGCTGTTCTCCGGGTGCGGCAATAAAGTGATGGCGGTTACCGACGCAGCTTCGGGCACGGTCGTTACCACCGTTCCGATCGGCGCTGGCGTTGACGCAGGCCGCTTCAATCCCAAAACACAAGAGATATTCATGTCTTGCGGAGATGGAACGCTGCCCGTGATTCATGAGGACGCTCCGGACAAGTATTCGGTGAAGCAGACGGTTTCTACAGCGCGCGGCGCACGCACCATGGCGCTCAATACCGATACCGACGCTGTTTATCTTGTCACGGCACAGTTCGGCGAAAAGGGGCCGAATGATCGTCGCCCACCTATGATTCCGGGGACATTCCAGCTGCTGGTGGTAAAGCCGGAGTAGGTTCGCCGTGAATGCGATGTTGAAGGGGCAATTCTGAGGGCGCGGTTTTGAAGGGGCGCAGCTTTCAGCTGCGCCGTGCCGTGTAGATTGTGCTGTCATCCTGAGCGAAGCGAAGGACCTGCTGTCGGTTGAAGCCCAGCGATATGCGGGGTAGAGAAATCGTCGCGAGCTTCGGAAATTCGAACGGACCGTCATTTCTTGGCACTGCACGCGAAAGCAGGTCCTTCGCTCCGCTCAGGATGACAGCTTCAAGTTTTTTCTCCTGAGCCAGTTGGGCACGGCATATACCGCGAATCCAGCCACGATCAGAATCACGCCGAACGTCAAGCCCGTTCATCCCGAGAATCCGTTCACTCTCGGTTCCATAAACCGACAACCCTAACAGCAGCATAGGACAGACTCCAATAAGGATCGCACCTGCTTTTCCTCCCGGCACTTTGAACGCTCGGGGTAAGTCGGGACGCGTAAAGCGCAGCACTGCCAGCGCCACAAACTCCAGCAATAAGCTTGAGCCGTAGATCAGGATGTCAATTGTTACCAGCCGCTCAAATCCCATGCCCAGGCACAAGGCCCACGCGGTCGCAAGCACCACGACCGATATCCATGGCACACGCGTCTTGCGCGTGAGTTTCGCGAATGCCTGTGGCAGCATGCCATCCAGCGCCATTGCATAGGGCAGGCGGGAATAGCTCAGAACAAGAGCGTTGAACATGCCGAAGGCGCTCATCATCCCACCGGCAACTAATGCGATGCGCAGCGCCGGCCCACCCAGTAAGCCTGCGATTTCCGCCCACGATCCTGTCTCCCACGCTGCGGGACTCAGCTTCGTGAGCGACATTGCAGCGACTGGCAGAATGTAACTGAGCGCCACCAGCGCCGACCGCCGCCAGCATGGCACGCGGATAAGTACGCTGCGGCTGTCGCTACTTCGCCCGCGATCGTCGAGGCGTTGTCCCAGCCCATGTAGTTCCACATGGCAACCAGTAGAGCTCCCACAATGTGAACATGCGACATTGTGGGATGCGCAACGTCTGCAAGGCTTCCGGGCTTAAGAACGGCCAAAGCCGTGATCGCACGAACGGCGCAGAGAGCAGAACAAACAGCCACACCGAAGTCATCGCCACCACGCGTATGCCTGCAAGATTCAGCCCCGCGCAAGCTACTACCACCGCTATTCCGACCAGCAATCCACGATGACCCACATCGAACCAGGGAAACAGCCGCACCAGGTAAGCAACAAAAAGCGTCGGGTAAATTGCCATGTCGAAGATGCTGGCCACGAGCGACAGCCACGCTTCCTGAAATCCCCAGAAGCGTCCCATTGCCTCGCGTACCCAAACGTAGAAGCCACCTTCAGCCGGGATGGCGCTGGCCAACTCGCCGATCATCAGCGCGGTTGGCAGGCTCCAGAGCAAAGGTGTAATCAGCAGAACGAGGATTGCCCCGGCATAGCCGGCCCCGTGAACGATGTCCTCCGTTCCGTAGGCGCCGCCCGACACCATGAAGAAGGTCGCGATGACGAGAGGTACGAAGGTAAGCTTGCGGCCGTTCGTTCTCGCAGTCGAGGGGGACGAGCCGGGTGACGCTGCGGCAGAGTTAACGACGGACAAGGACCGTTGCCTTGGGGCGGAATTGGAAGGTCAGGCTAACACAAACGGGAAAGGCCTCCGTGTGAGACCGGAGGCCGGGTTTCGGTTGAAAAAGAAAAAACGAGGCCGACGGCCTCGCCTCAGTTAGTGCTTCTTTTTCTTCGTCAGCCTTCTTGGCAGCCTTTTTCTTAACCGGCATAATGTTATGCCTCCTTGTTTGGATACCTTCTCCCTTGAAGGTTGGGCTCGCGCCCATTAATCGCCATAGCTGCTCTATAACTTGGGTGAGCACTATGTCTAGCACCATATGTTGCGGTTAGATTCCGGGAATGTCAACACTTTTCTTTGAAAAAATTCTTGCGCGGGCGCGGGGAGTTGTGCAATGCGTGAGCCGCCAGCTACCAGCCGCCAGCCACCGGCTAGGACATGCCCATGAAACTGTGCCATTCATGAAGCTATTGCTCTCGAGAAAAGCAGGAGCAAAGTGTCTTAACTGATCGATTGAGAACCAGTCACTGACGAGAGTTTTACGGGTGGCCGGGAGTTGGTGGCTGAGAGCTGGTGAGCTGGGAGCTGAAAGCTGGTAGCTGGCGGCTTCTTACGCGAACAGATACCGCGCCAGCATGCGCTTCATCTCAGCGACAATGCGATCGCGATCGTCACGCGTCTGCTGTTCATAGGCGTAAGCGATCAGTCGCTCGCCAGCTTCGCTGACGACCCGCAAGCGGAGGTCGAGTTCTGCGGAATCGGCCATGCCCAGCCGCCGCACAATGAACTTCTTCAACAGGCCGGGCAGTCCGACATGAGGCGAAGCTTCGCGCTCCTTAGTCGCCGGGCTGATGTGGCGGCCAAAGGAGATAGTTCGGAAATCGGGATGCGCGTCCAGGTAAACGATATAAGCGTCGACCACGGCGTCGAGCACTCGCGCCGGGTCGAACTTCTTGAAGCTGGCGACGTCGCTAATAACGAGCTTCAGGAGCTTGGGCTCGACTTCAGCCCTGAAGTTCTCCACGTGACGCACGGCGATGGCGTCGATGATCGTCTGCTTGTCCGGAAAGAAGCGATACAGCGCACCGATCGAGAGCCCTGCCTCCTCGGCGATGCGCGTGGTCGTGACCTCCTCGAGCGAAACCCGCTGCAGCAACGCGCTGGCCGCGTCGAGCACGCGCTGCACCGTCTGCTGGCTGCGCACCTGCACCGGCGCGCGACGAGCGGACGTGGCTTCGACCGCGGTATCCTCTTGCGAGTTGAAAGGTTCGTCTGCCATTCAAAGGAGCTAGTCAGCCGTCAGTTTAAATGAATACGTCTGCAATGCTTCCCCGGAGAAAGGTAGAGCGGCGCAATCCCACGGCGGGCGAGCATCTTCCTGGTTTAGCTGAGAGCTGACGGCTGATAGCTGGTAGCTTCAGGCCGCAATCGAGAGTCCCTGCTCGCGCATCCATATCTTTCGACGTCAGAAAGGACGAACGTGCCTCACCTCTTCGAACCGTTCAAACTACGCGGTATCACATTCCCCAATCGAATTGGCGTCTCCCCTATGTGCGAGTACTCGTCGGTTGACGGCCTGGCTAACGAATGGCACTTTGTTCACCTTGGTAGCCGCGCGGTGGGCGGCGCCGGACTGGTGATGACGGAAGCCGCCGCCGTTTCGCCGGAGGGCCGCATTTCTCCGCAGGACCTCGGCATCTGGTCCCAGGCACACGCCGAGGCACTGGCGCCAATCGTCCGTTTCGTCCGGAGCCAGGGCAGCGTTGCGGGCATCCAGTTGGCGCACGCCGGACGCAAGGCGAGCACGCAGCGGCCGTGGGAGGGCAGCTCCTGCATCCCGGAAGCGCAAGGCGGATGGCAGCCGATTGCCCCTTCACCGATTCCGTTCTCACCGGATTACTGTCCGCCGCGAAGAGATGACACGCGAGGATATCAATCGGGTTCGCGCGGATTTTGTGGTAGCCGCCGAACTCGCAGCAAGAGCCGGATTCGAAGTCGTCGAGATTCACGCCGCCCACGGATATCTCGCTCACGAATTCCTCTCGCCGCTGAGCAATCAGCGCACCGACGAATATGGCGGAAGCTTCGCGAACCGAGTGCGTATGTTGCGCGAGATTGTCGGCGAAGTGCGGGGCGAACTCGGAGACAAGCTGCCGTTGTCGGTCCGCATCTCGGCCACAGATTGGGTCGATGACGGATGGACGGTTGACGAGTCTGTCGAATTAGCGAAGCTGCTGAAGAGCGATGGCGCCGATGTCATCGACTGCTCTTCCGGCGGCTTGGTACCCGATGCGAAGATTCCAGTCGGGCCGGGATATCAGACGGAGTTCGCCGAACGCATCCGGCGTGAAGCCGGAATAGCCACCGCAGCGGTGGGCATGATCACCTCAGCCGCACAGGCCGACCACATCATCCGCACCGGTCAGGCGGACATTGTTCTGCTGGCGCGCGAGTTCCTCCGCGATCCCTATTGGCCGCTGCACGCAGCCCAGGCGCTGCATCAGACGGCGCAATGGCCGGTGCAGTATCTGCGCGCTGCTCCCAAGGGATCGGTGGCGAGAACCGATCGCGAAGACTAGAACAGATTTGCTATTGGTGTCGCCCATTGGGTGGAGCACCTACCCTGAATCTGTTATTCGCGCCCGAAAAACTTTGGGCGGCCATTTGGGCCGCCCATGTCTGACACCTGATCACTAACAACCGGCAACAGGTGTCCGGGGCTGAAGCCCCTTTTCGATTCGAGCACGTGACGCTGGCCTGAAGGCCAGCTCTACCACCTACGCCTGTGCCGGCCGCTCCCCCGGAGCGATGTTCGTCTGGCCCGGAGCCGGCTTGAGCACCTGCTGCACTTCGTCTTTCGGCGGAGCAGCGTTCGGGTTCACCCGCGCCGGAAGGTCCTTGCCTTCCATGATCAGCTGCATCTCGTTAGCATCGAGGACTTCGCGTTCCAACAGGGCCATCGCGATCCGTTCCAGCCTGTCGCGGTTGTTGCTAAGAATGTCCACCGCCGACTTGTAGCCCTCATCGACGAAGCGCCGCACTTCGGCATCGATCTTCAACGCAGTGTCCTCGCTGAAGTCGCGATGCTGGCTGATCTCGCGGCCGAGGAAGATCTGCTCTTCCTTCTTGCCGTAGGTGATCGGCCCCAGTTGGGACATACCAAACTCGCAAACCATCTTGCGGGCCAGGTCCGACGCTTGCTCAATGTCGTTGCCGGCGCCGGTGGTCATCGTCTTCAGGAAGAGCTCCTCGGCCACGCGCCCACCCATCATGATGGCCAGGCGCGTCTCCAGGTAGTCGCGCGTGTAAGTGTGCTTGTCGTCCATCGGCAGCTGCATGGTCACGCCCAAGGCCATTCCACGCGGGATGATCGTCACCTTATGCAGCGGGTCGGAGTGCTCGCGCGTGGCCGCGACCAGCGCATGGCCGGCCTCGTGGTAGGCGGTGACTTTCTTCTCCTCATCCGAGAGCAGCATCGACTTGCGCTCGGCGCCCATCAGGACTTTGTCCTTGGCCTGCTCGAAGTCCCACATCAGTACGGTCTTGCGGTTCTGGCGAGCAGCCACCAAGGCAGCCTCGTTCACCATATTGGCCAAATCGGCGCCGGAGAAGCCCGGTGTGCCACGAGCCAGCACGGGAAGATCGACATCGTCGTTCAAGGGTATCTTGCGGGTGTGTACGCGCAGGATTTCTTCGCGGCCGCGGACGTCAGGACGCGAAACCACGACACGGCGATCGAAACGACCGGGGCGCAGCAGCGCCGGGTCAAGCACGTCAGGCCGGTTGGTTGCGGCGATCAGGATGACGCCTTCGTTGGACTCGAAGCCGTCCATCTCGACCAGCAACTGGTTCAGCGTCTGCTCGCGCTCATCGTGTCCGCCGCCGAGGCCTGCTCCACGATGGCGGCCGACGGCGTCGATTTCGTCGATGAAGATGATGCAGGGAGCATTCTTCTTGCCCTGCTCGAACAGGTCGCGGACGCGGCTGGCGCCTACGCCGACGAACATCTCAACAAAGTCGGATCCCGAGATGCTGAAGAACGGAACGTTCGCTTCGCCGGCAACAGCGCGCGCCAGCAGGGTCTTACCGGTGCCCGGAGGTCCAACCAGCAGCACGCCCTTCGGGATGCGTCCGCCGAGCTTCTGAAACTTCTGCGCTTCGCGCAGAAACTCGATAATTTCCTTCAGCTCTTCCTTGGCCTCATCGACGCCGGCGACGTCTTTGAACGTCACCTTCTTCTGCTGCATCGACAGCAGCCGGGCTCGACTTTTCCCGAACGACAGTGCCTTGTTCCCGCCGGTCTGCATCTGGCGGATCATGATGAACCACAGCGCGCCCAGCAACACGAATGGCGCCAGGTTCAGGATCCAGCTCGGCCAGCTTCCGCTGGAGGCGTCCTTCACTGTGATGTTGACGTGATGGTCCTGCAGAATCTTGTACATGTCGGGATAGTTCGAGGGAATGGTGGCGTGGAAGCCAGTCTTGTCCTTGAGCTTGCCCCGAACTTCGGCGCTGAGAATCGTCACTTCGGTGACATTGTCCTGGTCAACCTGTGACATGAACTCCGAAAAATTGATTTCGCGCTCTTTTGGGCTGGAATTGCCCACCTTGACGACCTGCCAAAGCAGGACACCCGATAGTGCGATTACCAACCAGAACACGACTGTCTTAACCGTCGAATTCACTCGCTACTCCTAAATGGAACCCAGCCGCTGACAACTGTACTCAACTCTCGTTAGATGCCGACGTGGTCCGCCGGATTTACTTAAAGCGGCGCTACACGATT
The DNA here is from genome assembly GCA_963809865.1 of uncultured Acidobacteriaceae bacterium. Lineage (GTDB taxonomy): Bacteria > Acidobacteriota > Terriglobia > Terriglobales > Acidobacteriaceae > CAVVDY01. Next base: position 251,527 of record CAWELL010000004.1, on the reverse strand, counting down.
GTAACTCTTCTGCTAATCGGAACCGTAGGTATCACTTAACAAAAACCTGCCGGGAGAGCCTGGCTCTCAGACTTAGACCGGGACGAACGCTCTGGTAGCAGCTCTCTCTTACCATTAGACACCGTTTCCCGTCCGGGGAGAGCAAGCGAGGTAGACTCTAGTTCTATGTGTCCCTGTCGGCTGGCGTTTCGTCATAATGGTAGGCATGAACGCGTGGTTCAAGCGCCACATCCGCCGGCTGGTTAACTACTGGCCGCCTCTTCTCGGGGCGGGCATCCACGTCACCCGCTGGGACCCCGACTGGCGCGCCGTCGACGTCGAGATGCCGCTACGCCGCCGCAATGCCAACTTTGTCGGCACCCACTACGGAGGCTCGCTGTACTCCATGGCCGACCCCTTCTACATGCTCATGCTCATCGAGAACCTCGGGCCCGACTACGTCGTCTGGGACAAGTCGGCCAGCATCCGCTTCCGTCGGCCAGGCAAGGGCCGAGTGCGCGCCAGCTTCCGCCTGACCCAGCAGCAGATCGACGACATCCGGCAGGCGCTTGTCACACAGGACAAGCTGGAGCCGACATTCACGGTCGAGATCAAAGACGACTCGGGGACCGTGATTGCCGAGGTGCAGAAGCTGCTGCACATCAAGAAGAGGTAGGTTACAGCGCGCTTTTCGCCATTCGCCTTTCGCTCTTCGCCGGATTGCTACCAGCTGTCAGCCGCCAGGCCGCGGCCCTTCACTAATTGCTAGCTGCTAATCGCTTCTTTGTGACCCACATCACAATAAAATCAATTGCACGATACCTTGTTTTCAACACTTTAGCTCACATTTCGCATGCAAATGATTGAACCACAGCGACTTATACGTACTTAATAGATTACAGGGCACTTAGCAACCAGTGTCGAGCCCTCTTTCTTTGCGATCGGGATGTCATGCTTTGGAACGCCCAGCTTCGGCCTTTCACTAATTGCCGATCGCCAGTTGCAAGGCGCTCTACCGTCCGATAACGCGAAACCCTGAAAAAAACGCTTTCGCGAATCCTTGTTTTCAGTAGTTTAGGCATGATTTCTATCGCAAATTATTGAGTTCGTGAGACTTACAGGCAAAAATCAGATTTCAAAGAACTTAGCGCCAGCCGCTCGATGGTCGGCCAAGGACACACGTTGCCTAGTCCTCGGTACCAGTTTAAGAGTTGCTGAATTAAGAAGCACGAGAAAAGTGGTGGCGCCAGGGTACGAAGGTAACAGAGATTCCCGTTTTGGGAATGCGATCGTTGGTTTGTACTCGTCGGCATGTAATTGTTGGCTATTGATGTGTCATTCCGAGCGAAGCCGAGGAACCTGCAGTTTGTGCGCTCGCCGCGGGCCTGCGCATGCCTTCAACGGATCGGAAGGGAGGAAAGAGCGCGTAAGGACCGCCGAAAATCTTTGTTCGCCCAGGGTAGCCTCCAACCGAAGGACGCGAACCCTTCGACGAGATCCGGGACCCGATGCCTTCTCCCAGGTGCAAACTAAATCTGTGGGAGAACTGTGCCGTCGCTACGCGACTCGTGATTCTTCTGCCACTCCGACCCAGCACTCCGCCTTCGGCTGCGTGCTGGGCTATCATGTTGGTCGCCCGCAGGGGGCTCAGATACTTGGTTGTTCCACCGACATTGGCAAAGTCCAGTTCTCGCAGACTCCCATTGGGGCTCAGGTCCCCGGTTGTTCCGCCGACACTAGCCAAGCCAAGTACTCACATAATCTCGGCCGCGCTCACCAAACTAGCAACTCTTATCTGGGCTCGGCCAGTACCGCAACGTCGAACTTGGAATAGTACTTTTTCACGTCGCCGGCGCCATATTTCTCGCGAAACTTCTCAACCACTGACGAAACCTGCTTGGCGTCGGTGATGGGAACGGCGCGAAACTCGCCCTCTGCGCCGCGGGCATCAATCCGGATCGTCGGGTTGTGGAGCACGTTTTTGTACCACTGCGTGTCTGACCCCTGCAACGGGAGAAGGTAAAGCTTGTCATCGTCATACACGAACCAGACCGGGTTCGAGATCGCGCGGCCTGACTTTCTGCCGGTTACAGTCAGTTTGATTTCGCGATATCGGGAGAGCCGATCCTGCAGAGAATCGTTGTGGGCTGGCATATGTACCTCCTGCGCAGAGCTGGAAATCACGAGCTCCTTATTATCTCGCGCTTCAGTGCGACTCTTTCAGGGTGAAGTGCCAGCGACGGGAGGAGCCGCGTTAGGCTGCCGAACAACGTCGCAATTGAACCGCTTTGTATCAGGGCCTGACTTCAGTCAGGCCGAAAAAGGCATGAAATGGGCGGGCTTCAGCCCCTGCTAGGGATGTCAGGGCCTAAAGGCCGGAATCTTTTTCGCGCAGCTGCGGCCCGGCTAAAGCCGTGCCCTGATACAAAGCTCGCTAGCTCGAGCTTTGTGGCCGACTACTGGTTGTGCCTCGACGCGCAAGAATCCGTTGCCTGACGTGTTAAATGCGCCGACTATCCTGGCGCGCGCTGGAAACTAGCCGCAGCGCCAACCCCCGCCCCCGTCGTGCGGTGATACACTGCTGCGTTCGTTGTAAACACCCGGTTAACAGCCACAACAACCGCGGGTGAGAGCGTACAGCAACGCCGCTGCTTACCTGCCGGAGGTCTGAATCAATGCTCGTCAGAAGACTGAGCGTTCTTCTTGTTTGCCTTTCGTTTTCCTTCGCCATCTTTTCCGCCTTCTCTGCGGTCGCGCAACAAACCACGATCAACGACGACAGTCAGTTCCGTTTTCGCTTTGTCGGACCGCGTGTGGGTAATCGCATTTCTGCCATCGCCGGAATTCCAGGCGACTCGAGTACCTATTACGCGGGAGCAGCTTCGGGCGGCGTGTGGAAGTCAACCGACGGCGGTAATCGCTGGGACCCCATCTTCGATAAGGAACCTGCCGCCGCGATTGGCGCACTGGCCGTGGCGCCTTCGCAACCCACGACAGTCTGGGCAGGAACCGGTGAGGCCTGGGTCATCCGCGATAGCGATGTGATGGGCGACGGAATCTACAAGTCCACCGACGCCGGCAAAACGTGGAAGAACGTGGGCCTGCCGCAATCAGGGCGGATCGGCCGCATCATCGTTCATCCCGACAATGCTGACATCGTGTTCGCCTGCGTGCTGGGCCGCACCACCGGGCCGCAGCAGGAGCGCGGCGTTTATCGCACCATCGACGGCGGCAAGAACTGGGAGCGCGTGCTATTCGCTGACGAAAACACCGGCTGCTCAGGCCTGTCGATGGATCCGCAGAACCCGCACACGCTGTTCGCTGGTATGTGGCAAGTGGAAATGCACACCTGGGTTGAGACGAGCGGCGGCCCCGGCAGTGGCGTTTACGTTTCGCACGATGGCGGCTCGACCTGGAAGCGTATCGAAGGCCATGGGATGCCGAAGTCTCCTGTGGGCAAGATCGATGTTGCCGTCGCGCCGACTAATTCCAATCGGGTATACGCACTGATTCAGACTGCCGATCAGGGTTCCGTCTGGCGCTCCGACGATGGCGGCGAAAACTGGAAGGCCGTGAACTATCAGCGTGCGCTCATCGGACGAGCGGGATACTACATTCGCCTGGCGGTCTCACCCGCCAGCGATAACGAAGTGCTGGTCGCCAACAGCTCATTCTGGCAATCGCTCGACGGCGGTATGAACTTCGAGGAGAAGCACTGGGGCGGAGACACGCACGACATCTGGTTTGATCCTAAGAATGCCGACCGTTTCGTGATCACCGACGACGGCGGAGCAAACATCACGACCGTCCATGGCCGCGGCTTCCATCGCGTGTCGCTGCCGATCGGACAGATGTATCACGTCGATGTCGATAACCAGGTTCCGTACTACTTCTACAGCAACATGCAGGATGACGGGAACATGCGCGGCCCCAGCGTGCCGCAAGGCTATGGCGAGACAGGATGGGACCGCGCCATGGGCGGCTGTGAATCGGGCTTCACGGTTCCGGATCTCACCGATCCTAATGTGGTTTGGGCTACTTGCTACGGCAACAAAGTAACGCGCTGGGACGCGCGTTATCACATGGGGCGTTCGGTGAGCCCGTGGATGATTACTCTCGACTCGCCGCCCAATTCGGTGAAATATCGTTGCCACTGGACGTCGCCCCTGGCTATCGATCCCTTCGATCACAACACCGTGTACTACGGCTGCCAAGTGATCTTCAAAACTACTAACGCCGGGCAAAGCTGGGAGGTCATCAGTCCCGACCTTTCGACGCAAGATCCGGCACACATCCTTCCCTCGGGAGGAATCGTTGGCGATAACCTCGGGCAGTTCTACGGAGAGGTGATCTTCGCGCTGGCGCCGTCGAAGATTCAGAAAGGCCTCATCTGGGCAGGCACCAACGACGGCCAGGTCTGGTACACGAAAGATGGCGGCGGAAACTGGACGAACGTCAGCAAGAACATCGCTGGGATGCCGCCGCTGGGCACTATCACCAGCATCGCACCGTCGAGCTTCGACGCCGGCACGGCCTACATCAGCGTTGACCTGCACCTGGTCGACAATCGCGACCCGTACATCTACCAGACTACGGACTTCGGTCAGACGTGGAAGCCGATCGCCGGCAACATCCCCAAGAGCGAACTGTCATACGTGCGCGTGATCGCCGAAGACCCCAATGCGCGGGGCGTGCTCTTCGCCGGTACCGGCAATGCTCTTTATTACACACTGGACGACGGCGGGAGCTGGACTCCGTTGCAAAACGGTTTGCCGCATGCGCCTGCAAGCTGGGCCGTGGTGCAGAAGAACTTCCACGACCTGGTGGTATCGACCTACGGACGCGGACTCTACATTCTCGATGACATCACGCCGCTGGAGCAGATGGCAAAGAACCACTCCGACGCGGCGGCTGTGCTCTTCGAACCCAGGCCTGCGTACCGCTTTACGCATGGCGGCGAAGCCATGCTCAACTACTCTCTGAAGAATAAGTCGAAAGGGCCGGTCGAGCTCGAAATTGTCGACTCGCAGGGCAAACTGGTCCGCAAGCTTGACGGTAAAGGTGAGCCCGGACTGAACCGCGTGCGCTGGGACATGCGTTATGAACCGCCCAAGCTGGTGGAGCTGCGCACCGTGGCTCCTGACAACCCACATATCTGGGACGAGCCCCGGTTCCGCGGCGCCGAATCGCGGCCCATCACGCACTGGGGCGCCAGTCCAGCTCAGGTCGGACCCATCGTCGCGCCGGGCAAATATACGTTGCGCCTCAAGGTCGAGGGACAAACCTATACCCAACCGCTAACCGTCGTGCCCGATCCGCATTCGCCGGGTTCGGAAAGCGACATTCAGCAATCGGTACAGACGCTGCTGCGCATCAGCAATGACATCACGCAAGTGTCGGACCTGGTGAACCGCATCGAGTGGCTGCGCAAGCAGCTTGAGGTGCTCCACGCCATGCTGAAGCCGGAGAAGAAGAAAGAGGCCGCGGCACAGGCAGCTCCGGCCGAAGAAGAAGATGATGACTACGACGAGGAGCCGCCAACGCGATCCCTGGGTCTCGACAAAGCGCAGGCCAAACAGAAGGCTGAGCTCCTGAAACAGGTTGAGGCGATGAGCCAGAAGCTGAAGGCCATCGAAAATCAGCTGGCTTCGCAGGCGCTACAGAACAGCGACGACAAGTATTTTGTCGAGCCGTATCAGATCTATCTCAACTTGATGTGGCTCAATGCTGATGTCGGCACCGGCGGCGGCGACGTGCTGGGCGGAGCCGACTACGCTCCCACCGACAATCAACTCGCACTGCTCAAGCAGTACGAGGGCCAGTTTGCCGGCGTGCAGGAGCAGTATCAGCAATTTTTGAAGAACGACCTTCCGGCACTGAACCGCTCGTTAGAGAGCAGCAACATGGCAACAGTCGCGGGGGCGGGGTTGTAGCGGAGAACGCGGGCCTATATTGGACGGCCTTGTTCGCGCCAGGCCTCCACTTGACATCTCACGCTCGGACCGAGCGCTCCGGGGCTTTGTATCAGGGCACGGCTTCAGCCGTGTCGAAAAGGGCGGGTTTTGTATTGTGGGCTTCAGCCCCGGAAAACGCAGGGGCTGAAGCCCACCCTCGATTTGGCCACTTGTGCGGCCCGACTGGAAGTCGGGCCCTGATACAAAGCTTGGCGGCGAAACGATCGGCGCGCATCCAATAAAAAGGGCCGGCTATCGCCGGCCCGAGTGCAATCCCAGGAGGAAAACTAGAACAGCTTGCGGCGCAGACCGCCGGCCAAGCCGAGGATTCCCGTGCCCAGCATCAGGAAGGTTCCGGGCTCCGGAACAGTAGCATCCAGCTGGAGATTGGGGGCAAAGCTGTTGCCGGGTCCGTTGTGACTTTCTTCGCCGTCCAGTACGGTGAATGGCCCGACATTAAACGGCGGGTCGTTGGTGTTGAAGTCGTAGTAGTGGATCTGAAGGTTGGGATCGTTGAAGGTCGTCCAACCGACCCCGATGTCGTAGTAAGTGCCGCTCTGCAGCGTGTACGTGAGCGGGATGGTGATGAACGCAGCAGAGCCTGTTCCGGTCACCGAGATGGTATTGGCTGCGAGCTGGCTTAGGCCGTTGACGCCATCCGAGGACCACACGTATGCTGTGAAATTCGTCGTGTAGCCGCTCGCAAGGATGCTATCGATCCCAATGGACGTCACGTTGTAGCTGCCCGTCATCTGGACGATGTCGCCGCGGGTTTGGCCGGCACCCGCACCGTAACCAAGGTCATACTGCGAGGGTGGAGTGAGAGTGTAGAGTGTGTCTGCGAAGGCTACCGTCGACAAAGGAAAGCCAACGCGACGCACAAAATCGCGATCCGTTTCATTCGTTTCCTCCTTGCGCACGCACTGATCCGGAAGCCCCTAACTACAGGGGCCAACATCATACCCCAGGTCACAGAATATGGGTTAGGCTCTAAAGTGCTACTTTTAGTGATTTTCCTGTAAACAGCTTTCCGGGTTCGGGTGATGCGCGGAATGGCGTCAGGGACTAAACCGCTACGCAACAGACACTTAGCCTTCCCAGACAAATGCATCGAAGACGCGCTGCTCCTCAAAGCCAATGCGGCGATAGAGCTGCAACCGCGTTGCGATTCGCTTCGGTGACGGTCAGGGATAGCTGGGAAACATTGCGCGCGCTCAAGGCGCGATGGCTGGCCGCGATGAGGCTCTCGCCGATGCCGAACCCGCGATGCTCCGGCACAAGACACACCTGGGTGATGTGCCCGACGTCGTGACGGATGCGCGAGCACAGAATGACTCCGACCAGCGCCTGCGAGGGCTTATGAACGGCGACGAAGGAAGATTCGTTGTCGAAGACACCACAGCCAGGAAAGCGCACGATGTTGTTCAGGAAGCGCATCGACCCGGCGTTGGTGCGATATTGATCGTTGATCTCGGAATCGATGTGCGCGCGATAAGCGGCGGTGATGATTCCGGCGGCCGGCTGGTAATCCTGCTCCGTCCAGCGACGAATCTGGACATCATCCAGCGGGCGAAGCGGACGAAGCTCCGGCGCACCCGCACCGGTTAGCTGCAACGAAAGGAAGAGCCGGCGATAGCGCTGAAATCCGGTGGAGAGAAAGGCGCTGCGAGCTCTCCGCTGGAGTGGGTGAGTAACTGCGCTTCCACGCGGTGCACGCCCGGCGACTCCTGCAAGGTCTCGATGACGTGGTCCAGCATGCGCAGTTCAATGTCACGCGCGTCGGACCGCTTGGGAGAAACGAACAGGTCGCCGATGACTCCCTTGCTGCCTTCATAGACGAAGAAGGAATAGCCAACCACGCTGCCACGGTCGATCGCGGCATATCCCGGCAAAATCTTGGCGTCGATGTAGCGGAAGATCATCTCCGCCGAGCTGCGGTAATCCCAACACAGCAGGCCACCCCAGGCCGCCACCTCGTCGTCGAGCAGCGGGCGCAGGTCCGATGAGCGAAATGCCTGAGGTCGAGAATCTCCACGATTATGGCTCCGCGGGCTTCGCGGCAACCAGGTAGAAGTCCAGGTGCTGCGGCTCCCAGCCTCCGATGCGTGTAACTCGGCGCTGCGGGCAACCGGTATTCCAGTTCCTTCTCGGTTCCGCTCGCAGCCACCACAACGTGAGTTTTGTCAGGAATCTCGTTCCTGCCGTAGTTCGCGACGATGTGATTGCGGTAGAAGCCCGAGACCGTATTCGATGCCGCGCGGCACATCGTAGACGGCGATCGATCGGGCATGCTGTCCCAGCGCGGTCATCTGCAATGAGGCTTGCACCGGACGCGCCGATTGCAGGCCATCGATGATCGGCGCGTGCCGCGAAGCACCAGCGCAAATGCGATCACCACCGGCACCAGCGTCGTGAAGCGGAGCACGCGATAGCCGCGGCTGAGCAACATCGCCGGTAAACACGCAAGCGCTCAAACCGCCAGCAGCGTCGCGATAACCAAATACGCTGGCCGGCAAACTCAAATGCAGCAGCTTAAACGGAACGATAAAGGCAGCCGATCAGCAGCGCGGCAGCAATCGCTCCGTGCAGCATGATCAGCCACAGTGGCGGCTTGTCGTCATCGCCTTCGCGGCGAAGATGAAGTAGGCCAGCAGGATGGTTGCGGCCGGAATCGCGGGCAGGATGTATCCCGGCAGCTTCGATCGCGAGAACGAAAAAAACAGCATCGGAAACAGAAACCAGATCACAAGAAAGACAGGCAGGTCGGCTTTTCCCGACGGCTGCTCAACGGAGTAACGCCGCCCCTTGCGAATGGCATCCACCAGCGCCACAATAGCAAACGCTATCCAGGGAACCAGTCCCAGCAACACCACCGGGATGAAACCAGAATGGCTGGGGATGGCGATACAGGTCGGTTGTGTAACGCGCCAGGTTGTGCTGCAAGAATGAAGACCCGGAAGAAGTCGGGATTCGCTCTCTGCACGGCGATGTACCAGGGCAGCGCCACGGCAAGGAATAGCAACGGTCCGGGGAGCCACAGGGTCTGCCACAGAAGCTTCCACTCGCGTCGCACAGCCGCCGAAGATGACAATGATAACGCAGGCGAAAAATACAGCAACCGGCCCTTTTGCAAGGGCACCGAGCGCCAGCGAGAAGTAGAACGCCAGCAGCCACATCCGATTGCGCTCTTTGTACCATGCAAACCATGACAGCATAGCGATGCTGAAAGTCGCCGTCAGAGGCATGTCCATGCTGGCGGCACGCGAGAACCCGACGATGGCAGCCGAAGCAGCCGTTATCAGGGCCGCGTCAAGCTCCATACCGCGATAGAAACGGCGCGCCCAGAAATAGATGAAGAAGATCATGGCCGCGGTGAGCACGACGGATGGCATGCCGCGCCGCCCAGTCGTGTACGCCTCCCGCGGCCTTGTAAGCGACCACAGTCAGCCAGTAGTAGAGCGGCGGCTTCTCCAGCCATGGCTGGCCCCACAATGTGGGAGTCACCCAATCGTGCCGCTGCATCATCTCGCGCGCTACCTGCGCGTAGCGAGGTTCGTCAGCTCCCACCAGTCCGACACTCTGCACGCCCGCGAGGAAAAGAAACGAGCAGACCACGACGAGAGTAAGTATGTCGATGGAGCGGCGAAGGCGTTCGCGCGCGGCAGGCGGAAGAGCTCTCTTAGGACGCGCGGCGATGGCTAGTGTACCTTCAGGTCGTTGTCGCGAACCCGAAATTTCGCCGAGTATCTGGTCGACAGCGTTGGAGAGCGGGCCTTTGACCCCACAACCGCTGGCGCATTCGTGGCCTCCGCCCCCGAAGAACTCAGCCACTGCCGCAACATTGACGTTGCCCTTACTGCGAAGGCTCACGCGGAAATCGGCGTTCGGCAATTCGCGGAAGAACAGCGCAACCTCAATGCCCCCGATGGCGAGCGCGTAGTTGACCAAGCCTTCGCAATCCTCTTCGCTACCCTCGCAGCGCTCCATCATCTCCTTGGTGACATGCATCCAGACCAGATTACCCTGGTGACACAAGCTGCTGAGGGCAGCGCCCAACAGTCGCATCTTCGATATCGGCGTGGAGAAATAAACGTTGTGGGCGATGTGTACCGGATCAGCGCCGCAGCGTACCAGTTCTTCGGCAAGCTCAAACGTTCTCGCCGTCGTGCCCGGAAAACAGAATGAACCGGTATCGGTGAGCACGGCGGTGTAGAGGCAGGTTGCCACCTCGGGCGAGACTTTCACTCCGGCGCGCCGGGCGAGCAAAAAGATCATCTCGGCGGTAGCGCAGGCGTTGGTATCAATCCAGTTCACATCGGCGAAGGGTCGGGCTGTCGCGTGGTGATCGATGTTGATGAGAAAGTGGTGTTCAAGTCCGTTCAGCCTCGTACGGGCCAGGCCGTCACACTCCAGGATGATGGCAGCCTCCGCCTCGGGGGCTTCGTCAGTCGTCTGAAGCACTGAATCGCTGAAGGGCAGGCGCCGATAGATGACGGGCACGCCGTCACTCAATACTACGGAGGCTTCCTTGCCCATACTGCGCAAAATCTGTGCGCAGGCCAAGGTCGAGCCAACAGCATCGCCATCAGGCCGCGCGTGCGATGTAAGCAGGAACCGGTTACGTCTTCCGATCTGATTTAAAACTTCGTCCAGCATTCCCGATTGTGAGCCCGTTTAGCGCTTCCTTTTTTTGATCCTGGTCAACAGCTGTTCAATACGATTGCCGTGTTGTTCGGACTGGTCAAGTATGAAGACGAGTTCCGGTGAGTGGCGTAATCCAAGGTTGGTGACGAGCTGGTGCTTGATGTAGCCAACCGAGGCAGCCAGACCTTCCATGCTCTCGGCTACAGCCTTGTCGTCGCCGTCAACCTGGATAAACACGCGCGCGGTTTTACCATCCGGCGTGACTTGCACTGCGTTCACCGCAACCAATCCGATGCGCGGGTCTTCGAGCTCGCCCTCCACCAGCGTGGCAATCTCTTCCCGCAACGCTTCACCGCGACGCTCGCGATGATGTCTCAGTCCCCTGTTTTCCATCTCTCTTTATCTATAACCGCTCCAGCAACAGGCGAACGTTAGAGCATACGCCTATTTCGCCTTATTACGGTGATGACCATCACGGTACGTCGTTCGATCGTTCCGCCAGTTCCGATTCGGAAAAAAATTCCAGAAACGAATCCACCACGTCGCCGCCGCTATTGTTCGCTACTCGAATGGCATGCCGTTCCACGTTATGCATCAAGCCCTCCAGGTACGAACGCGATGCCGAGATGCTCACTACGCCCAGCGTGGCTCGTTGCCATGCATCGCTGGGATCAATCTCCGCCACCGCGACATTGAAATGCGAGCGCAAGCCATCTTTCACGCTGCGCACCACTTGACGCTTGTCTTTCAGCGAATGCGCAGCTTCGATGCGAATCTCCAGCGTGAGAAAAGCAATCATGACAAGCACTGCGGGTAGAGCACGCCTTCAGGCGTGCAAATTAACCCTGCAAAATACTTTTGTCATCCTGAGGGAGCTTCAGCTGCCGAAGAACCCGCTGTTACTCATCGAAAAAAGCAGGTCCCTCGTCGGACTAAAGTCCTCCTCGGGATGACAAGTCGAAAAGAAAGCGCTTTCGGCACGGCTGAAGCCGTGCCCTGATACAAAGCCGTTTGCCTGCCGTTGTTCAAGCTGACAACTGACAACTGATAGCTGACAGCTGTTTCTACGCCATCGCTTCGGCCGCAACGCGCTCGGTTACGAACGCCTCGATCACGTCTCCGACCTTGATGTCGCCATAGTTGGCGATGGAGATACCGCACTCCATGCCGTTACGCACTTCGCTGGCATCGTCCTTGAACCGCCGCAGTGAACTGACCTTGCCTTTGAAGACCACTACGTTGTCGCGCAACAGACGGACTTCCGAGTCGCGCTTGATCGTGCCGTCTGACCACGTAGCAACCGGCCACGGTACCGACCTTGGGGATACGGAAAGTATCGCGCACTTCAGCGCGTCCCAGATAGGTCTCCTTGATCACCGGGTCAAGCATGCCGGTCATGGCGCGCTTGATCTCGTCCTGCAGCTCGTAAATGATCGAGTGCAGGCGGATGTCAACGTTCTCCTGCTCCGCCATCTCCTGCGCCTTGCGCTCCGGCCGCACATTGAAGCCGATAATAATGGCGTTCGATGCCGAAGCCAGTAGCACATCGCTTTCGGTGATGGCGCCGACGCTGGCGCGCATGATGTTGATCTTGACCTTCTCGTTCGACATCTTGGTCAATAGATCGCTCAACACTTCGATGGAGCCGCCGACATCGCCCTTCAGGATGATGGGCAGCTCCTTGACTCCCGCAGACTTCAACTGCTCCGCCAAGCCCTCCAAGGACACGCGGGAGCTCTTGGCCAATTGAGCTTCACGCGCCTTCTGCTCGCGGTACTCGGAGATGTCACGCGCCTTCTCGCGATCAGCGACGGCAACCAGTTGGTCGCCGGCTTGCGGCAGCCCTTCCAGGCCGAGGATCTCGACCGGAGTGGCCGGAGGCGCGGCGTCCATCGCTGCTCCGCGGTCGTTAAACATGGCGCGAACCTTACCGAATACGTTGCCCAGCACGAAGTTGTCGCCGGTGTGCAGTGTGCCGTTCTGAACCAGGACGGTGGCCACCGGGCCGCGACCGCGATCGAGCTTGGCTTCCAAAACCGTGCCAGTAGCTGGACGATCGGGCGTTGCCTTGAGGTCCTGCAGATCAGCCACCAGGCAGATCATTTCCATCAGCAGATTCAGGTTGGTTTTCTGCTTCGCGGAAACATCGACGAAAACAGTCGTGCCACCCCAGTCTTCCGGCATCAGCCCGCGATCGGCAAGTTGCTTCTTAACGCGGTCGGGTAGCGCGTCGGGTTTGTCGATCTTGTTCACCGCGACGATGATCGGCACCTTGGCGGCGGTAGCGTGGTCGATGGCTTCCACGGTCTGCGGCATTACGCCGTCGTCGGCCGCGACCACGAGAACGACGATGTCGGTGACCTTCGATCCGCGGGCACGCATGCGAGTAAACGCTTCGTGGCCCGGCGTGTCGAGGAACACGATCTCCCGACCATACGCCGGAGAGTTGGTATCCGTGATCGCCACCTTATAGGCGCCGATGTGCTGGGTGATTCCGCCAGCTTCGCCGCCGGCGACATTGGTCGAGCGAATCGCGTCCAGCAGGCTGGTCTTGCCGTGATCGACGTGGCCCATGATGGTGACCACCGGCGGACGGGACACAGCTTGCGCCGCACCCTCTTCTCCCGCAGTCTCCGTGCCAACGTTGTCCTGCGCCAACTGTTCTTCGAAGGTGATGACGTCAGTGCTTGCGCCGAAGTGACGCGCCATATCGATAGCCAGTTCCGCATCGAGGGTCTGGTTCACTGTGGCAAACACACCACGCGCCAGCAGACGTGCGATCAAGTCCTTAGCGCGAATGCCAAGTTTCTCCGCCAGGTCTTTCACGCTGATGCCTTCTGTAATAGTGATGGCACGCGTGATGGGCAGCGGCTCACTCGACAGCGATAGACGCGGCGGCGGAACGAAGCCCTTCATCGGGCCTTCCTTCACTCCACGCGGCGCGACATAACGCTGACCTGGGCGGGCCGGGCGTCCTTGCGGACGCTGTCCTGTGGGCGGCGGCGGTGGCGCCATCCCAGGACCGCCTCCAAAGGGAGGTCGCATTCCAGGCGCACCGGCGCGTGTCGGATGTGGTCCACGGCGCTCGCCCGGACGCATCGGCGGACGGCCGGTCGGCGCTCCCTGCATGGGAGCACCCGGACGTGGGCGCTGGAAGATCGGCTTGCCCCGCTCCGGCATTCCTCCCCGAGCAGGTACACCCGTACTCGCCATTGGCCGCGGCACTGTCGGAGACGGCGGCGGTGCAGTGTAAACCGGACGCGGTCCGGTCTGGGGAACAATCAGACGACGCTGTGCTCCACCAATCGGCTGGCCGGGACGCACCGACGGGGGAGCCTGCGGTCGCGGCGTAACCTGGTCCGGCGACATTACCGAGCCGGGACGCACGGTCGGAGGCGGAACGCGAGTCGCGGGCGGCGGAGCGGCCAGCGCAGGTGGAGCTGCCGCAACTGGCGACGCAAGAACCGCAGCTTCGGCAGACGGTGGCACGGCGGAGGTCGTCTCTGCCGGCACCGCAATCTCGGGCTCAGTGTCGGCGATCTGGTCTTCGATCACTGGCTCAGACGGCTTCACCACTGCCGCGGCGGACTGCACCGGAGCAGCAGCAGGCGGCGTAGCTTTCGGCGGAATGAAAATCGCAGCCGGCGGACGGGCAACAGACTGCGGCGTAATGAATCGCGGAGCCGGCTTGGACTCAACCGGGGCAACGGGCGCAGCCGCACTCGCAACCGGAGCCGCGGGCTTGGGCGAAACAGCGGAGGGCGGAGCCACTACCTGGCGAGGCGGTTGCGCTGCGACCGGGGCGGACGGACCATGCGAAGCTTGCTGCTGGGCCTTCTGCTTGATCGCCTCCAACACATCCCCGGGCTTGGAGATGTGCGACAGATCGATTTTGGGTTTGAACTCATCGGCGGCGGGCGCACTGCTGCGCGAGCTGCGCGTATACCCAGGTTCGCCATGCTGCTGGTAATACTGCTTGACCTTCTCGGCTTCATCGACCTCGATGGAACTCGAGTGGGTTTTCTTCTCGGTAACTCCGACCTTGGCCAGAATGTCGAGGATGACTTTGCTCTTCACCTCGAGTTCGCGTGCCAGGTCATTAATTCTGATTTTCAGCTGCTGATGCATCCGCCCTGTTTTCCTCCGATTTGTTCCGTCCCCGTTATTCGGTCATAGCATCCTCATCGTTGGTTTAGCTGGGTCTGCAGCGGGAATCCGCAGACCCTTGATTCTGTCGTTACTCTGACCCGTCCCGGCGCGCGCCGGGCAGCTCTTCGTCAGAAATATCTTCGCGATCCATGGGAGTCTCGGGCCGCTCGTGCACGTGCACTTCGCTTACATCCGCATCAGGAGCGTTCTCGACTCCGTCCACAACCTCGGCTTCGAAGTACTGGCCATCCTCGACCAGCTCTTCCACGCTCTCGTCGCTCGCCTCGGCCTCATCGTCCAAACCTTCGACATCGCCAGACATGCCGGCCGAATCGGGCCCTTCCGGACTCTCGTCGCCGCCGCCCTCCAGCATCTCGTTTTCAGGTAGCGGATTCTCATCGCTTCCGGGCAAGCCTTCGCCCGGGATTGGCTCGTCCGGAACAACCACCTCGGCGTCTGCGTCACTAGCCTCGGCCAAGACTTCGGCTTCGGGATTCACCTCTGCTGCTGCCGCGTCAAGCACTGAGAAGTAGTTGTTTACCGCGATGCTGATCTTCTCTACCGTCTTCGGTCCGATACCGGGAACTTCTTCGAGCTGCTCTGGTGTCATATCTGCCAATGCCTCCACACTTGTGATGCCTGCAGCGTGAAGCTTCTCGACGATGCCCTCTTCCAGATCTGGAACGCTCTCCAGAGGCGTGACCTGCTGGGTCATCAATCCAGACATCGCCTCCTCGACTTCCTGGCGCTTCTCTTCCTCGCTCTTGATGTCGATCTTCCAGCCCAGCAGCTTGGCTGCCAGCCGGACATTCTGGCCCTTCTTGCCGATGGCGAGCGACAGCTGGCTGTCGTCGACAATCACTTCCAGGTGCTTCTCTTGTCCTTCGAGAATCGTGACGCGACTTACCTTGGCCGGCTGCAGCGCCTTTTCGGCGAATGCGACGGGATCTTCCTGATACTCGATGATGTCGATCTTCTCGCCCCGGAGCTCGCGAATGATCGACTGCACGCGCATTCCCTTCATGCCGACACATGCGCCCACAGGATCGACGTCCTTGTCCTTCGACATCACGGCGATCTTGGTGCGCTCCCCAGCTTCGCGAGCAATGGCGCGGATGACGACCGTGTTGTCATAGATCTCAGGAACTTCCGTCTGGAACAGGTGCGAAACCAGTTCGGGCACCGCGCGGGAAACCACAACCTGCGGACCCTTGGAGGCTTTTTCTACTCGCGAGATCACTACCCGCGCGCGCTCGCCGGGAGCAAACGACTCGAGTCGCGATTGCTCTTTCCTCGGCATGCGGGCCTCGGCTTTGCCGATATCGACAATGACGTCCTGCCCTTCCTGCCGCTTGACGGTGGCGTTGATGACCTCTCCGACCCGACCGATGTACTCGTTGTAAACCGTGTCGCGCTCAGCCTCGCGTACCTTCTGAAAGATGACCTGCTTGGCAAGCTGCGCCGCAATCCGGCCCAGAACGTCGGTCGGCTTATAGGTGCGCAGTTCGCCGCCTATCTCAGCGTTAGGATCGATTCGCCGAGCGTCGTCCACTGCGATTTGCAGGTTGGGATCCTCGACCAGTTCGGGCGTTTCAACAATGCTCTTCACTGCGTAGGCGCGGATCTGACCGGTTTCTTTGTCCAGTTCAGCCCGCAGGGTCTCCTGCGTCTTGTAGTACTTGCGGGTGGCAACAACAATGGCATCTTCCACCGCGCTGACCACGATCTCGGGATTAATGCCCTTCTCCCGGCTCAGCGCGTCGATTACGTTGTAAAGTTCACTCGCCATAATTTTCTGCCACCTTAGCCCTTGCGCAATTGCCACAAACTGCGGGTGCCCGACTCATTCCTTCGCTGGAATGAGTGCGCTCGATACCTAAAACTCCGGAACCAGGTTCGCCTTCTCGACGTTGTTCAATTCGATCTCGACGTGCGTCCCAGAGTCTGCCGTCTCGTCTTTCTTCTTCTTGGGCGGCAGCAAGTCCAGCTCAATCAGGCCGTTGCTGAACGACTTCAGCCGACCTTCGAAGTGACGATTCCCGGCGATCGGGTCACGCGTTGTCAGCTTCACCAGGCTTCCCATGAAGCGCTCGTAGTCGCCGGCCTTCAACAGCTTGCGATCCAGCCCCGGCGACGAAACTTCCAGGGTGTACGTCCCACCCGGAACCGCCTCTTCCACATCGAAGATGGTCCCCACTTCGCGGCTGAAGTTGGAGCAATCCTCGTGCGTCACTCCGTCCGGTTTGTCGATGAAGATGCGCAACGTGCGCGCCTTACCCCCGCCACGCAGATCGACATCCACCAACTCCAGGCCGCTGGACTCAGCTACCCGCTGCGCAATCTCGCGAACTTTGTCAATACTGGCTGCCATTGGTTACTCGGTGCCTCAGGTTCACCATCCTTGGTTAACCTGGGAGAACTCTGCCCAGTGGGTGCCCCATGTTCGCCATCTTTTGGCTGATCTGGGGTTTACGCAACCCGAGCGTCAGGCTTTTCGAGCCGCCTGTACTCGCCACATCAGCGAATTGCAGGTGGAAATAAAAAGTGGGCAATCGCCCACCGATGTGCTTCGCCAAACGCCTGGGGAGCCCCGCCGGACGGGGAACCTCAAAACACAACAGTCCTTAGTAACTATACCCGGAAAAAGACTGCTTTACAACGAAGTAGCGGCCAGAGTTCGGCCGCTCTCCGCCCCAAATCCAACTGTACCTATTGGATGGCAAAGCCGGGCGGAAGTTGCAACCGGAAGCCTCGCCCTAGAGTAAAGCTCCGTCGGCAACGAACCAAAGCCCGAAGGGCGTGCGATGACAGCCCAGGACGGAGCCGCTGGCGGAGTCCTGGGTAGGCTTATATTTGAGAACCCCGAGCCCCGGAGGGACGGCACACGTTTTATGGATTGCTTGTGTAATCGCTGATTTCGCCAGTTACATATCACGCATAAGAAAACGCTGACCGTGGTTGCGATCAGCGTCCTCCTCGACGGATGAAGATAAGCTCGGAGCCGGTTCGGGACGAGCGCTATCCGGTCTGTGGATCCGCCAACCCAAACAAAGGGCCTAATTCGCGAAATACCGGGCCAGCGCTAGCTCCCCATTATTCCCGATAGCAACAATCTTTCCGTCTGTCTGTATCAGCAGGCCGGAAACCACCGACTGACTCACCAGGCCGCCGTCGCTGGCAAAGGTGATATCCAACTCGCCGTTGGAATCGAGCCGGGCCAAGCCGCCCGTAACCGGCGTGCCGTGAGCGTTCGTGATGCCGCCCACCACGATTTGCCCGTTCGATTGCAGAGCGATTGCCTGCGGCTCGTTTTCCGTGTTGCCGCCGAACGTGAAGCGCGTGGAACTGAAGGAAGTATCCACGGCCCCGGTTTCGAGGAAACGCTTCGCTTGGAAGTCAGTGTGGAGGTGGCCGCTGGTGCTAACAGTCTGGGCCACAACATAGTCACCGTTCGGCTGAAAAACAACCGGGGAACAGCAACCCGTTCCCGACTGGTTGTTAACCGCAGCCAATGTTCCTGGCGTTACTGTGGCCTGCAGCACTCCTGTGGAGCTGAATTCCACCGATGAAGGTGCGCCGCCACCCACGACCAGGTAGGAACCGTTGGTCAGCTCCGCCAGCGCCGCGGGCGAAGCCGCTGCAGTGGGCTCCTTCACAATCCCACCCGTGCCGAACGTGGTGTCCAGGCTGCCGCTGGCGTTGTACCGTACCAGCACGGTTTGGCCCGACTCGTTTTTGTTAACCCCATCCACAAACCCGCCGACCAGTATCTGGCCGTTGGGTTGCACCAGGACAGCGGACGCCGCGGGAAACGGTCCGCTGATATCGGTCGTCACCAAGCCGCCGCTGCCAAAGGTAGGGTCCAGTTGGCCATTGGGGGTGAACCGCGCTACGGCAAACTCTTGTGCCCCATCAATGGTAGGAGACGCCGTTCCCGCTACCACGATGTTGCCGTTGGACTGTAACGCGACCGCGCTCGGGCTATTGACGCCATTGTTGAAGAATGCCGCCCTCGTAGTCCCAATCAGCGTCCCATTCGACGTGTATAGCACCAGAGCAAAATCCTCCTCGTTGGGAACGCCGTTGCCGAGCCCGGTGACTACCGCGATGTCGCCGTTAGATTGCTCGATGGCAGTCAGCGGACTGACGCTCACGCCGCCAAAGTTGGTCGTTACTATTCCACCTGTGCCGAAGCTGGGATCCAGAGTGCCGGCGTGGTCTCCGATAGTCTGGGCCTGCGCAAAGTTGACACCAAACATGAGGCCAATTGCCAATAGTCCGGTGATTGAAAGTAATGTAGTTTTCTTCACTGTTTTTCCGTTTCTGTTTAATTCGACTCACAGCCGACGGTTTTTATGTGACATCGGTGCGCATTCAGAAGCCTGGCAGGAAGCGTACCCATCTAAATTGTTCCGTCATGCCACTTGGCTGCGTCCCCTGTCTGCTCTGGGCCGTATTGAAGAAGGTACTAGCGCGAGATTTGGCGGTTGTCTGAAGGATGTAACGGTTGTGTAGATGTTTCGGTGAAGAGCTTTCGTGGGTAGACACACACGGACCTGGCCCATTGCTGTAGTAGGGGATGTTGCGGTTCAGGTTGCTGTGTGGCCTGGGAACTCACCCGTAGCCGAATGATGAATGTTTAGCTTAGATCGGGGATTGGACCAGGTGAGGAGTGGATCCGACTCATTCCAACGACGGAATAAGTCGAGCACCCAGCACTCTCCGGCAGTCAATCTCCGGGCCATCTATTTGCCTGCGACGCTAGTCGGCCAAGCCGCAGTTGCAAGTTGGTGCAATGAAGTTGAGACAGATTCTTTCCGCAAACCTTGACGTACAGTGCCGCTCGCAGGCACGATAGAACGTGAGTGCTAGATGCAACTCAGTTGCATTTAATCATCCTCTCCACTATCTCCAGGGGCCCATTCTGTTGTTGAGACGATTGCGGAACAGCATCCGGCGGCTAACAGTACTCCTGTGCGGAGGCGCCGCCGTTCTGTTGCTAGTGGGCGGGATGGCGTTTGCCCAGGAGAAGCCCTACTTCGTTACTTATTCCCAAGACCTGGAAGAACCAGGCAACCTGGAGATTTCATCGAAGACCGTGCAGTCTGCGCCGAAATACGGCAATGCCTTCGTCAGCGAGACCCTTGAGTTCGAATACGGCGCGACCGCATGGTGGACCACCGAGGTTTACCTCAGCGGCCAGCATACGTTCAACGACAGCACGGTTTTTGGAGGCTGGCGCTGGGAGAACCGATTCCGGCCGCTGATGAGTGAGCACAAAGTCAATCCAATCCTCTATGTTGAATATGAAGATCTCAACCTGGCGGAGAAGAGCATTCTTGAAGTCACCGGTCACGCCGGCGTAGCAGACTATCTGCTGACCAATGCCCAGGCTCGTAATCAATTAGAGCGATCCCTGGAACTCAAGCTTATCCTGAGCAGTAATTTTAAAGGTTTCAACTTCTCAGAAAATTTTATCGCCGAGAAAGAGTTCTCATCCGATCCATGGGAATTCGGCTATGCCCTTGGAGTCAGCCGTCCGCTGGCGCTGGCTGCCGCCGCGAAGCCATGCGTGTTCTGCCGGGAAAACTTTGCTTTAGGTGCAGAATTGTATGGTGGCTTGGGAGATGCCAATAGCTTTGGTCTAGAGTCAACCTCGCAATATTTAGGTCCAGCGATAGCTTTTAACATTCCAAACGGCCCTAATATTTCCTTCGGAACTAACTTCGGCCTTAATGCCAATAGTCTGGGCGTGATCTGGAGATTCAATGTTTCCTATGAATTCCAGCAGGTATTTCGCCGTCTTCATCGCGAAAGGAGCAACGACCCGCAATGAAGAGAGGTTTGCAGATCGCGCTTGCCTGCCTGTCGTTGTTCCTGGTTGGGCGAAGCCTTGCGACTGACAACTCCTGGGTGAACCGCGTCTCGGAAAGCGACAGGAAGAAAGTAAATCCCTATAGCGGACAACCTCAAGCCATCGCGGCAGGGGGGCGGATGTTCGCCGACCATTGTGCGCAATGCCACGGGCCCGACGCCCTTGGCCACGGCAAGCGTCCCAGTTTGCGCACCTCGGAAGTGCAGGGCGCGAGCGATGGCGAGATCTTCTGGATCTTGCGCAATGGGTACCTGCGGCGGGGCATGCCGTCATGGAGTTCCCTTCCCGAGCAGACTCGCTGGCAGATTATCTCCTACCTGAAAAGCCTGGGAGTGTCCGCCGAAAACCATTCCGATGACCAGGTTCGAGCGGACAAACAATGAAATCTCGCGAGTCTCAATTGGAACGCTGCTCTTGCTTGCTCGCGCTCGCCTTGTCCGCGGTTCTTCTGCTGAATTCCTGTGGCTCCGGCAAGGCTCCAAGCTTTCAAAGCGCGGACCCTGACCAGTCGGCCCCGGCGGGAGCACCGGCCGCTGCGCAAGCTCTCGGCGAGCGGTTGTTTCTGGACACGCGGTTCGCACAGTACTTCGCCACTCACATGACGGGCGTGAACGATCCGCTTTCCGTCGGCGATCCCGTAGTGCAGCAAGTCGAAACAACGACGGGAACGCTTCCTGGTCCTTTTGCCGGACAATCCATCAACTGTCGCTCGTGCCATTTTGTAACTGAGTTTCAAAACACGAGCGGAGCCGGAAATCGTACTTATGCAGACTTCACTTCGCGCAGTCCGATTCCGCGTCCCATGAACGGGTTCGATCACACGCCGCGCAATTCCGTGCAAATGGTGGG
Organism: uncultured Acidobacteriaceae bacterium; assembly: GCA_963809865.1. Lineage (GTDB taxonomy): Bacteria > Acidobacteriota > Terriglobia > Terriglobales > Acidobacteriaceae > CAVVDY01. Next base: position 230,077 of record CAWELL010000004.1, on the reverse strand, counting down.
ATCGTTGCAATCGCACACGGGACCTACGTTTCTGCACCATGACGGCGAGTTCAACAGTCCGGTCGAACTCGTGAAAGCAACCATGACCGGCCGCAACTTCGGATGGCAGCCGCAGGAATACAGTCAAGCTGTTGCGCAAGTCGCGCTCGTGATTCGTCAGGACGACGGATCGGGCGATCTGGCCAAGCAGCGCTCCGGCGGATTGTCATACTCTACGCTTTTTCTCGGTACCGATCCTTCCATTCCCGCGGCCTCGCTGATTCCAGCGGCTTATCGGCTTGACGTGCAGAGCGCGTCGGACGACCAGATATTGTCTGCCGTCGCCAATCTTATCAGCGCTTACATGCAGGGACTTTTATTTAAGCAGGATAGCTTCGGACGCTATACCAGCTCGCCTTACGATGTTTTTCTTCGCATTAATCATTTACCTACGCAACCTATCGCCGGAGAGACAATTGCTCAGTACAATCAACGGCTGCTCAACATAGTTTCGTCGTTAAATAATCCCATTTATGTCGATGGAACCTATGGTTCGTTCAAGTACCATGCCCAGCCATTCGCTTTCGGCCCTACGGAGCTGGCCGGCCTTAAGCTGTTTCTGAAGTCTGCAACCGGAGCCAGCGATGGCTCGCAACACGCCGGCAACTGTGGAGCCTGTCATCAGGCGCCTAATTTCACCGACTTCAAGTTCCACAATACCGGTGTCAGCCAGGCCGAGTACGACGCGGTCAACGGAAACGGCGCGTTTGCTCAGCTTCAGATTCCGTCGCTCGCCACGCGCAACCAGAATTACGATCAATATCTTCCTGCCACCGCAAATCATCCTATGGCCAGCGAGAGCTTCCGGCGTGAAGCGACGGCTGGCCATCCTGAGTATGCCGACCTGGGATTGTGGAACATCTATCTCAACCCTGACATGCCCATTCCGCAATCTGACTTGGCCAGCGTGGTGTGCGCCGCGGGAAACGACTGCTCGGTCGATCAGGGACTGGCCAACACGATTGCTCAATTCAAGACTCCTAGCTTGCGCGACCTGGCGGACTCGAATCCGTATTTTCACAATGGCGGCAAGCTGACATTGGCCGACGTGGTCAGCTTTTATGTCTTCACCTCGCAGCTCGCCCGCCAGGGAGTGCTGCGCAACCCGCCAATCGAATTCTCCAGCGTGTCGATCAGCAACGACGACGTTCCCGCCCTGGTCGCCTTTCTACTCTCGCTGACCGAGGACTATGACGACACATAAACAGGCCAACTGCTAATTGCCGGTCGCTCAGGTGCCCCACCCAGATTGTCGTCCTGAGCGAGGACGCGCAACGCAGCCCGCGTCCGCGTCGAAGGACCTGCAGTTCGCTTAGGTGGGATGCGATGACTCCCATGTCTCTACGCAATTTCCTCAGCCACCGCGTCCGGCGCCGACTGCGCCGGCCTGCGCGCGCCCATGAGAATATTTTGGCTGATGGCGGCACGCTGCGGTACGACCTTATTGCGGACGTCGTTGGCATCGATATCGTGGTCCAAGCGGTATTGGAAGATGGCGCATTTCGCCTGCAGATACTGCTCCTCCGTCAGCCGAATCGGCATATCAAAGTCTTCATCGCTGAGCTTGATCGGTCTCTGCCGCCGGGGAGCGGGTTCAGAAGCGCCGCTGGCTTCCTCGGACGTGGAAGCTGCGTCACTCGGCTGCTCCCTCGAGGCGACTACATCCGCGCTGTTCTCTTCTTCCGACATCTCTTCAACGCGCAAGCCGGCCGTGCTCTGCTCATCCAGTTCGAAGTCCTGCTCAAAGCTGTCGTAACGATTGCAGACGGCATTGCCGGTGTCGGCCTCAGCTTCTTTCTGCATGGTGCGCAGGTTCGAGCTGGCGGTCTGCAACGAATACAGCACCAGGCCGGCGACCTTGGGCTCGAGCGTGCCTTTCAGCAGCGCGTCGGTCACCTGCATGAGAGCGAGTTGGATGGAGGCAGCATCTTCCAGCAGCGGCAACTCGATCGCCGGAGCCTGCAAGCCGAGGTTGAAATAACGTTGCAGGCGCAGCCGCCGTCCAATGTCGATGATGTGGAAGAAACAGTAATTGCGGCCGCGCATGGCAGGCGATCCGCAGAAGTGGCCGTTGGTCTTGACGTGTTCACAGTGGCGAGTCATTGGTTGATGTACTCCTCTATGAGTGCGATGAAATAACGTGTGTCATCCCGACCCCGAGCGTAGCCGAGGGGGAGGGACCTGCAGTTCGTAGCTGCCAGCCGCCAGCTCCCAGCCGCCAGCCAGAAAGAAGCTGCCAGCTCCCAGCTTCCAGCCACCAGCTGAAAACCCGGCGCACGGCGAGGTTTGAGCTGGAAGCTGGTAGCTGGTGGCTGGTAGCTGGCCCCCCCCCGGGGGGGACATCCGTAAAATCTTGATTCCATTGGGCTGGCAAAAAACTTTCCCGGTAAAATCTTGAGCCCGTGAGACTTGCAGGCAAAATCTTGGAAACACGGCACTTGCGTGCGGCTTTTGGCTCTTGGCTGTTCGCTCTTGGCTGATAGCTGGCGGCTGGTAGCTGGTGGCTTTCTTCTGGCTGATAGCTGACGGCTGAGAGCTGAGAGCTTCTGTCTGGCGAATAGCGAACGGCGAATAGCGGCTCTTGGCTTTGTTCTTGAGTGTGCTTTGCAGCGGAAGGATCTTTGGGTAGCCAGGCACTGTTGGACCGGGAAGGAATAAGCCAAGAGCTAAAAGCCAAGTGCCAATGGCCGCTTTTCCCACACCATCCCCTTCCCCGATTCCTGTTGCGAGTTTATGAAATCACGCAACCGATTGCGGTGAGCGCGGGCACGTTGATGTGTGACGAAGGGAAATCAGAAGTGGTGTGAGTTCAGCAACTTAGAAATTGAGGTATGGGCAAAATAGTTCGGGCGGTTATACGACACGTTCGTGCCAATTCGCTTCTCGCTCTTGGCTCTTCGCTTTTCGCCAGAGCACGTCGTGTCTGAGAGTGTCCGGGTGCCCCGTTCAAGCAAAGCTTGAGCGGGTCTTTTGACTCGAGTACCTGGATAAATCTTCTTCTTACTGGAAGGTTGGGAGATCCCCCTAATATTCGAGGTTGAGGAAGCGGGAGTGCGTAGGCCTCGGTCCAACCGTTGAATAGACCCGCTCAAGCTGCGCTTGATAGCCTGCCCTGAGCGCAGTCGAAGGGGGGCACCCGATGACTATCTGTGTACGTAAAACCTTGCCCGGGCCACCCCTCCAGTCAATATAGTCGAGTATCTGAGCTCCCACATTCCGAACCCAAGGAAAATAGGGGCGCGGACTTAGCGCGGCATCTTTTGCGCCGGCCTCGATACTCTAAGTCCAGAACGTCGGTTCTCGATGGGAACGACGTCTTGACCATCTACACGCACCGCCACCCACCTGGTAGCGGAAGAAGCAAATTGGCCCTTTTTGTCTCCGCCACGGCGCCTCGACGCCTCGTACCTCTTGCAACGTAGTTGCCTCTTTGTTCTTGAAAAGGCTTTCTTTATGACTCTGTACGAGGTATGATGTTGCGCGTTTTGGCCGATTTGGACCTCTTATGGCAAGCAGCCACATTCCGCCTCAGCTTGCGGACCTGTTCGAGATGAGGAACACGGTACAGCAGTGCCGCTCCATTGACGAGGTGTTACATCGGTGCATTTCAGTGGCGCGAAACCATGTTGATGCTCAGAGCGCATCGGTATTCCTGTATTCCAAGGATGGTGTCTTGGAGCGTAAGGCGTTTCAGGCCACCGAGATGCACTGGATGACAAGTGGTTTCTGAGGATCGTATGCCATTGGCGATAGCTTCACTGGTAGAGTCCTCAAACTGGCCATCCTCTCAGTTTGGACGTCCCCAATGGACCTCACAGTTAGACAAAGAGGACCTCAACCAAAGAGCAGGGCCATGTACACTGAAGCGCTAGGCTTCTTGGAATGCGCCGTTGCCGCCTTTGAATGGACGCCATAGGACGTTCGGGGTTCTCGACTAAAAGTCGGGAATGGTCTTCGTTCCCGTCAGAGCGGAGCTGATCCTACAGCTCTTGTTTCTGACTGCTAAACATGCCCTCAATGTATTGAGAAATTACAGGGAACTAGCGCTTGCAGAGGTTCCGTAACCTCCAATCGTCATTATTATCCCTAATCACTCCCTTACCTGAGGAGGCGTATCGGAGTGCAATTGACGAGGCAGCAGTTTCAACACCGTTGAGCATGCGTCAGCCGAATGTTCGGTAAGAAGCTCGATAGCCCAGCCGAAGTGCTCCGCAATTTCCTTGAGGGGTTTAGGACATTTAGAGAGGTAGTTCAAAACCTTGCCGACTCCAGGCGTCTCCTGATCGATGTGGATTGGTTCGGATTTCGCTGGAGGTTCAGCTTGAGCGATACCGTAAGGAGCTGGCTCCGATTACGGGGCGAAGCGACCTCACGGTGCCGCAGATCTTGTGGCTGGCCATGCAAGGCAGGATGATGCAGGCGAATGACCTCGTGTTAGGCAGCTTTCAGTCCGATCGCTGAGTTCGCCTTTCGTCGACGCTCCGACCTCTTGGCAGTATCTCCTTTGGAAATATGAATATCGACTCTCGCCTCTCGGAAGAAGCGCTTTCTTCAACTGACATTGTGATCCCGCGCGCCATTCAGGCCCTCGGCAGGGATAAGTTCACTCAATTTTATCCGGACTTCCCCCGCAGGCTCTGATCGATCTGAGGAAAGAGGGCGCAATGCTCCAGCTTCGAGAGACTATTCGAAGGGGTATAACCGACATTGAACTGAGTTCCACATCCGACCTATCGCAGGTGACCGACCAAGTTGCACAGAATATTAATTCCGCCATGTCAGACCACGAGAGAAAGCTCCACGAGCTTAGGTCTTCCAAGGGCAAGTTCTTTGGGAGGGACGTGAGCGGATTTCTTGTCACGGTCGCAGCGTGTCCATTGCGGCGGCCGCAAGCGGCAACGTACCGCTCCAGATACTCGGCTCAGGTCTGAGCATGGTTGGCATCTCGAGCCTAAGAGATCTTAGGGCAAAATGGCGAGAACTCCGCAGTACGTCTATAGAGCTGCGTCGGTCTCCGGTTGGAGTCCTATTCCGGCATTTAAGGAGGAGCGTCTAAGGACGACGCTGGCCCAGGCGGCCTACGAGGTGCCCGACGGCTAGCCGGGTGCCCCACTCATTCCATCGTTCGGAATGAGTGGGATATCACGCTGTTGACCGGACGAAATCACAGACATTGTGTCACCGATCTCGCGCGACGTAGTGGAGCGCGCTCTGTCGTCCCCACGGGACTCGTTGTTTTTGGGGCACGTTTCCCAGCACTCTAAGCCTGTCCTGAGCGTAGCCGGAGGATGCTGGGCTACAGGTTGTTTCGTCCTGCGGACTGGAGCGAGAGCAGTGGGATCCCACCCAAGCCAGAGGATGGCTTGGGTGGTGCACCCGGCGAACTGCAGGTTCCTCGCCCCTCGGCTACGCTCGGGGTCGGGATGACACCCCAAGAAAAAGCAGGTCCTTCCCCCTCGGCTACGCTCGGGGTCAGGATGACACTCTGTGAAGGGCCACGACTCTCTGGCAAGTGCCAAAAGCCACGAGTCAAAGGCGAACTGCAGGTCCCTCGGCGACTTACGTCGCCTCGGGATGACACATGTATGTCGCCCCGGGATGACACATGTATGTCGCCTCGGGATGACACATGTATGTCGCCTCGGGATGACACATGTATGTCGCCTCGGGATGACACATGTATGTCGCCTCGGGATGACACATGTATGTCGCCTCGGGATGACACATGTATGTCGCCTCGGGATGACACATGTATGTCGCCTCGGGATAACACATGTATGTCGCCTCGGGATGACACATATAGGAGCGGGCGGCACCCTTCGGCTTCGCTCAGGGCAGGCTCAAGAGCTAAGGTCGTGCCCCTTCGACAAGCTCAGGGCAGGCTCTGACGCGAATCTTCGCAGGGCTCGCGCTGGCAGCTGGCGGTAAAGCAAAACCAAAAGCGAATCCCCACCCCGCCAAATGAAGGCGGAATGGGGCACCCGCGCCGATTTCCGGAGCCAAATGCCAAAAGCCAAGAGCCAATGGCCAGATGCGATACGATGGAGATTGGCAGTAATCACCGTCTTCCGGAGGCATTTTTATGGCTACTTTAGAGCAGAAGGCGACTACCCAGGCGGCGATCGCGGTCACCAAGGCGCGCGAGTACAAGAACTTCATCAACGGCGAGTGGGTGGAGAGCCATACCGGACAGACCTTTGCCAACCTTAATCCGGCGGACACGCGCGAGGTGGTCGGCACCTTTCAGCATTCGGACAAGCGCGACGTGAACGATGCCATCGAGGCCGCCACGCAGGCTTATAAGAAGTGGCGGCTGGTGCCGGCTCCGCGACGGGCGGAGATGCTGTATAAGGCGTCGGAGATCCTGATTGGCCGCAAGGAAGAGTACGCGCGCGACATGACGCGCGAGATGGGCAAGGTGATTAAAGAGACGCGCGGCGATGTGCAGGAAGCCATCGATTGCGGCTACTACACGGCCGGCGAAGGACGCCGCCTGTTTGGGCCGACGGTTCCGTCGGAGCTGCCCAACAAGTTTGCCATGGCGGTGCGCCAGCCGCTGGGGGTGTGCGCCATGATTACGCCGTGGAACTTCCCCATGGCGATTCCGTCGTGGAAGCTCTTTCCTGCCCTGGTCGCGGGCAATACGGCGGTGATCAAGCCGGCGCAGGACACTCCGCTGTCGACGATAAATTTTGTGCAGGCGCTGACGGATGCGGGGATTCCGGCGGGCGTGGTGAACGTGGTGACCGGCTTTGGCGCGGAAGTGGGCACGCCGATGGTGGAGCATCCGGAGGTGAGGGCGGTGTCGCTGACGGGATCGACGGCGGTGGGACGCATCGTCGGTCAAGAAGCTGCGAAAACGTTTAAGCATTGCTCGCTGGAGCTGGGCGGGAAGAATCCGATGATCGTGCTCGACGATGCCAACCTCGACCTGGCGCTGGAAGGCGCGTTGTGGGGAGCGTTTGGCACCACCGGCCAGCGCTGCACCGCGACCAGCCGCATCATCGTGCAGAAGGGCGTGTACAAGAAGTTTGTCGAGTCGCTGGTGGAGCGCGCCAAGAAGCTGAAGATCGGCAATGGGCTGGATGAGAGCGTGGACATGGGTCCGGCGATCAACGAGAACCAGATGAATACCGACCTGAAGTACATCAAGATTGGCCAGGACGAAGGCGCGAAGATGCTGTGCGGCGGTAAGCGTCTTGAGGGCGGCGATTACGAGCATGGATGGTTCGTCGCGCCGACTGTGTTTGCCGATGTCGATCCGAAGATGCGGATTGCGCAGGAAGAAATCTTTGGGCCGGTGGTGTCGATCATTCCGTGCGATGGGCTGGAGAACGCGATCGAGATCGCTAACGACATTGAGTATGGGCTGTCGTCGTCGATCTATACCAAGGACGTGAACAAGGCGTTCACCGCGATGCGCGACCTGTATGCGGGCATCACGTACATCAACGCTCCGACGATTGGCGCGGAAGTGCATCTGCCGTTCGGCGGAACGAAAGCCACGGGCAATGGCCACCGCGAAGGCGGCATTGGCGCGATCGACTTCTATACGGAGTGGAAGTCGGTGTACATCGACTACTCGGATACGCTGCAGCGGGCGCAGATCGATCGGCCGGAGTAAGGAAGCGGCTTTTGGCTGTTGGCTGTTGGCTATTCGCTGTGATTGGCGGCCGAGGCGAGCTCACGAAAATCCCCACCCCGCCAAATGCTGGCGGAATGGGGCACCCGGAAGAGAAAGAGCTGAAGAAATCCCCCGTTCAACCACGCAAAGTTGGGCGGGGATCTTTATTGCTATCGCCTGCGGGTGCTGGTTCCCCCGAGCAGCGATCCCAGAACGCCGCGAACAATCTCGCGGCCGACGGAGCTGCCAATCGTACGCGCTGCGCTCTTCGCCATCGCAGTCGCGAGCGAGTCTCCGCGATGCGAGCCTCCTCCTCCGCCAAGACCGAGCGAGTCGAGCGAAGGCAAGCTGGCATACCATGGTTGCGACTGGGCTTGCGGACTGCCCGACGCGGGCGCTTGTGCCGCACGGCCTTTCAGCAGCTCGTAGGCCGATTCGCGATCTACCACATTGTCGTAGATGCCTGTGACAACGGAAGTTGCCATGAGCTGCTTGCGCTGCTCCGGCGTGATCGGCCCGATCTGTCCGTGCGGCGGATAGATGAACGCGCGCTCCACTATTCCCGGCGTTCCCTTCTCGTCCAGGAACGACACCAGCGCTTCGCCGACCTCAAGCTCCGTGATGGTCTTCTCTACATCGAGTTTAGGATTGGTGCGGAAGGTCTGCGCCGCGGCTTTCACCGCCTTCTGGTCTTTGGGCGTGAACGCGCGCAAGGCGTGTTGTACGCGATTGCCAAGCTGGCCGAGCACGTCGTCGGGAATGTCAGTCGGATTCTGGGTGACGAAGTAAACGCCGACACCTTTGGAGCGGATGAGCCGCACAATCTGCTTCACCTTGTCGGCCACGGTCGAAGGCAGGTCGGCGAAGAGCAGGTGAGCTTCGTCGAAGAAGAACACCAGCTTCGGCTTGTCAGGATCTCCGACTTCGGGCAGCTTCTCGAACAGCTCGCTCATCAGCCACAGCAGGAAGGTAGCGTACACGCGCGGCGAGGCGATGAGTTTATCAGCGGCGAGGATGTTGACCACACCACGGCCGTTCGCGTCGGTCTGCATCAGGTCGTCGATGTTGAGCGCCGGCTCGCCGAAGAACTTGTCGCCGCCTTGCTGCTCCAGCGTAACCAGCCCGCGCTGAATCGCTCCGATGCTCGCGGCTGAGATGTTGCCGTATTGTGTCTGAAAGTCCTTCGCCTTGTCGCCGACATACTGCAACATCGCCTGGATGTCTTTCATGTCAAGCAGCAGCAACTGTTGCTCGTCGGCGATCTTGAACACCAGCGACAGCACTCCGCTCTGCGTGTCGTTCAGGTTCAGCAGACGGCTGAACAGCAGCGGTCCCATCTCGGAGACGGTGGTGCGCACCGGATGTCCCTGCTCACCGAAGACGTCCCAGAAGGTGACCGGACTGGCTTCGAACTTGAAGTCCGTCGATCTTCAGCTGCTTCACGCGATCGGCAATCTTAGGATTGTCCTTGCCGGGCTGGCTGATTCCGGAAAGGTCGCCTTTGATGTCGGCCGCGAAGACCGGCACCCCGATGCGGCTGAAGGCTTCGGCCATGACCTGCAAGGTGACGGTCTTGCCTGTGCCGGTCGCGCCGGCGACCAGGCCGTGACGATTGGCCAGGTTCGGCAACAGTTGCAGATCGTCGCCCGCTGCGGTCTGGGCAATGATGAGAGGTTCAGACATTTCTACGGTCTCCGGAAGAGCGCGCGAAATACCGGCGAAAGCCGGGATGCTCATTCTATTACTTACTAGAAGCCATCTCATGAAATGGCGAAACGGAATCCCTCATGGGCTAAAGCCTCACACTTCCTGGCTCGGTACGGCACGGCTGAACAGGCTGCTGAAAAACTGAAATGCACGGGTCGCTCGCGGACTAAAGTCCGCTCACGACACGAAAAATAAAGACCTTTTCGCCACGACCAAGGTCGTGCCCTGACGCGAATTGTCGCAAAGTTGAGTTTTTCAACAGCCTGTGAATCCGTGTCCTTTCAAACCCGACCTTTCAAAACCGATTTATGAGATAGCTTCTAGTTGTGCAGCCGGAAATTGGCATGGTTCGCGAATAGGATCGTGTAAAGCCAGCCCCTTGTGTCATGATGTGAGTATGGCAAACAAGAACGCTCCGAAACGTGAGAAGAAGAAACCCGCCAAAACGAAGTCCAAACCCGGCCCTGGTCGCCGCGAGGATTTCGCCGCTCGGATCGCGCCCGAAGCACCGGGGAAGGTCTAAACTCTCGCTTCCGTCCGCGGCCAATGGCAGAAGCAGCTGTCTATGACTTCGCCGAATTGCGCAAGAGGCCGTATTTCCCGTAGAATCAGTTATTCGGCTCACGTCGAGATTCTCACCCTAAGGAACACACGAAAGTATGGCGAATCATTTTTCGGCGCTGAAGCGCGCCCGTCAAACCGAAACCAAGACGACGGCAAACCGCGCCAACAAGTCGCGCCTGCGTAGCGCCCTTCGTTCGCTGCGCGAAGCAATTGCCAACGGCGACAAGGAAGCCGCCAAGAAGGCTTACAACACCACGGCATCCATCGTCGATAAAGGCGTACAGAAGGGCGTGTTGCACAAGAACACCGCCAGCCGCTACAAGTCACGCTTGAACGCCCGTCTGAAGGCCGCCGGCGCCAGCAAGTAGAATCGGCTATCGTTCGAAGCGGGCTGCGCGCCCGCTTTTCTTGTGCCTGCAACTGTGACCCGGCCGATGCCCGGGGAAGCTGCCGAAGAAGCTGTTTCAAAGTACCTCAGGGGCTAAAGCCCCGCGGATATATGCGACGGCTGGACGCTGGCCTGAAGGCCAGCTCTACCTGATTCCGCGCGTTGGACGCTGGCCTGAAGGCCAGCTCTACCTGATTCCGCGCGTTGGACGCTGGCCTGAAGGCCAGCTCTACCTGATTCCGCGCGTTGGACGCTGGCCTGAAGGCCAGCTCTACCTGATTCCGCGCGTTGGACGCTGGCCTGAAGGCCAGCTCTACCTGATTCCAACGGCTGGACGCTGGTCCGAAGACTACTTCTACCATTTCGACGCACCGAGTGAGGGATATCACAGGCTCGCTTCTACCGTTGCGATATTATTGTCGGTTCCTCAAATTACTGACCCTGCTGTCGTGGACACGTCAGCTGAGCTGCGAGCAGGATGCAAAGGTGATTCGCCATGAAGGGTGACAAAAACGTTATCGCGTTTCTGAACGAAGTTCTCAAGGCCGAGTTGACGGCCATCAACCAGTACTTCCTGCACTCCGAGATGTGCGAGAACTGGGGCTATGAGCGGATGGCCAAGCTGATCAAGAAGGAATCCATCGAAGAGATGGTCCACGCCGAGAAGCTTATGGAGCGCATCCTCTATCTTGACGGCACGCCCAACATGAGCGACTACTTCAAGATCAATGTCGGCGCGACAGTGCATGAGCAGATCAAGAACGATCTGGAGCTCGAGTACGGGGCGGTCAAACGCCTGAACGATGGCATCCAGCTTTGCCTCAAGTTGAATGATGGCGGATCACGCGAGTTGGCGGAAAAGATCCTGAGCGACGAGGAACACCACATCGACTGGCTCGAAGGGCAACTGCACGCCATCGGCGAGATGGGAATTCAGAATTATCTGGCGCAGCAACTGAAGAAGGACGAGGACTAGAAGGCCGCTATTCGCTCTTGGCTTTTGGCTTTTGGCTTTCGGCTTTCTGGCTCTTGGCCATTCGCTAAAGGTCACATGCGAGTGTCATCCCGAGCACAGGTCGCCGTGGCGACCGGAGTCGAGGGATCTGTAGTTTGCCCGCACAACAGGAGAGCGCGTTGCTGGGAAGAGCGCGTCTTTCGTGGGTTACAATAAAACAAGCGCTGACGTTCAGGACCTTCCGCAGCACGCTTCCCGAACGGAGAGATGGCCGAGTGGCTGAAGGCGCACGCTTGGAAAGCGTGTATACGGGAAACTGTATCCAGGGTTCGAATCCCTGTCTCTCCGCCATCACCCACGAAAAAACCTTGGTGTGGCCGGTCCCTCACTGCGTTTCGGGATTTCGGCTGCAGGCTCCCGCTTCGCTCACGCCTGCACAACGCCTCAAGTTCGAATCCCTGTCTCTCCGCCACCACCCACGAAAAAACCTTGGTGTGGCCGGTCCCTCACTGCGTTTCGGCTGCAGGCCCCGAAAAACCTTGGTGTGCCGGCCCCCCGAGTTCGGGTTTGCAGGCTCCCGCTTCGCTCACGCCTGCACAACGCCTCAAGTTCGAATCCCTGTCTCTCCGCCACTACTCACGAAAAAATCGTCCTGGCTCAGCTCCCACATTTCCCAATCGAAGGGAAATGTAGGCCACCCGCCACTCGCCTCATACTTGCTAAGTTAAGTTATTAAGAGACTTATCTCCCAGCTGGTATCTGATGCCGCGCCAATCTTAATTGGCCTAGACCAGAATCTCATTGAGGGCGAGTTTCCGACCATCTCGCTGAGTAATCTTCTAGCGCTCATCGCCGTCAGATCGAAAGACTATTGCCTCACCAGCATCGATAGGCGCGGAAATGCGAAGTGTCCGGCGGCATCGTCGATGACATTCACCTGGCAGGTGTAGAAACCGGGCTTCAACTCAGAGAGCGGAACATCCAACTGGAATACAGCCGCCTTGCGATCGGGAACATTAATTTGCTGCACCGACACCAGCGGCGTCTCGTAGGCCTTGGCGTCTCCACGGAAGAAAGCGACGTTGCTCAAGACATGCACGCCGGACTTGTTGCCGTTGTTAGGGGCATTCGCCTGCCCGCGCGCCGTTTCCTTCGCGGGATCGTATACCTCGTAATAGAGATAAAGATGCTGATTCGCGGAGAAAACCTGCGTGACGCTGGGAATAATTTCCGAGCCATCGTGTACCAGCGGATTGCTTTGATCTTTTTTCGGAGCAGGTTGCAGCTGACTCGCCAGCACGACCGAACTCATCTTCAATGGAGTGGACTTCATGTCCGGAACCAGGAAGTCGGTCTCGAACGATCCCATGCGCCCGCTCTGATTTTCGCGCACCACGACCTTCAGGTGATATTTGCCCGGGCGGGAGCGTCATGCCGGTGTCGTACTGCACGTTCTTGCGCCGCACATCGTTGACGGTGTTGACCGCGAGTTTGACGGTGTCGCGGATCTGTCCGACGGGTGTTTCTTGCCGTCCGTCACCATACCCAAATGTCGAGCGTGGCTTTGTCCTGATCTTTGCTGTCACGTGAACGGGATCTCCGAGCCCGGCACGATCGAGCGATACCGGCACATAGAACCGATTGTCGGAGACGCGAAAGTATCCGGTCGCGAGATACACCGGCAAGTCGGTGGCTGGGCAGCTCTGACATCAACTTCGTCGGTCAGCTGCCGCTCGCGGTCTTCCTTGTTGGAGTGCTGATAGTCCGCTTCGGCATAGTATCCGCGGCGGTAGTCGAGCTTCAGTCCCGGGACGATTCAGCCGCACGGTGATGCGCCGGAACTTGCCATCGCGCGACGGTATTCGTACTGTGATATCCCAGCAGGTAGTACATCGACGTGTCATCCTGCACGCCCTTGAAGACGCGGCCGAAATCGTTGGAGTCGAGGAATGCTTTTCCACCGGTGTCGGCAGCGAGCGTGACCAGAGTTTCCTGCGTCTGGAAGTTGGAATTCGAGCGCGTTGATCTGCGATTGGCCGGAGTACGGCGAGGTGCCGCGCAAGCTCGCGTTCTGCGCCTCGCCGCCCGGCGGCAAGGCTTGTAGTCCGCGGATGTCGAGGGTGTAGATCGACATGTTCGCCAGCACAGCCGCGTTGGTGGCGGCGCGCAGCTCCGACTGGTTTTCGACGCCGGTGCGCTGCATGCCGCTGGAAAAATAGATCAGCGACTTCTTTTGCGGAACGCTCGCGAGCTGGTCGGCGATAGCATGGATGGCTTGCAGGCGGTGGTCCGTATTGAAGATGTTGTACTCGGTGTCGTCGACCGTGAACGAGTTGGCGTTGTCGGGCGTGCCTTCCGTTGTTCCCGTCGAGCCCAACTCATAACCGACGCCGGCTCCCACGTTCAACGACTGCAACACGGCCCGCAGCTTTTCGCGATCGGTGGTGAAGTCCTGGTTCACCATAATCGTGCTGCCGAGCGAGACGATCGAAACCAGGTCGGCGGGAGACATCTGCTTGTCCAGGTACTTCTCGGCCGCAGTCGCCGAGCGCTCAATCTCGTCCGGCTCCATGGCAGACGTATCGAAGAACAGGACAATCAGGCGGCGATCCTTAATCGCGGACTCCTGCGCCGCCAATTCCGAAGTGGCTGCAGCGATGCCACGATTCTTCCTTGCCGGTCCGGTCATGAGATTTACTTGCTCGACCGGCAAGCGAGGGGCGTTCTCGGTATTTTCGACATCGAAGGTCGCGATCCTCTGCGGCTTGTTATCTTCCAGAACGGTGAAGTCTTCCGGCTTGAGATCGCGCACCAGGTTGCCGCCGGCGTCGCGCACGCTGACGTTCACCAGCACCAATTCCGCCTTGGCCTTGAAGGTGTAGCCGGTATCGGCCTGTTGCGCGAATAGAGCTCCGGGCGCGAGCAGACTACACATAGCCAGCAGTGCCGCCGTTTTGCGAACCGGATTGAGCGACGCCTTAAACAATCCCACTCCTATATAGACTCGCGGCGGCTAGAAGCGGAAGCGCGCCGTAACGAGTGCGCTACGCATGGCTCCTACCGAAGTCACCCGGCCGAACGTCGGCGAGTTCAGCAGGGTATCAATCGACGTATACACCGGATGGTTAAATACATTGGTTGCTGAAAAGCGCAACTCCAATGTCTTGGATTCCTTCACCGCGATCAGTTTGGTCATCGCCATATCAAACAAGACCTCGCCCGGACCGATAATGCTGTTGCGACGCGCATCGCCATACTGGCCGACCGGAGGCGTCACGAAAGCTGCGGTGTTGAACCATTCGGTGATACTTGGATTCGGCAACGCGATGGGAATGCCGGTGAGGTCGGGACGCAGCGTTCCATTCACACCGCTGTTGACGTTGGAGTATGAGCCGATAATTCGCGGGGTAAAGGGAAATCCCGAAGCGATCGTCCAATCACCGCTCCACTGCCAGTTGCCGAGAAAATCCTGCGCTACTCCGGGACTGGCAAGCCAACGTCGGCCCTTACCGGCAGGAATCTCCCACAACCAGTCGCCAGTAAACTTGAATTCCTGATTGAAGCTCGACAGCCCGCGTTCCGCCGAAAGATCAAACGGATTCTGCGCCACCGAGACCTGCCCCACTACGGCTCCCGTCGGGCTGATCAGGGCGGTGCCCGCGCCGATGGTAGAAGCGTCGTCCAGCGCTTTCGACCAGGTGAACGTTCCCCCCAGCGACACTCCGGTAGCCAGCCGTTTTCGCACTCGAATCGATGCCGCGTTTGCGCTTGAGTCGCCCACCGAGTTCGTCCAGTAGAACGGCGCAACGCCGGGGATACGAATTCCTGTCGGCGTGCGATTGGGCGCTTCCAGGATGTCGAGGTCGGTACCCTTGGTGCCGGTGTAGTCCATGTTCAGTATCAGCGTGCGCGTAATCTCCTGCTGTAGATCGAGGTTCCATATCTGCACGTAGCCCATGCGATAGAACGGATTCACACCGTAGTTGTTGTTGATCGAACCCGGTGGAGGCGTGGGAAATCCATTTGCCAGCGTGAGCGGCGAGGATGGGGAGCTGACATTGGTCTGCGTGATGGAGAATGGCGGCTGAAAGGCCAGGTCCTGCACCATGTTCTGGTATGCCGAGGTGTTGTAGTTGATCCCATAACCGCCGCGAAGGACGGTGTTCTGCAGCATCTTCCACGCAAAGCCGACGCGTGGTGCAAAGTTGTTGCGATCCGGCTTAACCAGCGTGGCCGGATAGTAGATTCCCGACAGCGGTCCATACTGGTTGGGAAAGACCGGCGCAACCGCCGTAAATCCTGGATTCGTATCCAGGTTCACGATCTGATTGTTCAGCTCCTGGAACGGAGAGACATACTCGTAGCGCAGTCCCACATTGAGCGTCAGATTGCCGCGCGCCCGCCACTCGTCCTGCACAAACAGGTCCCACGAATTTCCATTGAAGTGATAGCCGCTGGGATTCTGCCCGTATTGCACTGCTGTCTGCTGCGGAAGCCCGAGGAGGAAGTCGGCGAAGTCATAGCCGGTTCCCTGCACTGCCATGCCATTCACAAACTGCGAGGTGGCCGCTCCGGTGAATACAAAGGTACCGCGCGGATCGCTGCTGGTTTCGGCGTTGATTTTGATGAACCGGTAGTCTCCTCCCCAGCGCAAGGTGTGCTTGCCCTGCGTCTTGATCATGGAATCGCTAAGCGTGATGGTCTGGTTGCGATCGTTGACCGGGTTCACATCGGTGATGCCGCCGAAATTGGTGAACGATAAATTCGGAATACCCCAATTCAGCGGATTCTGTGAGACTCCGTTGATGCCCGCGATGCCCGCGACATCCGTGTTGAACGCGTACAGGTTGGTGCTCTTGATGGTGCTGCGATTGAAATCAACATGGAAGTTGTTGATCAGCTTGCCAAAGCTGCGAACGTATCCCACAGGCACGTCAAGGCCCTTGGTGATGGTGTGGCCGCCGACCGTTGGAAAGGGATCGGTCAACGTTGAATCCGCATCATGGTAGTGCAGCCCGAAATTCAGATTGTTCTGCGGACCGCGCCGCCTTCCTTGTCCCGGCGTGCTGGAAGCGCTTCCCAGCGCCTGATTGATTCGCAGATTGACATCGTTACTCTTGTTGGTCACCGCGCTGACGTACTGAAAGTTCTGCGTCGTTCCCGGCAGGTTGGGCAAGGGAATGTAGTTCAGCAGGCTCTTCGCCGACGAACTAATCATGTTCTGTGGGATGGTGGCGTTGCTAAACATCTGCCCGGTTTGCGGATTGTAGATTTGCACGCCTTGGCCATTGACCAGCGTCTGCGAAAAGTTGCCCGATCGCTCCAACTCTGTCGGCACCGTGGAGAAGGCGGAATACGGTGTGTCCCCCAGCGTGCCGTTGTAATGAACAAAGAAGAATGTTTTGCTTCCGCCGTGATAGATGTGCGAAATATTAAGCGGGCCTCCCAGGGCGACGCCGAAACGCTGTTGCAAGTACCCCGGATTCGGCGTGGGCACGCCCGTCAGGGAGAATTGCGCCGCATTAAATACAGAGTCGTTGGCCGAGTAATAAATAGACCCGTGCGGCTGATTGAAATTCATGCCTCGCCCGCCCCGAAGCGTCACCGGGCCGCCGCCACCGCCAAAGCCTCCTCCACCACCGCCGCCACCACCGCCTGGGCCACCGAATCCACCACCACCCGGCCCGCCCGCGCCCGGCGCTCCTCCCGGCTGCGACTGATAATCCTGGAAACGCTGCCGCATCTCATTGCCGCCCATCGAGAATGCGTTCGCGTTCGAACCCGAAACCGCAACGGACTCGGTGGCTATGGTGCTCGGAATGCCCGGAACCGGCATCCCCGACGGCACCACCGATTCGCCGGCGTTACTTGCGCCCTGTCCCTCGACCTCCGCCTGCATGGTCGATAAGGTTTGGAATCCGCGCATGGCCTCCTGTCGGGCATAAGCGCCACCGCCGCTGCCTTGGCCCTGCGCCCGCGAAAGTAGCGTCAACTGCAGATTGACCCGGAAATTGGGATCCGGAGCGGTTACATTCACCATCTGGCTTGCCGGTGAAAACGCCGCCATTTGCACCCGTACCGTGAATTCACCTGGCGATGGGAGTGGGATTGAGAAACTGCCGTCGGCGCGCGTCCAGCCGGTCGCCCGGTCGGTGCTGCCCTTTTTCGTCGCGGTTACCGTAGCTCCCGGTATCGGCGTAGTGCCCGCTTTGACGGTACCCTGCAAGACGTAAGGCGAGTTTTGTTCCGAAGATGTCGACGAAGCACTCTGCGCCGCTTGCTGTGCAGGAGCGGGGGACGCCGCTTGCGGCTTGCTCACCTGCTCTTGGGCATTCAGCGATGCCACCAAGAGAGCTGCGATGGCGAACCCTGGCACAACCGCTCGATACGAGACGCTGGCGCTTCGGCGCCCGGTCGACACTGCTGCCACTCCCATGCAATCGACCCGCAGGAACACGCGGCACAGGTCATCCAGATAGAACTTCAACTTCCAGGTCAGGGAACAATTCTCCCACGGGCCGCGGCTTCGCAGCTATTCAGAGTTTATTCCCGCGAGGGACGAGATTAGTTCCTCAGGTCTTGAGGCTGCTTCATCCGAAGCTGACCTGCGATCGGCTGAAGGCGAATCAACTCAAGCGCGTGACCGACTGTGACTTGAGACAAACAAAAAGGCCGTCGGAAACCCCGAGTCGGCCTTTGGAAACGCTGCCTCGTAGAGAAAGTCCCCCGCAGCATCAGCGGCAAGCGGCCTTATGGGCAGCCCCATCAACGCCCGGTGCTGGAGCCGCCGACCGTCAACCGCGCCAAACTAGTGAGCAAAAGCGCCGACGGCTGCGGCTTCGTCATCCTTCACATCAAATACGGTGTACAGCTTCGTAATCTGAAGCAGATCATGCACTTTTTTGGTCAGGTTCAGCAGCTTCAAGTCGCCGCCCTGCCGCTGCACCGAGGTGAAGGCGCTGACCAGTTCGCCGATGCCCGAGCTGTCGATGTAGCTGACGTCGCCCAGGTTCAGCAGGATCTTTTTGTTTCCTTTGCCCAGCAAGTCCTTGATGGTATCGCGCAGCACCACGCTGCCTTCGCCCAGGGTGATACGCCCGCTCAAGTCCACAATCGTGATTCCGTTAACTTGCCGGGTGCTCGCTTTCATGCTCACGTCGAGGCCTCCTTGCGTGCCGGGTCAGTGCCCGGGAACACGCTTAATCAAAGTGATTTCAGTGCCGGGCTCAAGCTTGCGGAATTTGACATCATCCATAAATGCCCGCATGAGGAAGATACCGCGCCCGGATTGCTTCATAAGGTTTTCCGGCGCCAGCGGATCGGGAACCGCTTCCGGATTCATCCCCTCGCCTTCGTCCGTTATTGTAATAACAAGGTTGCCGCCTGACTGCTCAAAGCTCAGTTTGACGCGCTTGTCGGAACTGTACCCGTTGCCGTGCATCACCGCATTGATCATGGCTTCACGGACCGCCATGGAGATGCCGCCGCGCGCATCCTCGTCAAAGCCGGCCTGGGAAGCGGCTTTGTCAGCCATCTCCTCGGCCTTGTTCACGCTCTCCAGCGTGGACTCCATAGTATGCGATACGGGTGGCTGCACGGTCATCGGCACGCTTATCCCGCCTGCTCGCTTCGCGATGAGCCTCGCAGAACGAATTCGGCAAGATTCTGAAGTTTGCCTTGCCGGATAGACACTTGTCAACGCGGGATTAACGGGCGGGATTCAGCCTACTGTGCGGCCGATGCGCTGCATGGCGCTTTTTCGCGAACCCCAGCCAGTTTCGTGCTGGTTGCGCTGGCGAGGCGAATTGGGTTAAGATTCGAACGAACGTTCGAATGAACGGCCAACTCCTATGCCGGCCACCCTGGTGCAATCATCACCCCCGACGCCTGCTGACACTCGCTTTGACCGGCGACTGGCGGAGATCCTTGACTTCGCCACCGAAGTCTTTGCTGAAAAGGGCTACGAGGGCGCGTCGATGCGCGACCTCTCGCGCCTGAGCGGTATCTCGCTGGCGGGACTCTACTACTACTTCGATTCCAAGGAGAAGCTGCTCTACTCCATCCAGAAGCATACCTTCACCACCATTCTGGGCCGATTGCGGGAGCGGCTCCGCGACGAGCGCGATCCCGAGCGGCGTCTGCGCATCTTCGTGCACAACCACGTGCAATACGCGCTGGCGCGCCACAACGCGATGAAGGTACTGTCGCATGAAGACGATGTGCTCAAGAACGGCTACGGCGCTGAGCTAGCCGCCATCAAACGAAGTTACTATCGCACGTGCCTGGGCTTGGTAGAAGACTTCATTCGCCGCGACAGCAGCAGGCCACGCCGCATCGACCCGCGGACCGCCGTGATGTCGCTCTTTGGCGCGATGAACTGGCTCTATACCTGGCATAATCCCAAGTCCGATCCCGATGCCGAGACGCTGGCCCGGCAAATCAGCGACATGTTTCTGCAAGGCGTTCTCGGTAATAGCCGGCCCGGCCGAATGGCAGGACGAAAAACTCTGCCGACTAACAAACCTGCTCGATCAGGCCGCGAATTCAGGAGTGCCGATGAGTAACCCAGCTGCAAGTGCGGTTGAGACTCGCAAACTCATCGAGTACCGGGTTGACTCGGGAGTTGTGGTGATCGAATTGAACGATCCTCCCGCCAACACCTACAGCTACGCGATGAACCGCCAACTGGACGACGCGATCCTTCAGGCGCGCATGGACGAGAACGTTCACGTCATCGTTCTGACTGGCGCCGGGGAGAAGTTCTTTTGCGCGGGCGCGAATATCCAGATGCTCACCGAGGTCGATCCCACATTCAAGTACTACTTCTGCCTGCATGCAAATGAAACTCTTTTGCGGCTGGAAAATACTCCGAAGCTGGTGATCGCTGCCATCAACGGACACTGTGTCGGCGGCGGCCTGGAAGTCGCGCTGGCAGCCGACCTTCGTATCGCGCGCAAAGGGGCGGGCAAGATGGGATTGCCGGAGGTGAACCTCGGCGTACTGCCCGGTACCGGCGGTACCCAGCGACTCTCGCGAGTCTTGGGGAAATCGAAAGCCATCGAACTGATGGCCGAAGGCAAGACCTTCGACTTCGAGCGCGCCGCTGAATTGGGCTTGATCAACAAGATATTCGACAGCGGCAACTTCATGGGACAAGTGATGGATTACGCCCGACAGTTCTGCCCGCCGCACAAAGCGGCGAAGGCCGTTGGCCGAATGAAGCGGGCGGTGCAAAGCGGCTGGGAGGTCACGCTGGAGGCTGGACTGGCACTCGAACGCGAAAACCAGCAGCTGCTTGTTCGAGAGCGAAGACGCCAGGGAAGGGCTGGCAGCGTATCTGGAGAAGCGTCCTCCAGTGTTTCGGGCGAAGTAATGTTCTTTGGTTTGTCATCTTGAGCGAGCGAAGCACCTGCTTCTCTCTTGGTTTGTCATCCTGAGCAAAGCGAAGGCCTGTTTTTCTTTGGCTGTCATCCTGAGCGACGCGGCGCACGAGGAGTCGAAAGACCTCTATCGCAAGCACAGTTGTTGTTCTTGATTCGATGAGTGACCTATCACAATCCGCTTTCACCCGCATCGCGGTTGAGCTGCGTCCGCCTGCGGCGCGCATCACCTTGCAGAATCCGCCGCTGAACGTGATCGATGTGCGAATGATGGACGAACTGCGCGCCGCGCTGGAGCAGATCGAGACGCGTCCGGAGATCAGCGCCATCGTGTTTGCTGGATCGGAGCGCGCTTTCTCCAGCGGCGTCGAAATCGCCGAGCACACAGCCGACAAAATCCGAAACACCCTCGCCGCGTTTCACAGTGTTATCCGCTCGGTCGTCGCCAGCAAAAAACTCACCATCGCCTGCGTCCGTCGGCATTGTCTTGGCGGAGGCGCTGAACTTGCCCTCATGTGCGACATCATCTTCGCTTCGCCGGATTCGGTTTGGGGATTTCCTGAAATCAAGCTGGCGTGCTATCCGCCGGTAGCCTATGTAGCGCTATCCGCCATTGTGGGACAAAAGCTCGCAGCCGAGATGGTGCTCACCGGACGCACGCTAGACGGCGCCGAGGCGCTCGCAGCGGGACTTGGTCAACGGTATCGCCGATGATCCGGAGACGCTGGTACAGGAATGCTATTCAGCGGGTAGCCCAGTTGAGTCCCGCGGCGCTCGCGGTGGCCAAGAAGGCTTTCTATGCCTGGGACGCGATTCATTTTGACAAAGGGCTGGCAAGGGCGGAGCAGATTTATTTCGACGAACTGATGAAAACGGCAGATGCGCATGAAGGCATTAAGGCGCACATGGAGCGGCGCCGCCCGGTCTGGACGGGCAAATGATGATGGCGATGGATTACGAAATCGCAGACAGCGAGCTGAAATTGCTGCTCGACAGCCGCGCTGATGTTAGGTTGCTGGATGTGCGTGAGCCCTGGGAGTATGACGCTGCTCGCATCGCCGGGAGCAAGCATATCCCGATGGGCGACATTCCTGCGCGCTTCAACCAGGAACTCGACCCTGACTCCCACATTGTGGTGGTCTGCCATCACGGAGTGCGGTCCATGAACGTGACCGCGTGGCTGCGTCAACAGGGTTTCGAAAGGGTGCAATCACTGCGCGGCGGCATCGACCGCTGGGCAAGAGAAATTGATCCCTCCGTACCGCTGTACTGAATAGGACTGATATGAAGAAGCAACTAATCGAACTTCGCGTAAACGGGCGCAACTACCAACTGGCAGTCGAGCCCAACAAACTCCTGCTCGACGTGCTCCGCCAGGACCTCGACCTGACTGGCTCCAAACGCGGCTGCGATGACTCGTCTTGTGGCGCGTGTACCGTGCAAGTGGATGGCATCCCGATGCTGGCCTGCACCATGCTCGCCGCCAGCTACGAGGGTCATGAGATCACCACCGTCGAAGGCTTTGCCGACGCATCCGGTATGGCCGCTCTCCAGAAAGCCTACGGCGACTTTGGTGGCGCGCAGTGCGGGTACTGTACTCCCGGCTTCATGATGACCATCAAGTGGCTGCTGGCCAACAATCCCGATCCCAGTGAGCAGGAGATACGCGAGGCCTTGAGCAGCAATCTATGCCGGTGCACGGGCTACACGCAGATGTACCAGGCCATTCGTGCGGCAATCGACGCGGAACAGACAACTGCCCAGCACGAACCTGCCGGCGTTGCGACGTAACTACGAATTTGTCATCCCGAGCAGCGAGGGATCTGCTTTTAACTAATTGCTAATTGCTAATTTTCTTATGTCTGACTTTTTCATCATCGGTAAATCCATCGCAATGGTCGACGCTGCGGGCAAAACTACCGGCGCCGGCAAATATACGGACGATCTCAGCCTGCCTGGCATGCTGGTCGGCAAAATCCTGCATTCCCCTTATCCACACGCGCGTATCCAACACATCGATACGTCTCGCGCGCGGGCGCTGGAGGGCGTAGTCGCCGTCGTCACCGGTGAAGATGCGCCGAACCAATATGGAATTCTTCCCGTGGGCCACGACGAGACGGCGCTTGCCGTCGAGAAGGTCCGGTACATCGGTGACAACGTCGCGTGTGTAGCAGCCATCAGCGAAGACATCGCCGAGCAGGCGCTTGAGCTGATCGACGTTGAGTACGAGCCGTTACCGGCATACTTCAATCCGGAAGAGTCGATGAAGGCCGAGTCGGACCTGATTCACCCCGAGCGCCCGCACAATATCGAGAAGGACTATCACCATGTTTTTGGCGATCCGGACGCGGGATTCGCCGAAGCCGATTACGTTCATGAGGCGCGCTACATTGCTAATGAAGTGACGCACGCCGCGATGGAACCGCATTCGACACTCGCCAGCTTCGAACTCGATCCCCACACCGGGCAGCTCGGACGTCTGACAGTGTGGTCCTCGACCCAGGTACCGTATTACCTGCAACACAAGCTATCGCTGGTGCTGGAACTGCCGATGTCGCAAATCCGCGTCATCAAGCCGCTGGTCGGCGGCGGATTTGGCGGTAAGAGCGAAATCATTCCGCTCGAGATCATCGCTGCGGTAGCGGCGCGTGCCGCCCGAGCGCCGGTGAAAGTCACCTACACACGCGAGGAAGTTTTCTGGGCGCATCGGGGCCGGCCGCGCACCATCGTCGACTTGAAGACGGGCGTGAAGAAAGATGGGCGCGTCACTTCTGTCGCCTGCAAGGTCATTCAGGATGGCGGCGCCTACTGCTCCTACGGTGTGGTAACAATTCTCTATTCCGGCGCGCTGCTTGGCGCGCTCTACGATATTCCGAACATCCGCTACGACGGATACCGCGTGCTGACCAATAAGCCGGCATGCGGCGCGATGCGCGGTCATGGAACCGTCAACGTACGTTTTGCGTTCGAGTCGCAGATGGATGAGATTGCCGTGAAGCTGGGCCTCGATCCGGCAGAGGTCAGGCGAGTCAATCTGCTGAAGCCGCCAACAGTAACCGTGAACGGCTTGCGTGTACTCAGCTACGGATTGCCCGAGTGCATCGATCAGGTGGTAACGCGCTCCGGATGGAACGAGCGTCGCGACAAGATGCCGCGGGGACGTGGTCTGGGCGTGGCTTGCAGCCATTACGTGAGCGGCGCGGCCAACAGCATCATCCGCTCCGACATGCCGCACTCGACGGTGAATATCAAGATCGATCGCGATGGCGGCGTGGTGGTGTACACGGGCGCATCGGAAATCGGTCAGGGCTCCGACACCATGACGGCGCAGGTTGTCGCGGAAGTGCTGGGGTGCGCTCTGTCGCGAGTGAGGGTTATCGCCGCAGACACCGATCTCACGCCTATCGATCTCGGCTCGTACTCCAGTCGCGTGACGTTCATGGCCGGAAACGCGGCGTTGCGAGCCGCTCAGGACGTAAAGAAAAACATTGTAAGCGCGGCGGCCAAACGCATGGCCTGCTCACCCGAAGAAGTCATCATGCGCGACGATCATGTCTGGCTCGCTGGTACCACAGAGTCAGACAATGATCCCACAGCGTCGGAGTTGCTGGAGCAGATCGATGCCCCGCGCGGCCGCGTTGACGGCCAGATTCTGCGCGGCTCTGTCCTTCAGACCCGCAAAGAAGAAGGTCCCAAGCAGCACATGAGCTTCGAGGAGGCGGTTGTCTCGGCCATCGACTTCCACGGAGCGCTTACCGGTACCGGCTCTTACGCGCCGCCGATGGCAGCACGCGGCGGAAAGCACAAAGGCGGAGGCGTCGGACCGTCGCCGGCTTACTCCTACTCGGCGCAGGTGGCTGAAGTGAGTGTCGATGAAGAGACGGGCGAAGTGACTGTCCACAAGGTCTGGGCGGCACACGACTGCGGACGCGCGCTTAACCCTGTAGCAGTTGAAGGCCAGGTGGTCGGCTCGGTGTGGATGGGTTTGGGGCAGGCGATGCAGGAAGAGATGGTATGGAAGGATGGCCTGCTGATGAATCCGGGGCTGCTGGAGTACCGCAGTCCGTCCTCAGTCGAGTCGCCCGAAATCGAGACCATCATTGTTGAGAGTATCGATCCTGAGGGACCGTTCGGAGCCAAAGAAGCAGGGGAAGGTTCGCTAGCCGCTACAATTCCCGCCATCTCTAATGCGATATACCACGCTGTGGGAGTTCGGCTGCGAGAGGCCCCGTTCACTCCGGAGCGTGTGCTGGCGGCGTTACGGGCAAAACGCGGCGACAAGAAAATCGAGATGACCGAGTCGGTCGATCCGACAGCGCCCACGACCTTCCGCGAGCACGGCGGCTCCCTTTGGTTTAACGGTAAAGGACCTTCGCGACATCCACTCGATCCTGCGCGGCACAAGGCATCCGCCAATGTGGGAGATCGGCAATGAGCCTGCCCACCTTCCAACTCCTGCGTCCCCGGACGGTGGACGAAACAATGGGGTTCCTGGCCAAGTACCCCGGCGATACGAAGATTGTGGCCGGCGGAACGGACCTGCTGCCGTCAATGAAGCAGAAGCTTTTCACGCCGCCGTACCTGCTCGATCTGCGGAGCGTGGGGGGACTTAGCGGTATCACAATGGGGGACGATGGCGTCTGCATCGGCGCGCTCACGCCGCTAAGTGTCATCGAGCACTCGGCGGTTATTCGGCGCGATTATGCTGTGCTCTACGAGGCGGCACGGACCGTGGCCTCTCCGGTGATTCGCAACATGGCGACGCTGGGCGGCAATATCTGCCTCGATACGCGCTGTCTCTGGTACAACCAATCGCTGCTCTGGCGCAAGAGTTGCGGCTTTTGCCTGAAGAAAGATGGCGATCTTTGCCACGTCGCTCCCGGCGGTAACTTCTGCTGGGCGACGTTCTCCGGCGATACACCTCCGGCGCTGCTGTGTCTCGATGCCGAGGTTGAAATTGCAGGGCCGGGCGGCATACGCCGAGTCGCCCTGCGCGACTTCTATGTGAACGACGGCATCGTGCGCCTCAGACTGGGAGCTGACGAGATCGTGACCCGCGTATTTCTTCCAGCAGCTACGGCAGGATGGCGCGGTAGCTATCAAAAGCTTCGCGTCCGCGGAAGCATCGATTACCCATTGGCGGGCGTGGCTGTTGCGCTTCGCGTTGAGCCGAAATCGCGGCGTGTCCAAGATGTACGAGTGGCAATTACCGCCGTCAATCCCGCCCCCCATCTGATTAAAGATGCTGACGCGGAGTTGATTGGTGCGATCGTCGACGAGTCGCTGGCCGGGCGCATCGGCGAGATGGCGGCAAGAACCGCAAAGCCGCTGACCACGTCGGCGCTCACTCCTGAATACCGGCGCGAGATGGTGCGAGTGTTCACGAAACGTGCCGTGCTGGCGGCAACAAATTAGTTGTCAGTTGTCCGTTGTCTGCAAGAGGTTGATGGTTGGTTGTTACCAGACAGAGGTGGACGGTTGGCAGTTGTCACGGAGCAGCTTCATCTGACCTGAGCATCAGCCGCGAACAGGTAGTGGCACGATGCACGAAAGCAGGTCCTTCGCTGCGCTCAGGATGACAGCTACTATCGTTGGACGACTTTTTCCTGGCCACGGACAACCGGCATCCCCAACTGAGAACTGACAACCGACACCCCAACTGAGAACTGACAACCGACAACTGATAACCGCAACCTCGACATGATCACCGACTGTCACATCCACATACAGCCGCTCCACGAGTTCAAGCCCGAAGCGCTGGCGCTAATGAAGAAGACGCGCAAGGACTTCGCCCAGATCGAGGAATATTGCCGCTCGCCGAAAGCGTTTCTTGGCTATATGGATCGGATCGGCATCGATCGCGCCGTGCTCATCAATTACGTTGCGCCCGAGGTCATCGGTTTCACGCCCGCAGTAAACGAGTGGATCGCGAACTACGTTAAAGCCGACCCGAAGCGACTCCTACCTTGTGGGAGTCTGCATCCGCGGCATACGCGCAACGTGCTCGCAGACATGGAGCAGATCGTCCGCCTGGGCATTCGGCTGATCAAGATTCACCCGCCGCATCAGCTGCTCTATCCCAATGATTACGTGAATGGCGTCAAAGAGCTGGAAATTATCTATCGCGCCGCCGAGGCAAACGGTATCCCGATTATGGTGCACACGGGAACCTCGATCTTTCCCGGCGCCCGTAATAAGTACGGCGATCCCATTTACGTTGACGACGTAGCAGTCGATTTCCCAAAGCTCAAAATCCTGCTGGCGCACGGCGGCCGCCCGCTATGGATGGACACCGCATTTTTCCTGGTGCGCCGCCATCCTAATGTTTACCTCGATATCAGCGGTATCCCGCCCAAGTCGCTGCTCACGTACTTTCCTCGCCTGGAAGAGATCGCGCATAAGACGCTGTTCGGCACCGACTGGCCGGGACCGGGCGTACCCGAAGTCGAGAAAAATCTGAAGGAATTTCGTGCTCTGACGTTGTCAGACAGCGTGCGAGACCAGATTCTCAGCAAGACTGCGCTCGAAATCTGGCCGGCTTAGTGGCTCTTCCCGTTTTTCCGCCGGGTGCCCCATTCCGCCATCGTTTGGCGGGGTGAGGGTTTCGCCTGTCGGTGGAGGTGTGTGCCGGTCAGAACAAAAACCCCCACCCGGGCAAACCCGGCCCGAATGGGGCACCCAGTTCATCGTGGGTGACCCAGCTCCTCGTTGGTGACCCGGTTCATCGTGGTGACCCAGCTCCTCGTTGGTGACCCGGTTCATCGTGGTGACCCAGTTCATCGTTGGTGACCCGGTTCAACGTTGGCGACCCTATTCAACGTTAGTGACCCAGTTCAACGTTGGTGACCCAGTTCTTTGGTGACTCAATTCTTCAGCACCACAACTACTACGTCCCAGTCGGAAGCATGGGCTCAGCACCCCGATCTTCCAATCGAACCGCAGCCCGGATTGCTCGCCACAACTCCTCCTGACCAATACGCGCCTTCGCCGAGAACGGAACAACCTGGTCCAGATCGACGTGTAGCTGCTCACAGAGTTTGTGGAGCGAGGCGCGAAGCTGATTGCCGGAGATGCGATCGGCCTTGGTCGCGACGATCAGGAAGGGCCGATCGGCGTGGCGCAGCCATTCCAGCAACTGGATGTCGAGCTGTTGCGGCGGAATGGTGACATCGACCAGCGACAAGCAGAGCGCCAGCGACGGGCGGTTTTCAAGATACGGGTTGATGAACTCTCCCCACTTCGCGGTAATGTCCTTGGGAACGCGCGCATACCCGTAACCAGGCAGGTCAGCGAACATGAATTCAGCCTTGGGCTTGCCGTGACGCCGAACTTCAAAGAAGTTGATGGTCTGCGTGCGGCCGGGCGTGTTACTGGTTTTGGCGATCTTGCTGCCCACCAGAGAATTAATCAGGCTGGATTTGCCGACGTTCGAGCGGCCCAGGAAGGCGACCTCGGGCGCGCCCGGCGGGGGGAACTGCCTGGGATGGGCAGCAGAGATAACAAAGCGCGTGAGTACCTTCATGCTTAGACTATGGGGGGAACGGGGCGAAATCGCAAGTTACGAAGTGTTGAT
Organism: uncultured Acidobacteriaceae bacterium; assembly: GCA_963809865.1. Taxonomy (GTDB): domain Bacteria; phylum Acidobacteriota; class Terriglobia; order Terriglobales; family Acidobacteriaceae; genus CAVVDY01. Next base: position 201,847 of record CAWELL010000004.1, on the reverse strand, counting down.
GTGGAGGCGAATTTGTAAGGGCAGCAGTCTCATAGGCTGCGGAAAAAGTCTTGGCAGCGGGAACAACAGCAGATCCCTCACCTCTAACGAGGTTCGGGATGACAAAACACAGGGACTGTACGGCGCAGCTAAAAGCTGCGCCCCTTCAAGGCGGCCCCGCAAGGAGTTTTCCGCACCATGTGGAGCTTTGCCCCTTCAAAGCTCGAGGCTCAAGAAAAAGCCCACCGCCGAGACGATGGGCCTAACTCAAAAAATAAAGCCGCAGTTATTGATGCGCGGTCGGCGACTGCTCCGGCGCAGGAGGCAGGGCCGCAATACCCGGAGTCTCCTCGGCGATTTCAGGCAGGGGCGCTCCAGCGCGAAGGTCAGCACCTCATCCATGGTGTTGACGAAGTGCAGCTTCATAACTGTCCGCAGATTTTCCGGAACCTCGGCGAGGTCCTTTTCGTTGTCCGCCGGCAAAATGACTTCCATGATGCCGGCGCGATGGGCCGCCAGCAGCTTCTCTTTCAATCCACCGATGGGTAGCACTTTGCCGCGCAGCGTGATTTCGCCAGTCATCGCAATGTCGCGGCGAACGGGGATGCGGCTGAGCGCGCTCGAAATCGCTGTCGCAATGGTGATGCCGGCCGAAGGTCCGTCTTTCGGGATAGCGCCCTCGGGCACGTGCACGTGAATGTCGAGGTTGCGATAGAAGTCGCGAGGCAGGCCCAGACGATAGGCGCGCGAGCGCACATACGACATCGCCGCCTGTGCCGATTCCTGCATCACGTCGCCAAGCTTGCCGGTCAGAGTCAGCTTGCCCTTGCCGTCGACGGTCGCGACTTCGGTCACCAGAATCGAGCCGCCAACTTCCGTCCACGCCAGGCCGGTGACGAGGCCGATTTCGCTGCGCTCGTTCGCCGCCATATCGCGGAACTTGGTCACGCCGAGAAATTCGTTCACGTTGTCGGCGGTAAGAGTGATCTTGTATTTGTCGCCTTCCTTTACTACTTTGCGCGCGACCTTGCGGCAGATGTTGCCAATCTCGCGTTCCAGGTTGCGCACGCCAGCTTCACGCGTGTAGTGGCGGATGATGACCTGCAAGGCGTCGTCAGTGAAGAGAATGTTGTCTTCCGTCAAACCAGTCTGCAGGCGCTGCTTGCGAACGAGATACTGTTTCGCAATTTCCACCTTCTCCGGCTCGGTGTAGCCGTGCAGGCGCAGCACTTCCATGCGGTCCTGCAGCGCAGCAGGAATGGTGTGCAACACGTTCGCTGTAGCGATAAAGAAGACCTGCGACAGGTCGTATTCCACGTCGAGGTAATGATCGACGAACATGAAATTCTGTTCGGGATCGAGCACCTCGAGCAGCGCCGCTGACGGATCGCCGCGGAAATCCATCGACATCTTGTCGACTTCATCCAGCATGAAGACCGGGTTCTTGGTGCCCGCTTTCTTCATCATCTGGATGATCTGGCCTGGGAGCGCGCCGATGTAAGTGCGGCGATGGCCACGAACTTCAGCCTCGTCTCGCACGCCGCCCAGCGACATGCGGACAAACTTGCGGCCCGTGGCTTTGGCAATGCTCATGCCCAGCGAGGTCTTGCCTACGCCCGGAGGTCCGACGAAGCAGAGGATCGATCCCTTGGGATTCTTCACCAGCTGACGGACGGCGAGGAACTCGAGAATGCGCTCCTTGATCTTCTCCAGCCCGTAGTGATCTTCGTTGAGCACCTTCTCAGCCACATCGATGTTGCGAATCTCTTTCGAACGCTTCTTCCACGGCACCGCCAGCAGCCAGTCGAGGTAATTACGCGAGACCGTGGACTCGGCCGACATCGGCGGCATCGCCTCGAGCTTCTTCAGCTCCTGCAGCGCTTTCTCGTGGACTTCGCGCGGCATGCCGGCGGCATCGACTTTCTTCTTCAGCTCGTCGAATTCGCTCTTCTCGCCGCGGCCCAACTCTTTCTGGATGGCCTTGATCTTCTCGTTGAGGTAATACTCTTTCTGCGCCCGCTCCATCTGGCGCTTCACGCGCGACTGGATGGTGCGATCCATGTTCAGCTTCTCGATTTCCACGTCGAGCACATCGGCGATGCGGTTCAGCCGCTCGGCAGGATCGAAGATCTCGAGCAACTCCTGCTTTTCTTCGATCGACAGCTGAAGGTTCGCTGCGATGGTGTCAGTCAGCTTCGCCGGATCGTCGTTACGAACGGCGGCAATCATGGTTTCATAGTTCAGGGACTGGCAAAGCTTCACATACTGCTCGAACAGGCCGGTGACGCGCTGCATGGCAGCTTCCACCTGCGGCGTCATCTCGGCTCCGTATTTCGCAGTGCGGACCGTGGCTTCGAAGTAGCCATCGGTATCCACCACCTGGAGGATTTTGCCGCGTTCCAGGCCTTCGACCAAAACCTTGATGTTGCCGTCGGGCAGCTTGAGACTCTGCACGATGTTGACGATGGTGCCGACCTGGAAGATCTCGTTGGCCTTGGGCTCGTCGATGCTGGCGTCGTGCTGGGTGGCGAGGAATATCTTCTTGTCGCTGGCCAACGCCTCTTCCAATGCGCGAACGCTCGACTCCCGGCCCACGACAAACGGTGTCATCATATGGGGAAAGATGACAACGTCGCGGATGGGCATCATGGGAAGCTTCTTAGTTTCGAATTTCTCGCGCTGAGTCACTAGGAACCGCCTTCTGTGGTTAAGAGCGCAACGGCGCTCGGGGAAGAAATGTCGCAGCCTCTGCTACTTAGCATGGCGCGGGCCCGGTCTGGCGGCCTCTCTTGTAGGCAAGAATATCATGCGGCTAAGGAGGATTTCGCTGCTTCTCCCTATGGCCAGAAAGCAATACTCTTGGACATCAATAACTTCGGGAATACTGGTTCAAATTGGGGTTTGCCGGCGGAAGTCACTGTGCACTCATATTGATGCGAGGCGCAGGATTCGGATGCGCAGGGCTATCATCGTTCCCACAGATTAAACCTTGTTATGAATATCAAAGTGGAAGCCTTTTCCGATCTTTCCGATCCCGAAGCTCCGGTGCGCGGCACACTTCACCCTGCCGACGGAGACTCCGGGGACTTCCTCGTGCTGACGCACGGCGCGGGCGGGAACTCCAATGCTCCTTTGCTGGTGTCGCTGGCCGACGCGTTTGCGCACGGTGGAATCTCGGTGCTCCGCTGCGACCTGCCGTATCGCCAGCGCAAGCCGAGCGGACCCCCGTCTCCCGCCGATGGCAAACGGGATCAGCAGGGGCTCAAGCATGCCGCTACGTTGATGAAGCAGCAATTCCCCGGACGCGCGTTTCTGGGTGGCTCGTCCTACGGCGGAAGGCAGGCGAGCATGCTTTGCGCGTCCGAGCCGAAGCTCGTTGACGGATTGCTGCTGCTCTCCTACCCACTGCATCCGCCGGGCAAGGCGGCGCAGTTGCGCACGCAACACTTTCCTGCATTGCACACGCCCACGCTCTTCGTCAGCGGCACGCGCGATACGTTCGGGACCATCGACGAACTGCAAAGCGCCATCAAGCTGATTCCCACCAAGACGAAGCTGGTTGCGGTTGAGGGCGCGGCGCACGGATTGAGTGACAAGAAGAAGCAGGCGCCGATCGTAGACCTTGTAACAGAGAGCTTTCGAGAGTTCTTCGGGTAGAGCCCGCGAATGGGTGCCGATTCTTTCCTGAACCCACTCAGCGCAAGCTCCCGTGCTTTGTCATCCCGAGGCCGCTTCGGCCGAGGGATCTGTTCTCGCATGGCAGCGCAGATCATCGTCCATTGTGAGGAGCGTCTGTGAGGAGCGTCGGCTGGGACACGAGAGCAGATCCCTCGCTGCGCTCGTGATGACAATTCCGAAATTGCTTGCCCAATCGGGGATTTTCGTGACTCGAGTGACAGCCGGTCCTTCGCTTCGCTTAGTATGACAATCGGAGGTCTGCCTGCATCCGACACTCTGACCCGCTTGCTTGCGCGTGGTTCAGGACTTATCATGCCGCTTCAATCCCGAGGTGCCTCATGCTCGATCGCCGGCAGTTTCTCTCTCGTGGCGCTGGACTGGCCGCCAGTCTGGCTTTCGCCGAACCGCTGTTAGCTCAGCTTGCGAACTATCCTGCCTCCCTGCCCGATCGCAGCCAGTACACAAATAACGAAGACGCTTACTGGGCCGAGCTGCGCAAGCAATACCTCATTCCTGCGGACGAGATTTATCTCAATAACGGAACTGTAGGCTCCAGTCCCGCGCCGGTGCTGCGCGCCGTCTTCGAGCAGTACAGCAAAGAAGAAGAGATGGACCAGTCCGATCCTGAGGATTACCCGATCTGGGGTTATGGCCCGTGGAACGAGTATCGCGATCCGCTGGCGGCGTTCATCGGATGCAATCGTGATGAGCTCGCGCTGGTGCGCAACGCCACCGAGGGAAACAGCTACATCGCTAACGGCGTTGATATGAAAGCCGGCGACGAAGTGCTGATGACCGATCAGGAGCATCCCGGCGGCGAGCAGCCCTGGCAGCTCAAGGCCAAACGGTATGGCATCGTGGTGAAGAAGGTCACGCTTCCCAAGCCACCCAAATCGCCGGACGACGTGCTCAATCTCTTCAGCGACGCGATTACTCCGCGCACGCGAGTGATTTTTTTCAGCCACATCACGACGGTCACGGGAGTCGTACTGCCAGCGAAACAGATCTGCTCGCTGGCGCGCTCCAAGGGCATTCTCTCTGCCGTCGACGGAGCGCATGTGCCGGGCATGATGCGGTTGAATGTGCACGACATTGGCGCCGATATGTACTCCGCCAGTCCGCATAAATGGTTGCAGGCGCCGAAGGGAACAGGCTTCCTCTACGTGCGCGACGAAACCATCGACCGCATTTGGAACACGCTAGCTACGGAAGGTTGGGACGAGCCCAAGCTGCGCGCGGAACGATTCCAGCGCTTCGGATCGTCCAACGTACCTACGCTTGCCGGTCTGCGCGCCTCGATCGAGATGGCCAATGCCATTGGGATGGATCGCATCGAAGCGCGCCAGCGCCAGCTGGCGAATTACATGCTTGAGCAGATGACCCAGCGCGGGGCGACTTCGTGGACCTCGCCCGATGCGACGATGCGCTGCGCCATCGTGACCGTGAATGTTCCGCCGATCCAGCGCATGAAGCTGGAAGACTGGATGTGGAAGACGCAGAAGATTCGCATCCGCGGCGGCGAGCCGTCGAAGCTCAGGCTTTCAACTCCCTATTACCTCCAGAAGAAGGACATTGACCGATACCTGGCGGCGTTCGACGAGTACAAGAAGACGGCTGCCGCTTAGCGGCTGCTGAAGAAGCCGGATTCGGGTAGAGCTGGCCTTCAATATGCTCCCGCCTGCCTAAAAAGTTGTAGACGAATGTAAATAGCTCGCAAAGATTCGCACTTCCTGCGCTCAGGGCGGTATCCTAATCGAGCGGTTTTCCAGCACGCATTTTTCATGGCATCGGACCTAAACCAAACCCTCCAAAGACCTGCCGTAAAAGTCTTCGTCGCCACCACGGTGATGTTGACGTTCATTTCCTTTTGGCGGGCGGCCGCCATCGTACTTTCCGACTTGGCATCGTCCGCGTACTACGTAGGCGGTGACGCCGAAAAGGTCATCGGCAAGAGCGCTCCCTGGTTCGTGCTGGCAGTCATGCTGTTCAGCTATGCCGTGCGCTCGCTTTACATCGAGTCGAGCGCAATGTTTGTCCGCGGCGGCGTCTACCGGGTGGTGAAGAGCGCTCTGGGTGGAACTCTCGCCAAGTTGTCGGTTTCGGCCTTGCTGTTCGATTACATCCTCACCGGACCGATCAGTGCAGTCTCCGCCGGACAGTACCTCGCCGGGTTGATCATGGATACGATGGGGCACCTGGGTCACCCAGTACATTGGACCGACCCGCAGATCAACCACTTCTCAGCCGGCTTCGCAGCTTTGGTCACCTTTTACTTCTGGTGGCAGAACGTCAAGGGCATCCACGAATCAAGCCAGCGCGCCATACAGATCATGCGCATAACGACCGTGATGGTGGTGGTGCTGATCATCTGGTGCCTTATCACCATCTTTAAAACTGGCGCGCATCTTCCGCCCCTCCCCAGGACGGAGGGCATTCCCCATAGCCGCGAGTCTCTAGGCTGGCTGCTGAATACGTGGGCGGCGAAGATCCCACTCGTCCTCTTGATGGTTGGCTTCGGACATTCCGTGCTGGCCATGAGTGGTGAAGAGTCCCTTGCCCAGGTCAATCGTGAAATCGAACATCCCAAGCTGAAGAACCTGGAAAAAACCGGACTGGTCATTTTCATCTACAGCCTGCTGTTCACCTCCTTGGTCTCGTTCTTCGCGGTGATGATCATCCCCGACAAGATCCGGCCTGACTACTTCGCCAACCTGATCAGCGGCCTGGCGATGAATGTGGTTGGACCGTATACGCTGAGACTCTTCTTCCAAGCCTTCGTCGTGGTCGTCGGTGCGTTGATTCTCTCTGGCGCGGTGAACACGGCGATTGTGGGCGCCAACGGCGTGCTCAACCGACTGGTGGAAGACGGCGTCCTCACCTCCTGGTTCAAGAAGCCCCAAAAGACCTACGGCACGTCGTTCCGCGTACTGAATCTGATTGCCGGATTGCAACTGCTGACCATCATCGCCAGCCGCGGCGACGTTTATCTGCTGGCCTCGCTCTATGCCTTCGGCGTCATCTGGAGCTTCTCATTCATGTCGCTGGCGGTGCTGGTGCTTCGCTATAAGCTGCCGCAAAACCGTGAATGGAAGGTTCCCGGCAACTTTAAGATCGCGGGAGTAGAAATCCCGGTTGGAGTCGCGCTGATCTCCCTCGTACTCTTCGCGACTGCATTGGTCAACCTGTTTACCAAACAACTGGCGACCATCGCGGGCGTGAGCTTCAGCGCAGTCTTTTTCCTGGTCTTCACCATTACGGAACGCGCCAACGCCAAAGAGCATTCCAAGGGTGAATCGGAGCTGGAGCAGTTCCGGGTAGCGGCCCAGGAAGAATTGACCGCCGACGCCATGGATGTGCGGCCGGGCAGCATCCTCGTCGCCGTACGGGATCCGAAGAATCTCGCTTATTTGAAGCAGGTGCTCACCGAAACAGACACCACTCAGCGTGACGTGGTCGTCATGACGGCGCGGGTGTACCATCGCGAACATTCGTTTAGCGGCAACGAACGGCTGGACAGCTCAGACCTGTTCGAGCAATACGAAAGGCAGCTGTTCACCTCCGTGGTCAATCTCGCCGAGAAGCAGGGCAAGCACGTTTCGCTGCTGGTAACGCCGACCAACGATGTATTCGAAGGGATCGTCGCAACTGCTGCCAGGCTGGGATCCACTCGGGTCGTCTGCGGATTGTCGAACAAGCTTACGCCGGAAGAGCAAGGCAAGCTGACGGGCGACGCGTGGGAGCGGCTGCCTGATCCCAAGCCACGCATTCGGCTCGAGGTATTTGCGCCGGATGGCCGCAAGTGGGAGTACATTCTCGGTCCGCACACCCCGCGCATGCGCCCACAGGATCTGAAGCTGATGCACGACATCTGGCTGCATGTCACGCGTGACCGCGACTTCGGCCAGTTGCACCATTACCACGTCATTGCGGTGGCTCTACATGAGTTGAATGAACGTCTGCGCGGTCCCGATAGAGAACGGGCGCTCGAAGACCTCAAGGACGAGGTCGACCGCGATGACTTCACATAAGCGGGCTTCTTCCCCGGTGTCATCCTGAGCGAGGACCCTGAGCGAAGTGGAAGGGGACGAGTCGAAGGATCCCTACCTACGATAGGCGTTCCTGGCCCAATAGAGGTCCTTCGACTGCGTTCGTTCGTCCCGCAAGGCGGGACGTGTTCACTCCGCTCAGGATGACAAGCGGATAACATTGGAAAGTCGCTACTTCGCTTCGCGGGTGCGAGTATCCACTTCGCGCAGGCGGGCAGCTTTGCCGCGCAGGGCGCGCAGGTAATACAGCTTGGCGCGGCGAACGTGCGCCGAACGCAGCACATCGATCTTCTCGATGACTTTGGAGTTCAGCGGGAAGATACGCTCCACGCCCTGGCCAAAGCTCATCTTGCGGACCATAAAGCTCGGCTGGTTGCCGGCGCTCTTGGCGATCACCAGTCCTTCAAAGGCCTGGAGGCGCTCTTTGTCGCCTTCCTTGATCTTCACTTGTACGCGAACGGTGTCGCCGGGCTTGAACGGAGGCAAATCGGTGCGCCGCGTCTTGGCAATCAAACGGTCAATAATCGGTGAACTAGACATTTTCTTTTTCCTTCTCGTTTTTACGCGCCTCGCGGCGACTGAATCTTTCTCGTTTTCCTATCTGTCATCCTGAGCGAAGCGAAGGACCTGCTTTTATTTTGCTCGCGCATAATCGCTCGCGCCCATGAAGTGCAACGAGACATACGGCTCGTTGCCAACCACCCAACTGTCATGTCCCGGCGGAATATAAAACACATCGCCAGGGCGCATCTGGATAACGCGACCGTCATCCATCGCTGCTGTCGCCACGCCGGAGACCACCATGCCTACATGCTCTACCTGGCAACTCTTCGCACCTGTGGCCTTGCCGACGTGCTCGGACCACTTCCAACCGGGCTCGTAACTGGCCCGGCCAATCGTCATGCCAGCGAGCTCGACCAGTTCCAGCTTGCCCTTCTCGAAAACGCGTACTTCGTCCGGATTTTCGAAGCGCTTCAGGATCACGTCCATCATTGCGTCGCTACGCGGCGCTAAAGCGCCGCACTACCCTTCTCGATTCTCAATCTCGGCCAGCAGCTTTCGGTCGTCCTTGCTCAACTCGGCGTCGCTCAACAAATCCGGACGAGTGCGCCTTGTTTTCTCCAAAGCTTGACGCCGCCGCCATCGCCGAATCTCGTCATGGTTTCCGTTGACGAGCACTTCCGGAACCTTCATCCCGGCGAAATCAGCCGGCCGCGTGTAATGCGGATAATCCAGCAAGCCACCCGACGCACAGGTTGAACTCGGCGGCTCTCCCGCCACGGGCGCCTGCGCTTCGTTCGCACCCACCGTGAACGACTCCTGCTGCGATGAAGCCGCATTACCCAGTGCACCGGGAATCAGCCGCGTCATTGCGTCCACGATCAGCGCCGCGCCCAGCTCTCCGCCGCTCAACACAAAGTCGCCGACGGAGATCTCGCGATCCGCCAGAAACTCGCTCACCCGCTCGTCCACGCCCTCGTAGCGGCCGCAGATTAGCACTACGCGATCCAGGCTCATCAATCGCTGCGCCACCTTCTGCGTAAACAGCTCGCCCTGCGGCGACAGCAGAATCACCGTCTCCTTCGCACCGTCGCTGAGCCGCCGGTCTCGCGACGAAACTGCCAGCGATTCGAGGCACTCGAAGATGGGCTCCGGCTTGAGCACCATTCCCTCGCCGCCGCCAAACGGCCGGTCGTCGACGGTGCGATGGCGATCGTGCGTGAAGGCCCGCAAATCGTGTACGCCGATTTCAATGAGCCCGGCATCACGCGCCCGGCGCACAATGCCGTAATCCAGTGGCCCGCGAAAGAAGTCCGGAAAAATCGTGACTATCTCGAACTTCATCTTGGGTCTTCCCCAGTCGCGCCTGAGCGCAGGGGGGTGCAACCTTCACGATTTGTCATTCTGAGGTCGCCACGGCGACCGAAGAACCTGCTTTCGTTTGAGCCGCCAAAAAGCAGGTCCTTCGCTACGCTCAGGATGACAAACCAAAATCATGCCCGAACAGGATCAGTGTCGCTTCTTCCGTTCGCCCGCGGCCCGCGCTTCGTCGGCTTCCCGCTTCTGCCGCTGCTTCTCATCTGCGCTCAGCGGAGCCTGCACTTCCAACAGTCCTTCGGGCAGCTTCATCGCAATGCGCCGCTGCTCAAAATTCGCCGACTGCAAAAACTCTTCGGCATAAGGCACCAGATAATCCTGGCCTTCCGCGTCACGAACCACCAGCAGCGGAGCCGTGCCGCCACTCAAATCCACATCGGCGACAGTACCCAGCAACTTCTCGTCAGGCTCAGCCTGAATCCAAACTTCGCAGCCGACCAATTCGCTGACGTAGGCCGCGCCTGCTTCCAGTTCGGCGCGTTGCTCGCGGGGAATCTGTATTTCCCATCCCGCAAGTTGCTCGGCATCGCTAATCGAGTCGACCCCGGCGAACTTCAGGACGATTCCGCCCTTATGAAACCAATGCTCTTCCAGCAGCAAGTCGCGCCGCTCACCATTCGCCGCCAGGCCTGACAACTCGCGCCGCTCTTCGAAGCGCTCGGGAAAGTCGGTGTGCAAATCGGCCAGCACTTCGCCGCGCCGGCCTTGCGGCCCCAGCACGCGCGCGATGGTGATGAACTCGCCGCTTATTCGACGATCTCCAACTCATAGCGCTTGTGCGTACGCAACGCGGCAGCATTCATGATGGTGCGCAGGTTCCGCGCCATGCGGCCTTGTCGCCCGATCAGGCGGCCCACCTCGTCTTCCGCGACTTCCACTTCGATTACCTTGTGGCCGGGCTCGTCGAATTCCTCAACGAACACCTCATCGGTCTTCTCGACGAGCGACTTGGCGAGGACTTCCATCAAAGAAACCAAATTCACTGCGGAAGCATTAGCCATTGTGAACTCCAAGTTGCTGCCCGTTGCAGTTACGTCCGATAACGATAATCGATTAAAAAAACGTAATTGCGATTCTTTAGTTTCAACAGCTTAGCCTAGTTTTCTATCGCAAATAATTGATTCCGCGAGACTTAAAGTCAAATATTTGATAATAAATGACTTATTTTGCGAAAATTCTACGCTACCGCAGGCGATTCCGGTTCGCTAATCGCCACGCTCGACGGCGTAATCGGCTCGGACGAAGCCGCCGGAGTAACCGGAGCCTTGGCCACGATCTTACGAACGCGATCCGACAACTGCGCGCCCTTCGACACCCAGTGGTCCACGCGATCGCGCTTCAGCACGATGGTGGCGGGTTCGGTGCGCGGGTTATAGGTGCCCGACGACCTCAACCGAGCGGCCATCGCGTGCGCGATCTTTTTCGATAACGACAATACGGTAGTGGGGCTGTTTGCGCGCGCCACGGCGCGACAGACGAATCATCAGCACAGAGTTTGTTTCCTTTCCTGCTTGTCAGGGTAACGGCTGCGTTTTGGCACGATTGCGCAACGCCCAGCCGTACAGCTTAACCAAAATGGCGGATGCTCCAGCGAACCAGGTTCGCTCCACATCCCAACCCGCACCTGGATTGGCACAGGTCAGACCTCCGCTGTTAGAGGCGAAGCATTATTATCACTTAGCGGCGGCGGATTTAGCAAATCAAAGTGGGTGACTATCAGCCCCTCCGGAGAAAAGCGTGGCCGCGGATTTACGCGGATGACACGGATCGGAAATGCGTAATTCTGGAGTCCTTGGATTCTACAGCTTTCTTCTATCTGATCCGTGTCATCTGCGGGAATCCGCGGCTAGGCTTTTCTCCCTGACTGCCGCATCAATAACTAAGTTATGCCCAGACTTCTTTGCATCACCGCTCATCCCGACGACGAAGCCGGCGGCTTCGGCGGCACGCTGGCGTTGTATGCCGAGCGCGGAGTCGAAATCAGCGTCATCTGTTTGACCGCCGGAACTGCTGCGCGCAATCGCGGCGGCGCGAAGACCGACGCTGAACTTGCCGAGATGCGCACTCGCGAGTTGGGAGACTCCTGCCGGCTGCTCGGCGTAAAGCATTGGGAGGTTCTTGGTTATCGGGACGCGCACCTCGCCGAAGCTGACTTGCCCAAAGTTGTCGGCGACCTCGTGCAGCGCATCCGGCAGATTCGGCCTCACGTGGTCATCACCTTTGGTCCCGACGGCGGCATGACGGCGCATCTTGATCACGCTATGGCCGGAGTCTTCGCGACTATCGCGTTTCAGTGGGCTGGACGATCCGATCGATACCCAGACCTGGGCCCGGCATATGCTTCGCAAAAGCTGTACTACCTCACCAGCGGATACAAACTGGCCGACCGGCAAGCCATCGCGCCTCCGGTAATCACCGCGAGCATCGACATTGGTCCTGAGCTCTTCGAGAAGAAAAACCAGGCCTTCAGGCAACACAAAACGCAGCAGCCGCTGTTTGAGCGTGTGAGAAAGAATCTCGACCGTCCGCCGTTAGCCGAGCTTTACCACCTGGCCTGCACGCGCGAGCCGCAGCACGGGAAGTTCGAGACGGACCTGATGGACGGGGTGGTGGAAGAGTAAGAGCTGTCATCCTGAGCGAGGAGGCCGCCGCGGCGGACGACGAGTCGCAGGACCACTCTGCTCACGAAAGATTTCCGTGATGATAGCGGTCCTTCGACTTCGTTCAATCGCTTTGCGATTTCACTCCGCTCAGGATGACAATCAGGAAGAGGTCCTCATCGGCACGACCAAGGTCGTGCCCGGACACGGGTCCCCCGTTTTCGTCCGGCATTGTGGTGGCGCGCGCGAAAAGCAGGTTCTTCGCTGCGCTCAGAATGACAACCGTGAAGGCTTGGACGCCGGTCTGAAGGCCAGCTCTACCGCTCCCTTACTTGCGCGTGCGTTTGATCTTGGCGGGAGCGGAAGGCGCAGGAGAATCGACTGGCGCCGGCGAACCATCACCCCCAGGCGAGCCGGTAGCCGCAGGTGCACCCTCAATCTGTTCCTTGGCGTTGGCGACCAGTTTGTCGAACATTTGTTCTTTGGTGGGTTTGCCCGAGTCGTTGTGACGGTAGGGATGTTCGGTGTGACAGCTGCGGCAAGTGACCTTCTGCACTTCTTCCCCGACCATCGCCGCGATGGAGTGGTCGGTGCTGCGTTTGCAGCGGGTGCAGTAGTCGTCGATGTAGTCGCCGAGGCGCACAGTTCCTCCCGCGCAAAACAGGCAGTTTAACACGGCAAAGGGTTACTTGTTCTGCGATTCCAGAAAGCTCACGATCTGCCAGCGCTGCTGCTTGGGCAAGTTCGACCACGAGGGCATCCCGGCGTTCAGGTTGCCGTTGGTAATGAACCAGAAGAGCTCGCCCGGTTTTGCCGACTTCACGCTGCTGCTCTCGAGCGCCGGAGCCGGGCCCATACCCTGAAGATTGTTGCCATGACACTGCGAGCAGTTCTGGGCGTAGAGCTTCCTGCCGCCAGCGGCAGCATTGGCATTACCCGCGTATGGATTGGTCAGGGCGGCGGCAGAGGCCGGCGCGCCGCGGAATGTGCTGCTCTGCGCCGACACAATCAGCGGCAAGCTTAGAAGAGCAGCACCTGAAACCAGACACAACATTGCGCGGAAGCTTCGCGGAAATCGCTTCAACTCTTTTCTCCGTCTGTGAAATACATTCGCGGGAAAACCAATAACTTGTTTATAGGATTAACCGAAACGGTGAAATGGCTCAAGTGGGCGCTGATCGAGTCGAAAAACAAACTCTGTCGCCGGGCTGGAGAGGCTGCTGAGAAAGTCCATTCGAGGCGCTTCCGGGGCTAAAGCCCCAGTCTGCCGTGGCCCGCTTGTTTCACCACGCTAAAGCGTGGTGCTTCCACCTCTGGAACGAGCTCGTCAACGTTCCACCACCCGCTCCAGATCCTCGAAGAACGCAGGGTACGAAATGGCCACGCAGTCGGCGTTGTGAATTGTCGTCTCACCCTCGGCGCGGAGGGCTGCGATGGCGAACGCCATGGCAATGCGGTGATCGTGGTAGCTCTCAATCTCCGCGCCGTGCAACTTCTGATTGCCGGGGATGCGCCAGCCGTCGTCGGTCTGCTCCACTTGCGCTCCCATGGCTTGCAGGTTGCGGGTCACGGCGCTGAGCCGGTCTGACTCCTTGACCCGCAGCTCAGCCGCGTCGCGCACCTCAAGCCCTCCGGCAGTGTAGGGCGCAATCGCCGCCAGCACCGGCAGCTCGTCGATCAGCAACGCGGTCTGCGCGCCCGCGATCACGACCTGCCGTCCTTTGCCCGGAACGAGCGCGATGGTGCCTACCAGCTCTCCGTGCTGCTCTTCCACCCGCAGCATGGAAACGCGGCAGCCCATCGCGGTGAGCACATCGAGCAGAGCCGAGCGCGTGGGATTCAGCAGCACTCCATCGAGCACCAGGTTCGACTCGGGAAAGATGGCGGCAGCACACAGAAAGAACGCCGCCGATGAGCTGTCGCCCGGAACGTACGCTTCCAGCGGCTTGAGAGTTTGGCCGCCGCGAATGCTGACCTTATTGCGCGAGCGCTCCAGTTCGACACCGAAGGCGCGCAACGCGAGCTCTCCGTGATCGCGGGTCGGATGGTTCTCTTCGATCGTCGTGGTGCCCTCCGCCAGCAGGCCGGCGAAAAGCAGGCACGTCTTTACCTGGGCGCTGGCAACTGGCGGCCGATAGGTAATTCCACGCAGGCGCGCTCCGTTGATTCGCAGCGGGGCGTGGCCGTCTACGGAATCGATTTGCGCTCCCATCTGCGAGAGCGGCTCGATGACCCGCTTCATCGGACGCTTTGACAACGAGGCATCGCCAATGAGCTCGCTGCTGAAGGGCTGCGCCGCAAGAATGCCTGACATCATGCGCATGGTCGAGCCCGAATTTCCGCAATCCAGCACTTCGGAAGGCGGCTTAAGTTGCGCGCCGAGTCCCTCGATCGCTACGCTGCCGTTGCTGCCGCGCTCGACCGCGCAGCCAAGCCGTCGCACGCACTCCACGGTGCTGGCACAGTCGGCGCCCGGCGCAAAATTCTCGAACCTCGACTGTCCCGGCGCCAGCGCCGCCAGCATGGCATAGCGGTGCGAGATGGATTTGTCTCCCGGCATGCGGAGACTTCCCAGCACATTGCGCGCACTCTGCACTGTGATTGTTGTGCTCACCAATAGACCTTCTGCATGGCCAGGCCGGCGACAATTCGTGATTCACAAACGTACATCAGAATCACTGACCGGGGAAGGTCGCGGCCGTCAGGAGGCTGCGCCCACACGCTCCCGGGCCTCGCCCAACAGCGCGGGCGGGACCTCGCGAAGCCGCACCGCCATCTCAAAACGCGGTGTCTTGGTGCCGCGTCCCCACCGGCCGGCGTCCCAGTGCGCCCGCAGGAAGCGGACATCGGAACGTTGTGACAGATCGACCAGCAGAGGGTACTCGCCGGGATAGAACTTCTGCGGCAAGCCGGCCAGCGGCGTCGTCTCCCAGGTCGCTCCATCCGCAGAGGCAAAGATGCCCAGCTCGATCGACTCCTGTTCCACCACAGCCGTAATGGAAAGAGTCACAAGAAATACGCGGTGTTCGGCGGCGGCGATCTCCACCGGCGCGCTGTCGCCGTTGCTGGTAATAACGCTGGCTTCGGGAACGAGGAAGGCATCAATCATGACGTCTTGTATTTTAGCCGCACTGCGGTTTCGTTCCTCGTGACTCCGGTCACAATCGCCCATGACTGCACGGTATTCTTGCGTTGACACGGGTCAGGCTGCGCCGTAAGATTTCGCCTCCGAAGGCTGCGAGCCTGGGCGAGGAGAGACAAACCTATGCGCGTACGAAGACTGGGGTTGCTGCTATTGGTAGTGTTCGGCCTGACGGTGATTGCCTCGGCACAAATGGAGATGCCGAAACCGGCGCCCGAACTCAAACAACTCGACTGGATGGCCGGCCAGTGGAAGCTGGACGGCGACACTAAGCCAGGGCCTATGGGACCGGGCGGCAAATGGACCATGACCGAAGATATCCACTGGATGCCTGGCGGCTTCTTTCTGGTGTCGCATTCGAAGTTCTCAGGCGCCGGAATGGGCGACGGTGTGAGCCTCTTCATCATGGGCTACGACACCGACGCCAAGAAGTTCACCTATAACGAATTCAACAGCTGGGGTGAGGCCGGCAAGTCGATGGGCACGGTCGACGGCAAGACGTGGACATGGTTGGGCGAGGACACCAAGATGGGCAAGGGTAGGTTCATCATGAAAGTCACCTCGCCGACCTCCTACACCATGCAGTACGACATGTCGAAGGACGGCAACACCTGGACTACGGTGATGACCGGCACGGCTACCAAGGTGCAGTGAGAACTCGGCTTCCGCTATCGAAGCCGCTGGAACGGAGTACTCTGGCGGCTTCCTGTCGCCGCGTTGATAATCCAAAGAACGCCGACCAAGGGACCTCATGGCCTTCAGCAACTGTTATCAGGATGGGCTTCGCGCCGAGGAGTACGCCACGCTCCAATTTGCCAACACCTATTACCTGGCGTTCCGCGACTTGCCCGCGATCATCGAAGAGCACGTTGCCGGGACGAAGGCCATCGACTTCGGCTGCGGCACCGGACGTTCGACGCGTTTCGTGCGGCAGCTTGGTTTCGAGGTGATCGGTATCGATATTGCGCCGGAGATGATTACCAGAGCGCGAGAGATTGAGCCGGCAGGCGATTATCGTTTGATCGCAGGCGACGACCTCAGCGGACTTCCGCAGAGCGAGTTCGATCTGGTCTCGTCACTCTTCACCTTCGATAACATTGCGGGAGACGAGGTTAAGACGCAGCTCTTCCGGCGCCTGGGCAGTTTGCTCAAACCGCCGGGGAAATTGATCAGCGTGGTCTCGGCCCCTGAGATCTATGTCAACGAGTGGGCCTCATTCTCAACCAAGGATTTCCCCGAGAATCACTCTGCCAAGCCGGGCGACCTGGTCCGCATCATCACTACCGATTTCGCGGATAGCCGGCCTGCACTCGACATCCTCTGCCCGGACGAAAGCTACCGCGAGATCTACCAGCAGGCTGGACTGGAAGTCGTCTCGATGTACAAGCCGCTGGCCACGAGTGCGGAGCCGTACAACTGGGTTAGTGAGACGACGATCGCCCCGTGGGTGATTTACGTGCTGGGACAACACGCTTCGTAGCCTCGTAAGTTTTGGGAGATTACGGTCAGCGACTCTTGTCGTAGACGTCGTCCGCGAACTTGCGCAGAAGTTTCGAATATTCCTCCGGCCGCTCCATCGCAGCGTAATGTCCGGCCTGGGGAATGAGGTGCAGAGCGCTGCCGGTAATGTGATCGCGCATCAGTTCCGCCGCGCTCAACGGCGGCACATCTTCTGCGCCCGCGATCACCAGCGTGGGGACGTCAATTGTGCTCAACGTCGCGATGGAGTCCGGGCGGCCAGCCATCCCGCGCTGCACTCCGGCGATATCTTCCGGCGACATGCTTTGCATCATGCGGCGTGCGGCCTCGACCACCTCGGGCCGCTCCGACCTTGTGGTTGAGCCAATGAGTTTTGAGAGCATGTCGTCGATGAAGGCTGAGGTACCTTCGCTCAAGACTTGATCGGCAATACGCAAGCGATTGGCGCGGCTCTCTTCGGTTTCTGCGGAAGCTCGCGTGTTCGAGAGGACAAGCCCGACGAACCGCTTTCTGTGCCGTCTCCAAAACTCGAACAACACGTATCCACCGATCGAGACACCGACGAAGACGGCCGTGGATATTTCTTCCGCATCGCACAAGCGCAGCAGATCAGCGGCATGCTTCTCCATCGTCGCTGGACCGTTGCCTAACTCCGACTGGCCGTGTCCGCGCAGGTCGGGCGTGATAACGCGGTATCGTTCCGTAAGCCTGGGTACGATTTCGTCCCAGAAATGATGATTCAGCGGAAACGGATGCAGCAGGACAAGGGCGGGACCAGAGCCGGTGACTTCGTAATGGAGAAGAGCGTCGTCGCTTTGCAGGGTGGGCATCCGGTCCTCCTGAGTCGCACCGTCTTTTATCAGGTGTATCATCCGAGCGACGAGTTCGCCCCAGGAGGACGAGAAGCCGAGGGAGCTGCAGTTTGCCGCTCGCGCCACGTCGCACTCGCGTGAGCGACATCGCCGGCCGTTGCTGAAATTTGAAAACGGATTCCTCAGCTCACTGCTGAAATCGAGCGTGTAAACGTAGGCGATCCGATTCGTTGTGCGCGCGAACTGCAGATCCCTCACCCGCGGAGGCGGGCTCGGGATGACACCGGCTTAGAAACAGGGTGCTTCTTTAGAAATCGCGCTTCGCGAGAAAGCGCGCTTCGCGGACTTATGCTCGTCGCTCACGGATGCTGATACGGCTGCACATTCGCCGGGGGCGCCGATACGACCACCGCGGGAGCCTCCGGAATTACGATCCAGGCAATGATGTAGGCCAGCAGGCCGGTTCCGGCGCAGAGAACTACCAGCAGCCACACCACGCGAACGACGGTCACGTCGAGATCAAAGTACTCAGCAAAGGCCGCGCAGACGCCCGCGATTTTGCGATCGGGGCTGCCCTTCGGCGGACGCAGCAGCCGGGTGCGTCCGGCAATCGGCCCTACCCGCTGCCCACAGTAGGCGCATACATTGGCGTCGTCCTGAATCACTTTTCCGCAATAGTTGCAGTACATGCTCCCCTCCCAATCTCAGATACGAATGGCACGGCAAAAGGTTCCCCGAAGGAAGACCCTCAGGCCATCACAGCCGAAAGCCTCAGGTGTGCACCCAAATAGCTTGTCGAGTGTCCTGTATCAGGGCCGAGTTCACTCGGGCCAAACGGTCAACGAAAGACCAGGGCTTCAGCCCTTGCGGTAACCTTCAGGGCCTAAAGGCCTTCGTCTTTCGATGCCATAGCGGCAGGCCTGAAGGCGTGCCCTGATACAAAGCCCGCACACGTCATCCCGGCTCGGGCCTGCCTATTCACTTCCACTCTGTCGTCAACATGCCTTTCTGACAACTGAGCACTGACAACCGACAACGCTTAGCGCTCCACCGCCATGGCGACGGCATTTCCGCCGCCGAGGCAGAGTGCCGCAATGCCTTTGTGCACATCGCGACGGGCCATCTCATAGAGCAACGTCACCAGAATGCGCGAGCCGCTAGATCCAATCGCGTGTCCCAGCGCTACCGCTCCGCCGTTGACATTGACTTTATTCAGGTCGATGCCCAGCTCGCGCGTGACAGCGATGGCCGCGACCGAGAACGCCTCGTTGATCTCGTACAGATCGACGTCTTCGTTCTTCCAGCCAGTCTTCTTCCAAATCTGCCGTATCGCATCGACCGGCGCCATCATCACCCACGCCGGATCAAGCCCGCTCGCGGCCTGCGCCACGATGCGCGCCATCGGCTTCAAGCCAAGCTCCTTCGCCTTTGCTGCCGACATCACCACCACCGCCGACGCTCCGTCATTCACCCCGGGAGCATTGCCCGCGGTCACGGTGCCGTCTTTCTTGAACGCCGGCTTCAGATTGCGCAGAGACTCAATGGTTGAGTCCTCGCGCGGCGACTCATCCCTGGTGAACAGCTCCGGCGCAGCGCCTTTCTTCTTCGCCGGCAGCTCAACCGGAACGATCTGATCTTTGAAGCGGCACTCCTTCATCGCCGACACCGCCTTGCGATGCGAGTTGAGCGCGTATTCATCCTGCTCTTCGCGAGTGATGCCGTACTTCTGCGCCACGTTCTCGCCGGTGTTGCCCATGTGGTAGTCGTTGTAGGCGTCCCATAGGCCGTCGTGAACCATGGAGTCGACAATCTTGCCGTCGCCCAGGCGATATCCCTTGCGCGCCTGTGGCAAGAGGTAAGGAGTGTTGGTCATGCTCTCCATGCCGCCGGCAACAACGATTTCAGAGTTGCCGGTCTGGATCGCCTGTTGCGCCAATGCGACCGACTTCAGGCCGGAGCCGCACACCTTGTTGATAGTTGTTGCCGAGACGGCCGACGACAATCCGCCACTAAGCGCCGCCTGGCGCGCCGGATTCTGTCCCAGGCCGGCCTGTACCACGTTGCCCATGATGCACTCATCGACCGTGTTCGGATCGATGCCGGCGCGCTTCACCGCCTCGCGCACCACGATTGCGCCTAACTGCGGCGCGGTGAAATCTGACAACGATCCCTGAAATTTACCCACCGGAGTACGCACGGCAGAAACGATAACCACATCTTCCAATGAAGCCATAGATAGCAAGACCTTTCAGCAGGAGTAAAGACCCAACATTATAAGATGGACGCGCGGTGAGCCTCGACCCACAAATTCCGCAGCCACCAGCGGCGCAGCCCAGCCAGCGCCGTTTACTTGCGCCGGTCTGGCATACCGTGTTGCTGGTCGCGGTGTTGCTGGCCGGATCGGTTAGCGGAGCGGGGAGCCACCATTTGCTGGTGCGCGGCGGCAGCAAGTTGCTGCAGTACCTATGGGGCATCACCTGGGAATGGATCCTCGCCGGCTTCGTCTGGCTGGGAATTCGCAAACGCTTCCGACTGCGCGACGTGATTGGCGGACGCTGGGCCAGCTTCGATGATTTCTTCGTCGACGTTCTGGTCGCCGCCTGCTTCTGGATGGTGGCAGCGCTGGTGCTGGCGGCGGGAGCCAAGCTGATGCACCTCGACCAGGCCGAGAAGCTCGACGCCATGCGCCGCCAACTCGGATTTCTGACACCGAACACCCGGCTCGAAGTCGCCGTCTGGGTTCTGCTGAGCACCACCGCCGGCTTCTGCGAGGAGTTCATCTTCCGCGGATATCTGCAACTGCAATTCGCCGCCATGACGCGTTCCATGCTCGCGGGCGTATTGCTCTCGGCCGTCATCTTCGGAGCGTCCCACGGCTACGAAGGCAGTGCGCGCATGGTCCTGATCGGAATTTTTGGATTGCTATTTGGGTTACTCGCCTGGTGGCGCAAAAGCCTCCGTCCGGGAATGATGGCGCACGCGTGGCACGATGCGCTGAGCGGCATTATTTTGCGAATGCTGAAATAACCAGTGTTTATGCGGGTCAAATACGTTCACGATTGGCACGTCTGAAATTGTGAGTTGCAGCTCCATGCAACTGTAAGATTTGCGTTCGCGCCGGCGCTCATCGGCGCTCCCAAGGTACACACAAAAACGCGCGTTTTTTTCTTGACTATTCGTTTCGATGACTCTATACAAAGAACAAATTGCGACGATGTGATGTCGCAAACTTCCATGAAGAATGGAAAAGGGAGAATAGAAAATGGCAACTAAGAAGGCTGCAAAGAAGGCGACCAAGAAGGCCGCGAAGAAGAAAAAGCACTAAGCTTTGCAACGACCAACCGAAGGGGACGCGCAAGCGTCCCCTTCGCTTTTGCGGGGGTAGAGCCGACCTTCAGGTCGGCGTCCAGCCCAGCCGCCCAATATGCTCTCGCAGCAGTGGACATACATATGTCCACTGCAGCGAGATGGTTCGTTGAAGGTTCTAGGACGCGGCGCTCAAGACGCCGCTTCTTACCCGATTCAGTCCACCCCAACCATGAAGCCTGAAGGCGCGCCCCTTCCTCACCCCTTGATCAACTTCTCCATCTCATCTTCATCGATGACGTTGACCCTCAGCTCGCGCGCCTTGTCGAGCTTCGAGCCCGCGTCCTCTCCTGCCACCACGTAATCCGTCTTCTTGCTCACCGAGCCGGACACTCGTCCGCCGGCATCTTCGATCAGCTTCTTGGCCTCATCGCGCGTGTGCCGAGTCAAGGTTCCGGTGAGCACGAAGGTTTTGCCCGCCAGCGCGGTGCCACGTTCTTTCTTCTTGCCCTTGAAGGTCAGGCCGGCCGCACCCAGCCGCTTCACCAGCGCAACGTTCTTAGGCTCGTCGAAGAACTCGCGAACTGCCGCCGACACGCGCGGCCCAATCTCGTTCACCTCCTGCAGCTCTTCCTCGCTGGCGCTCATGAAGGCGTCCATTGAGCCGAAGTGCTCGGCCAGGAACTGCGCTGTACGCTCGCCGACAAAGCGAATGCCCAAACCGTAGATCACGCGTTCCAGCGGCAGCTTCTTCGATTGCTCGATCTCGCGCAGGATGTTCTGCGCCGACTTCTTGCCCATGCGCTCGAGTTCGAGCAGGTCGGCTTCGGTCAGTCCATAGATGTCGGCGACGTTCTTCACCAGCCCCTTATCGACCAGCTGGTTGACCAGCGCGTCGCCCATGCCCTCGATGTTCATCACGCCGCGCGAAGCGAAATGGCGGATACTCTCGCGCAGCTTGGCGGGACAGTTGGCATTCACGCAGCGGTGGTCGGCCTCGCCTTCGGCGCGCACCACGTGGCCGCCGCATACCGGACAACGCTCGGGCATGTGAAACTCGCGCGTGCCGCGCGGCTTGCTCTCGTCAACTCTGACGACCTTGGGGATGACATCGCCGCCGCGCTCGACCACCACCCAATCGCCGATGCGCACGCCCAGGCGCTCGATCTCGTCCATGTTGTGCAGCGTGGCGCGGCTGACGGTCGTGCCTCCGATGGGCACCGGCTTAAGGCAGCCACGGGCGTAAGCTTTCCCGTCCGCCCAACCTGCACCAGGATGTCTTCGATCTGCGTCTCGCCCGAGCGCGCCGCGTATTTGTAAGCGATGGCCCAGCGCGGAGCCTTGCCGGTGTATCCAAGCTCCTGCTGCAACGCGATGCGATCTACCTTGACCACGATGCCGTCGGTCTCATACGGCAGGCGGTCGCGCTTGCCTTCCCACTGGGTGATGAACTCCCACACCTCATCAATGCTGTGCACCAGCCGGTGATTGGGATTGACCTTGAACCCGGCAGTTTGCAGCGCCTTCAGCGCGTCGGAGTGCCGATCAAAAATCGTCTTGCCGTCAGCCAGTAAACCGTAGGCAAAAAAATCGAGACGGCGGCTGGCAGTGATCTTCGGATCGAGCTGCCGCACTGTGCCGGCAGTCGCATTGCGCGGATTGGCAAATTTCGCCAGCCCCTTCTGCTCCTGCTCTTCGTTCATGCGCTCGAACGACGTAGTGGGCATCAGCAGTTCGCCGCGCACCTCAAAGTTCTCGGGCAAGCCCGCTTCTTTCAGCTTCTGCCGGGAGACATTCAGCGGAATACTGCGAATGGTGCGAACATTGGCGGTCACGTCCTCGCCCGTGGTGCCGTCGCCGCGCGTGATACCCAACGCCAGCGCTCCGGCCTCGAAACGCAAGGCCATGGACATACCGTCGAGCTTCAGTTCGCAAACATAATCCACCTTGGTCGTGCCGGTAAGATCGTGGACCCGGCGCTCCCAGTCACGGAGCTCTGCCTCGCTCGTGGTCTTCGCCAGCGACAGCATCGGCGTCGAATGCGGTACGCTGGCGAACTGGCTGCTCGGCTTGCCGCCAACGCGCTGCGTGGGCGAGTCAGGCGTGATCAGCTCCGGATGCTCGGCCTCAAGGGCGATCAACTCATCCATCAGGCGGTCGAACTCGGCGTCGCTGATCTCGCGGATCATCCAGAACGTAGTAGCGGTGCTCGTGATAGCGAATCTGGTCGCGCAGCGTTTCCAGCTTGCGCGTCAGTTCTTTGGCGCTCGGCGGCATTCTGCAATTATAGGGAGCAGCAAATCACAGCAAAAGGCAGGGGCGTCCCAAGCGGGTTGGTTTTATTCGGTGGGATGACCATCGAAACTGACCCACGACGGTGACATCCCGTAGAATCAAGCATTCCGGTCACGAAGCTATTGAAAGCAGCCATCGCCAAGTGGATTCACCACGTCACCGCCGTCCTCGGGCCGCTGGGAGTTTGGGGCGTGATGGGCTTTGCCTTTATCGACGCCGCCTTCTTCGGCATGCCCATTGACGCCATCGTTTGCGGATATGCCTATGCCAGGCCCAGCCATCTTCTGCTGTATGCATTTGGGGCAGCGGTCGGCTCGGCAGCGGGAAGCCTGATCGTCTACGCCATCGGATACAAGGGCGGTGAGGTCATGCTCAAGAAACGCATGGGCGAAGCCCGCTTCAACCGAATTACTTCTTCGTTTGAGAAGCGCGAGTTTCCGCTGCTCACGCTGGTTTCCATGTTGCCGCCGCCGACGCCGTTTAAGCTGTTCGTGTTATCGGCCGGAATGGCGGAAATGCGACCCGCGCGTTTTGTGACGGCGATTGTCATCGGGCGCTTCGTGCGCTTCACTATCGAAAGCATTCTAGTCATCCGCTATGGACCGCACATTATCGCGCTGCTCGCCGAGGCGCTTCGTCATCACGTCAGTTACGTGGTCGCCGCCGTGGTGGCCATCGCGATGATTGCCTGGTGGGTCTGGCGGATCAGGAAAGTGCGTCGGACCAGGGCAGCGGTGCGGTAACAAATCACCACGAAGGCACTGGGGGCACGGAGAAAATCCTTATAAAAACCCTCCGTGATCTCCGTGTCTCCGTGGTGAACAATCGTTTCTCAAACCCGAGGTGAATTTCCATGGAACACATACACACAGAGCTACAAAACGGTATTTTACATCTCATACTCAATCGTCCGGAAAAGAAAAATGCGCTCACTTCGGCGATGTACAGTTCCCTGGTCGAAGCCATGCAGCGCGCTGACTCGGACGATTCCATCCGCGTGCTGGTGCTTCGCGGCAATGGAGATTCTTTCACTGCCGGCAACGATATCGAGGACTTCGTACAGAAGCCCTGGCAGGGTCAGTCGGTACCTCCGGCTGAGCAGTTCATTCGAGCGGTGGCGTTTGCGCGCAAGCCGGTGATTGCCGCGGCTCATGGACTCGCCGTGGGTATCGGGACGACCATCCTGCTGCATTGCGACTTGGTCTATGCGGCGAGCGAAACCAAGTTCATGATGCCGTTTGTGAACCTGGGGATCATTCCTGAAGCCGGATCGACGTTACTGCTGCCCAGTCTCATCGGTCATCAGCGGGCCGCGGAGTTGATGCTGCTGGCTGAGCCATTCTCGGCGCAACGAGCCTACGAACTGGGAATCGTGAATCGCGTCGTCTCTGGCGATCAACTGCTGTCGACGGTCAATGCGGCCGCGCAGACGTTAGCGGAAAAGCCCGCAGGCGCCGTTCGCACGGCTAAGCAGATGATGAAGCAGCATCTGCGTGCCGACCTTGACCGCGTAATTCGCGAAGAGGTTCTGGCGGTCGGGGCTCAGTTGGAGTCGCCGGAGGCCGGCGAGGCTCTGAGCGCCTTTCTCCAGAAACGCAAGCCCAATTTTTCCCGCTTTCGGTAAGAATCTGAGTCACCAAGTAACTTTTATTTAATTACTTGCTTGACGGAAATCGGAATCATGGTTAACGTTCTGTTCACGCGTACAAGCGCCCAAAAACTGTGACTCAAATCCTTGTAGCGGCTGACGTATACGACCGTCTGCAACGAGCCATGAGCTCGGACCCAGGCGGCTTTTGCGAACTCTACCGAGATTACCTCACTGACGCCCGGCAGACGTTGAGCCATCTTCGTTTCGCCTGTGACAAGCAAAACGGCGAGGAGCTTCGCTTCAAAGCTCACTATCTGAAGAGCAGTAGTTTGATACTAGGAATAGCGCCGGTGGCCATGGTCTGCTCGGAATTGCAAGACGCCGGCCACCAATCCGACTTCACCGCGGAGCGACGGCAGTTGCAGGAGCTCGACAATCTGCTTAGCCTAGTTCAGGAGGAGCTCGAACGAAAGCTAGGGCCGCAGGTAGTTCCAGCTGCGGCATAAACCATTGGCCCGATGGTAGATTCCAATCCAATCCGACTTCTCATTGCCGACGACCATCCTGTAGTTCGGGTCGGGCTACGCAACATGTTGCTTACCGACAGTCATTTTCAGGTGCTGGCGGAAGCTCGCGACGGTGCCGAAGCGCTTGCGCTGGTAAAGAAGCTACAACCCGAGATCCTCCTGCTCGACTTGAACATGCCTAACATGCCCGGCATGGAAGCTCTCCGCGAACTCACCACGCACGAGATCCAAACGCGGACCATCGTGTTGACCGCGAAGATCGAGAAGCAGCAGATTCTTGAGGCCCTGCAGCTGGGTGCTCGTGGAGTGGTATTAAAGGATGCTGCGGTCGAGCATCTGGCCGCTTGCATTCGCGCCGTCATGCAGGGGCAATATTGGCTGGATGGTCGGCCGGTGCAAAACCTGGTGCAGGTGCTGCGTGAGCTGACGGCGCAAACCGCGCCCCCTCCGCGTAAGACTTACGGGCTCACCAGCCGCGAACTCGAAGTGGTCACGCTCATCACCGAAGGATGTACCAACAAGGACATCGCCACTCAGTTCGGCATCAGCGAAGAAACCGTCAAGCGCCACCTCACCAACATCTTCAACAAGCTGGGCGTTGGCAATCGCCTGGAGCTGGCGTTGTTCGCGCTCAACCACCATCTGCTGCCGCCCGCGCCCGCGGCCTGAAACGCCTTAACTGGTAGTGCGGACCGTCAGGCCCGCGGAATGCGAAGCCCCAAACGATAATCTGCCACGTGACCCGGCGCTGAAGCGCCGCACCACCCGAACGCGTCCGGCATGGCCCCAAGGACTCCACGTCCTCCTACGTTTACGCCGCTCCCATGTGTTAACCTTCGCAACGAACATCTGTTTCATCCTGCTCTAACGAGGTGGCCAATGAGCCAGCACCAGAATTTCTGCATGGACTATATCGAGTTTCCTGCAACCAACGTGGAAGCTACCAAGCGCTTTTATCACGAAGTTTTCGGCTGGGATTTCAAGGACTGGGGTCCGGACTACATCAGCTTCCACGACGGCCGTATCGCCGGCGGATTCACTACCGACACTCAAGTCTCCAGCGGCAGCAAAACTACCGGCGTGCTGGTGGTGCTCTACGCTAAGAACCTGGAAGACACCTATAGCAAGGTCAAGGGCGCGGGCGGACGAATCGTGCGCGAGACCTTTGAGTTCCCCGGCGGACGGCGCTTTCACTTTGCCGATCCCAACGGCAACGAGCTCGGCGTTTGGAGTGAGTAGCTCTGACCTCTTATCTTTGGAGTTGAAATGGCCGCTGGCCGCATAAATTCCTATGTCCTCCGGGGCACCGTCGTGGGTGCCCTTGGCGGACTGTTGTTCGGTTTCGATACCGCTGTCATCGCCGGAACCGAGCAGCAACTCATACAAGTCTTCTCACTCAACGATCGGCAGCTGGGGATAACGGTTTCGATCGCACTCGTCGGCACGGTGATTGGAGCCATCTTCTCCGGTCAGTTGGGCGAGCGCATGGGCGGACGCGAGGCGTTGCGCATTCTCGCGGCCTGCTATGTCGTCTCCGCTTTCGGATGCGCCTTTGCCTGGAGCTGGCCGGCGCTGCTGGCCTTTCGCTTCATCAGCGGCCTGGCGATTGGCGGCTCGTCCGTGCTCGGTCCCGTATACATCGCCGAGATTGCTCCGGCGCGTTGGCGCGGTTTGCTCGTCGGAACGTTCCAGATCAACATCGTCATCGGTATCTTGGTTGCTTATCTCTCGAACTATGTAGTGTCGCTGTTTGGCCTCGGCATGAATGAATGGCGCTGGCAGCTTGGCATCGCCGCTGCTCCAGCCATACTCTTCTTTGTCATGCTGTTCACCATCCCGCGCAGCGCGCGCTGGCTGGTGTTGAAGCATCGCATTCCTGAGGCCCACGAAGTCATTGCTGTTCTCGGCTCGGAAGAGCCTGATGCTGAGCTGAAGGAGATCGTGGACTCCATCCACATCGAAGGCATGTCGCACTCTGAGCCGCTGTTCCAGCGCAAGTATTTGCGGCCGATGTTCCTGGCGGCGACAGTGGCTGGATTCAGTCAACTCGCCGGCATCAACGCGATCCTGTACTACTCAAATTACATTTTCGAAAATGCGGGTTTCAGCAAGAGTTCGGGCCTGCTGCAATCGGTGGCGATTGGCGCGATGAACCTGGTCGCCACGTTGTTTGCCATGAGCCTCATTGATAAGCTTGGCCGCCGTACCCTGCTGCTGATCGGCAGCATTGGCATGGCTTTTTGTCTTTCGGCCGTGGCCTACGTGTTTTATACCGACAGCCACAAGAACCTGCTGGTCGTGTTCCTGCTGGCGTACATCGCGTGCTTCGCCATCTCGATTGGCGCCGTCATCTGGGTGTACATCAGCGAGGTGTTTCCCAATCGCGTGCGTTCGAAGGGGCAGAGCCTGGGCAGTTCGGCACATTGGATCATGAACGCCATCATCTCCGGCGTCTTTCCGGTGATGGCCGCTCGGTCGCGTTCGGTTCCGTTTGTCTTTTTTGCCGCCATGATGCTTCTGTTCTTCTTCATCGTTCTGTTTACCTATCCCGAAACTAAGGGCGTCACGCTGGAGGAGATGCAGCACAAGTTGGGGATTGAGTATTGATGCGGCATTTGTGGCTCAGTCGTACAATTCTTGATTTGTCATCCTGAGCGAAGCGAAGGACCTGCTGTTCGTTGTGCGGCGCAGAGCTCTTTGCCACAATGGTCGACTTGACAAGCTTTGTATCAGGGGACGGCTTCAGCCGTGCCGAACGACATCAAATTTGATTTGTCATCCCGAACGACTTAAGCCGTGAGGGATCTGCTTTTGCCCGATCGAGCAAACAGCAGGTCCTTCGCTACGCTCAGGATGACAGGCACTACACACATCATGAACAAATGCCAGCGCCTGTTGCTTCTGCTTGTACTCTTCTCCGCCCTGTTCTCCTTCGCGCAACAACAACCGGCTCCTCCCAATCCCTACGCTCCGGTGCTTGACCGCCTGAACGCGATCACCGCGATCCCGCTCGGCGGGTGGACGCAGGTTCCCGGCGATATGGCGCATGGCGAGATTCCGCCTAATACGGCGATGACGATGAATGAGTCTGCGCTGAACCTGGGCGGCGACTTCGCGCCGCCGACATGGCTCTATCGCGAAATCGAAATTCCCAAAGAACTTCGCGGATACGAGGTTCGCGGCTCGACCCTCAAGCTCGACATCAGTGTCGGCGGCAACGAAGGCCTGATGATCACGACCTTCGCCAACGGCAACATGATTGCCCGTACCGATGAAGACGGCCAGGTGCCGATCACGCTCACCAACAACGCTCAGCCCGGCGACAAGATTGTCATTGCGCTGCGCGTGCTGCCGTCCGCCGGTGTCGGATGCTGTGGTGGCCTGTTGCAGGCCAAGCTCGAGCACGCGCAACTGCTCATCACTCCGCCGATGAACCGTCCTGATCCCGCGATGCTTCGCCTCGAACTGTTGTCGGCGCAGCTTCTGGTCGCTGCGTATCCCGACGGCAAGGCGGAGCGCGAGCAGACGCTCGACGCCGCGGTGAAGACCATCGACCTCAAAGCTCTCGATGACGGCGATCAGAAGGCGTTCGATGCTTCCCTGCGCGCATCGCAGACTAAGCTCGACGCGCTGCGCCCGTACATGAAGCAGTTCAGCATCAGCGCTATCGGCAACAGCCACATCGACATGGCATGGCTGTGGCCGTGGACCGAGACGGTCGAAGTGGTGCGCAACACCTTCGGCACCGCGCTCGACCTGATGAACGAGTATCCCGAGTTCAAGTTCACCGCTTCGACGGCGCAGGCGTACACCTGGATCGAAGAGAAGTATCCGGCGATGTTCAAGCAGATCCAGCAGCGCGTGAAGGAAGGCCGCTGGGAGGTTATCGGCGGCATGTGGGTCGAGCCCGACCTCAACATGCCTGACGGCGAATCGCTGGTTCGACAGATTCTCTATGGCAAGAACTACTTCAAGGCCAAGTTCAACGTCGATATCAAGATCGGCTGGAACCCCGATAGCTTCGGCTATAACTGGCAGTTACCGCAAATCTACAAGCGCTCGGGCATCGACTACTTCGTCACCCAGAAGCTGCTTTGGGCGCACGAGTTCACCACGTTTCCCTATCGCCTCTTCTATTGGCAGTCGCCCGACGGCAGCAAAATGCTGACCTACTTCCCCAGCGATTACGCCAATGCGATCGATCCGGTGAAGATGGCGCGCGATTCGTCCGTCTATGGTCCGGCGATGTACAAATACAACGGCGGTACGGACTCGGCTCCCCAGGGCGCGCTCGACATGATGTACCTCTACGGCGTTGGCGATCACGGCGGCGGGCCGACGCGCGTTGATCTCGACACTGCGCTGCGGTGGCAGAAGTCCGACGTGGTGTATCCGAAGCTCCAGTTCTCAACCGCAACCGACTTTTTCGCCGCCCTGAAGCAGCATGAGAGCGAACTGAATCCGCCGACGTGGGATGGCGAGCTCTACTTCCAGTACCACCGCGGAGTACAGACCACGCAGTCAGAGACCAAGCGCGGCAATCGCAAGAACGAAGTGCTGATTCTCAACGCCGAGAAGCTGGCGTCGATCGATTCTCTCTTTGGCGCGGCCTATCCGCAAGCGGGCTTCAACACCTCGTGGGAAAAGATTCTCTTCAACCAGTTTCACGACATTCTTCCGGGCTCGGGCATCGGCATCAACTACGTCGATGCCGCTCGCAAGTACGCCGAGACCTCGCGCTTCAGCAATGACACCATTCATACGGCCCTGAACGATGTTGCGTCGCATGTCGATACTTCGCCGCTTCACTTGCGCTTCGGGGTTCAGCCAAAAGTCGGCGAATGGCACCAGCCTCAACCCAGCATTGCTGTTCTCGTCTTCAATCCGCTGTCGTGGCCGAGAACGGAAGCGGTGGAGGTTGACGTCCAGGTGCCCGAAACCTTGGCCAATCTGGCGGCATGGGACGTAGCGCAAAACACCCCGGTGCTCTCACAAATAGTTTCCCAGGACGCGAGTACTGGCCGCGCGCGTGTTCGTCTGCTCGCAGAGGATGTTCCCGCTAATGGTTACAAGCTTGTCAGATTGACGCAAGTGAACTTCGGCGAGACGGTGGATGGTGTTGCAGAGCCAAAGCCCAAGAGCAACTTAAGCGGCGATCATCAGATCCGATTGATAGCCTCGCAAACTTCGATGGAGAATGAGTTCCTCCGTCTCAAGATCGATCCCGCGACTGGCTGCATAACCAGCCTCTTTGACAGACGTAGCAAGACCGAACTCCTTGCTCCCGCTGTGCCAGGGATAGGCGCACCGGCCAATGTGACCCTTCCACCGGGGAGTATCATCGCGGGCACTCCGCCTGAGCCGAAGCCGTGCGGCAACCTCCTGCAAGCCTTCGTCGACAAGCCAAAGCGCTGGGACGCGTGGAACGTTGACGCCGACTTCATCGAGCATCACACCGACCTGATGCAAGCGGAAGAGGTGAAGCTCATCGAGAACTCGCCACTGAAGGCCGTCATTCGCGTTCGCCACAAGTGGCAGAACTCGGAGTTCACGCAGGACATCACGATGTATCCTGGCGTGCCGCGCGTTGACGTGCACATGCAGGCCGACTGGCACGAGAAGCACATCCTGCTGAAGGTCGCGTTCCCGCTCAACGTTCATGCAGCGACAAGGCGACGTTCGAGATTCCTTACGGAACGGTCGAGCGTCCCACGACGCGCAACACGCCTGCCGAGAAGTCGCAGTTTGAAGTGCCGGCACTGCGCTGGGGCGACATCTCCGACGCGACGCACGGCTTCTCGCTGCTGAACGACAGCAAATACGGATACGACGCCAAGGACAACGTGCTTCGCCTGTCGCTGCTGCGCGCGCCGGAATGGCCTGATCCGAACGCCGATCAGGGCCATCACGAGTTCACCTACTCGCTGTATCCGCACGCCGGAACCTGGCGCGAGGCCATGACGGTTCGCCAGGGATACGACTTGAACTATCCGCTGCTCGCTGTCACCACGACGCAACATCCGGGGACGCTTCCATCGCAGCATTCGTTCTTCAGCACGAAGGAAGACAACGTTGTCATCACCGCGATCAAGCAAGCTGCGGATGGCAGCGGAACGATCGTGCGCTTCTATGAATGGGCAGGCAAGAAAGGCGATGTTCACCTCACCCTTCCGCAGGCTGCAACGGCAGCGTGGCAAACGAATTTGATGGAGCAGCCAGATGGTTCGCTTGCGATTGCGAACGGCGGAAGCGAAGTCACGGTTCCGACCGGGGCTTACGAGATCAAGACGGTGAAGGTGGCGTTCAAGTAAGTCGAGTGTCCGGCTCGCGGGCTTTGTATCAGGGCCCGGCTTAAGCCGGGCCGAAAGTGGACACAAGAAAACCGGCCTTTAGGCCCTGCACAATTCTGGCAGGGGCTAAAGCCCATTTATTTCATCACCCTCACCGGCCCGACTGAAGTCGGGCCCTGATACAAACCCATTCAAAGCGCACTCTCAGCGGGCTGTTGAAGCCACGCCACGAACGCGAAATACATCGAGTCCGAGTTTCCTAATCAACTTCAACCTACTTCTTCCCTTCCGACGGCGGGTAGTTCTTGAACAGCTTGGCGATCGCCTTATCCAGATTCTTGATGTTCTTGTTCGAATTGTCTTTAATGGTGTCGGTCACCGAGCCACGCCACTCCAGCTCGTGCGTCTTGGCGTTGGCCATCTCGACCACCAGCGTGCCTTTCTTGGTGATATACGTGGAGTAGGCCACGGTCTGCGGACCGCCCCACCAAGGTCCCCATCCCCAGGTGGGGCCGAAGTTATATCCCGTCCCTACCACCTGTTTCTCGTCATGGATATGGCTGGTATAGACCACCCACAGATCGGGAGCCGCCCCAGGCTGCGCCAGTTGCAGTCCCTTCGCCTGGAGCTGCTGATTGACGCCGTCGATGATGCGCTGGTCCCACAGGCCGTGTGCCGGTTGCGGGCTGGGCTGCCAGGCATAGGTATGAAACTGCGAGAAATCGGTGCTGCGGTCCCAATCCACATTCGTTTGCTGGGCAAGGGCCGAGGCGGCGAGCAGGCAGAAAGCCAGTGCAAGGAAGAGCCGATTCGTTTTCAAGAAAAACTCCTTTGGGTGTCCGTGGACGTGAGCTGAGTTGCGGGTTGCTGAATCATATCGCCACCAGCCGTTACATGGGAAGCGCGGGACAGACGGCGATCATGTTGGTGCGAAGCCGCAAATGTGCCGCCGGCTAAAGCCGGCTGAGTAAATTTCTAAATAAGGGCGTACCGGCACGAGTGAAGTCGTGCCCTGACGCGAATCTTCGCCGCTGCCTTCCGAAGCCGTGCCCTTTCAAAGCCCCCTTAATCATGCGCGGCGGCTTTGGTCTCGGCACGCGACGTCGTCATGTATTCCCCAAGCACCTCCAGGAACTTGGCCAGCCACGCGGGATGCGCCGGCCACGCCGGAGCGGTTACCAGCATTCCATCCACCACCGCGCCGGTCGCGGCCACCTCAACATACTTGCCACCCGCCAGCTCCACCTCGGGAGCGCATGCCGGATAGCAGGTGAGCACCTTGCCGCGCACCGTGTCGGCAGCGGCCAGCAGTTGTGCACCGTGGCACAGAGCGCCCAGCGGCTTCTGCTGCTGATCGAAGTGCTGCACCATCTTGATCACGCGCGTGTCGAGCCGCAGGTACTCAGGCGCGCGTCCGCCGGGCACAATCAGGCCGTCGTAGTCGGCGACGTTGATAACGTCGAAGGTGGCATTCAGGGCAAAGTTATGGCCACGCTTCTCGCTGTAGGTCTGGTCGCCTTCAAAGTCGTGAATCGCGGTGCGCACGGTATCGCCCGCCTTCTTGCCTGGGCAAACGGCGTGCACCATGTGTCCAACCGCCTGCAGCGCCTGAAACGGCACCATGGCCTCGTAGTCCTCGACGTAGTCTCCAACGATCATCAGCAACTTGGCTTCTTTCACGGTCAGCTCCTTTGTTGCCACACAGTCTAGCAACGCGTCGCCTGCGGCGTTTGTGAGCGAAATCACAGGGAGGTGTCTGGTGTCAGAGAAGAGCTGCCAGCTGCCAGCTACCAGCCACCAGCTCTCAGCCATCAGCCGTCAGCTCTTAGTGATGATTGTCATCCTGAGCACAGCGAAGGACCTGCTTTTTTCTGCGCTCTCATCCCGAGCGAAGCCGAGAGACCTGCAGTTTGCAACGGGGCGGGAGCGGAGGCAGCCACTCCGAAGCGTTCGACCATTCACGCCGTTCGAGCACGACGGGAGTTGCGCCGCTAACTCAGTGAGGGCTAGGCGGCGCGAGGTCCAGTCGAGCTTCATGGAAGACTTGCTTCAGGCTCGCTTAATCAGGCGAGTTATCCAGACCAGGATCACCGCGCCGACAAAGGCCACAATGATGGAGCCGATCATGCCTCCGCCGGGCCAGATGCCCAGCATGCCGAAGATCCAGCCGCCCAGAACTCCGCCTACCAGTCCGAGAAGGATGTCGACCAGCATGCCGTAGCCGCCACCCTTCATAACCAGGCCGGCCAGCCAGCCTGCGATCAATCCCACCAGAAGCCAAATCAGAATTCCCGTCATGTTTCCTCCCTGTCGAAATGCGTATTGGGCCGAGTATCCGAGGAGCCCCCGAACTTGCAGCGAACTATACGCGCTGAACGGTGGCCCAAGCAATGTCCTTGTCGGGCTCTCTAAGGTCGGCGAAGTTCGACCTCATGGTATTCTTGCCTTTCGTGGACCACGCGACGCGGCACGCCTGGATGCCTCGCTCCGAGAAGGAGATAGTAACGAGTCTGACCCATCACCGTGTGACAAAGCTCATTGACCTGCCGGCCGAATGAGACGAGACTTGTTCGGTCCACAACTTCATATTTAGTTCACGCCACTTGCCCAGGCGATATTTCAGGGGCTTCAGGTTAGCTTTCGTCCTGGGCTGGAGAGCTTAT
Organism: uncultured Acidobacteriaceae bacterium; assembly: GCA_963809865.1. GTDB lineage: Bacteria > Acidobacteriota > Terriglobia > Terriglobales > Acidobacteriaceae > CAVVDY01. The sequence continues at coordinate 167,561 of CAWELL010000004.1, read as the reverse complement.
GCGTACCGTCATTGGCTTGATCATCCTCTGCATTACTACTGCAGTTTTCTCGCCTGGACAAACCCTCACCATCCTTTACAATTTCGGCTCTCAAATCGGCTTTACGGATGGCATCAATCCCTCCTCAGTGCTCGTTCAAGCCACTGATGGAAACCTCTACGGCACCACGGAGTACGGTGGGAATCACGGATACGGCACGTTTTTAAAGATGTCGCTGACCGGTGCTTTGACCACGCTGTATAGCTTCTGCTCGCAGGATAACTGCAGTGACGGCATGCTTCCGTTGGGCGGGTTGGTGCAAGGCACTGACGGAAATTTCTATGGCACAACGGTTGGCGGCGGCACAAACAACTATGGCACCGTTTTCAAAATCACTCCGCAGGGCATACTCACCACACTGCACAACTTCAATTTCACTGATGGCGGTGCTCCTTACGCCGCTTTGGTACAAGGTACAGACGGCAACTTCTACGGAACCACGCTCGATGGCATTAACGTTGCTGGCACAGTTTTCAAAATCACTCCTGAAGGCGAACTGACAAGCCTGCACACGTTCAATACGACTGACGGTAGTTATCCTTACGCCGCGCTGGTACAAGCCAAGGATGGAAACTTTTACGGAACAACGTCGGAGGGTGGCGCCAATAGCGACGGCACAGTTTTCAAAATCACTTCCGAGGGGACATTTACCACTGTCCACAATTTCAATGACACAGATGGTCGTGACCCGATTGCCGCGCTGGTGCAAGCTAGCGACGGTAACTTCTACGGCACGACGGGAGCGGGTGGAGCGAACGGCGACGGAACAATCTTCAGAATGACCGCCGGCGGAACGTTGACCACGTTCTACAGCTTCTGCTCCAAACAAAATTGTACTGACGGAGGTGTTCCCGGAGGTCCGGTGACGCAGGCCGCCGACGGAAACTTCTATGGCACCACGACCGAAGGTGGAAACGGCTACGGAACAATTTTCAAGATCGACCCGCAAGGCGAGCTCACTACGCTGTACAACTCCTCGCAATATGGGGCTGATTCCCCGACGTCAACGCTCCTGCAGGCTAGCGATGGGAATCTCTATGGAACCAGTCAGGCAGGCGGAAACTACGGTGGTGGCACGGTTTATCGCTTGAACTTCTCCCCCGTGTTGTCGGTGGCAAAGTCTGGCATGGGAACTGTCGCCAGCGTTGACGGGCACATCTACTGCGGCACAAGCTGCTCATATAACTATTCCAAGGGAGTGCAAGCCACGCTTAGCGCTGTTCCGGCTCCGGGTTACACCTTCACTGGCTGGACGGGATGCGAACATGTCAACGGGAGCTATTGTTCGGTCACGATGGAGGTTGCGAAAGATGTGACTGCAACCTTCGACGTTTCCCCCGACACGCTGGTGTCGGTCTCGTTCAGGCCTTCCTATGTTCGGGGTGGTCAGCTGTCGGCGGGGACATTGAAACTGATCGAGCCTGCGCCGCCGGGCGGCCTGGGCGTAGCTTTGAGCAGCGATCATCTGGGGGTCGCGCATCCTCCGTCGTTCGTCGTCGTGCCGGGAGGCAAGAGCTCGGTACAGTTTGCAGTGCAGACTTTCCCGGTGAGGAGCAACACAACGGTGACCATCACGGCCACGACGAGTACCTCCTGGGTGAACGGAAAATTGACGGTGGGCACCACGTCGCTTCCGCCGGCGATGAAATAACCGCGCCGATACGGCAAGACATATGCCATCCCCGCGGAACTCGGCGTTTTCTTCTGCTCTCCCGACGCTGAAGCGCTGGGCTGAGATGTACTGTCCCTGCGCGATGGATGTTATGCCAGTGACTCAGCTTCGCCCTTCGATGCACGCCGCGCCAGAAGCAGGTCCTTCGCTCTACTCAGGATGACAAGGGAAAGAGCGCGATTAGCGCCTCGCAATTAAATAACAGCCAAAGGCCAAGTGCCAGAAGCTGAGATCACTTCTCCGCGTGCCGCGAGGATTCGTAGGCCGCGACCAGGCGCGCGACCACCACGGCCAGGTAGAAGACGCCGGTGATGCTCTCGAAGGCAGCCACCATGCGGACGTAGGGGTTGATGGCCACAATGTGTCCGTAGCCGACCGTGCTGATGGTGACCATGCTGAAGTACAGCAGGGTGCTGATCTGGTGTGGGGAAATGACTTCGCTGAAGGGTTGCGCAACGAATTGATTGAAGATCCAGTATACCTGGGCAAACATGGTGGCAATCAGCAGATAGGCGATGAAGGATTCGGCAATCGCGGTCCCGGGGGAAACTTGTTTTCTGCGCTCGCTGATGCCCCACAGCAACGCAAATGAAAGTGCCAGCCCCGTCACCGGTGCGATCTTGCTATAGAAATGTGTCCCATCACCGAAGGCCTCGAGCAGACGGGCGACCACCCACACCAGGGCAAGCGGGAAGATCACCCACCGCACAATCCTTTTGCCCGCCATATAGCGCGCAGCCACAAGCAACACCAGCCACATGGCAGCGGCGAGCAACCCGCCGAGGTGGGGATGGTAGTCCGCCGCGGGCGAGATCAGCATTTCGGTGACGAGAATGCCGGCCAGCAGATGGGAGCGGTAGGCTTCGATGAGTCGGGTCTGGTTAGTCATAGCGCCTAATAATTAGTAATCAGGAATCAGCTAAGAGCCAAGAGCTAACTGCCACTGGCGCCACTCTCGCCGTGAGTGCAGTATCATCTCCTGCTTATGAAAGAGAATCGGTTTTACGCTGCTCCGGGGATGCGGATCCGGCTGAAAGATTACGATCCGGCAGATACGGGCAAGTATAAGTCGCACGCTCACGCGAAGAAGACGCTGGACGGCAACATCGAGCGCTTACAGCAATATCAGGACCTGTTGTATTCCGAGCGCAGCTATTCGCTGCTGATCATCCTGCAGGCGATGGACGCAGCCGGCAAGGACGGCACCATCAAACACGTGATGTCGGGAGTGAATCCGGCCGGATGCGAGGTGAGCGCGTTTAAACAGCCGTCGCAGGAGGAGCTGGACCATGACTTCCTGTGGCGCTGTTACAAGCGGTTGCCGGAGTGCGGCAAGATCGGCATCTTCAATCGCTCGTACTACGAAGAAGTGCTGGTGGTGCGGGTGCATCCCAAGTTTCTCGACGCGCAGCGGCTGCCCGGCTTCACCGGCCCGGACAAGAAGTTCTGGAAGCATCGCTTCGACGCCATCAACGAAATGGAGAAGCACCTGGTGCGCAACGGCACGGTGATCTTGAAGTTCTTTCTGCACCTGTCGAGAGAGGAGCAGGCGCGGCGTTTTCTGGAGAGGATTGAAGATCCGGCAAAGAACTGGAAATTTTCCGACGCCGATCTGCAAGAGCGGCTGCGTTGGGACGACTACATGACCTGCTACGAAGACATGATCAACCACACCAGCACCAAGCACGCCGGGTGGTACATCGTTCCTGCGGATAACAAATGGTTTACGCACCTGTGCGTGTCCAACATTATTGTGGAGACGCTGAAAAGTTTGAAGCTGAAATACCCGACGGTCTCGGCCGCACAGAAGGAACGGCTGCAAGCCGCCCGCGAAGCGCTGAAGCGGTAGGTGAGTGAAGGGTAGAGCCTTGGATTGGCCTCGGGATGTCACTAATTCCTTTTGGCACTCTCCGCTCAAGAGTGCCAGTTGACACTGTCCTAGCTGGGTACCTAGAATAAAGAAGCGGGAGTATGTCTGGCGTAAGGTCTGTAAGATACTGCTGGGCAATGATTTAATTGCAATCCATGGAAACATCCGACAGCATCGGGCGGCGCGGGCGCGACATCCTGACGGCCATTGTGGAGACCTATATCTCCACCGGCGAGCCGGTCGGGTCGCGTACCCTGTCGCGCAGCAATCGCGAAAGCCTGAGCGCGGCGTCGATCCGCAATGTGATGGCTGACCTGTCGGACGCTGGCTATCTGGAGCAGCCGCACACCTCGGCGGGGCGTGTGCCGACCACGCAGGCCTATCGTTTTTATGTGAAGCAGCTCACGGGTGAGGCGCGGCTTTCGCCGACGGATGAAAATCTGATTCAGGGCTCGCTGCAGGACGCCGGCGATGTGCAGGAATTTCTGGAGCGCAGCTCGCACGTGCTCTCGCTGATCTCGCGGGGCGTAGGCGTCACCGTGGCCACCAATGCTACGCAGCGCAACGCGCTGGAGCACGTCTATTTTCAGCGCCTGGGTGACAGGAAGATTCTCGCGGTGGTGGTCACCAGCGGAGGGCTGGTTCGCGATCGCGTGCTGCGTCCGGAACACGATCTCGCGCTGGAAGATCTGGAAGCGGCCGCCGGCTACATCAACCAGAACTTTCGCGGCTGGGATATGGAAGCGGTACGTAACGAACTGGCCAAGCGGGTGCAGCAGGAGCGCAACGAATACGACCGCCTGATGAGTTCGGTAGAGCAATTACAAACCGCGCTCAGCTCCGACGCCACATCGCAGAATGTGTACGTGGAAGGCGCCGCCAACCTGCTGGCAACCGAGCAGGACAAGGAGCGGTTGCGGCAACTGCTGGCCACGCTGGAAGAGAAGCAGCGCATTGTCGATCTACTGTCGGCGTATCTCGACGTGAAGCAGGAGGCGGTGCGGGTGATCGTGGGTCTGGAAGAGGCCATGCCGCATCTAAACAATTTCGTGTTGATTGGTACTCCAGCGCGCGTGGGCGACGAGGTCATGGGATCCCTGGCTGTCATCGGACCGACGCGTATGGATTACGAGCACACCATCACTGCGGTGTCATACATCGCGCGACTGTTCGATCGTCTGTGGAACGAGTCGACGTAACCGAGGATTCATGGCAGACAAGAAAGCAAACAACTCCGCTGAGTTGGAGCTAGATCACGAATTGCCGCCGGGTGAGGATGGCGACTCGCCGTCGGGTCAGGGTGCATCTCCGCAGGATGGCGGGACCGTTTCGGAGACGGACTCGGAACTGGAAAAAGTTAAGGCAGAACGCGCGGCGTATCTAGACCGCGCGGCGCGCATTCAGGCGGAGTTCGAAAACTTTCGCAAGCGCAGCGTGCGCCAGCAGGAAGAGTTTCGCGAATATGCCGTGGCTGATGCCATCAGGTCGCTGCTGCCGATTCTTGACAGCCTCGATCGCGCGCTGAAGACCAAGGCGGTTTCGCTGGAAGATTTTCGCTCAGGCATTGAGTTGATCGACAAGCAGTTTCACGATTCGCTGGCCAAACTCGGCGTGGAGCCGCTGGAGGCTGCAGGTCAGGCGTTCGATCCCAACTTCCATCAGGCGGTGCAGATGGTCGATAGCGATGAAGTGGAAGACAACCATGTTATCGACGAGTTGCAGCGCGGATATAAGTTGAAGGATCGGCTGCTGCGTCCCGCGATGGTAAGAGTGGCGCGGAACGCGAAGTAGGCGGGCAATGAGCCCGAAGGGCGTGTGATGATAGCCCAGCATGGAGGCCATCTTTTGGCCGGAGTGCTGGGTACGGCGTTTCTAGATTGCGAGTCCCTTCAGGGACGACACAAACTGCAGGTCCCTCGACTCGGTCGCCGCGGCGACCTCGCTCGGGACGACACGATTTTTTATTGGCCGTGACGGCACGCCTGAAGGCGTGCCCCTTCAAAAACTTTAAGGCAATTATTTGGCGACTAACGTTAAACGCGATTTTTACGAGGTGCTGGGTGTGTCGCGCACCGCGACCGACCAGGAGATCAAGAGTTCTTACCGAAGGCTGGCGCTGCAGTTCCATCCCGATCGCAATCCGGACAATCCCGAGGCGGAAGAGAAATTCAAGGAGTGCAGCGAGGCCTATGCGGTGCTCGCCGACACCGAGAAGCGCGCCCGCTATGATCGCTTTGGACATGCCGGCGTGGCGGGCAACGGCCCCGGCGGCGGCGGATTCGACACGTCCGTCTTCACCACTGATTTTCAGGACATCTTCGGCGACCTGTTCGGATTTGGCGAAATGTTCGGCCAGGGTGGCGGCAGGCGCCGTACGCGTGCCCAGCGTGGCGGCGACATGCGCGAAGACATTACCCTGGAGTTCGAAGAGGCGGTCTTCGGCGTCACCCGGCAGGTAAAAATCCGGCGGCTGGAAACTTGTGACGAGTGCAAGGGGGAAGGCTCGGCTCCGGGCAAGCCTCCCATCCCCTGTACTACGTGCGGTGGACGCGGGCAGGTGCGCTATCAGCAGGGCTTTTTCGCGGTGGCGCGCTCGTGCAGTACTTGCGGCGGTGCAGGCAAACTGATCGTCGAGGCCTGCAAGAAATGCAAAGGCCAGGGTCGCGTGCAGCGTGAACGCACGGTCACGGTAAAGGTACCGGCGGGCGTAGAAGAAGGCGCACGCATTCTCTATTCCGGCGAGGGCGAAGCCGGGATTTACGACGGACCTCCCGGTGATTTGTATGTCGTGCTGCACGTGAAGGAGCACTCGTTCTTTCAGCGGGAAGGCAGCGACTTGCACTGCGTGATTCCTATCTCATTTACCCAGGCGGCGCTGGGGACTGAGATCCAGGTTCCAACGCTGGAGGGTCAGCAGAAGCTGCAGGTTCCCGAAGCCACGCAGACGGGAACGGTTCTGCGGCTCAGGAACAAAGGCGTTCCGGTGCTGAACGGGCGTGGGCGTGGCGATCTGTACGTGGCGTTGCAGGTGCAGACACCTTCGAAACTCAGCAAGCGTCAGCGCGAATTGCTCGCCGAACTGGAAGGCGAAGGCGCCGTCGAGAACAAGCCGATGGATCGCGGATTGATTGACAAAGTGAAGGACATGTTCGCGTAGAAGAAGCCGCTGTTCGCCATTCGCTTTTCGCAGGAAGATTCTGCCGACATGGATTCGGGTTTGGATTCCCTTTCGGCCCCGTGCAATATTTGCTCTTCGCCAGAGGTTGTTACTCTCATCGTCGATGCTGGATAACCGAGATGCCGGCGAGGATCGGATGATCTCGAGACTGCGGGCGCACATCACGGCGTCGAGTCTCCGGCGAAAAGCGAATGGCGAACAGCGAATAGCGGTTTTCCTTGGACCATGACCTTCGCATCTACGCGTGGTTTTTGCTGCTGGTGACGGTTCTGCCGGCAGCGGCGCGGCTGCTGCGGCCGCGGGAGCTGGCGAAGATCCTGCTCGTCCGCTACAGCAATCCGAGCCGGCGAAAGCGCGCGCGCCTCGGCGGCTTCATTTTTCTCGCCTTTTCGCTCATCGCCATGCCGTTCGCTATCCGCACGCCGCGCCCCGAGGCTACGTGGCTGATCATCGCACTGCTGGTCGGCGGGGTATCGTCGCTCGAGTTCGTGCTCGACAGCCGTCTGGTTGAAGAAGAGCGTCTGACCCGCCAGAACCGCTACTTTGGCGGGGTGTACGCTTCCATTGCGATTGCCAATCTCTTGTTGCTGACCACACGATGACCCGCCGCCGCTGGATCGCCGACGAGTACTCCTCGCAAATCGCCGCTTTGACGGGCGCGAATGCTGCGCACCTGGCGCGAACCTTGCGTGCACACGTCGGTCAAGAATTCGATGTTGCCTGCGGAGAGTGTGTGTACCGCGCGACCGTGTCATCCGTCAGTGACACGCGGGTTGAATTTGCGCTCGGCAACGCGGTGTTGTCGGACGGCGACGCGCGTCCGGTAACGCTGTTACTGGCGGTGTTCAAGTTCGATCGCATGGAGTGGGCGATCGAAAAATGTACCGAACTCAATGTCACGACGATCGTTCCGGTCATCGCCCGGCGGACGGAGAAGCATCTGGCACAGGCAGCAGAAAAGCGGGTCGAGCGCTGGCGGCGCATCGCGCATGAAGCGGCGCAGCAGTCGCGGCGATTGGCAGCTCCCGCGATTGCCTCGGCGCAGAAATTGACTGACGCATTGCGGCTCGAAGCCGAAGCGAAGATCGTTCTGGCAGAGAATGAGCGTGGTACGACGTTGAGCGAAATTCTTCGCTCGCGGGTGGAGATTGCTTCGCTGGCGCTGGCGATCGGTCCCCAAGGCGGCTGGAGCAACGACGAACTGGAGATGTTCGCGCGCGCCGATTGGATTCCGGCCTCGTTAGGCGAGACCATCCTTCGAGCTGAAACCGCAGCGATTGCCGGGTTGGCCATTGCGCGGGCGGAGCTGGGATGAGCTCGCATTCCGTCCTGACACGGATCCACGTTCACCGAACTGTTCCGGTTGGGGCGTGTAAAGCAGGTTCTTCGCTACGCTCAGGATGACAAATTCAGGATGACAAATCGAGATACGGTCTAGTACAGCCGGAAGTTGACTTCGACGTTGATCTGTACGGGGACGGCCTGGCCGTTGAGTTTGGCGGGTTCGAACTTCCACTGGCGGACAGCTTCGATGGCTTTCTCGTCGAGTCCCATGCCCAGCGAGCGCTGCACGCGAACCTGTTGCGGACGGCCGTCGGCGCCCACCACCATCCACAGAACAACGGTTCCCTGATACTTGGCCTTGCGCGCTTCTTCTGAATATTCGGGATCGGGAGCGTATAAGGCTTTGGGCGCGCTCACGCCTCCGCCCACGCGATAGGCTCCGCCACCGTATCCGCCGCCGTGTCCGGGACCAACGCCGGGGCCACTGCCAGAGCCGACGCCGCCTCCGCTACCGCTGCCGATGCCTCCGCCATAACCGGTTCCATTTGAGGGCGGACCGATAACCTTGGAGAGCGGATCGCCCAGCGCACCGATGGTCGGCAGTTTGATTTCGGGTGGAACCACCACGGTCGGCGTCGCCGTCAGCTTGGGATTGTCGTTGCGGATGACAATCGCGGGCGGAACGATCTGATCTTTCGCGAGCTTGGGCAACGCACCTTTGGGAGCCGCCAGTTTGTCGCGGTCGCCACCGCCTCCTCCGCCACCGGCGCGCGTCTTCGATACCTTCATCGGCAGGTAAGGACTGATATCGGAAACCAGTCCGACCACCTGCTGCTTGATCTCGTCCTGGTGGCTTACCACCCAGTGCGTGGAATAGACAAGTAGTACCACTGCAACAACATGCAGGACAAAGGAATAGAGGAAGGTGTCCTTACGAGTGGCGTACAGGCCTTGTCCTTCACCGAATAACGTAGGCAGCACGTCGCGTTGCTGCGGGACAGGTTCGGTGACGGTTTCCGCCGGTTTGGGAACCGCAGGGGTGGACATTTCTGATCACAAGTATAGACCGGAAGCAAACGGGGAAGTTGCACAAAAAGTCGTAGGAAAACGGGCGCTCGTTTCGCCAGAGACAAGAAGAGCCATTTCATCACGGAGGTCACGGAGACACTTACGGAGAAAGGAAACAGCTAAATTGAAAGAGAGCGCCGCAGGTTCCCAGGAGGCGAGAAGTGCGCAAGTTTCGTAGTCGTTTGTTCGAAGGTTCGGCGACTTTTATTCTCGGCGCGCCTCAATTGCGATGAAACCTAACCCGCTTGGATTATACTGCTGAGGTGGCATCCAGACGGCTTGCAGGCGTGCTCTTTGTGGCTTATCCGCAAGACCATACGCCCCGCCACCTCCACGGATTCCTGGGTGAGACAGAAGTGATTATTGACCTGGCGGGAGACGGAACCGTTGCCATTGCGAATCGGAGAGACGCCGTCCGTCCGGGTAACGCGAAACGCTCCAACATTCGCCGTATCCTGCTTACGGCGGCGGCGCATTTTGATGCGCTGGTCGAACTCTGGGAGAAGATGCATGAATAGCGCTCACAAGATTCGAAGTACAGAGAGCGACCTGGATGCCGCGATTGCTAGGGCTCGCGCCTTTGAGCGCTACGACCTGCGCGCCACCAAGGCCGAGTACAACAAGAGGGACGACCTCGTAACCGTTCACCTTGCGGACGGCGTGCGTGTTTCCCTACCTCGTAAGAAGCTCCAAGGGTTGCAAAACGCTAAGCCTTCTCAGTTGACGAAAATTGAACTACTGGGCGGCGGTACAGGCCTCCATTGGCCTGAACTCGATGTCGATCACTATGTGCCGGGATTGCTGAACCATGTTTTCGGTACGGGCCGATGGATGTCGGAGATCGGACGCATTGGAGGTTCGGCCAAAAGCCGCGCGAAAACACAGGCTGCGCGCGTCAACGGCAAACGCGGTGGCCGTCCTAAGAGTATGGGAAGATCTGGTCTCCCCGATCCCGCGATGGCAGGCGAGTGAGCCCTGCACTTGACATCCCTGTGCTGTTTTCTGTACCTTGACAAAACAATGTTTCACGCTACCCACCTCGCGACCACTGTCAGCAATATGGCTATGGCCATGTGCATGTGTCGTCGTGTGCCTGTGGGTGGTGTGGAAGGAGCGGCCATAGAAAGTTAACTGAGCCGCAGAGTTTCCGAAACAGCCCACGGTCCAGCGATCGTGGGCTTTTCGCTTTTGGGTTAAAAGTTCATCGATCGCGAATCCGGGGCCAGCAAAATCTCATCAGGAGCAAGCATTATGAGCCAGTCCGAATCGAAACCAAATTTTCACTTCGACACCCTCGCCATCCACGGAGGCCAATCGGCTGACCCCACTACCAAGTCGCGAGCCGTGCCCATCTATCAGACAACGTCGTACGTGTTTGACGATGCCGACCACGCCGCGCGGCTCTTCGCCTTGCAGGAATTCGGCAACATCTACACTCGCATCATGAACCCCACCACCGACGTCTTCGAGAAGCGGATTGCAGCGCTGGAAGGCGGCGCCGCGGGATTAGCGACAGCGTCGGGACAGGCGGCAGAGACGCTGGTGATAACGACACTCGCCTCCGCGGGCGACGACATCGTCTCGACGACTTCGCTCTACGGCGGAACTTACAACCTGTTCCACTACACGCTGCCCAAGCTCGGCATCAAGGTGAAGTTTGTCGACGCTGATGACTTTGCCGGATTGCGCGCCGCGATCGGGCCGAAGACCAAGGCGCTCTACACCGAGACGCTGGGCAATCCCAAGCTCGATATCGTTGACATCGAAGAGATCGCCCGCATTGCGCATGAAAAAGGCGTGCCGCTCATCATCGACAACACCACGCCGAGTCCGGCGCTGTGTCGGCCAATCGAGTGGGGAGCGGATATCGTTATCAACTCGGCGACGAAGTTCATCGGCGGACACGGCAATTCGATTGGCGGAATCATCGTTGACGCCGGCAAGTTCGATTGGGCCGCGTCCGGACGCTTCAAAGATTTCGTCGACCCTGATCCGTCGTATCACGGGGTGTCCTACACCAACGCATTCGGGCCGCTGGCATTCATAATCAAGGCGCGCGTGCAGGGTTTGCGCGACACCGGCGCGGCGCTGTCACCGTTCAACGCTTTCCTATTGCTGCAGGGAGCGGAGACGCTGCACCTGCGCATGGAGCGGCACTCGCAAAATGCGCTGAAGGTCGCCGAATATCTTGCGGGCCACGCCGATGTGGAGTGGGTGAACTATCCTGGGCTGCCAACCAGCAAGTATTACCAGCGCGCGAAAAAGTATCTGCCCACCGGATGCAGCTCGCTGGTGACATTCGGTATCAAGGGGGGCTACGATGCCGGCAAGAAGTTTATTAACTCTGTAAAACTCTTCAGCCTGCTGGCGAATCTCGGCGACGCCAAGTCGCTGGTGATCCATCCCAGCTCGACCACGCACCAGCAGCTTGCCGAATCGGAGCAGCGCGAAACCGGCGTGACTCCTGATCTGGTGCGGCTGTCCGTGGGCATCGAAGATGTGCGCGACATCATCGCCGACATCGAGCAGGCGATACAGGCCGCGACCGGCAAGACACCGACCTGTAGCACAACTACCGCAGAGACGAGGTGATAAACCGCTAATGGGAGCAGGTCTGCAACCAACGCGGGAAGGCGATCTGACGTTCGCCAGTGACGCGCCGTTCCGGCTGGAGTCGGGCGGCGCGTTGCGACCGGTCACGATTCGTTACGCCGTATATGGCGAAATGAACGCTGCGGGCGACAACGCTGTGCTGGTGTGTCATGCGCTGTCAGGCTCGGCGCGCGTGGCCGACTGGTGGCCGGAGATGTTTACTTCGTCCGTCGATACCGACGGCGGCAATCGCAGTGTTTTCGATCTCGAGCGCGACTGCATTATCGGGGCAAATATTCTGGGCTCGTGTTACGGCTCGACCGGGCCAACGTCCCTCAATTCGGCAACCGGCGCGCCGTATGGGCCGGAGTTTCCTGTGGTCAGCGTGCGCGATATTGTGCGGACGCAGTCGTACTTGCTCGACGACCTGGGCATCCAGCACTTGCGCACCATCATCGGGGCGTCCATCGGTGGAATGCAAGCGCTGCAATGGGCGGTCGACTACCCTGACAGAGTAGGACATTGCATTGCCATCGGCACCGCGCCACTCTCGGCAATGGGCCTGGCGCTGAATCATCTGCAGCGCAAAGCGATCTTGCTCGATCCCGACTTTGAAGACGGACACTACCCCGTCGAGCGGCAACCGGAGAAAGGTCTGGCGTTGGCGCGCGCGATTGCCATGTGCTCCTACAAGTCGGCGGAACTTTTTGGTGAACGCTATGCGCGCAAGCCCAACCGTAATGGCGAAGATCCGCTGCGCTCGCTGCATGAACGTTTCGATGTTGCAGGATACCTTGACTATCAGGGCGAGAAATTTGTGCAGCGCTTCGACGCCAATTCGTACCTGGCAATTACCAAGCTGATGGACACCTTCGATCTTGCGCGCGGCTATGCCTCGGAGGAGGACGCACTGCGGCGTATCCGGGCGCATGTGTCGCTGATCGGCATTTCGTCGGACTGGCTGTTCCCGCCGGAGGACGTACGCGCCTTGGCCGGCCGAATCCAGTCGGCAGGTGTGGAGTGCGACTACACCGAGTTCGAATCAGCCCACGGGCACGACGGATTCCTCGCAGACATGGAAGCCATCGCTTCCGTGGTGAACGGCCGCGTGGACGCGCGAAGATCGCTGGCGGGTAGTGCCGCGCTCGGAGGGGCGCAGCTTTAGCTGCGCCGGGAACGATTTTTAAGTTTGTCATTCTGAGATTCTTTGTTCTGTCATTCTGAGCGAAGCGAAGAACCTGCTTTTGACGGCATAGCGAGGATGTTCGGCGGGCAATGCGGCGACAGACATGGACGCTACTAACAAACAGTCTTCGCGGGTGCAGCGAAAGCAGGTTCTTCGCTTCGCTCAGAATGACAGCTTTTTCTACAAAAACAGATTCGATCTATCTATGGAGCACTTATGACCGTCTTAACCGAAACGAAACTGAATGCATTCCCCAGCCACCTGCTGCGCGATCGCGTCGCCATTGTCACCGGAGGCTCACGCGGGATTGGCCGCGCCACCGTACAGCGACTGGCAGAAGCCGGTGCGCACGTGGTGGTGAACTACCTGACTCACACCAGAGAAGCCAATGAAGCGGTGCGCGAGGTCGCTGAGCAAGGCGGGCGTTCGCTTGCCATTCAGGCTGATGTGAGCAACAGTAACGAGGCTAGCGCGCTGATCGATAAAACGCTCGAGCAGTTTGGCCGGCTCGATCTGCTGGTGGCGAACGCCGGCATCTGGGAAGGCGCTCCCGTGGAAGACATGAGCGACGAGGTGTGGGACCGCGTGATCGACTGCAACCTGCGCGGAACGTGGACGGTTACGCGCGCTGCAGTGCCAGCGTTCAAGAGCAATGGCGGCGGTTCCATCGTCATCGTCAGTTCGACCGCCGGACAGCGCGGCGAAGCGGGCTATTCCAATTACGCGGCTTCGAAGGGCGGCCAGATCAGTTTCGCCAAATCGCTGGCGACGGAGCTGGCGCCAAAGATTCGAGTGAACGTCGTGGCTCCGGGATGGGTCGACACCGAGTTGAATCACGTTGTGTTCACCGCCGAGGAAAACGAAGAGAAGCGCAAGGCAATTGCGGCGATTCCGCTGAAGCGCCTGGCGACGGCGGAGGATGTTGCAAATGCGGTCGTGTTCCTCGGCTCGGATTGGGCGCGTCACATCACGGGCGAGGTGCTGAATATTAACGGCGGCGCGGTGCTGTGCGGGTGAGTTTCCTCATCGCCCATCGTTCTGAACTGTCATCCTGAGCGGAACTCATGAGGACCTGATTTTGAGTCGTCCCTGAAGGGACTTGCTTCTGGTCAAACGGATTTTGCCTAGCACTCCGCCTTCGGCTCCATGCTGGGCTGTCATCACACGCCCTGCGGGCTCTCGTTCGCTGCACAACAGTGAGCGCGACACATCCACGTACGTCATGATGCCCGTAATACTTCGGATGACCAGCATAGAGCCTAAGAGTGTCGCTTTCAGCGGGTGATCTTTTTCGCAAGCGGAAAGCAGGTCCTTCGCTTCGCTCAGGATGACAAACTCACAGATTAAGATGGAGACATGCGCGAAATTTGGCGGCATCGCGGAATGCGATTGGTGTTTACCGCCAACCTCATCTCCATGATCGGAAGCGGCATGAACAGTGCCGCCGTGACCTGGTACATCCTGCAGGCCACGCACTCCGAGGTGTCGCTCGGCATCATGATCGCGTTGATGACGCTGCCGACACTGGCGCTGCTGCCGCTGACCGGCGTCATCATCGACCGCAATGATCGCCGACATCTCATGATGGGGCTCGACGCGGTGCGCGGCACGGTCATTCTCACCGTTGCCATGCTGGCGCTCACGCATCGCGTTCACCTGTGGCAGGTCTACGGCATGACGATGATCGTGTCCGTCGGCTTCTGGATGTTTTGGCCAACGCTAAACGCGCTGGTGCAGGAACTCTCGCCTGAAGACAAGCTGCTCGACTCCAATTCGCTGATGCTAGCCGCGGTGCAGGGAGGATGGATGCTGGCCGGCTCCGTCGTCGGGTTCATGTACAACCACATCGGGTTAGGTGGCGTCCTGGTCATCGACGCGGCCAGCTACGTTATCTCCATTGCGTGCGTCTTTCAGGTGCGCAAGGGACGCGTGGTGGTTACGCATCCGGAGCGGCAAGACTCCCGCGAGCGTCCGACCAAGGCGGCCGCAAAATACTTTCACGAGCTACGAGAAGGCTACGAATACGTGGTAGGCCACCGGCCTGCAATGCTGCTGGGCATTGCCTGGGCACTGTTCATTGCGGCCATGATGACGCAGGGTGTACTGACGGCGCCGTTGAGCGATCGCATTCTTCACGCCGGAGCCGTAGGCTATGGCTGGCTAAACGGCGGATGGGCGATTGGCGCCCTGGTCAGCGTCGCATACTCGTCGCGCTTCATTCGGCGCTATGGAGCGCACCGTTCGGTGACTATCACCATGTCGCTGATTGCGCTGGCGCTGTTTTGTTTGCCGGGCATGCGATGGCTGGCACTCGCCGTGATGGTGCTGTTCCTTATGGGATCGAGCCGCGGCGTGGGCGGCATCGCGATTTCATCCGAGATGATGCAGATGGTGCCGAAGTACATCATGGGCCGGGTACAGAACACATTCTTCTTCCTGGCGAGCGGGTTGCAGATCCTTACCTCGCTTGCGGCTGGCGAGGCGGCGCATCGCGAAGGATTGAGGTATGCGTATTGGCTGGTGGCCTTGATGTATGTGGGAGCGGCGCTGGCGGCGTCGTGGCCGGTGCGTCATTCGGCGAATGTGATGGAGCAGACAGCTGCGGATTAAGGGCGTTGTTGTACGTACTGGGGAAGCATCGTAGTCGGAAAAGAAAACGGCCCGAAGATATCCGGGCCGGAAGCCGTCACCATCAAGAATCAGTGAGCGTGAACTATTTGCTAAACCTCGATTGAGTTACTGCGCGACCGCTTTGCCTACATCTTTGCCGGCAACCTTGACCGCGTCGGCGGTCTTCTCGCCGCCCTTTTCGGTGTACTTCACGGAGACCTTGGTACCATCAGCGATGCCTTCGCCGGCGTCCTTGGTACCCTTCCACGTGGTTTTGTCGGTGTACTTGATGGTGTGCTCGGTGCCATCGGAAGCTTTTACCACCATGGTCTTGGTGTCCTTGTCGACATGCTTCACAACACCGCTAACGAAATGGGCAACGTCTTGCGCTACCGCCATCTGGGTCAATCCTGCGACCGCCAATATAAGCAAGCCTGCCAGCGCGAGCGCTGCCTTGGAACGAATCTTCATTGCAAAAATCTCCTTGTGCATTTCGGCATCTACTTTGCCGGATGATATCTAGGCTATCAGACAGCAACGCGGTAAACCAAGGGGCGGACCATTGGTGGCGGCCCACCCGATACAAGGATGCGTACCTTTCGCGCACCGACGCGAATCGGGCCGCCCAGGTCCCTCGTTTCGCAACAGAAGCTCGCTCAGGATGACAGCCTTACCAGATCGTCAGCTTGGCGTTGTCCATCCATTCATGCAGGCCGGAGCCATTGGCGTTTTCGTCCAACTGCCACTGCACTCCAAGGTTGTTGCCCCAGTTCAGATAGAGCGCGTTACCGGTAATGTTCATGGGAGTGCTCTTGCCATCGACCACCAGCGTCACATACGTGTACTGATAGCTTGCTGACATTGGTAGTGGTGTAGAGCTGAACGTGGTGCCAGGTATTAGGAACGAAATGCGGGCAGGAGATATTACTGTGGATCCAATGGCCGCTGGCTTCGTCCCAGGTGTCCCAGATCTGCGAAGGGTACACGCATTCGGTGCCCATCATGTAGTTGTAGCCGTTGATGAACTGGAACGAGTCAAACTCCAATGCCTGGTTGGAAACGTTGTAGTTGGAATCGACGTAGAAGTAGAAGTCCCAGAGGAAATTATGAGAGTTGCTGTTGGCCCCGAACTTCTGCCACCAGAGTGCGTTGTCTCCCGAGCCAGCGTCGTAGAACTCGGCGCTGCCGCCGCTGAGCGATGGGGTGGTCTGGTTCTGCGCCATCCAGTAGACCCCCACGCCGCTGCCGCCGGCGCAATTCGATGCGTTGCATGATCCCCAATTGCCGTTCTGTTGAATCTTGTCGAAAACGATCGCATTAGGGGGTGGGATCGGCAGGCCGTCGGAAATGACCGTGAGCTGAGTTATCGCAGTACCGAAGGCGCCGTGGTTGTCCCAGGCATGTACCACCAGTTGGTGGGTTCCCATTGCAACCGGGAACCAGACGTCGACGGCCGGAGCGGCCGGCCCAAGCCATGCGACCTGGCCATCGATGTAGGCTGCCCATCCGACGACCACGGCCTGTCCTACAGCCGTCGCAACCAGGTGTATGGGAGCGGCGGAAGAGCTGTTACTGGTTGGTGAAATGAGAGTGACTTGAAGGGTAGCGAAAGCTAAAGAAGAAAGACAGAATAGTATTGCAATTAAACAGCAGAGACGTTTCATCCTTGATGCTCCTTGGGGGACCAGGTCTCCGGAGGGTTTCGCGGACGAACGGCGAGCGGAGTTGTGCTGGTATACGGAAGTATGCGTGCCCGCCGGTTCGAGGCAAATCAGGCATTCGTCGTAAGGCGAGGAGAAATTCCTACGAAGCAGCGGCGCTGACATACCTAGGAACCGCAATCAGGTAGACACCTTAGTCGGACTCCTGTACCGCCGTAATCCTGGGCCATTACTTACGACTATCGGGCTACCCCGGCCAGCGAAAAGGGGTGCTCGACGCATCTTAGTTTGTTCTGGTCTAGGTCCTACTCAGGCTCCCCGAGTACCTGATCGCCATGCCCTTCAGCAATGTGGAAATAGTCGAAGAGACGGCCTCGCTCGCGCAGTGTCTCGATGAGTTGTCCGCGAGCAAAGAAGAGTCGCTCCCGCTTTCAACCTATCGCCTGCAGTTCAATAAGCGATTTTCGCTTCGAAGATGCGCGGCGGCTCGTCCCTTATCTTGACCGGCTGGGCGTGACGCACTGTTATGCGTCGCCCATTCTGAAGGCGCGCGGCGGCAGCGTGCATGGATACGACATCGTCGACCACAACCAGATCAATCCCGAGATAGGAACGGAAGAGGAGTTCCGGGCGCTGGCGGGGGAGCTGAAAGCGCATGGTATGGGACTGATTCTCGACACGGTGCCGAACCACATGGGCATCGGGCCGGGCAGCAATCCGTGGTGGCAGGATGTGCTGGAGAACGGGCGTGCCTCGGCCCACGCGGACTTCTTCGACATCGATTGGCAGCCACTGAAAGAAGAGTTGCGCGACAAGGTGTTGATCCCGATACTGGGCAGCACCTACGGCGACGAACTTGAGAGTGGCAAGATCAAACTCGGCTTAAACAACGGCCGATTCGCGATTTCCTACTTCGACACCGTGGTGCCGATTGATCCGCAGACGGTTCCGATCATCTTCGATGGGGTGAGTTCGCTGGCCACCAAGAATGTGCAGCAGGAGCCGGCGCTGCACGAGTTCCGCAGCCTGTTAGCCGACCTGCGGCAGCTTCCCCAGAACTACACCACCGATCCCGAGTTGGTTGCGCGCCGTCAGCGGGCGATCCCCGAGGTGCACGAACGACTGGCAAGGCTCGCTGCCGAGCCGGCGGTGA
Source organism: uncultured Acidobacteriaceae bacterium (assembly GCA_963809865.1). GTDB lineage: Bacteria > Acidobacteriota > Terriglobia > Terriglobales > Acidobacteriaceae > CAVVDY01. Next base: position 149,248 of record CAWELL010000004.1, on the reverse strand, counting down.
CAGCGGTCATCGAGTCGGCCTTGCGGGAGGTAAATGGCAAACCGAAAGAGCCTGCCAGCTTCGATCGTCTGCATGCATTGTTGGAGGCGCAAGCGTATCGGCTGGCGTTCTGGCGGGTTTCAGGCGAGGAGATTAATTACCGCCGCTTCTTCGACATCAATGACCTGGTCGGCCTGCGCATGGAAGACCCGCGCGTCTTTGCGGAGACGCATCGGCTGATTCGCCGCCTGCTGGCCGATGGGCTGGTGAATGGCATGCGCATCGATCATCCTGACGGATTGCTGAATCCGGTGCAGTACTTCGCGCGATTGCAGATGCTGTATGCCGCCAGCCGTTGCTGCGGTGCGGAGGCGACGAGCCCTGCGGACGGCAACGGAATCGAGATGGAAGTGCAGGCGGCGTTTGCCGGGCGTAGTGCGCCGAGCTATGTGGCGGCGCCTTTGTATCTGCTGGTGGAGAAAATTCTGGAGCGCGGAGAACACTTGGCGCAATGGCCGGTGGACGGCACAGTCGGCTACGACTTCACCAACCTGGTCAACGGCGTGCTGATCGACGGGCGCCACGAGCGATACTTCACCAATCTCTACCAGCGCATCACGGGAACGGCGGTGAATCCCGGCACCATCATGTATGAGAGCAAGAAGGCGGTGATGTTTAAGGCATTGGCCAGCGAAGTCAACGTGCTGAGCCACTTGCTCGATCGTATTTCAATGCACGATCGTCGCGCTCGCGACTTCACCCGCAGCGTACTGCGCAATGTGATTCGCGAATCGATTGCGTGTTTCCCCGTGTATCGCACTTACATCGATGAGCGCGGCAACATGTCGGAGCAGGACCGCCTCTATATCGAGCTGGCCATTGCCGAAGCCAAGCGGCGCAATCCCGACATTGCTCCGGCGTTTGACTTCCTGCAGAACATTCTGCTGCTGAAGGGCACGGACGAAGGTCCGACAGTTTATGGCTTTCGCAATCAACTCTATTTCACGCTGAAATTCCAACAGCTCACCGGCCCCATCATGGCTAAAGGGCTGGAGGACACAACCTGCTACGTGTACAACCGGTTTGTCTCGGTGAATGAGGTGGGCGGCTCGCCGGCGGAGTTTGGGATTTCGCTGGAAGAATTCCATCGCGGCAATCAACTACGGGCGCAGCAGTGGCCGCATTCCATGCTGGCGACTTCAACCCACGACAGCAAACGCAGCGAGGATGTTCGTGCGCGGCTGGACGTTCTCTCGGAAATGCCGCGGCATTGGTCGGCGAACGTCATGAAGTGGCGACGCATGAACCGGGCGCGCAAGATCCGGATCTCGGATGGCCGCGTCGTCCCCGACAACAATGAGGAGTACCTGCTGTACCAGACCATCGTCGGGGCAATGCCCTTGCGGATGGAGAGTGAGCGCGACCGGCAGGAGTTCATCGGCCGCATTCAGCAGTACATGGAGAAGGCCGCGCACGAGGCCAAGGTCAACCTGAGCTGGCTCAATCCCAATCCCGAATACGTCGACTGCGCTGAAAGAATTCGTCGCGCGCATCCTTAACCCTACACAGCGCGGCAAGCTGAATCAGTTCTATGATTCGCTAGAGAAGTTCATGCCGCCGGTGAAGTACTTCGGAGCCATCAATTCACTGACGCAGACGCTTCTCAAGCTGACCTGCCCGGGAGTGCCCGACGTCTACCAGGGACAGGAGACGTTTGACTTCAGCCTGGTCGATCCGGACAACCGCAGGCCGGTCGACTTCAAGCTGCGCCAGGGATTGTTGAACTCGGTGCAGGAGCGGGAACCAGCCGGTAACGGATTCTTTGGCGGCCTACTGCAGCATTACGACGACGGCCGTATCAAACTTTGGCTGACCGAGAAGCTGCTGAACTTGCGGCGCGAGCGTCGCGCGCTATTCAGCCGGGGAAACTATCTTCCATTGCCGGCAAATGGCAGCAAGGAAGAGAACGTTATCGCCTTTGCCCGAAGTTACGGGGGCGAGTCCATTATCGTGGCTGCTCCACGCTTCGCGTATACCTTGATGCGAGGGACGGCAGCTGCTCCGCTTGGACATGCCTGGAACGGTACCAGCCTGGATGTGGATGCGAATTTTGCGAAGTCCGGGTTGCGCAACTTGTTTACGGGAGAAAGTGTGCCGGTGAGGAATGGAGCCACGCTACTATGTAGCGATCTGTTCGCACATCTTCCGTTTGCGCTGCTCGCCAGCTGAAGCCTGCTGTTCGGCCCCGGCGTCTTTGGCCGCGGACATCTCGCGCAGCACCGCATCACGATCGGTCAGCTCGACCAGGCTCGACAGCCTGGACGCCAGTTCTGAACTCAACGCGCCCCGCTGTATCCGCCATGCCCAGTTACCCAGCGTCTTGCTGGGAACATTCATGCGAGCATCGCTGTCGAGGCCGAGCACGTCTTGCACGGGAACGATCGCCAGATTGGCGACTGAGGTAAGCGCACCGCGCACGAACGACCAGGCAATGTCCTCCTCGCGCGTGATGTTCAGGTAGGTCGCGGCTGCAGTCCGTTCTTCTTCCGTCGCTGAATTCTTCCACCAGCCCAGGGTAGTGTCGTTGTCGTGAGTGCCGGTATAAACCACGGTGTTGGGCTCATAGGAATGCGGCAAATAGATGTGCGCGCCGCGATCGCCGAAACCAAACTGCATCACTCGCATGCCCGGCATGTCGAGTTTCGTGCGAAGCTCGACAACTTCTTTCGTGATGAGACCAAGGTCTTCGGCGATGAACGGCAGCTTGCCCAGCGCATTGCGCAACGCGATGAACAGGTCCTCGTTCGGACCCTTGACCCATCGTCCGTTGATCGCAGTCTCCTCGTCCGCCGGAATCTCCCAGTAGGCCTCGAAGCCGCGGAAGTGATCGAGACGAACGATGTCGCAGGTCTCGACGGCCCAGCGCAAGCGGTCGATCCACCAATCGTAGCCGCGCGCCTTCAGCTTGTCCCAGTCGTAGAGTGGATTTCCCCAGCGCTGGCCGGTAGCGCTGAAGGCGTCAGGAGGAACACCAGAGACGACCTTCGGAGTGAGGTCGTCGTTCAACTGAAAAATGTCGGGATGGGTCCACACATCGGCGCTGTCATAGCTGACGAAGATGGCGACGTCGCCAACAATGCGGATGCCGCGCTCCGTGCAATAGGAACGCAGTTTGCACCACTGTTGAAAGAAAGCGAACTGAAGGAAGCGTTCGCGGTTGAGCTCTTGCTCCAGCTCTTTGCCGGCCTTGCTCAGCGCCGCGGGGTCGCGCTTCGCTAGTTTCTCGGGCCATTCCTGCCAGGTCAAGTTGTTATGCTTTTCACGCAGAACGCTGAATAGCGCGTAGTCTTCCAGCCACTTCTCGTTCTCTTTGCGGAAGGCGTCATAGGCGCGTTGAAGATCTTGGTTTGGGCGCGCAAAGAATCGATCGGCGGCCTCGCGCAACAGCGGAAGCTTCTCTGCACGCTCGGTGTCGTAGTCGACCGGCGATTCGCCGTCGGGCAGCGCTTCCACTCTCTCGCGTTCCAGCAAGCCCTGATCGGCAAGCAGCTCGGCGCTGACCAGCAGCGTGTTCCCGGCAAAGGCCGAGGTGCATGAATAAGGCGAATTGCCATATCCCAGCGGCCCCAGCGGAAGCACCTGCCAAAGCGTTTGCTGGGCAGCGGCCAGCCAGTCGGCGAACTCGTACGCCGCCGGGCCGAAGTCGCCGATGCCTCCCCGCGAAGGGAGAGAGCTCGGGTGCATCAGGATTCCTGAAGAGCGTTTGGAGATCATGCGTTCCATTAGAGATGAAAGCAGGCACGCCGGAGTTGGTGTGCCTGGGTTGAAGAAGTTCTTGGAACGATTGGCCGCTCGACGCCCCGCCAACTTTTCGCGGCCGGGTACTAGCTACCTTCACCCATCTTGGTGAGACGTTCCATTTCTTTCTTGTTGATTTTGATTCTGCCTTCTTTTTCCAGGCGGTCCTTCAGGTTTTGGACGTAGAGACCTTCCAGTTCCTGGCGTTTCTGCGCTAGCAGCGTTTCTTTAGCCGAGTCCCAGCTCTTCTTCAGGTCGTCGGACGATGGCTCCTGCTTGTCGATCAACATGACGACCGCGCCGCCGGATTGCAAGCCGATGGGGCCGCTGATTTCACCAGGCTGCAGAGTGAAAATCTGCGCTGCCGCGCCGGTGAGTGCCCCGAGATCAGGGACTTGACTCGTGGGCCCGACCAGATCGCTGGTCTTTACCGTTGCGCCCAGCTCCTGTGCCGCCTTTTTCAGGTCGTGTCCGGAGTGCGCTCGGTCGGCCAGCTCCTGCGTTCTCTGCGCCAGCATCTGTTGAGCTCGCTGCGTCTTAAACTCGTCCTCAACCTTGGCCTTGATCTGGTCGAAGGTCGGCGTCTGCGGCGGCTCAACGTCCACCACCTGATACACCGCGTAGCCTTGCGGAATTGACGCCGTGGCCGGGGGATCCATTTTCTTGACGCTGAAAATCGCGCTCATCAGGTCCTGCGAATTCCCCACTCCCGGCATCGGATCGGCCTTGGTGAGAAAGTCGGTGGTGGTCACCGACAGACCCTTTGTCGGTGGCAGCTTTATCCATGCCGTTGGTGCGAGCCAGGCTCTGCACGGTGTCGGCCAGTCTCTGCGCCGCCGCGGCTGCCTTCTGCTGCTTCAGAATGGGCTCGATCTGCGCTTTCACTTCATCAAGCGGCTTCATGCGCGGGCTCTGCTTGCCTTCCACGCGAATGATATGGAAACCGTAGCTGGTGCGGATCAGTCCGGTGGTCTGGCCCACCGGAGTATTGAAGGCCGCCTGCTCGAACTCAGGCACGGTGCGGCCCCGGGTAATAGGCGGCAGCAATCCGCCATTCTGCGCTGAGCCGGGGTCCTCGGAATATTGCTTGGCCAGCGCGGCGAAGTCACCGCCGTTCTTCAACTGCTTCTCAATGTCGTCAGCCTTGGCCTTCGCAGCGTCGACACCCTTCTGGTCGACTTTGCCGTCAGCTCCCGGCACCGGCGTCTTGATCAGGATATGGCGAACCGTAACCGTTTCAGGAATGCGAAACTCATCCTGATGCTGGCTGTAGTACTGCTGCAGGTCGGCCTGCGAAATCTGGATATTGTCGGCCACCTTGGCACGGTCGATCAGGATGTAGCGCGACTTGCGCTTCTCAGGGATGGAGTTAACGTACTGCTGCTTGTTCTGGTCGTAGAACGCTTTCAGCTCAGTGTCGGTGGGATGCACTTGTTTCTTGACGTCGTCAAGCGTCAGGATGGCATAGTCGAACTTGACCTTGGTGCCGTCTTTGTCGACCTGTTCTTTAATCTGCTTCTCGCTGATGGTCGCCGGAGCGCCCACGGCGGCCAGCAACTTTTGCGAAGCAATCTGCGCCTTGAGCTCCTTCTCAAACTGCGCCACGCTCAGGCCGAACTGGTTCTCCACCAGCTGCTCGTAAGCCTGATCGCCAATGAAGTTCCCGCCGGGAAAGAAAATCTCACCGAACTGTCCCTGGTGCAGGAAATCGCGGACCTCGGCGTCACCGGCGCCCAGGCCCATGCGGTCGGCCTCATACACCATGGCACCCTGGGTGATCATGTTGTCAGCCGCGCGCTGCATGAGGAACGGCATCAGCGATTCAGGCACGTTGCCGCGGAACTGCTGGCGTCCGATCATGCGGGCACGCTGCGCGACTTCCTGCATGCCGACGCTCTGGTTGCCGACAACCGCCAGCACGCCTTCCTGGGTTACCCCGCCGCCGAAATAGTCGCCGAACATGCCACCAGGAACGAGGGTGATGACCATCATCACGCAAATGACTACCAGGATTGCGCCCAGGACAATCTTCTTCAATGGGCCTTCAGTTTGCAGAAACTTAATCATGCGGGTACGGAAACTCCAAGGCTGGATGAACTCTAATTCTTGATTATAAACCAGTGCCGGGGAGCCATAGCCGGGGTCCATCCATGTTCAGACCCGCCGTCCACACGCCAAAACCGCCATTTGAGGAGGATTTCACGCCGAACAAGGGTGCGAACTTCCCTTCCCCCTCATCCAATATGTTGTAATCAATAGCGAGAATATGGCAGAAGTGTCTCTCAAAACGCGGCGACGGGTGCTGAAGTACAAGCGCCGGCTGCGTGAATACAAGTTGATCGCCAAGGGCGTGCTCTCGACCGACCATCCGGTGATGGCGCAGATCATCCCTATGCGACGGTGCAATCTCGACTGCGTTTATTGCAACGAGTACGACAAGGTGTCGGAGGCGGTGCCGATCGAGGTGATGAACCAACGCATCGACGACCTCGCGCGCCTGGGTACGTCGATCGTGACCATTAGCGGTGGCGAGCCGCTGTTGCATCCTCAGCTCGACGACATCATTGCCCGCATGCGGCGTTACCCGATGATTGCCGGCATGATCACCAACGGATACCTGCTGACTGCGGACCGCATCCAGCGGCTGAACCGCGCCGGGCTCGACCATCTGCAGATCTCGATCGACAACGTGATGCCCGACGACATCTCGAAGAAGTCGTTGAAGGTGCTGGATAAGAAGCTGCAACTGCTGGCCGAATATGCCGAGTTCCACGTGAACATCAACTCGGTGGTCGGCGGGGGCATTCGCAATCCGCATGATGCGCTGGTGGTCGGGCGCCGCGCCGTGCAGCTCGGATTCACCTCGACCATCGGCATCATTCACGACGGCGAAGGCCAGTTACAGCCGCTAGCCGATGAGGAGCGCGAAGTCTTCACCAAGATGAAGAAACTGGCGAAGAAGCATTACGCGCGCTTCAACTGGTTCCAGGACAACATCGCCGCCGGCAAGCCCAACGACTGGCGATGCCGCGCCGGGGCTCGCTACCTTTATATATGTGAGGACGGGCTGGTGCACTACTGCTCGCAGCAGCGCGGCTTCCCGGGTACGCCGCTGTCGCAATACACGGTTGACGACATTCGCCGCGAGTTTCGCACCGAGAAGGGTTGCGCTCCGCATTGCACGATCTCGTGCGTGCACCAAGTGTCGTACATGGATTTCTGGCGCGCTCCGCAGCATGCCGCCTCGCCCCAGCCGCCGGCATCGCTCGGCGCGGGGCAGTTGGTGCAAATCGAGTAGGGCAGGCGTCACGTATCAGGCGTGTCAGATTATCGGCGGCAATTTGAGAAATTTAATTTCCTTGCCACCAGTCGGTCGCCAAATGTTTCAGTCAGATCTGAGACCTGAAACCTGACGCGTGAAACCCGCGCGAACCGGGAGCGCTTCAACTCATGCGGCGCGTTCGCGATGTTATACTGATGTCGCCCTTCTGAAATTTTCCCCACAAGCGGGCGCGTAGCTCAATTGGCAGAGCAACTGACTCTTAATCAGTAGGTTGAAGGTTCGATTCCTTCCGCGCTCACCATCTCGTTTTGGTAACGCTAGGTAAGAACTGGTCGGCACTGGCCGCCGCCGGCTCGCGCATTTCATCTACGCTCGCGTGATCGTATACCTGGGGAGTGAACTCAACTTTGACGTGGCCGAGCGTTCCCGAGATCACCTTGGGGTGAACTTTGTTACCAGCCATCATGGTCGAGAGGCTGTGTCGGAAGTCGTGCCAGCCCCCAAGTTGAATGCCAAGTTCCTTTAGATACCGCCGGAGCGACTTCTTCGGGCGGTGGTCTTCCCGCCTTCGGAACAGGATTCGTATATTACGGGAGCACATCGGCGGGGGATGGCGGCTCAGTGACGAGTATCCAGCCGAAATCAGCTGCGGCGCGCACTTGCAGCGGCCCGGTTTTTCTTCGCCTCGGTGGAACGGCCATTGAAGCCAATTGCAACCGATCCCTCTAACACCATGCGGCAAACTTCCTCGACGTAACGTTCGCTGAGTTCGGTGTGACGGATAAGGAAGCGCATGTACATAGCGCCGTAGAGCGTGTCGAGCACGAGGTCCAGGTCGAGGTCGCGGGGTAGTTCACCGCGTTCGATACCGCGCCGCAAGGTCCGATAGGCATCCTGTCGCCGCGGCCAAAGAAAGCGCTTGCGGAATTCCTCAATCAGTTCCGGGTCCGATTGACCGCCGGCGAGGACCGCTCTCACAATGCAACCGCGCTGCGAGCGCAGAACACCGAGCCACTGATTCATTTGCAGGCTCATGTCTTTGAACACGGAGCCGGAGTCAGGGAAGTGGAGTTCCTCTTCGGTGGTGGAGGCGAAGGCATCGACTACCAGCGCGCCCTTGTTCGGCCACCAGCGATAGACGGTGGCCTTACCTACCTTCGCATCCGCGGCAATCGCCTCGATCGAAAGATCGGCGAATCCCTCATGGCGGAGGAGTTTGATGGTGCTGCGCAGGATGGCCTGCCGCGCATTTTCGGAGCGCGGGCGACCGGGCGGCCGTTTATCACCGTTGACTTCGGGAAGTGCGTTTTGTCGAGAAGATGCCATTTCTAATCAATTGTCAGTTGTCGTAGCCAGTTACACGGGGAATTTAGCCATCCCTGCGAAACAGCCGACAACCGATTCTCGTACCTGATTCAGTTTGAAGTTTCGCCTCCGGGCATCGACGAATTTTCCAATTGGCCCGTAACTCCTAAACATTGAATCTGATACGTTCCGTATCGTATCATATCGATTATCCCAACTGCTCTGCCGCATGCCGTTGCGCGGTGACCAGGGAGTTCGACCCGACCGATGTGGATTGTTGCCTTAGCGCTGCGGCGCCCCTATACGTTTGTGGTAATGGCCCTGGTCATCATCCTGCTGATGCCGCTGGTCGTCCTGCGCACTCCGGTCGATATCTTCCCCGATATCAACATCCCGGTCATCAGCGTGGTGTGGAACTATACCGGCTTCGCGCCCGAGGACATGGCCAACCGGATCATCACCAACTCCGAGCGCGGCATGACGGTGACGGTCAACAACATTGAGCACATCGAGTCGCAATCGGTGAACGGCGTTGGCGTGATCAAGGTCTTCTTTCAGCCGGACGCGAATATCCAAACCGCTTTGGCGCAGGTTACAGCGATTGTGCAGACGACGGTGCGCGGCCTGCCGCCGGGTACCACGCCGCCGCTAGTGATCCAGTACACCGCTTCGACTACGCCGATCGTGCAGCTCGGTCTCAGCAGCAAGACGCTGCCTGACCAGGTGCTGTTCGATCTCGGCCAGAACTTCCTGCGCACCCAGCTGGCGACGGTGCAGGGCGCGGCGACACCGTATCCCTATGGCGGAAAGATTCGCCAGGTGCAGGTCGATCTCAACATGCCGGAGCTGGAGCAACACGGCCTGTCGCCCAGCGACATCGTTGCAGCCATCAATGCGCAAAATGTCATTACTCCCTCGGGGACGACCAAGATCGGCCTGCTCGAATATCAAGTCGAGATGAACAGCGCCCCGCGCACCATCGCCGACCTGAATGACATTCCGATCAAGACGGTGAATGGCGCCACCATCTACATGCGCGACGTGGCGCATATTCGCGATGGCTTTTCGCCGCAGACCAACATCGTCCGCCAGGACGGGGTGCACGGCGTGCTGATGTCGATGTACAAAATCGGCAAAGGATCGACGCTGAGCATCGTCAAGGCGGTCAAAGGCGTGGTCCCGGTGGCGTTGCAGTCGCTGCCGCCGGGCATTACGGTCAAGCCGCTGTTTGACCAGTCGTTGTTTGTGCGCGCGTCGATTGACGGGGTGTTGCGCGAAGGCCTGATCGCCGCGGCCCTCACCGCCTGCATGATCCTGCTGTTCCTGGGCGACTGGCGGCCGACTATCGTCATCTCGATTTCGATTCCGCTGTCGATCTTCGTTTCTGTGCTACTGCTCAGCGCCCTGGGCGAGACCATCAACATCATGACCCTCGGAGGCCTGGCGCTGGCGGTCGGAATCCTGGTGGACGACGCGACCGTTGAAATCGAGAACATTGAGCGCAACCTTGCCCAGGGCAAAGAGATGAAGCAGGCGATTCTGGATGGCGCAGCCCAGATCGCGGTGCCGGCGTTCGTCTCCACGCTGTCGATCTGCATCGTGTTCGTGCCCATGTTCTTCCTCACCGGCGTGGCCCGGTTTTTGTTTGTACCGCTGGCCGAAGCCGTGTGCTTCGCAATGCTGGCGTCCTATTTCCTGTCGCGAACTTTGATTCCAACGCTGGTGATGTACATCATGCGCGGCCACGAACATCGCGCGGCTGGACCGAAGACAATTTTCGGGCGCTATCAGCGCGGGTTTGAGCGTGGCTTCGATAAGTTCCGGAATGGCTACTATCAGCTGCTGGAAACGACGCTGGAGCATCGCAAAGTTTTTGCCGCCTGCTTCCTCGCGTTCTGCGCGGCTTCCCTGTTTCTAGTGTTTTTGCTGGGCGAAGATTTCTTTCCCAGCGTCGATGCCGGTCTGATGCGGCTTCACGTGCGCGGGCGTGCCGGAATGCGCGTGGAGGAGACGGCGCGGCTTTGCGATGAAGTTGAGGACTATCTCCGGCAGCAGATACCCAAAGACGAGCTGGTCACGATACTCGACAACATCGGGCTGCCGAATTCCGGTATCAATCTTTCCTACAGCAACTCCGGCGTCATTGGCACCAGCGACGCGGAGATACTGGTGGGCTTGGATCAGGACCATCATCATCCCACCGCGGGGTACGTCCGCCGGTTACGCGAAGGTTTGCCGCGTAGATTTCCCGGCGTCGAGTTTTTCTTCCAGCCGGCTGACATCGTTACCCAAATCTTGAATTTCGGCTTGCCCGCGCCCATCGATATACAACTCATCGGTCCTGATATGGCCGACAACTACACCATGGCGCAGCAGATTTCCAACCGGCTGCGAGACATTCCGGGTACCGCCGATGTACACGTGCAGCAGATGCTTGACCTGCCGACGCTGCATCTGAACATTGAACGCGACCGGGTGACCCAGGTGGGCATGACGGCGCAGAACGTCGCGCAAAGCGTGCTGGTTTCTCTAAGCGGCAGTTTTCAGACCGCGCCGAATTTCTGGCTGAATCCGACGAACGGCGTGAGCTATCAAGTTGCTGTGCAGTCGCCGCAATATCGCATGACGTCGCTGCAGGATCTGATGAACACTCCGGTTACGAATGCGAACGTGCCCAATCCTCAGTTGCTGAGCAACCTGGTGCAACTGACGCCGGTGGAGCGGCCCGCCGTCATCTCGCATTACAACGTGCAGCCGGTGATTGACGTTTACGCCAGCACCCAGGGCCGCGATCTGGGCGGCGTGAGTCGCGAGGTGGAGAAGGCGCTGCAGCCGTTCCGGGGGCACCTGCCGCGGGGCACGCAGCTCATCGTGCGCGGCCAGGTGCAGACCATGCGTAGCTCGTTCATCGGCCTGGGCGTCGGACTTTTGGCGGCGATTGTCCTGGTCTATTTCCTGATCGTGGTGAACTTCCAGTCGTGGCTCGATCCGTTCATCATCATCACGGCGCTGCCGGGAGCGCTGGCGGGTATTTGCTGGATGCTGCTGCTCACCCACACTACGCTCAATGTGCCGTCGCTGACGGGAGCCGTGATGTGCATGGGCGTGGCGACGGCCAATTCGATTCTGATGATCTCGTTCGCGCGCGACCGCATGCATGCGGGAGTTGCTGCGGCCGATGCCGCACTGCAGGCCGGCTACACGCGTATTCGTCCGGTGCTGATGACCGCGCTGGCCATGATCATCGGAATGTTGCCGATGTCGCTGGGTTTAGGTGAGGGCGGCGAGCAGAATGCGCCGCTCGGCCGTGCTGTCATTGGCGGTTTGTTGTTCGCCACCGTGGCGACCCTGTTCTTTGTGCCGACGGTTTTTGCCATGATCCACGGCCGCCGGGAAGCCAAAGCGGCCACGAGGCAGTCGTAGAATATTGGGAGATCCATACGAGGAAAATGGAAGCGCAATACAATTCGGCAGACGAGACAGAGACTCTCGGGGAGCCCAGCCACTCGGGTGGTAATGGCTCGCGCGCTGCCATGGATCATGACGATGCAGTCGACGGTGGCACTCATGCTGCACCGGAGATAACCCCTCCTCCGAAGCTGGCGCCGGCGTCTCCGCGCAAAGCCCTGCTGATCGTCGGTGTGATCTTGCTGGTGCTCGCCGTGGCTGCGGTTGCCGCCGTGCTCTCGCGCCTGCACGACAGCCGCGTTTTGGCGGACGAAACCACGCAGAATTCAATTCCCACCGTGGCTGTCGTACATCCCATTGCGGAGAAGCCGGACGAAGAACTGGTGCTGCCGGGAACCTTGCAGGCCTATATCGAGTCGCCGATATACGCGCGCACCAATGGCTATCTCTTGCGCTGGTATCACGACATCGGCAGCCATGTGCGGCAGGGAGAGTTGTTGGCCGACATCGACACTCCAGAGGTCGACCAGGAACTGATGCAGGCGAAGGCGGCGCGACAGCAGGTGGTCGCGGCCTTGAACCTTGCCAGAATCAACGCCGACCGTTACCAGTCGCTGCGTAAAACCGACTCGGTTTCCCAAGAGGAGGCCGACACTCAGAGCAGCGGATACGAGCAGGCGCAGGCCAACCTCGCCGCTGCCGACGCCAACGTCAAACGCTTGCAGGACCTGGAAGGGTTCAAGCATGTGTACGCCCCGTTTGATGGGGTGATCACGCGGCGCAACGTCGATCCCGGTGCGCTGATCAACGCGGGCAGTTCCGGCACAGGTGGCCCGCGCGAGCTATTTGATATCGCGCGTACCGATCCCTTGCGGGTCTACGTCTCGGTCCCCCAAGCTTACGCCCCGGCCATTCATCAGGGCGTGGACGCGGTAATTACGTTGCAGGAATTTCCCGGTCAGAAGTTTCGTGGCTCGGTGGCGCGGACCGCCGATGCCATCGACACCACGACGCGAACTTTGCTGACCGAGGTCGACGTACCCAACAAAGATGGCAGGCTGTTGCCCGGCTCCTTTGGCGAAGTACACTTCAATCCCAAGATTGACGCGGAAAAAGTGACGATTCCTGTCAATGCCATGCTCTTCCGCAAGGAAGGAGCCCAGGTCGCGGTGGTGGGGAGCGACGGCAAAGTTCAGTTGCGGAATATCTCCATAGGGCGCGATTACGGCACCACGCTGGAGATTGTCGGCGGGGTCACTGAGAACGATCTCATTATTGTGAACCCTTCCGATTCGATCGAAGATGGTGAGAAGGTCAACGTCGCTGCGGCGCCGCGAGGCGAGTCGTGAAGCGTATAGCTCTGCTCGCCGCCATGGCTGCGGCCGGCCTGCTCGCCGGATGTGCCGTTGGTCCGAATTACAGCCGGCCGTCGGCGCCTGCGGTTGCTCCGGACGCCTACAAGACGCAGGCCCCGTGGCGGGTGGCCGCTCCCAAGGACAGCCTTCCCAAAGGCGCCTGGTGGGAAGTCTTTCAGGATGCCGAGCTGAATGGCTACGAGCAACAATTGCTGGCGGCAAATCAGTCGCTCCTGGCCGCGAAGGAGCGGCTGGAAGAGGCGCGGTCACTGGCGCGGGTCACCACGGCGCTGTTCTTCCCCCAAGCGACCGTCGATCCCAATGCCGCGCGGACCCGGTACGCGGGAAATCGTCCCGAGGTGGTCACGATCGGCAGACCATTGACGCAGAGCACCTACGAAATCCCCTTCTACATAAACTATGAGCCGGATCTGTTCGGCAAGTTTCGCCGCAGCTTGCAGGCGTCGAATGCGAATCTGCAGGCGACCGCGGCGGACATGTACAACGTGGACCTGGTGCTGACCTCGGAGCTGGCCGCTGACTATTTCAGCCTGCGGGAGCTCGATGCCGAAGTGCAAGTGGTGAAGGAATCCATCGCCATTCAGCAAAAGGGCCTGCAACTGGTGGAATATCGGCACACCGGCGGTGTGGCGTCGGGATTGGATCTGGCGCAACAACAGACCTTGCTGGATTCGACGGTCGCGCAACTGTACCTGGTGCAGCAACAACGCGATCAGTTTGAACATGCCATCGCCGTGCTGACTGGCAACCCGGCCGCGACATTTAATGTCCCGGTGCGGTCGCTGACTGCAAGGCCAGTTCCGGTTCCCCTGGGTATGCCGTCGGATTTGTTGGAGCGGCGCCCGGATATTGCCACCGCAGAGCGGCAGATGGCGGCTCAGAATGCCGAGATCGGTGTAGCCAAGGCGGCGTTTTATCCGCAGCTCACGCTCTTCGGCAGCGGCGGATTTCAGAGCACCAACATCATGAACCTGATCAGCGCGCCCAATGCGATATGGTCGCTGGGCGGCGACCTGCTGGAACCGGTGGTGAACGGGGGACGCAATCGCGCCAACCTGGCTTATGCGCGGCATACTTATGACGAGAGCGTGGCCGACTACCGCCAAGCCGTGTTGGTAGCCTTTCAGCAAGTCGAGGACGGACTGTCAGGTCTGAACGAGCTGGCGCAAGCGATTACCAGCCAGGACGCGGCGGTTGGCGATGCTCGTCGCGCGCTGGAGATCGCCAATAATCGTTATGTCGGTGGCGTGACCAGCTTCCTCGACGTGGTCACCGCACAAAGCGTCCTGCTGACGAACGAGCGGCTGCAAACGCAACTGCTGGGCCAGCAGATGGTGGTCGAGGTAGCGCTGGTCAAAGCTCTTGGCGGAGGCTGGAACGCTTCGCAGATCCAGAATGAGCAAGTGCATCCCAAGGCGATCCAGGCGATACAGCAGTAGCAAAGACAGCAGTAGCTAAAGACAGCAGTCGGCGCTTAGCGCTTGACGTCATCCTCCCAGTTAAATAGTTCTTTGAGCTTTTAACTAAGAGCCAAGTGCTGAATGCTAAGTGCCGCCATTGCGTCGGAGGTTCAAATCTTCTTCCCCCGACCAATATTTTTCTCGTTCAGACTCAGAGTCCTTACGACGATAACCATCCACCACTTTTGAACCCTCAGGATGGTAGTGTCTCAGTTGGAATTTCCGCTCGCGACCAAAAGCGGACCTCACGCATCGGGGTAGTGCGTCGGGCGAGTCACGCGATTAAGCAGGAACGTAGGTCAACCGGATCAAGTCATCGGCGATTAACTCGCTGGCCACCAGGTGGAGCGGCGGCCGGGGGCCGGCGAAGAATGGCTTGCCACCACCAAGCACGACGGGGCGGAGGTAGAGTCGATACTCATCGATCAGACCGGCCTCGGTCAGGCTTTGCGCCAGGACTGGTCCGCCAACTTGAATCTCGCCAGCCATCTCAGCCTTCAGCCCGCGTATCACCTTCTCGAAGTCATCTGCGACCAGCGTGGCGTTGGGGCCAACTGACTTGAGCGTTCGCGACACCACCCACTTGGGCTGGCTCCGCCACGCCGCCGCGAAGTCGCGGTCCTCTGCGTCCCAATCAGGAAGCTCTTCGTCCCAATAACGCATGATCTCGTACATGTGGCGACCGTAGATGGCGCCAGTCAGGCCACGCACCAGCTCGATGAAGTGACGGAAGGCCGCGGGCCCAGGCGGCCCAAGCTTCATGTGGTCAACGTAGCCATCCAGGGACTGGCTCAATTCGTAGACAAGTTTTGCCATGGTGCAAATCTCCCTCCCACGTTCTTCAGGACAGATTACACAAGTAGTTGCAGAACAGGCGCTGAGTCTGCGAGGGCAGGAGTTCGAAAGTCGTCTGCTAAGGCCGTGAAACATGCTTTGGCCTTGAGATTGGGAGTGCTACGAGGGCATATGCGCCACCGTTGCCCAAGTTTCGCCGTCCGGTTCGAGCAATTGCCATAACCTAAATAGCTGGCGTTAATTGAGACGGATGGATTTTAGCCGCCAATGGCGGTGTGCCTGAAGCATGCGGATGTGATGTTCTATGTAACGGCTGGAAGTGTGAAGTTGACAGTCCGACCCAACGCGCCCACGATGCCGGGCTCACGATTGCTATCGCGGATCAGGTTCGGGCGAGTAGGCCGGCAGCCGACACGCCCTTTCTCTTAGTCACGAAGGTTTCTTCGCGGTCCGGCCGATGCTCTTTCCCCAGTCCCACACTTGCTTGTCGGCTTCTCTTCTGGTGACCCCATAGGTTTCCTGGATCTTGCTTATTAGCGGCTCGCGCTTGCCGGAAATCTGCTCAAAGTCCTGCTCGGTGAGCTTGCCCCAGTTTTCTCTGGCAGAGACTGTAAGTTGGTTCCAGTTATCTTCAATATTGTCCCAATTCAATGTCTTCTCCTCCTGAATTTCTATTTCCGTGCAATTCGCCGGCTTAACACGATTCGGCCACTGCTGCCCTTTGGATGTGCACTGCTCGAGGCTTCCCATTCGGCCGCCCCGCTGAGCGTGACGAGAGTGAGCGACCAGGGATACGAATGGAATTCCGAAAGAGCCTGCCAACTATCCCTTGGTGTGCGATCTTCTCAGCGCTACGCGGTGGGCGGCGCGTCTTTGCTTTTTCTTGGCAAGCACGGCAGCGGTCCGCTTGTCGGCGGTACGATGAGGCGCGGGCGCCGGGGTTGGTTTGGTGACCGTGTTACTCTCTGAGGCGTCTTCCTGCAGGTTATCGTTGTCAGACATTTCCAATGTGTTCTCCAATGGTTTCATGATGTTACCCTCCCCAGACCATGTTCGTCTGAGCACTATTGCTCACTGAGCAATGTTGAACAGCTTTCGTGACTGGTATGCAGGACAATGAGAGAGCGCATATGGCGGGCTTCCGTTTGCGTGCTTGAAAATCGAAAGAATATGAACACTTGGTTTCGCGTAGTCTGCTTGCTGTTGACCTCGTTGTTGATGAGTCACGCAGCTTTGGTGGAGGCGCAGTCGCCTGATCGACAAAAGAACCTGTTCGCCTGCGAGAACGGCTGGGATTCGTGTGATAGAGATGCTTTGACGCCGGCCGACAAATCCCAGGTGGCTGCCGCCAGGCATGAACAAAACATTACGAACTGCAAGAACGCCTTGTCGACTTGCGATAGCTCGACCCTCAGCGGCGCTGAACTGGCCCAAGTAGCGACTGTTATGCACCAGAATATGGTCGCCGACTGCTGGAGCGGGCTCATAGCATGCGACCACGGAAAGTTGACGGCGACCGAAGCAGTTGGCGTTGCTGTAGCAGAGCAGCAAAAGAACCTCTCGGATTGTTGGAATGGTTGGGATGCCTGCAAAATCGCCAAACTGAGTCCCTCCGAGTTGAGCGAAGTGGCTGTGGCCCAGCACCGGAGAAATGTGTCGCAGTGTTGGGATGGCTATTCGAATTGTGACCGCACCAAACTGTCGGCCACGGAGTTCGAGGCGGTGAGGGTGGCAGATCATCATCGTTATTACCTGGCATGTGTAAGTGGTTTGACGGGATGCGACCGGTCGCGCCTGACGCCCGCCGAGGCCGAAACCATCACCTCCGGAAGTCAGAAAGCGGCGAAATGAGAGTTTTCCGGTGTCCGCAGATCGAACGCAGCTTAAAGACGGTGCGTCGTTTGCCAGCCAGCCCGACCATGGAGAGAGCGCCCGCTGTTCGACCCAGAACAGTGTTACGCCTTGAGAAATGAACTTGTTTTCTGCACATTGCCGGGTCTGTAAAAGCGATCAGTTCCGAGCCTTACCTGCGGAAGGTTGGGTTGAAAGAATCATTCTGCCGCGGCTTTTTCTTTGTCCTGGGGTCTGTGTTGTTTGCCATAAGCGTCGCTATGTCCCCACCTTTCAGCGATGGACGCTGTTACCAAATACCTGGCGGTGAGAGCTCATTCGGCAGAGCTCATTATTCAGCCAATACCACCCGAGAGGAAAATAACGTGACGTACTACCGAGTCGATTTCGTAGCTGCCAAACTCATTTCTCGTCCGGCCAAACGGTTTATAAGTGAGGAAAAGGCCAAGCAGCATGCAAGGCGGATCTTGGGCGTGGCTGACGACATGCGTCTGCTTTCCATGGTTACTATCGTTCCCGTCAGCAAAGACGGAACTCGCGTCTGAAATCCTCAGACCGCGCCCAATTTTCGCTAGCGCCGCAGTCTGCGGCGTATCCCCGCAAGTCCGGCTAGCCCCACTCCCCAGAAGGTTGAGGGCCAAGCGGTCGCACCGGCCGCAACAATTCCGCTGCTAACCAGCGACAGCGTTGCCGGCTCCGGCACTTCACCGCAACTGCCGGTGTCGACATTATTGGTATCCATGGTGACTGCGCCATTCAGGGCTATTGCCCGGCCGCAGGTGAGGTCGGCTCCGGTGTTCATCGTGATGCTCTGCTCGGCGATAATGCTTCCGAAAAAGGCAGTAGTTGTGCCCAAAGTGGCGGAGCTACCAACCTGCCAGTACACCTGATCATTCATCCCGGGATTGATGATGTTCACCTTCGAAGCGCTGGCGGTAGTGAGCGTGCTCCCAATCTGGAAGACAACATTCATGTTGCTTTGGCCTTGAAAATCCAGGTTCAGCGTTCCCGTCAACTGGGCGGATGAGGCGAAGAAATAGACGCCGGAGTCCAGCGTTAGTCCGCCGAGATTCTGACCGGTCAAGTTCTGCGTACTCGACAGACCGGCGAGGTAGTTGTAACCGGTCAGAGCATCAGCCTGCGCCTGCATGGCAACTGCATCGTCATTATGGATGGTCCCCAGCACTATCCCCGGGGGAAATCCCGTGATCGCATTTCCCGGCCAGACACCCAGGTCCTGGTACACCACGCTGGGACCGGTGTTGGTGACCGCGGAGGCGCCCAAAATCCCGAAAGCATCGGCACTTCCGAGGATATCGTCGGCGTGAGCGCTCAGGGCAAGGACAAAAAGAAGAACCACCAAAGAGACGACGTGGAGCGGTTTCATTACAGCACCTCAAGGCACTCTTCCATTCTGGTTGCCGCTGGAAGGTGCTAAGGTCGGCGGAGGCATAATACCACCTTTGTCAAGTGCCAACATATGCCAAAAGTTGCGTAACCAGGCTCACAAAACTGCAAACTTTGGTGCCATTACCAAGCGGCTACACTCCCACCGCTACCCAGTTAAGCCGTCTGGGCGGCTTGAGTGGCGTATTTTGCCGCTTGCTTTCTTTGCTTTGTGGTGGAGCTGGAGTAAGATCATTCAAACGCCATCCCCAAAATGTGGGGAGCATAGATTCGACTCGGGCGCTTAGTTGGACTGACCAGGGTTTCGTGCTCTTGCCGTGTGATCCTAAACTCAACCCACCCTTCACCCGTGGAAACAGGTCGTTGAAGATGAAAGCACAGAGCGTACGAAGGTTCGATCCCAAGGCGTTCCTGGCGACATTTGGGGAAGGACGAAAGATCGTAGCCTTCGATAAGAGCGCAACCATCTTTGCCCAGGGAGATGCGGCGGACGCCGTATTCTACGTCCAGAAAGGCAAGATCAAACTGACGGTCGTCTCGCAAACCGGAAAAGAAGCCACCGTGGGAGTGCTCGGGGAGGGCAGCTTTTTCGGAGAAGGTTCCCTGGCTGGCCAAGCTCTTCGCATGGGTTCGGCCTCGGCAATGACGGATTGCACGATTCTGCGAATCGACAAGGCGCCCATGGTTCAAGCGCTGCATCGCGAGCACTCATTCTCCGATTTGTTTGTCTCCCATCTGCTGGCCCGCAATATTCGCTACGAAGAAGATCTGGTGGACCAACTCTTCAATTCCAGCGAAAAAAGGCTAGCCAGGATACTTCTTCTGCTGGCGCACTTCGGCAAGGAGGATAAACCTGAACCGGTGATTCCTAAGATCACTCAGGAGTCGCTCGCCGAAATGGTGGGCACCACCCGTTCCCGCGTCAGTTTCTTCATGAATCGCTTCAAGAAACTGGGATTTGTGGAATACGACGGCAGCGGAATGAAGGTGCACAGTTCCCTACTGAATATAGTGCTTCACGACTGAGCCCGGTTCTCGGGCCGACACATTCTGTTTCAGTGCTGGTTCCCGCGAGCCCCATTCCAGCGGTGCGATATGACGCACGGGGCGCGAAGTCGGAAGTGAATTGAATTGCTTCCCACAAGACAGACAAAACGATCCAATGTCCCGGATATCGCTCTCTCGTTGAGTTTCAGTCTCGCGAGTCGCGAACGACCCTGAGATAACTGGGCCATTGCAGGATTCACAGGTGAATGCGGCGAGGTGCAGGTAGTGTGTTGGCATAAAGAATCAAAGCCCAATGGGGCAGTTAATTGGATCGTATGTCGGTTTGCCGGTTGCCGTCTGTCCACAATCGCTCACCTGTGCTGATTTAGCCGCAATAACTTTCCCCGAGAAAACCTAAGCCAGTGAAGTGTTCTGTATTGACCAGACTTCAGGCCGCGAGCGTGACATCGTAAAGAAGTCGCACCTCGTTCAATCCCCTAAGCCGGGGTGGCAATATGCCTAACCATGGGGGCGAGGAGGAAAGTATGCTTGGAACTATCCTGATCATCGTTTTGGTGTTGTTTCTGGTCGGCGCTCTGCCGACGTGGAATCACAGCCGCTCCTGGGGATATTTCCCGAGCGGAGGATTGGGTTTGCTCCTCGCCATCGTGGTGATCCTGCTGTTGCTTGGGCGGATCTAGTAACTCAATCGTTCGACATCCCAACCCAGCCGTGCTGACGGTGCCAAGCGGTGGCTCATCCTGAGCTTCGCTTGGAGTACGACGCATCCGGCTTAACTACAACCGCACGCTGCAAGCGAGCGTGCAACCGGCCAAGGGAGAGACACACATGCTGTGGACAATTTTCGTAGTTTTCTTGATTCTGTGGCTGCTCGGTTTCACCCTTCACGTAGGAGGCGGTCTGATCCACATTTTGTTGGTCATTGCCGTCGTGGTTTTGGTCTACAACCTGATCACCGGCCGTCGCATAGCCTGATCAGCGGACGAAGTTCGTCCACTGCAAGCGGTTCCACAACCAATCGTGGAGCGAAAAGGAAAATGTATTGATGAAGAAATATGGAATTGCTCTACTTACGTTGCTTTTGTCCACCTTCGCCTTCGCTGGTCCGGGTCAGCAAGACACCAGCGCGCGACTGCAATCGGCTGCAACGGTTATGCAAGAGATCATGGCCGCTCCTGACAAAGGCATCCCTGAAGAAGTGCTGAATGGCGCCAAATGCATCGCCGTGGTGCCCGACATGGGTAAGGCTGCGTTCCTGGTAGGCGGAGAGCATGGACGCGGTGTGGTTACCTGCCGTACCGCCCACGGCTGGAGTGCGCCGGCATTCATTTCAATCGGTGGAGGTAATTTTGGCTTCCAGGCTGGCGGTCAGTCCGTCGATCTTGTCGTCCTGTTCATGAATGACAAGGGGGTGCAAGGACTGCTCTCAAGCAAGTTCGAACTAAGCGGCGAGGCATCGGCGACAGCGGGTCCGGTGGGCAGGCATGCATCGGCCGGCACCGACTGGAAGATGAATACGGAAGCCTTGAGCTACTCGCGAACCAAGGGTCTGTTTGCCGGAGTCGCCGTGGATGGCGCCAAGATCCAGCAGGACAACGACTCAACCGAGGCTATGTACGGTAAGGATGTTTCCTTCCGCAAAACCTTATCAGGCGACGTGCACATCCCAGCCAGCGCTGATTCGTTTATCGCTGCTGTCAAAGCTGCCGAAAGACAGGCGAGCCAGCACGAAACTGCCGAAGCCAAATAACTGATTCCTGCCGGTGCGCCCCTATCCAACAGCGGCGCACCGTCTTTCGAAGACTCGGCTTATTGTGGGCGAGAGTTTCTTAGAAAGGGACCGAAATAGAAAACACAGTGATGTTCCCCAATCCTCCGGTGCGCTGTCCAGACAGGGATCCTATGTCATCATCCAAAACGTTGCCCTTTAGAAAGCCGCCGGTAATCGCAACTTCAGTCAGTCGTGTCTCTGAAATCAAGCCGGTGAATCCCTTCGTTGCGACAGTCAATCTCTCTCTTCCGACCCGAATTGCCACCATCGGGAACTACCTTCCGCGACAGTGCGGGATCGCAACGTTCACCACGGATTTGTGCGATGCCCTGGCAGCTGAGTATGGAGGCGAACGTCTATTTGCATTGCCGGTGAACGATCCGGAGTCCGAATATAGCTATCCCGAGAGAGTTCGATTTGAACTAACCGAAGAGGAACTCGCGTCCTATGAGCGGGCAGCTGAGTTCCTGAATTTTACCAATGTTGATTTGGTTTGCGTGCAGCACGAATACGGAATTTTTGGCGGGACCGCCGGAAGCCACGTTCTGGAGTTGCTGCGCAGCCTGCGCATGCCGATAGTCACTACTCTTCATACCGTGCTGCGCGAGCCAAACCCCGAGCAGCACCGAGTGATGGTCGAGCTTGCGGCGTTATCCGATCGCCTCATCGTAATGAGCCAGCACTCTGCGAAGTTTTTGCAGGAGATATTTCAGGTTCCCGCGGCAAAGATTGACGTGATTCCGCACGGTGTTCCTAATCTGGCGTTTGTAGATCCCAACTTCTTTAAGGACCGGTTTGGAGTGGGAGGTAAGTCCGTCCTGTTGACCTTCGGCTTACTTTCGCCGAACAAGGGAGTGGAAACAGTAATCGAGGCCCTGCCGCACATTCTCGCCAGGAATTCCAACGTGACCTATATTGTCGCCGGTGCTACACATCCGCACATCAGGCGGCGCGAAGGAGATCGATACCGGGAATCGCTGCAGTCGCTGGCCAGGGATCTGGGAGTTGAGAAGAATGTCATCTTTCACAATCGGTTTGTGAGCCCCGAGGAGATGATGGAATTCATTGGTTCAGCCGATATCTATATCACCCCTTATAAGAACGAGGCACAGGTAGTTTCTGGAACATTGGCCTACGCCCTTGGCGCCGGGAAAGCAGTCATCTCAACTCCTTATTGGCATGCGCTTGAGCTGCTCGATCAGCGGCGCGGGATATTGGTCCCCTTCCACGATCCAAAAGCAATTGCTGATCAAACCATCTGGCTTCTGGAAAATGAGGCTGAACGGCATGCCATGCGCAAGCGGGCGTACCTGTATTCGCGAAACATGGTCTGGAAGAGTGTCGCCCAGGACTACATGCGCAGCTTCCAGCGAGCCCGGGCGGAGCGCCTGTGGAACCTTCGCCTGGTCAGCCCCAACATTGAACCGAACGGTCTGCTGCCTGGGTTGAAGCTGAACCATCTCGGCCGGATGACGGACGATACCGGCATATTCCAGCACGCCGTCTTTGCGATTCCGAATCAGCACGAGGGTTACACCACAGACGATAATGCCCGCGCGCTGCTGGTATCGATTTCGGCAGAGCAAGTTGGAGTAGAGGGCGAAGTCAATGCCAGGAAATTGTCGTCGCGATACCTGGCGTTTCTATGGCTCGCCTTCAACTCGGCAAATGGCAGATTCCGTAACTTCTTGAGTTATGACCGCCAGTGGCAGGAGTCTCAGGGATCAGAAGACAGTCACGGGCGTGCCTTGTGGGCCCTGGGAAGCGCCGTGAATCAGACGGTCGATGAAGACTTGAGAGGTCTTGCCGGTCGCCTGTTCGAACTCGCCCTTCCCGCAGTGCCGGGCTTTACTAGTCCGCGCGCATGGGCATTCTCGCTGTTTGGAATCCAGCAATATCTGGATCGCTTTCCCGGCGACAGATCAGCGCAACGGCAGCGGGATGCCCTGGCCAACAAGTTGTTGCACATTTATGAAGTTACTCGCACGCCGGGATGGAACTGGTTTGAGGAGAGCTTGGCCTATTGCAACGCGAACTTGTCGCAGGCTCTGCTGCTGGCGGGCGCGCGGAGTTCCAACAAAGAGTGGCTCGCAGCAGGCTTGCAGTCAATAGAATGGCTTGTAGCCCAGCAGCGATGCAGCATGCACGGCCACTTCGTTCCTATCGGCTCGCTCGGTTTCTATCACAAGTCAGGCGACAAGGCTCGCTTTGATCAGCAACCCGTTGAAGCTGGTGCAACCGTCTCTGCTTGTCTGGAAGCGTATCGCGCTACTGGAGATCACCATTGGGTTACCCAGGCCTGGTCGGCTTTCAACTGGTTCTTGGGAGACAACGACCTCAAAACCTCTTTATACGATTCCACCACCGGAGGTTGTCGCGATGGTCTTCATCCTGACCGAGCAAACGAGAACCAGGGAGCAGAGTCAACTTTATCCTTTTTGATGGCGCTTCTGGAGATGCAGCAGCTTCAGCGCGTTTCAACTTCACAGCGCACGCTCCAGTTGGATGAGAAGTCTAGTGCACGTTCACGGACTGACATTATTTGAGTTGAGTTTCCATTCCTATGAAATCACCCCTGACCCCGGTCATCGATATCACCGACAGCCTTCTTCAACGCCATCCTGGCAATCCAATCCTGGAAAGCAAGGACTGGCCTTACCCGATCAACAGCGTATTCAATGCCGGAGCCACGCTGCTTCCGGATGGTTCTACGCTGCTGCTTTGCCGGATAGAGGATCGGCGTGGTCTCTCCCATCTCTGTGCTGCACGATCGGCGAACGGTATTGACGGCTGGAGGATCGATCCCGAGCCAACCTTGATGCCGGACCCGATTGAATATCCGGAAGAACTTTGGGGAATCGAAGATCCGCGCATTACCTACGTCCCCGAGTTGCAGCAATATGCCATTGCTTACACCTCGTATTCCAAAGGTGGTCCGGGAGTTTCTCTGGCATTGACCAGGGATTTCCGCAGCTTCGAACGATACGGGGTCATCATGTCGCCCGACGATAAAGATGCTGCCCTTCTGCCTAATAGGATCGATGGGCGGTGGGCACTCATACATCGGCCGATGACTCCATTAGGCGCTCACATCTGGATTTCCTACTCCCCTGACCTGCGGCATTGGGGAGGCCATCGAATCATGATGGAAGCGCGGAAAGGCGCATGGTGGGACGCCAACAAGATTGGTCTGTCTTCGCCTCCCATCGAAACCGAGAGAGGTTGGCTGATGCTTTATCACGGCGTAAAGCAGACAGCGTCCGGCTGCATATACAGGATCGGCCTCGCTCTCTTTGCTGCCCAGAATCCGGAGCTTTGTTTGTTGCGAGGCGATTCCTGGATTTTTGGTCCGGAGGCCGATTATGAGCGGGGAGGCGACGTGCATGATGTGGTGTTTCCGTGCGGCCACACCATCAACCCCGACGGCGATACTTTGAATATCTACTACGGAGCCAGCGATTCCTGCGTTGCGCTGGCCCACGCAAGCGTGCGCTCACTGCTCGAGTGGCTGGACACGAACGGCAAAATTAACGATGCCGAGCGCAATTGCTAGGAGATGAACTTGCTGAACTGAAGCGTTGCGGCGCTTTCAATTCTCAACCCCCCTCACAATGTCACCGAGATTGAACGTTCTTCTCGGTTTCCCGAGAGATACAGACTGAAGGCATTTACGCGTATCCCTCAAGTCCTTAGGAGATATATGAAAAATCTTTATGTCGGCAACATGGAAACAACTACAACCGACGAAGATCTTAAAACCGTGTTTGCACCTTACGGCGCGGTTGGAGCGGTCACCATCATAAAGGACAAGGCGACCGGCGTTCCCCGCGGCTTTGCCTTTGTGGAGATGTCTGACGACAAGGGCGCACAGGAAGCGATCCTGGGTCTAAACGGTTCGATGCTGGCAGGCAAAGCAATCACCGTCAACGAAGCCCATGCCAAGACGAAGAACACTGGCTCGGCGACCCGCAGCTAGCCGGGCAGGTACTTGCCTGCGCTGCCGCCGAGCCCAGACAGCGACACCGGTTAAGTAGCGAACCGGAGGTTATTGACTGATGGGTTCGGCGGGTTACGCCAGTTATGCACTCACAACCGACCCCGGGTTGGTTCATGCCTCGGGGGCGAAGAGCGCTGACCTGCGTCCGGCAGCTATCTTGGCCAGGTCCCGGGCCGTTTGAGTTGCATGTAAGTAATGGAAAGAACGGACCGCTCGGCGTTTGACATGCTAGTAGCAACGGACTAGAGTCAAACTTGAGTGAGCCGTCTCTTCCCTCTTTCAGATCCCCTGAACTAAGTCAGCCTATCTGAAGTTCTTTCCTCTTAGAGTACCTGTCTATAAGAGGCTCAATATTCGCACGCGATGTGGCCGCGGCGTAGTTGGAGCCCGTAGAGCGGGGAGATTTCTTCTTTCCTCCAAATAACAACGAAACAAGAACGGCTTGGTGTGAGGTCATGATGATGATTTGTCCGGAGTGCAAGAGTGAGATGTCGAAGAAGTGGCAGGCCAAGAGCGCCGACGAACCGGCTAAGGTCTCCGGCATGGTGTGGTCATGCGGTGTGTGTGGACGCCAGACCACGTTGGCGGATATGAAATCGTATGGTCAGACAGAGCACAAGGTAAAGCCCGAGCCGGCAAGTAGTCTACTGACGTCGCCACGACCGGTGTCTGCACCGATGTGGGCTCCGATCGACGCAAAGCGAGACCGAGGTTGAAATTCGGCGCTCCGATCCGGCAATGACACAGCACATGCGCAGCACCGAGCGCATCTGAATCCCTGCCCCACGCAAGGATAGACTACTAAGCCAGCGCCAACGACTTCAGCGCTGCTTTGTTGCGAATCAGCAAAGTCGCCCCCTTCATCTGCACGACTTGCCGCTTCTTCAGGTCGGCCAGCAGACGGGTTACGGTCTCCCGCGAAGTGCCAATCATCTGGGCCATTTCCTCATGCGTCACCGCCAGCGTGAAACGCGCCGCCGGCTTGCCGGATTCTCCGTTGCGCGTACTCCAGTCGAATAGTAACTTCGCCAACTTCTCGCCTGCCGAATGCGAGAGGCCCAGCGAACGGATCTCTTGACAAGCTGTGTTGTACTTGTGGCTCAATTGCATGGCTGCCTGCAGGCAAACCTCGCTGTGCTCCTTGACCAGGCGCAAGAAATCTTCGCGCCTCACAAAGTTAATCTGACATGGATCGACGGTTTCTGCCGTGAGCTCGTAAGGTTTCCCGCCAATCGTGGAGCTGAGTCCCAGCACTTCTCCTTGCTCAGCGATCTTCACGATCAGCGTCTTTCCGTCGCTGTGGCAAATCGAGAGCTTCACGCGCCCTTTGCACAGGACAAAGATACCTCTCGGTTCCTGGCCGTCGACAAACAGAACCGCGCCTTTGGGATAGGTAGTGCAGTATTTTATGGCTTCAAAATCCCGTAATGCCGCAGCAGGAAGATCGCAGAAGCTATGTCCTGCTCGCATCTTGCAACTCAGGCAGTTTTCCACGATATCGAGCCCGTATGGTGTAAGCATGATGCCCCTGACCCACAGCGTATCGCCGCTTGCATGGGCGTGCCGGATCGTCTGCGGACGCATCTACGGCTCAGGACTCGAAGCAGGACGCGAGATCGCTTGGCCGCGTTCTGTGCCAATCGTCACTCCAGACTGTGACAAATTGTATTCGGCAGTTTATCCAGTTCGACGCTGCCGACGGCATGTGCAAGGCTTCGAGCTCTTTCGATACATTTCAGCTGAACACGCGAGCTCACACCCAACAAGTGTAGCGGTCACATGTGAGTGTGACAGTCCAGCGCCGATAGCTTTCAGATGCAAGAGCCTTCGAGCTGGACAATACCAGACGAGGCGGCTGCGCCTGGACCGGATTTGGTCAGCGCGGACGATCTTGGATGGAAGCTGAAGTTGAGTCCAGAGCAACTCAACAGTTTCCATGCCGAGTTAAGCCCAACTCATGCGGCTAGCCGGTAGAATTCTATCTCGATATATTTCAGGCAGCTCGCCCACGGGCTGCCCTTCCGAGGCAAAGCCATAAAACTTCCCATGGGGTGGATAACCAGAACGTCCCGGATTCTGGCGACGATCGTTCTGCTCTTGCAGGCGGCGTCGTGGGCTGCGCCTGAGGCCGCACTGCATGGCACGGTAAGAGATGTTTCGGGTGCTGTCATCGCAGGTGCGCGCGTTGTATTCCAAAGCGATGGCGGCGAGCTTAGCAGCATCAGCAAAGCAGATGGAACTTTTGCCATCGCGGCGCCGGGGGTCACCAGCGGAACGGTAACAGTATCTGCGCCTGGTTTTTCTACCACCACGACACCGTGGCAAGCAGGCGCTACCGAATTGAACATCACCTTGCAGCCTGCGGCCATACAGCAGAGCCTGGATGTGACGGCAACCCGTACCGCCATCCTGCCCACCGATGCCGAGAGCATTGCTGCCCAACCAGATTCTGTCTCGGTACCGGACAAACAGCTACAAGAGTGGGGGGCGTTGGCAATCGACGACAAATTGCGGAACGTCGCAGGTTTCTCTCTGCTGCGGCGCTCGGGAAGCCAAACCGCCAATCCAACTTCGCAAGGTGTGTCGCTGCGCGGACTCGGAGCCAACGGCGCCAGCCGCGCCCTCGTTCTGGTGGATGGCATCCCGCTGAACGACCCTTTTGGCGGATGGATTTATTGGGCCCGGGTTCCCCAGAGCTCACTGCAGGAGGTCCAGATCGTTCCTGGCGGTATATCCGCACTTTACGGCAATGATGCGCTGGGTGGTGTGGTCAACCTGGAAACGAAACCGGCAATACGAAGCGACGGATTCGTGCAGGGATCATATGGCAACGAGAATTCACCGTTTGGCTCTGGCTGGGGAGCGGTCCGCTCAGGCGACTGGGCCATCGAAGGCAGCGCCGAAGGCTTCCGCACCGACGGATACATTGCCGTGCCGCAAGACGTGCGCGGCTCGGTCGATACACCGGTGAACTCGCAGTATGGCACCGGAAATGTACGAATTGAGCGGCTGTTCGGCGAGCGCGGACGCATCTTCCTCAATGGCGAGCTCTACGGCGAGGACCGGAAGAATGGCACTCCGCTGCAGGTCAACGACACTACCATCCGGCAACTGGCATTCGGCACCGACTGGATGAGCCCGAAAGCGGGATTGTTCACGCTTCGCCTTTTCGGCGGAACGCAGAACTACCATCAGACGTTTTCTTCGATTGCTGCCAATCGGGATAGCGAATCGCTCACCGACATTCAATATGTTCCGGTGCAGCAGATGGGAATGCTGGGACAGTGGTCCAAGCAAATCGGGTCGCGCTTCACCTTGCTCGCCGGTCTCGATGGCCTATATGTTCAAGGTTTCAGCGACGAGACCTCGTACGCAAAGGGCAAGCCTACGGCACAGCTCTCGAATGGCGGGACGCAGCAGTCCCTGGGCGCGTTCCTCGAGGGGATAATACAGATCACGCGGAAGTGGTCACTGACCCTGTCTGGACGCGAAGACCTTTGGAGCAATCTCAACGCCAGGTCAAGCCGAACACCTGTCCTAGGTATGCCTACGCTCATTGATTATCCCGATCGTGGACAGAATGCTTTCAATCCGAGGGTGAGCACGGCTTACAATCTGACCGATAAGGTTACCCTTTACGCCGCAGGCTATCGTTCGTTCCGGGCGCCCACGCTCAACGAACTGTATCGCAGCTTCCGGGTAGGTAACGTAGAGACGTACGCCAATCCGTACCTGCGCGCCGAACACTTCACCGGGGTGGACGCCGGCGCCCGCGCTAAGCTGAGCCAGCAGGTTTCTATTCGCGGCAATTTCTTTTGGGGCGAGACCACCGATCCGGTAGCCAACGTAACCCTCAACTCGACGCCGCAGTTGATCAATCGGTTGCGCGAGAACCTGGGCCGAACTCAATCCTGGGGTTTTCAGGCAGGAGGAGACTTTCAGATCACCAGCCATATAAGTCTGAACGCCACCTACCAACTTACCAATTCGACGGTGATCAGCTTCCCGGCCGATCCGACGCTCGTGGGCAATCGTGTTCCGCTGGTTCCGCTGAACGAGTTCGTGTTTCAGGGCACGTGGGCCGCGCCAAAGCACACTCTCGTCGCGATACAGGGCCGCACCGCCAGCAACGAATTTGATGACGACCAGAACCTGCTTCCTCTAGGTGGATACTTTGTGCTCAGCGCAACCGTCTCTCATCCGCTACCCAAAGGATTCGAGGTTTTCTTCCAAGGCGAAAACCTGACCAACAGCAGTTATGAGATCGGGCGTACGCCTGTAGTTACCTTGGGCCAGCCGATTCTGGCGAGAATTGGTTTCCGTTGGCAGGGCCGGCAATGATACTCCAGCACCATTCTTGTCGAGTACGTCGTTCACCGATTGTGATTTTCGATTCGATGTGATGGACGCACCCGCTGGCATCCCATAGAATTCCGCAGCCGAGCCTCCGGCTAAGCCATGACTATTCGAGGCATGAAAAAACCCTCTCCCCGTTGTAGGGGAGAGGGCCAATTAGTTGAAATGTTCTTTAGTCTTTATCAACGGCAACGGTAGTCGAGTTGAAGTCGCTCGGAGGCCGAACCGCCTTCTCACCGGGATAAGGCCGCGTAAAGCCTGTGGCCTCGTACCAGTTGTAATGGCGGACGGTGTCGGGGTCTTCAACGTCGGGCTTGTGCTGATTGCCCGCGAAGATCTGCTGCCTTCTCCTTGAGCCAGGCAGCCCGCATCTCTGGCGACCTGCGGGGCTGTCCTTGGGTTGAATGGCTTTCACGGATGCCGGACGAGCTGCACGAGTGTCCCCGAAGTCAAGGCGTATTCGGCCGGCACGTGCGTCCACGGCTGGAAGTTCTCCTGCGGCGGGTTGTCGGTGAAGATCGTCCTCATCTGCGAGGCCCACGAGGTCGAACTGATTCATGGGCGTGATACCGAGAATCTGCTCGATCGTACGCGTCATGTTGACCTGGGTGTAGAAGGTGTGGTCGGCGGGGCCGTTCTGGTTGACGTACGGGCTGATGATATAGCCCGGGCTGCGGTGACCGTCGACATGGTCAACACCATTCTGCGCGTCGTCTTCCTCGACGAAGATCGCCGAAGTAGCCCACACCGAGCTGTGGCTGATGATGTCGACATAGCGGCCAAGCGCCAGGTCATTATCGGCCTGCATGGCCATGGCGTTTGGCGGGCCGCCCGTGTGGTCGGAGCTGATCCACATGAACTCCAACTGGGGCACGTTATTGGCAGCCACGTCGTTGGCGAAGTCCTGCTCCCAGATATCCACGCGGAACTGGTCAGGAATACCCAAATCGAACTGCGGGTAGTTCTGAACCGTGTGACCAATTACGTCGGGGAGCGGGGAGTAAGAGGAGACGGTGTTGTAATAGTAGAGCTGCGGCTCCTGGTTGCTCTCGTATTTCACTGTGTCGTCGTAGAACTGACACCAGGTCGGCTCGGTGTGTCCACCGCCCGGAGGGCTGAACAGGTTGTACTCGACGTACTCGCCGTAGTTCTTCAACTTAACGCCGGCTTTGCCCGCCGCGGTGTACAGGTTGCCCTTGGTCTGGTAGGCGAGCCCCTCGCCGCCGTTGGAGGGATAATCACGCAACCAGTCGGGCGACTGAATGTCGTCGGAGTAGGGTGCCATGGCCTGAACGATCCAGTTGTGGCCGTCGGCCGACTGGCGGCTCGGATCGTAGTAGTTGTCCAGAAGCGGGAAGCGCTGCACCAGCGTGTGCGCGTTAGGCGTGTAGATGCCGCCGAAGACCGCCAGAGCCTGCGTCGCCATTGCCGGCGGCCACATCGCCCAGGATCTGATCGTAGGTGCGGTTTTCACGAATGATCACGAACACGTGCTTGATGAAAGACGGATCGCCGATCTTCGCCGGAATTGCGACTGGCGGGGTATTCGGATTGCCGCCTGTGGACGACGCGATATTCAGCGCCAGATCCCAGTGGTTATTCACGAAGACCTGTTGGGTGTCCTGCGCCAGAGTTGCGCTGTCAGGAATAGGAACGATGCTAACGGTGCCTTCGTCCTGGTGGGAGTTGAAGCCGCACACGCCATAATAGGTTGTGCAGTTCGTGCCCAGATTAATGTTCTCGGTTCCGATGCCTTTGTCGTTGGCAACGATCAGTGCTTTATCCGCCGAGTCCAGCACCACCGAGCTCGGCGCATAGCCAACCGGAATCATGCCCTTCACCGGGTTAAGCACGTTGGCGCTGAGGTCAACCACAGCGACGGCATTGGCGTTGTAGAGTGCGACGTAGGCGATGCCTTTCGCGCTGTCAACCGCCATCGAGTTCGGTGCTGCGCCGTAGGCCCGCGGGCTGGAGGCCAGAATGCTTGGCACTCCGATCGGCAAGGCCAGGTTGATCTTACGCACCTCAGCGCTACCGTTGGTGTCGATCACGGATATGACGTCGCTATAGGTATCGGCAACCAGCAGGTACTGGCCCCACAGAGCCATACCAGTCGGGTGTAAACCGGTCAGACTTATCGTGCCTCTAACCGTGAACGAGGCCAGGTCCACCACGGAGATAGTGGCGGTGGCGATGGAGCCGGCTGGATAGTTGGCGACCACCGGAGTGCCGTTGGAGTATTCCTGGAAGTCGTTCGGGTTAGCAATCCGACCAGCCTCGTTGGAGACGTAGGCGGTGCGACCGTCGGCCGAGATGACGACACTGTTGGGGACGTTACCGACGCGTACCTCGCCAACCTGCACCGGAGGATTCTGGGTGAGGTCGATCTTGGTCAGCGTGTCGTTGTTGTCCAGCACGGCGTAAGCGGTCTTGTTATCCGCAGAGACAGCGATGCCGAGCGGATAGGAGCTATAGGTACCATCGGACTGGAGTGTAACCGTCTGGCCGCAGGGGATGGGTGCGCTGCCCGTGGTTCCCGGAGGGCTGTTAGGGAAGCAGGTGACGGTGGTCAGATAGCCGTTCGCATCAACGTCCATCGGAACCTTCACCTGAGCATAGTCTGAGAGCATGCCGGTAGCAGCACTCACGTTGGCGATACCGATGTAGCTGCTGTCCTGGCTGTACAGCAGATACTTGCCATCCGACGTGTACACGATGCCGGACGAGCTGCCGTGCTTATCTTTGAACCCATAGTACGACTGCAACACGGTTCCGGTCGTGACATCAAAAACCTGGACGGGCCCGAACGACGCCGTGGCGCCCATGGTCAGGACCGCGGCGGTGTAGTGGCCATTGGAGAGCGGGATCGGGTTGAGTGCGATGGCTTTGGCGCGCACGCCCGTGCCGGAGCTCTCATTGACCATAAGGTTGACCATCGTTCCGGCGGGGGTGATGATCTGACCATTACCGACGACCCACGTGTCCATTCCCAGCGGGCCGGGGGTGTAGGTCGGGTAATACTGCGACTGCGCGAACGCCGAAGCGCTCAGCCCCATCCACAGCAGGCCTGTGAACAGAGTCCTCATAATGAGAGAACTGTAGCGAAGCGAATTCCTCTGCATAATAGGGTGTCTCCTCCGAAAGGAACTGCAAAAGGTTTTCAGTTGATCGGTGACAAAAGGTAAGGGCAGACTACGAGCCAAGTCTAGTAAGGAATCCGAACGGGCAGATGACGCGAACATTACGTTTTTGTCATGTGAAAATTGGCCCTGCAGCGGGGCGAATAACCAGCCTTTAGGCCTCTGAAAACAGGCGCCGCGAGCCCGAAACCGCTCGAAAAATGGCAAAAACTGCCTCGAAACAGCTCGAAATTTTCAAGATTTCGTACCGGATTCGCGTGTACTCCGGGTGCAGGTACGAAGGGCGCTAGCCCGATATTGCCCTCGAATGGAGTGAAAAAATCGACAAAATACGCGCATTTATGACCGCTTCCAGCCCAAAATTGCGAAAATTCGCGGCACATTCGGCGCTATTTGCTGCCTCGATGGCTCACGTGCCAGATCGAATTCGAATGAGGATTATGCTTTCGTCAGCTTCTCCCGGCGAGCGGTAGCCGGAGCGTCACCCGCGTGCCGTGTCCCGGTTGACTGGCGATTTCAACTTTGCCGCCGTGGAGCAGCATGATGCTCTGCACGATCGCCAACCCCAGGCCGGTGCCGCCTGATACCTGGGATCGCGACGTGTCCAGCCGAAAGAAGCGATCGAACACCTTCGGCAGCGCTTCCGGTGGAATCCCAACGCCGGTATCCGTAACCTCGATGCGAACCGCGGAAGGTTCTGCGTTGGCAGCCATCACCACCGATCCTCCTGGCGGAGTGTGCGCGACGGCATTCGAAACCAGGTTGCTCACCGCGCGCTGTACCAGGGTGCGGTCTAGTTCGGCAATTACCGGCGCCGGACTGGTAGTAGTCGTGAGGGATATACCAGCCTCGGCGGCTGAAGCTTCGTAATATTCGCGCATGCCGCCCAGCAACTCGACCACGTCCACCGGCTCGCGGCGCAAATGAGCTAATGGGCTTTCTGCACGAGCCAGAAATAAAAGGTTGCCGATGAGATCCGAGAGACGCACGGCTTCTTCCAGGCAGGACTCAAGCACGTCGCGGTATTCCGTGATGGTTCGCGCTCGCGCCAAGCCGACTTCGGCTTCGCCGCGGATGTTGTTGACCGGTGTGCGCAGGTCGTGTGCGATATCGGCGGAGAAGCGGGAGATCCGTTCGAAAGAATCTTCCAGGCGGTCCAGCATTTGATTGAAGGTGCCTGGCCAGCGATGCCAGTTCGAAGGGATAGCCCTCCGGCAGGATTCGCTCGCGCAGATTGGTCGAACTGATGCGGCGAGCGGTAGCTGCCATGTCTTCCACCGGGCGAATACCGCGTCGTGCGATCTGATATCCGACGAACGGGAAGACGGCGAACGTGCCCAGCAGAATGCCAAAGAACCAAAGCCGATAGCGTTGCAGAAATTCTTCCTGCTGCGAGACATCAATGGCAATCTGAATCGTGTCGGTCTGAGTAGGAGGGGAGCCGACCAGCGCCGTCGCAGTGGTAACGCGAAAATCTTTGCCGCCCCTTCCCTTCATCCGAATCGTCCGGCCCGGCCGGCTTCCTGTCTGGATGGCGAGCTGTTTCAAGTCCAACTGCTCCGCCATGCCGGGCGTAGTCAACAGCGGTTGGTTTCGTTCATCCAGCAGGCGAATGTAGAACTGTTCGTAGCGCCGGGCGGCTGACTCCAGTTCGATTTCCTCTTGCAGGGCGTCCCAGTCGTTGGGCCGCTCGCGCAGCATGGTGCGCAGCACGTTCAGCTTATCGTCGAAAAACAGTCTGGTGCTTCTCTCCATTTCGTTGATGGTGAGCAGATAAAGACTGGCGGTGGCGAGGAACACCAGAAACAGGCCGGCGAGCGCGTATGCGGCGGTGAGCCGGAAGGCCAGGGTCTTCCGCAGCCGCCAGACCGGGGCGACCCTGTCAGTCACATTCCATGACATACCCGGCGCCCCGAACGGTATGGATCAGCTTCAGCGGAAAGGGATCGTCCACCTTGCTGCGCAGCCTTCTTACATTGACGTCGACGACATTGGTGTCGCTGTCGAAATTCATGTCCCATACCGCTTCGGCGATCAGGGTTCGCGACAGTACCTCGCCGGGGCGTTGCGCCAGCAGCGACAGCAGCAGGAACTCCTTGAAGGTCAGCTCCAGCCGTTGTCCGGAGCGGGTGACCCGCTGGCGCAATAGATCGATTTCCAGGTCGGCCATGCGGATGACTTCTTGCGGCCGTTGCGGCGCCCGGCGCAGCAGCGATCGCACCCGCGCCAGCACTTCAGAAAAGGCAAACGGCTTTACCAGATAGTCGTCGGCGCCCAATTCCAATCCTCGTACCCGTTCGTGGACGGCGTCGCGCGCGGTAAGAAAAAGCACCGGCGTCTGATTGCCTGCCTGACGCAAACGCGTGAGCACCTGCCAGCCATCCAAGCTGGGAATCATCACGTCCAGAATCAGCAGATCGAATTCCGCTTCCAACGCCAGATGCAGGCCGTCCGAGCCATCTCCTGACACTTCGACGCCAAAGCCCGATTCGCTCAGTCCTTTCTTCAGGAACTTGGCGGTCTTCGCTTCGTCTTCGATAACCAGAATTCTCATAACCCAATCCTTTTGGCCGGCAGTGGAGGCTGCTTCGCTCTCCAACTCCCTAGGACGATGCTTAGGAGTTCAGATGCAACCCAGCCCGCATTTTGAAGCCGATCCGGCGCGACCGCCCGCTCGCCTTAACAGGTGAAGGCGACGGTAAGAAACACAGCAAAGGGTGTGTGCCCAGCCGGATTGTGCTTCATTACACTTCTGTCATTTACATCAAAGACCAAGAATGTGGCTGGAACATGAAGGGGCAGCGAAGGTTGTGTTAAAGAACTCGAAGAGCCCGATGGGAAACGGAGCTGTTTTGCCCGATGAGAGAAGCAGGATTGTTGTTCGAGGTGTCCAGATCCAAGGCAGAGAGCCTATTCGTGCTCACATCTGCAAACAGGCTTACGCGACTACCGACCGGCGGGAGTGTTTCCCTCGAACCGGTACCGCGATGGGCAAGAAAGTAGGGGCTCACCAGTTAATCATCTGATTCGGCTCGCAACAATTGCATTCGCCTGAACCAGACCGAGACGCGCACTTGATGGAGTCCGCCGGTTACGAGCCTTTTTCCCGCTTCTCGATTTTCGCCCAGGTATCGCGCAGGGCGACGGTGCGATTGAATACGAGTTTGTCGGCGCTGGAATCGGGATCGACACAAAAATATCCCAGGCGCTCAAACTGGTAGCGCGTCTCCGGAGCTGCGCCCTTTACTGAGGGCTCAAGCTTGGCGTGGGTGATAACTTCCAGCGAATTCGGGTTGAGGTTGTCGCGGAAGTCGTGGCCTTCCGGCGCATCGCTGGGATTTTCTTTCAGAAACAGATTCTCGTAGATGCGAACCTCGGTGTCGAGCGCGTGGTCGGCCGATACCCAGTGAATGGTCGCCTTCACCTTGCGATTGTCAGGAGCGTTGCCGCTGCGGGTCGCGGGATCGTAAGTGCAATGCACTTCCGCAACATTGCCCTGCTCGTCTTTCACCACGCTAGTGCACTTAATGAAGTACCCGCCGCGGAGACGAACCTCGATGCCCGGCGACAGGCGGAAGAACTTCTTCGGCGGATCTTCGCGAAAATCGTCCTGCTCGATGTACAGCACGCGCGAGAACGGGACCTTGCGCACGCCGGCGTTGGGGTCTTCCGGATTATTGACGACGTCTAACTCTTCGACCTGGCCTTCGGGATAGTTGTCGATGACAACTTTGAGCGGGCGCAGCACCCCCATCACGCGTAGTGAGCGACGATTCAGGTCCTCGCGAACGAAGTGCTCGAGCATCGCGAGTTCGATGCTGCCGTTGGTCTTCGACGCCCCGATGGCGGCGCAGAAATTGCGCAGCGCCTCCGGCGTGTAGCCGCGGCGGCGAATGCCGGAGATGGTCGGCATGCGCGGGTCGTCCCAGCCGGAGACGCGGCCTTCCTGCACCAGTTGCAGCAGCTTGCGCTTGCTCAGCAGCGTGTAGGTGAGGTTGAGGCGGTCGAACTCGATTTGCTGCGACGGGAAGATGCCCAGCTGCTCGATGAACCAGTTGTAGAGCGGACGGTGATCTTCAAACTCCAGGGTGCAGATGGAGTGCGTGACGTGTTCGATGGAGTCTGACTGGCCGTGCGCGAAGTCGTACATCGGGTAGATGCACCACTTGTCGCCCAGTGCGGTGATGCGAGGCGTGGAGGATGCGATACATGATGGGATCGCGCAGATTGAGGTTCTTCGACGCCATGTCAATCTTGGCGCGCAGGGTGCGCGAGCCATCGGGGAATTCGCCCGCGTGCATGCGCTCGAACAGATCGAGGTTTTCTTCGGTTGAGCGATTGCGATAGGGACTGTCTTTGCCGGGCTCAGTCAGGGTGCCGCGATACTGGCGAATCTCCTCGGCGCTCAGATCGCAGACGTAGGCCTTACCGGCGTTGATCAGTTGCACAGCGAAGGCATAGAGCTGATCGAAATAGTCGGAGGCGTAGTAAAGGCCGTCCCACTGCCAGCCCAGCCAGCGCACGTCTTTGATGATGGAATCGACGTACTCCTGCTCTTCTTTTTCAGGGTTAGTGTCATCGAAGCGCAGATTGGTTTTGCCACCAAACTCCGCCGCCAGTCCGAAATTCAGGTAGGTGGACTTCGCGTGCCCGATGTGCAGGTAGCCATTGGGCTCGGGGGGAAAGCGAGTCTGCACACGGCCGTCGAACTTGTTGGTCTTCAGGTCTTCCAAGATGATGTCGCGAATAAAGTTCGACGCCCGCGGGCTGGATTCCCCGGACATAGCAACGGCTTCGATCTCGTCATGGGTTGTGCTCATGAGTGGCGAGGTTCCTTAGACCGGCGATGCCACGGCGGCATTGGCCGGTCTTTCATAGTGTAATTGGTTGGGTTGTCCGCGACCGGCAGATGCGACGCTGGCAGCACTCGGCGCCCTCGGCCGCTCTTGGGCTGAGCCGCCCGTTGGAAGGGTTCCAGCGCGAAAGTCAGATCGGCGAGCGGAGAACTGCGATCAGTTGCCTAGGGCTGGGTCCAATCTCCTTTGGAGCAGGTGACCTGTGTCGTCTGGCCGGCATCCACTGCGATAGCTTTTTCATTACAGATAGGCTTTCCTTCCTGATCCCTGACCGACACCTGATAATTACCGGGAGAGACAATGAAGGTGGCGGTTGTTCGTTGATTGGTGTTTTTCTGGTTGATAAAAACTATTCCGGGTTGCTCGGATCTGATGATTAGCTTGCCTGGTTGAGGGGGCATCTGCGCCGATAAGCTCACTGGGCAGGAAAGAACCAAAGCTAGCAGGATCTGCCATTGTCTGTTGTAACTCACGTCAATCCTCCTGCCCCAAATTCTTAGCAGCGAAAAGAGCCAGGCATAGCGCCGACGCCAGCAATCCATAAAACTGTAAATTGCTGGCGATCGAGAGACTCCAGGGATTGACCTGATGATAGCTGAGCATCGTCGTCTGGAAGAGGTGAACCACATAACCGAAGTAGAGGGAGACGCCTGCGAGGAAGGCACATGTGCTAGCGGACCAGAAATGGCGCAGTCTAGGCTGATTCGCTCCTCTGTTGATCAAAAGCAACCCCAGAGCTCCGAATATTCCGGTCGCTAGAGCGGTTAACACTCTCGTCGTGTCTGACAGAACAGCGACCTGCATTTTCTCCCAATCAGAAGGAGTGGTGTCCGGCAATGCCGTCCATCCTTCTGCTGGCGGGATCAGTTGAGCCTGTAGCCGAGCTTGCAGGTATCTCTGAAGGAGCCATACCAACACCGTTAATGTCCCAAATAAGATATAAAGCCAGAATTCGGGAATCCTTCGCCCCACCTTCTCTTGCTGCATCTGTTTCCTCGCATCCCGACCCCAATTTCGGTCAGAATATACTCCATTCATCCGCCAATCGCGAAATTTTCTTGAGAGTGCCGAATCTGTCCTCCACCCTCCAAGCTCGCCTTGAATTCTGCGCCTCTCCTAGGGCCAGTTGATTTCCATCAGCAGAACGGTCACGTGGGCAATGGCGGCGTTGTCGGTGCCCATGCCTTCGGGGGTTTTGGCTTTGACGCTGACCTGCTCGGGTTCGATCTTCAGCAAGTTCGCAACGTTTTGCCGGATGGCCAGCGCGTGAGGAACAATCTTTGGCTCAGCGAGAATCAGGGTGCTGTCGATGTTGCCGACCACGTATCCGGCATCGGCAACGCGCCGCATTGCCTCCTGCAGGAAAACCGCCGAATCGGCGCCCTTCCACTTGGGATCGCTGGGCGGGAAGTAGGTTCCGATATCCCCTGCCGCGATCGCGCCCAGCAGCGCATCGGTGATGGCGTGGAGTAGTACATCGCCATCCGAGTGGCCGGCCAGACCGCTGTGATGGGGCAAGGTAATCCCACCGATCTTGAGAGGAATGCCGGGCTTGAACTCGTGCGAGTCCCAGCCGTAGCCGATGCGTGGTGTGAAACGAAGCGAAGCGTTCGCCATTTGCGAAGTTGAAGTCTCGCTGGCAATTCTAACGCCTGCGAATGAAGAATGACCTTTACAGCAATATTTGAGTACTTTTTGATTTGCCTGCCGATTTCCGTATGCGAAAATCAAGAACATCGCATTTGCACTTTTGGGGGAACTCATGTCCCCGGGTTCCCCAAGTTCTGGCGTCCTATCCCTCCTAGGCGCTGCAGCATTGGTTGCTCTGCAATTTGCGCTAACTACATTCCTGTAAGAGGTGATATGTCGAAGCTAAACGTGGTGTTGTTGTGTCTTTTGGGTGTCAGCATTCTGTCTCATGCCGAGCAGGTCACGCTCAAGAACGGCGATCGCCTGACCGGCGCTATCGTGAGCATGGATGGCAAGAAGCTTGTAGTGAAAACGAGCTATGCCGGCGATGTTTCCATTGACTGGGCGGAAGTAACCCAGTTCTCATCCGACAAGCCGTTGGTCATCACGCGTACCGACAAGCAGGTTCTGTCGGGCACCGTCGCAACCGAAGGACAGGACGTGACGATTACGACCGCGCAAGGATCGCAGAAGGTCACTCTGGCCGATGTCAGTGCCATGCGCTCTCCGGCGGACCAGGCCGCATATGAGAAGTCGCTGCACCCGGGCATGCTGGAAGGGTGGACGGGCGGCGGCAGCTTCGGGCTGGCGGTGGCTCGCGGCAACAGTCAGACTACCAATCTTGCTTTGGGCTTTGATGCCACGCGCAAGACTGCGAAGGATGCATGGGTGGTGGACGCCGCTTCGGTTTATTCGACCGACGACAAAACCAGCACGACCAGCGCAAACTCCTTCCAGGGCCTCATTCGATATGACCACAATCTCACCAAGAAGCTGTTTGCGTACGGCGCATTCGCAGGTGGCTACGACGAATTGCAGGATTTGAACTACCGCATCACGCCGAATGGCGGTCTTGGTTTTCACGCGATTGCCAGTCCCAAAACCACGCTCGACCTGCTGGGCGGCTTCGGCTATACCCGTGAGTCGTACACCACTGGGCTGACCAACAACCTGCTGACGGCGACGCTAGGCGATGAGTTCGCTTACAAGCTGTTCAAGTCCACCACCATCGTTCAGAACCTGTATTACTTACCGGCACTGAATGACACCAGCATTTACCACATCACCGGGAACTTCGGGATCGCTACCAAGGTCAACGGCTGGCTGACCAGCAACCTTAACTTCAATGACCGCTATAACAGCGCGCCAGTGCTGGGGAATAAGAAAAACGACATACTGTTCACCGCGGGCCTTGGGTTCACCTTCGGCGCGAAGCCGGCGAAATAGCAACCATAGATTTCGCCTGTGCAACAGATTCGGGCTGTGCTGTCGGAGTCGCGGCGCAGCCCGAAGTCTATTTGCCGCGAAGGGTCTGGGCGCGGAGCGCAGCGTCGGGAACGATTCGAAAATGTTGCCGCCCGGCAATGCGATAAGTTTGAAAGTCTGCGAAGTCGACGGTAAACACTGTGCCGATGCGCTCGCGATTCGCCAGGTGCACCAGCGTCGCATCGGCGAAGTCCATTGGCCGGTCGGCATATCGCTCCATGAGGGAAACGATTTCGGGCAAGTCGCGATCCGTGATCGAACAAAGGGTCAGCATGCCGGATTTGACGAATCTGCAGGCTGTTCGTTGCTGGTGCAAGTCGTGGCCTACCAGGTGAAACAACTCCGTCAGCACGGCCTCGGAGGTGACAAGAGGCAGGCTAAGCTGGGACAGGGTGGACACACAGACACGGTGCCAACGGTCTTTTCGATCGAGAAACGCGAGCAGCGCGCCGGTATCGGCAAGCACGTTGCCGGAATGACCAGCAACGTTATCGACCATATTTTCGACGCAGGCCTTCCCGCATCAAGCGACTGACATTTTCGGAGCGATGAGGATCGCCACCGGAAATCGTGCCAATAAACTTGGCCACTGCTGCGTGCAGGCGACGCTGTTCGGCCTCATCATCCGCGGTTCTTGAGGCCAGCCATTCCGCCGATAGCTCGTCGAGCACTTGCGCGACGGTTTTTCCCGCAGCGCGAGCTCCGGCCTCTAACGCCGCCTTTCGCTCTGGCGCCAGCCGCCAGCTATAAACTTCAGTCTTGGCCATGCACTACAGTGTAGTGCATTTCCCTCGGTCACGGCAATGTGGGATCAGACGCTCGGCACTCCCGCCCAGTTCCTGCGCTCCACGAAGGTCGGCGGCTCGTAGGTCTTGCCCGCCGCCAGCCTGCGATCTTCGCGCTTCGAACTCCACAGCAGCAGCGGCCCGGCTACCATGCGCAAGCTGCGGGTAGCGAGGCCGAACTCATGCTCGATCTCCCGTCTTAACTCGCGAATCCTGCCAGACACCGCGGAGTTGGTTTTGCGCAGGCGCTTTTCCATCGCCCACAGAGCGGCATTGTAGGTGGTACGAAGCTTCAGGGCTTCAAACTTCATGCGCTCAC
Source organism: uncultured Acidobacteriaceae bacterium (assembly GCA_963809865.1). Taxonomy (GTDB): domain Bacteria; phylum Acidobacteriota; class Terriglobia; order Terriglobales; family Acidobacteriaceae; genus CAVVDY01. Next base: position 107,399 of record CAWELL010000004.1, on the reverse strand, counting down.
GTACCCGGGCGTCGGGCGAATTGCGGTAACGCTTCCAGCCCTGGAAGATCGTGTCGGAAATGCGAAACAGACTAGGGCCATTGCGGTCGAAGTCGAACTGAAAGGCCCAGTCGAGGAACTGCTTTGACTGTTCGCGGGATATCGCTGCGTGACGGAAGTTGAACTTGAACTGCCCATGAATATCCGCAAGGTCAACCCCCTCGAGCAGGCGCCCTTCGCGGCTGACTTGCTCGTAAAGCGGGGTCCCGGGCACCGGGGTGTAGAGCATAAATTGATGGAAGTCGGTGCAGTGGGAGACGGCGTACTTAATCTCCTGCTCGATGTTTTCCGGGGTGTGATGCTCCAGACCGACGATAGTCGAGCCCAGCAGCTTAATGCCGTGCTGCCGTAACTCGGTGGCCAACGCGTGGGTGTCGGCATCGTTCAGCTTGGAGTAGGTCGAATTCGGCGATTCCAGGCCCAGCCAAATCCAGGAGACTCCCAACTGCACCAACTCCTCCATGGAATACTTGCGAATTGCATTGACCGACGAAAAGACGTAGAGCGACCAGCTCTTGCCCGCCTGTTTCATCCTCTCCAGCAACTGCAGGGCTCGCGGGCGTTGCAGCAGGAAGTTTTCGTCCATGATGAAGAACGAACGCACGTTCATGGCGTGCTCCATGTGCTCCATCACCTGAAACAGTTCATCGCCGCTTTCGAAGAAGTGATAGCTCTTCCCTTTGCCGCCGAAGAACGACGATGTGGTGCAGAAGTTGCATCCCATGGGACAGCCGACGGACGGGATGATGGTGGCTGCCGTGTCGCGCGTGCTGGAGGGGGTGCTGATACCCAGCACTCGCATTCCGAATCCCGACATGATTTCCGGATGCTCGATCGGCGCCTGGGGATCGTCGCCCAGATAGCGGCGCATCCAGGAGATCCCCTCTCCGCGAACAAAGAAATCTGCATCCATCAGTTTGTCGATGCCGGGGATCGCGGTGACATGTCCGCCAATCACGATTTTGGATTGCGGCGAGAGCTTGCGCACCTGGCGGCACATCTCGCGAACCTTGCCGAAGTTGGGAATGATGCCGGAAATTCCTACGACGTCGTACTGGTTCGAGGTGAGTTCCTGTTGAAAGCGAGCCAGAGTCGGAAAGTCGAGCAGGGTGCTGGGCGCAGAAAGATTGCGCTGGATCATCATCAGTCCCCACGAGCGGTGGAACATGCGCAGCGAAAAGCTACCCTGGGCTCGGGTGACCTGGTTGTGATACAGCTCCATGGGATTGATGGTGCGGCTGCCAAATTCGTCGTCTTGAGCATAGGGACCGAAGACGGAACTGAGAAGAACGCGAGCTTGCTGACCTTTGGGATGAGGGCCGACGTCACTACCTGCCTGTGTGATCATGCAATCAGCTTAGGAATGTTGTGGTGTGCGATTCAGTGATATCAGCCGCTTTTTGAGGGAAATGACAGAACTCTTACACTCGTCGTCACACAAATAATGTCGTCCTTGCATTGTTGCGTGCAGGTCAAAACAAGTCAGCGGATAATTGCCCACCTAGAAAAAATCGGGCAGGACGGGGTCCTGCCCAGTGCGATAACGATAGAGGGGTGGTTACGGTTGGGGGGAACTATTCTCGCCGGCCTGCGATAACTTCTGCATACGGCTGTTGATGCGCGAGATTGCCTGCGCACGCAATTCTTCGGCCTTGGTGCGCTGGTCTGGCGTCAACACCTGAGTGTAGATCTGGTGCCGGATCGCCTGCTTCTGCACGATCAACTGCGACATGAGCTGCGCCTGCTGGTTGGCCAGTTGCTGAATCTTCGCCTGATCGTAGTTGCCGTTGGCGGTGGCTTGCAGCATGGCTTCCTTGTTGGCGGCCATCTGCTGCATCAGCGGCAGGCCGGTCGATTTGTTGGCCTGAAAAATCTGCTTGATCTGGGTCTTCTGCGCATCGGTGAGATTCAACTCACGCGCCATATAAGCCATGTGACCGTGACGGCCATGCCAGGCTTTTTGTGTGGTAGAGGTCGCGCTGTCCTGGGCGTAGCTCAATACGGCGACGCCTCCCAGGATGAGGACCAACGTAGCAATCGCGACCGTCCAGTACTTACTTCTCATTTCTTTACTGCTCCTTCTGACAGAACCTTCAACTGTCAAAGGTACAAACGCAGGCTGGAAGCGAATGTCGGTAAAGAGTGGTTGCGCTGCGGTTAAGTTTTGTTTCCCGCAGCGCAATGGTTCCTAGGGAATCAGTTTCAATACCTACTCGGCCGGCGCGGGGGGCGCTCCCGACTGCATCTTCTGGATGTGCTGGGTGATGCGAGTAACCTCATCGGCCTGCTGCTGGTTAAACTTGGCCTGCTGGTCGGCGGTCAGGACCGTGGTGTAGATCTGGTGCTCGAGCGCCTGGTGCTGCATGGTCATCTGGGCCTGCAACTGCGCCTGCTGATTGGCCAAGGTCTGGAGCGCGGCCTGGTTGTAAGCGCCATTAGCGGTTGCCTGCAGCGTAGCCAGACGGTTCTGCTCCATCTGTAGCATGAGCGAGTGCATGGCGGTCTTGTTGGCTTCCATGAGCGCCTTCACCTGCTGATGCTGAGCGTCGGTAAGGTTCAGGTCGCGGAACATATGACCCATCGGCCCATGACCGCCCCATCCCGGGCCACCGGGGCCGGGACCCTGGGCATAGCTCATGACTGCGCCACCGCAAACCATCAACGCCAAAATCGTGACTGCTCCAATCCACTTCATCTTCATCGGTTGCTTCTCCTGGTGTGCTTTATAGCCGGCTCAGTTTTCGACGAATTGTTACAATCCCTGTCCGGCTTCCAATGTTAAGTTCACTGGGAAGGGCACGGCAGTTCCACTAAACTTGAGCCTCGCGCTTAGCGATTTGTGCATCGCTGAGGTATTGGAACGGATCAACCGAGTTATGAAGCCGGCAGCACGGACAGTCGTATTGGTACTGCTCTCAGCTATGTTCTCTGTTGCCCAGCAGTTACCCGTCGGAACCATGCTTCCCGTCGCCTTAAGCACGGCAATCAATGCGGATAAGGCCAGGGTTGGCGAGCGCATATCCGGTAAGTTGGGACAGTACGTGACGGTGGACGGCATGCGATTGCCGCGCGGGACGAAGGTGCAGGGACGAATCCTGCGAGTCGAACCCGCTGCGGGCAACTCTCCGTCGCAGGTGGCGCTGGCCTTTGACACCATACGTTTTCAGGGGCGCGATATACCCATTACCACCAGCCTTCGGGCCCTGGCGTCGATGCAGGACGTCTTTGACGCCCAACTTCCGACCAATCTGATTGACGACTATGGTTCGACCATTCACGACTGGAACACGACTCAGGTGGGAGGCCAAGCGGTGTACCGCGGAGACGGAACCGTGATGGAGGGCCCAGAGATTGTCGGCAAATCCAGTACGATCGGCGAGGTTTTCGGCGAGCCTAAGACCTGGCCGTGGTCGCCGTGCGTGCATGAGCCAGCCACCAAAGCGGTGCAGTCGTTCTGGGTGTTCTCCACTGACGCGTGCGGCGTCTACGGCTTTGAGGGAATGAAGCTGGCCCATGCAGGGCGGTCGCAGCCAGTGGGCGAAATCGTACTCGAAGCACCCGGCAAGTTACAGATTCGCGCCGGGAGCGGACTTCTGCTGATGGTCACGGCGGGCGCGGAACAGCCGGGAATGGGGGCAGGCGAATAGCCATAGGGAGAGCTGGTCGGATAACATCGAAGTCGCAACTCAGCCATAAATTATGACCAAGTTCTTCTCACTAAGAGCCCTCTCGTGTGCCGTCCTATTGATTGCTTTCCTTCCGCTGCGCGCCGCCCAGCCGGTACAATCCCTCCCCGTCGGAACCTTCCTGCCCGCAATGCTGGGCACCAATCTCGATTCTGACAAGAGCAAGCCGGGCGAGAAAATCTCGGCCAAACTCAAGCAGAACGTGACCTTGCCGGATGGCGGCACGGTCAAGGCCGGAACCGATATTACGGGCCACATTGTGACGGTGAAACGGCCGGGCGGGGGCACGAACGCCCAAGTCGTGTTGGTGTTCGATCACATCCGCATCAACAACAAAGACTATGCGCTGACCACCGGCTTGCGGGCTCTTGCTTCAATGATGGCTATCTCAGATGCACGCCAGCCTATCAACTCGGTCTCCATGGACAGCAGTTCGGCGTGGGACTACAACACGCGGCAAGTAGGCGGAGACATTGTCTTCGGACGCAAGGACGTGCGCTCCAACGACGGTGTGGTTGGCATGTCCCCGGAGCCGGGATGGGTGGTGGGGGTGCCGCGCGGAAATCCCGATGAGGGTTGCGCGCCGCCCGAGAACAAGAGCCTCCAAGCCTTCTGGCTCTTCTCTACCAGCGCCTGCGGGATTTATCCGGACGAGGAGGACTTACACATCTCCCGACTGCCGGCCGACAACAAAAATGGCGCCATCACTTTGACCTCTTCCAAGCGGGTGCTGGTGCGTAGCGGAGGCGGGTTGCTGCTGACGGTCCTGCCGCAAGCCGCCGTGCAAAGCGTTCAGTAGGGTTGTTACCGCACTTGCGATGGAAGGACGTGAGAAACTGTTCCCGTGTCCATCCGTCAGCTAGGCTCGCGCGTGGTTTATCGCAACCCATGGATGACGGTTCGCGAGGACGAGGTCGAACGCAACAACGGGCAGCTTGGCATCTACGGCGTGGTCGAAAAATATGACAGTGCCGTAATCCTACCCATCGAAGGTGACCACATCTACCTGGTCGAGCAGTTTCGTTATGCCATCGGCCGCCGTTCGCTGGAATTGCCGCAAGGCAGTCTGGAAGCGGCCGGGCTCGAACCCGAGACCATCGCGCGCGAGGAGCTGCGTCAGGAGACGGGAATTGTCGCTGCCAGCCTGGAGTTGCTAGGCGCCTTTAATATCGCGGTCGGATACTCCAACCAGCGGGATTACGCGTTTCTTGCAACCGGCCTGAGGTTGGGCCCGCGAACGCCGGATCGGGAAGAGCACGACCTGGTCTTGCATCGTATGACGCTGCTCGAGTTCCAGGAGAAGATACGGAGCAACGTAATCGATGATGCCCAGACGCTGGCGGCCTGGGCCTTCTACCGCGCTCGCTACGGCGGCTGATCGCCGCAGGTTGGGAATGCAATGAATGTAGCGGAAATCAATCTCTACCCGATTAAGTCCATGCGCGGAACCTCGGTTGCCGAAGCGCTGGTTTGCTCCTACGGCCTGGAGAACGACCGTTGCTGGATGTTGGTGGACGACGAGGGCAAGAAGATCACCCAGCGCGAATGTCCGCGGCTGGCTCGGTTGGTGCCTCGCGTTCAAGACGACTGCCTGCGCGTGCAGGTGACAGGCTCGTCTGACATTGTGGTAGCTCTCGGTAATGGCGGATGGACCGGCGAACTGCTGACGGTTGATCTCTGGGGACATGAACACCTTGGAGCCGTCGCCAACGATGCAACCAATCGAGCGCTTAGCGAGGCGATGGGGATGAGCTGTCGCTTGCTATCGCTGGCGCGCAATTCGCAGGCGAATGGAGTCCCGTTTCACGACGACGCGCCGCTCCTGGTGATTAGCCAGACGTCGCTGGACGAGCTGAATCGGCGCCTTCCGACGCCGGTGCCGATGAATCGCTTTCGCCCCAGCGTGGTGGTTACCGGATCGACCGCCTTCGAGGAAGACGACTGGCAGCAGGTCGCGATCGGAGAGACAGAGTTCGCGGCGGTGAAGCAGTGCGTACGCTGCGCGATTACCACCGTCGATCAGGCGCTAGGCGAGTTTCGCGGGCCGGAGCCGCTGAAGACGCTGGCGACGTTCCGCCGCTTGGAACAGAATGTAGCTTTCGGCGCGTACTTCCGTCCGCTAGCGGTGGGCGCCAGAATTCGAGTGGGCGACGAGCTCAGGGTTCGGGAAAGAAACGCAGTTGCTGCCTCGTTCACGTCCGCAAGCTAAGACGCGGCCCCTTAAGCTCAAGTCGGAAATCACCGCGAAAAGACCCTGCCGGGTGACGTGGCTCACAAAATTGTGCTTTGTTGCAGTGGTAGCATTTCGGGCATGACTTCCCCTGCCACCGGAACGACCGGCCTTCTGATGGACGAATTCGTCATCGAGGCGCGAAATGCGGCAGCTACCGCCGAAATCGTCGACCGGGATCCGCGGGCGCTAAGCGACGCCATCCTGGCCAAGGCGGCTGATGCGCAGCGAATCCTCTTTGCTCCTCCGCAGGTGATGTCCCCGGAGCTGTTCGCGGTATTCGCCTCCGATCCACGGGTTATCACTCAGCCTGATTCCGAACAGATGGTGCATTCGGCGGTGGGGGTGACCGAAGCGTTTGCCGGAGTCGCTCGCACCGGCTCGGTTTGTGTGGATGTGAACTACCAACGAACCGGCGTGGTCAGCCTGCTGGCGCCGCTTCACATTGCCGTGCTGGCGGCGGAGAATATCGTGCCCCGGCTTCGTGACATGTTTCGCCCTGACGTACTGGGCGGCGAAGGCCTGACGCGCGACTTTGTATTTATCACCGGCCCGAGCGCAACGGCAGATATGGGACCGCTGGTGCGCGGCGTTCACGGCCCGCATCGGCTACACGTAATCGTGGTGAGGTGAACATGGCCAGCACTGTGAATCCGGCTGACATTCAGCCCCGGCAGGTTGCCAACAAGTCTGACAAGCACGCGCTGGTGGAAGCGCTTCGGATGACGCTGAACATCCAAAGCGCAGCCATTCGGCACAACACGCAAACTTTCAATCGCAACCGCTACGTCGCAGTGGCGAAGCTTCCCGACTACGACGAATTGAAAGACCGTGCACGCGCCATCAAAGAGCGGGCGATTGCGGATTCGCCCAGGCTGCTAAAGCAACTGGAAGAGAGCGTACGCCGGAATGGCGGCCATTTCTACCTGGCAGCTACGGCGGCCGATGCCAACGCCTACATCCGTGATGTGCTGGTAAAGCACGAGGCCAAGCTGGTGGTGAAGGGCAAGAGCATCACCTCGGAAGAGATGCGGCTCAACCACGTGCTGGAAGCTGCGGGAATCAAGGTCGCAGAAACCGATCTGGCCGAATTTATATTGCAGGTAGCCGACGAGCAGCCGTCACACATCATCGCCCCGGCGCTGCATTATTCGCGCGAGCGCATCACGGCCCTGTTCAAGAGAAAGTTTGAGACCGATCTGCCGCTGGAAACAGGCGAGGAACTCACCAAGTTTGCCCGCGAGAAGCTGCGCGAACAGTTCATCGCCGCCGATGCCGGCATCTCGGGCGCGAATTTCGTCGCAGCCGACACTGGCTCGCTGATGCTGGTGGAAAGCGAAGGCAACATCCGCATGACGATGACTCTGCCTCCGCTGCACATTGCGATTGCGGGGATTGAGAAGGTCATTCCCTCGCGTGAGGATTTCGGTACCTTCCTGGAGTTGTTGCCCGCCAGCGCAACCGGGCAGCCGATTACGTCGTATGTCAGCATCCTGCATCCTCCGCTGAAAGCGCCGTCGTTTGCGGCCCCGGACAAAGCGGAGAAGCCGCGCGAGTTTCACCTGGTGCTCATCGACAATGGACGCAGCAAAATGCGAGAAGATCCGGTGCTGCGCGAGGCGCTGTACTGCATTCGCTGCAGCGCCTGCCTGAATTCGTGCGCCAACTTCGAGACCGTTGGCGGGCACGCCTTCGGAGGCGAAACTTACTCCGGCGGCATCGGTGGCTCGTGGGAGGCCGGAACCGGCAAGCTGATGAACGCGCGCTTCGCCGAGCTGTGTACCGCCTGTTCGCGCTGCGTCAATAATTGCCCGGTGCGCATCGACATTCCGTGGCTCAACGAGAACCTGCGTCATCGCATGAACCAGGCACAGTCTTCGTCGATAGCAAAGGCGGCGTTCGGAGCGGTGACGGGCAGCGCTCCGGAAGATCGCAGTGCTCCGCTACAGAAGCAGTTCTTCGGCAACTACCAGACGCTGGGAAAGTGGGGCACGCGTATGGCGAGTCTCACCAACAGTTCGCTGGATTGGCCGTTCGCGAAGTCTGCCATGGAAAGCGTGTTCGGCGTGGATCGCCGGCGCGAACTGCCGAAGTTTCCGGATAAGAGTTGGGAAGATCTGTATCGCGAAGAGCGGCGTGTGGAAGCTTCGCCGCAGACGGGGCGTCCTCCAGTGGCAGTGTTGGCCGACGTCTTCACCAACTACGGCGCGCCTGAACGCGGAATGGCCGCGATTCGAGTGTTGCGCAAGTGTGGCTACGATGTCGAACTCACTCCGTCGCTCCCCGACGGCAGGGCGGCGCTCTCGCAAGGCATGATCGATACCGCGCGTGAGCAGGCGGAAGCCATGCTGCAAATGCTTCGCCCCTACGTTGACGCGGGTCGGAAGTTGGTGGTTGTAGAACCGAGCGTGCTGGCGATGTTTCGTTTCGACCTGCGGCATTTGGTGCAGGACCAGACATTCTTCGAGAAGTTGCGCAGCATCAGCTTCGAGCCGCTGCAGCTCGTCTGGCAGGCATCGCAGGAGTTTGGACTCGACCTGCACGCAATGTTTCCGGCGGAAGCATGGCGACATGGAACCAAGCTCTTCTATCACTCGCACTGCCAGCAGCGAACCTGCAACGCGGCAGGCGAGACGATCGACGTACTGCGCGCCTGCGGCTTCGATGTGGTCACGTCGTCCGTGGAATGCTGCGGCATGGCCGGCAGCTTCGGCTACAAAGCCGACTACTACGACTTGAGCATGGCGGTGGGTGAAGACTTGTTCGCGCAGGTTCGCAAAGCCGACGCCGAGAGCGGCCCGCGAGCCTTGGTGGCGAGCGGAGTGTCTTGCCACGAGCAGCTATGGGCGGGATTCAAGCGACCTACTTACCATCCGATTGAGATACTCGACAGCGTCGCTCGATGATTTCCAGTTCGAATCGGGCCGCACAAACGTCACCGCTACAATGATTACCACCGATTACCTTTCGTTACGGAAGGTGTATTTACAAACGCTTGAACTGCGCTAGATTGGGAGCTGTAGTTGGGCAGTTCTGGGGGAGGGCTGCCTTCAAAGCGTCCTGCTTAATGCAGGGCGCTTTTGTATTATGGCGACCCGGGGTATGGGCCTGCGACTCTGGAAACATTCGTGCATCTAACAGTCTGAGTCGTGATGGTAGGATCGTAACGACAGTAAAAGGCTGCCCGAAAGTGCGGCCCGGGCTCCCTGGAGGATGAATGGCTAGTGACGCAATCGTAGAAGTGACAGATGCAAATTTTGACCAGTTGGTCCTGAAGTCGGAGCAGCCGGTCTTGGTCGATTTCTGGGCGGCATGGTGCGGTCCGTGTAAAGCGCTCGCTCCGATCGTGGACGAAGTTGCTCAGAGCTATAACGGTCGAGTGAAGGTCGGCAAGATGGACGTGGACAAGAATGCGGCTACTCCGCAGCGTTATGGCGTACGCGGAATTCCGACACTTCTGCTGTTCAAAGACGGTCAGGTCAAAGAGCAGATTGTGGGTTACGTCGCCCGCGACGTGATCGAAAAGGCGCTGGATAAGAATCTGACATCGCAAGCGGTGGGATAAGAGCGCCAGTTGGCATTTTGAAGAGCACAGCCCGTGGCTGTGCTCTTTCTGTTTCAAGCTAAAGCTGTTTTGGAGTTGTTGTATCCGCAGGGTTCGGGTAGTGCGGCGCCCGCAAGGTTCGGGTAGTGCGGCGCCCGCAAGGTTCGGGTAGTGCGGCGCTTCAGCGCCGCGTATGGACGGCACAGTTGTTTTGGAGTTTGCCTCCTCGCTGCAAGGCAGCGGGAGGCAAACTGCAATCTGGGAAATGGCTGCTAACCGCGGGCCTAAAGGCCCGCACTACCCGGACCCCGCACCAGCCAATGCCCGCACTACCCGGACCCCGCACCAGCCAATGCCCGCACTACCCGGACACAAAATGCTTAGCCCGCTCTAATACTTGCGCAACACTCCAATCACTCTGCCCTGCACCTCGACCTCGGCGGAGGGCACGATGATAGGCTTCATGGTCGCATTCGAAGGTTGCAGCCGTGTGCTTTCCCCTTCCTGATAGATACGTTTCAGGGTTGTCTCGTAATTGCTGACCAGAGCTACCACGATTTCCCCTGGCCGCGCAGTCTTGGTCTTCTCGACCAGGACGTAATCCCCATCCACGATGTGCTCGTCCTGCATGCTTTCGCCTTTGACTTGCAGAACGTACACGTCCTTGGCGCGGGTAAAGTCACCTAGCGAAATGGACTCCGGATTCTCTACCGCCTCCAGCGGACGGCCGGCAGCGATCACTCCCATCAACGGTAGCCTCAGGTCGACCTGCGACACCGGAGCAGCCTGCTTCGTCCGGGTACGGATTTTCACCACGTCGATGGAGCGGCTGCGGTTGTAGTCGCGTTTCAGCAATCCCTTTTCCTGCAGATTGCTGATGTGCTTGTGGACCGTCGCCAGCGAACTCAGGCCAAGGCCGGCGCCGATCTCCTCAAACGAGGGCGAGTAACCGTGTTCCTCAATGAAGTTCTGAAGGAAGTCGTATACCTCACGTTGCCGGCGCGTGATAGCCATGGGCAGGCCTCCGAATGTAATTGTTAGCGAAGAAAAGGCGAAGTGTCAACGAATACGTGCGTTGTCTTCATAGATACATCAGAGATACGTTCCAAACTGGGCAAGTGGGATAAAACGCCCCCGGAGGCTATAGATAGGTCGGGTACAAGGCCGCGCCGGGGGCAAAGTGTGCTCGAAGGACTTCAGTTTAGGTGAGACGCGGGATGGTTTCGTCCCGCATGCGTCAAGCTTTTGTAAATAACTTGTCATGGGACGCGTAGGGAGTGCGATAGCGCAAGAAGCTCCGGAGTTCCGCCGCTCATCTACAATAACCACAATCGACGGGTGAGGTATTCCGGTGCGCAAGTTCTTCCTGATTACACTGCTTCTAGCGTTTGCCGCCTCTTTGCAGGCGCAGCAACTTCGCGGAGACTACATCGAGTCGCGCTCCACTGATGTTTATGTTGCGCAGTGCTTCGCCAACGGCGAAGTCGGGCTCACCGGAAATGACGCCCTGCTGGCGTGGCATGTGGAGCAGGGCGCATGGAATGGCGTGAAGCTTGACGGCCTGACCGTGGCGGCGGCGGTGCGCGCCCGCGCAACGCTGGGCGATCCCTATGGGGATCCTTATCCCGCGCAGGCGGTGCTCATGGTTGACAGCGCAGCCAACCCGCAGCAGCGCGCGGCGCTCATCGCCTTGGCCCAGCACAATGGCGGACGTCTGCTGGAAAATGTAGTGCGGGTGGAATACGTTCCCGTGGTGCTGGATGCGCCGGCCGATCCGCATCAGGGCAGCGCGGTATTGCGCGCGGGCAAACTCGCCACCATCATCACTCGCCCCTTGAACCATCACGACCACATCTGCGGCAATGAGACCAACTTCTATCCTCCGCTGACCGATGTCAGGGGTGCCGTATCTGCGGTGGCAACCACCGACGAATTTCGCGGTGACGGCCTGGGCACTGAGTGGACTTCCCACGGGCGCCGCAGCGCTTATATCGCGCGCTTTGGCGACGCCGCCGCTTCTGCTTCTGCTGCTCAAGAAACGGCGCACCATCCCGGCGAGTAGCCAGTAGCTTTCATGCATGGCATTTTGTGGCTTACTGGCGGCAAATTCCTGTACCTACCTCACAACTGGCTGGTGATGGAGCTCACTGCGCCTATGGTTACCTGCTCGTAACCTTGACAGTCCCGTACACCGCGGGCATGCGCACCGGCACGGTGTAAGACGCCTCTTCGGCCCAGAAAGACACGAGGCGTTCGCGCCGTCACCCGAGTAAGCCAGCCTGCCAAAGGAAAACGACATGCCCATCTACAACGCCTTCTCCAAGACCGTGACGCGCGATTTCACCATTGAGGAACTGGAACAAGCTGCCCGCCTGATGCGCGGCTATGACCTGGTAGCGCTGTGCGCCGCCGGCTCCGGACATTCAGGCGGAACGCTCTCCATGATGGAGATCGTCGCCGCTCTGTATCTCAAGGTCGCCAATCACGATCCCAACACGCCCGAATGGCCCGACCGCGATCGCATCATCTGGTCGGGCGGACACAAAGCTCCGGCGCTTTATCTTGGATTGGGATTTGCCGGGTACTTCCCGATTGAGGATGTAGTCACGCTGCGCAAGCTGTACTCGCCGTTCCAAGGGCACCCGCATCGGCTGAAGCTGCCGGGCGTGGAAGTTTCCAGCGGTTCGCTTGGCCAGGGTCTCAGCATCGCGGTGGGCATCGCACAGGCAAATAAGATCGATGGCCGCAAGAACACGGTGTTCTGCATTATGGGCGATGGCGAGCAGCAGGAAGGCAGCATCTGGGAAGCAGCGATGGAAGGCTCGCATTACAAGCTCGACAACCTGGTCGGCATCATCGACCGCAACCGGCTGCAGATTGATGGCTGGGTGAAGGACGTGATGAATGTCGAACCGCTGGAGGAGCGCTATCGCAGCTTTGGCTGGGAGGTCATCGTCTGCGACGGACACAACATGCCGCAGGTTGTAGATGCCTTGCAGAACGCAAAGAAGATTCCCGTTGCCGGCAAGCCGACGGTCGTCATCTGCAACACCGTGAAGGGCAAGGGCGTCAGCTTCATGGAAAACGTAGCTGGGTGGCACGGCAAGACTCCCAGCTACGACGAGATGGTGAAGGCACTCGACGAGCTTGGTTTGAAAAACGCGATTGCCTATGACGCACTGCTGAAGAGCGCGGCCGAGTATCAGAAGACTGTGGAAGCCACGCTCGATGCCAAGATGCCGAAGTTCACTGAGGATTACTGGTGGAACAGCGGCAGCACCATGAAGGTCGCGATGGAGCCGACCCGCAAAGGCTTCGGGAAGTCGCTGGCGAACAACGGTGACGACGAGCGGGTCGTCTGCCTCGGACTAGACATCTCTGGATCGATCACTATCAGCGACTTTTATGCTGGGAAACCGGAGCGTAAGAATCGCTGGCTGAGCATGGGCATCGCCGAGCAGTCAGCAACGGCCGCGGCGGCGGGGCTGGCGCGTGAAGGCAAGCTGCCGGTGTTCGGGACGTACGCGACGTTTGCTGCGGCGCGCAATCTCGACCAGATTCGCGTCTCGATCTGCTACGGCAACTTCAACGTGCTGATCGCCGGCGCGCACGGCGGAGTTTCGGTGGGACCGGATGGCGCCACGCACCAGGCGCTGGAAGACCTGTTCGCCATGTGCGGCCTGCCTAACATGGTGGTCTCGGTTCCCTGCGATGCGATTGAGACCCGCAAGGCGACCGACTACCTGCTGTTGCGACACGAAGGCCCGAAGTACATTCGATTCGCGCGCGAAGCTACTCCAATCGTTACTACCGAAGAAACGCCGTTCGTCTTCGGCAAGGCCAATGTCATCCGCCTGCGCAGCGAGGCCGAGCAGATGATCGACGGCTTCGATACCATGCTGGCGTCGCATTACATGGATGAAGGCGAAGACCTCAGCATCATCGCTTGCGGCCCCATGGTCCCTGAAGCGATGCGCGCAGCGTGGATCCTGAAGAAAGAGTTCGGCTACGAGACGCGTGTGCTCAACATCCACACTATGAAGCCGATCGATGCGGCTGCGATTCTCCGGGCGGCGAAGGAGACGGGCGTGGTGGTCACGGCCGAGGAGCATCAGATTGGCGCGCTGGCGTGGCGCGTGAGCAGCGTTCTCACCGAAAGCCCCGAGCTGTACGGGACGCCAGTCATCACCGGCGCCATCGGCGTGAAAGATCGTTTTGGCGACTCCGGCGCACCTTGGGAGTTGATCAAGGAATTCGAGGTGAGTGCCGAACACATCGCGCAGAAGGCGGCGGAACTGGTGAGCATCGCGCGAGCGAAGAAGGAAGAAGGGCAGTTGGTCGGGGTGCGGTAACGCGGCCTAAAGCAGACTCTTGGCGGGTGCCCCCTTCAAGCGTAGCTTGAGCGGGACTTTTCCAACGGTTGTACAGGGGCTCTGCGCACGCCGCCTCCTTGACGTCGGATATAAGGGAAGTCGCGCGAGCTTCCGGAAAGAAGAAGATTACTTGTCCACGTATTCGAGTCTAGGGACCCGCTCAAGCTACGCTTGAACGGGGCACCCGGCACGCCCTTCGGGCTCTGAGCGGGAGTTGATGACGAATGTTGCGTGACCATGCTGTCGTGGCGGCACAGGCGAAAGCAGATCCTTCGCTGCGCTCAGAACGACAGTTCCAAGATGACAGTTCCAAGAAGATCGGTCCGACCTCGTACTACTCGTCGTTTTTCAGCAGATCTTCGAGCTTGGGCTTGTATTTTTCTTTGGAAGACTTGCGCTTGGTGATATCGGGTTCCGTACGCGTCGGAGGGGGAGTGCCGACGACCTTGCGGGCTGCGGCTTTGACCGCTGTGCTGGCACGGAAAGGTTTAGGCTTGCGCTTCCTGGCTGCCATTACGCGCCCGAGGTTGCCGCAGCAGTGTCCAGATATTTGATCAGCAAAACCTCGTTGCCAATTTCGTTGTAGATGAGTTCGTCCACCGTCCCCGCGGCCATCAGCATGCCGAAGCCACCGGGTCGCATTCCCTCGGCTTCCCGAATCGCAATATGCGCGGCTGGGTCCTGAGGATTGGCGATAGCAGCGTGGTTGAGCGATTCCCGCCGAAAGCCGGCGCCGGGATCGCGAACATAAACCACCATGCTGCGTGCCGTTCGTACGACGGTGATCTCAACCACCTGGTCGGGATTGAATGCCGCACCGTGCTCCATGGCATTCAGCAAAATCTCGCGGAACGCGGCGATAATCTCGCTTCGCGTCTCGTCGGGCACCTGAGAGCTGAGTTCTTTGGCGAAGCTGATGACCCGCTCTGCCGTAAGCAGCCGGCAATTCACGCGGATGGAAACCCATCCCGGGCGGGCGGAGAGGACCTGGATGTCGTCATGCCATTCGTTGTCAGATGCGGCTTCGCAGGCCAGGTGGGCAATCTCCTGAGCATCAAAGGGTGGTGTGAAACAGGCAAAGACCTTGGCACGCAAGGCTGTGATCACTTCTTCCGGGGTGCTTTGCCGCGCCAGAATGATGCTCTTCACTCCCGGCCGGATGGTGCGCATCTCCTGCAGCAACGCCACGTCTTCCGGCACGGTGCTGTGAGGAGAAGTTACCACCACACCGAAGGACATCATCCTCAGCTTGTGCAGTGTGTCCACGTGCCCGGCAGCAAATTCGACGGGAAAGTTCCAACCGGCCAGAGCATCGCCGATTTCCTTGCTCACCGGGTTATCGCTTTCTATCACCAGGACGCGACTCATCGGCGTGCTCCCATCAATAGGTCACAATCATGCTGGGTTGCTGCAAGACGCAGGATTGAGTGCAGGTGGAATTTTGCGGGGGCGCGGCCATATTGGTTACCAGCGTGTCGTTCACGGTTTGGATGATGCTGACATTCCCGCTCAGTTTGTTCGCGGTATAGACCTTGGTAGAACTGGGCTCTGAGGCAATCCAGACAGGGTCCTGGCCGACGGGGATGGTTTTCAAGACGCTGTAGCTGGCTGCGCTGACCACGGTGACGTCATTGGAAACAGAATTCGCGGTATAGAACCGCGTGCCATCCGGCAACGCGGCAACGCCAACCGGCCCACTACCAACATTGACGGTGGCCAGGGTGGTCAGTGGCGGATTGCTACTCAAGCTGATGGTGGACACGTCGAACACGGTAACCGAGTTGCCGCCGGTATTGGCGACATACATACGAAGCAGATTGGGGTCGATATAAGCGAAGGTCGGAGCTACCCCGAGCGGGATGTTCTGCGCTACCTGGTCAGTTGCAGTGGTGATGATGCTCAGGCTACCGGGATTGGTACCGTCACCCTTATTGATGACAAAAACGTAGTTGCTGTCCAGGCTGGCAATAACGAATACCGGGTTCAGTCCCAATCCCGCGGATTGCGTGATCGTCGAGGTTACAGTGCCCGCGTCGGGATCAAACACCGACACCGAATTGTCCCCCTGATTGGCGGTGTAGATTTTTGTGCCGCTGGGAAGCTGAGCAAAGGCGACTGGGTTCGGGCCCACACAGTCGGTGGCGATTGCCGCCAACGCGCTGGTGTCGATGATACTGATCGAGCCCGAGGCCGGGCAGTTCACATTGGGCGATGAATTCAGCGTATACATCGCGCCGGGCCTCGCCGTGGTGATGGCGATTGGTCTGGAGCCGATGGGCAAGTTGATGGTCGTGATCGGCAAGAAAGTCTCCACCGTAGTGTATTCGGTGACAGAGTCGGCCAAGCTGTTGGCAGTGAATATCGCTCCGGTATCGTTGGAAAGAAACGATTCGGCCACTGCGCCGGCGCCCGACGGCTGGATTTGCAGATTGGTGTTGCCCGATACGTCAATTTGCAACGTGCTGCTGTTTCCGACGGGATTGCTGTTCACTACGAAGGCATAGTGGGCCGCTTGCGGCGTGCCGCCCTGTCCGACGATGGGATTCGCCACCGGGCGATAGGTGTCGCCACATCCCAGGGCTAACCCCAACAAACCCAGAGCAGGAAACAGATATAAGAATCTAAGCAAGGACTCATTCCATTCTGGCCGGATCACGTCCGGGCATTTCAGCAGGAAACCATCATTGTAATAGCAGCGTTGCTGATTGTGTTCGCCTAGACAAACCCCAGCGCGACTTTCGAGTTGTGCAGACGCAAGAAAGCCCTGCGCGAAGCAGGGCTCTGCACAAAACTTGTACTGAATATTTAAACGCTGAACGAGGACCCGCAACCGCAGGTGCTCTTCACGTTGGGATTCTCAAACTTGAAGCCTGCGCCTTCAAGCGTCTCGACGTAGTCGACGATCGCGCCTTTCAGGTACATCACGGAAGTGGCGTCAACGAAAACCTTGAGACCATCGAAATCGAAGGTCTTGTCCATCATTCCCGCGCCGTTCTCGAACGACATCGAGTAGGAGAATCCCGAGCAGCCGCCGCCCACGACTCCCACCCGTAATCCGGCTGGAACCGGGTTCTGCTGCGCCATGATTTCCTTCACTTTATTGATCGCGTTCGAGGTGAAGTTGACAGGCCGGTTTTCAACGGACGGTGTAGTGGGGGTGGTTGGTGTCGTAGTTGTAGTGGCCATCTCTCTCTCCTAAAAAACCTTGGGGGATTATATCAAACTCGTCACGGGCATGAGTCCGGCAGGACCCGCCCACCAGTATGTTGGATGTTGTACGCTGCCAACAGGTCGCATCAGGCGAGCACCATCTCTGCTTTCGCTCTCCGGAGGCCAGTGGCTGGTATGTCACTCACATCAGGTCACAATTTGAGTTGGCCGGCCGCTTTCGAGGGATATAATGGGATGCCGTGAGGCCCCACGCCGGCGGCAGTTTTGTTACGCCGTCGGGGGCTGGTTCGCTTTGAGCCGAGGTGGCAAATGTCTTTGATGACTCTGTTCATCATCTGGGCCGTGATAACGGCTGTGCTCGTTATTCTGCTCATCTACCGCAGCACCTTGAGCATGCACGAAGATGATCAGCTGTTCCTCGATGAGGCAAGTTCCAGCATGCGAGTTGAGCAGGAGCAGCTGCAGGTTCGTATGCAAAAGCTCAGTCTCCCCGTCAAAATGCTCGGTGCTGCCTCCGGGGTTTTAATACTTGTGATCGCCGGAATGGCAATCTGGCAGAGGGTCAATCAGCCCTTCTGATATTCGTTGTGGGCGCTGCAACCGGAGCGCCCCAGCCGACACTTAGGCAATATTCCGGGTCCCCGTCACTCGATTTGTCACTCGGGTTCCCACTGATGCTCGTTAGGAGGACAACATGGACGAGAAACAGAACAAGTGCGCCCACGAACCCTGTAATTGCGACGTACAGCCAGGCCAGAAATTTTGCGGCGACTCCTGCAAGGATGCCGGGAGCGAAGAAGTAGAGATCGCCTGCGATTGCGGCCATCCCCCCTGTTCCTAAATCATCGTACGTACAGCGTCGCATCATTCCGCAATCGTTCCGCAGCTTGCCGTGCGAGCGCTATCGGTGTGCCTGCGAAGGTCCCCATCGCTGTTAGAATCAACCCATACATAACTGAAATGGCCCGGCGATGAGGCACCGCGGAAAGCGGGCACATTGCTCGAGCGGTGATGCTCGGCAAGCGCTGGAAGTGGGGAGCGATTCCTGATTGCACCTTCAGAAAATGAAGCGCAATCGGCGATGACGCATCCCGTAAGTAGGAACCTCAATCATCCTCCGGTTTGCAATTCCGGCTTTTCTGCCAGCGAATCGCACCGGTACACGCTTTTATCCTCGAGGTGAATGTGGCAGTGCATAATCCGGCAGTTTTGGAATTTCCCGTCAGTCCGGAAATTGTTGACGAAATCGGTAAGGAACAGAACGCCGAAGTGGCGGAGTGGATTGAAGCCTTCAACCAGGTCGTAGATGAAGAAGGCAAGGCGCACGGCACCGACTTGCTCGAGGCGCTGGTGCGGCACGCTCGCAAAAGCGGGGTCGATCTGCCCGTCAAGCTGAATACGCCGTATGTGAACACCATCCCGGTGGAGGAAGAGCTTCCCTATCCTGGCGACCGCGCAGCTGGAGCGCCGCATCAAGAGCCTGATTCGCTGGAACGCGATGGCTATGGTTCATCGGCAGAACAAGGAAGATGCCGGAATCGGCGGCCACATCTCGACCTATTCCTCGCTGGCCACATTGCTTGAGGTTGGCTTCAATCATTTCTTTCACGCCAGCTACGGAGACCAACCCGGTGACCTTATCTATTTCCAGGGACACTCTTCCACCGGTGTCTACGCGCGCGCCTTCCTCGAAGGCCGACTCTCACAGGAGCGGGTGCTGAACTATCGGCACGAATTGCGCGATACGCCCGGCTTGCCGTCGTATCCGCATCCCTGGCTGATGCCTGATTTCTGGAGCTTCCCAACCGTCTCCATGGGACTCGGCCCACTGAACGCGCTCTATCAGGCGCGCTTCATGCGTTACCTCGAAAACCGTGAGCTGATTGAAAAAACTGATCGCAAAGTCTGGGCGTTTGTAGGAGACGGCGAGACCGATGAGCCCGAATCCATGGGTTCGCTCACGTTAGGCGCGCGGGAGAAGCTCGACAACCTCATCTTCGTCGTCAATTGCAATTTGCAGCGTCTGGACGGGCCGGTGCGCGGTAACGGCAAGATCGTCAACGAGCTTGAGGCGGCTTTCCGCGGCGCAGGCTGGAACGTCATCAAGGTGCTGTGGGGTTCGGATTGGGACCCGTTGTTTGCCAAGGACAAGTCCGGCCTGCTGGTGAAGCGTTTCGAAGAGGTGGTTGACGGCGAGTTGCAAAGCTACAAGGCACGTGGCGGCGCTTACATCCGCAAAGAATTTTTCGGCAAATATCCCGAGCTGCTTGAGCTGGTCGCCGACATGAGCGACGAGCAACTGCACTATCTCAGCCGCGGCGGCCACGATCCGCAGAAGGTTTACAACGCCTACAAGCGTGCAGTCGAGCACAAGGGCCAGCCCACGGTGATTCTGGCGCAGACGGTCAAGGGCTACGGCCTAGGTTCTGCCGAAGCCCGTAATGCCACGCACCAGGAAAAGAAACTTGCTGACCAGGCGTTGACCGCGTTTCGTTCGCGCTTTGACATCCCAATTCCGGAGGAAGCTGCCAAGAAGGCGCGCTCTATCGTCCTGCCGATAACAGCCCGGAAATCCAGTACATGTGCGAGCAGCGCCGCCGTCTGGGTGGCTCCATGCCCAGCCGTCATCCGGTGAAGCGCGACTTCAAGGCTCCGCCGCTGACCGAGTTCGCGGAGTCGCTGGCGGGATCGAAGGGCCGCGCAGTTTCGACCACCATGGGCTACGTGAGCATGCTGCGCCAGCTCATGAAAGACCCTGCAGGTCGGCAAGTACATCGTGCCCATCATTCCTGATGAAGGCCGCACCTTCGGCATGGAGTCCATCATTCGCCAGGTTGGCATTTACGCCAGCCAGGGACAGCTCTATCGTCCGCATGACGTCGATATGCTGCTGTACTACCGCGAGGAAAAGAACGGCCAGATTCTGGAGGAGGGCATCACCGAAGCCGGTTCGATGGCATCGATGACGGCGGCCGGAACGGCGTATTCCAACTACGGTGTGCCGACCATTCCGTTTTTCACGTATTACTCGATGTTCGGGTTTCAGCGTGTGGGCGATATGATCTGGGCCTTTGCCGATGCACGTGGCCGGGGATTCCTGGTCGGCGGCACTGCCGGTAGAACGACATTGGCCGGTGAAGGCTTGCAGCACCAGGACGGCCACAGTCTGGTGCTCGCCAGCACCGTCCCGACCTGTCATGCCTACGATCCGGCATACGTCTATGAGATTGCCGTGATTGTGCAGGACGGCATCCGGCGCATGTTCGAACAGAATGAAGATCGCTTCTACTACATCACGGCGTACAACGAAGATTACCCCATGCCGGAGATGCCGCAGGGCGCGGAAGAAGGCATTCTGCGCGGCATCTATAAATTCAAGCCTGCGGCCGAGAAAGCTTCCATTCAGCTCTTCGGCAGCGGACCGATGCTGAATGAAGCGGTGAAGGCGCAGCAGATCCTGGCCGAGAAGTACGCCGTACACGCCGATGTCTGGAGCGTGACCAGCTACAACGAGCTGCGCCGCGACGCGCTGGCGATTGAGCGCTGGAACCGCCTGCATCCTGCTGAGCCGGAGAAGCAGCCATACATCCTGCAGGCGCTCGATGGAGCGGATGGAGCAATCATCGCGGCTACCGACTTCATGAAGGTCGTGCCCGACCAGCTTGCTCCGTGGCTGCCGGGACGCCTGGTTTCGCTGGGCACCGACGGCTTCGGCCGCAGCGATAACCGCAAGCACTTGCGGCAGCACTTCGAGGTCAACGCCGAATCGATTGCCGCGGCGGCTTTGTCGCGGTTGGCCCGTGAAGGCAAGTTCGACGCGCAGCGCGCGCAAAACGCCTTTGGCGAGCTGGGCATCAACACGGAGAAGATCGACCCGGCGATCGCGTAAACTATCCTCAAGTGGACATCGATTTGGTTGCCCCGTTCCAGCGTCCTTTGAAGGGGACGGTTTTCAGACGCTTTCGGGCCTCCTTTTTCTTCGATATGGCGACGGTCTCGCCGGGGCCAGAGCTCTCCTCTCGTTCTGCTATAGAACGAGCTGGAAGCGACCCGCAAAATGACTCATGCACGAGCTTCAGGCCGTTCTCGATCGCTCGCCATTTGTTCGCCACAGCACGGACCCCGGCGTCGGGTCCGTCGTGACACGTACCCAGCACCATCTTCTGCGTCCGGGGTAAGCTGAGTCACCCGTCCGGGTTGGCATCATGAGCGGCAAACCGTATTCATCGCGGCCGCTGACGCTGCCAATGTGAGTTCACAATCATTTTCACGACCCGCAGCCTGGGAGCTTGACTTCATCGTCTACCGTCACGTGGAGATAAACGGCAACTTCCTTTGTCGTGCTTGAAGGGAGCTTCACCGGAATCTCCGTTGCACGGCAACGGTCACGAGCCGCGCCGAGCTCACGCGCTTCTGGCCCTCTTTCGGCTTTCGGCGCGAATCTCGCTCCGGCGGATGGCTACAGGTTGTTCTTACGCTTCACGCCGATGCCAGTCTAGCCAACTTCAGAAACGGCAAGAAGAATATGTTTTCGGATGGCAACAGGCTAGATCCTGTCCAACTCCTTTACGGTCCGCTCGCTCGTCCACGTTCCCGGTATTGAGGGTGCTCTTCGGCTCCAGCAGCATGATGTGCGTTTCTTCGCCTGCCGACGGCAGATGCTCTACGCCGCGCGGAATGATGATGAACTCGCCGGGCTTGATGAGGAATTCGCGTTCGCTGCCATTCTCGCGCACGCGCATGCGCAGCGCGCCTTTGACGACATAGAACAGTTCGTCCTCAGCATCGTGATGATGCCAGACAAACTCGCCTTGCAGCTTGACCAGCTTGACGTAGGAGTCGTTGATCTCGCCTACGATCTTAGGGCTGTAGTGATCGGTAAACAGAGACAGCTTCTGCGCGAGATTGATTTTTCCCAGCATAGCTACAGGGTAGTGCAGACCTTCAGGTCCGCGTCAAGCGGTACAAATAAGAAATGGCGTGGAGTTCGCTCCCTGCAGGAACGAACTCCACGCCTGACAGCGAAAACGCCAACCTACGCAGCGCTGAAGCGCCGCACTACCCAAACCATGTGCAGCATCCGTAAATCAGCTCGCGCCGGTCTGGATGTAGGCCCGCAAGCTCTCGGCCTCGCCGACGGTCTCGTCCAGCTTCTGGTGCAGCAAATCTCGCAGCGACAGGAAACCGACCAGCGTTGAGCCGTCACACACCGGCAAGTGCCGCACCGCATGCTGCTGCATTAACGCCATGGCGTCATGACAGGTTCCGGATGGGGACACGGTGTGCACGCCTGTAGTCATCACGTCGGAAATGCGGGTGGTCATGGGATCGCGGCCTTCAGATACCACACGCTTCATGATGTCGCGTTCAGAGAAGATGCCGACCAACTTCGTGTCCTCGAGCACGGGAACAGCGCCGACATTGCACTGCACCATGTAGTTGGCAGCCTCAAATACGGTCTGCTCCGGTTGAACGTAATGGATGGTGCGGTTGCTCAGCAGATCGCGAATACTCGCCATAGCTACTCCCTGAGAACAACGCCGGACAGAACCGCCGGACGCGTCCTGTTTGTAAACTTCTGAAGCGGTAGTTTTGGCCAGGTGGTCTGCCCACGGTCTTTATTGGCAGAGCGGCCGACCTCGCCCCAGCAAATTGCCCGAAGTATATTCCCAGAAATCCCAGCCTGTGAATACAAATCGCAAGCTGCCCGAGCCGAAATCGCCCGTGGCCCTGAGTCTGCCGCCGCGCGATGGTATCCTCAAAGTTTTCAGCACCATCAGGGAGAGTATGGATGTCGAACGGATTGCAGGGACGAAACGTGGTCGTATTCGGCGTGGCCAACAAGCGCAGCATCGCCTGGGCCATTGCGCAGCAGATGCAGGCCGCGGGCGCCCAACTCGCTATTACGTATCAAAACGAGCGCCTGAAGCAGGAAGCCGACGACCTGATTGCCGCCCTGCCAAACGCGCAAGCGTTCCAGTGCGACGTGTCGCGCGACGAAGAGATCGATCAACTCTTTCAGCAACTGAAGCAGCGCTATGGCAAGCTGGACGCACTGGTGCACAGCGTCGCCTATGCTCCCGCCGAGGCGCTGAAAGACGAATTCGTCAACACCAGCCGCGAGGCGTTTCGCATCGCGCTCGATACCAGCGCCTACTCGTTAGTCGCCGTATCGCGTGCTGCCGCGCCGCTTATGACCGACGGTGGCAGCATACTCACCATGACGTACTACGGATCCGAAAAAGTCGTGCCGAGATACAACGTGATGGGGGTAGCCAAGGCTGCGCTGGAGGCGTGTGTTCGCTATCTCGCCTACGACCTCGGTAAGCAGAGAATCCGCGTGAACGCCATTTCCGCGGGACCGATCAAAACGCTGGCAGCCCGTGGCATCGGCAACCTGGGCGAGATGCTGAACAGCCATGCGGAGCGCTCCCCCCTGCAACGCAACATTGATGTGCACGAGGTCGCATCGACGGCCGTCTTCCTCGCCGGGGATGGGGCTACGGGAATTACCGGCGAGACCATCTACGTGGATTGCGGATACAACATCATGGGGTTTTGAAGAAGGCATTAAGGCAGTTTCTCTGAGCACGACATTACCTTCAAGCTTGTCATCCTGAGTGTAGCGAAGGACCTGCTTTCGGCGTGCTCAAAGCGTGGCGTTAAGCACAGCGGTCCATCTAACTTCCACGGGACTGAGCCCGTTGTTCTGGGGTAGGAAAAGCGGTCGGCATGAACATTCCAGATGCAATCTTCATTCGCAAGAAGCCTTTCACGACCAAATGCCCAGCGTGTTCGAAGGTTTTCAACATCGATACATACGAGGGCAGCGCTGGCCCAGAGAAGCTCGACCAAATGGTTGCGGATTACGAGTCGCACTTCAAAAAACGGACGAAAAAGAACCGCTATCGTTCTGAATTGAATTGAGCCACGTTCGTTGCGCTGCCCGGGCGGCATCGCCGTGGCGACCGAAGCAGGTCCTTCGCGTCGCTCAGGATGACAAGTGGAGATGTTTCTGGAATGAGTGCTCACTACCCCCCATACCGCATGTGCTCCTTCAGAATGCAGCGGTCCATCACCACGAAGATTCCCGCTCGGCGCGCTTTCTCCGCTGCCTCCTCGTGGACCACGCCTTCCTGCATCCAGATCGCCGGCACGTGTAGCTGAATGGCCTGGTCGACAACTTCGGGCACGGCTTCTGGCCGACGGAAAATGTTCACGATGTCGACCTTTTCCGGAACGTCCAGCAAGCTCGCGTAAGCCTTCTCGCCAAGTGACTCTGTCACGTTTGGATTCACCGGGATGATGCGATATCCCTGGGACTGCATGTAACTGGAAACCCCGTAGCTGGGCCGCAGAGGGTTGTCGGTCAGCCCAACCACGGCAATGGTCTTGGATTGCTTCAGCAGATCGGCGATGCGCTCTGCTTCCGATGCGGACAAAGCTGCCTCCCCGCTTCTTGATTTCTGTAATCGACGATTACTTCTTCAGTTTGAGTTGGCGGGCGCTGCGCTTAGGGTCCGCCAGCAACCCGGAATAATGCTCCAACTCCGTCACCGCGCGGTCGAGATCGTCGAGCAGCGGCTTCAACAGATGCGTCACTCCTCCGGCGCGATACTCGCGCACCAGCGAACGGTAGTACCAAAGCACCTTCGCTTTCGGAGCTGAGAAGCGGTCAAAAGCCGACTCGCCGCTTTGCCGTAAGTCGCGCAGGACAGCGCGGGTGTTATAGAGCTTGTCAGCCGCCGACACGAAGCGCGTTTCGGCATCTTCCTTGCGCACCCGACGCAGATACCGCAGCTTGCGTGGATACCACTTCGGTTTCGCCTTGTCCTCATCGCCATAAGAATCGGTGCAGCCGTCCACCACCTTGGCAACACGCGGCCCGAACATCTGCTCGATGGTGTGCAGCATGGCTCGTCCGCCATGGTCTTCGGCCGCATCGTGCAACAGCGCCGCAATGCCCAGGTCTTCGTCGCCGCCGTAGTCGAGGACGATGGAAGCCACACCCAGCAGATGCGAGAGATACGGAATGCCGCTGCGCTTACGGTCCTGGTTACGATGTACCTGAGCAGCGAACAGGAGAGCATGATCAAAGCGCGTGGAGAGCGGTACAAACGGCTTCGATGCGGGTTTTCCGTGCAGGGTTCTCATGATTTATGAGGTGCCAAACAGGATAACGGAAATGGATGGGGTATTGGAACTTCAGAAATTCGGCTCACCCAGCAGGACACGAAGAGCACCGAGATTACAGATTTCAACTTCTCGGTGTACTCGGTGATCCGGTGGTGAACTCAACGTCGACTCACGCTATCGTGCCGAGCAATCATCACACGTTTTGCCCCGCAACCCCTGCACACCCTCCCGCACGATGATCGGAACCATAATCAGAGCTGCCACGGCGTCAGCCCACCACCATCCCAACAGCCAATGCAGTGCGAGGCCAATCAGCAGGATGGCTGAAAGATAGGCGCAAAAATCGGCCTGCCGTGAGTCGGCATGAAGCGCCCGGCTGCGCAGTTCTTGCGCAACTCTTCGTTTTGCGCGACCCAGCAGCGGCATGACCACGATGGCGGCGACGGCGATGGCAATTCCCGGAATGCTGCGCTCCGGAACCGACCGCAGCCACAGCGATCGGATGGATTGGGTAGCAATGTAGGCGGCGAGCGCAACCAGGCAAATGCCTGCGAGGCGATGCGCAATTTGCTCGTCGTGCTCCCGGCTTGTTGGGCTGTCCGAACGTAACCGCCAAAGCAGAATCGCCGCGGAGGCCATTTCGATAACCGAGTCCAGCCCGAAACCTACCAGGGCGATGCTCCCGGCGAGAACCCCGGAAATCAGCGCTACAGCCGCCTCAAAGCCGTTCCAGGCTAGAGTCAGGTATTCGAGCCGCCTCCCGCGAGCTACAAGCGCCGAGCGCCGCTCAGGCGACACTATTCCGGCATTCTGATTTTCCACCGGCTGCACGGAGTATGAGTATAGGCCGTTCCAAATTGGACCGGACCTTTAAAATCAACGAGGGAGATTTAGCTTAAAGCTAAAGTCTGGTAATCAGAACATTGTTACTTTTTGGAGGCCGACTCGCGTGGACTAGTCGAGTCGCACCAGGAAGACACCGCCTTCTTTGACGTGCGTCTTACTGGCGACTTCCTGCGCCGTGCGCTTGTCGTCGCCTGCAGGCCGGATGCGCACCCACTCGCCGGTAGGCCCAGTGAACTCAATCACTTGGGCACTCTGATAGTGATCTTGCAGCTTCTCTTTGAGCTTGAGCGCGTCATGCCGGCTCTGGAATGCGCCGATTTGCACACACCAGCGGCCCCCTTCGAAGATCGAGGCGGGTGTCGAGAGCACTTCGATCTTGACCGTCGCCGTGCCGGGACGCCAAACGTCGACCGCCTTTGCCGCCGCCAGCGAAAGGTCGATCATACGATCTTCAATGAAAGGCCCACGATCAGTGATTCGAACCACTACGGCGTGCTTGGTGCTTTCGTTGGTCACCCGCACCACGGAGTTCATCGGCAGCGTACGATGGGCTGCGGTCAGGGCGTTCTGATCATAGATTTCGCCGTTGGCTCCCTTGCGATTGTGGTAGGGCGGCCCGTACCAGCTCGCTAATCCGGTTTCGACATAGATGGGCTTCTGATGCTTGCCGGTTTCGACGCTGGGCGCAGCGTTGGTAGTCGCCTCGCTTGTCGAGCTGGACGCTGTATTCGGAGTAACCGTGGGTGGAGGAGGAATGTTCTTCGCCGTCTTCTTGTGTCCGCAGCCGGAGAGCAGGACGACTCCTCCGATGGTGCAGATAAGTACAGCGGCTCTGCACAATTCCAGCCCAGCGCGGAAGTGTTGGGTAGGGCGCGCCAAGTGACCAGCGAGTCCCTTCAGGGACGACACAGCAGCAGGTCCTTCGCTCCCCTCAGGATGACAAACCAAAAAATGGGGGGCGAGCAACGGGTCCCCGACGGTTTGCTCCACCCGTGCCAAAACTATCCCTGGTTCTGCTTCTTCGAATCCATGTAGTTGGCGAAATCTTTCAGCTTGTCGGCCGCGACGTGCAGCCCCTTGCTGGAGTTCTCGCGAATCAGCGGAACCACTTCGTCGTTGATGTAATCGATAAGCGCCTGCGTCTGCTGCTCGACTTGCTTCGAGGCATCGCCGAGTATGTTGTCCAGGCGCTCGCCCGCCGTCTGGAAAGGACGGCGATCGTTCGTGTTTTGCGCGTTCACGTAAGACCACCTTGTACGTACGGAAAATCGCTGAGCACTGCGATTATCGGGCGATGCGCGGGTGCCGGTCAATTGGCGAGAGGGATGCCGCAGGTTTTAGCCGCGCCGCAGCCGTCTCTCAAAGGTGTCATCCCGAGCGAAGCGGAGCGCAGCCGAGGGACCTGCAGTTGGCCGCCCCTGCGACCAGGCTCTTCTCCTCAGTGGTGAAACACACACGCGCGCAATTAAACTAAGTACTTACCATGTCAGCCAAACCTACAGGTTCAGAAGTCCGTTCCATGTTCTTGCGCTTCTTCGAGCAGAAGGGGCACAAGATCGTCCACTCGTCTTCGCTGGTCCCGCATAACGACCCGACGCTGCTGTTCACCAACGCCGGCATGAACCAGTTCAAGGACGTGTTCCTCGGCATCGAGAAGCGCGACTACAACCGCGCCACCTCGTCGCAAAAGTGCGTGCGCGCGGGCGGCAAGCACAATGATCTGGAGAACGTCGGCTTCACCAATCGCCACCACACGTTCTTCGAGATGCTGGGCAATTTCAGCTTTGGCGACTACTTCAAGAAAGACGCCATCGCCTTTGCGTGGGAGCTGGTGACCTCGTCGGAGTGGTTCGGCATTGCCAAAGACAAGCTGTACGTGACGATCTTCGAAGGGTACCGGGAAGCGATTTCCGCGCGACAAGGAGGCGGAGCAGCTTCTGGCTCGAACGTCAGGCGTCGCCGAAAGATCGCATTTACGAGATGGGCATGAAAGACAACTTCTGGCAGATGGGCGACACCGGCCCCTGCGGCCCGTGCAGCGAGCTTCATTACGACATGGGCCCGGAGGCGAGCGATGCCGGACACACCGACTGCCAGTTCGGCTGCGAGTGCGGCCGCTACGTCGAGATTTGGAATCTGGTATTCATGCAGTTCAACCGCGAGACCAGGGGGTGCTCATTCCGCTGCCCAAGCCATCGATCGATACTGGCGCTGGCCTGGAGCGCGTGACGGCGGTGCTTGCAAGGCGTGATCTCGAACTACGACACGGATTTGTTTGTGCCGCTGATCAAGCGGGCTGCGGAGCTGACGGGAGTTTCGGTCAACGAAGAGATGAAGCGCGAGGATGTCGAAGAGCAGCATCATCAGGCGGCTTCGTTGCGGGTCATCGCCGACCACGCGCGTGCGGCGACGTTCCTGATCTCCGATGGCGTGCTGCCCATGAACGAAGGGCGCGGCTACGTGCTGCGCAAGATCATTCGGCGCGCGATTCGGCATGGGCGATTGCTGGGGCAGGAGAAGCCGTTTCTGTTCGAGATGGTATATCGCGGTTCGCGACCTGATGAAGGATGCCTATCCGGAGCTGGTTGAATCGGCCAACCGCGTGGCCGAGACGATCAAGGGTGAAGAGACACGGTTTGCGCACGTGATGGATGTTGGGCTGAACACGACTAGAAGACGATCTTAGGCTGCACTGTCGAGGCATAGATTTCAGCTTGCTTAGAAGCTGCATACAGGAGATCGCGAGGCTGGCATAGCGATGTAGGCCTGAGCGGACGCAACAACGGAGAAGAAGTCGGACGTCGAGATTACCGAACTGCGGCACCGGCGATGTACTTCAGGCGACAGAGCTTTCAAACTGTACGACACTTTCGGACTTGCCTCTGGACTTCATGGAGGATGCCGCACGGGATCGCGGTATTCGACTTCGACCAGCCGGTTTCGACGCCGCCATGGAAGAGCAACGCCATCGTGCGCAGGCTTCGTGGAAAGGCGGCTCCAGCAAATGCGTCCCCGGCATATCAGGCCTCGTCGATGGAAGGCTTATCCGGAATCGGCGTCTCCCGACGACCATGAGTTACGACTAGGCTATCGCCATAACGCTCTCGGCACAGGACTCGCGAGGTGCTGGCCATCATTAAGCGACCCGACGACCGGCACCGGAGTTCCGCGCGCAGGAGCTCAAGCCGGGCGAGCGCGGCGAGATCGTGCTCGGACCACACGCCGTTCTACGCCGACGGCTGGCGGCCAGGTCGGCGATGTTGGCTGGCTCTACTTGCCGACGATCACAACAAGCTGGTCGCAGATGTCGAGGGCGTCAGCTATCCCGTGCAGGGCGTGCGGGTCGCACCGTCGTCGCCAAGCAAACGATTCACGTCGGCGACAAGCGTTGATGCGATGTTGTCAACGACGATGTTCGCCGCTCCACCATGCGCAACCATACTGGCACGCACCTGCTGCATGCCGCATTGCGCGAAGTGCTGGGCACGCATGTGAAGCAGGCGGGCTCGCTGGTCGATCCCGGGCACCTGCGCTTCGACTTCTCGCACTTCGCGTCGCTGGCCGACGAAGAG
Organism: uncultured Acidobacteriaceae bacterium; assembly: GCA_963809865.1. Lineage (GTDB taxonomy): Bacteria > Acidobacteriota > Terriglobia > Terriglobales > Acidobacteriaceae > CAVVDY01. The sequence goes on along the minus strand of CAWELL010000004.1, from coordinate 77,802 downwards.
TTGCAGGACATCGAAGACCTCGCCAACAAAGAAGTCCTGCGCAACGATCGGGTCGAGGTCATCGAAGACGTGCCCATCGACGTGGCCGTCAACGAATACAAAGCCATGGCGCTGTTCGGCGAGAAGTATGGCGACCGCGTGCGCGTCATCCGCATCGGGGACTTCTCCACCGAGCTATGCGGCGGCACGCACACGGCGGCGACCGGCGAGATCGGTCTGATCAAAGTCCTGAAAGAAGGCAGCGTCTCGAGCGGCGTTCGACGTCTGGAAGCCGTGACCGGCGAAGGCTCGCTGCGCCACTTCCGCAAAGATCATCAACTGGAGAACGTTGTCGCGACGCTGGTGCGCGGCGGCGACGATCAGTCTCCGGCTGAAGCTCTCAAGCACGAACTCGAACGCCGCGAAGAAGAACTGAAGAAGCTGCGCAAAGAGCTCGATCAGGCGCGCATGAAGTCGGCGGCTTCGTCGGTTTCCTCGGCAACAGAGAACGTTCGTGAAGTGAAGGGCGTGAAGGTGGTAGCTCATCGTGCCGACAACCTCGATCGCTCGCAACTTCGCACGCTGATCGACAATCTGCGCAACAAACTCGGCTCCGGCGTCGTAGTGCTGGGCTCGGTTGCCGACGGCAAGGTCGCGTTAATCGTCGGCGTCACCAAAGACCTGACCTCGCGCGTGCAGGCGGGCAAGATCATCGCGGAAGTCGCGAAGAAGGTTGGCGGCTCCGGCGGCGGGCGTCCTGACATGGCCGAGGCCGGCGGCAAAGATCCGGCGGCACTGGATTCGGCGCTGGCGGCGAGCTACGAGGTGGTGAGTAATTTGCTGGGGTGAGTGATCGCGTCAGTGCATCAAGAAAATCATTCCGTAGTCTCGAAACGCCTGTCCGGTCTCATTCGGGACACCTTCACATTCGGGTGCCCCATTCCGCCGTCTTTTGGCGGGGTGGGGCTTTTCTTTCCCATACCACAAATCCCCACCCGGCCAAACCCAGGCCGAATGGGGCACCCAAATTTATTGGAGACAGCTTCACGCACGGCTGCCATCGAACTGCGGGTCCCTCGACTCCGCTGCGCTCCGCTCGGGATGACACCCTCTAAAATTATTCCCTGTGTCTCTGTGCCTCTGTGGTGAGAGCGTTTATACCCCGATCGCCTGCTGAATCGCGGTCGCAATCGCGTCGGTATGCCGCCGCATCGTCTCTTCCGACTCGGCCTCGATCATCACGCGCGCCAGCTTCTCCGTGCCTGAATAGCGCACGACGACCCGGCCATTGCCATCGAGTTCGGATTCGGCGGCGGTAATCGCCTTCTGTACCGCAGGTATCTCATTGAGCGGCATCTTCTCGCGCACGTGAACGTTCTTGATCTGCTGCGGGAAGACCTTCATGTCGGCAACGAGCTCCGCCAGCGGCTTGCCGGTACGCGCCATCACTTCCAAAACGCGCAGTCCGGTGAGGATGCCGTCGCCGGTAGTCGTATCCATGTCACGAAAGAGAATGTGGCCTGACTGCTCGCCGCCCAGCGTCGCGCCAGACTTAATCATCTCTTCCAGCACATACTTGTCGCCGACGGGCGCCCGTTTCATCAGGATGCCGCTACGCTTCAAGGCAGCTTCCAGTCCCATGTTCGACATGGTGGTAGCAACCACGGTGTTGTTGTGCAACCGAACGTGGGTTTGCATATCGCGCGCAGCCAGCAGCAGCACGCCGTCTCCGTTGACTACGCGACCCTGCGCGTCGGAGAACATCGCGCGATCGGCATCGCCGTCGAAGGTGATGCCAATGTCGTACTTGCCATTCGAGGCGGCGACCGCTTCGGCGATGTGGTCGGGATACAGCGCGCCGCAGCCGGCATTGATGTTGCGTCCGGTGGGCTCGATGTGGAGGAAGTCGGCCTTAATGCCTATGTCGTCGAATAGAAGCGGCGCGATGGAGGATGCTGCTCCGTTAGCGCAATCGACCAGCACGCGCAGCTTGCCCAAATCGGCGGGGCCGATGAGAGTCGCCAACCAGTCAGCATATTGCTGGCGCAAAGCGGCATCCCCGGGCAGCATCTCGAAGCTCTCCCCCGCATGCTCGGCTCCGGCCGCAAGCTGCTCCAGGTGAGCGAAGATGTCGGTTTCGATGGCGTGTTCCAGTTCATCGGAAAGCTTGTAGCCGTCAGCGCCAAAAACCTTGATGCCGTTGTCGCGCCAGGGATTGTGCGAGGCCGAGATCACAACTCCGGCGGCCATGCGGTTGGCACGCGCCAGATAAGCGACGCCCGGTGTGGTGACGACACCCGCGCTCGCCACCTTGACCTTGGAAGCGGCAAGCCCGCTGGCCAGCACCGCGCTGATCCACGCACTGGACTCGCGGGTGTCCTGGCCGATGACCACGGCCGCGCCCGGCACTCGCTCGGCCAGCCGTTGTCCAAGCGCGCGTCCAATGGCGTAAACCGTTCGCCGATCCAGCGGATATTCGCCGGCGACCCCTCTGATTCCGTCGGTTCCGAATAGCTGTCTCATAGGAGATGGAGTGGCGGCACTGCTCAACGGGGCGTTTCTCCCTTGTCGGATTTCGATGTCGTAACGGTTACGTGGATGGGCGCCGGCTTCTGCACGCGAACCAGCGGGTCGGTCACGTAAGCGTGCGTGGTGAACGTTGCCGATCCCACCACGCCCGTGGCATCGACCGGATCGGTGATGGCGTCGCCTGCGTCGTCAACCCGGTGCGCCGGCCCAACGATGTTGATGGTGCTGGGATCGGCAGTCACGTTGGCGATGTGATATCCGGTGACCAGCGAGCCGATGACGCGCGGCCTGACTTCCACCGTGCGGGTGGCGCTACGGTCGAAAGAGAGGCGTACCTGCGAAGGCTCGATTTGCACGACTTCAACCGCGTCCGGCAGATGCACCTGCTTCGCGGTTAAGTCGAACGTCCGCTCGCCGGCGTGCGCTCCCGTCAGGTCCACGATGGCCTGCACATCGGCGGGGGTCAAGCGGCGGACCGTGCGCTCCGGACCACGCACCCTGATTTCGACCTGGGTTGCCCCTTCGACGCTCATTTCAAGATTTTCAGGCGCGTGGTGGAACTCCAGCGGCGCTGTGATGACGGCTTCGACGGTTGGATCGTGGGCGACAGCCCACCACAGCAGGAACGCCAGCCCAAGCGCCACCAGCTTGAGCAATAAATTGTTAAAAATGTATTTGCGAAGGAAGTCGCGCATGGCTAGCGTTCCGTTCCTTCGCGAAGGTCTTTTTCGGGGACAAACGGTTCGTAATCGTGCTCTCCATTGCCCAGCGTGTTGTCGGAGATCTGGGTAGGCAGCGCCGCCTGCGGCACGTAGCGGCTCAGCAGCTGGCTTAAGCGCTGCCGCAACTGTTCAGCCTCGATGTCGCGCTCGATTGCGCCTCCTACGGCGAGGCTGATTGCCCCTGTCTCTTCCGACACGACAACGGAAATAGCGTCGGACTCTTCGGTGATGCCGATGGCCGCGCGATGCCGGGTGCCCATCTGCGTCGACAGCACTGGGTTCATCGAAAGCGGCAGGAAACAGGCAGCGGCGGCTATGCGGTCCTTCTGAACGATAACCGCTCCATCGTGCAGCGGAGCGCTGGGACGGAAGATGGTAGTCAGCAGGTCGAAGCTGAGATTCGCATCGAGGGCGACGCCGCTTTCGATGTAGGTGCGCAGCCCAATCTCGCGTTCGATAACGATCAGCGCGCCGGTAAGGTTCTCGGAAAACTGTTTGGCCGCCAGCACGATGTCGTCGTAGCTGTCGTCTCCCGAGCCGGCGCCCAATCGGCCTGTCACCATGCGGCGACCGAGCCGGGCTAATACATGGCGGATTTCGCTGCCGAAAACGACGATCAGCGCAAAGATGGCATAAGGAAGCAGCGTGCTCAGCAGCCAGTCAACCGTTCGCAGCGGCTCAATGTGAGCGATGTAAAACGCGATGGCTAGAATGACGACGCCGCTCAGCATGGGAATGGCGCGCGTGCCTTTAATGAGCTTCAGGAACTCATAAATCAGAAACGCCACAATCAGGATGTCGATGACCGACAACACTGAGACTTGCGGAATGTGGCTGAATCTCTGCAGCAATACGGTTCCTTTATAGTGCGCGAACGAGCGCTATGTGCCTTCATTCTAATGCAGGATAAGGAACGATTCCCGTGCAATGTCGATGGCAAGCCTTGCTCAACCAGAGCTGGTTTGGCGGTGCGCCGTCAGGCTTGGGTAGCAGGAGCCGCGGGGTTGATGCCCGCCAGCCCCAGCTCCACCGCTACGCCCCTCATCGCCTCGATGCAGAAGGTGATGTGCTGGTCGAGGTCGACGCCAAGTTCAGCAGCACCGTTGATGATGTCGTCGCGACTGACGGAGCGCGCGAAGGCTTTGTCCTTCATCCGCTTTCGAATGGACTTAGCGTCCACCTCGGCCAGCGACTTGTTGGGCTTTACCAGCGCGGTTGCGGTAATGAAACCCGCAAGCTCGTCGCAGGCAAAGAGGGTCTTCTCCAGCTTCGAGTCGCGACTGACTCCGGTGTATTCGGCGTGCGACATGATGGCTCGGCGGATGTCCTCCGGCCAGCCGCGTTCGGCGAGGATGGCGTTGCCCTTGTAGGGATGCTCTTCGGCGCTGGGATACTTCTCGTAATCGAAGTCGTGGATGAGGCCGACGATTCCCCAGAGCTCTTCGTCTTCTCCGAACTTGCGGGCGTAGGCGCGCATGCACGCTTCCACAGAAGCGGCATGTTTGCGAAGACTTTCTGTGAGGGTGAACTCAGTTAGTAAACACCAGGCGTCGTGGCGCGTCATCGGTATTTCTCCAATAAATTCGCGGTTTTCCGCAGGACATGATCATAAAACCCGCTTTTTACACAGGTTTCGGGCGTTTTCGTGGGCCAATGCTCTTGACTCTAACAGAGCAAATAGCGCAAAGTACGCCTAAGTTCGAACGTGGAAGCTGTCAAGTATGTTTTATGGTTCGAATTTGCTAGTGCCCTGCTCTGGCACTCCCAAAACCTAAATGGCAACGAGTCTCGCACCCGTAGAAGACCGGGAAGTGGTGAGATGCGACCATTGTCATCTCGTCCAGTTCAAAACCGTCAACAATCTTTGCCGTCGTTGCCGAACGTCGTTGGATGAGGATGAGCCCGAGCCAATCTTCGCCCCAACCATAGCGGCAGCAGAACCCGAACCCAGCGAACGCTCTGACGTGCAGGTGGCCACGGCGATCCGCATGCTGCGGCAGCGGCACGGCTTGAGCCAGCGGCAGTTGGCGCTGCGCATGGGAGTACCGCGCACCTACGTCTCGAAGATCGAGAACGAAAAAGCTACGCCAACTCTTTCCTCGCTGGAGCGGCTGGCCCTGGCGCTGGAAGTCAGCGTTTACGACCTGCTGCGTCTCTGCGGACCGTCACGCGAAGACGAAATCCAGGAGTTGTTGTCCGACACATTCCTGGCGGAGCTGGCCGAGTTCACATCGAGTCTGAACGCGATGCAACTGTCCAGCGTTCTCGCTCAGGTGCGGGACATGGTCTCGCATCCGCGGCGCGTAGCGTAAAGAAGTTGTCAGTGATCAGTTGTCGGTTGTCAGTCACTAAACCGGCAGCACTCCGACTGGAATTGCTAGTGGGTAGTGGCCCGGGTTAACGCCCCGAGCCACTATCCATTCACCGCAATCACGCAACTTGATTCGTCATCCCGCTCCGACTGACAACTGAGAACCGACAACTGACAACTGGTTCAGTTGTGCTGCTCGCAGTTCACCATCCAGGGAATCCCGAAGTGGTCGACGAGCATACCAAATGCAGGCGACCAGAAGGTCTTAGCCAACGGCATATGAACGTTTGCGCCTTCCGACAACGCTGACCAGATGCGCTCTGCCTCCGCCGGGTCGCTCACGCTGATCGAAACCGAAAATCCGTGGTTCCCGTTGAACATGCCCGGCGGACTGTCAGCCCCCATCAATGTCTGATCTCCGACCTGTAGCCGGGCGTGCATGATCTTGTCCTTGAAGCCTTCCGGAGTCTGGTCGGCCATGGGCGAGTCTCCGTATTTCATGAGGTCTGCTTTGCCGCCGAGACACTTTTCGTAGAACTTGAATGCGTCTCCACAGTTTCCGTCGAAAGCGAGGTAGGTGTTGATATTCATTTGCTCTCCAATTGAGTCACGCGTGAAGGTTGATTGGTTTAATTTCTGATCGGAGGTTGGCATCTTACCCCAGTTAGATTGAGTTTGTGTGGTCCCAGCAAGTCGAACGTCTCATGTAGGTGGCGACTCGTCTCAGGATCCAGGTTACGGCAGGCAAATAGGGGGCGCCGGTTGGGTGTTCGTTGCGGAGCCACCCTGCTATGCTAGTTTCTGTAATTGAGGTAAGCCTTGCGCACCCAAGTGCCGGCCGGGCTGAACCGCAAAGAGGCTGAGATCTACTCCCGCCTCGATTCGCAGCGGTTGCCCCACCACATTGCCATCATCATGGACGGGAATGGCCGCTGGGCCAAGCGCCGTCACCTGCCGCGTGTCGCGGGACACCGGTCAGGCGTGGCCGCCGTGCGCTCCACCATCGAGACCGCCGCGCGCATTCACATTCCCGCATTGACGCTGTACTCTTTCTCCGCAGAAAACTGGAAGCGTCCCAAGTCGGAAGTCAGCTACCTGATGAACCTGCTGCGCCGCTATCTCAAGATGGAGCTGCCGACGATGATGGAGAACAACATCCGGCTGCAATACATCGGACGCCAGCACGAGCTGCCGCAAGAAGTGCAGGAGCGCATGGCCTGGGCTCGGGAAGCCACCGAGAAGAACACCGGCATGGTGCTGACCTTGGCGCTGAATTACAGCTCGCGCATGGAACTGGTTGACTCCTTCAACTCTCTGCTGCGCGAAGCCTCGCGTAATGGCGGAGCCGATCATCTCAAGGTGGATGAGCGAAATATCTCGCGCCACCTCTACACCCATGGTCTGCCCGAACTCGACCTGCTCATTCGCACCAGCGGCGAAATGCGGCTCAGCAACTTTCTGTTGTGGCAAGCAGCCTATGCAGAGATCTACGTGACCGAGACGCTGTGGCCCGACTTTCGCGGCATGCAGCTGCTCGAAGCGATTGAAGCCTTCCAGAAGCGCGAGCGCCGCTTCGGCGGACTGGTCGAAGACCAGGGACAGCTCCCGTGAAGCGGGTCATTACCGCAGTCATCCTGATTCCCATTGTTGTTGTGGCGCTGTTCAAGGCGCCGCTGTGGTTGTTTGCGCTGCTGGTATTTGGCGTAGCAGTGCTGGCGGCGCATGAGTATCTGGGAATCGTGAAGGCGCAGGGATTTCAGCCGATGGTGGTCGCCAGTTACATCTTCCTGACGCTGTCTTTCGCGGCCTTCGAAATCATTGGGCGGCTGCTTTCCACGATGCGGTTCGACGCCGCTTTGGGCGGCTTCATCGCGATGTTATTCTTCGCCGGACTACCTGTCATCACGCTGCTGTCCCCGCTGGTATTCCTGTTGCTGGGATTGCGATCGCGACCCGTTGTCGCAGGCGCTGCCCAGTGCGGCTGTCTCTTATCTGCTATTGCCGTATGTGGGGTTCACCCTGGGTGTGCTGGTTGTATTGCAGCCGGTAGCCAACGGCGCGCTGTACCTGCTGTTTCTCATGCTGCTGGTGTGGTGCGGCGACATCTCGGCGTATTACGTGGGACGAGCCATGGGCAAGCACAAGCTGGCGCCGCGCATCAGTCCCGGCAAGACGTGGGAGGGAGCGGCGGGATCGGTGCTCGGTGCGGTTGCGCTGGGGTTGCTGCTATTTCATTTCATCGGTCCCATAGCGAACGGGTTTCGAGGCATTCATCTGCTTCAGTCGCCCGTGGTCGGGGACGAGGTGAAGCCTAGCTTCGCTCTCGCGCCAGTGTGGCTGGTGGTCTCGTTCGCGGTTTGCGTTAACGTCGCGGCGCAGCTGGGCGATCTGGTGGAGTCGGCACTGAAGCGCGGCGCCGGGGTGAAGGACTCGGGAACGCTTTTGCCGGGGCACGGAGGCGTGCTGGATCGTATTGACGCGTTGTTGTTCGCGTTGCCGGTGGGATTGATTTTTTACGTAGCGGCGATGGCGAAGTATTTCGCGCCTTGGGCTCTTGTTCGTTGACTGCATTGATAGTGCCGCCGCTCCGCGGCTCATTCTCTCTAAGACATCTCGTCGCTGCTAGTCCTTCGACCACGTTCGACGCGCCTTGGGCGCGATATAAGAGAGCCCACCGCTTCAGCGGCGGGAAAGGGAGCACAAACCTGCGAGCCCCCTGGGGACGGGAAAATGCACGTCTGCGAGGCGTCGATAAACATGCGCGTCTTGGGTTTGCGCAGAGCTATGCCGTGCCCGAGGCACTCACGTCCTTCATCACAGTTTCCCCACCGCTGAAGCGGTGGGCTTTCTTATGTTGCGCCCAAGGCGCAGCCGGCGATTGCGCCCGTGGCACAGCCGACGGTGCAGGACGCCCCCAATACCCCGTTTGTGGGATAGCGCCCTCAAGTGTGACCTTCGCGTGCCGTAGTAATCTATGTCTAACGAATGCCCTCTGAAAAAGTCCTGATCGTCGACGACGAAAAACTAGTTCGTTGGTCTCTCCGGCAAAAGTGCGAGGAGTGGGGATACCACGTGGTAGAGGCCGAGAACGGTACGGCCGCACTGCGCGTGGCCCACAACGAGTCCCCCGATCTCGTGCTGCTTGACGTGCGCCTGCCTGATGCAAGTGGTATCGAAATCCTGGAACAGCTAAAGAAGTCTGGTGACGCGCGCGCCGTCATCATGATTACTGCCGACCCTCAACTCGAAGACGTTAAAACCGCTTTGAAGCTGGGCGCTTACGACTTCGTCGGCAAGCCACTGGATTTTGACGAACTTTCAGTCGCAGTCAAAAATGCACTGGAAACTACCCGTCTGCGCAGTGAGGTTGAAATCGCTGCGCGGCGAAGTGCGGCGGCGCACCGGACCTCACAACGTCATCGGCGTTTCGCAGAAGATGACCGAGCTGATGGGCTTTGTCGGCAAGGTCGCCGCCAGCGAAGCCACCACGATCCTGGTACAAGGCGAGAGCGGCACCGGCAAAGACCTGATTGCCAAAGCCATTCACTACCAGAGCCGCCGCGAGGACAAACCCTTTGTCGCCATCAACTGCTCGGCCATTCCCGAGACCCTGATGGAAGCCGGAGTTGTTCGGGCACGAGCGCGGCGCCTTCACCGACGCCAAGGCCATGAAGAAGGGCCTGTTTGAAATGGCCGATGGCGGCACGCTGTTCCTCGATGAAATCGGCGAGCTCTCGCCGTTGCTGCAGGCCAAGCTGCTGCGCGTGCTGGAAGATCAGGTCATCCGCCGCGTGGGCGGCGTGCGCGACATGCAGGTGGATGTGCGCGTCATCGCGGCCTCCAATCGCGACCTGGAACGCGCGGTGCGCGACAACACATTTCCGCCAGGACCTGTACTACCGCCTGGCGATCATCTCGATTTTTCTGCCGCCCTTGCGCGAGCGCAAAGAAGACATCCTGCCGCTGGTCGAGTTCTTCATCGATCGTTATAGCCGCAAGTTCCGCAAGTCGGTGAAGGGCATCAGCGATGAAACGCGCAAGCTTCTCATGAAGTATGACTGGCCGGGCAATGTGCGCGAACTGAAGAACGCCAGTCGAGCGCGCCATGATCCTGGAAGAAGGCGAGTTCCTGAGCGCCAGAGTACCTGCCTTTCCCGGTGGCGCAGCAGAACGCTTCGCAAACCGCCTTTGAGCGCAGTTCAGGAATACTTTCCGGCGGCGCCGACACGCAACTCGCGAACGGACGCAGCTTGCCCAAGCTGTCCATCCCCGATGGCGGAACTTCGCTGGAGGAGGTCGAGCGAGCCTTCGTCGAGATGGCTATGACGCAGGCCAACGGCAACCAGACCCACGCTGCCCGCCTGCTCGACATCAGCCGCGATGCGTTGCGCTACAAGCTCAAGAAATTCGGATTGATGCACGTGGAAGAGGAAGAAAGCTCGACCGCGTCGACCTAGCACTCCGATGCTCAGCCGGCCACAAAAAAAACCGCCCACGGGCTGCCTTTCGGATTTCCGTGGGCGATCAAGTTAGCGAGCATCGCAGATCGAGGAGCTTAGAACAGCTTTCTTCGCGCTACGCCGAGGGCAGCTATCAGACCAGTTCCCAGCAGAGCAATCGAGCTGGGCTCTGGAGTAAATTGCAGATCAAGCTGAAGGTCCTCTCCGGGCGTTGTCGTAAGGCCCTGCAAATTGACCCACACGTCAGTAGCATCAAATGTCACACGGGTAAGGTCGAATCCGCTGATGTCATTGAACCCTATCGTCACGCCGCTGATTGCGGTTCCTCCGGAATTGACAACGACGCCGTAACCGTTGAAGTCGGCGGAGGTAAAGTTGATGTCTTCTCCGGCGACATTGGTCAGGGTTAAGTCGCCTGGAAAGACGGTGAAATCGTGCTGGCCGAACGAATTCACGGTGAATCCGCCGGGGGTCACCGTTCCGGTGCCCAAGACTTCATAGATGTCGTTGATTTCGGGGTAAAGGTAGTTGACGGTTACGTTCGCGCCGTTCAGATCAGCAAAGGCTGGAATACCTGACAGAACGAACAACAGCAGCAAGGATGCAAGCAGGGCTGCACGTTTCATGAGCCTCTCCCTCCTACGAACGATGGGCCCGGTGCGGATGGAACTCGCGCCACCAAAGCTGCGCGAATTGGCGTAGTATAGGCCGAAACGCCGATTTTGTGTGCTGTTTTCGAGCGAAAATTTCACATTCAGCCGAGTATTAATCTGTACAACTGGCGATGGCGCGGAGGTTTCTACCATGTGAGGGGCTTTCGAATCGCCGAATTGTTCCCCCTTTAACCAATGGCATCTCCCCATTCCGTCTGAAGGGAAGTGATTTATGCGTAAGCTGCTGATTGCTGTCGTAATCGTTCTCCTGCTGATTGTTGTGCTAGCTGTCGCCCTGCCCCTCGTTCATCAACGTCAATCAGTATCGCGGCCAGATCCAGGCGGAGTTGCAGAATCGGCTGAATCGTCCGGTTCAGTTGGGCAACATGAGCCTGAGCGTCATTCCATTGGCGGTAAAGGTCGACAATGTCACCATCGGCGACGATCCGAGCTTCCACAGCAACGCGCCTTTTGCGCAGGTACAGCAACTGGATGTTCATGTCGGGCTGTTTCCCGCTGCTGGCGAAGAACATCGAGGTCAGCAGTCTCACCCTGGAGAAGCCCAAGATCGAGTTGATCCGCAATGAGGCCGGGGTGTGGAATTTCGCCACCCTGGGACAGAAACCGGCATCCGCACCCGCAGCGCCGGCCGGCAAGCCTGTCCAACCTGCAACCCAGCCGGCTGCACAGCCAGGCGCCTTTCAACTTTCCAAGCTGGCGATTAGCGATGGACAAATCGCGGTCACGGATTATCAGAAGCACCAATCGCGCGCGGTTTATGACCACATCGATTTAACGCTGAAAGATTACGCGCCGAATCAGCCGTTCGCGCTCGATGTCGCAGCGCATCTGCCCGGCAACGGAAACAGACTCTGGAACTCAGCGGCAAGGGTGGGCCGGTGAACGATGCCCAGCTAATCAATACCCCGTTCAGCGGCACCGCGAAATTTGACGAAGTTTCACTTGCAGGCGCGCAGAAATTCCTCAACACGCAGGCCTTGGAGAACTCCGATGCTGTTATCAGCGGCTCCACTGATTTTTCAACCGGTGGCGGGAAAGCCAGCATCAAGGGTTCGATCAAGTTGAATGACGCGGTGATTCACGGCGTGCAGGTCGGATACCCGATCGAGGCCGACTTCAATTCAATGACGATCTGAATACCGATATCATTCAGATCAGCCAGTTTGCTCTGAAGCTCGGATCGACTCCAGTCTCACTCAACTGGGACGCTGAACACCAAGCCAAATCCCATGATCGTCGACGTCAACGTAAACGCGTCAGATGCATCGATTCAGGAGATGGCACGACTGGCCTCGGCTTTCGGAGTTGCCTTCAGTCCGAACACGAAAATCGCCGGGCAGATTACCGCCAAGGTTCATGCGCAAGGTCCAACCGATCATCTCGCCTTGAATGGCAATGTGAACGGACGCAGTCTCGAGGTCACCGGCAAAGAGATTCCACAAGCCGGTAAAAGTGCCTGCCATCGATCTTGGCGATGACGCCGCAGGACATCCGCTCCAGCAGCTTTACCGTCTCTTCCGGCGCGACCACGCTGAACGCGCAGTTCGCACTCTCGCAGTACGCCACTCCGTCGCCCAACATCGATGCCACGCTGAAGACGGTCAACGCGAAGCTCGAAGAGCTGCTCGGCATCGCGAAGGCTTACGGAGTCAACGCGGCCGAAGGGCATGACCGGCAGCGGAAACATTAGCCTTGATGTTCATGCGACTGGGCCGATCAAGAACACGCAATGCGATGAACTTCAGCGGAACCGGTGCCCTGCAGAACGTTGTCATAAAGACACCTTCGCTGACCCAGCCCGTCAACGTAAAAACGCAACTATTCAGTTCACGCAGAACTCCGCGAACCTGACCAACTTCGCTGCGTCACTGGGCTCGACCAATGCCAACGGCAACATCAGCATCGCAAACTTCGACGCGCCGAACCTGCGGTTCGCTCTGAACATCGACAAGGTAAACGTAGCCGAACTGCAAAAGATAACAGGCGCCAGCGCGCCGCCGGCGAAGAAGACCGCAGCCAACTGGAGACTTCATCCCCAGTGCTGAGGCAGCGCCCGACCCCGGCACCGAAGCCCAGTTTCCTGGAATCTGCAACCGGCAGCGGAACGGTAGCTGTCGGCACCATCATTGATGACAAGACCGAGCTCACCAACGTTCACTCCAACGTCAACCTCAATCACGGAGTCATTCAGTTGAGCCCGCTGACGGCCCAGGTGTATGGCGGTCAGATCAACGGCACGATCTCGATTGACGAGCGTCACCCAGTCGCGACCTTCGCCGTCAATGCCAAGTTGGCCGGCGCTGACGCCAACAAGCTGATGAGCGCTGTTGCCAACTCGCCCGACACTCTTTACGGCACACTGGCGGCGAACATCAATCAGACCTTTGCGACGCCTCCATCCGGCGACGTTGTACAAACGTTGAATGGGCCTTTCAGCTTCGTCCTTACGAATGGAAAACTAACCAAGGTTGACCTCATCGCTGAGCTGTCCAAGATTGGCAAGTTCGGAGGCGCCGGCGCGAAAGGCTACACCGCGATCTCGCAAATGAGCGGCACCTTTCAAGTGCAGAATGGAGTCGCGTAATACGAACGATCTGAAAGCCGCACTGGACGTCGGCTCCATGTCCGCAGAAGGCCTGCTGAACCTGGTCAATCAAAGCCTCAACATGCACCTCACGGCGGTGCTGAGCAAGGCCTATAGCCAGTCCGTCGGAGGGAGCGGTGTCGGGTGGCTACCTGAATACCGCATTGGCCAACAAGCAAGGCGAACTGGTGCTGCCGGTCATCATCACCGGACTCCATGAACCACCCGGTTGTGGCTCCAGATATCCAGAAGCTCGCCCAGATGAAGCTGAACAACATCCTTCCCAATGCGGCGGGAATGCTGGGCGGCAAGAACGCCGGCGGAGTGGGTGGCGTCGTAGGTGGACTGCTGGGTGGCGGCCAGCAGGCACAGCCTGCGGCACAGCCCGGCAAAAACCCAAGCCAGCAGCAGAACCTGAATAACTCCATCAACAACGCTCTGGGCGGGCTGCTAGGCGGTAAGAAGAAGCCCAAGCAGTAACAAATCGATCTCAGAAACGAAAAAGCCGTCTCTTGCAAGAGGCGGCTTTCCTTGGGCTGCGGTTCGGGGCCTAGACTCCGGTGTGCTCCAGCAATCCTTTTTCGAGTTTCTCCTGGCACTCGATGCAATGCCGAGTCCAGGGCACTGCGTCCAGGCGTTTGGCATTGATCTCCTCACCGCAAGAGATGCACTGTCCAAACGTTCCTTCCTGAATGCGGCTCAGAGCACCTTCCACCATCTGCAGTAACTGGCGCTCGTTGTTACTTTGATGAAACAAAAATTCCTTGGTGTAGGATTGGGCGGCCCGATCAGCGATATCCTGAGCAGATTCCACGTCGGCTTCCCGCCCGTCCTGGGCAGTACGGTTCACTGTCTGCCGCAGTTCCCGCTGGCTGTCTTCCAGCCGTTTCTTGAATGCGTCCAGCTTTTCTTTTCCATACCTGGCCCCCGAACGTCGCTGCGGATGCCAGCTTGAGCCGCGGTCGCAACATCGTTCCCGCAAAACCGGAATGATATGCGCCTACAGAATAGCAGTCAAATCGCGACCCCGACCCATATCGGGACTTCATCGGTTAGCTCTGCGACCCGCCCGAAATTCAGCGTCCACATTAAAAAAGCGGTCCCATCGGGACCGCTCTTCCGTAAGAGGCAAGTTGTGAAGGGAAACTTCAGGGGAGGCGATGCTGGGCGCTGCCTCGATCAACGAAGCAGACGAAAAGAAAATCTCTTGGAAGAGGTGATACATCACAATGTTGGTGCCTCTTCTGTTTGTCGAGTTTACGCCGCAGTTCACTCTCCAAAGAGTGCCTGAACGGCTGGGCCTCGGTGCAAGAGAAATGTAAGTACCTGTTCTCATGGAATTAGAAGGCCATATGAACAACCGACAAATCGCATAAATCGGGGAAGTTACGCCAGCCCTGTCGTGGAACTGCAGTGCCACACTCTAGGCAGAAAGGTTCTTGTTGTTGGCGTCCTGTTCTTCGAAGAGCTTTAGCTTGTTCAGCAGGGCCTTGTAGCTGATTTTCAGAATCTTGGCCGCTTGCCGGCGGTTCCAACGGGTCTGAGCTCAGGGTCCGCTCAATGGCCTCGCGCTCGGCCAGCATCGCCGCGCGCCGACCGATATCCAGCAGCGAAGGCGTGTCTTCTTCAGCGATTTCGGCTTGCCGCGGTAATCGGAATGGCGGCAGAGCCGGCCGGTGCGCCGCGGCCTGCGGCTCTTCTGCTCGGTCGCTAACTGGCTGCGGTATCCGGACGAGGACGCGTCGACTGGTTTGTGGGTGGATAGCTCGCGGATGATCTGGGCTTCGTTGCCGACGATTACGTAGCGCTTGACCAGGTTCTCCAACTCACGGATGTTGCCCGGCCAGTGATACTCCATCATGCGGCTCAGCGCGAAGTCGCTGAACGGAGAAGGCTGCTTGCCGTAAAACTCGCTGTACTTGCGCAGGAAGTAGTCCAGAAATACCAGCACTTCCTCGCGGCGCTCCCGCAGTGGAGGAATCTGAATCATGATGACGTTGAGGCGGTAAAACAAGTCTTCACGAAACATGCCTTCTTCGACCGCGCGCTCCAGGTGTTTGTTGGTGGCGGCGAGAATCCTCACGTCCACCGATATATCGCGCTTGCCACCGAGGCGTGAGAACTCGCCGTCCTGAAGCACGTGCAGCAGCTTCGCCTGCAATGCCGGATGCATCTCGCTGATTTCGTCCAGAAACAACGTTCCAGCATTCGCCAGATCGAATTTGCCGAGCTTCTGCCGGATTGGCTCCGGTAAATGCTCCCGGCTCATAACCGAACAGCTCACTCTCCAGCAGTTCGTGCGGAATAGCGGCGCAATTGACCTTAATGAACGGCTTCTCGCGACGGGAGGAATGCGCATAGATCATGCGCGCCACCACTTCTTTTCCCGTGCCGCTCTCGCCGCGGATGAGTACGGTCGCATTGGTCTCCGCCACCTGCTCGATGGTGTTCTTGATCTCTTCCATCTTCGGGCTGGTGCCGAACAGCATGGCGAAGTCGCTGTTTCTGCGCACCTGGTCGCGAAGCTGCGTAACCTCGGATGTAAGCCGCTGCCGATCCAGCAGGCGGTTGACGCGGGCGTCTAGCTCTTTGGCATCGATGGGCTTGCCGAGATAGTCGTCAGCACCGGCCTTGGAAGCACGAAAGATAAACTCCGGACTGCTCTGAGCACTGATGAGAATGATGCCACCTCAGGCTTGATTTGCTTCAGACGTTCGACCAATTCAAGGCTGGCCGCTCCCGACAAGATCGGATCAAGCACAACCAGCGCCGGGTCGCAGACGCGGAATATCCGTACCGCTTCGTCCGCCGTGGAGGCGGCGCTCACATCCAGTCCTTTACGGAGCATTTGAGAGCTCAGGAACTGACTTGTATTCGGGTCTTCGTCGACGATCAGGACGCGCGCTCTGGGCTGGGGTGACATAAGTCGATTCATTCGGATCTAAGCGAAAACATGCCGGGTTTCCCGACGTAATAGGGAAGGAGATTCTCCAATATGAGAATCCCGATGCCAACTACGGGTTGCATCGGGGCACATCTTCCCTGAGTAGTAAGCGTGAGAGGAATTCTACGCCTAAACTGGCCGACGGCAGAGAAAGTCCGACCCTCATCAACCGTTGTACTTCTCGCCGAGAGTTCCAGGAGCAGATGGGGATAGACGCCGCCCCCAAACCGGCTGCCGCAACAAATAATGGTGCCAGCCAGCATCTTCGGAAATCTCCTGCTGCGCGTGCTGTCTCCGAGCATATAATGGCGGCAATAGGCGTCCTTCCTCCCGGCCCCGGCATAAACTTTTTGCTCTGCCGGAAACTTTCGGTGACGCAAAGGGTTGGCATCAGTAAGGGTGGCCTGGCGCTCAGGGTTGGAGTACTTCCATGAAGTCACGCGCTTTCGCAGTCTCCGTTGCGATGCTAATGAATGTGAGCCTTGCCGTGTCGACTATGGCACAGCAGACTCCCCAGCCAGCCGCGCCATCGCCGGACAATGGCTCAAGCGTTTCCACCGCTCCTACCGCGAGCACTCCTGATCAGACCGCTGCACCGGACGCAACCGCCTTCGGATCAATCAGCAGATCCCAGCACCGCGCCCAAGGAAACTCACAACAAGAACAAGAACGACATCGATGACATTGGCAACCGCAACGTAGGAAATCGCGGCCTCGGCGACTGGTACTCCCTCGACACCGATATCAAGATTGGCAAGCAGTACGCCATGATGGTCGAGCAGAATGCCAAGCTGATTCAGGACCCGGTGATCACCGAGTACGTAAACCGCATAGGTCAGAATCTGGTTCGCAACTCCGACGCCAAGGTTCCCTTCACCATCAAGGTCATCGACTCCGACGAGATCAATGCCTTCGCATTACCTGGCGGGTTTTTCTACGTCAACAGCGGTCTTATCCTGGCGGCGGACGAAGAGGCCGAGCTCGCCGGAGTGATGGCACACGAGATCGCGCACGTGTGCGCACGCCATGCTACGCGAGAGATGACCCGCGCCAATTACGCGCAGATTGCAACCACGCCCTTGATGTTTGTGATCAGCAGTTGGGGCGTGTATGAGGCCACCAATATCGCCCTGGGCCTTGCCATGCCAATGGCCTTCATGAAGTTCTCGCGCAACTTTGAATCCGAGGCCGATTACCTCGGGCTGCAATACATGTACAAGGCGGGATACGATCCGCAAGCCTTTGTATCCTTCTTCGAGAAGATTCAGGCCCGCGAGAAACAGAAGCCTGGCACGCTTTCCAAGGCATTCGCCTCTCATCCACCTACACCAGACCGCATCGCGAAAAGTGAGTCAGAGATAAAAGAACTCCTGCCCGGGCGTTCGCAGTATGTTGTGGATACCTCCGAGTTTGACTCGGTTAAGGCGAGGCTCGCAGCTTTCGAAGATCGCAAGAAGGCTATTGCGCCTTCCGACAAAGACAAGCCCACGCTGCGCCAGACGAAGACTGCCGACGCAGGCACGGCGCCTCAGAATCCGAATGACGATCGCCCCACGCTTTCCAAACGCGACGACGATTGATCAAGTATGACCGTATTGGGCTTTGTATATTCGTTACTCGCAGGCGCGCAGTTGGGATCAGCCGGTCGGAGTCTTGTAAGCTTATGATTACTCTAGACTTGCATGAGATTACCGAAGTAACTTGACTTGGAATTTAACAAGAATTAACATTTAGTTAGTAAATAGCAATCAATTCACATAATTGTTTCCTCCTCCTCTCTAGAGGCCGTCCGCACGCGGCCTCTTCTTTCTTTGGTCTGAAACTGCTCCTTCATCTGCAGATATGTGCTCCTTGACGAGAATTATTCAGTCCCTCACTGGCGCAGCGCTCATTGACACACCTAACCCGAAGCAGACGGGCCCGCGACACATAGATTAGGTCGCGCCTGGAGTGCGAATCTCCTTTTGTAACTCCAGCTCTGTTCTCTGACCTTCTCTTACGAATTCTCCTTGACATCCGGTCGGGCTAGCCTAAAGCTCTGTCGAGCGAATGTTCGGTGAAAAAGTTTGTTGCCAAACCAGCTCTGGTTACATAAGTTAGATGGTCTACCCCATAAAGAGGTCAAGAAATGAAAAAGGCGTTGCTGATTGCAATTGGCTGTTTGCTTACCACTTCCCTGGCCTTGGCGCAGACGCAAGCTGGCCAGACGCAACAGATTCGGGCCAAGACCAAACTGATTCAGGGCGCTCCCACGACCTGTCCTGCTGATCCGGTGTTGCCCTCGGATGGAGTGGTGACCAGCGAAGACCTGATCTTCCCGGCGACCACGGCCTATTACGCTCTGAACGCCAAGATCGGACATTCGTACAGCGTCGAAGTCTGGGATCCGTTCGATCCTACAGCGGCGATGGCGCCCATGATCAAGATAACGTCGGATTGCACCAACTCGATCTCGGGCGTAATGGACGTGACCAACGTGGACCCTGACCTCAGCGGCGGATTCTCCAATCGGGTGAGTTGGATCCAGGGTTCGAGCAACCAGACGCTGTATATCGCGGTGGCCAACCCCGACCAGACCAACAGCTACACCTACTACATCCGGGTGATGGACACGACCCAGTTCAACCCGCGGTGGAGCACCTATTCTCCGTTCGACACGCAATGGGGCTTCACCAACACGACTTCGTCCAGCATCACCGGCACGCTGACGGTTCTGAATTCGGATGGCACAGTGCTGAAGACCATTACCCAGACGTTCCCGCCGGAGCAGTTCACGCTGGTTAGCGCCAAGGGCAACGGGGTGCCGGTGAACCACTACGGCGACGCCATCTTCGCTTACACCGGTCCGGCGGGAGCGATTTTGCCGGACGCCGTGCTGATCAATGGAACGGCCACGATCATCGTGCAGTACCTGTTCGAAGGCAAGCACTCCTACCGCTAAGGTTACAACCGGGTAGGCTCGACAACTGAGCACGAAGAAACCTGCTGCTCTGCACGGCACCGCCGTGATGCGTGGCAGGTTTCTTCATTTGCAGGGCAGACTCCCCATAGCGGTCCGCATCGTAACAACCGACAAGGAGGACGTTATCGATGCAAACCGCCCACGAATTATTCGTTCACGAATTGACCGACATGCTCGACGCCGAGCAGAAGCTGGTCGAAGCGCTGGGAACGCAAGCCGAAGAGAGTTCCCGTCCAGATCTGCAAAAGGCATTTCAGTCGCACCAGCAGCAAACCCAAAAGCAGGTCGAACGCATTCAACAGTGTTTCGATCTGCTGGATGAAGACGCCGAAGAGACCGAGTGCAAGGGTATTGCCGGAATCATTGCCGAGCACGACACCTTTAAGGAGGAAGAAGATCCGTCTGAGGACCTGATGGACATCTTCAACGTCGGTGCCGCTGCCAAGGTCGAGAGTTACGAGATCGCGGCCTATGAAAGTCTGATCAACCTGGCGCAACAGTTGGAGCAAACCAAAATCGAGCGCCTGCTGAATCAGAACCTCAAAGAAGAACAGCAAACTCTGAAGAAGATGCAGAGCTTTGTGAAGAAGCTCAAGCCGGAGCAGCTTGAAATGGAGGAGGAGGAGGAAGAGGACCCCGGCGAGTACGGCGAGGCCGACGAGGAGGAGTACGAATCCGTTTCCGACGACAATTCGAATTCCTCAGGTAGTCGCAGCGGAAAGAAGAGCAGTTCTTCGGCCGCCAAACCGCGTCGGGGTAAAGTGGCATAGATCGCAGGTATTGCAGGGCCGGACCGGCAGTCCGGCCCTTGTTCATCCCCCTTTCATCGCACAGGTTTCCGGTGCGACTCCGCCCAGACGCTGTCATCTAATGTGGTAGGCTTTTAGCTAGGTGGAGTGTCTCTGCGCTACGCGTTACTGCTCCTTCGGCAAATGCCTGGTCGTATCTTCAAGGAACTACAGCATTGATTAACACTCTTATTGCCAAGGTTTTCGGCACCAGTAACGAGCGCGAACTGAAGCGCGTTGCACCGCTGGTGGAGCGCGTTAACGCGCTCGAGCCCGGAATCAAGCAGCTTAGCGATGATCAGCTCCGGGCCAAGACGGACGAGTTTCGCGACAGAATTCGCCAGCGTGTCGACGCCGTCGAGGATCCCGACGAGAAAGATCAGGCCCTGAAAGAAGCGCTCGACGAACTCATGGCGGAAGCTTTTGCCGTCGCCCGCGAGGCTGGCTGGCGCGTGCTCAAGATGCGCCATTTTGACGTGCAGCTCATCGGCGGCGCCGTTTTGCATGCGGGCAAGATCGCGGAGATGAAGACCGGTGAAGGAAAAACGCTGGTCGCCACCCTACCTGTGTATCTGAATGCGCTCGCGGGGCGAGGCGTTCACGTCGTTACGGTGAACGACTACCTTGCGAAACGCGACTCGGAGTGGATGGGCAAGCTGTACACCTTCCTCGGCTTGAGCGTTGGCGTCATCGTTCATGAACTGGATGACAGCCAGCGCCGCGAAGCTTACGCGGCCGATGTCACCTACGGCACCAACAACGAGTTCGGTTTCGACTATCTGCGCGACAACATGAAGTTCGATCTTGCCGACTGCGTGCAGCGCGGGCACAACTTCGCCATCGTCGATGAAGTCGACTCCATTCTGATCGATGAAGCCCGCACCCCACTCATCATCAGCGGCGCCAGCGAGGAATCGACCGACAAGTATCAGCGGGTCAATCGCATCATTCCGCAGCTTGAAATGGGCGAAGAGATTCAGGAGTCCATCGACCACACAGTGCTCACCGGGGACTTCGTTGTCGACGAAAAGCACCGCACCATAACCGTTACCGAAGACGGGTGGGATAAGGTCGAGCGACTGCTTGGCATCGGCAACATCGCCGATCCGGAAAACTGGGATCTCAAGCACCATGTGGAGACGGCGATCAAAGCCCACCATCTCTACCGCCGCGACGTTGAATATGTCGTGAAAGATGGCGAGGTGCTCATAGTCGATGAGTTCACCGGCCGATTAATGCCGGGCCGCCGCTGGTCCGACGGCTTGCACCAGTCAGTCGAAGCCAAGGAAAATGTAAAAATCGAGCGCGAGAACCAGACCCTCGCCACGGTTACCTTCCAGAACTACTTCCGCATGTACAAGAAGCTGGCCGGCATGACCGGTACGGCTGAGACGGAGGCCGCCGAGTTCGACAACATCTACCGGCTGGAAGTAGTCGTGATTCCGACCAATCGGCAACTATTGCGAGTCGAGAATCCCGACGTCGTCTACCGCACGGAAAAAGAGAAATATTTCGCTGCTGCCGAGGAGATTCAGAAGCTCGCAGGAGATCAGCAGCCGGTGCTGGTGGGCACCACTTCGGTTGAGAAGTCTGAGCGGCTCTCAGAGATCCTCAAGAAGAAGGGCGTACGTCACGTGGTGCTGAACGCCAAGTATCACGAGCGCGAAGCGGAAATTGTCGCTCAGGCCGGACGCAAGGGTGCCGTCACCATCGCGACCAACATGGCAGGCCGCGGAACCGACATTCTGCTGGGCGGCAATCCCGAGTTCATGGCCAAGCAGGAGTCGCTGAAGAAAGGTATCGCGCAGAAGCTGAAACCCGCTGCCGGCGAAGTAACGGCCAAACCTGACGATCCCACTCTGTCGTACTTCTATTACGGCGGCGATGAGTATCAGGTCCCGACCGATCAGTGGAACGAGCTTCTCGTCCGCTTCAAGTCCGATACCGACAAAGAGCATGACGATGTCATCGGTCTGGGCGGCCTCTTTATCCTAGGCACCGAGCGCCACGAGTCGCGCCGCATCGACAACCAGCTCCGCGGTCGCGCCGGCCGTCAGGGCGACCCTGGCGCATCGCGATTCTATCTTTCGCTCGAAGACGACTTGATGCGTATCTTCGCCAAGGAGTGGGTGTCGACCCTGCTCCAGCGGCTGGGCATGGAAGAGGGCATGCCCATCGAGTCGAAGATGATCTCACGCCGGATTGAGGCTGCACAGAAAGCCGTCGAGAGCCAGAACTTCGAAGCCCGCAAACATCTGCTTGAATATGACGATGTCATGAACAAGCAGCGCGAAGCGGTCTACGGACTGCGTCGGCAGTTGCTCGAAGGCCTTGACCAGAAAGACCTCATCCTTGAGGACTACGTTCGCGACATCCTTGGGGAAGCGATAGACAAATACGCCGGCAAGGAGGTTCATGCCGAGGATTGGGACATCAAGGGCCTGAAGAACGAGATCTTCACCAAGTTTGGCGTGGACCTTGAAAAAGAGGGCATCGAAGCCGACAAGCTGAACCGGCAGGAACTCGGCGACGCTATCTTCGAAAAATTGAAAGAACGTTATGACGCCAAAGAACGGCTGATCGGTCCCGATGCGATGCGCCATCACGAGCGCATCATCATGTTGAGCGTCATCGACCAGCACTGGAAAGACCACCTGCTCAGCATGGACCACCTGCGCGAAGGCATTGGCCTGCGCGGCTACGGTCAGCATGATCCGCTGGTGGAATATAAGCGCGAGTCGTTCGACATGTTCGAAGCCATGATGCAGCGCTTCCAGGAAGAGACGGTTCGTTACCTATATCTCATGCAGGTCATCGAAGCACAGCAGCCCGCTCAACAGCGGGTGGCTCCCAGCGACGGTGACGGCAGCGCTCTAGCGGCGGTCGGCACCGGTTCGCGCCGCATGCGGCAGGCGACCACGTCGATCGACGAAATGGAAGAAGCATTCCAGCGCCGCAAGAAACGTGAACTGGAACAGGCGCGCATGGCAGGATCGGGCGATCAGGGCCCGGTGCAGCAGGTCATTCGTGGTGATAAAGTTGGCCGCAATGATCCTTGTCCTTGCGGTAGTGGCAAGAAGTACAAAAAGTGCTGCGGAACTGGCGCGTAGGGCCAGAAAATCATCGTGAAACGGCACGGTTCCGCGCGAAAACTGCGAATTGACATGACTAAGATTCATGGATTTCATCGGATCCATCACTTTGAGTCATGCATTGCGGCGTAGAATTTCGCGTTAAATGCGTGCATAACGGCACTCAGACCATGGCAAATCGTACATCTTCTCTTCGGGCACTCGGTATCGGATTCGTAGCCGGACTCCGCTCTATGACCGCTCCTGCGGCCGTCAGTTGGGCAGCTAGCACCGGTCGGCTCTCGCTCGGCAACTCGCCCCTCTCCCTGCTCGACTCCGCACGCGCCGTGCACACCACTCGCAAGCTGGCGCTGGGCGAATTCGTCAGCGACAAAACTCCCTTGCTCCCTAGCCGCCTCAAGCCGGGCTCGTTGCTGTTTAGATTGCTCTCGGGCGGAGTTTGCGGCGCTGCGTTTTCTATTTCCGACGGCGAGAAGGCTCGCGTCGGCGCCGCACTGGGCGCCACGGGAGCGCTCGTGGGTTCCCTGCTCGGATACGCATGGAGAACGCGCGTGATCAAGCAATGGCAAATACCGGATTTTGCGGGAGCCTTGATGGAAGACGCCGTTGCACTCGGCGTGGCGACCGCCCTTGTGTCGTGCCCGATGCAGTGGGGCGCGCGTGACGCGTGGGCTGATGTAGACAATCCTGCCTGGCTACCTTAGCCGTCCTTTGTTGCTCTGCTGAACCCTTCCTTTTGTCATTCTCAGCGTAGCGAAAAACCTGCTTTTCGTCAGCAAGATGTAAAGGCCTGGTAGACAACGCTCGCTCGGCGTACTCGGCTCGCAAAGATCTGTCGCGCTTCGCTCGAAAGCAGGTCCTTCGCTGTGCTCAGGATGACAAATCAGACGCGCGGCTCGCGTCCTGTTTCCACAACCGCTGCACAGACGCCCACAGTAGTGTCGGAATAATCATGCTGGCACCGACTGCGCTGGCCACAATTCGCGGCGATATGCCCTTGTCGATCGCTGTTCCCGACAGCCAAGCCGAGAGCTGCAATTACAGCCATAGCGATTCCGAAATCGGCGGCGAAAACCCTGCCGCGGTAGCGATCTTCGGTGTTCAGCTGCAGCAGCGTAGTCGAGAAAACCCAGACGATGGAGTTCCCGCCGTGCGCCAACAGCACGAAGGCTGCGGCCACCCATATCGTGGGCGACATTCCCAAGCATTATGTAACCGGCGCCGGCGATCATAAACGCGAACAGCACTCCGCGGCGGAGTCGTCGCTGCTCGATGCCCGCCCAATGAGACGCGACCAGCGGCCCGATCAGCGAGCCGACGCCCCGCGCTGTCAACAGTATGCTCATGCCAACAAGCGCACAGTCGCCTCGACCCATGTCGGGGATGGGCAGCACTCGCTGTCCGAACACCGGAAACAGCACCCATGATGCGCCGAGAATCCCAGTCCCCCCGCGAAGACAGACCATGGCCAACATCCGCAGGTTCTGCCCGATGTAACGAAAACCTTCGACCATCGGCGAGTAATCGAATACCTGGCGCAAGGTAAGCCGCTGATGCGTTATGTGAGGCTCGTCGAACTTCATCCGGCTTATGAACATCGCTGAAACCAGAAATGACAGGGCGTTGATGATGAACACCGCTGGCCTTCCCATGGTGGCTGCCACGACTCCACCGATCAGAGATCCGATCGCAAGGGTGAACGACCATGTGGTTGACGCCAGCGTATTGGCGACGATGACGTCCCGCTCCGGCGTGATGTTGGGGATCACCGAATTGCGCGCCGGCTCGAAGAAGCCTGCCATCAGGGTTTCCAGAAAAATCAGCGGATAGATCAGCCACGCACTTTGTGCGGAACGGACGAACAGCATGCGAGCCGACAATCACCACGCGCGCCAGGTCGGCGAAGATCATCACTTTGCGGCGGCTGATGCGGTCGTTCACAGCGCCGGCAATCGGGCCGATGAACGTCTGCGGCAGCACCCACAACACCAGGCCGATCGCCACCGATTGCGCCTTGCCCGTCAGCTCAAGCAGCAGGCTGAAAATAGCGATGGTGTAAAACCAGTCCCCGATCTCGCTGACGATCTGCGCCAGCCACAACTTGCGGAAGTTGCGATTGCCTCGCACCAGCCGTCCGTATTCGAAGATGGAGATCGTAGGAGAGGACATCGGAGGGATAGCGTAGCAGAGCTGTAGGGCGGCGCTTCACGTGATCAAAGAAACGGGGTCGAAGCCTCCGCATTTATGCGGAGGAACAGTGGCCCTCTGCCAAAGTCGCGCTTCAGCGCTGGACTGTCAGCCACTCACAGACACCGCCATCGTCGCGCAGCAAAGGAGAACAGATCCCTCGCTGCGCTCGTGATGACAAACAGAACGCAATTCGGCAAGGCTCAAGCTGTGCCCCTTCAAATCTGTTCTTTCTAAAACAGGCTCCACAAGTACTGGTTGTATACGTCGTGGTGATACTGCACCTCGGGCGCTTTGACGAACGTCCCCAGCAACCGCGGGCAACGGTCAGCCGAAGCCTGCTTCAGATCGGCATAGCGCGCCTTGACGTCCGCGCCCAGCAGCTTCGTTGTCCAATCGGCTTTGCGGAAATCCTCAATCGCCGTGTAGATGTTGTCGGGCAGATACCGCTCCGCCTGACGCAGGTTCTTGATCTTCGCCGTCTCGCCGTGCAGCCCGGTCCTGAAGATGGAGTACATCGCCAGGTACGGATTCGCATCGGGCGAGACCGAGCGAACCTCCACGCGCATGCTGCGCTCGTTGCCGATCGGCACGCGGACCATCGAACCGCGATCCGTCGCCGAAGCCTTGATCTGGTTGGGAGCTTCGAAGTGCGGATCGAGCCGGCGATAGGCATTCACGCTGGCATTCAGCAGCAGGCAAAGATCGTTGCCATGGGTCAGGATGCGGTCGATAAACGCCCATCCTGTCTTGCTCAACATCTCCTCGCCCTTGGCATCCCAGAACAGGTTCTTGCCACCCTTGCTGATGGAAACGATTGGTATGCATACCGCTGCCGTTCACGCCGACAACCGGCTTGGGCAGGAACGACGCAGTGCATCCCATGTGCGTCGCGACCTGACGGCAAATCAGCTTGTAGAGCTGAATGTTGTCCGCAGCAGCCACCACTTCGGCATAGGAGTAGTTGATCTCGAACTGCGAAGGCGCCACCTCGGGATGGTCCTTTTCGTTCTGGAAGCCCATGGCGCGCTGCACTTCCGCCGTGGTGTCGATGAAGGTGCGCAGCGTGTCGCCGGGCAGTGAATGATAATAGCCGCCGGTGTTGACGTACTCGAATTCGCCGGTCTCGTGATAGCGCCGCTCGGCGTCAGCACCCTTAAACAGGAAGCCTTCAATCTCGTTGGCCGCGTTGAGCGTGTAGCCTTCCTTCTTGTACAGATCGTCGGCAAAGGCTCTTGAGCACGCCGCGGATGTCGGCCGCAGTACGGCGCTCCGCTCCTTATCGATGACGTGGCCGAAGACCAGCACCTTGCCCGGGCCGAACACATCTGCCGGCCCCCAGTAGAAGGCGCTCCAGTCGATGCCCAGCCGCAGGTCGCTCTCGCGCTGCGCGGTAAAGCCGCGAATGGAGGAGCCGTCGAAGGTCAGGTTGTCCCAGCTCTTCAGCAGGAACTTCTTGTCGTAGTCGAGCATGTGCAGCCGGCCCTCCAGATCGCTGAAGAGCACCGTCACTGCCTTGATTTCCTTCTGGTCGGTCAGATATTTCAGGCGCTCATCCTGAATCTTGCCGATATCAACGCGGTTGAGCCGGTCCGCTTTGGCGCGCAGGTTCATTTCTTCCAGTTCGTCGTAGGAAAGCGCGAGGAAATTACGCAGTTCCGAAGGCATGCAACTCCTTATCATTGAGAGAATTTCTGCAATCAGCAGGACGGTTGTACCGCGTGGTCAATGCTTTTGACGGGGTACCCCTGAGATTACAGGGCAGTCGAGAGGTCCAAGCCAGTAGAAAATCTTGATGGGGCCGATAGGGCGAATTTATGGGAGCGACCCCATGTGTCAGCCACTGGCTGTTCGCCATTTGCCGGGCGCTTTTCGCTGTTCGCCATTCGCCGGGCGCTTTTTCGGGTGTCATTCCGAGCCCGAGCGTAGTCGAGGGGCGAGGAACCTGCAGTTTGTCCGCGCCGCCGATCCGCCTTCCAATCTATTAACTGCTTGTGCATCTCATCCTCTTCACTGACAACCGACAACTGACCACTGACAACCGATATACCCCCCTCCCCCTCTTATCCCTAAAATCTTGATTCCATTGGGTCAGAAAAAATTTTCCCCGCAAAATCTTGAGCGCGTGAGAGTTACAGGCAAAATCTTAGGAGCAAAGGAGTTAAGTGCGATTTTCTCGAGATGGAACGTTGGATGAGTTTTGAAGTGGTTAACAGCGGCCAACAGGCGCTATGACGATTGCTGCGCGTCACGCCTCCTTACAGGAGCAGGACCGTGGGAGACAAATCTCCCTCGTCCTCAATCGCGATTCTATGCGCTCGGGTGCCAAGCACCAAGCGAGTTCGTCACAGATGTGTGTGATGTGGTAGTGCTAAGCACACGGACAGCAAATTGGCGGCCATTCGGCAGGAAGGGGCTTGGATCAATATCCCGATCCTCCAGATGCATCAGCTCGCCAGCGATGCCAGTTCCGACAGGTGGCCCACAATTGCGTCAGTTGCAATTGTGGGATTGCGCAGGCAGATTGTGGCGCAATCATTCGATCTGGAAGCATCGTAGCTCCCACATTTCCAACAGCAGGGATGTAGGCCAACCTAAAGCAGGTCCTTCGCTTCGCTCAGGATGACAATCTTTAGAGTGGGGCATCCGAGCACGCGCTGAACGATCATTTCGTCTTCTCGCTTGACCTGTCTATAACTATAGGGTCGATAGTGGATTTCGTGATGCTAAGCGTTTCGCAAATCGCACGCCAATTCGGCCTTAGCCGAACCGCCGTTCTGTACTACGAATCGGTCGGGCTGCTGAAGCCGGCGCACCGCAGCGCGGCCGGGTACCGCCTCTACGGCCAAAAGGAGATCGAGGTACTGCGCCAGATCTGCCTCTACCGTTCGGTCGGACTCAGCGTTCGCGACATCGGACGTCTGCTTTCGGGCAGCGAAGGTGGCGCGGCCGCGGTGCTCAACCGGCGGCTGGTCGAGTTGGAAGCGGAGATCGGCGAGTTGCGCCGGCATCAGCAGGCAATTGTGAAATTGCTGCAAGCCAGAAAATCACTATCCGGGAGAACGAAAGACATGACCAAAGAAAAATGGACAGCGATCATGAAAGCTGCGGGATTCACCGAAGAGGACATGAAGCGGTGGCATCAGGAGTTCGAACGAGCCGCCCCCGATGACCACCAGGAGTTTCTGACCTACCTCCACATCGGGCCGGAGGAGATCCTTCACATCCGCGATTGGAGCCGCACCGGCGAGGGCAAGCACTAGAGCCAGCCAGGGGGCACGATGAAGGTCGTGCCCCATCTTGCTTCATCGAGCTCTCCGCAAGATACGGGGCGATTTGACGCAGACAGCACAGATTTGTGTTGGCCTTGTCCTGAGTGTCTACAGTGACTGATCCCCGCAGGTTTAAGCCCGAAGGGCGTGTCATGACACGACAGTCATTGTTCGCAAGCTGAACCTGCTGCCCGAATCGTGACCCTACCGAGAAAGTCCCAGCGTTCCGCTCCGCTTCACGCTGGGCTGTCATGGCATGCCCTGCGGGCTCAGAACTCGCGCAACATTCCGTCGCGATGCCATCTGATCCACCGTCCCGAAAGACAAAACAGGGGATTGAATATGAGAGGAGTGGCGACACCACGAGTACGGAGGCAGCTTATCAACAGGCGGTAACTGCGATGGCAGAACCAATGAACGATTTGGCTTGGCTGTATTTCAAGTCCGGTCGAGCTAATGAGGCTCTCGGGCTTGCAACTATCGCATCGCAACTTCGCCCGGACGAGCCCAAATGCAGGGACACTATGGACAAGTGAAAGCGGCCGTGAAGTAATGACCGCAAAGTGCGAGTCTCGAGAGCTAGGGTCGTTGCGAACTGCCGGGGCACGTTAACGCGGTGAGGCTCACGATTCCGCTGCGAGACCTCACACCTTCCCATTTCGGGAATTTCTATTACCTTCGTAACGTGTCCGCCGCGGATTTCTCGTGCAGAGCACTTCAGCAATTTCCTAAACTAGCTTAGAGGACAGCGAAGCGTGTCCCTGCGGAGTGGATTCCGCTAAGCTCTTTGAAATCTATAATTTGAATTTAAACCTCACGCGCTCAATAATTTAGCGCAGAAATGTGGGCTAAGTTGAAGAAAACAAAGAATCGCGCAACAGATTTTTTCGCTACGAGCGGTACGATCCGTGAGCACGAGCTCTCAGCCGTCAGCTCCCAGCTGTGAGCTGGCCCCGCTAGCTTGCCCCAGCGAGAGCCCTGAGCTCCGGAAGCTCGCAACTCAAAGTCGGAGCCGGTCGCTGGCGACCGGGCGGCCAACGGGTCGTAGCTGGCGGCTCGTAGGTGGTAGCTAGCAGCCGTGGCTGGTGGTCGCAGTTGGTGGCTAAGCGCTTTGGAATCTATTAAGTACCTACAAGCCACTGGGGCTCAATCATTTGCGCACGAAAACTACGCTAAGTTATTGAAAACAAGGTATCGCGTAAAGAGATTTTTCGTGATGTGGGTCACAGTTCATAGCTACCAGCTACCAGCCGCCAGCTACCAGCCTCCGGCTAACGGCATCTGCGATCTCAGGTGCGAGGTTTTCAGGCGTCAGGTTTCAGATGTCAGGTTTCGGGTATCAGGTTTCAGGTGTCAGAGGTCTAGTTTCGGGTTTCGGGTATCAGAGTTTTACGGATCGCGTGTAGCTCTCGGCAGCTGTTCTGGGGCGTTCTTCCGATAACTGATACCTGATACCCTAAGCCCTAAGCTCGTGGCTGGCGGCTGGGGGCTGGTGGCTGATCATCTCTATCCCACCCAAGCCAAACGAAGGCTTGGATGGGGCACCCGAGCTGCCTGGGGGTTACGCCGGGCAGAGAAGCCGCATATAATAACGTTGGGAGTGGACCATGTTTCCCCAAGTCGGCAATTCTCGCGCAGCCAACCGGGCCCGTCTCGGCGCAGCGTGCTGCTTTGCCCGGCGGACGACCTGGTCGCGTCCTATCTCGATCTCGGCGCGCGCTGACTCCAAGCTTTCTCCCTGCATGGCGCGTCCCAACCTCTTCTCCGGCGACTAGCGGTTTGCCGCAATCTGAAACGCGATCGACAGCGCTGATTTCGCATTATTGTTTCGAAATTTCGCAACTGTAAATCCGGTCGCAGGCCAGCCATCCCGCACCTCTTGGTGCATTAGCCATTCATAGGAGAAGACCATGGCCACCAACACACTCGCTCGCGTTGCCGTATCCCATGTTGCCGGACCCCATATTCCCGGACCAAAGATCGTTACCGCGCTGCCCGGCCCCAATGCCCGGCGCGTGCTGGAGGGCGATGAGCGCTACATCTCGCCGTCCTACACTCGGTCGTACCCCCTGGTAGCAAAACGCGGCCGTGGCTGCATCGTTGAAGACGTTGACGGCAACGAATTCCTGGACTTCGCCGCCGGAATCGCCGTCACCTCCACCGGCCATTGTCATCCCGAGGTGGTTGCCGCGATTCAGAAGCAGGCGGCTGAGCTGATTCACATCTCGGGCACCGACTTCTACTACGAATCGCTGGTCGAGCTTGCCGAACGACTGTCGAAAGTGGCTCCGATGAAAGGGCCGCACAAGTTCTACTACGGCAACTCGGGCGCTGAGGCGGTAGAAGCCGCGCTGAAGCTGGCGCGCTATCACACTCGGCGGCAGCAAGTGATTGCATTCCTCGGCGCGTTTCATGGACGCACGATGGGCGCGCTGTCGCTGACCGCGTCAAAGCCGCAGCAGAAGCGCAGGTTCTCGCCGCTGGTTCCCGGCGTGACCCATGTGCGCTATCCCGACGTGTACCGCAGCTGCTCCGGCGGCGCGCAGGATGGCGAAGCGTTTGCCCTGGGCTGTGCGCGCTATATAGAAGAGAAGCTGTTCAAGACGGTGCTCGCTCCGGAGGAAGTGGCCGCAATCTTCGTTGAGCCCATCCAGGGAGAAGGCGGATACGTCGTCGCCCCAACCGTCTTCATGCAGGAGCTGCGCCGAATATGCGATCGTCACGGCATCCTGCTGGTAGTTGACGAGGTGCAGTCCGGCGCAGGCCGTACCGGCAAATGGTGGGCGGTTCAGCATACCGGCGTTGAACCGGACATCGTCTGCATTGCCAAGGGAATCGCCAGCGGCATGCCGCTGGGCATCATGATGTCGAAGGCCGAGATCATGGACTGGGTACCGGGCTCGCACGCCTCCACGTTTGGCGGTAATCCGGTGTGCATCGCCGCCGCGCTGGCGACCATGGACGTGCTGGAACGGGAAGGCATCAAGAACGCAGAGACGGTCGGCACTCACATCATGAAGCGGCTGGCGGACTGGCCACAGCGGGTTGACCTGGTTGGCGACATTCGCGGGCGCGGATTGATGATTGGCGTCGAGATCGTCACCGATAAGAAGGCGCGCACGGCGGGCGGAGCCGAACGCGATCGCATCGTTGACCTGGCTTTCGAGCGGGGAGTCCTTCTGCTGGGGTGCGGTCCTAATACCATCCGCCTGGCCCCGCCATTGATTGTCACCAAGGAACAAGCCGACATCGCGATGGACGTCCTGGAAGACTGCATCAAGACGATTGCCGGGGAAGGAATCGCCAAGAAAGCCACACAGGGGCAGTCAGTCGGAGCGTAGACGAGGTTACTTTGCGAAGCCCAGGGCCCTCGTTCCTGGGCTTTTTTGTCAGCATGATTTTGGAAGGGCAGTTTGTGAACCCGTAGAATGTCTCGGGAATCCAATTGCCCGTTGCTCTTTCGCTATCCCAGTTCGAAGCAATCCGCGATCCCGTTACAAGCAAGGAGAAATAATCATGGCCGCTTCCATTCCTGAGAACTACATGGCTTTGTTCAGCAAGCCGGTGTTCGGCTTCTTGACGACGCTTATGCCCGACGGCAGCCCCCAGACTCAACCGGTGTGGGTGGACTACGAACACGGCAGCGTCATCGTAAACTCGGCGCTCGGTCGGCAGAAGGACAAAAACATGCGCCGCGATCCACGGGTAGCCGTCACGCTGATGGATCCCGAAAATCCGTACCGTTATCTTGAGATTCGCGGCAAGGTCACAAACATTACGCAAGACGGCGCCGCCACGCATATCGACAAGATGGCCAAGAAGTATCTGGGCAAGGACAAGTATCCGTTCGCGCAACCGGGCGAACAGCGCGTGCTGTACACGATCGAGCCGGTAAAGATTCACACCATGGGGTAGAGCGAAAGGCGAGCCGCGGATTTACACGGATTACACGGATCAGAGAAGTGAAGAAGAACGGATTCGAATTAGTCCGTGTCAATCCGTGGCTCGATTTGCTCTTGAGGTTGCTTCTCGAATCCGTACGGGCAGTGGCGGCAGCCTGACTGGCAACAGTATCCGCGATTGCGCAGGTAGTGCGCGGTGAATACCATCAGGCCGTCTTCGACGTAGTAGTCCACACCTTCGATCAACGGCGAGGCACTCACTGAGCCGCCGCCTCACGCAACATTGTCGACGCAGCCGCATCGACCGGAACACCGTCGCAGAAGGTGACGAAGCGCCCGGAGATGGCGGGCACGCGCTCGCCCGGCACGATGATTCCCACCAGATTCAGCGGATCGGCAGCGGAGATGGTAACTGTTTCGCCGCTCACCGGGCGATTGCGCAACGCACGCAGCGACTCGACGGCTTCCGGCACGGCGAACTGCTCTCCGAGAAAGCCATTGACGAAGCGGCCGCCGCGAACTTCGCCGCGGTCTTCCAGCCGGCGAAAAGCGATGAGCAACTCGCGCCACTTGGGCAGGTTCGATTCGCGCGCCAGCACCTCGCGAAAGACGAGACCGTAGCGCCGTAGCAGCATCCAGCAGGTAGCCTCGACCGCCTTGTGACGGTCGGCCGGCGCCTCAGTGTAGAGCAGCGACCACCGGCCTGCGGTGTTGCGGGGTTTCGCAACCTTCGTGATGCCGCTGTTGGTGCTACGCCGATTCGGATTGATCAGCGAGCGCAGGTTCTGGAAACCGTCGGCGGTGACCAGTCCGGCTGCAACGAGCTCCCACAGGGCGGTTTCAATCTCCGCTTTCAGCTTGCCGGTTCCCCGCACGATGTCGGCAAAGAAGGACGCGCCACGCCGACGGAGAAACTCAATTACTGCGCGTCCCGAATCGGAGAGCAGTTGTTCCTGGCGCTCATCGCTTTCCGCGCTGCGCGGTTGCATCCAGTCAGCATCTTCACGAACGAACAATGTAATCGGCGCTACGCTGGTCGGGACCACCCGGCGGCGAGTCTCGCCCGCATCTTCCAAGGTTGCCGGATGCGGCGACAATCGGCCCCATCCAACTGCGCCGGTTAGACAAAGCTGATCCAAGCCGGCGGGATCGTAGCCGTTCACACGCGAGGCAAAGATGTGCTTCTCCCACGCGTTCGCTGGGATCTCAAAGCCTTGCATTTGGCGAACAACTTCCAACAGTCCGCGCTCGCCGGCGGCTTGCGACTGCGGAGCCACATGCTGCCAACGCAGCAGCCAACGCATGTATTGCGCGGCGGTAACGGGTTCAATCTGCTTGCGCAAGGTTGCAAGTGTGAGGTGGTGAATGCGCGAGAGCAACCGCCGCTCGCACCACTCACAGTTGTGTGGATCGTTGCCCGCGGCATTGCCGGTAAAGTTGCCGCGCAGAACCGTTCCACTCGCTTCCAATCGCAGCAACGCTTGCTCTACCTCGTTGTGAGCTAGGCCCAAGAGGTATGACAGCGCAGCCGAACTTGTCGGCCCGGAGTGCATCATCCAGCCGTTCACCATCGCCATCAGCGCATCGCTGCGTGAGGCAGTGCGCGCGGGTAACTCGGGCGGCGCAACTTCGAACTGCGCGTCAGGAAAGATGAGCACAAAATCCGCCGCGCGTTCGGAGGCGACATAGTAGCGTCGCTCACCGACGGTCGCTCGCACCACCCGCCAGCTCTCCAGCAGTTCGCCAAGATACGGAATCCAGCCTAGCGCTGCACTTCGCCAGCCGTTGTCGGCCAACTCTTCGGGTAGGGCGACCAATGTTTGCAGCGCGTCATGCAGCTCATCCGCATCACGGACCTCGGGACGCGCCTGCTCGCGAACCTGCGCGATAGCGTCCTGATCGAGGCGGCCGACCTCGTTCAGTACCGCTTCCGGCAGCATGCGGCGCAACTGCACCGCGCGCGCTCGCCGCTCTTCCAGCGGAGCGTCGTCGAGGAACGCATACGGATTGGCGTTCAGGATCTCGTGCGCAAACTGCGATGGCACCGGCGTATCGACCGCCAGCGTGCGAATGCTGCCGTCGAAGATTCCAGCCAGCACACGGCGCAAACCATCGATGTCCATCGCCTCGGTGAGTGTGTCTTTCATCACCTCGTCAATGAGCGGGTGATCGGGAATCTTGATGTCGCCTGCGATGTTCTCGAAGCACGCGGCAGCATCGGGGAAAACCGATGCGAGAAGATCGTCGCTGCGAATACGCTGAATCTGTGGTGGGACCTTCTTGCCGCCCTGGAAACGCAGCAGCGCCAGCGAACGGTTCGCATCCCAGCGAAAGCGCGTCTTGAAGATAGGCGATGCGAGCGCGGCCTGCTCCAGAATCTCCTTGAAGGTTTCCAATTGCAGGAAGTGAAAGACATCGCCGAGCGGAAAGCTGTGCTGCTCGGCCAGCGAGATGTTCAGTCCATCATCGGTTGCAGCAGCCTGCAACTCAAAGTTGAACGAACGGCAGAAGCGCTTGCGCAGCGCCAGTCCCCAGGCCTTGTTCACCCGCGCGCCGAAGGGAGCATGCAGGATGAGTTGCATGCCTCCGCCTTCGTCGAAGAAGCGCTCGGCAATAATCGTCTGCTGCGTGGGCACTTCGCCCAGCACGGCGCGGCCAGTGACCACGTATTCGACCAACTGCTCGGCGCCGGAATCGTCGAGCCCACATTCGTCTTTCAGCCACGCGACAGCGCTTTGCACCTCGGGACTCGAGCCGATGCCGCGCAGGCGCGCTTTGAGCTTTGAAGGGGCACGGCTTTCAGCCGTGCCGTTAATCGGTGGAGGAGATTGGGCTTTAGCCCCTGCAGGCTTAGGAACCTCGTGGGCTAAAGCCCCCTCAGAAGAAAAAGTAGACCCGGGTTCGGCACGGCTGAAGCCGTGCCCCTTCAAAACCGGCTCGCCATGCATGAAGCTAATCATGGGATCGCGAATTCCACGGTCATTCACCCTTTCACCGGTCTGAAGCCCG
This sequence comes from uncultured Acidobacteriaceae bacterium, assembly GCA_963809865.1. GTDB lineage: Bacteria > Acidobacteriota > Terriglobia > Terriglobales > Acidobacteriaceae > CAVVDY01. Next base: position 42,387 of record CAWELL010000004.1, on the reverse strand, counting down.
ATGCTTCCACCCTTATTGACTGCGGTATTTTGGCCGAATGTGCTCGGCACGGCCAGCGGCGCGGTGTTCGGCAACTTGGCGCTGAGCTGTGAACGCAGCTCTCCCACATGGTGGGACAACTCCGCGGTACGTCCAGGTGCTTCCCCGCGCCAGAACGGAATGCTAGGCGGCGCGCCATGCGCATCTTCCACCAACACGCGTCCGCTGTTCGACTCGACGCGAGTGATCCGCCACGACGTGTTGCCCAGCAACATGATGTCGCCGGCATTGCTCTCGACGGCGAAGTCCTCGTCCAGTGTGCCAATCTTGATCTCATCCGGTTGCGCGACGACGGAATACAGCGCGGTCTCGGGTATGGCTCCCCCGCTGGTGATGGCGGCCAGCCGCGCTCCCCGGCGCGCGCGCAAGCGACGGTTCACCTGATCGCGAAACACATAGGCGCCATAGCGGCCGCGCTTGGCGGCAATGCCCAGCGACAGCATGTCGAGAATGCGGTCGTAGTCGGTGCGCGTCAGATCGCGATAGGGATAGGCGCAGCGCAACACGTCGAACAACGCATCTTCGTCCCATTCTTCGCAACAGGTCATCGCGACGATCTGCTGGGCCATGATGTCGAGCGGAACGGACGGCACTTCAAGGCGATCGAGATCGCCATGCTTGATGGCGCGAATTGTGGCGGCGCACTCGACCAGATCATCGCGCGTGGTGGCGAAGAATCGGCCTTTGGGAACGGCTCCGCGCCAGTGACCGGAGCGGCCAAAACGTTGCAAGGTGACAGCAATCGAACGCGGCGAACTGATGTGACAGACGAGATCGACAAAGCCAACGTCGATGCCCAACTCGAGTGACGCAGTCGCCACCAGCGCGCGAATCTCGCCATTCTTCAGCTTGCGCTCGGCCGCCAGGCGCAATTTGCGCGCAAGACTACCGTGATGTGTCGCGACCTGGTCGTCGCCCAGTCGTTCGCTCAAGTGCAAGGCAACGCGCTCGGCCAGCCGACGTGTGTTCACGAACACCAGCGTCGAGCGATGCTGCAACGCCAGCTCGGCGATGCGGTCGTAAATCTCGCCCCACATCTCGTTGGTGGCGATGGGGCCGATCTCCGAGCGCGGCACCTCGACCGCGAGGTCCATGGTGCGGCGATGGCCGATGTTGACGATCGACGGAGCTGGGCGACCGTTGCCGGTGAGAAATTGCGCAACCACTTCGATCGGCTTTTGCGTAGCGGAAAGACCAATGCGGGTCGGCTTGTTCCTCCCACTCAAGCCAAAAGAAGGCTTGAATGGGGCACCCGGTTCGTTCCTCCCACTCCATCCAAACGAGGGCTTGAATGGGGCACCCGGTCTGTTCATCCCACTCGATCCAAAGGAAGCATTGAGTTGGGCACCCGCGTGGCCCGCAATCAGGTCGAGACGCTCCAGCGAGATGGCGAGATGCGCGCCTCGCTTATCGTCAGCGACGGCGTGAATCTCGTCGACGATGACAGTTTCGATATCGTGCAAAATCGCGCGGCTGCCGTCCGCGGTCAGCAGGATATACAGCGACTCGGGCGTGGTGACCAGGATGTGTGGCGGACGGCGCAGCATCTCGCGCCGTTCTTTCATCAGCGTGTCGCCGGTGCGGACGGCGGTGCGAATCTCCCCCATCAGCAGCCCTCGTTCGGCGGCAAGCGCGGTGATCTCGCTCAGTGGGCCGTCGAGGTTCTTCTGAATGTCGTTGCCCAGCGCCTTCAGCGGCGAAACGTACAGGACTTCAGTGCGGTCGTGCAGGCCGCCTTCGAGCGCCTTGCGCACCAGGCGATCGATACAAATGAGAAATGCCGCCAGCGTCTTGCCTGAGCCAGTCGGCGCGGAGATCAGCGTGGTGCGTCCGGCAAGAATCTCGGGCCAGCCCTGCTCCTGCGGCTCGGTGGGCGAGCCGAACTTCGCGAGGAACCATTCGGCAACCAGCGGATGCGCCCACGAAAGGCTGACCGGAATCGCGGCGGGAAGCATCGGAGGATTTTAGCAGAGTTTCGCTATTCTTTCGCTGGGGGAAACAGCTGTCAGCCCTCAGCATTCAGCTGTCAGTCAGAAGCGGGATAAAGAGCTGTCAGCCGTCAGCTATCAGCCGTCAGCCAGAACCAAGATCTTGAGGTACGATCAAAATGGCGGGACATTAAAGAGCCGGTGTTCTGCGAAAATTGTCATTGCGCTCGAATGATCGAGGTAAGTTTCAGGCTCCGTGAGTTCGAATTCCCCTACTCCATATTTAGGATCGATCAGAATGGCAAACAACCCTCTCGTCTCTATCGTCATGGGCAGCGACTCAGACTTGGAAATCATGAACGAAGCCGCGAAGGCGCTGGCCGAGTTTGGTATTCCCTATGAAATCGACATCACCTCGGCGCACCGCTCTCCGGCGCGCACCAGCGAATACTCACGCGCGTTGAAGTCGCGTGGCGTGGAGGTCGTTATCGCCGGTGCTGGCGGAGCGGCGCATCTGGCAGGGGTCATCGCCGCGGAGACTACGCTCCCGGTCATCGCGGTGCCGATTCCGTCGACCGCGTTGCTCGGTCTCGATTCGCTGCTCGCCATGGTGCAGATGCCGGCAGGCATTCCCGTGGCGACGGTCGCGATCGGCAAGCCGGGCGCGACCAATGCAGGAATTCTTGCTGCGCAGATGATTGGCCTGCACGACAAAGAGGTCGCGAAGAAGCTCGAAGCTCACAAAGAAAAATTGGCCAAAGGCGTTGAGGCGAAGTCGAAGAAGCTCAAGGAGAGCCATAAGCAATAAGCGATGGCTTTCCTGAAGCAGCCTTGAGCACTTCTTAATGTCGCGCAGCATAGGCCGGAATAGGGGTCCTTCGACTCCTCGCTGCGCTCGTCGCTCAGGATGACACGCTCTTAAACTGATGGCTGACGGCTGAAAGCTGAGAGCTTTACACTAGCCACTGGGCCAGTAGCCACTACGTCCATGCCAACTAGCATCCCGTCATTTGCCAAGATTAATCTCGGACTGAAGATCGGCCCAGCGCGGGCGGACGGCTTTCACGAGCTGCGCACGATTTACCAGACGATTGCGTTGCATGACGTCATCAAGGTTGAGCTGCAACGCGGCACCGGCATCGAGATCCGTTGCAAAGATCCACGAGTGCCGCCGGACGAGTCGAATACCTGTTATCGCGTCGCGGAGCGAATGATGCGCGCGTTACGCGGCCGGGGCAAGGTCGTCATCTGGATTGAAAAGCGACTGCCTGTGCAGGGTGGGCTGGGCGCGGCATCCTCTAATGCAGTGGCGACTATGTTTGCGCTCGAGCGGGAGCTGGGCACGCCACTCAGTGCCGAGAAACGGTGGCGAATCGCGGCGGAAGTTGGCAGTGATCTTCCCCTGTTTCTGATTGGGGGCACGGTGCTGGGCGTCGATAGGGGGCAAGAAGTGTATGCGTTGCAGGATCTTCTGCCTATGCACCTGGTGGTGCTCACTCCCGCTATAGGTGTTTCCACTCCGGAGGCGTTCGCGAATTGGGACGCGCTGGTCGCGCGTGAAGCGGAATTGACCCATGCCGGAGCCGCAGGTACAATTAAACAGTTCGGCAGCGCAGTGTACGCGTGGCTGAGCAAGGGTTTCCTATCTACCGGTGTTCCCGCGGTAAGCGGGGATCGGGCCGAGACACAGCTTCTCGACCTCGTCCGAGCCGGGATCGAAAACGACTTTGAACGAGTCGTCTTCCCTGAGCATCCCGAGTTGCGTGAGGCGAAGCGTGTGTTGGAGCGCGAAGGCGCGCGATATGCATCTTTGTCTGGCTCCGGTTCGACGCTATATGGCTTTTCGCCTCGGCGGAAGCAGTCGAGCGCGGCGGCTGAAACGGGTTAGCGCTGGCGGATGGATTCGGCAGTCGCAACGCAGACGTTGACAAGAGAAGCTTACTGGACTGCGCTGGCCGGTTAGAACAGAGGTCCTTCGCTTCCCACCCCACCGAGTGCAAATTCGGCCCTCGGCGGGGACCCCGGCTTCGCTCAGGATGACAGGGTTTAGGTTTAGCTGAGAGCTGATGGCCGAAAGCTGACAGCTCTATCACTGGGCGGTCGACTAATGGTAGGTCAAGTGCCTTTGGAGCACTTTGTCTAGGTTCGAATCCTAGCCGCCCAGCCAGAATTCAGTTGTCGGTTGTCAGTTGTCAGACAAAGCAACTGAGAACTGACGGCGACAAAGTGATATGAAATGGCGCTGCGAACGAGAACATCCCTCGCTTCGCTCGTGATGACAAACATAAACACGGGCGTTTGTAGTGCTCGTGATGACAAACTGACGGGATCAAGCATTTTGCGTCCGGAGCTGGCGGCTGGTGGCTGGCAGCTTCGAACTGATAGCTGACGGCTGATAGCTGACAGCTCAACAAACACCCAGCGGTTACTCAACCAGGTATTGCGGGGTATTTGAAGATGGAAACAGCAGCGAAGACAAGCACGGGTTCTCCGGTGGTTACGGCCGAAGCGGCAACTTCGGTTATGGCGCCCGAGAAGAAGTCGCCAAGCCAGAGCGGCGAGCCCAAGGGCGAGAAGAAGCCGGTTCGGGCGCGCCACGACGATAAATGGAAGATCTTCTCCGGGACGGCGAACGACGGATTGGCGAGGGAGATTTGCGAATACCTCGGCCTTCCGCTGGGGCAAGTGCATATCGACAAGTTCTCGGATGGCGAGACGTATGTGCAAATCATGGAGAACGTTCGCGGCGCGGATGTCTTCCTGGTGCAGCCGACCTGCGATCCGGTGAACGAGCACTTGATGCAATTACTACTGATGATCGACGCGCTGAAACGAGCATCGGCCAGGCGCATCACGGTGGTGATTTCCTATTTCGGCTACGCCCGGCAGGATCGCAAGGACAAGCCGCGGGTGCCGATCTCGTCGAAGCTGGTCGCCGATCTGCTGACGACGGCCGGTGCGGACAGGGCGCTGGTGGTCGACATGCACGCGCCGCAGATCCAGGGGTTTTTCAATATCCCGGTGGATCATCTGTTTGCGTCGCCGGTGCTGGTTGGACATTTCAAGGAGTTGCAGCTCCCGGACCTGACGGTAGTGTCGCCGGACGCTGGCGGCGTGGAGCGCGCGCGCTTCTTCGCCAAGAAAATGGATTCGGCGCTGGCTATCGTCGACAAGCGCCGCGTGGAAATGGATGTGACCGAGGTGATGCACGTCATCGGTGATGTGCGCGACCGTACCTGTCTCATCCTCGACGACATCATCGACACCGCCGGCACGCTGGTGAAAACCTGCCAGGCGCTGCTCGATGCGGGCGCCCGCCAGGTGTACGCGTGCGCGACTCATGCCGTGCTTTCGGGCCCGGCGATTCAACGGATTTCGCAATCGGGGTTGGTCGAATGCGTTGTGACCAACACCATCCCGTTGACGGAGGCGGCCAAGGCCGAGCCGAAGATCAAGCAGTTGAAGATCGGCGGACTGGTCGGCCGGGCGATTCAATCGATACACGAAGAGACCTCCGTCAGCAGACTGTTTTTATAAAGGAATGAAGCATGGCTACAGCAACCGCAGAAAAGATTGATAAGAACGTAGAAGCCAAGCCGCGGAAAAGCGGCACCAAGAATGATGCCCGCCGTTTGCGCAAGAGCGGCCTGATTCCCGCTGTACTGTATGGCGCGGGGCTGGAACCACTAAACCTCGCCGTAGATCCCAAGCAGATCAGCCGCATCCTCCATTCCGAGCAGGGCCACAACACCATCTTCGACATGGCAGCGGGCGACGATTCGGGCAAGGTGATGATCGTCGACTGGCAACATGAGCCGATCAAGGGCGCGCTGTTGCATGTGGACCTGAAGCGCATCGCTATGGACAAACTGCTCATCGTCAGCGTGCCGATCCTGCTGAAGGGCGAGGCTCCCGGCGTCAAGTTGCAGGGCGGCGTATTGGAGCAGATGTTGCGCGAGGTCGAGATCGAGTGCCTGCCGGCAGACATTCCGGGACACATCGACGCCGATGTCAGCCAAATGGTGTTCGGGCAGACGCTGCGCGTTTCCGATCTGCCGCACAGCGACAAGATCAAGTTCATCACCGACGAGAACCAGGCAGTTGCCCACGTAACGGCGGTGAAGGAAATCGTCGCGGCCACTCCTGCTGAGGGTACTGAAGTCGCGGCCACCACTGCTGAGCCCGAAGTCATCAAGAAGGGCAAGCAGGAGACCGAAGGCGAAGCTGCCGAGGGCGGCGCCAAGGCTGAAAAGGCCGAGAAGTCCGAGAAGAAGAAGTAAGCGTTGTGAAGCTGATCGTCGGGCTTGGCAATCCGGGCATCGAGTATCAGTTCACACCGCACAACATGGGTTTCCTGGCTGTGGACCGCATTGCCGAGCAAGCCGGCATTCGGGTCAACAACCGCAACTGCCGAGCTCAAACCGGGCGCGCAGTTTTGGAAGGGCAGGAAGTAGTGCTCGCCAAGCCGGAAACCTACATGAACCTGAGCGGCGCCTCGGTTCGCGAGTTGGTTCGCGAATACGAGGTGCAGCCGGAGCAGGACCTGATCGTCATTTACGACGAGTTGGATCTGCCGTTCGGCAGCATCCGGGTTCGCCCGCGAGGCAGCTCAGCGGGACACAACGGAATCGCGTCTTTGATCGGGGCGCTGGGTACGCAGGAAATCATGCGTATCCGGCTGGGAGTTGGACCGGATCATCCGGTGGGTGACGGCGCGCGGTATGTGCTGTCGCAGTTCAAGAAGGCGCAGTATCCGGTGCTCGATCAGGTGCTTGAGTCGGCGGCGGAAGCCGCGCGGGTGATCCTGAAAGACGGTGTGCAGGCGGCGATGAACCGCTTCAACCGGAAAGCGGGAGAAGAAGCTTCGAGCAGTACTCAGTCGTAGCTGGTGACTAGTAATTAGTAACTAGTAATTAGTTCTCGACGAAGAATTTTCGCAGAGCCGGTGAGTATCGGCGGGGAATTGAAATCAGGTTCTAACTAGTTGCTAGTTACTAATTACTAGTTACTGGTTTTGGAGAAACGAATGCGTACTTATGAGTTGATGTTCATTTTGCGGCCCGACATGGTGGAGGAAGATCAGGACAAGCTGGTCTCGACTCTGGAAAGTCAGATTCAGGCTGCCGGTGGCGCGGTGAAGAGCGTGGAGCGGATGGGCAAGCGCCGGTTGGCGTACGTCGTCCGCAACTTCCAGGACGGTATCTATGTGTTGCTTACGCTGGAAGGCGAAGGCGGCATGGTGAAGGAAATCGAGCGCCGGTTGCGCGTAAACGAGCCGGTGATCAAGTTCCTCACGGTCCGTGTCGACGAAGAGCAGAAGCGCCTGGCCAAGGTCAAAGCGATTCGCGACACCAAGGTCCGCGGCAAGGGAACTCGCGCTGCGGCGATTGCGGCGGAAGCTGCGGCCGCACCACCGGAGCCGCTCACGCCCGCGTCTGTTCCCGAACCGGCACCCGTGGCCGAACCCACAGAAGCGCCGACCGGCGCGTAGGACTGTTGTCGCTGGACAGTTGTCGGTAAGTTGGCATCGCGTCAGGGCACGGCTTCCAGCCGTGCCGCAGGGCGCATACTCAGAATTCGGGCTTTAGCCCCTGAGGCTCTGATTTTTAGGGGCTAAAGCCCAGGACAGGTAAGAGTGAGGCGTTTCGGCACGACTGCAAGTCGTGCCCTGACTCGGTGAAAAGCATCGGACAAGAGCCTCCCGCAAGCCGCGAATGCGGCGAAAAATTCGAAGGAGAATCATGGCAGACGAAACGACTACTACCCCGCCGCAAGCGGCGGCCAGTGAAGCGCCAGCGCCTCGCTCGGAGGGCGGACAACGTCCCGAAGGCGGCGGACAGCGTGCTGAGGGCGGTTCACGTCCTGACGGCGGTTCACGTCCCGATGGACCGCGTGGGCCGCGTACGGGCGGCCGTCCGGGCGGCGGCCCTGGCGGACCGCGTGAAGGTGGACGAAAGTTTTTCCGGCGCAAGAAGGTTTGCAAGTTCTGCGTCGAGAAGATCGACAGCATTAACTACAAGGATGTGCGGCTGCTTTCGCAGTTTGTAGCGGAAGCGGGCAAAATCGTGCCGCGCCGCCTGACCGGCGTCTGCACGCCGCATCAGCGCCGGCTGGCCGACGCCATCAAGCAGGCGCGCAATATTGCCCTGCTGCCGTTTGCGAGTCGATAGCTCTCAGCTTTCAGCCGTCAGCTCTCAGTAGAAGAGCGAAATTTGACGGCTCTTGCTGAACGCGAAAAAGAGATCTTTGCATTAGCTGAAAGCTGATGGCTGACGGCTGATAGCTTGCGGCGATGCCGCAAATACACGGAGTTTCAAGATGGAAGTCATTCTCAAAGAAGATGTAGCCAAGCTGGGCGCGCGTGGGGATGTGGTGAAAGTCGCCGAGGGTTACGGGCGCAATTATCTGATCCCCAAGAAGCTGGCGATTGAAGCCAACGACGCCAACCGTGCCGTGATCGAACAGATGAAAGCTGCCGCGGTGCGCCGCCTGGCTCGCGAGAAGGGTGATGCAGAAGCGCTGGGTCAGCAGCTTGCCGGAGTCGAGCTGTCCTTTACTCGCAAGGCAGGCGAGCACGATCAGCTATTCGGGTCCGTCACCTCGTCCGACATTGCTCACGAATTGGAGCACAAGGGCTTCAATATCGATCGTCGAAAGATTCAGCTGGATGAACCGCTGAAGGCGATTGGCGAGTTTAACGTTCCCGTCAAGCTGCATCGCGACGTGATCGTGCCGGTGAAGGTCAGAGTGCAGAAGGACGCCGTGGAAGAAGCGGCTCCCGCAGCGCAAGAAGCCAACGCAGAAGCGTAAAGCGCTTGGTATCAGGGCATGGCTTTAGCGGTGCCGCAGGTTGGTCATGATTAGGAACGGCTTTGGCCGCTGGACACGTCCTGTTCAGGGGCTAAAGCCCTTTTCTTTTGTGACACTTTTCGGCACGACTGAAACAGCCTGCCCTGAGCGAAGCCGAAGGGGGCCCTGATATAAGGCAGGTTGTCCCAAACAGCACAGATTACTTCCAGATCTTCTCTGCAAGCACACATGGGCCTAACATGGCTCTATGCGCGCCATGGTTCTCGAGTATCCCGCGCCCGTCTCGCAATCACCGTTACAACTGCGCGAGCGGTCGAAGCCCGAGCCGGCAGACTGCCAGATTCGTATCGCCGTCCATTGCTGCGGAGTATGCCACACCGACCTGCACACGGTTGAAGGCGAGTTGAAGCTGCCCAAGCTTCCGCTCATCCCAGGGCACCAGATTGTTGGCGTCGTCGAAGGGTGCGGCTCTGCTGCATTCAAATTTCGCGAGGGTGATCGCGTAGGCGTGCCGTGGTTATATCGCACGGATGGTACCTGCCGCTATTGCCGAATGGGGAACGAGAATCTCTGCGACCATGCCGAGTTCACCGGCCTCAATGCTGACGGCGGGTATGCAGAATACATGGTGGTAGACGAAGACTTCGCGTACTCGCTGCCCTCCACATTCGATAACGCTCACGCGGCGCCTCTGCTGTGCGCCGGGGTAATCGGCTATCGTTCCTTTCGCCTAAGCGGCGCACGACGCGGCGATCGCATAGGACTCTACGGCTTTGGGGCATCAGCCCATATCGTTTTGCAGTTTGCGCGTCATCTGGCCTGCGAAGTGTACGCCTTCAGCCGCGGTGAGGCGCATCGCCAGATGGCGCTGAGCCTGGGTGCAGCGTGGGCCGGAGATGCGAATGACGACCCTGGCGCCGAGCTTGACGCAGCGATCATCTTCGCACCAGCAGGAGGACTGGTTCCGTTGGCGCTCAAGGCCACCCGGAAGGGTGGCGCGGTTGCGCTGGCAGGCATCACCGTGAGCCCAATTCCGCAGCTCGACTACGAACTGCTGTATGAGGAGCGGGTGCTACGCAGCGTGGCTAACAGCACGCGGCGCGATGTGGAGGAGTTTCTCGAACTGGCGGCTGAGGTTCCGGTAGAAACAGAAGTCACGGAATTCGCGCTGGAAGACGCGAACTTGGTGCTGCAGAAGCTCAAGGACAGTGAGATCAACGGTGCCGGGGTATTGCGAGTCGCACCCTAGCAATTCTGCAGAAAACCTCAGGAGAAGAATGCCGTTTCCTCAATCGCCAGTTCCTTGTAGCATTCCGCTGAGAGAGGTCCATGGGATGAGAGTAACGGTACGGCTTGCGACCATCGTTCTGGTGACGCTCGTCACACTTCTGGGTTCAGCACAAAACCAGGCTCCGGGAAAGATTACCGCCGCGGCGGTATGGAAACTGCCTGACTCACTTCGCACCACGATTCTGAAAAAGTGCGGGGACTCTACGCAGCCTCCTTCGTTTGCGCAATGCTTTATTACCCAGATGCAGCAGGGCGGAGCACCGGCGGACGCCGTCGCCTTCACCCGCGAATTGTACAAGGCGAGCGACGGCGAGGTCGGCATCATGTATGGCTTTCACCAAGTGGGGCCGGTGGACATTGCTTGGATTAACTACCCGCTGCGAGCCAACACGAATAACGGATTGCTGTTCGTGAATGGCCAGCCACGGATCCTCAATGTTGAAGACCTGAAGCTCCTCGATCAGACCGACATGCAGCAGGACCCACAATTCCAGAACACCAAGGCGCAGTTTCCCAAGGCCAGCGTGTGGCCCGGCGATCGCGATGGCACGACGTGGCCGAACTCGCAGCCAGGAGCAAACGGTGGAGTCCAGTTCACCGTGGGTTACCCATTGATTAATGGCTGCCATGCGTGCGAGCGGGTCGGCTTTGCCATGTTCAACTGGAATTTTGGCTCGCAGGGAAAATTTCTTGGCACCACATTCATCGGAATGACACCGCCTCCGGTACAGTAGCCGCAACTGGCCGTGGCCAGCGATTCTTGGCCAAAAGGTTGGGCGAAATACCCTCTTCGCCTGCCTGCGCCGCCTTGACTGAGCCGCAGAATTGCGAACACCTCCAACCGTTTCCGGACTCCAATTCACCGCAAGGGCAGGGTCATCAACGGGGTTGATAGTACGAACATTGTCACACGTACTCTGTGAGATTTGACATATGAGGCAGTGATTTCATGTTGACTTGGTAGAACCATTCGGAGTAGATTTTTCAGGCTGCTTCTTCCCAGATGTACCCGTCTGCGATGGCCAGGCGACGCATCCGCAAAGCGTCAACACCTTCGACAAAAAGAAGCAATCTCTAGAGGAGAGGAACACAATGAAAGTACTTCGCTTTATCGCACTAGCTTTGCTTGCGTCCGTGCTTGGCGTAAGCATGGCCAGCGCCCAGACCTGGACCAACGCGGCCACCGCGCCGGACTCAGTCGGCCCGATGCTACAGCTGCGTGACGGCAGAATTCTAGCCCACGTGGACCAGGGCGGCAGCAACTACAGCCACTGGCTAATCCTTGCGCCCGACAGCAAAGGCAAGTACGAAACCGGCACCTGGAGCGGTCCGTACTCTATGCAGTCCGGCTACGCGCCGTTCTTCTTCAGCTCGGGCGTGTTCCTGAATGGCACGACGATCCTGACTGAAGGTGGCGAATACAACAACGGCCAGGGGGATTGGACTACTCTGGGCTCCTTGGGCACACTTACTCCGTGGGGCGGCCTAACTTGGGTTGCCAACTCTCCGCCTAGCGGCTGGAGCACCATCGGCGACGCGCAGAGCATCCTGCTGCAGAACGGTCAGTATCTGCAGGCGAACTGCTGCACCAAGCAGACCGCTTTCTACAATGGCCCGAACTCCTGGACTGCTGGCCCGAGCGTTCTGGCGGCAAGAAACGACGAATCCGGCTACACGGCGATGCCGAACGGCAACGTCCTGATGGTCGACGTTCAGAAAAACACCAGCTGCGGAAACAGCCTCAAGAGCACCGAATTCCTGGCTCCGCCCTATACCGCGTGGGCTTGCGGACCGCAGACCACCCAGCAGTTGTGGCAGCAGAGCGACCAGGAACTGGGTTCTGCCGTATTGTTCTATCCCAGCGCCAATCACCCCCAGGGCGGCGTCTTCCAGTACGGCGGCAACGTCACTTGCCACCAACGTCCTGGACGTTGCCAGCAACACTTGGGCGACTGGTCCGACCCTCAACAACATGGATCAGGCTGACGGTCCGGGCGCTTTGGAGCCCAACGGCCTGGTGTTGGAGCAGGTTAGCCCCGGCCTGTTCAACGTCGGGCTGCCAGTTCCAGGAATTCGATCCCGTCGCCGGCACCCTGACGGCGACGGCCAACAATGCGTATTGCCCGGGCGACTCGTCGTATGAAGGCCATCTGATGATCTTCCCGACCGGCCAGATCGGTTCCGTCGACTTCGGCACGCAGATCTACCTCTACAACCCGAAGGCGGGTGTTGTGAGCGCCGCTGTTCCGACGATCATCCCAGCCAAGAACGCCTACCTGGGCGGTTCGAAGAACAACGTCCTCTACGGCATTCAGCTCAACGGCCTGAGCTGGAAACAACGCTTACGGCGACGACTACCAGATGGCGACCAACTATCCGCTGATTCGGTTCACCGACAGCAACAACAACGTCTATTACGGCTTCACGCATGATGACAGCTCCCACTCCATCGCTCCGGGTACGATCAGCTACACCATGTTCGACTGAACCCCGCGATGCCTCCGGGACGCTACACTATGCAGGTGGTCACCAACGGCATCGGATCCAACTCTGTGCAGATTCAGATCCGCTAAGTCTTTCCTGATTCACTTGAATGCCATGTCCGCAAGGGCATGGCATTTTTATTTGCGAATAAGGGTTTGGCCTTGGACACGTAAGCAGCAGGTGCGTAGGTAATGTAGGCCCCTTAGACACGGTAGTGAAATGAACTGGCAAGCATTTGAGTGGATATCGTTCGACTGCTACGGCACGCTTATCGACTGGGAATCGGGAATTCTGCAATACCTGCGGCCCTTGTTGCGCTCGAAGGCCTGCAATGTCCTCGGATTCGCAGATTCTGAACCTGTATTCCGAGTTCGAGCCGCGCGAACAGTCCGGTCCGTATCGCAGCTATCGCGAGGTGCTTGCCGGGAGTGATGCGTGGATTTGCCCGCGAGCTGAACTTCGATTGAGCGCGACAGAAGCCAGCTGGTCTTGCCGACTCGATAGCTCGACTGGAAACCATTCCCCGACACTGTGCGAGGTCTGCGCGATCTGAGGTCGCGCTACCAGCTCGCCATCCTGTCAAACATCGACGACGATCTGTTTGCGCTCACCGCCAGGCACCTCGCAGGTGCCTTTCGATCTCGTGATTACCGCGCAGCAGGTGCGCTCGTATAAGCCCTCCCACCATAACTTCGAGGCTTTGTTGGATCGCCTCGGCGCGCCAAAGGAGAGGCTGCTGCACGCGGCCGAAAGCCTGTATCACGATGTGGCACCTGCTCGGGAACTGGGCATCGCAACCGTCTGGGTGAATCGCACGGCAGGGAAAGCCGGCCGCAGCGAGCAGGCTGGCCAACGTCAAGCCGGACTTCGAAGTAGCCAATATCCAGCAGCTGTGCTGCGGCTGCGCGATCTGTCGCGCAGCGCTACTGGTTCACGGGAATCTTAATAATCTTCTTCTGGATGGCGTAGGTCACCAGTTGCGCTTTGTTGTGGATGTCGAGCTTGCGCATCAGGTTGAACTTGTGCGCCTCGATGGTCTTCACGCTCAACCCAAGTAGCACAGCGATCTCTTTCACCGAGTTGCCCTTCCGCCAGCAGCTTCAGGATCTCGCGCTCGCGCGGGGTCAGCGTGGAAATGCGCGGCCGCATCTTGGCATCGCGCACCCGGGCTCGGAAATCCTCCACCAGCTTTCCCAGCACCTGCGAGCTCAGATATTTCCCGCCCTTGTAAACATCGCGCACAGCGGTGACCAGCTGCGGCGCAGGAGTGTCCTTCAGCACATATCCCGCTGCTCCCACTTCCAGACACTGCACCAGATAGTCCTCGTCCTCGTACATGGTGAGGAACAGCACCTTGGTCTCGGGGCGATTCTTCTTGATCTGCCGCGTGCCTTCAAACGAGGACAGTCCGGGCATGCCGATATCCATGAGCACGATGTCGGGCCGCAGCTCTCGCGCCTTCTCCACCGCGTCACCGGCGTCGGGCGACTCGCCAATGATTTCGAAGTCGCTCTCGGTTTCCAGCAGCCGCCGCACCCCCTGGCGGAACAACGTGTGATCGTCGACTAGCAAACATCTAATTTTCGGCATGAAAGCACCTGAGTCCCTTTAAAGAATCTCTCTGCGACCGTTCTCTCCGCATTCTCGCTACGCTCCCTGCGCCACGGCATCCGAGCCGAGTTCCGCGGCCATCGCTACGAGGCCGCCGGCTAATTGGGAACGATATCGGCGCATCCACTTCGATGCGAGTTCCATGACCGGGTGATGAGACAATCGTCATCTTGCCCCCGAGAGTCGCGATCCGCTCGCGCATACCCGATATCCCGAAGGTCTGCCGCGCCGGATTCGGTGTCCGGGTAATGCCCACACCATCGTCCTCAATGGTCAGGCGCACCAAGTCCCCGTCACGGAACATTTCGATCAACACGCTACTGGCGTTGGCGTGTTTGGCCACGTTGTGCAGAGCTTCCTGCACCACGCGATAAATCGCTGTCTCCAGCGCGCCGGGAAGGCGACCGAAATCGCGGGCCAGGTTCACCCGGGCCTTCACGCCGGTGCTCTTGGCCAGGTCCTTGGCTTCCTTGCGGACAGCGGCAATCAAGCCAAGTTCCTGCAGCACCAGCGGCGATAGGCGGCCAATGATGCGGCGGATGCCCTCGATGGTGCGGTCCACCACCTCCAGGGTCTCGCGAATCTTGGCCCGCGCAGTGCGTGTTGTTACCGAACCCTCAAGCATGCCGAGATACAGGCGAATCACCATCAGCGCCTGCCCGGTTTCGTCGTGCAGCTCGCGGCTGATGCGTTTGCGCTCCTCTTCCTGCGCCCGCAGCAGGTGTCCCGAAAGTTCCACAATGCGGGCTTCCCGCTCCCGAAGAGCATCGGTCATACCCGCGCGATCAATCGCCAGCGCGGAGCGGTCGGCGATGGCTTTCAATAGATCGCGCTCGGTTGGCAGCCACTGCCGTGCGCGGGAGAAACCGATGAGCAGCACGCCGATGACTTGCTCTCTGGCTTTCAGCGGCACTCCCCAAAGCGCTTTGGCACGGCCCTGAATGCGCGCGTTGATGAAGCCGTGCGACGCCTCCAAATCGGGCAGCATATCGGGTTCACCCGATTCCGCAATCATGCCGGAGAAGCCTTGGCCAACCGCGATCTCCAATGTGGGATCGTCCAGGTCTTCACCAAAGCCGACTTGCGCGCGCACTCGCAACACCGGCTGACCTGCGTCCTTCAGTAGAACGACCCCCAAGGTGGCGCCGAACATCTCGCTGCTGATCTCCAGCACTCGCTGCAGCAAGGCGTCGAGGTTTCTGGCCGAAAGCTCCGCGTCCAGCACCGACAAGCAGCGCGTCGGATTGGGTCTTCTGCGCGTCGAAGTAGGCCCCGGAGACGGCGATGAAGCTGGCCGAGGAGAGCGTCTCCATCGCGGCCACAGCCTCCGGCAGACGCGCGGGCGGGAAGAGCCTGCGCAGGTAAGGATCGATGAGCTGCTGATAAACCTCGAGCGCCCGTGCGACTTCGAGGGCACTAACCTTCAGCTTGGCCAGCCGCACTCCAAAATATTGCAGGTTCTCATAGAAAGCGGCGAAATCGGTCTGCGAGAAGATGGAGAAGCCGGTGCCGATGGTCAGTCGCTCCAGGGCGGCCATGGCGCGCCCATCGAAGCTGAATTCGGCGAACATGGCGCGCCGCCATTCGGAGGTAATGTCCTGAAAATGAGGCTGCAAGGCGCGCGTCACCTCCACCACTACCTCACGGGAGCTCTCTTTCATGGGCAGTAGCGGGGACATAACCCTCCTTAGTGGCCTATTAGATTGATGCGACGGAAGTTGCGGCAGGATGGACTTACTACCTGACTAAATTTGAACCTGCTGCTGGTATACAACAGGTAAACGTTTTCCACAAGCGGAAGCAGGTCTGGAATGGCGACATCGTGCTTCAGGTGTTCGTCGCGGGCGCGATAAACCACCCCCATCCTAAACTCACAGACCATCTCGACCAGTCGCGGCGGACGGTCTCGCGTAACGCAGCGCGAGCCAAACCAGCGGGACTTGAACCGGCAAGCGAAGCCATTGGAGCCACCGGTTGCCAAGGATCCCATGGGAGGGCACCTGCGCCACCGCCATGTAGATGTTTGCGGGAAATACGGCTATCAGAAGAACGGCCAGGCCATATCCGGCAGGCCGCCTCAGTCGGGGAACAAGCAGACCGATGCCTCCCAGTATCTCCGCGCCTCCACTGATCAACACCAACAGGTCTGGCCTCGGCAACATCGGAGGGACGATGCGGATGTACGGCTTCGGCATGGCGAGGTGAAGTATTCCGCTGACGACAAACAATCCCGCGAGGGCCCAGCGCCCCCAGCGCTCAATCATTTCGCAATACTACCAGCCGATATGGTCTCAGATCGGCCGTGACGCACATCACAAAAAATCTGGTTGCGCGATACCTTGTTTTCAATCATTTAGGCCACATTTCATGTGCAAATAATTGAGCCCCAGCGACTTACACGTACTTAATAGATTTCAAAGAACTTAACCAGCTGCGAGCGACTAGCTTCGAGGTTCGAGTGGGGCTCGCAGGCGCCGGATTTCTTGCACGACCGAAGTGTGTCCGATAATGCGAAATCGTGAAAAAAATGTAAGTGCGAATCCTTGTTTTCAACATCTTAGCTATGATTTCGCTCCCAAATTATTGATTCGGCATGGCTTACAGGCAAATATTTGATTTAAAAGAGGTTACATCTGCCCTGCCGCGACGGCTCGGCGCGAGACACCCTGGGGTGTTTCAGGAACGTAGTTTATGAGTTGCTGAATTCAGACGCACGGGAAAAGTGGGGAGGCGAGGTTACGAAGGTCGTAGACGATTCCCGAAATGGGAATGAAGCGGGGTGGAAGCCCCCGCATTCATGCGGAGGAATCGAGGTCGTAATTGAGGCGCGCTTTAGCGCCGGGAGTTTTCCGCGCGACTCTCGCCAGGGCTGAAGCCCCATGCCAACGGCGAATCATTCCCCTCGGCTGAAGCCGAGGGCTTCCACCTGTAGATCGGCTATTCCGCTACGGCTTGATCATCCAAACGACGCCACAGCCGTGCGGAGGATTGCAGCTACTGTTCCCGCCAGTTGCAGCGGTGCCGTAGAGGTTACCGTTTGTGTCAAATGTCACGTTGCTGATGGGTTCTGCACCATCGGTACCGCCCGTAAAGTCATGAAGCGAGGCGTACTGCCAGCCGTTCTGCGCGTTGGTCAACTTGAAAACATTTCCCAGATTGTTGGCGCCGTTGCATATTGCTGTCCCATACAGGTTGCCAGAATTGTCCATGCTGAGGGACGCGCGCGGGCCGCAAAACTTTCCCTGTTGTCCGGAAGGGCTGTAGAGTAGCGTGAATGTCCAGGTGTCGCCCGCTGGCGACAGCTCAAACAGCGTTCCACCGCCTCCACTTCCGCCGTCGCTGGTTGCACCGTAGAGATTTCTAGCGCCGTCGCTTACGAGGCCGGCGAAAGGCCACTGTCCATCGTCAAGGTTCTGAAAATTGTAAAGCACGGTCTCTGTCCAGCCCGAATTGATGTTATGGGTCAACTCGAAAATAGCTCCGAAGCCGTACAAACCGCCTTCGACAGTTGTGCCAAACAGGTTCCCGTTGCTGTCGAGAATAACGCCGGCGGAAGGATACGCCCCGTCAGGCCCCGTGAAGCTGTAAATCGGCGCCTCGATCCAATCGTTTCCCGACTTAGTCATTTGATAGACCGTACCGAGGCTTGAGGCTCCTCCGTTTGTGGTAGTGCCGTAGATATTACCCATCGGGTCCCAAATCAGGTCGCCCCCGACGGGGTTAGCCCCGTCAGGGGTGCCCGTGAACGCATACAACACCTGCTCCGCCCAAAAACAATTTGCGGTCCGGCAAATCGTCGGCTTGGGTGTGAGATTGAAGACTACACCAAAGCCCTGAGGACTGCCGACAAATGTAGTGCCGTAAAGGTGATTATCTGGCCCAAAGACTACTCTGGCCTGCGGGGAGTCTCCACCAGCCGAGAGAAGAGAGATCGGAGTAAAGTACCAGTTCGCCCCCGCGGGAATCATCTGGTATACCGCTCCACTACCCGTACAATACTGCGTGCACGCCGTGGTGCCATAGAGAACACCCGCTTTTATAGTTACCCCCGACACTGGAACCACACCCCCCGGTTCGGTGAAGGCGTGAATCGTGCTGAAGGTTTGGGCCTGTGCCGCTGTGCTGAGGCATGCAACGAGGGTGAACAGGAATAAAGAAATCAGGACCTTCAGTTTCATTGTGTGCTCCAAAGTGGGCGGACGTTCCGGGCCTGCCATGTTACCTCAGGAATTGGTTGAGGTCACACCGTGTTCTCTGAAACGGGTGGAAGCCACCGCATTCATGCGGGGGAGTTGAGGTCGTAATTGAGGCGCGCTTTAGCGCCGGGAGTTTTCCGCGCGACTCTCGCCAGGGCTGAAGCCCCATGCAAACTGCTAATCCTTTCCCTCGGCTGAAGCCGAGGGCTTCCACCGGTCGAATCGCGATTTCCGTTACGGCTTGATCATCCAGACGACGCCGCAGCCCGTCGGAGGTGCGCAGGTTAGGTCGCCACCGGCCCCTGCGGTGCCGTAGAGCGTCCCATCGGTGTCGATGGTCACGTTGCTAACTGGACTTGCTCCATCTGCACCTCCAGTGAAATCGTAAAGGGAAGCATATACCCACCCATTCTGCGAGTTCGCTAGCTTGAAAATATTCCCCAAGCTATTGGCTCCGTCGAACAGAGTGGTTCCGTACAAATTGCCTGAAGTATCAAACGTTAGATTTGCACGCGGGCCGGAGTATCGCCCTTGTTGTCCGGTAAAGCTGTAGAGGAGCGTGAACGTCCATGTGTCTCCCGCAGGCGATAGCTCGAACACCGTGCCACCGCCGCCGGTTCCGCCATCAGAGGCGCTTCCGTAAAGATTTCCGCTGCCGTCAGGTGTCAAGCCGGCGACAGGAAATTCGCCGTCGCTAAGATTCTGAAAATTGTAGAGTACGGTCTCAGTCCAGCCAGAATCGATGCTATAGGTCAACTCGAAAATAGTTCCGAAACCGTACAAGCCACCTTCGGCAGTCGTGCCAAACAGGTTGCCGTTACTGTCGAAAATAACTCCGCCTATCGGCCCCGAACCATCAGGTCCGGTGAAACTGTAGATGGGCGTCTCTGTCCAATTATTTCCTGATTTTGTGATCTGAAAGATCGTACCGAGCCCTGAGGCTCCTCCCCACATCGTAGTACCGTAAATATTCCCCGTCGAATCCCATATGAGATCGCCAGAGGGGGCCTGTCCGTCAGGACTGCCCGCGAACTGATGCAGTACCGTCTCCGTCCAAAAGCAGTTTGCGGTTCTGCAGATCGACACCTGTGGGGTAAGAGCGAAGACGTTTCCATCGATGTGAGGCCCGGCGTTCAGCGTTGTGCCGTAGAGATGATTGTCTGGTCCGAAAACTACTCTGGCGTATGGGCCCTCTCCACCGTAGGGGATTCCCGAGAAGAACGAGATGACAGTGTGGGTCCAGTTGGACCCTACACGGCTCAGTTGGTATACCGTGCCGGTACCAGTAGAGAACTCCGTGTCCACTGTGGTGCCGTAGAGGACACCCGCTCGCAAGGTTACGCCTGCCTGGGGCCATATCCCGCTGTTTCCGGAGAAAGCGTAGATCGTGCTAAAAGTTTGGGCCTGTGCTGCCGGGCCAATCGATGCGACGAGTGTGATCAGGCTCAAACAGGCGAGGGTCTTCAGTTTCATGGCGTGCTCCAAAGTGGGCGGACGTTCCGGGCCTGCCATGTTACCTCAGGAGCTGGCGGAGGGGACACTGTAGTCTTCCCGGATGGTAGGTGGCTTTGTTTTGTATCAGGGCATGGCTTTAGCCATGCCGCCACGCACGATGAGAATTTGGACTTCAGTCCCTGCGGACTCAGGGGCTGAAGCCCGCGATCATCGTAGGCACAGTTCGGCCCGACTAAACAGGCTGCGGGAAAACTCCTGGCAGTGGGAAGAAGAGCAGATCCCTCACCTCTAAAGAGGTTCGGGATGACAAAAACACGGGACTTTTGTGGCACAGCTAGAGCTGTGCCCTTTCAAAACAGTTGCGACCGGGGTTCTTCAGCAGCCTGTAAAGTCGGGCCCTGATACAAAACTGTCAACTGCGGGTGGAAGCCCAGGCATTCATGCTGAGGAATCGAGGTCGTAATTGAGGCGCGCTTTAGCGCCGGGAGTTTTCCGCGCGACTCTCGCCAGGGCTGAAGCCCGATGCAAGCTGCGAAGCATTCTCCCTCGGCTGAAGCCGAGGTTCATTACTCCGCCGCTTCGGCACGCCTGAAGGCGTGCCCTTTCAAACCTTCACTGCGGCGCACCGAGCTCGCGAACGATGTTGACACCTGCGCTGGTGCCGATGCGGTTTGCCCCCGCGTTCACCATGGCCTGGAAGTCAGCGGCAGTGCGAATGCCTCCCGCAGCTTTCACCCCGACAGAGTGGCCAACCACCCCGCGCATAAGAGCGACATCGGCCACGGTAGCACCAGAGCTGGCGAAACCCGTGGAGGTCTTCACGAAGTCGGCCCCTGCATCCATGGCGAGCGCGCAGCCCAGGATTTTCTCTTCCTGCGTCAGAAGAGCGTTCTCCAGGATGACCTTCAACAGGGCGTTCACTTCGTGGGCCAGTTTAGCCAGCTGACGCATTTCAGTTTGTAGGAGCACGCGGTCGCCTGATTTCAGCGCTCCGATGTTGATGACCATCTCCAACTCGCGCGCGCCATTGTGCAGGGCCGCTTCGGCTTCGGCAAGCTTGGTTTGGGTCAGACTCGCCCCCAGAGGAAACCCGATTACGGTCGCAACCGTGACGGAGCTGCCGTGCAGTTGAGCTGCCGCAGCGGCAACATAACACGGGTTGACCACCACACTGTGAAATCCGTACTTGCCGGCTTCGCTGCAATGGATGGCCAGTTGCGCTCGTGTGGCGTCAGGTGTGAGCAGGGTGTGATCGATGATTTGAGCGGCGCTGCGCCAGTCGGGGACTAGGACGGGTGGGATTCCGGGAAGGACTACGGTATCGACAGACATGAGCTAAAGCTAAAACGCATTCTACACGCCTTCGGCCGACGACTCCAAAATGCAGATGTCCTGAAGATTACGATACCGCTCGGCGAAGTCCATGCCATATCCGACGACGAATTCGTCGGGAATCTCGAATCCCACGTAATCCACAGTTACCGGCTGGACGCGACGGGCGGTCTTATCGAGCAGTACGGCGATCTTCAGCCGCTGCGGGCGCCGCGCCAGTAGAAGATTCTTCAGATACGTCAACGTAAGGCCGGTGTCGAGAATGTCCTCGACCAGCACCACGTTTTTCCCTTCCAGAGAATCGTCTACGTCTTTGACCAGCCGCACTTCGCCACTGGGCTGCTGCTGATCGCCGTAGCTGGAAACCGCGATAAAGTCGAAGCTAGTGTCGAGGCTGATGTTTCGAGCCAAGTCTGCGAGAAAGATGGCCGCGCCCTTGAGCACCCCGAGCAGCATCACCGGCTCGCCGGCGAAATCCTGAGTGATGCGCTTTCCCATCTCGCTAACCGTCGCAGCAATTTGCTCACGGGAGATGAACGGCCGAAGCGTGACTTGCGGCGTCATCTCGTGCTCTCAGCTTCGAGGGAATTGGTGGGGCTGCCCCTCGGCCACATCTGTTCGACGCTGAGCCCGCATAGCGACGCGACAGGCTGGTTCAGAACGTACTCATACTGCAACAGGCTTCTCCTGTCGTCCCTATGAAGCAAGCCGCAACTTCACGGTCTTGCGAGGGTTAGCTCAGCGAACGTGACCACCTCGGAGCCTTCCGCGATTTTAACCGAGTGCACACGTACCGTATAATTGCGCTTTCATTCAGCTTACGTCTTTGAGGTTGTCGACATTCTTTGCCATCTTCAGGTGAGACCTGCGGCCCGGTTTCTCCGCGGGACAGGGCGCTATAGTACGGCTGCGGGTCTCCTTCTCGCCCTGCTGCTTCTGGTCGCTGCGTCAGCCTTTGGCCAGCAGTCGGACGTCATTGAAGACATCAGGATCCATGGCAACCGCCGCATCCCGGCGGACACGATCCGGGCTCGCATGTTCACCCGTGCCGGCGAGGTTTACGACCAGCAGGCGCTGGAGCGGGACTTCAACTCCCTGTGGAATACCGGCTATTTCGATGATCTGCGCATCGAGCGCGAAGCCTCTCCCAAGGGCTGGATCATCCACGTTTACGTCAAAGAAAAGCCAACCATCCGCGAAATCAAATATGTGGGCTTGAGCTCGGTGTCGCAGAGCGACGTGCTCGACAAGTTCAAAGAGCGCAAGGTCGGCTTGACCCAGGAGAGCCAGTACGATCCCACCAAGGTGAAACGCGCGGAAGTTGTCATCAAAGAACTCCTGGCCGCGCATGGCCGTCAGTTCGCCACCGTCACCTCGGAAGTACGTCCCATCCCGCCGGCATCCGTTGGCTTGACCTTCGTGGTCAAGGAAGGCCCCAAGGTCAAAGTCGGCAAGATCACCTTCGTCGGTAACGAGCACTTGAAGTCGCGCGAACTGCGCAGCTCGATGAAGAACTTGAAGCCGATCGGCATCCCCTACTCCATTTTTTTGGAAAACCTCTTCGCCCGCACCTATGACTCCACGAAGCTGAATGAAGACGCGGAACGTGTCCGCTACTTCTACCAGACCAAGGGATACTTCAAAGCCCTGGTTTCCGACCCCAAGACCCAGATCCATGACACCAACGGTTTCAAGTGGTACATGCCGTGGAGCCACAAGCCAGGCAAGGCCGTGGACATTACGCTGCCGGTTGAGGAAGGCTACCAGTACCGTCTGAAGGAGATCACCTTTACCGGTAACAAGGCCATCACCAACGTCGCGGCGCTGCGGGCACAGTTCAAGATCAAAGACGGCGACATCTTCGATACCGAGGCCGTCCGCAAGGGTATCGAAAATTTGCGTAAGGCTTACGCTCAGTTGGGATACATCAACTTCACCCCCGTGCCTGATACCAAGCCGGACGACGAAAAGAAGTTGATCACCATGAACATCGATCTGGACGAAGGCAAGCAGTTCTACGTCCGCCGCATCGAATTCCAAGGCAATACGACAACGCGCGACAAGGTCATACGCCGCCAATTGCTCCTGCAGGAAGGCCAGGTCTACAACGGTAACCTGTGGGAGATCAGCTTACTGCGCCTGAACCAGCTTCAGTATTTCGAGCCTCTCAAGGCGGAACAGGATTCGGAAATCCATCAGAACGTTGCCGACTCAACCGTCGACATCACCCTCAAGCTCAAAGAAAAGGGCAAGAACAGTATCGGACTGACGGGCGGCGTCAGTGGACTCGCCGGCGGCTTCATCGGCCTGAATTACACCACCAACAACCTGTTCGGCAAAGGCGAGTCGCTTACGTTAGAGTTCCAGATCGGCCAATACGAGCGCAACGAAACCCTTTCCTTCACCCAGCCTTACCTGTTTGACAAGCCACTACAATTCAGCTGGTCGGTCTACCACCGCAGCTACAACTACAATCAGGCCGCGCTGACCCAACAGCAGTCCAACCAGGTGCTTCAGATTCCGTCGGCCTATCAGAACCTGCTGCAAAACTTCACCCAGACCAGCACCGGATTCACCACCTCATTCAGCTATCCCATCAAGCGCTCGTTCAAGCGCGTAGGCATCACCTACTCGTTCGACGACACCAGCGTGCAGACCTTCAGCACGGCGTCGACGCTGTACTTCGAGAGCATCAACTTCCGGGGCATCTATGGCCCGAACTCGCTAAACGGAATTCAGACCAGCAAGGTAGTTCCGAACTTCTCGTACAGCAGCATCGACAATCCGCAGCATCCGCACCAGCGGCAAAAGTCTCTTCGTCTCCACCGGCATAGCCGGACTGGGAGGCAACACCTATTATTTCCAGCCCACCGCCGAGTACAAGGAATTCTTTCCTGTGAACAAGGGTCGGAACACCCTGGGCTTCCGGCTGCAAGGCTCGTGGGTCACCGGCTATGCCGGGCAGGTAGCGCCTCCATTTGATCGCTACTACATGGGTGGCGACACCGACATCCGCGGCTTCGATATTCGCGCTGTCTCGCCGGTTGCGTTCTTCCCGACGGTGGTGACCGTACCGTTGCAGAACCCCGACGGGTCCAATGTGCCGCTGGACCCTACCAATCCGCGCCGAGGGAATTACCTGATCAACGTCCCGGTGCAGCAGATCATCTTCCCCGGTGGCGACACCAGCATGGTGGGCAACCTCGAGTACCGTGTCCCTATCGCCGGACCGGTGACGGTAGCGACCTTTGTCGACACCGGCCTGGACTTTATCTCGCGCGAGTCCCAGTTGCAGATCGCCCCCCAGCAGTATGGGACATTGATCAGCACGCCGTATGGCTGCCCGTATTTAAACTCAGACTTTTCCTGCGGGGGAACTACCACCACGCCCGTCAACAAGAACCTGGTACCGATTTCAGGCACCAACTACCAGCCTCGCATGTCGACGGGTATCGAGTTACAAGTCATCATGCCAGTGGTCAATGCGCCCTTCCGCTTCTACTACGCCTATAACCCGCTGCGGTTGTATGAAACGGTTGCGCCGCCCAATCCGATCACGCGCTCGATGTTCCCGGCTGGGGCGGCCGGCGACTACACCTATGCCAATACGCTGGCGCTCTATCAGCCGCAGTACTTCCTGCGGGAGCCGCGCAAGACCTTCCGCTTCACCGTGGCGACCACCTTCTAGGAAACCTATTCGGGTAGTGCTGATTTCGGGTAGTGTCATGGACTTCGGGGCTAGTAGCCGCCATTTTCGGGTAGTGCTGGCCTTCAGGCCAGCGTCAACGCCCCTGAAAATAAAAAAGGGCTTTAGCCCTCAGTACTGCGAACGAACCCCGTCAGTCGTGCAATCGTGCCTTTTTGAGGCGATCACTTACTTAGCGGTTATGCGATCGGATATCTGTTTGTACTCTTCAGGGGTTACCAGGCGCCGATCAAGCAAGTCATGCGCCGAGCGATACGGTCGGTTAGCAACAATGCGCGCCGCGGTTTCGTCACTGATCCCCGGCAGCGTTGTGAGTTGCGATTCCGTAGCGGTGTTGAGATTGATCGGGTGGTCCGGCGAAGGACGGGTCAGGCCGTCGCGTAATCCCTCGGCTACGGCTTTGGCGTCGTTCTTGACTTCGGAGGTCGCGTTGGCCGTAGCCTGGCGCACCTGCTCCGGATTGGACGGCTGGGTGGAACACGCGCTGCAGCCCGCCAGCAGCAGCAGGCATGGGAATGCAACCGAGGCGGCAAGAGGAGTGTACACTCGCATACCGGAGTAGGATGCACATCGAGCCGCTCGCGTTGAGCCTGCTACGAAACTCGTTGCCCCTGCGACGCGGTGGGACAAACGATGCCTCCGTCCCGTGGGGACAGCAGAGCTTAGCCCAGCGGTTCAGCGCTGGGAGGGCTCAAGCGTCAAATTCAGAGTCGGCTTCAGAGGCTGCGCAAAAACTCTCGTATAGCCTGCTTTGTGTCAGGGCACGGCTTTAAGCCGTGCCGCTAAGCTCTTTTGTTTGTCATCCCGAGCGGCTTCAGCCGCGAGGGATCTGCTTTTCTTCCCACCGCGAACAATTTTTCCGCAGCCTGTTCAGCCGACGACATATGCTTCGGAATGGGCTCCTAACTGGAGCAACTCTGTGCAGCACCCGCGTCCAGCCTGATGGCATCCATACCAGTACTTGGACTTGATCTGTACTTGGAGATTTTTCCATATGTCAGTCGTTCGCAAATGCATGGGCTGTGCGCGCAGTAATCGAATCCCAGCCTCACACCTTGCCGACACGGGCCGCTGCGGAGCCTGCAAATCGCCGTTGCCCCCAGTGGATGAACCCCTCGAAGTTGACGCTGCCCTGTTCGACGAGATCGTGCGCGAATCTCGCGTTCCCGTGCTCGTGGATTTCTGGGCGGCGTGGTGCGGACCCTGCCGCATGGCCGCTCCCGAGGTGGCACGCGCCGCAAAAGAGATGGCCGGCAAAGCTGTGGTGCTGAAAGTCGATACCGAGCGCGTGCCCGAACTGGCGGCCCGCTACAACGTGCGCGGCATTCCCAACTTCGCCATCTTCCACCGCGGAAACCTGGTCCGCCAGCAGGCAGGGGTTGTTCCCGCCGAGCAATTGAAGCAGTGGCTACAGATGGCTTCTGAATCGCGAGTAGCCTAAGAAAAACGAGATCGAGCGCCCCTCCCAGCGCCGGCGCGCCACGCTTTCTGCGGGCCCGTATTCTGCGAACTGCCCCTGCCTCATTTAAAATCAGCTTTTCTCTTCATACTAAGGACCTTCATGCTCGATTTTGTTGGTGACCTCAAACGTACTCATATGTGCGGAGCGCTACGCTCCTCCGATGCCGGTTCAAACGTTGTTCTTATGGGATGGGTCAACCGCCGTCGTGACCTCGGCAACCTCATTTTCATTGACCTGCGCGACCGCAGCGGCATCACCCAGGTCGTCATTACCGCGGAAGCCGGCGCCGAACTGCATCAAAAAGGCCGAAACGCTGCGCTCTGAATTTGTTGTCGCCATCGTCGGCCACGTCAAGCTGCGCGATGCCGGGACGGTCAACAAAAACATCCCTACCGGCGAGATCGAGGTGGTCGCCGATCAGCTTCGCATTCTGAACGACTGCAAGCCACTGCCGTTCTCTCCCGCCGAGTCCGACATCGCTAACGAAGAGGTGCGGCTGAAGTATCGCTACCTCGACCTGCGCCGTCCCGAGATGCAGTACAACATTCAGCTGCGGCACCGGGTGGCGATTGCCATTCGCGAATACCTCAATGGGCAGGGCTTCTACGAGATCGAGACGCCGTTCATGACGCGCTCTACGCCCGAGGGCGCGCGCGATTACCTGGTGCCCAGCCGCGTTCATCCCGGCGAGTTTTATGCCTTGCCGCAATCGCCGCAGATCTTCAAGCAGATCCTGATGATCTCGGGCTTCGACAAGTATTTCCAGATTGTGCGCTGCTTCCGCGACGAAGACTTGCGCGCCGATCGCCAGCCCGAGTTCACGCAGATCGATTTGGAGATCAGTTTCGCGCGTCCCGACATCGTCTTCGCGGTGGTCGAAGGCTTTCTGACGGAGGCGTGGAAGACCATTGGTGTTGACCTGCAAGACGCCGTTCCCGCGCATGAGTTATGACGATGCCATCCGCAAGTACGGCATCGATAAGCCCGACATGCGGCTGCCCGCGATGATCGAAGTGCGCGATGCGTTTGTGCCCGAAAACCTTGATGCGCTCAGCGTTGATCCCAAACCTGCCGGTTGTCGCCATCGTCATCCCCAACGTGGGCGAACTTTCGCGCAAGGAGCGCGACGACTTGCAAGCCTGCTGTATCCGCGAACTTGCGCAACAGACGCTCAAGATCTTCGACGACAGCAAGCGGCTGGAGAAGTCATATCCGGAAGCAGTGGCGAAGGTCCGCGAGCTGAGCGGCCCGGGCGAGAACGACTTACATCGTCCTCGTTGCCGCCGGAGCAGCCGCCGAAGGCGCGAAGACCGCCCAGCCCTCAAAGGCAGCCAACGCTTCGGTCGTGACCGGCCGTGAACGCGAATTTACGAAGCCGCCGGACAGGTGCGCCTTGCTCTGGGGCAGAAGTTTGCCGATCGCCACGGCGCGTTCAACAAGCGCGACTTCCGCTTCCTGTGGGTCACCGACTTCCCCATGTTCGAGTGGGACGAAGAGGAGGGTCGCTGGAACGCCGCGCATCATCCCTTCACCTCGCCGCATGAAGACGACATGGACAAGCTGGAGTCCGATCCCGGAGCGGTGCGCGCGCTGGCCTACGACATCGTGCTCAACGGCACCGAGCTGGGCTCCGGCTCGATCCGTATTCACCGCCAGGACATCCAGAGCATCATCTTCAAGGCGCTCGGCATGTCGAAGGAAGAGCAGCAGGCGCGCTTCGGCTTCTTCCTTGAAGCGCTGCAATACGGCACGCCTCCGCACGGCGGCATCGCCTTGGGGCTGGATCGCATCGTGATGATCCTCGCCGGCGCCGACAGCCTGCGCGAGGTGATTCCCTTCCC
This sequence comes from uncultured Acidobacteriaceae bacterium, assembly GCA_963809865.1. Taxonomy (GTDB): domain Bacteria; phylum Acidobacteriota; class Terriglobia; order Terriglobales; family Acidobacteriaceae; genus CAVVDY01. The sequence continues at coordinate 14,233 of CAWELL010000004.1, read as the reverse complement.
CAAGACGGCGAAGGCCATCGACATGATGATGGACGCGCCCACACCGGTCAGCGACGAAGCAGCTGAAGGAAGCTGAGCATCGCGGTGGTGGGGAGGAAAGATATCTAGAGAGCCGGCGTCACTTGGCGAGCGCACCTGTATCGACGCCGTCGTTCAGAGCTGAATGTCGAGCCGACCGTGCCCACGACCGCCGACTTGCGGCTCATCCCCGCGCGATCGCGCGAGGCGATACACAGCTTCAATGCCAGTGCAATGCGCGCCAGCAGATTGGACACCCTGAACTGCTTGAATTCGTCGGCAGTCCAGTTCACCTGATCGTCACTTGCCGCGTAAGGTGTAAGCCGCCGACGATGCCGTACACCGGCGCGTTGATGTAGCTTGCGCGTGGCATAGGTCAGGATGTTGACGATGCCCGCGTGCCCACAGCCGGTCACGATGACCAGCCCTTTCGGGGTATTCAGTACCAGCGACTGGTCTTCTGGAATGGTGTCTTCCACCAGGCCGTTGGGAGTCTGCACCTTTCCCTTGACGCTCCAGTTGTGCTCGGGATATTTACGCGGCACCGGTCCACTGAGCCATGCCCCCGGAAAAATCTCGACGCCGTCGCTGTGCTCGACAAACTTTCCTCCGGTAGCTTCGTACTCTTTGCGAATGGCGATCATCGAGTTGTCCTCGCCCGCGGGCGACGGCCGGCTATAAAAGATGCCCCTGCTCACATGTACAACCGACAGCGCGGCGGGGTTCTTCTTCATCATCTCGCGCCGCAGCGTCATCAATCCGCCGACGTGATCGCTATGGTTATGCGTCAGGATCACCTCGTGCACATTGGACAGATCCACATTCAGCTCGCGAGCGTTTTGCAAAACGGTTTCGGGACGCGCCCCGGTATCAACCAGAATGCGGCGCCCATCGGCTTCCACCAGCGCGGAGAAACCCCACTCGCCGATGCCTTCCTTATCTCCGACCAGCATGGTCGAGAGCACGGTGATCTTCAGGTCGTGAATCTGGCTCGGCGATACGCTCTTGCTGCCGGATGGAGCTTGGGCAACCAGCTGTAGAACAGTGCAGGAACACAGATGCGAGCAGTACGAGAGCGCGTGCGAGCCGATGTGGGGATTGCATTGGTGTAGTTTACATAGGGTGCCACAGATGAGCATCGCGGAAAATCTCGGATCGATACAGCAATGTATTCAGCGCGCGGCTGCTCGACGCTGGACGTGACGCTGACGCCGTCCGGCTCATGGCCGTCTGCAAGACCTTTCCGGCGGAAGCCATCATCGAGGCCTACGAGGCCGGGCAGCGCCTGTTCGGCGAGAGCAAGGTGCAGGAATTCGCAGATAAGGCCGGCAAGCTTGCGGGGCTTGAGGGTGCCGAGTTTCACATGATCGGGCACTTGCAGTCGAACAAAGCGGCCAAGGCGGTCGAACTGTTTCATGGGGTGGACTCGGTTGATTCGGCCAAGCTCGCGGCGAAGTTGAATGCCGCGGCTGAAGCTGCGGGGAGAGTTCTACCGGTGCTCATCGAGATCAACATCGGCGGCGAGGAGGTGAAGGCAGGAGTCGCGCCCGAGTCACCGGAGCTGGAAGAAATCCTGAACGGCGCATGCGGCTGGCCGAATCTTGCAATTCGCGGCCTGATGACCGTTCCCCCGTACACCGACGATCCCGAAGGCGCGCGGCCCTACTTCCGCAAGCTGCGTGCGTTGCGCGACAAGCTGGCCGCCCGCGGCTTTTCCCGCGTCAACTTCAACGAGCTATCGATGGGCATGTCGCATGATTTCGAAGTGGCCATCGAAGAGGGCTCGACGTGCGTGCGCATCGGCACCGCCATCTTCGGTGCAAGAGACAAGGGCGAGCAGGCGAAGCCGTGATCCCCATCCGCGACACTCCGTCCGGCGCGACCTTCCAGATCAAAGTGCAACCTCGCGCGCGGAAGAACGCCATCACCGGCGAGATCGGCGATGCGCTCAAGATCGCACTCACGGCCCCTCCTGTCGAAGGCCGCGCGAACGAGGCCTGCATCGCGTTCTTCGCAGAACTTTTGAATGTTGCGCGCTCCTCAGTTACCATTGCCGCCGGAGAAAGCAGCCGCAACAAGCTGATTCGCATTCAGCGGACTGTCAGCCGCGCAGGTCGAGGCCAGATTGCGCGAGGCGCTTAATGATCGGGTAGTGCGGCGCTTTAGCGCCGCGTCACTGCAGCTTTAGGTTATCGGGATGGACATCGATGCCACGGCATCGATGTCCATCCCGAAGGATCAAAGGGTCGGCTTGACGCGGGCCTGAAGGCCCGCTCTACCGGCGGGGCGAGCGTCGCGGCGGGCCCTCTCTACCCGTCATCGAGGGAGAACACATTGGCATTTGCCGAGCGTTGGCGCGAAATTCGCACCGGCTTCGAGCGGCCCTTCTGGGTCGCCAACATCAGCGAGTTGTTTGAGCGGCTCTCCTACTACGCCGCGTTCGCCTCGCTCGCCCGCTACCTGCACGAGGTGCTGCAATTTCCCACCGAACGTGTGGGCACCCTCACCGGCTTCTTCGGCGGACTGGTATGGTTCCTGCCCGTCTTCGGTGGAACCCTGGCCGACCGCATGGGCTTCCGCCGCGCCCTGTCGCTTGCTTACCTGATCCTGAGCTGCGCTTACTTTCTTCTAGGCTCGCTGGGAGCCCCTTGGATGCTGCCGGTTCGCAATGCGGTGCCGCTCACGGCGCTGGTGGTTTTCGTCCTGGCGTTGCCCGCCTTCGGAGTCGCACTGGTGAAGCCCAGCGTGGTAGGAACCACGGCGCGCGCGTCGAAAGAGAACGTGCGCTCCATCGGCTACTCCATCTACTACACGCTGGTGAATATCGGCGGAGCCGCCGGGCCCTACGTGGCTTCGTATGTGCATCGCCACCTTAGCGTCGATAACGTGTTTCGCATCGCCGCACTTAGCGTCTTCCTCATGTTTCTGGGCGTGCTGCTGTTCTTCCGCGAGCCGCGCCGCACCGAAGGAGTGCAGACCACAACCCTGGCGCAGGCGGGCCGCAACTTCTGGACGGTGCTGACCAATCCGCGCTTCATGCTTTTTCTGGTGATCTTTACCGGCTACTGGATCGTCTACTGGCAGGAGTTCATCACCCTGCCGCTCTACGTGCATGACTACGTCAGCTCCACCGCCGACACCGAGTTGCTGCTGGTCACCGGACCGCTGGTGGTCATCGCGCTGACCATGGCGATCAACATCATGACGCGAAAAGTGAAGGCGCTGAATGCCATCATCGCGGGCACGCTGATTACCTCGCTGGCGTGGATCATCCTCATTGTTGATCCCACGGTGATGGGAGTGATCCTGACCCTGATCGTGGTTGCGTTGGGCGAGATCACGCAGGCGCCTCGCTACTACGAATACATTTCGCGGCTGGCTCCTTCCGGACAGCAGGGCACGTACATGGGATTCGCCTTTCTGCCGCTGGGCATCGGGTCGCTGGTGGGCGGAAAGTTCGGCGGCTTCCTCATCCACCACTTCGGCGAGGTCCTGCACCAGCCCGCGATGATGTGGTGGGTCATCCTCGGCGTCGGAGTGGCGACCACGGTTCTGCTGTGGATTTACGACCGCTTCATGCTGCCGAATCCGACATCCGATTCGGCTACTTCTGCGGTGACGTGAGCTGACTATGGCTGCAAAAACTCCCGCTTACATTGCAAAACACATTCGCCAAGTGTTGCTTGACGGCGGCTCAGCGCCGCATACCGCCGAGGTGCAGCACTTTTTCAAACACGAAGTAAAGTCTCGCGGCTGGTACACGGCTGAATTGCGCAAGGTAGCGGTACGTTTTCGCCGGGCAATCGCGGCCGAGTATGGACTGCCTTTTCTCTTGCAGGTCGCCGACCAACTCTTCCACGGAAAGGTGCTGGAAGAGAAGGTCTTCGCCGTCATGTTGCTGGAGGGACAAACCGCTCAGCTTGCCCGCAGCGAGTTCAAGCTCCTGGAAAGCTGGCTCGACCGCATCAGCAGTTGGGCGGATCACGATGCGCTGGTGCATAACCTGATCGGACCGATGGTTGCGGCCAATGAGAAATATCTGCCACGCACGGTGATTTGGGCAAGGAAGCGCAGCACCTGGCATCAGCGCGCCGCGGCGGTGAGCCTGATTCACAGCACGCGCCAGCACAAGAATTTCGCGCACATCCAGAAGCTCACAGAAATGCTGCTACCCAGTCAGGACGACATGGTGCAGAAGGGCCTGGGCTGGTTGCTGCGCGAAGCCGCGAAGGCAAATCGTGAACAGACCGTCGTGTATCTTATGACGATTCGCGAGCGCACGCCGCGGCTAGTGCTGCGAACCGCATGCGAAACCCTGCCGCTGGAGCTGCGGGCGCGAGTGCTGGACAAAGCCAAAGCGCAGCGGGCGGGAATCTAGCGGATCCGCGCGGAACGGAACTCACTCTCATACAGAAAGCTTGAACCTTCAGGTCCGCGCTCACGCGACCTGCTCGATCCGGCGCACGTGGATTGTCTTCTCGCGCTTTCGCGCCTGGGCGATGTCGTGGGAAGATTGCATGCGCATAAGCGTGTCCATGCTTACGCCGAAGGCCTTTTCGATACGTAACGCCATCTCTGCCGAGAGAGCCGCTCTCCCGTTGAGCAGATTCGACAAAGCCGGCCGGGAGACGTGAAGCGCCACCGCAGCCGCAGTGACGGACAGGCCAGCCGGGGCGATGATTTCGGTTCGAATGAAATCTCCGGGATGGGGCGGGTTCTTCATCGGCATGGCACTGCTCCTCGGCTTCTAATGGTAGTCTTCCAGGTTCAAGTCTCGAATCTCACGTTCGGCTTCATCGATGCGAAACGTTAGCCGCCGGTTGCGAGTCACGGTCAGACTCCATGTACCCTTGCGGTCGCCGGTTAACGTATGCGCTCTCCAAGCCGGAAGACAGCGCAATTCTTCGGCTCCTGCATGTTTTCGAGAAAGGCCAACATCTTGCGAATCTTGTCTGCGCTATCAGGCGGAACACTTTTGGCGCTGTCTTCCTCGTAGAGCTTTTTCAGTCCTTTGTGTGTGAAGCTTAGAATCTTCACTGCCCGATTGTAGCCTGTAAGGTTACACTTATCAACCGCGCGGTTTTGATGCTGACATCAGAGAATGGTTTCAGCTGCCTGATTTACAATGAACCACGGCATGAATCTTCCTGAAATCCAAGCCGCGCTCCGCGAGCGCAAGCAAGAAGCCTGGCTGTTTTACGATCATCATCACCGCGATCCCATCGCTTACCACATCCTCGGACTGTCCGACTCGATGATGGTCACGCGGCGCTGGTTTTACCTGGTACCGGCGCAGGGCGAACCGGTGAAGCTGGTACACCGCATTGAGAGCCATCATCTCGATTCGCTTCCCGGCAGCCGCCTGGAATACTCGGCATGGGAAGAGCTGTGGAAGAACCTGGAAGCGATGCTGAAGCCGTATCGCAGCGTCGTGATGCAGTATTCGCCCAACAACCAGATTCCTTACATCTCGCTGGTCGATGGCGGCATGCTGGAGCTGGTTCGTAGCTTCGGCAAAGAGGTCGTCAGCTCGGCAAACCTGGTCGCGCAGTTTGAAGCCGTGCTCACCGACGAGCAGATCGCATCGCACTTCAAGGCCCGCGATGCCATCGACAAGATTGTTCCCGCGGCGTTTCAGGAGATCGGGCGGCGCGTCCGCAACGGCGGGACCAACGAGTTCGAAGTCCAGCAGTGGATTATGGAGGCCTTTGCCCGCGAGAACTTGCAGACATGCGATCCGCCCAATGTCAGCGCTGGCCCGCACAGCGGCGATCCGCACTACGAGCCTACGGCTGAGAAGTCTTCGCCCATCAAGAATGGCGACTTCGTTCTGCTCGATATCTGGGGGAAACTGAATCGAGCCCGACTCCGTCTATTACGACATCACCTGGACCGGCGTAATCGGCACTCCGAGCGACCAGCAGAAGGAAATCTTCAACATCGTGCGTGGCGCGCGCGACGTGGGCATCAACACGGTGAAGCAGGCATTCGCGGCCGGCAAAGACTATTCACGGCTGGGAAGTCGACAAGGCGGTCCGCGAGTTCATCACCGGCAAGGGCTACGGGCAGTACTTCATCCATCGTACCGGACACTCGATTGGGCGCGACATTCACGCTAACGGCGCGAATCTTGATAATCTGGAGACCAAGGACGACCGCGAGATTCTGCCTAACACCTGTTTCTCCGTCGAGCCCGGTGTTTACCTGCCCGAGTTCGGCGTGCGCAGCGAGATCAATATGATCACTCGCAAAGACAAGGCCGAAGTCACCGGTCGAATTCAGGAAGAACTGGTACAGATTTAATGGCCAACGCGCAAAACACAACCGCCCTTCCGGCAAAGGGTTCGGCCGACGCAGGCTCGATGACGTACATCGCTCCCCTCGCCGGATGGCTGCTGCCGGGACTGGGACACCTCATCCAGCGGCGCTATATACGCGGCGTTCTGCTGATGCTCGCGGTGTTCGTCATGTTCTTCGTTGGCTTGGGCATGGAGGGCAAGGTCTATTCCTTCAACACCGGCGACCTGCTCGACATCCTGGGCTTTGTCGGCGACGTGGGCTCCGGGGCGCTTTATTTCATCGCGCGATCCATGGATTGGGGCATCGGCAATATTCATCGCGCCGTGGCCGACTACGGAACCAAGTTTATCGTCGTGGCGGGACTGCTCAACGTGATCGCCGCGGTTGACGCCTACCACATCGCGATCGGCAAGAAACAATGACCTTCGACCTTACTCACTTCAGCGCCGCCCTGCTCTTTGCCCTCTGCGCGTCGATCGTATTTGGAATCACGCAGCGCAACACTCCACGCGACATGATGCGCTACGGCGCGTACTGTTTTTCCCTGTTCGTCGGCGGCGTGATAATCGCGTCGTGGGCAATGTGGTTTATCAAGCACTAGAAGCTGTTTGAAGGGGCACGGCTTCAGCCGTGCCGAATCCACTGTGTTTCAAGACCGGCTTTAGCCGCTGCGGGCTTCGGCCTGCACACCTGCCGCAATTATCCAACCCCGACTCACCCCCTCTTGCACTAGACTTTCCCTATGCTCGCCAGCTACGCCGTTCGCGTCGAGGATTCACGTGGACGCCGCTATCCGGAAGCCCCCCATCCCTATCGCAACCCTTTCCAGCGTGACCGCGACCGCGTCATTCATGCGCGGGCGTTCCGGCGACTGGAAGACAAGACCCAGGTGTTCACCCGGCGGTATTCCGACCATTTCCGCACTCGCCTTACCCATACCATCGAGGTCGCACAGATTTCGCGGACGATTGCCGGAGCGCTGCAGCTTAATGTCGATCTCGCCGAGTCGCTGGCCCTGGTACACGACATAGGGCATCCGCCGTTCGGCCACGCGGGCGAGCACACTCTCGACGCGCTTATGCGGCAGCACGGAGAATTCTTCGACCACAATCTCCAGGCGCTGCGCATCGTTGAAGATTTCGAAGTTCGCTATGCCAACTTCCGCGGACTGAACCTCACCTTCGAAGTACGCGAAGGCATCATCAAACATTCGCACGACTACTCGGCGAGCGAGCATCCCGAACTAGCAGAGTATTTGCTGCACCTGCGGCCGCCACTGGAAGCGCAGCTCATCGACCTCACCGACGAGATCGCTTACAACACCGCCGACCTCGACGATGGCTACGAAGCGAAGCTGCTTTCCGTCCCGCAGATTCGCGAGCAGGTCAGTGTGTTCGATCGGTTTTACCGCGAAGCAGAGAAGGAATACACCGCGGTACCAGAGAAGCTGCAATTCAACGAGGCGCTGAAGCGAATGCTGAATCGTTTCGTCACCGATCTGATCGAAAACACGCAGCGGCGCGTTTCCGAAGCGGGAGTCATATCCTCGGACGACGTAAGGCGCTCGCCGGATCGGCTGGCCGGGTTCAGTGCCGAAGTCGACGAGGAACGTCGCGAAGCCAAGCAGTTCCTGTACCAGGCGCTCTACAATGCGAAGCCGTTACAGCCGGCAAAAAAGCGCGCTGAGGGACTGGTGAGCGAAGTTTTCACCGCGCTGATGGCCCGTCCTGAGATGCTGCCGTCAAGTTATCGCGAGAAAGCGGAGCACGAGAAGCTCGCACGTATCGTTTGCGACTACATTGCCGGGATGACCGACCGCTACATCGAAGACCTTCGCAAGAAGCTGGTTTCATAGTCCTCCATGCCTGAGCTGCCCGACATCGTCGCCTACATCGAAGCACTCGAGAAGCGCATTGTGGGACAAAAGATCGAGGGTATCCGAATCGCCAGCCCCTTCCTGCTGCGCACAGCTGTGCCGCCGTTAAAGGCTGCCGAAGGCAGGACCGTGACCCAGATACGCCGCATGGGGAAGCGTATCTGCATCGGCGTGGAAGATGACCTGTGGCTGGTGTTGCACCTGATGATCGCAGGCCGCCTGCATTGGAAAGAACGTGGTGTGAAGCTGGCGCGCCCGCGCGGTCTGGCCGCATTCGATTTCCCGAATGGCACGCTGCTCTGGACCGAAGCTGGCTCGCAGAAACGAGCCTCGCTGCACGTTGTGGCCGGCGAAGAAGGGCTGCGCGCCTTGGATCCCGGAGGCCTGGAGGTGCTCGACGCCGATCTTGATCAGTTCACCAAGGCATTGACGCGTGAGAACCATACGCTAAAGCGTTCGCTCACCGATCCACACTTATTGAGCGGCATCGGCAACGCCTACTCCGACGAAATTCTGTGGCAGGCACAGCTTTCTCCCATGCAGCTAACCCAGAAACTTAAGCGCGAGGAGATCGATCGACTCTATGAAGCTGTGCGAGGCACGCTTACGAACTGGGTTTCACAGTTGCGCAAGGAAGCGGGAGAAGCATTTCCCGAGAAGGTGACTGCGTTCCGCAAAGAGATGGCCGTGCACGGCAAGTACAAGCAGCCGTGTCCGCGCTGCGGAAAGCCGATTCAGCGAATCCGCTATGCCGGCAACGAAGCGAACTACTGCCCACATTGTCAGACCGGCGACAAGCTACTCGCCGACCGGGCATTGTCACGTTTGCTGCGCGATGATTGGCCCAAGACGCTTGAGCAGTTAGAGACGATGGTGGAGAAGAGGCGCAACGCATAAGGTCGGCCGGGACAGTAAGCCAGACCGCCTCTTACACACGACCTTCGGCGATTCGGGTGCCCCATTCCGCCATCTTTTGGCGGGTGGGGGTGTTGTGGAACAACGTGATTTGGATTGTAAGAAAGACCCACCCGGGCAAACCCGGCCCGAACGGGGCACCCGTCGGAATGAAAGCCTAAAATAGTATCGTTCCGCGATGACGCGGCGCTAAAGCTCCGCTCTAGCTGGATCCCGGGCAGCGGCAGCTAGGATTGCGTAACTAATTCCACTCCACCTCTTCCTCGTCTTCCGCCACGCCGGCTACCGTCAACGCACGCCCCACCTCCGCCGGCGTGTCGACCAGCACGTCAGGATGCACGCGCTCCAGGCTGTGCGGCGCAAAGCCGTAGTTTACGCCGACACTCCACATCCCCGCGTTACGCGCCGTCAGAATATCGACCTCGGAGTCGCCGACCATCACGCTCTCGTCGGCGAGACGCTCCGGCCTCCTGCATGATGGTCCGCACTCCCAAGGGATCCGGTTTCTTGGTCTCGAAACTGTTTCCACCGTAGATCTGAAAAAATCGCCCAGCCAGACCGAGCCCCGCAAGGATGTCGCGCGCCGGGCGCACCGGTTTATTGGTCAACACCGCGAGTTTGCGAGCCGTTCCGTCGAAGCTCGCGATCTGCTCCAGCGCCTGGGCGATGCCTTCGTAGGCGTACGTGCTGTCGAGCTTGTGCTCGCGGTAGTAATTCAGGAAGAAGAGCAGTGCTTCCTGCAGGAAAGCTTCATCCTTGGGGTCGCCCAGCGCTCGCCGCACCAGCATGGGAGCGCCGTCGCCGATGTAGGTCTTGATCACCTCGAGCGGCAGCTCGTTGCGGCCGTACTGCCGCAGCATGGCGTTGACCGCGGCTGCCAGATCGTATTCCGAATCGACCAGGGTGCCGTCCAGATCGAACACCACGAGCTTGATGCGTTCCAACGGGAGGGTGCGAAATGTGCGGATCATTCGAGTTCAGTATAGAAGCCTTCAGCTCTCAGCCATCAGCCATCAGCTTTGGTATCAGGTATCAGGTATCAGGTATCAGACGTCAGATAACTGCGACGTTCCCCTCTTCCGACACCTGACACCTGACGCCTGATACCTGAAACCTGACACCCTTTCGAAAGCCACCGACACCCGCGGGCTGCGACGCGAAGCATTACAATAGGAGGATTGCGCCTGAGCCGCACCGGGCCTTGCGCTTCACTCCCCGAGGACATGGATGGCAACTACTACCAAGGCACAACCCAACGTCCGGAGCCCCCAGACTGGCTCGCTCGACAAGTACGAAGGTCTCTCACGCGATCAGCTAATCGAGATCTATCGCCTGATGTACCTGTCGCGCCGCATTGACGATCGCGAGATCCTGCTCAAGCGGCAACAGAAGATCTTCTTCCAGATTTCAGGGGCCGGTCACGAAGCGCTGCTGGTTGCCGCCGGCATTTTGCTCAAGCCGGCGTACGACTGGTTTTATCCGTATTATCGCGATCGCGCGCTTTGCCTCGCCCTCGGCATGACACCCTACGAGCAGTTGCTGGAAGCCGTAGGCGCGGCCGATGATCCCGCTTCAGGCGGACGCCAGATGCCTTCGCATTGGGGCAGCAAGCGGCTCAACGTGGTCACCCAGTCATCACCTACCGGAACGCAGTTCTTGCAGGCTGTCGGCTGCGCTGAAGCAGGACGCTACTTCGCACGTCATCCAGAGGCGGCCGAGAAGGCTCCCGGCGACTATCGCCAGTTCAAAGACGTCACCTTCCATGGCGACGAGGTGACCTACGTCTCCTGTGGCGACGGCACCACCAGCCAGGGCGAATTTTGGGAATCGCTCAACACCGCGTCGAACCTGAAACTGCCCGTGCTATACCTCGTTGAGGATAACGAATATGCCATCTCCGTTCCGGTTGAGGTGGGCACCAGCGGCGGCAACATCAGCCGGCTGGTAAAGAATTTCCCCAACTTCTACTTCGACGAGATTGATGGCACCGACCCTCTGGTCAGCTACGCCTCTCTCAAGAAGGCCATCGACTACATCCGCAGCGGCAACGGTCCCGCCTTCGTTCACGGACACGTGATACGCCCCTATTCGCATTCGCTCTCCGACGACGAGAAGCTTTATCGTCCCGAGTCGGAGCGCAATGCCGAGGTCGAGCGCGACCCCATCAATCGCTTCCAACTGTTCCTGATTCGCGAGGGTATCCTCGACGAAAAGGCGATCGATCAGCTGGAGAAGGACGTCGATGCCGAGGTGCAGGAGGCCGCTGACAAGGCCGTGGCCGCTGCGTTCCCCGCGACCGACTCCTACACCGAGTTTGTCTATTCGCCCGATCTCGATCCGACTTCCAAGGCGTTTGAAACCGAAGCGGTGCATCCCATGCCCACGCCGGACAAAGCGGCTGCGGCGGGCGATCGCACCATGGCCGACCTCATCAACGCCTGCCTCAAAGATGAGATGAAGCGCGATGAGCGCATTGTGATGTTCGGCGAAGACGTGGCCGATTGCAGTCGCGAAGAGTACTTGAAAGAGCATCAGGTCAAAGGCAAAGGCGGAGTCTTCAAGCTCACCGCCGGATTGCAGTGCGACTACGGCAGCGAGCGCGTCTTCAACTCCCCGCTGGCCGAGGCCAACATCGTGGGCCGCGCCGTTGGCATGGCGACTCGCGGACTGAAACCGGTAGTCGAAATTCAGTTCTTCGATTACATCTGGCCCGCATATCACCAAATGCGCAACGAGATGCCGCTGATTCGCTGGCGCTCGAACAACGCCTTCTCCTGCCCTGCCGTGGTTCGCGTCGCGATTGGCGGATACCTCACCGGCGGCGCCATCTATCACTCGCAGTGCGGCGAGAGCCTGTTCACGCACACGCCGGGTATGCGCGTGGTGTTCCCCTCGAACGCGCTCGACGCCAACGGCCTGCTGCGAACCGCGATCCGTTGCGACGACCCGGTGCTGTTCCTCGAGCACAAGCGCCTTTATCGCGAGACCTTCGGACGCGCGCCGTATCCGGGCCCGGACTACATGATTCCGTTCGGCAAGGCGCGTATCGTTCGTCCCGGCCACGACCTGACCGTCATCACCTATGGAGCAACCGTGCCGCGCGCATTGCAGGCAGCGCAGCGCATCGAGCGCGAGCAGCAGGTCAGCGTTGAGCTGATCGATCTGCGCACGCTGAGCCCGTACGACTGGGATGCCATCGCGACCTCTGTGTCGAAGACACATCGCGTTCTGGTGGCGCACGAGGACATGCTGAGCTGGGGCTATGGCGCGGAGATCGCAGCGCGCATCGCCGACGAGTTGTTCGACCAGCTCGACGCGCCGGTCAAGCGCGTAGCGGCAAAAGACACGTTTGTCGCCTATCAGCCCATCCTGGAGGACGAGATCCTGCCTCAGGCAGAAGACCTGTTCAAGGCCATGGCGCAGCTGGCGGAGCTGTAGACGTCAGGTAGAGCGGCGCTTCAGCGCCGCGTGTCGGCGCCACAGCGTCTCGCGGCGGGACGGGTAGAGCGGCGCTTCAGCGCCGTGTGTCAGCGGCGCCTCGGCATCTCGCGGCGGGACGGCTAGTGCGGCGCTGAAGAGGTCGTTACGAAACTCGCGCGGGAATCCAGCAAGAGTCTAGGCGAAAACTGGAAGCAATGAGAAGATTGCCCTCACGAGCGTGGGGGCATTTTGCATGGCTTACATTCGGGGAGAAGCGCGGGAACAGGTCACGATGTTTCCCGTGACCTTGGAGGAGTTGATTCCGGCCGACCACCTGTGCCGGGTGATCGAGGCCTTCGTCGATCGACTGGCGATGGCGCAGTTGGGGTTCGTGCGTGCGGAGCCGGCGGAGACGGGGCGGCCGGGCTACGATCCGCGCGATCTGCTGAAGTTGTATCTGTATGGGTACATGAACCAGGTGCGCTCGTCGCGGCGGTTGGAAGCCGAATGCCAGCGCAACGTGGAAGTGATGTGGCTGTTGGGGCGGCTGCAGCCGGACTATAAGAGCATCGCCGAGTTCCGGCGGATGCATAGGGAAGCGGTGAGCGAAGCGGGGACGGAGTTGGTGGCTTTCGCGCGCCACGTGGGACTGGTGCGGGGTGAGACCGTGGCCATCGATGGTTCAAAGTTTCGCGCCGTGAGCAGTGCCCGCCGGGTGCGTGAGCGCGATGCGGTGAAGCGCTATCTGGAGCAACTGGATCGGGCCGACGAGCAGGAAGAATGGGTGATTGACCCCAGCGCGGTGGCTGCGGCGCTGGAGAAACTGCAGCAGGATCCCGAGCCGGAAGCCCGCTTCATGCGTACCACCGACGGAGAACGGCCAGCCTACAACGTGCAGTTAGCGGTGGATGCCGAACACGGGCTGATCGTGGCCCAGAAGGTCACGACGGAAAGCAACGATGAGCGTAGCCTGCTGCCTATGGCCGAAGCCGCCAAACACGCCGTGGGCGATCCGGCGTCGCTGAACGTGCTGGCCGATGCCGGTTATTCCAACGGTGAGCAAGCCCAAGCCTGCGAAGCACAAGGCATCGTGCCCCACGTGCCGGCTCAGCGCGGCGTGAACAATCGGGGAGATGGCAGCCTATTCGACCGCAGCCAGTTTACGTATGACGAAAACAGCGACACCCTTCGCTGTCCGGCTCAGCAAATCCTGCGCCGCAAACAACGACAACCCCACCAAAAGCGGGTGGTCTATATGGCTTCGCCGCAAATCTGTGGGAGCTGTCCGCTGAAGTCGCAATGCCCCAACGCGCCACAACGTTCCGTGCAGCGTCACCTTTACGAAGAGGCCTTGCAGCGCATGCAGCAGCGCGCGAAGGCAGAGATAATGCGATGGCGCCGTTGTCTAGCGGAACATCCCTTCGCTGCGCTCAAGTACCACATCTTCGGCCATCCACGATTCCTGCTACGCGGACGGATGGGAGCGCAGACCGAAATGAGCCTGGCCACGTTGGCCTACAACCTGAAACGCATGCTGAAGGTGCTGGGTGGAGTTGCCTTCCGGACAGCGCTGGCCTCCTAACTAAACTGGCGTATCTGCAAGCCACAACCCCGCCGCCTTAAAGCAATCTCGGAAAGCTTCCCCGGAGGTTAAAGATGCCTTTGTTCCCTCCGTGCTCGCGTGTTTCGTAACAGCCTCTTCAG